>NZ_JAEPWN010000039.1 GCF_016654005.1 Brevundimonas nasdae | reverse complement strand
TCCTGGCCTTCGGCCTCGGCCGCCTCGCTCGCTCGCGTCATCGAGCAGGATCCGGCGACGGCCTGCCTTCGGCCACGCCGCCCACCAGGGCGACGCGACGGCCTGCCTACCCGACCAGCTGGGCCCGCTCAGGGCTTGGCGACGCGCGATGGCCTAACGGCCTCGCTGTCGCTTGCGCCTGTCGCTCTTCATCCGGTGCGGCGGGCTGACGGCCTCGCTGCGCGCG
>NZ_JAEPWN010000038.1 GCF_016654005.1 Brevundimonas nasdae | reverse complement strand
CTTCTCCAGGCCGTCTCTCACGAGACTGTCTATTGAGGCTCCAATAAACGGCGGAACGCCGCCGTCTCCGTTTCTCTTTCCTCTTTCGTCACTGACGCATCAGCCATTCGGGCTGTTGTATTGGTGACGCGATCGCGAGCCTGGGTCTTTCGACCTGGCTGTCGCTGCCATAGGCCCGTAGCTCAGGTGGTTAGAGCGTACGCCTGATAAGCGTAAGGTCGGCAGTTCGAGTCTGCCCGGGCC
>NZ_JAEPWN010000037.1 GCF_016654005.1 Brevundimonas nasdae | reverse complement strand
CCACGGTAGGGTCAGCGACTGGGGTGAAGTCGTAACAAGGTAGCCGTAGGGGAACCTGCGGCTGGATCACCTCCTTTCTAAGGATGCTTCTCCAGAGGCTCTCTCACGAGGGTTCTTTATTGAAGCTCCAATAAACGGCGGAACGCCGCCGTCTCCGTTTCTCTTTCCTCTTTCGTCACTGAGACATCAGCCATACGGGTTGTTGTGTTGGTGACGCGATCGCGAGCCTGGGTCATTCGACCTGGCTGTCGCTGCCATAGGCCCGTAGCTCAGGTGGTTAGAGCGTACGCCTGATAAGCGTAAGGTCGG
>NZ_JAEPWN010000036.1 GCF_016654005.1 Brevundimonas nasdae | reverse complement strand
GCGTAAGGTCGGCAGTTCGAGTCTGCCCGGGCCTACCAGGTCATTCTGGTTTGCTGGGGCTGGTCTCCAGCCTAGGCAGTATCGATGACAGCTCTCCTGGGCTTCGCACTATTCCTCGAAGGAATGGGGCCATAGCTCAGTTGGTAGAGCGCCTGCTTTGCAAGCAGGATGTCGTCGGTTCGACTCCGTCTGGCTCCACCACTCGCCGTGCGGCGAGGGGCATTTGACCAGAGGCTCCGCTTTGAAAGCGGTGGCGCGCCCCGCCAAAGCTCGTAGATCGCATCAAGTATTGCCCGTCGGCGCTCGCCGACAGGCATTGATATCGTAAAGGAAGAACGTGACCGGCTCCCCTGAGCTTTTAGGTCTTGTT
>NZ_JAEPWN010000035.1 GCF_016654005.1 Brevundimonas nasdae | reverse complement strand
CCGCCAAGCCGCCACCGTTAGACCTCAGGAATGAGGGGTCCTTATTCGACGCCGATCACACCGCTAACGGGGTCCCTTTTCCACGCCGATCCACAATCGGTGCGCAGTCCATCGGCGTTCAGTACGTCCGCAATCTCCCGTTCCGATCGGCGCTCCTCGACAAACATGCCATACATGCGCCGGACGACAGCCTGTTCGTCCTCGGGACCTGGAACGAGGATAACCCTGTCGGTCTGGAGGCTTTTCTGCTCTCCACGAGATAGTTCGCCCTTTGGTTTGCCTTGCTCGTCGATCAGCACCCGGCGTAACCCATATCCAGGGGCGCCGCCCTGGCGGAAGCCGAGTTCAACCAGACGGCACTGGCCAGCGAACACCTTCACCGAGAGTTCGCGGCTGTACTCGCCCGCCATGACCCGCTTCACGGTTTTCAGCAGGTTGGAGCCAATGC
>NZ_JAEPWN010000034.1 GCF_016654005.1 Brevundimonas nasdae | reverse complement strand
CGCCGCTTCCGCATTCTCAACGTGGTCGACGACGTCACCCGCGAGTGCCTGGCGGCGATCCCCGACACCTCGATCTCGGGACGCCGCGTCGCGCGTGAGCTGACAGCGCTGATCGCTCGGCGGGGCTGTCCTGCCATGATCGTCAGCGACAACGGCACGGAGTTCACGTCCACGGCCATCCTGGCCTGGGCGCAGGATCATGGCGTCGATTGGCACTACATCGCGCCCGGCAAGCCGACCCAGAACGGGTTTGTGGAATCCTTCAACGGCCGCATGCGCGACGAACTGCTCAACGAGAGCCTGTTTTTCAGTCTGGATCACGCCCGCCAGAAGGTCGCTGCCTGGGCGCTGGACTACAATACCCGCCGACCGCACTCGTCGATCGGCTACCTCACCCCGGAGGCCTTTGCCGCCAGTCTGACCGCAACAGGCCGATCCGCTGCGCAGTATGAAAGCTGCGCGGCTCGGCCTGTTGCTCACCCCACGCTGCGAGGCGTAACTAACCCAAGGACTCTGGTCGCCGCTGGATGAAAACTCAGAGGCACGTCA
>NZ_JAEPWN010000033.1 GCF_016654005.1 Brevundimonas nasdae | reverse complement strand
TTTGATGACTACGGGGCTTTCACCCACTATGGCCGACCTTTCCAGATCGTTCGTCTTTATTTCACAAGAGCACTGGCCTGGTCCCGGTTCGCTCGCCACTACTACGGGAGTCTCGGTTGATGTCCTTTCCTCCGGGTACTGAGATGTTTCAGTTCCCCGGGTTCGCTTAATGAAGCCTATGTATTCAGCTCATTATACCTTTCAACAATCCGCCAATCGCTGTCTCCGAAGAAACAGAGTTGGAAGACTGTAAAGGTGGGTTTCCCCATTCGGAAATAACCGGATCAAAGGGTGCTAGCGCCTCCCCGGTTCTTATCGCAGCTTGCCACGTCCTTCATCGCCTCTCTACGCCAAGGCATCCGTCAGAAGCCCTTCAACGTTTGATCGTTTCTCAGCAAAACTCATGCTTGGTTTATTCCGCCCGACTGGAAAGTTGCCGGGGGACCAAGCCTGATTTTTGTCAGACAATGTCTTCTTCTCGAACAAGACCTAAAAGCTCAGGGGAGCCGGTCACGTTCTTCCTTTACGATATCAATGCCTGTCGGCGAGCGCCGACGGGCAATACTTGATGCGATC
>NZ_JAEPWN010000032.1 GCF_016654005.1 Brevundimonas nasdae | reverse complement strand
AACAAGACCTAAAAGCTCAGGGGAGCCGGTCACGTTCTTCCTTTACGATATCAATGCCTGTCGGCGAGCGCCGACGGGCAATACTTGATGCGATCATGCGAGCTTAACGACGGGTGCGCCAACGCTTTCAAAGCGGGGACCTCGGGTCGTTTCCAGGGCCGCGGGGCGGCCTGGTGGAGCCAGACGGAGTCGAACCGACGACATCCTGCTTGCAAAGCAGGCGCTCTACCAACTGAGCTATGGCCCCATCTCAGGGTGCGCTGCCAGAAGAGCTGTCATCGATACTGCCTAGGCTGGAGACCAGCCCCAGCAAACCAGAATGACCTGGTAGGCCCGGGCAGACTCGAACTGCCGACCTTACGCTTATCAGGCGTACGCTCTAACCACCTGAGCTACGGGCCTATGGCAGCGACAGCCAGGTCGAATGACCCAGGCTCGCGATCGCGCCACCAACACAACAACCCGTATGGCTGATGTCTCAGTGACGAAAGAGGAAAGAGAAACGGAGACGGCGGCGTTCCGCCGTTTATTGGAGCCTCAATAGACAGTCTCGTGAGAGACGGCCTGGAGAAGCATCCTTAGAAAGGAGGTGATCCAGCCGCAGGTTCCCCTACGGCTACCTTGTTACGACTTCACCCCAGTCGCTGACCCTACCGTGG
>NZ_JAEPWN010000031.1 GCF_016654005.1 Brevundimonas nasdae | reverse complement strand
TTGAAAGGACGGACGGAATGAAACGAGCGAGATTCACGGAAGAGCAGATCATCGGGATCCTGCGGGAGAACGAGGCCGGCGCCAAAGCGGGCGAGTTGGCGCGCAAGCACGGCGTGTCGGAGGGCACGATCTACGCCTGGAAAGCCAAGTTCGGCGGGATGAGCGTGTCGGACGCCCAGCGCCTGCGCGCCCTGGAAGATGAGAACGGAAAGCTGAAGCGCCTGCTGGCCGACGCCATGCTCGACAAGGCGGCGCTGAACGATCTGCTCTCAAAAAAGTGGTAGGGCCCGCGGCGATGCGCCAGGCCGTCGCCCATGTGAAGGCGACGTTCGGCGTCAGCGAGCGGCGGGCCTGCTCCATCATCAAGGCCGACCGCAAATCGGTGCGCTATCGCTCTTGCCGCCCGCCAGACACGGCGCTGCGGGAGCGGCTGCGCGCCCTGGCTGTCGAGCGGCGACGGTTCGGTTATCGCCGGCTGTTCGTGTTGCTGCGGCGCGAGGGCGAGCCATCGGGCAAGAACCGGATCTACCGGCTCTATCGCGAGGAAGGCCTGACGGTGCGTAAGCGTCGTTGCCGTCGTCGCGCCATCGGCACACGGGCGCCGATCCTGGTCGAGGCCAGGCCGAACGCCCGCTGGTCATTGGACTTTGTGCACGACCAGTTCGCCACGGGCCGCCGCTTCCGCATTCTCAACGTGGTCGACGACGTCACCCGCGAGTGCCTGGCGGCGATCCCC
>NZ_JAEPWN010000030.1 GCF_016654005.1 Brevundimonas nasdae | reverse complement strand
TAGGCTCAGGACTCATAGCCAGAAGAGGACGGTTGCAGCGAGAGCTATGGCGGAGAGGAAGACGGTCGGGCATCGATCATAGCGCGTGGCGACACGACGCCAATCTTTGAGCCTGCCGAACATGATCTCTATGCGGTTGCGCCGTTTGTAGCGGCGCCTGTCGTAGCGGATGGGTTCGGTTCGGGATTTGCGGCCCGGGATGCAGGGGGTGATGCCTTTGGCCTGCAAGGCGTCTCTGAACCAGTCCGCGTCATAGCCTCGGTCGCCCAGCAGCCACTGAGCCGGAGGAAGGCTGTCCAGCAGGGCGGCCGCGCCGGTGTAATCGCTGACCTGGCCCGCCGTCATGAACAGACTGATGGGGCGTCCGCTGGCATCGGTCACGGCGTGGAGCTTGGTGTTCATGCCGCCTTTCGTGCGCCCGATCAGCCGCCCAAGGCCCCCTTTTTTACCGCGAGGCTCGAAGCCGTGCGGTGCGCCTTGAGATAGGTCGCGTCGATCATGACGGTGCGGCGTTCCGTCTGAGCCCCGGACAGGCCCTCCATCATCCGGATGAAGACACCAGCCTCGCTCCACCGTTTCCAGCGATTGTAGAGCGTCTTGTGCGGCCCGTAGGCCGCCGGAGCGTCACGCCAGCGCAGGCCGTTGCGGTTCACAAAGATGATCCCGCTCAACACCCGGCGGTCATCCACCCGAGGCTTGCCGTGGCTCTTGGGGAAATAGGGCGCCAGCCGAGCCATCTGCTCGTCCGTCAGCCAATACAGGTCACTCATGATCCAGACTCCTCAGGAGCCTGAATCAGATCGCGCGCCTCACATCAATGGGTCCTGAGCCTAG
>NZ_JAEPWN010000029.1 GCF_016654005.1 Brevundimonas nasdae | reverse complement strand
CTAGGTGGTGTGGACAAAGTGCCTGACCCACAAGCGGATTGAAGCGACGAGGACGAAACCGAGGAAGCTGTCGGCGGTCTTGTCGTATCGGGTCGCCAGTCGGCGGCTGTGTTTGAGCCTTGAGAAGCAGCGCTCAACGAGGTTCCTCAGGGCGTAGATATGACCGTCGATGACGGGCTGAACCTTGCGGTTCCGCCTTGCGGGAATGACGGCGACGACATCCCTGGCGTCAAGGTCGGCCAGGATGAAGTCGGCGTCGTATCCCTTGTCGGCGAGCAGCACGCGAGGCTGTGGGCCGGGTTCGTCCATGACCGGCGCATAGCCCTTCACATCGGAGACCTGACCGCCGCTCAGCGTGACCGCAACAGGGAGGCCCAAAGCGTTGCTGCGGAGATGGATCTTGGTCGAGAAGCCACCGCGAGAGCGGCCAAGACCCTGGTCCTCATCCCCTTTTTTAGCGCGCCGGCGGCGTGCTGATGGGCGCGGATGATGGTGGAATCGATCATCTGGACGCTGCCATGCCCTGCGCCGGCCTCGTTCAGCGCCTCCAGCATCACCTCCCAGGTCCCCGCCAGCGTCCAGCGCCGGAACTGCCGATAGACCGAGTTCCACTCGCCGAAATGGCTGTGCAGGTCACGCCAGGCCGTGCCTGTCCGAGCGATCCAGAACACTCCGTCCAGCACCCGTCGGTGATCACGAGGACGCCGCCCCCGTCTCGGCCCCTTCTCGACAACGAACGGCTCGAAGAACGCCCATTCCTCGTCCGACATCAAACCACGAACCAACGCCACTCTCCGCAAAGAGCAGCCTTGAATCAGTCATCTGGTGATTTGGGAATCCACTTTGTCCACACATCCTAGA
>NZ_JAEPWN010000028.1 GCF_016654005.1 Brevundimonas nasdae | reverse complement strand
ACGATGGCGATCATCAGCACCACCATGATCGGCCCGACCAAGGCGAACTCAACCGCGGCGCTGCCGCCATCCGCACGCACGAAACTCGACTTCACTGGCGCCGACTGCATCACCGCCTCCATACACTCGGATAGGTTGTACAGAAGGACGGTTAAGTGATCGTGTGGCCGTTCGACAGGGACTGACGCCCCGACGGGGGCGCGGTCTAATCCGGGCCAAAATCCACACCCAAGCCCTTACTTAAGCTAAAGCAGTTCATGTCGCGGCTGGTGGCCAGAAACTAGGATTGCTGTCGAACAGAAACTCTAACGCACCTGCCAAGCCCCTCCGGCTTCGCCTTGATCAGCCCGACGGGCTGCGACAGCAGAGTCAGATATTGATCAGCTGGCGGCTTCAAGCGTCGCAGATTCAGTCCAACGGGTTCGCACCGAAGGATTTCGACGCAGGTCGGCGATCTCGCCAAGAACAACCATGTCGACGGTCTTTGGAGCTGGAACTTAGCAAGCTCGACATAGGCATTGCTCAACTGGTTGACTGATCGTCGCCTGCGAAAGCGATAGCCTCGTCAAAACCTATGAGGCGCGCATCCGGGAAATGGAGACCCGCAAGGTCGCGATACGCGAAGAGCGGCAAACATCGGCAAGCCGAGGAAGAAAGTTCCTGCAATTTCAGAACCGGGTCGCCATAGACGACGGCGCGTGGGCATCGTGGGATCTTCACGCTCGTTTGTGAGGGGCCTGACTTTTCCGAGCCAATGTCTACTTCCAGAAGATGAGCCAAAGTCTGCTTATGGCCGATTTCGTTGAAAAGGCGGCCTGGGCAATTGGCATGAGGGCGCAGCGCTGATTCACTCTGGTCGTTGAGGCTGGAGATCCAGCGATGATGGGCGAGCGGCGGGTC
>NZ_JAEPWN010000027.1 GCF_016654005.1 Brevundimonas nasdae | reverse complement strand
ATAAGGACCCCTCATTCCTGAGGTCTAACGGTGGCGGCTTGGCGGATGTCAGGCGGCGAGTTCGGGATGTTGGTGTTGGAGACGGTGTTGAGGATCCGGCGCGAGTTTGCGTCCGGCAAGGCGATCAAAGCGATCGCGCGTGACCTTCGATTGTCGCGCAAGGTGGTTCGCAAGGCGATCCGGGAGCCGGATGCGGAGTTCGCCTATCGGCGGGCGGTGCAGCCGTTGCCAAGGCTGGGGCCGTTCCAGGCCAGGCTCGATGAACTGCTGGAAGAGGACGAGGCGCGGCCGCGGCGCGAGAAGCTGCGGATGACGCGGGTCCATGACCTACTGGTGCGCGAGGGGTTCGACGGGTCGTATGACGCGGTCCGGCGCTACGCGGCGGGGTGGCGGCTGAAGCGACGCCGGGGCGTGGCGGATGCACCGTCGTTCATCCCGCTGATGTTCAGGCCGGGCGAAGCCTACCAGTTCGACTGGAGCCACGAGGACGTGGAGATCGCGGGCAAGCCGATGCGGGTGAAGGTGGCGCACATGCGACTGTGCGCGTCACGCGCGATCTATGTTCGGGCCTACCCGCGCGAGACCCAGGAGATGCTGTTCGACGCGCATGCGCGGGCGTTCGCCTTCTTCGGCGGGGTGCCGACGCGCGGGATCTACGACAACATGAAGACGGCGGTGACGACTGTGTTCACGGGCAAGGACCGGCTGTTCAACCGGCGCTTCCTGGTCATGGCGAGCCACTACATGGTGGAGCCGACGGCTTGCTCGCCGGCGGCGGGCTGGGAGAAGGGCCAGGTCGAGCACCAGGTCCAGACGGCGCGGGGACGGTTCTTCCAGCCGCGCCTGCGCTTCACCAGCCTGGAGGAGTTGAACGGCTGGCTGGAGGCCGAATGCCGTCGCTGGGGCGAGCTGCGCCAGCATCCCGAGCAGAAGGAGCTGACGGTCGCCCAGGCCCTGGCCGCCGAGCGCCCGGCGCTGCAGCCCATGCTGGGCCCGTTCGACGGCTTCCACGAGAGCGAGCACGCGGTGACCGGGACCTGCCTGATCAGCTTCGACCGCAACCGCTACTCGGTGATGGCTAG
>NZ_JAEPWN010000026.1 GCF_016654005.1 Brevundimonas nasdae | reverse complement strand
GCGCCGATTCCGTTGAAAAAGGCGGCTGTTGAGATCGCGGCCAGTAACAGGCACAGCGGTTCTATCCCGCCTTACGCGATCACCGGCGTGGGTGACGGGATCAGCTTGGCCAGTTTGCGCAGGTTCTGGGCGGTGGCGGCGAGGAGGAACTCGTCTCGGGCGCCGTTTGGACCTCTCAGGCGCAGTCGGTCCAGCTTCAGGATGCGCTTGAGGTGGGCGAACAGCATCTCGACCTTCTTCCGCTCGCGCCGGGAGACGACGTAGGCGTCAGTCTTGACGATGTCACGGGCGAAATCCCGTGCGCCTTCGTGGATCGAGCGGGTCACTTTCCGCGCCGGCGCATTGGGGCAGCAGCGGCTCTTCAGCGCGCAGGCGTCGCCATTTTGCTGGCGCGATACCGATAGGTGTTATCCGGCGGGGTATCGGGATGATCCGCGCGGAAGGCTCGCCGATATTGCCTCAGTTCCTTACCGCCCGGACAGTGGTAGAGGTCGGCGGCGTGGTCATAGGCGAAGTCGCTGCGCGAGAAGGTCCCGTCGATCCGCTCGGCTTTGTCGATGACAGGGATATGCGGCTCGATGCCCTGGTCGTGGACCAGCCAGTCCAGCATCTCGGCCGAGCCATAGGCTGTGTCCGCCGCCAGCCGAGCGGGCCACAGATCGTGATGCTCGCGAACCCGCTCGATCATGGTGCGGGCCGCCGTCAACTCGGCCTGCCGCACGGCCGTGGACGGCTCGACATCGACAATGATCGCGTGGTCGAGGTCGATCAGATAGTTGGTCGCATAGGCGAAGAAGGCTGGGCCCTTGTTGGCGCCGGTCCAGCGCGAGGCCGGATCGGCCGGCGAGATGAACTTGGGCGTCACCGGGGTGGCGCCGCCGAAGGCCGCGTCGTCCAGCACGGCCAGATACTCGTCGATGGCGCGGCTGGCGGCTTCAGGCGGCAGACCTTCGTCGCCGGGCACGCAGCGCTGGCGATTGGCGTCGGCCTTGATCAGGCTGGCGTCGACGGCGAAGCCCTCGCCGCCGACCAGGCCCTCGGCGATGCAGCGGCGCAGCACCGTCTCGAACAGCTGCCGCAACAGATCGCTGTCGCGGAAGCGGCCATGGCGGTTCTTGGAGAAGGTCGAGTGGTCCGGCACATCGCCGTCCAGGCCCAACCGGCAGAACCAGCGATAGGCCAGGTTCAGGTGGACTTCCTCGCACAGCCGCCGCTCCGACCTGATGCCGAAGCAGTACCCGACCAGCAGCATGCGGATCAGAAGCTCGGGGTCGATCGAAGGCCGGCCGATGGCGCTGTAGAACGGCGCCAGATGCGCCCGCAGGCCATCGAGTTCCACGAACCGGTCGATCGCGCGCAGCAGGTGATCCCCCGGCACATGCTGCTCCAGCGAGAACTCGTAGAACAGGGCCGACTGATCGACCCGCCGCTCGCCCATCATCGCTGGATCTCCAGCCTCAACGACCAGAGTGAATCAGCGCTGCGCCCTCATGCCAATTGCCCAGGCCGCCTTTT
>NZ_JAEPWN010000024.1 GCF_016654005.1 Brevundimonas nasdae | reverse complement strand
GAGATCGCAACCTCTGTCGCGCGCATGGGGGCGCTGGAGCCCGCCAAGACGACTGTGCGGACCGTCAGCGACGCCCAGCGCATGCAGGTCATCGTCGTCTATGACGCCCGCGACAATCCGATGATGGCTCTGGGCGCGATGTTGCCCCTGCCGCCGACGATCATCGAGCGCCAGGCGGTCATTCGCGTTGGAGGGTACAGCTGATGGCCCGGATCCGGCATTTCATTGCAGACCAAAGGGGCGCGATCGCCGTCATGGCGGCTGTGGGCGGGGGCCTGTTGTGCCTGTGCGCGGCGGTCGCCGTGGACATGGGGTCCATGGTGCTGCATGCGCGGCGCGTGCAGGGGGCGGCGGATCTGGCGGCCCTGGCGGCGGCGCGGGATCTGAGCCACGCCTCACAGGCGGCGTCGGCGACGGCGACAGCCAATCTCGAGGCGAACGCCCCCATGGCCATCGACGTCAAGGTCGGGGTCTATACGGCCAACCGGGCCCTTGCGCCGGATGCGCGCTTCAGTCAGGGGACGTCAGGCGCGAATGCGGCGCGGGTGACGGTGACATCCGCCGCGCCCGTCTTCTTCAGCCGCCTGCTGCTCGGGCGCGACACGGTCGAGGTGACGCGCAAGGCCACGGCGGCGGCGCCGGATGCGCCCAAGGTCATGTTCTCGCTGGGCTCGCGCCTGGCCAGTCTGGACGGCGGTCTGGCCAACCAACTGTTGAGCGGCCTGACCGGCAGCAAGGTGTCGCTGAGCCTGATGGACTATCGCGCCCTGGCCGATGTGAAGATCAATCTGCTGCAGTTCACCGATCTGCTGGCCACCAATGTCGGCGTCAGGGCAGGGGACTATGACAGCCTGCTCAAGACCGACGTCACGGCGGGCAAGGCGCTGAAGGTCATCGAAACCCTGGCGGGCGGCCGCGACGGCGGAGCGGTCGGCAAGCTGACCAGCGCGACGACGAAGGTGAAGCTGAACATGGGCCAGTTGATCGGCGTCGACGCCCAGGCGCCGGAGGGAATCCGCAACGGCCTGAACGCCGATGTGTCGGCGCTGGACCTGATCATGGCCATGCTGGAGATCGGCGGCGGGGGCCGTCAGATGGCGCTCAATATTGACGCGCCGCTGGGCCTGGCCGACCTGAAGACCAGCCTGGCCGTGGGCGAGCGGCCCAATAACTCGCCGTGGCTGACGGTCACGGCCAAGGGCGATCCGGTGATCCGCACGGCCCAGACGCGTCTGTATCTGCGCACGCGGACGACGGAAGTCCTGACGGGTCTGGCGCAGGTGGAGCTGCCGATCCTGATCGAACTGGCCCCGTCGGAGGCCAAACTGAAGGGCCTGACCTGCCGCCCGGCCAAGTCGGCGGATGTCGACGTCCGACCCGGTCTGGCCCGCGCCTGGGTCGGCTCCATCAACGAGGCCAAGCTGGGGGATTTCAAGACCAACCTGAACCCTCAGCCCGCCACCATTGTCTATGCCCTGCTGGGGCTGGTGCGGCTGGACGCCAAGGCCGATATCGACGTGGGGGATCAGAACTTCACCACGGCGCATTTTTCGGCCGCCGACATTCGCGACCAGCGCATGCAGACGGTCAAGGCGCGCGGATTGGCCAATGGTCTGACCTCGACCTTGTTGCAGCGTCTGGAGATCACGCCGGTCGCTCTGGGGATCCCGCTGCCGCTGGGCGAGCTGACCAAGGCGCTGGGCGTGCTGCTGTCCCCGATCGGCCCGGCGCTGGACCTTGTGCTCAACCCATTGCTGGATCTGCTGGGCGTGGGGCTGGGCGAGGCGGACGTGCGGGTGCACGGCCTGTCCTGCGCGGAAGGCGGTTATGCGGCGCCG
>NZ_JAEPWN010000023.1 GCF_016654005.1 Brevundimonas nasdae | reverse complement strand
TTGGGTGCGGGAGTAGGATTTGAACCTACGACCTTCAGGTTATGAGCCTGACGAGCTACCGGGCTGCTCCATCCCGCGGCAAACGGTAGTGTCGTTAAGGAAGAACGGTTCGAGAAGAGCCTTTATGGGCTGCGCAATCATTCTGTCCGCCTGGTAGACCCGGCGGCGACCTACTCTCCCGCGCCTTAAGACGAAGTACCATTGGCTCTGGAGGGCTTAACGACCGAGTTCGGAATGGGATCGGGTGGGGAACCTCCGACATAGCCACCAGGTCAACGAGGCGGACAGAAGGATTGCGAAGAAGACATTGTCGTGACGATCATCTGGTCAAGGATGATCATCGAATGAGTTTTGCTGAGAAACGATCAAACCGATCGGATTATTAGTACCAGTAAGCTTCATGGGTCGCCCCACTTCCACACCTGGCCTATCAACGTGGTAGTCTTCCACGATCCTCAGCGAAGCCTTGTTTTGAGGTTAGTTTCCCGCTTAGATGCTTTCAGCGGTTATCTATTCCATACTTAGCTACCCTGCTGCACAGCTGGCGCCATGACAGGTACACCAGAGGTATGTCCATCCCGGTCCTCTCGTACTAGGGACAGATCCTCTCAAGCTTCGAACACCCACGGCAGATAGGGACCAAACTGTCTCACGACGTTCTGAACCCAGCTCACGTACCACTTTAAATGGCGAACAGCCATACCCTTGGGACCTGCTCCAGCCCCAGGATGTGATGAGCCGACATCGAGGTGCCAAACTTTGCCGTCGATATGGACTCTTGGGCAAAATCAGCCTGTTATCCCTAGAGTACCTTTTATCCGTTGAGCGATGGCCCTTCCACTCGGGACCACCGGATCACTATGGCCGACTTTCGTCTCTGCTCGACTTGTCAGTCTCGCAGTCAGGCGAGCTTATGCCATTGCACTCGACGAGCGATTTCCGACCGCTCTGAGCTCACCATCGCGCGCCTCCGTTACACTTTGGGAGGCGACCGCCCCAGTCAAACTACCCACCACGCCATGTCCCGGGACCGGATAACGGCCCTCGGTTAGACGTCAACGACAGTAAGGGTGGTATTTCAAGGACGACTCCACCAGAGCTGGCGCCCCGGTTTCATAGTCTCCCACCTATCCTACACATACGGTCGCTAACGCCAAGGCGAAGCTATAGTAAAGGTTCATAGGGTCTTTCCGTCTGACCGCGGGAACCCCGCATCTTCACGGGGAATTCAATTTCACTGAGCCTGTGCTGGAGACAGTGGGGAAGTCGTTACGCCATTCGTGCAGGTCGGAACTTACCCGACAAGGAATTTCGCTACCTTAGGACCGTTATAGTTACGGCCGCCGTTTACCTGGGCTTCAGTTCGGAGCTTTCACTCCTCCCTTTAACCTTCAGGCACCGGGCAGGCGTCAGACCCTATACGTCGCATTGCTGCTTCGCAGAGCCCTGTGTTTTTGCTAAACAGTCGCTACCCCCTGGCTTGTGCCACTCATTCCTGCTTGCGCAAGGTGAGTCACGCTTATTCCGAAGTTACGCGTGCAATTTGCCGAGTTCCTTCAGCACAGTTCTCTCAAACGCCTTGGTATGCTCTACCTGACCACCTGTGTCGGTTTCGGGTACGGTCTCTGCTGGAGTTATTTCCTGGGACAACGCCCCCGCACACACAATCCAATAAGTGGGTACGAGTTAAGCCATCCGTCACTTCCAGCTGGTGCAGGAATATTTACCTGCTTCCCATCGACTACGCTTTTCAGCCTCGCCTTAGGGGCCGACTAACCCTGCGCAGATTAGCTTTACGCAGGAACCCTTGGTCTTTCGGCGAGAGTGTCTCTCACACTCTTATCGTTACTCATGTCAGCATTCTCACTTCCGATACCTCCAGCCAGGCTCACGCCTGACCTTCACCGGCTTACGGAACGCTCCGCTACCGCTTGCAGTAAACTGCAAACCCATATCTTCGGCGCACGGCTTGAGCCCCGTTACATTTTCCGCGCAGGATCGCTTGATCAGTGAGCTGTTACGCTTTCTTTAAAGGATGGCTGCTTCTAAGCCAACCTCCTGATTGTCAAAGCAATCCCACATCGTTTCCCACTTAGCCGTGACTTGGGGGCCTTAGATGATGGTTAGGGTTGTTTCCCTTTTCACGACGGACGTTAGCACCCGCCGTGTGTCTGCCCGATAGTTCTCTTGGGTATTCGGAGTTTGGTTAGTATTGGTACCGCTCGCGCAGCCCGCAACCATCCAGTGCTCTACCCCCCAAGGAATTCGTCGGACGCTCTACCTAAATAGATTTCGCGGAGAACCAGCTATGTCCAGGTTTGATTGGCCTTTCACCCCTATCCACAAGTCATCCCAGAATTTTTCAACATTCACGGGTTCGGTCCTCCAGTTAGTGTTACCTAACCTTCAACCTGCTCATGGATAGATCACCTGGTTTCGGGTCGTCATACGTCGAACTTAGCGCCCTATTCAGACTCGCTTTCGCTGCGCCTACACCTAACGGCTTAAGCTTGCTCGACACATGAAGTCGCTGACCCATTATACAAAAGGTACGCCGTCACCGCGCTTGGCGGCTCCGACTGCTTGTAGGCTTCCGATTTCAGGATCTGTTTCACTCCCCTTGTCGGGGTGCTTTTCACCTTTCCCTCACGGTACTTGTTCACTATCGGTCGTAGAGGAGTACTTAGGCTTGGAGGGTGGTCCCCCCATGTTCAGACAGGATTTCACGTGTCCCGCCCTACTCGAGTCTCTTGCT
>NZ_JAEPWN010000022.1 GCF_016654005.1 Brevundimonas nasdae | reverse complement strand
CGCGGGCGGTGGGGCGCCAACGCTTCTGCGCAATGGCGGGAGGGTTTTCGCTCCCGGCGCGTCAGCGGGCAGAGCGGCTTGAATGATCTGATCACAGCGCCGTTTACGACCGTCGATGTAAGATTCAGCTTTCAAATGACATCCAGCGGGTCGAGACTCGAAGGTGGAAACGAGGGTTCGTCGCGCCGCCGAAGCGCCGGACTGCAGCTCAATCTCGATATCGAAAACGGGTTCGACGCCCGTCGTGAAGCACGGTTGGGTGATGGATCTCTTGCGCCGGGCTACGGTCGCGATGTCCAAGATCCGATGGGCCGGACCGTCCGCTTGACGTTGCAGCGCCGGTTCTGATGTCGCGTCTGGGTTGACGAGGCTGGTGAGCCTGGAGGAGAGTGTCGGCTTAGCGAACGATGGTCCGGGGAGGGGTCATGGGGAAGCGACCCTTACGCGCAACGACGCGTGAAGCTCTCGAATCGACCTTTCGGTCGAGCGCCGAGGGTTTGCGAGCCATAACGCGGCGCGTGGAAGGCGATGGGGCTGATCTGGCTCAGGAGGCTTGTCTAAAGCTCGTCGAAACAGCAGCGCGCGAACCCATCGGTGCGCCGACGCATCTCTTGTTTCGACTGGCGCGGAATCTGGTGATCGATCGACTGCGGAACCGGACGCGAACCTCGCGTCTGTTCCGGTCTGACGAGGTCGCCTACGATCAGCACCCCTGCGCCTCGGCCGATCCGGAGCGCGCCCTCCTGGCGACGGAACGGCTGCGCAGGGCGCTTGAAGTGATTGACGCCATGCCCAGTCGTCGTCGAGAGGCCTTCCTGCTGCACCGGATCGATGGGTTAAGTTATCTCCAGATCGCCCGCGCTATGGGCGTCAGCGTCAAGGCGGTCGAAAAGCACCTTTCTGCGGCCATGTTCGAACTGATGCAGAAAATGCAGGCAGAGGAATTCGACAAGTAGGGAATAGCGGCGTTCGTTCGTCTATGATGATATTCTTCGGCCTTCCCAGCCGTCAGCGTTCCGGCTCATGATCCTAGACGACGAGATTCATCAAGAGGCGGCCCGATGGTTCGCCGCTCAGCGCCGCGGACCTATGTCCCTGGGCGAACGGGAGGCGTTTGACGCCTGGCGCGCTGAGCCCCTTCATCAGGCCGTGCTCAACCGCATGCATGAGGTTTGGGGCGAGCTGGCGACTGTCGGCGAGATGATCCCCGCGCCGCGCCCCCAGACACGACGGCGCCGAAATCGCGCCGCCATTGCTGCGATGGTGGTTCTCGGTCTTGCGGGCGGTTTGACGGCGGGCGCCGCGTGGAAATTCGACCGAACTTCGACAGTGACCGGCATCGGCGAACAGCGGAGCCAAGAACTGTCTGATGGAAGCATCGTCGCCCTGAACGTCGTGACTCGTGCGCGATACGACATCAACGCTCGTGAGCGCGTTGTGCATCTCAACGAAGGAGAGGCGGCCTTCGTTGTTCACAAGGATCCTGACCGTCCGTTCCGGGTGAGGGCTGCCGGCTACGAGGTGCGGGCCGTCGGCACGGCTTTCAATGTCCGTAATCGCGACCAGAGTCTGGACATCGCCGTCAAGGAGGGCGTCGTAGAGGTTCGACATTTGAACGGTGAGGCCAAGCCCGTGATGTTGCGGGCGGGGCAGCGGCTGCATGTCGCGGACACCTCAGCCAAATCGCGAGAGCGGCTGAAGATCTCCGAGATTTCGGCGACCGCTGTCGATGAATGGCGACAGCGCGTTCTGACTTATGAGGACGTCCCTGTTGAATTGGTGATCCGCGACATCAATCGCTTTTACGACCGTCCTATCGCCGCCGATCCGGCCTTGGGCCGCCGTCACGTGACGCTCCGGCTGGTGATTGACGATCGGACCGACACGGTGCAGCGTTTGGCCGCTTTGCTCGGAGCGGACATTCGCGATATCGGCCGCGAAGATCATCTCAAGCCGGCCGGCTGAGGTTGTCTCATAGTTTCAAAAAAATTTGGCCGCAGGTAGGGTATTCGCCGCCTGAATCGTCAATCCCTTCAAACAATGATCTCTTGGGAGGGATAGGCCTATGGTGTTGCGGTATTCACGTGTCCATTTCTTGCGTTTGCGTATGCTGGCGGGGGTCGGGTGCGCGGCCTTGATGATTGCGGCTACGCCGCTCGATGCATCGGCCCAGTCGGCGGTAACGTCTTTCAACATCCGCCCTGCCCCCCTGCCGCAGAGCCTGCTTGAGTTTGGGCGCCAAGCCGGAATTTCCGTAGCCGTCGATCAAACCCTTACTTCTGGGCTCCGAGGTCGCGCGGTCGCGGGCGACCTTCCGGTCGGCGAAGCGCTGGATCGATTGCTGGCCGGGACCGGTCTCAGCGCCGAGTTCGCCGGACCCAACGCCGTGCGCCTCGTCCGCGCGGGCCAAGGGGATGCAGGGGGAAACGACCTCCGGCCGGCCGATCAGGACGGGAGCGGCCAAGAGGCGACGAGCATCGCGGACGTGATCGTCACCGCCCAGAAACGTGAGGAGTCGATCCAGGACGTGCCGATCGCCGTCTCGGCCTTCTCGGCCGAGAACCTGGATGCGATGAAGATCGAGGGCGGGTCCGAGTTGTTCCGGGCGATCCCGAATGTGACCTTCTCCAAGGGCAACTTCAGCATGTATAATTTCTCGATCCGTGGGATCGGGACCAAGGCGGTTTCAGCATCTTCCGACCCTGCCGTCGCCGTCAGCTTCAACAACACCCCTCTGATCCGGAACCGCCTGTTCGAGCAGGAATACCTGGATGTGAACCGAGTCGAGGTTCTGCGCGGTCCGCAGGGCACGCTCTACGGCCGCAACGCCACGGCGGGCGTCGTCAACATGTTCCCCAATCTGCCGGGGCCTGATTTTGACGCCATGCTGAAGGTCGAGGGCGGAAACTACGGCTCCATGCGCGGCCAGATGATGGTCAATATCCCGATCACCGAAACCTTCTGGGTGCGGGGGGCGGCCAGCCTGACCAAGCGGGACGGCTTCGACTACAACACCTTCAACGAAACTCACGTCAACGGTCGCGACCTCTACTCCGTGCGCCTGTCGGCGGCGTGGGAGCCGACGGACCAGTTTCGCGCCAATCTGATCTGGGAGCATTTCGGGGAGGACGACAATCGCGCCCGCACGGGCAAGCAGTTGTGTACGACCGATCCGGGGCCGACCCAGGTCGGGAGCTACAATCTGACAAGCCCATATCTCCGCGGCGTGCTGAGCCAGGGCTGCTTGCCGGGCAGCCTCTTTGAGGACGAAGCCTATGGCACGCCTAACGGCGTTGGCATGGCCCAGATATGGGCGGCGGGGAATGTCACTTATGGCTACCGAGGCAATCCTCGGCAGATAGTATCCGGTATAACGAGGGGGACAGATCCTTACGCCGGTGTCATCCAATCAACTAATCTTCGGGAAATATCTACTAGTTATGATCCGAAGTTTCGCGCAAACAACGATGTTCTTCAGCTGAATATCGAGTATGATATTTCGCCGTCCCTAACATTTATTTCGCAGACGACATACGCCAAGGACTACTTCTGGTCTACGCAAGATTACATGAGATATGTCTCTAATGAGATATTCAATAGGAGCGACTACGATGATTATAGAAACATTCGAGGCGTTATAGTTAAGGTTGATGACACTCAGTACAATGCGGCTCCGGGTGGTGTTTACACTGACCCTCAGCTAGGTCCATCAAGTCGTATGCTTGCTGTTGATCTGAGTCAGTCGAAGAACGAGCAGTTTTTCCAGGAATTTCGGCTTCAATCTGATTTTGATGGCCGGTTCAATTTCAGTCTCGGGGCGAACTACCTGAAATTTGATACTCAGGATGATTACTACGTATTCAATAACGTGTTCACCATGATTGCTGAGCATTGGTATAATAAAATTCAGACTCCTAATGGCGGCATGTCTATTCCCTGTGTGGATGGGAAGCTGAACGAGTGCGTATACGTAGATCGGTCTTCGATCGAAAACATTGCTGGCGACGGCCATAACTATTTCCGAAGCAAGAACGAGGTGACGACTGAATCCTATGGGATTTTTGGTGAGGCCTATGTTGAACTTTCGGATTCTCTGCGCCTGACGGCGGGGTTGCGGTACACCGACGACAGCAAGACGACGACGCCGTATCCGACCCAGCTGCTGCTGGGGGTCAGGGACAGTCTTGGTTACGGGCATCTGACCGGAGGGTCGATCGCAAGGGGTTTTGAGGCTCTGCCCGATATCGACCAGTCATGGTCTGAGATGACGGGTCGGCTGGTGTTGGACTGGAAGCCGACTGAAAATCTGATGACCTATGCCTCCTATGCTCGGGGGTACAAGGGGGGCGGGTCCAATCCGCCTCGCGCCGGCATCAATCCGATTGTGGTGCAGTATCTGCCGCAATCCACCACCTTTGAGCCAGAGTTCCTCAACGCCTTTGAGGTTGGGGTAAAGAGTAGCCTTCTGGATCAGCGTTTGCGGCTGAACGCCACGGCCTTCTACTATGACTATAAGGACTATCAGGTCTCTCAGATCGTCGACCGTATTTCGCTGAACGAGAACTTTGATGCGGAAAGCATGGGGTTGGAACTGGAGGTCGCCTATCAGGTGACGTCTCAGTTCAGGTTGGATGCCAACTTCGGTTTGCTGAAAACGCGCATCGCCGATGGCGAGGGCTCTATCGATGTGATGGATCGCACGCAGGGGAATAAGGACTGGATGGTCCTGCGTCCCTGGGTGCAGGTGCCGTCGAACTGTGTGGCCCCGACGGCGATTGTCGAGAAAATCGTGAGTAGCGCCTATGGCGATGGTCTGAACCAGCTTGCGCTGCAAGTCCTGTGCGGCGGGTCCAAGAATTATGGATCATTTGACCCGACCTTCGTGGGGGGTACGCCCTTCTGGGCGCTGTATGGCATCACCTACAACCCGCTGACGGATGCGCCCAATAACGGGCGCGGCTTTATGGCTGATATTGGCGGAAACGAGCTGCCGAATGCGCCGCGATGGACAGCGAGCATTGGTGCTGAGTATGTCTGGAATGTGGGGGGTGCTGACGTAAGACTTAGGGGTGATTACTATAGGCAGGCTGAGAGCTATTTCCGTATATACAATACGGAATATGATAAACTTGAATCATGGGGGAATATGAATCTATCCCTATCTGTCGAAAATGTTTCAAGCGGACTGACAGTCAGTGGCTATGTAAAGAACGTTTTTGACGATGCACCTATTGTTGATGGATTTACCAATAGTGACGACACTATGTTGACGACGAATGTATTTACGTTAGATCCGAGGATATTTGGTCTGACAATCTCAAAAGTCTTCTAAATTGGTGTTGACTCAATTGAGTTAAAACGTAAGTATAAATGTAGTGAAAAATGGTTTTCAGTTCGCTCTAGATGAATAAGGGTATGGATCATGACAAAAGTTATTTCTTTAATCTCTTCCATTGCTGCTATTTCACTATTGAGTGCGGCGTCTGTTAGCGCTGCTGATTTTGCCACGGCTCCAGGTACTTATAAGGCCTCTGGTCTTCTTGAATTGTTTCAAACCATTCCGGATGTCGCATGCCAAGTCGATATGGATATTGTCGTCGACGCCGCTGGGAACGCCAGGACGACCAACGTCGTCTTTAGCCCGGGCCATCCCCTGTGCGGGTCCTTGATCCGTCCGCTGACCACCAACTGGGATTTCGTAAAGCTTTCCAAGGGCGTGGATACTGGCCAGTTTCAACTTCAGAATGTCAGTGTCCAGGCTGGAGCGGGAACCTGCCTGGGTACTTTGACGCCGCTCACTCTTCGGTGGGGTAGCAACCCGAACCAGATCCAGGCGAGCTCGGCGACTGTTGCTGGTTCGCCGGCGGTCTGCAATGTTGCCGGCATTCTCAATGTGGTGCCGACGGGCTCCACCGTTGGCGACTTCCGGATGCAATAGAAGTCACCTGAGCGCATTCCTCATGCGCTCTA
>NZ_JAEPWN010000021.1 GCF_016654005.1 Brevundimonas nasdae | reverse complement strand
CTCATCGCGCCCCGCAAACGAGCGCTGCTTGCCCTGCCCGGGGGTGCCGATCTTCCCCCAGTTCCACGACAGCGTGGTCCATCCAAACAGGTCCTCGCGCACCTCGACCTGCCAGCGTCGTGCGAGCCCGCGCGCCGGGTCGCGCGCTTCGAGCGCAAGCCGGCCGCCTTCGGGTGCCAGCAACTCGGTAAGCATCGTCTCGATGTCCATGGCTCCCGTTTTACACGCGCGCGAAGGCTGCGCTCCAACGCGAATTTTGAATCACCGGTGCCTCGGTGATTCACGCAGGCGATTACAGAATCGGCCACCGGGTGCGGACAACCGCCAGGACTCAAAGCACGGCCAGTTCTGGATGACACCGGCCGTTGCAAACGGTATTCGGCGTGCATGAGATCCCTGCTTTGTTTCCTGGGCCAGCACGAGCCCTCGCGCCAATCCATCGCGCGCGACAAGCACGGGCAGGACGTTGCCTTGTGCACCCATTGCGCGGTTCCCCTGGTCCGCGCTTCTGCGCGTCGCTGGCGCCCTGCTGGCCCTCGAGGTTTGTAGATTCGGATAAGGCTATGACGCCCAAGGGTGCCCGACGCCCGGCATCAGCGGATTGAACGGCCGATGGGAAGGCTCCGCTAGCCCAGGGGAACCCATTTACGTTGCGTTTATTTCGAATATGCGCTACGAAATTGCTCTACCACGGAAAGTTCTCATGACATTGCCTGCGCATTCCGAGCCGTTCGGCGGCCATATGCCGTCGGCTGATGACCGCCAGATCGCGAACCAGCTTCGCCGCATGCTGGCGGCCCAAAAGTCTGGTGAAGCAACCTTGCGTGTCCACGAGCCGGAATCGAAAAGGCCGGTCGAAATTACGCTCACGCCCGCCATGTCTGATCTGTTTTTGGAATTGCTGCGCCATATCGGCAGCGGCAGCGCGGTCACTCTCGTACCGATCCAGGAAATGCTGACGACGCAGCAAGCCGCCGACCTCCTCAATGTGTCACGTCCCTACCTAATCAAGCTGCTCGAGCAGGAGGCGATGCCCCACACTCTGGTCGGACGTCATCGCCGCATCCGGGCCGATGACGTGTTTCGCTACAAGGCGCAGCGCGATGATGAACGTTCGCGGGCCCTCGACGAACTCATCAGCGGCGATGCCGACCTAGTCTGACCCGTGTTCGCAAACCGCTACACGGCCCTCATTGATGCCTGTACGCTCGTCAGTGTCTGGCGGCGCAACTTGCTGCTATCGCTGGCCAAAGCCGAATTTTTTCGCGTCCGCTGGTCAGAGCCCGTTCTCAACGAGACCAAGGCAGCCCTGATCAAGATGGCGCGTGAGCGTAGTTTCGATGATCCTGAGGCGCGAGGGGTGCGAGCGGTAAAGGCCATGCAGTCGGCCTGCCCGGTGTCCGTCGTCGAAACATTTGGCGCAAAGTCAGTGGCAAGCGCCGATGTTCGATGGTTTGCTTCTTGATGTTGGCGCGCTGGGCGAGGATCTGCCGATCGCGGCCAAAGTAGGCGTCGGCGGGCGTCACATTGCCCAGGCTCTCATGGTAGCGCTGGTGATTATAGTGCTCGATGAACGCCTCGATCTGGGCTTCGAGATCGCCAGGCAGGTAGTAGTTCTCCAGCAAGATGCGGTTCTTCAGGGTCTGGTGCCAACGTTCAATCTTGCCCTGCGTCTGCGGTCAATGCGACGCTGGCTTCCTGGCCAGCGAAGGAGTAAACTCGGCCAGCGTCTCGGATGGAAGTCATGAGAGCGTACGCTCGTGAAGACATTCTGCGATGACCCCGCTACGGCGATGTTGCCCGCCAGGGCGGCATAGACGGTAAATCGCGAGGCACGCGCATTATGGCCCAAGTCCGTTTCCACTGTCATTCAACTGCCGGTTTTCAGGGGACACATCACGACCGATAGCGAACGCACACCCTGCGCGCCATGGATAAGCACGCCCTCGATATCGGCCGTCGCGGACGGACCGGTGTGGAAGCTCGCATAGCGATGTCGATGGAATTCCGGGCGGCGATAGGCCTCCTGAAGCGTCGGCACGATGGCGTCCGGCGCGAGCAGCACGACGAGATGCTGCGCCAGATAGGCCACCGCGTTCACGGTCAACGCCGTGTCCGGCAACAGCACGGAGCCCGTCTCGGCCACCCCGAATTCAGCGCGCACGATCGCCACATCCACATCGGCGAGATCATTGGGGGCACTGACCTGGGCGAGATCGCGATTGCCGCGATATTCCGGGACGGCGGAGGCGATCACGTTCGCCTGCGGGAACTGCGCGCGCAATATTCCCTCAATATCGCCCCCCTCGACGCCATGCCCCCCCATCGCTTCCAGATTGCGCAGGAACGGCTCGACCAATCCCCCTTCCGCGGCGAACGGGAAGATCGGCAACTCGGGCAGCGGATGGTCCCCTTGCGGCCGGTTCGCCCGCACCGCGGCAAGTATCGCGTCGCGCGCGCTCACGACGGCTCCTCCTTTCCGCCATTGGTTCGCTCATACCATTGGTGGAAAGTCTCCTTGGGCGCATCCGGCATGGCGCGTCCGCGTGCGGTCCAACTGTTGAGCGGATTGGCGACCATGAAGTCCGGGAGCAGCTTGAGCGTGCCTTCCGCCGTTGCGATGGAAGCGCGGTAAAGTGTCGGATGGGACAAGACCGTCCCGGCCGCTTTCATCATCGCCTGTTTGCTCCAACCGATGTCGTGACTTTCCGCCAGCACCTTGCGCCAGGCGAAGATCTGCTCGTGGATGTTGATCTTCACCGGGCAGACATTGGTGCAGGAGCCGTTGAGCGTGGAGGCAAAGGGCAGGCTCGAATAGCGCCGGCGGTCGAAGGAGGGGTCGAGGATCAGGCCGATCGGCCCGGAATAGGTCGCGCCGTAGGAGAGCCCGCCCGAGCGGCGATAGACGGGACAGGTGTTCATGCAGGCGCCGCAGCGTATGCATTTGAGGCTCTGCCAGAATTCGGGCTCGCCCAGACGCGCCGAGCGACCATTGTCGACCAGCACGATGTGCATCTCCCCGCCGTCACGCGGCCCCCGGAAATGCGAGGTATATTGGGTGATCGGCGAGCCCAGCGCCGAGCGCGACAGCAGCCGGATGAACACGCCCAGATCGGTGATGCGCGGGATCAGCTTCTCGATCCCGATCGAGGCGATGTGGAGCGGCGGCACATTGGCCGAAAGATCCGCATTGCCCTCGTTGGTGCAGACGACGAAGGTCCCGGTCTCGGCCACCGCGAAATTGGCGCCGGTCATGCCGGCGTCCGCCTCGAGGATCAGCGGCCGCGTCTTCTCGCGCTGCTGCTCGGCAAGATAATGGACGTCGTCGTTGGCGGGGTCGGTCCCGAGCTCCCTGGCGAACACGTCCGCGACATCGGACCGCAGCTTGTGGACCGCGGGCACGACGATATGGCTCGGCGCCTCCTCGTCGAGCTGCTGGATGCGCTCGCCAAGATCCGTTTCCACCACCTCGATGCCGACGCTCGCCATGTAATCGCGAAAACCGACCTCCTCGGTCAGCATCGACTTCGACTTGATCAGTCGCCGCGCGCCATGATCGGCGAGGATGCCGTGAACGATGCGGTTATGTTCCGCCCCGTCCCGCGCCCAGTGGACATGGATGCCGTTAGCCTTCGCCTGCGACTCGAACTGTTCCAGATAGTCGCCGAGGTTGGAGAGCGTGTGCTGCTTGATGGTGGAGGCGAGCTCGCGCAGGTCCTCCCATTCGGGCAGGCCATGCATCTGCCCGTCGCGCTTCTGGCGCAGGTCCCAGAGTCGTTCGTCGTGCATTTTCGCGTGACGGGGCGCATCGATGAAGCGCTGCGCAGCCTCATTGTGGTCGACGGGTTTGCGATGATAGAGCTTCGCGCCGCGGGGCTGCGGCTCCGGCGCGGGCGGCTGAAGCGGCCGGGATGTTGCTTCGCCATGGCTCAGACGCTCGCCGCCGCTACCGCGCGCGCCGCCATCGTCGGCCGTGTGCAGATCTTCGTGAAGCAGGGCCGGCAGGCCATCCTCTGCGCGGCGTGGTTCCTCCGATCCGCTCATGCCGCGTCTCCGTTCAGGATCTGGGCGATGTGGCGGAACTGGAGCGGGAGCCCGAGCCGCTCGGCGCACCCCTGCTGGTGCAGCATGCAGCTGCTGTCCGCCGAGACGACATAGTCCGCGCCCGCCATCGCATGGTCGCGCACCTTGTCCTGGCCCATCTTCACCGAGACGGCCGGCTCGAACACGCTGAACGTGCCGCCGAAACCGCAGCATTCATCCGGCCGCGCCTTCTCGACCAGTTCCAGCCCCTTCACCATGCGCAGCAGGTCGAGCGGTTTGGAGGTAGCCGGCTCGCGCCGCTCGGACATGCTGCCGTGGAAGAGGCCGCGCAGCGCATTGCAATTATTGTGGTAGCTCACCTTGTGCGGGAACTCGGCCCAGGGGAAGCCGTCCACCTTGAGCACGTCATGCAGGAACTCGACCAGCTCATAGGTGCGCTCGCGAACATGGCGCACCTCGTCGGTCTGCTCGATCGCGGTCATGTGACAGCGGACCTGATGCGCGCAGCTTCCCGAAGGCACCACGATGTAATCGAAGCCCGCAAAATTGCGGACGAATAGCGCCTCTGTCGCCTTGGCTTCGGCGTGGCAGCCCGAGTTGACCATGGGCTGGCCGCAGCAGGTCTGATCGAAGGGATATTCGGGATCGATGCCGAACCGGCGCAGCAGGTTCAGCGTCGCAATCCCGACCTCGGGTTCGAAGGCGTCGACATAACAGGGCACAAACAATGCGACACGCATAGGGTTGCCTCTCAATGCAGGAGATTGGTGCGGGCGAGATCGACGACCTCGTCGCCGCGACCGCTCATGATGGCCTTGAGCATATAGAGGCTGAAGCCCTTGGCCTGCTCCGCCTGTATCTTTGGCGGCATGACGAGTTCCTGCTTTGCCGTCACCACGTCGACCAGCGCCGGCCCGGGATGCGAGAAAGCAGCCTTCAGCGCGCCCGGCAGATCGTCGGACTCTTCCACGCGGAACGCCTTGATGCCGATCGCTTCCGCCATCGCGGCAAAGCTCGGGTTCTGGAGATCGGTGCCGGTATCGAGATAGCCGCCGGCCTTCATCTCCATGGCGACGAAACCGAGCGAGCCGTTGTTGACCACCACCACCTTCACCGGCAGCTTGAGCTGGGTGAGCGAGAGGAAGTCGCCCATCATCATCGCGAAGCCGCCGTCACCCGACAGCGAGATGACCTGGCGGCCTGGCTCTGCCGCCTGTGCGCCCATCGCCTGCACCATCGCATTGGCCATGGAGCCGTGATTGAACGAACCGATCAGCTGGCGCTTGCCGTTCATCGTGAGATAGCGCGCTGCCCAGACCGTGGGCGTCCCGACATCGGCGGTGAAGATCGCGTCATCGCTCGCGGTCTCGCTCACGAGGCGGGCCAGATATTGCGGATGGATGGGCCGGCCGCGTGACGAGGGACGCGCCAGATCGTCCAGCCCCTCGCGCGCCCTGGCATAATGGGCTTTCGCCGCGTCCAGAAAGGCACGGTCGCGATCCGGTCTGAGCTTGGGCAGCAGCGCGGAGATGGTCTCCCCGACATCGCCGATCAGCCCGAGCGAAAGCTGCGCGCGGCGGCCGAGCGCGGCGGGATCGCGGTCGATCTGCACGATCCGGGCCTTGTCCGGATAGAAATGGCGGTACGGGAAGTCGGTACCCAGCATGACCAGCGTGTCGCATTCGAGCATCGCCTGATAGCCCGAGGAGAAGCCGATCAGGCCCGTCATGCCGACGTCGAACGGATTGTCCCATTCGACATGCTCCTTGCCGCGCAGCGCATGGACCACAGGGGCGGCCAACCGGTCGGCGAGCGCCACCACGGCATCATGCGCGCCTTCGCAACCGCTGCCGGCGAGGATGGTCACGCGAGCAGAGGCGTCCAGCAATTCGGCCAGCTTCTCCAGTTCGGGCTGTGCCGGCAGCAGGCGCGGCTGGGCGAGCGGGGGGAAATCCGTTCGCGCGCCGGCGGGGGCGGGCTGCAGGGCGATGTCGCCGGGAATGACGATAACCGCCACGCCCTTGCGGCCGATCGCGGTGCGCATGGCGCGGTGCAGCACTTCGGGCATCTGGGCGGGATTGGAAACCAGCTCGACGAAATGGCTGCATTCACGAAACAGTTCCTGCGGATGCGTCTCCTGGAAATAGCCCAGGCCGATCTCCGATGATGGGATCTGCGCCGCGATCGCCAGCACCGGAACATGGTTGCGCTGGCAGTCGAACAGGCCGTTGATGAGATGGAGATTGCCCGGGCCGCAGCTTCCGGCGCACACCGCCAACTCCCCCGTAACCGCCGCCTCTGCGCCGGCGGCAAACGCGGCGGCTTCCTCATGCCGCACATGCATCCAGTCGATCCGGCCGATCCGCCGCAGGCTGTCGTTCAACCCGTTCAGGCTGTCGCCCGTCACGCCCCAGATGCGCTTTACACCAGCGTTGGCCAGCGTCTCCGCCATCAGATCGGCAATGGTCATGCTCATGCTTTACGTCTCCATGATATCGTGCCGATCACAGGCCCGGTCAGCGGTATGAAACACAATTCGTCGTCAATCGAGTGAATTGAATCCTTCTTATGCGGGACCAATGGCGGATTCAGCACGAGAGACGTGCCTTGGGGGATGGGGTCGCCCAATCATACAAGCTGCAAGACGATCAAATTGGACGTACGCTGGACAACGACGTCCCACCCACCTACCGCATCGGTTGCCGTTAATCCGGCCGCACAAGGAGCCGAGAGTGCCTTCTACTGTTTCCCAGGATGTCACGGCGCGGTCCCAGGCCGTCGATGCCCGGCTCACCCGCGCGGCGATCTTCCTGGTCGTCACCATGGGTGCGGGGCAGAAGCCAGAGGCCGCGGTGCGCGGGCTCTGCGCGATCCTCTCCTCGCTCGTGCGGGGCGTCGGGTTCCGGGCGGCGGACGGCGGGCTCTCCTGCATCATGGGGATCGGCTCGGATGCCTGGGACAGGCTGTTCGGCGAGCCACGGCCGAAGGAACTGCACCCGTTCCGGGAGATCCGCGGCGTCCATCACGCGCCCTCGACGCCAGGCGACCTGCTGTTCCACATCCGTGCCGCGCGGCAGGATCTGTGTTTCGAGATGGCGGCGCAGATCGTGAAACGGCTCGCCGGCGTCGCCTCGGTGACGGACGAGGTGCATGGCTTCCGCTATTTCGACGATCGCGACCTGCTGGGGTTTGTCGACGGGACGGAGAATCCGGTCGAGCAGGACGCGATCGACGCGACGGTGATCCAGCCGGCGGACGATCCGGGCTTCGCCGGCGGCAGCTATGTGATCGTCCAGAAATACCTGCACGACCTCGACAAGTGGAACGCCATTCCCGTCGAGCGGCAGGAGAAGATTGTCGGCCGCGAGAAACTCTCGGACATCGAGCTGGACGAGGCGACCAAGCCCAGCTTCGCCCATAACGTGCTCACGAACATCGAGGAGAATGGCGAGCAACTGCAGATCCTGCGGGACAACATGCCGTTCGGCGATGTCGGCAAGGGCGAGTTCGGCACCTATTTCATCGGCTACGCCCGCTCGCCCACACGCATCGAGCGAATGCTCGACAATATGTTCATCGGTCTGCCGCCCGGCAATTACGACCGTCTGCTCGACGTCAGCCGGGCGGTGACCGGCTCGCTCTATTTCGTGCCGTCGGCCGATTTCCTGGAAGCCGTGACGCCGGAGCCGCCCGCAGCCGGGGATGGCGAAGAGGGCGCGGCCGAAACCACGGCGCCATCGGCGCCGGCACCCGAACCCCAGCGCGCCTCGGATGGCTCGCTCGGCATTGGATCACTGAAAGACGAGGCAGGACATGAATAACCTTCATCGCGAACTCGCGCCCATCTCCGAAGCCGCCTGGGCGCAGATCGACCAGGAAGCGACCCGCACCCTCAAGCGCTATCTGGCCGCGCGCCGCGTCGTGGACGTGCCAGAACCGGAAGGGCCCACGCTCGCGGCCGTCGGCACCGGCCACACCAAGCCGATCGATGCGCCCGCCGATGGCGTCCAGGCCGTGCGCCGTGCCGCCAATGCCATTGTCGAGCTGCGCGTGCCGTTCACGCTGACCCGCGCCGCGATCGACGACGTGGAGCGCGGCTCGGAGGATTCCGACTGGCAGCCGCTCAAGGACGCGGCGCGCACGATCGCCTATGCCGAGAACCATGCCGTCTTCGACGGCTATCCCGCCGCCGACATGGGCGGCATCCGACCGGGAGCCAGCAACGAGGCGGTCACGCTGCCGGCGGCCGTCGCCAGCTATCCCGAAGCCGTGGCCCAGGCCGTCGATCGGCTGCGCCTCGCCGGCGTCGAAGGTCCGTATCGGCTCGTGCTGGGCGACGATCCGTTCACCGCGATCAGCGGCGGCAGCGAGGAAGGCTATCCGGTGCTGCAGCACATTAAGCGCCTGGTGGATGGCGACGTCGTCTGGGCGCCCGGCATCACCGGCGGCCTCGTACTGACCACGCGCGGCGGCGATTTCGAGCTGAAGCTCGGCCAGGACCTGTCGATCGGCTATCTCAGCCACACCGCAGAGGCGGTCGAGCTCTACCTGCAGGAGAGCTTCACCTTCCGGCTGCTGACGACGGAGGCGGCCGTAACGCTCGCGTGTTCCGAAGCATAACGTTCAGCATATGCGAGCAGGACGCAATTGAACGTCGAAATGGATTGGCAGGTGTCATCTTGCTAAGGGCGAACTCTGCCAAGGTGCTGTATCGTCGTGTCCTGGTCGGCCTCGGCCAGGCGGGTATTTCCGTGATCGCGGCGCTTATAGCCTATGCGTGCACGCTCTGGCTTGGGCTCCAGAATGGATTTTGGGCGTCGATAACGGCGATAGCGATCACCCAGGGAGGGTTCCATGCGACCGCCGATCTTGGTCGTCGCCAGTGTATTGGCGCGTCCATCGGCGGAATAGTTGGGTTGTGCTTTGCCATCGGATTCGGCCCCACCTTATGGGTCTATGCGATAGCGGTTCTTGTGTCGATCAGCGCCTGCGCGGCGATCAATCGAAGCGATGCCGGTCAGTTGGCCGGTATCACCACCACGGTTATCCTTCTCGTTCCCCATACGGACTCACCCGTCGATATCGCTCTCTCCCGCGTTTCCGAAGTCGCACTCGGCGCACTCTCCGGCGCCTGTGTCGTCTTGCTGGTACAACGCCTCAATTGTCGGTCAAGGTGAGCCAAACCGATATGAGGTGGCCCGTGTCTACCAGGCCCAGTCGGCCCGAAGCTGCGATTTTGGCCAAGCTGAAGAACGAATGTTGAACGTTCGTGCCTACCAGGACCGTTCGTCACCACCGATTTCGACGAAATCGAGCTGGTCACGCCATTCGAGTTCTATTTGAAGTGACCGCCCCTTTCTCCCCGATCGCGCCGCGTCGCCGCCCCGCGCTCGAACGCCGCGCCCTCGCCATGCTGCGCGGCGACGAACAGCATTTCCAGCCCCATGAGGATACGCCAGCCTCGGAGCCGTCGCGCCAGGCCGCAAAGTCGCAGGCCCTGTTCTTCGCCGAGCTGCGCCGCGTGGCGGCCCGTCACGGCATCGCCGTGCAGCCGCCCGGTTCGCGTCTCGTCGGCGAGGGGGAAATGCTGCTGCTGACATGGCTCGCGCAGGAACAGCGTATCACCAGCCAGGGCCGCGCCATCCCGGCCGATCCGCTGCTGATCGCGGCCGTCGCGCGCTGCGCTGGCCTGCTCGATGCGCTGGGCATCCATCTCGGCCCGAACACCCTCTACGGCGCCCGCCTGCGCGGAAATCACGCGAGCGGGGCCGGAGCCGCCCTATAGCGGCCGATAGGCGACGCCGATCCGGTTCTCGGCCGAGTTGCGCCGGC
>NZ_JAEPWN010000020.1 GCF_016654005.1 Brevundimonas nasdae | reverse complement strand
CGACCCGATACGACAAGACCGCCGACAGCTTCCTCGGTTTCGTCCTCGTCGCTTCAATCCGCTTGTGGGTCAGGCACTTTGTCCACACCACCTAGGCTCGGCGTTTCATCCTCTAGGCCGATCCAGACCCATCGGCGCGACAGGTCAATATTCCAAGCGACAGCCGCAGGCTCGTCGTCACAGTGGTTGAGACTGAGCACCTCGAACCGGAACCGAGAGCCCAGCGCCTCGAAAACCCCGGAGCGGCGTTCGCCGCTCGGATCGCAGTTGTGGTTGAAATCCTCAAAGGCCCGAACCCGGTCAAAAAGGATCGACCATCGACCGCGCGAAGTGTGCAGATATAGATGCGGCTCGGACGCATCTTCTGTTGGCTGAAACCCCGGCGCTAGGAAGGCCATCGCACCCGGCGAATATGCATACCGGGCGCGCACCTGAGCTGCGTCCAGACCTCCGCGTCTGGCCATGTCGTTGAAGCGCTGGCACTCGGCCAAACGCCCCGCCGCATCCATTGTCGGCATGTCCTCGGGTCGCACCGAAACAGCGCACAATTCCGACCAGAGGAGCGCGTAGAGGATACGAGCCTCACGGGGAAACCATCGAGAAGAATGATAGCGGTCAACGACCGCTTTCCGGGCATAGTCGGGGAGAGCGAAGAGCCGTCTGCGGACGGCTCGCCAATCGCTTGCGATCTGACTGCGGCGGCTCGCCTCCCATGCCAAAGACGCAACGCGGCGGCGCTCAAACTCTTCTTCTACAGGCCGTTGCTTTTCCGCGATCAGTGGCGCCAACAACGGCAACGCATCTTGCTTCCTCTGACAGGAACGGCGGTACGCCGACTCCTTGCGCGTAGTTGACTGCCATTCCGGGTGGCGAACTGTCCGCTTGAACTGCATGGCTCTATCCCCGACGACGCTTCACGCGTCGTTCGATCCGACGAGCCTGATTGCGGATGAAACGCGGTCCAGGAATAGAACCATCGACCAGATAACCCAGCGCCACGCGAGCCGCGAGACGATCCCAGATCCCGTCGCAAGCCTCAGCATATCGCAGGGCCTCGCACACCAAGCGGGCTTCAGCCCGCCGCCCAAGGTGGAAACGTGCTGCGGCAAACGTTGCGGCCTCTTCAGCAGCAGCAAAGGAACAGACCGACAGTGCCGCTGCATAGACCCGCGCACGCTGGTGCCGGGTGACCTGTGGTGATGAAATCATAACCCTCCCCTTTCCGACCCAGGCACGGCGAGCAGAGGTTCGCGCCCAGGGCTAAATCCTAGTTGAAGTGCGCCCGCGCTTTCCGAAGCGTGGGCGGCACAGCCGCTCGCGGACGGGGGAGTGAAACGATCATAGGTCGTGCGTCGGAGGGGTATCACCCGGCCTGCAAACGGCGTCGCCGTGAAGGCCGGGGAAACCGACGCTAAGCCGCGTCAGCGGTCGCCTTGATCGGCGAACGGGGGCAGAGCCCCCCCGACATGAAATGGACTACGAATGAGAACGACAGGCGTAGGAGCCAGCGAGGCCGTCAGGCCACCGCAAGGCGACCGAGCCCGGAGTGGGCCACAAAAATGGGGAGGCCTAAGCCTCCCCTTCCTCAGCCGAAATCGCCATCGCCCGACTTCTCTCCGAACGATCACAATGTTCCAGGTAGAGCGGATGCGCGGGTGAAACATCGTCCTGCGCCACGATCGCTAGAACATCGAGATACATGCGCCGAAACTGATCCGGCTGGGCGAAGAACCAACGCCGGAAATGTCTGTCAGCCGCATCGTAATACCGGGCGCGGATCGGTCGAACACGACCGGGATCTATCGAAGCGTGAGCTTCGATCAGTGCTGGCCATTCGTCTTGCCCGATCCCGTCAAAGTGCTCGCTCGGGTTCAATCGCGGTGTGTCGAACACGAAACAGGCGATCCGGGCAGTCAGGGTCTCGATCATGATATCACTCCATGCAGCCACCCGATGCGAGCGGCATTGGAGCCTCGGACCTCGCGTGGGCGCCCGGCAGTCACCGGCCTAGTCGAGCGCAGCGACGACCAGGCCGGGGAAAGGCGTAGCCTTTGACTTCCGGGCTCGCGAGATACGATGCGAAGATGACGTGCGCCCTCTCTCAGTCGGGCAGGCCGTCGTCGCCCCCCATTTAGGGGCGACGCGCGCAGCGAGGCCGTCAGCCCGCCGCACCGGATGAATTGCGACAGGCGCAAGCGACAGCGGGGCCGTCAGGCCATCGCGCGTCGCAAAGCCCAGAGCGGGCCCAGCTGGTCGGGTAGGCAGGCCGTCACGTCGCCCTGGTGGGCGGCGTGGCCGAAGGCAGGCCGTCGCCGGATCCTGCTCGATGACGCGAGCGATCGAGGCGGCCGAGGCCGAAGGCCAGGACGGTGAGATTGAGCGCTGCGGCCCCCTGCTTTGCAGTCGCCGGGTTACCGCGCGCCCTGGGCGCTGCGGTCGGCGCCCCATCTTTCCATGAGCGCAAAAAAGGGGCCGAAGCCCCTCGCTTAGATGTATCGGCAAGTGTCGGGATTGAACCCCGGATCGTAATAGCAATCCAGAACGTTCTCGACCTGATCCTCCGTGAGGCGGCCTGACTTAGCCTCGACCTTTTTCAGGAACTCAGACTCGGTCATTTGAGATTTCTCGATAGCCTGACGATTACGGATGTTGCTGATGGTGTTGATGATCGATTTGAACATGACAGTCTCCTGATGTTGTGGCCCCGAGGCGGGACGCGATGCACCCAGACAGGCACGGGTGGGCGCCCGGCTGTCACCGGAGGCGACGGCGACGCCGGCGACGGAGGGGAACGGCCTTCAGGCCGTTGACTGCGGGGCTCCCGTGACAGGATGGGAAGTCGCGCGCGCCCTCTCTCAGTCGGGCAGGCCGTCGTTGCCCCCCATTTAGGGGCGACGCGCGCAGCGAGGCCGTCAGCCCGCCGCACCGGATGAAGAGCGACAGGCGCAAGCGACAGCGTGGCCGTCAGGCCATCGCGCGTCGCAAAGCCCAGAGCGGTTAAAACAGGCCAGTCGCCGGGTCACCGCGCGCCCTGGGCGCTGCGGTCGGCGCCGCACCTGGTCCCCGCGCGCAAAAAGGGGCCGAAGCCCCTGGGTCATGCGGGACAGCCCAGCATCAAGTCCGCCGCTTCCGGTGTGAAACGGTTCCAAAACTCTTCTTCGCCGGGATCGTTCGCACGAATGCAACGATCTTCCCAGGTATCGGAGGCCGCCACATGCTTCAGGTCTTCAAGATACTCCGCCAGCGCTGCGGCGTCCTCTTCAGGGAACGGAGACCCGCCGTCCCAGAACAGGGGGTTGAGATAGAGATAGTAGGGGTTCCAACCCGACATTCCTTCGTCCACGTCCCGGCTGAACTTCTCCCAAGCCGCGTGTTGATCTGCAGCATTCAGAGCTTCAAAGGCGGCTTTGGCTTCTGCGGCGGTGTCGAACATGAAAGGCTCCTGTTGTTGTGGCCCCGAGGCGGGACGCGATGCACCCAGACAGGCACGGGTGGGCGCCCGGCTGTCACCGGAGGCGTCGGCAACGCCGGCGTCGGAGGGGAACGGCCGCCAGGCCGTTGACTGCGGGGCTCCCGTGACAGGATGGGAAGTCGCGCGCGCCCTCTCTCAGTCGGGCAGGCCGTCGTCGCCCCCCATTTAGGGGCGACGCGCGCAGCGAGGCCGTCAGCCCGCCGCACCGGATGAAGAGCGACAGGCGCAAGCGACAGCGTGGCCGTCAGGCCATCGCGCGTCGCAAAGCCCAGAGCGGGCCCAGCTGGTCGGGTAGGCAGGCCGTCACGTCGCCCTGGTGGGCGGCGTGGCCGAAGGCAGGCCGTCGCCGGATCCTGCTCGATGACGCGAGCGAGCGAGGCGGCCGAGGCCGAAGGCCAGGACGGTGAGATTGAGCGCTGCGGCCCCTGCCTGCAGTCGCCGGATTACCGCGCGCCCTGGGCGCTGCGGTCGGCGTCGCACCTGGTCATGGGTGCCAAAAAAGGGGCCGAAGCCCCCGGTTAGAAGGCAAAGGCTCCCTGACCAGAAGGGGTTTCCACGAACACCGCACCTGGACCTTGCGCATATCGCGACCGGCCGAGTTCGGACCAACCAATGAACCCGCACGCACGGAACTTCAGCCAACCGGCCTCAATCGCCAGGATAATGCCCCATGCGCGGTCCTGCGGCGAACCTGAACCTCTGTTGACGGGCCAGGTCGTCACCCCGTCGCATACGACTTCTTGCGGTTCGGCGAACTTGCAGAGCAATGCCAGTGCATCTTCCGATGTTTCCACCCCAACGGCACGCATCACAGATCTCGCTGTCAGGGGGGTTATGCGGTTGCCGCTCAACGCGAGCTCGACAGCCCGAATGATATCATCGTCAGTGGTGAACTGGCGTGTTTCCAGCAGATCCTTCCAGTGTTGCTCTGACATCAGATCCACCGCGTGCCACCAGGTCGCAATCCGGGATTTGGAGTATCCGGCGAGGTTCGGTGCTCCGACTTCCGAGATGGACAGCCCCATGAGGTCTTCCACATGGCGGATATAGGGGTGGTTCCGCATTTCTGGATGCATCAACCCAATCCGGCGCTGGCCGTTGCAGTCCAGCTCTCCGACCTCGATTGGAAACTGAAAGAGGCGAGACGGGAGATTCCACGGCGCTGATACCCGAAACTCAGCCGGGACCGTGAGGCCGCGGTTCAGATCAAGGTGGTATCTGTTCGGCACAAGACCCAAGGCCACGAGTTGTTCGCAGACTGGATCGGGAATGATCTCGACTACCGGAGCTTCGACTTTGGTTTTGGCTTTGGCCATGATGTTTCTCCTTCAGCCGGTCCCAGCGACCGGCGATGGAGCTTCGAGGCATGGGTGGCGCTTGGCGGTCACCGGAGACGGCGGCTGTGCCGGCGTCGGAGGGAAACGGCCTTCAGGCCGTTGACGGCCAGGCTCCCATGACACGATGCGAAAACGACGGCGCCCCCTCTTTCAGTCGGGCAGGCCGTCGTCGCGACCCATGGGGAGCGGCGCGCGCAGCGAGGCCGTCAGCCCGCCGCACCGGATGAAGAGCGACAGGCGCAAGCGACAGCGAGGCCGTTAGGCCATCGCGCGTCGCCAAGCCCAGAGCGGGCCCAGCTGGTCGAGTAGGCAGGCCGTCACGTCGCCCTGGTGGGCGGCGTGGCCGAAGGCAGGCCGTCGCCGGATCCTGCTCGATGACGCGAGCGATCGAGGCGGCCGAGGCCGAAGGCCAGGACGGTGAGATTGAGCGCTGCGGCCCCCTGCCCTGCAGTCGCCGGGTCACCGCGCGCCCTGGGCGCTGCGGTCGGCGTGCCCCGATCGTCAGGCTTCACTTTCGAGCCAGGTTCGCAGCTGGGCCCGCATATAGCCGATCTGGTCGTTGATAATCGTGACGGGTGCATATGCTTCAATCAGGCCCTCGTCGCGCATTTCGGCAATGAAGGCTTTGGCGACGCGGACATAGTCTTTGCCGCCACAGACTGCGACGCTCCTGAAGGGACGCCCCGCGTCCCGCCTCATGCGGCAGATTTCATTGCCGCCTGTCTGCAGAGGGCCTCGACCGGCGAGGTGGGCCAAACGCCCACGCTCTGTCCTGAAGGTCGGCTTCGAATAGGGGTAGTATCCTGCAAGGCCCCGCTCAATCATCAGATCCGCGCCCTGGCGTGACAGCAGATTATTGTAGTCAGGCAGGGGCGACCTTGCGTCGCCCAGGCCGAACCGTGCCGATAGATATGCGACAGCGGCCATTGTTTCGTCAGGGTCGACAGCCTTGAGGGTCTGCCATAGCGGCCCGACATACCGCTGGCGGGCCGTCAGGCCCTCGCCAGGGGCCTTTGTCGCGCTGCAGGCCATGATGAGCAGCCGGGAGGGCAAAGAGGCTTCTGGGATGACGACAGGGGCCTCGAAATCGAGATCGTATTGACGAAGGCTTTCGGTGAGGCTGGTGTTTCGCATGACGGCTCCTTGATCCGCGCCGCCCTGGATGGGCGGTGTTGACCAGATCCGTGCGCGAGGTGCCGGCCCGTCACCGAAGGCTGCAGAGCAGCCGAGGAACACGGCGCAGCCGTTGACGGGATAACCGGCGGAGCCCTTGCAGTAGGATTGGACGACACCGCGCTTACCGCCGTGTCACCGAGTAGGTTCGTCGCGCGAGCGGCGGACCTGTGGCCGCTGCGCCAGAGGATTTTCCTCTGGCGCAGGGGACGCCCCCAATGGATGCCGCGCTCTTTCCCCTGAAGATCAGCCTTCGGTTATCAACTGGCCTGAGGCAAAGGCCTTAGCCGCTTGGGCCATTTCAGTGCTCACGGGACGCTGCCCGTTCATCATTTGCCGAAGTCGCGTTGCTCCGGCCTCATGCTTGCCGATCGCTCTAAGCCAGGCAGCATCGGACAGACCGGATTGGCTAACTATCTTCTTGAGCGCGTCGGCCGACATCGCGGGGTCCTGGTTCCAGTCTCGTAGTTCCCTGCTATGGACACTCCAAGACGGCGCGCGAGGCCCGGTTTTCTTGACGAGGGTTATCACCCCATCGTCGCCGCGCTGGATGTATTGATGCGCCTCAAGAGCTGCGATGTAGGATCGGAGCCCGTCTGCACTACATCCAAGAACGTCCGCCAAGGCACGGACACTCTCAAAAGGTTTATGCTTCAAGGCGTCCCAGGCTGCTTGGCGATATCCCGTGGATCGAAGCCGGACCTTCACTAACAGGCCCTCTTGTATCCTACCGCACCGGCTGACGCGTCAGCCGACAGGGTGCAAATAATCAATCCGTCTTGGTCAGAATAGTACGCGCGGCCATCAGACTTGATCTTTTGGGCGCAGCGCTCGGCGTTCGATGCGATAATGCCGATCCAACGGACGCGCTTGGCTTCAGAGTTGATGGCCTTGTGATCTCGCCCGTTCAGATCCTCATAAGCCGCCAAGCGTGTCAGAGCGTATTCGCGCGCTGCTTCAGCGCCCTTGTTCACGATCTGCATGGCGAGTGTGAAAGTGGCTTCGGCGCGGGCGATGTCAGCTGAAGTGTGCATTCTAGTCATCCTCTATATGGGCGGCCCGTGGGGCCTGTTGACCGGGTTAAAATAGCAGAACAGAAACCGGATTACACGAGTTTACTGGGGGCCAAGTTTTCGAGCTTCCATGAGGACCAGCTCTGCAAGGCAGTAGTTAGAACCCGGAACCACCACATAGCCGCGACCATAGGTTTCCGGCGTGGGCTTCTCGATCCCGTCAAGATCGCCGTTCTTTTCAAAAACCGCGTCGATTGCCCTTTGAAGATGCGCGGAGGAATAGTCGCGCCCGGTGTTTAGGTAGTCCACCCCGCCAAAAACCATATGCCACGGCCCAACCTTGTTGCTGTGCAGGTCTTCGTGCGGGTCGTAATAGCCGGATTTGTACTTTCCAGTGATTGCGTCGACCTGATCTACCGTAGGCCCATCGGTCCACTTGACCGAAACGGACCCATAGTCGCGCTTCGTCACTGAAAATTTCACGCCGGGGAACGCGGCTTTCAGTTCTTGCCTGATGTTCTTTGCGGCCAGCTTGCCCGAATAGAAGTCTTCGCCCTGGACAAGTTTGCTGTGCGTCGGGTCTGCTTTCAGCGCGGCGACCTCGGCGGCGATCCGAACGGCCTTCATCTCCTCGGCGCTGGCTTTCGAAGCTTTGACGCAGGCGGCGTTGGCCAAGGCTGCGGCGATTTCCTCGGCGTCCGCGACACCTTCCCGGATCGACCATTGAACGCCAAGAATGACCGCTTCGGACACGTCCCGAGCGACGGCGCCATTCGCGAACACGACAGAATAACGCGCGTTTCCGCCTGTCGTCACAGCGCCGCCCGCCAGCTCTCGCACCGTGTCGGGCGCCGGGACGCCAACGGCGTCAAAGACGATGCCCTCCCCAAAATAGTGAAGAACGCAGGTTACGCGGGTTCCGACGGTGATTTTCATTTCGGCTTCCTTTTCAGGCCTGGGTTTGCTGCTCGCCTGCAAACCTTGGCCCTCGCCGAGAGCGGGGGGTGACACGTCACAATCCGGGCCGGACGTAGGAAGGCCCGCCTCGCGCCAGCGGGGTTGATTTGACGTGGAGGGGGGCAGAGCCGCCCTGAGACACGGCCAAAGGCCGCAAGCATAATGAGGGCGCAAAAAAGGGGGCACTGCCCCCTAGATAAGCCCCTTCACCTTGAAGCTGCAGAAGGTTCCACGGCTGACAATGATGTGGTCGTGAACCTTGATGTCGAACACGGCTGCAGCCTTGATGATCTGCTTCGTCATCTTGATATCAGCTTGGCTTGGCGTGCAATCGCCCGACGGATGGTTATGGGAGACTACGATTGCATTGGACCCAAGCTCGATAGCCCGACGAATGATTTCGCGCGGGTATACGGGGCAATGATCGACAGTCCCGGTCCACATCGGATTGTCTTCGATCAGATGGTTCTTGCGATCGAGGAAGAGGACGCGGAACTGCTCGATAGGGAGATGCCCCATACGAACCTGTAGGTAGTCCTGAACGACGGTGAAGCTGCTCAGGGCTTGCCTATCGAACGATGAACGCGAGACCCGCGCCCCGATCTCATGGGCCAACTGAAGCAGATCGTGGACGTGATGGTCTATTCCAGTCCGGGCCACAAACTCCGCCCTTGAGGAAGTCGCGGCCTCCGCGATTGTCGGGAAGGCATAGAGCACGGCAGAGGCCGCCACTTCGGCCCCGACGCTGGCCAGCATTCGTGAGAGCACCTCGTGATCGTTGAGGCACTCAAGATCCAGAGGTGCGGCGGTTACCGCCCTGGACGGCCAGTCGATCTGATCCGCTGGCTGGAAAACGGCCGAGGCCTCACGCAGGGCGAGTGACAGTTGCTTGCTCATCGTTCAGCCCTCCACCTGTTGGGCTGTCACCCAAGCGAGCGGAACACCTTCAAAATCCGCCACGATGCGGCAGGCGGCCTGCGGGGACTGCGCCCAGGTGATGAAGGACTTCTTGTTGGCCACAAGCAGCTGATATTTGTGGATCGTGAGGCCATTCAGCAGGGTCATTTCGAAACTCCTCTAGGCCGGTCCCAGCGACCGGCGATGGAGCTTCGAGGCATGGGTGGCGCTTGGCGGTCACCGGAGACGGCGGCTGTGCCGGCGTCGGAGGGAAACGGCCTTCAGGCCGTTGACGGCCAGGCTCCCATGACACGATGCGAAAACGACGGCGCCCCCTCTCTCAGTCGGGCAGGCCGTCGTCGCGACCCATGGGGAGCGGCGCGCGCAGCGAGGCCGTCAGCCCGCCGCACCGGATGAAGAGCGACAGGCGCAAGCGACAGCGAGGCCGTCAGGCCATCGCGCGTCGCCAAGCCGGGAGCGGGCCCAGCTGGTCGGGTAGGCAGGCCGTCGCCGGATCCTGCTCGATGACGCGAGCGAGCGAGGCGGCCGAGGCCGAAGGCCAGGACGGTGAGATTGAGCGCCGCAGCCCCGCATCCGATCCCTCAACCGGCAAGGGCCTGACGCCGCACCCGTCCAGTGGGGACGTTGGGCTCGTGATCCTTTGCGACCTTGCCTTTAAGGGTTAGCGCTACAGTCGGGCGATCGGGAAAATCGACGGTCAGTCGCAGCTTTCCGCCCAGACCTGCGATATGCCGGGCTAAGGCCTCGATATTCATGTTCTCAGCGTTTTCGGCGCGCGAAACCCGTGCTTGGGTCGATCCTGTGGCCGTCGCAAGCTGCTGCTGCGAAATCTTCACGGCCTCGCGGATTTGGCGAAGGGTGAACTCGCGCACGATCTGTTCGGCCCCGTCACGGATCGCCGCCTGAGCCTCGGGCGTTTGCCGGGCCATCATTTCAGAAAGGGGAACGGGCTTTTTCATCATTTGTAGCCTTTCAGATGGGTTCCATACCGCTTTTCAGCGGTTGCTATGAGGGTGTCGTAAAACAGCACCTGGCTCATGCCGGATTTGCTGCCGCCGCACAGAAGGATGCCTTTGCGGCTCGGGTCGAAGATGTAAGCGACCCGCCATTCGGAGCGCCCTTCCTTGAACCTCAGTTCTTTGAGGTTCTTCAATTTCGACCCGCTCAAGGTGTCCGCATGGGGACGGCCGAGGCGGGGGCCGGTTGTTTCCAAAGCAGTCGCCAGCTTCAGAATCTCAGCCTGAACGCGAACAGAGTAATCGTCGAACTCGGGTACGAACTCAGGGTGAAATTCAATCGTCCAGGTCATGTGGCTTTATACCCGATTTGACATATGCTTGAAAGTGCATAATTGGCCAGTCCTCCAAAACATCAGTCACCGCGACTGACGATGGCCGCCTCGGGCATGGGTGGCGCTCGGCAGTCACCGGAAAGAGTGGCGATGCCGCGATTGGAGGGGAACGGCGGAGCCGTTGACTTCCGGGCTCCCATGACACGATGCGAAATCGTCGTCGCCTAACCTCTCATTCGGGCAGGCCGTCGTCGCCCCCCATTTAGGGGCGACGCGCGCAGCGAGGCCGTCAGCCCGCCGCACCGGATGAAGAGCGACAGGCGCAAGCGAC
>NZ_JAEPWN010000019.1 GCF_016654005.1 Brevundimonas nasdae | reverse complement strand
CATGGGCATGCTCAACCACCATTTCGCAGCAGCCGCCTGATCGGCGCAGAGCGACAGCCTACCTCTGACTGCCGCCAATCTTTGCAACAGAGCCCCTTTGCCCTCCACGCCATCTGGTCGCCCGATGGGGAAGCGGCATCGCGAAGCATCGGGCGACCACCTGTCACGGAACGATGGAGCGCGTCGGGGCGGCAACGACATCGTGGCCGGCAGCCCCTCAGCGTCGAGGCGTTTCGTCAGAGCTGGCGGAATGGCGAAATGCGCAGCGCAGGCCTGTTCAAGGGAGGTCTACGCCTGTGATCGCCGGTCGGACTTCCCAGGCCAATGCGAAGGTCGCCGCCGTCTCCGCCGTCGATCCGTCCAGCACCCGCACCAAAACGGCCTCTTCAATGGCCTGATCTGGCCGAAGGACGGCTTTGCCTCGAGCGCCTAAGCCACAACGGCTGGCCCCGACTTTCTTCCCCTGCCGGCTGCGCCGTCATTCCTCGCGAAACAACAAAGTCGCGCCTGCGCCATCCTCCGCTTTGCTGCGGTCGCAAGCGATGTGTCGTCGCTCGCCTCCGTCCGGTCGATCGCCATCGAGGCCGCAATGGTGCGGGCTCGAAACGGAAAAAGGAGACTTACAATGGCGACCATCGGCACCTTCAAGAAGACCGGCTCAAACGAATTCGGCGGCGAAATCGTCACCCTCAGCGTCCAGGCCAAGGGCGTGCGAATCGTCCCCGACCTGCGCGCCAGCGGCGAGAACGCCCCCAGCCACCGGGTCCTGGTCGGCCGCGCCGAGATCGGCGCCGCCTGGTCCAAGCGCTCCAACGAGGGCCGCGACTATCTGGGCCTCAAGCTCGACGATCCGAGCTTCAACGCTCCGATCTACGCCAACCTCTTCGATGACGAGGACGGCGAAGGTTACTCGCTGATCTGGTCCCGCCCCAACGGCCGCCGCGCAGACTGAGGCGGCGTCACGAGGCCCCGACCGAAAGGTCGGGGCCGCCTTCCTGCTCAAATCGCACCGAAACGCAGATGCGTGTTCCAAATAGTCGGGTCACACCGAAGGCGCGCTCTTCCAGCTTTACTGCAAAAGCCAGCCCGCAGACCCTTCGCTTCACTGACGACAACGCCTCGATTGCCCGAATCAGCAAATCGGCGCCAGCACGACACGGCCCTTCGGCAACCTCTTTGAGCTGGCAGAAACGGGCCAATACGACTAAAATAGCCGTAGTTCTGGAGCGCGCGCCGGTTGCGATGGGAGGTGATCATGCATGATCACCGCCCGACAATCACGGGCCGCACGCGCGTTGCTGGGTTGGACACAGGAGACGCTCGCTGACAAGGCCCGCCTATCGCTGACCGCGCTCAAGCGCCTCGAATCCGAAAGCGGGCTCGATGTGTACGAGACGACGCGCGACCAGGCACGCAGGGCCTTGGAAGCTGCCGGCATCGTCTTCCTGTCGACCGACCGAGGGCAAGGAGTGCTGCTGGTCGATGATCGCGGAAACAAGCCGAACCGATCTACAGGCTTACGCTGACCTGTGGGCAGCCAGGTTCCTCATCATTCGCACTGTCTCCATTTCGGATCAAACATGGTTAATAGACAGGCACCGCATATTCGCCGAGTCTGCACCATGACCGCACCATTCCAGGACCTCGCGCCATCGGGGCAAGATCTCACCGATTACGACAAGTCGCACGCCAAACTATACATGCGCTTGCTGGATGCGGCCGCTGACGGCGCGCATTGGGAGGAAGCCGTGCGGGTGCTGTTCGACCTTGATCCCGCCCGTGAACCCGAACGCTGCCGACGCATCCATGACAGCCATCTCGAACGCGCCCGCTGGATGACACACACCGGCTATCGGCATCTCCTGAGACAGGCTCAGCGCTGAGAGGCTTGCGAACCTGCGTGATGCCCTTTCGACATCACGCAATGCCCTCCGCCGGACTTCCAACACCCTCGTCGTGTCCCGAAAAATCACACGCTCGACTTACGCGCACCACGCGGGAGAGTTGATGCGATGAGGCCCGATACATCGAACTGGCGAGACGACCGCAGCTACGATTTCTTCGATACACTGCCGATCGAAGGTCTCGCCTGGGAGTGCCTTCGCAGATACCGCCCTTATCAGGACGATTACGCCAGTCTGGTCGATGCTGGCGCCGAGACTCAGCCGCTGCCTGACGACAGGCAGCAGCGCTGGGGGTTGCGATTTCCCCGCAAGACCAGGTCGTTCTGCCCTACAGCAACAGGTGGTGTGGTCGCCGCAGAGCGATCCCGCCGTCCTCTTTCTGACAGCACGGCCGAACTTTCTGCCGTCCAGCTCAAACAGCCTCGCCGACAGCTTCGCTGCGGGCCGTGATGGCCCTGAAGGAGCCTATGCAGGTCTTCCCGAGCACGACCTCCAGCTACTCTTCCTACCCGGCATATCCGCACACGACCAGCTTGCGGCGGTCGTCCCCATCGATGACGACATCCTCGATCGCATTGATGCGCTGACACGCCTCGCGCGCGCCTGGCTCCAGCGTCCGCCATTGCGCGACACGCGCATGACCGCCGAGCAGCGCCGCCGCTTTCGCCTCAAACTTCGTGCTGCCGACGGCCGCATGAACGGCGCGACCTATCGCGACATCGCCATCGCAATCTATGGCGCGGCGCGCATCGATACCGATCCCTGGAAGACCTCGCCGCTGCGGGATGCCGTGATCGCCTTCGCCGAAGCCGGATTGGCCCTCATCGATGGCGGCTATCTGCACCTGCTTCGGCATCGTCGGCGCACCTAGCCTGCGCCAACAACAGGGGTGGGGAATTTAGCCATCCCAAGTCCCCCATCCATCCCGCCGGAGGTTCTCCGCCACCGTTGTCGCTGTCAGCCGCTGATCGCCAGCGACCCCCAGCAACCCCACGGAGGCCCGCCCCATGCGACCCGATACCGCCGCGCTCCCGCCACGCTACCTGCGGACCAAGGAAGCCGCTGAATTTCTCAGCCTGTCTGCGCGCACTCTCGAAAAACACCGCACCTACGGCACTGGTCCGGCCTATCACAAACTCGGCGGGCGCGTCGTCTATTCGGTCGACGATCTGGAGACCTGGACCGAGCGCGGCGCCGTGACCTCGACGTCCGATCCGCGCGGCTCCGTGCTTCCCGCAAAGCGCCAGACGCTACCGACCGGCCAGATCGCCGGCCGATACGCACGCTGATCGTGGCTGGTCCCTTTCATGGTGGTGCGTCGTCGTGACCCTTCGGAGCGTGGGCAGCTCGACCTGTTTCGCGCGCTTCCCGGCGACTTCGCGCCACGAGACGCGCAGGATCTCATGGCCTATCCCTTCTTCTCCCTCTCGAAATCACACCGCATAGCGCCGATCGACTTTTCGGCGGGCGGCGTCTCCATCCGGGTAGAGGCCGTTCCCGATCATGGCATGGCCACGATCTGGGACGCCGACATCCTGATCTGGGCCGCGAGCCAGATCGTCGAGGCCCGCGACGCGGGCCTGCGCACCTCGCGTCTGATGGCGGCGACACCCTATGAGATCCTCACCTATGTCGGGCGCGGCACATCCATGCGCGACTATCAGCGGCTCAAGGCCGCGCTCGACCGGCTGCAATCGACCACCATCTCGACGTCGATCCGCCAACCCGCTGAAGGCCGCCGTCACCGCTTCTCGTGGATAAACGAGTGGCAGGAGCGCACGGATCGCCAAGGACGACCGGATGGCATCGAGCTGATCGTCCCCGACTGGTTCTACAAGGCCGTCCTCGATGACGCGCTCATCCTCACTATCGACCCGGCCTATTTCGATCTCACCGGCGGCCTCGATCGCTGGCTCTACCGCATCGTGCGCAAACACGGCGGCCGTCAGCGCGGCGGCTGGCGTTTCGACCTACGCCACCTCCACCTCAAATCCGGCAGCCTGTCGCCGTTCAAGCGCTTCGCCTTCGAACTGCGAAACATCGTGCGGCGCCAACCACTGCCCGGCTACCTCCTGTCGCTCGAAGTGGAAATCGGCGGGCGCACGCTGCTGGCTTTCGAGCCACTGGCCGCCTGTGGAAAACCTGTGGGCGGCCTCGTGCTATCGGGAACCCGACCTATCGTGCCATCGGGAACCCGAGGCTCGTGCCATCAGGAACCCAGTCCGGCCTTAACTTCTGGAAATCGTGGGCGGATTCGCGCCCTTAACTTAGAGTCTAACCAAGAATCTAACTTTGAAGAGCGCGCGCGCGATGTGGAAAACCTCATCCGCACCGCCGCAGCGAACCTCCGCGCCGCCGGCAAATCACCGCGCAAGGGTGCTCCAGCAGCTCAGACGGGCCGGAAAGAGAGCGAACCGGCTTCCCCCGATCAGCTTCCGCTCCTCGATCCGCCTGGAGGTGCGCGATGATCGTCGCGTTCCTCAACCAGAAAGGCGGTGTCGGCAAGACGACGCTGGCGCTCAACCTCGCCGGCGAACTCGCCGGGCGCGGTCAGCGCGTCACCCTTATCGACGCGGACCCACAGGGCTCGGCCCTCGACTGGTCTGAGCAACGCAGCCATGAGGGCCTGCCGCGCCGGTTCGGCGTCGTCGGCCTAGCGCGCGACACGCTCCACCGCGAAGCGCCGGAACTGGCCCGCGATGTCGACCACGTCGTCATCGACGGCCCGCCGCGTGTCGCAGCCCTCATGCGCTCGGCGCTGCTCGCCGCCGACCTCGTGCTGATGCCGGCGCAGCCGTCGCCGCTCGACGGCTGGGCATCGGCCGAGATGCGGGCGCTGCTCGGCGAAGCCCGCGTCTATCGCCCGGAACTGGTCGCCCGCTTCGTGCTCAATCGCTGCGGTGCGCGCACCGTCCTGGCCCGCGAGACCGCCGAGACCCTGGCCGATCACGATCCACCGTTGCTCGCCACCACCATCGGCCAACGTATCGCCTTCGCCGCCGCCGCGCAGACCGGCCGCCTGGTGGCCGAACTCGCCGATGCGACATCGGCCACACGCGAGATCGCGGCGTTCGCCGACGAACTCCTGCGTCTGCGGATCGACGGGGGCGCACAATGAACGAACGATCCCCGCGTCGCAGCTTCGCCTCGCGCCCCGCCGACCCCGACCAATGGATCAAGGCTGCGGACAACGCATCACGCGCAGCTAACGTCGCTGCGTTCACCGCCAGGCTCACCATCGATGTGACGCCCGAACTGCGCGGCCGGATCAAGATCGCCGCGTTCGGGCGCGGCGTCACCGTCGCCGACATGCTGCGCGAGCTGCTCGCGCATGAATTTCCCTCGACACCAGGAGACCCCACATGACCGGCACTGCGGCTCCCCGCATGCGCGGCGGCCCGCTGCCGTCAGCGCTCCCCCATAACAGCATGACTCACGTCGAACTGACGTGGGTCGAGAAGAAGATCGAATACTGGATCAGGTTCGGCCGTGAGGCACATGAACAGATCCTCGACCGCCGCCGGCGTGTCGTCTCCTTCCGTCCGAACACCGTCTTTGCGTTCGTGCGATGGGCGGCCAACGATTTCGGCACGATCATCTCGCGCATCGATATCGTGCGCGCAGTTGAGCCCGGAGAGCCCTACCAGACGCTGCCCTTTGTCCGGCCGGGCGGTGAAATCCTGCTCAGGATCGACGGATGGCCAAAGGTCGAAGACGTGCTGCGCCACGTCGATGCCATTGAAGCGATCGGCATCGAGGCGGACGCCGTTTCGCCGGAACACTGGCGGCACGTCCACAACCGGATGGCGGCTGGACATCAGCCGCGCGCCTATACGCTCGACCAGCATCGCGCCTTCCTCCTGCGCCGGAGGACACAGTCGTGACGCGCGCCGGTCTCTTCCTCGTCATGGCTCTCGCGACCGCGGGCATCAGCTATCCGGCGCTCACCCCGATGCCGATCAAGCTCCTGTGGAACGCATCGGCGAGCGCCCCCATCGGCTTCTACACGATCGACTTCGATGGCCCGTTCGACGTCACCGATCTCGTTGCCGTCGATGCGCCCGAGCCGCTCGCGACCTTCATGGCCGAACGCGGCTATCTTCCCAAAGGCGTCCCGCTGCTGAAGCGCATTCTCGGCGTTTCCGGGCAAACCGTTTGCCGCTCGAACTCCTCTATCACGATCGATGGCGTCGAGATGGGCGATGCGCTGCCACGTGATCGTGCCGGGCGCGGCCTCCCGGTCTGGCAGGGCTGCCGCCGTATCCCGACCGGCGAAGTCTTCCTCATGAACTGGCAGGTCCGCGACAGCCTGGACGGTCGCTATTTCGGCCTGACCGCCACTGACCAGATCATCGGCCGCGCCGTCCCCCTGTGGACCGAAGAGGACGGAACGGGCCGCTTCGAATGGCGCGCACCGACGCGATGAACACCTCGCCATCGGCGGAAGCGGTGTTCGCCGATGGCTTTCCCAACGCCGCCGCAAAGGAAGTAATCATGCCTCAGATTGGTCAATTCACGCGCCAGGACACGGGCTTCGCCGGCAAGCTGGAGACGTTCACGCTCTTCCGCGATGTCGTCATCGTTCTGGCAGAGCCCTCCGACGCCGAGAACGCGCCGGATTACCGTGTTCACGCCCGCGACGATGGCAAAGCCGAAGCCGGTCCGGAAATCGGCGCGGGCTGGAAACGCACCGGCGAGCGCGCAGGCGAATACGTTGCGCTGCTGATCGACGACCCTGCGCTGCCGCAGCCGATCCGCGCCAATCTGTTCCGCGACGATGACGCCGGGAACGCTTGGTCGCTGCACTGGTCGCGCCCGCGCGACCGCGCCGGGAAGGACTGACCGATGTCCGGTCCACGTCCAGCGATAAGCCATCGGGATGCGGGCGGGCGGCATCACGCCGTCCGGCGCATGGCCTTCCTTCTCCTTTCCGGCCTGGCCCTCGCAGCGGGCGCAACGGACGCCGCTCTTGCCCAGTCCGTGTCGGCAGCGCGCACGGTCGCTGGCGATCCACACGCCGCCTTCGTCACCGAAGCCTCGCAGCGGTTCGGCATTCCCGAACACTGGATCGTCGCCGTCAAACGCGCCGAAAGCGCCGGCGATGTGCGCGCCATATCGTCGGCCGGCGCGCTGGGGTTGATGCAGGTCATGCCCGATACCTGGGCCGCGCTTCGCGTTCGCTATGGGCTTGGGCGTGATCCCTACGACCCGCGCGACAACATCCTCGCAGGCGCTGCCTACTTGCGCGAAATGTTCGACCGCTATCGCACGATCCCCGCAATGCTCGGCGCCTACAATGCGGGACCTGGCCGCTACGATGAATACGTCCAGACCGGCCGCGCCCTGCCAGCCGAAACGCGGGCCTACATCGCGCTGCTGGCTCCGCAGCTAGGCGCGCCATCGCCGTCGAGCGCGCCATCGGTTGCGCCGCCACCGCCGCCGGATTGGCGGGAAGCGCCGCTCTTCGTCGTGCGTTCCGCCGACGCTCGTTCGGCAACATCGTCATCGCAAAGCGCGCGGTCGAACGATAGCCGCTCCTCCGTCGCGGCGCGCGCTCCCGATACCGTCGAAGACTCGAACGCTGCTATCGTGGTCGCTCGCTCTGACGGGGGAACGCCCCGATGAGCTGCGGAAGTATCCTTCGCACTCTGTCGCATTCCGGCGTGACATGGAGGGCACAAGGGGGAGAGGCAGGCACAACAACCGCACGATGGCAGGATAAAAGGCCGCACATTGCGCGTCGGTCGGGCGGTTGTATTTGCAGGATATTTTGGCGCGCTCCGCACATTGCCGTGCTCATCGGCAATGTGCGCCTGACGCCCAATTGCCTGTATCAGCGCGATTTTTCGGACATTGCGGGCTCGCGTCATGGCCGATGACCACGAGTTTCGTGTTCGGCCTGGGCGCATCCGATCGACCCGCGCGCAGTCGGCTCGGCCCTTCATCGCGCAGGCGCTGGCTGCGGCGAAGAAGGCGGGCAGCGGCGTCTCGCGCTCCGGGCGCGTCGTTGCCGCCAATCGCTCGCGCTTCGGCCGAGGTCAGCGCGCCAGCATCCAGGCGAACCGTCTCATCACCGCGCGCACGCGCGGCGCAGTCATCAAGGCCCGCGTCGTGCGGCACTCCGGCCGCACCGCGCCGCTCGGCACGCATCTCGATTATCTCCGCCGCGATGGCGTGACCCGTGATGGAGAAAAGGCCCGGCTGTTTGGGCCGGGAACGGAGGAAGCTGATGGCCGCGCCTTCGCCGGGCGATGCGAGGATGATCGCCATCATTTCCGCTTCATCGTCTCACCGGACGACGCCGTGGAGATGTTGGACCTCAAGTCCTTCACCCGCGATCTTGTCGGCCAGATGGAAAAGGATCTGGACACGCGGCTCGATTGGGTCGCGGTCGATCACTGGAACACCGAGCATCCACACATCCACCTGATCGTGCGCGGCGTCCGCGACGACGGCCAGGACCTCGTGATCTCGCGCGACTACATCAAGGAGGGCATGCGTGATCGCGCGCGTGACCTCATCACACAGGAGCTTGGCCCGCGCACCGATCTCGATATTCGCCGCACGCTCGAACGCCAGATCGAGGCGGAACGCTTGACGCAACTCGATCGGCAGCTTGTCCGCGACGCTGGAAAGACCGGCGTCATCGATGTCGCCCCGGAGATCGGCCGCCAGCCCGACGCCTACGCCGTCGAAAAGGTGGGCCGCCTGCGCAAACTCGCAGCCCTCGGCCTCGCCAGTGAAGTCGGACCTGGGCAGTGGATGATCGACGATCAGGCTGAGGTGACGCTGCGCCAGCTCGGCGAACGCGGCGACATCATCAAGCGCATGCACCGCGCGCTCACCGAACGCGGTATCGACCGCGGCTCGGGCAACTATGTCCTGGCTGGGGAAAGCCTCGACGTTCCGGTCATCGGCCGTCTGGTCGAGCGCGGCCTCGATGACGAGCTGAAGGGAACGGCCTACGCCGTGGTCGACGGCGTCGATGGTCGGACCCACCACATCCGCTTGCCGCATCTCGATGCGGCAGGGGACAGCGCGCCGGGGTCGATCGTCGAGCTGCGCAGCTTCGAAGATGCTCGCGGCGAACGTCGCGTCGCACTGGCCGTCCGCTCCGATCTCGATCTCCAGCATCAGGTGAACGCCTCGGGCGCCACCTGGCTCGACCGGCAGTGCATCGCCCGTGAACCCGTCGCCATGTCGGAGGGCGGCTTCGGCGCCGAGGTGCGGCACGCGATGCGACAACGGGCGGAGCATCTGGTCCACGAAGGTCTCGCCGAACAGCAAGGCCGCCGCGTCATCTTCAGCCGCAACCTGATCGAGACGCTTCGGCGCCGTGAGGTGGGCGCCGTTGCCGACCGGCTCGCGAAGGAGACGGGCCAGCCATTCAAAGCGGCCGGCAATGGCGAATATGTCGCCGGCACCTATCGCCAGCGCATGACGCTCGCATCCGGCCGCTTCGCGATGATCGATAACGGCCTCGGCTTCCAGCTCGTGCCTTGGTCGCCGTCCCTCGAAAGCCAGCTCGGCAAACACGTCTCCGGGGTCGCCCGCGGCGACGGCGGTGTCGACTGGAGCTTCGGCCGCAAGCGGGGGCTCGGCCTCTAATCACCTAAGAAGAAAGGACCGCAGCAATGTCCGCGACCAAAATCCTGTGGGGCCAGATCGCCGTCGTCTTCCTCATCGTGCTGCTCACCACCTGGGCGGCGACGCAATATGTCGCATGGAGCCTCGGCTTTCAGGCGCAGCTCGGCACGCCCTGGTTTTCCCTGTTCGGCCTACCGATCTACTATCCGCCAGCGTTCTTCTGGTGGTGGTATTTCTACGACGCCTACGCGCCGGAGGTCTTCGCCAAGGGCGGGATGATCTCGGCGTCGGGCGGCTTCATCGCCATAGCCGTCGCCATCGGCATGTCGGTCTGGCGCGCCCGCGAAGCAAAAAGCGCGGCGACCTACGGCTCCGCCCGCTGGGCGGGAAAGGACGAAGTGAAAGCCGCGGGCCTGCTCAGTCCCGACGGTGTCGTGCTCGGCCGCTATGATCGCGACTATCTCCGTCATGACGGCCCCGAGCATGTGCTTTGCTTCGCCCCGACCCGATCGGGCAAGGGCGTCGGCCTGGTCGTGCCGTCCCTGTTGACCTGGCCGGGCTCGGCCATCGTCCACGACATCAAAGGGGAAAACTGGCAGCTCACCGCCGGTTTCCGCGCCCGGCATGGCCGCGTTCTGCTGTTCGACCCGACCAACCCCAAATCGTCGGCCTACAATCCGCTGCTCGAGGTGCGCCGCGGCGAATGGGAAGTCCGCGACGTTCAGAACATCGCTGACATCCTGGTCGATCCCGAAGGCTCGCTCGAAAAGCGGAACCATTGGGAGAAGACCAGTCATGCCCTGCTGGTCGGCGCCATCCTGCATGTCCTCTACGCCGAAGACGACAAGACATTGGCCGGCGTCGCCGCTTTCCTCTCCGATCCGAAGCGCCCGATCGAGTCGACGCTTGCCGCGATGATGAAGACCAGCCACCTCGGCGAGGCAGGGCCGCACCCCGTCATCGCCAGCGCCGCGCGCGAACTACTCAACAAATCGGACAACGAACGCTCGGGCGTGCTCTCCACCGCCATGTCGTTTCTCGGCCTCTACCGCGATCCTGTCGTCGCCGAGGTGACGCGGCGCTGCGACTGGCGGATCAGCGACATGGTGGGCGGCAAGCGCCCGACCACGCTCTACCTTGTCGTGCCGCCGTCCGACATCAACCGCACCAAGCCGCTGATCCGCCTGATCCTCAATCAGGTCGGTCGACGTCTCACCGAGGATCTTCACGCAAAGGCCGGACGGCATCGCCTGCTGCTCATGCTCGACGAGTTTCCCGCCCTCGGCCGCCTCGATTTCTTCGAGTCCGCGCTGGCCTTCATGGCTGGCTACGGCCTCAAGAGCTTTCTGATCGCTCAGTCCCTGAACCAGATCGAGAAGGCTTACGGCCCGAACAATTCGATCCTCGACAACTGCCATGTGCGCGTTTCCTTTGCGACGAACGACGAAAGGACCGCGAAGCGGGTCAGCGACGCGCTCGGAACCGCGACCGAGATGAAGGCGATGAAGAACTATGCCGGGCATCGGCTCTCGCCCTGGCTCGGCCATTTGATGGTGTCGCGCTCGGAGACCGCGCGACAGCTCCTGACACCAGGCGAAATCATGCAGCTCCCGCCGACCGACGAGATCGTCATGGTCGCCGGGACGCCGCCGATCCGGGCGAAGAAGGCGCGCTACTATGAAGATGCCCGCTTCAAGGAACGCATCATGTCACCGCCGGGGCTGGCGCGGCCTGCTGAAGGTCGGCCCGACGATTGGAGCAAGCTGCCAATCCCCGCGCGCCCGGGCATGGCCGAAAACGCCGCGCCAACGACCATCGGTGACGATGAAGAAGATTCCACCGAGTCCGAGCGTCGGCATCAGCCCGAACTCAACCGGGTGAACCCTATCGAAAAGAAGGCGCCGATCGACAATGAGTTTGAGATCGATTTGCCTGACGACACAGAAGATGCCGCCGCGCGCAACCAGCGGCTGACCCGCGTCATGCGCGGCGTTGCCCGCCAGGTCTCGCTCGATCCCAATGACGGCATGGAGCTGTAGCACCATGACCGGACGCAAGAAGAAGGTGCCGATTTCCGTCTATCTCGACCCCGACATCATGGCCACGCTATCGGACTATGCAGGCCGCCGCGAACAACCGCTCTCCCTGATCGCCGAGGCCGCCATCGCATCCTTCCTGTCGCCGGACGATGCGGAGCGGCGCGAAGCCGTGGTCGCCAAACGCCTCGACCAGATCGATCGCCGTCTCAACCGCATGGAACGCGACATCGGGGTCTCCGTCGAGACAATGGCCGTATTCATCCGGTTCTGGCTCAACACCACGCCGGCGCTTCCGGAACCCGCGGCCCAGGCAGCGCGCGCCATGGTCGGGAAGCGCTACGAGGCGTTCATCGCGGCCCTTGGACGGCGCCTGGCCCAGGGACCGAAACTTCGGCAGGAGATCGTTGAAGATGTCGGCGAGTCGCCGTCCAGCCCGACAGAGAGCGATCCATAGGCTTCGGCGCGCGTGGATCAATAGCATCGCCCAACCGCCGTTCTCCTGTATTTGCACGCCACGCTACTACGACGACCGATACTTGTTGAATCAGCCTGATTCACGGCTCTTTTAATCACCCCGATCCGGGGACCCTCTTTTCCAGCCCCGTCAGGAAGCGGGGCAGGAATGACCAATATCAGCCAGAAGCCGGAGGCGTTCGCGCGCGGTGCGCGCATGCTTCGCACCGCGCTCGGCTCGACCATCACCCATTTTCTCGAAGACCCGGCCGTGGTCGAAATCATGCTGAACCGCGACGGCCGTCTCTGGGTAGATCGCCTCTCCGAAGGGCTGGCCGATACGGGTGAGACGCTGGCGCCTGCCGATGGCGAGCGCATCGTGCGGCTGGTCGCTCACCATGTCGGCGTCGAGGTGCATCCGCGCAGCCCGCGAGTCTCCGCCGAGCTTCCTGAGACGGGAGAGCGGTTCGAGGGCTTGCTGCCGCCCGTTGTCGCCGCACCGGCCTTCGCCATCCGCAAGCCCGCCGTAGCGATCTTCACGCTCGACGATTATGTGGCCGCCGGAATCATGTTCGCCGACCAGGCGGCGACGCTACGCGCAGCCGTGATGGCGCGCGCCAATATCCTTGTCGCAGGCGGCACTTCCACCGGCAAAACCACGCTGACCAATGCGCTTCTGGCCGAGGTCGCCAAGACGGCGGATCGCGTCGTCATCATCGAGGATACCCGCGAGCTTCAGTGCGCCGCGCCCAATCTTGTCGCCATGCGGACCAAGGATGGAGTGGCCACGCTCTCGGAGCTGGTTCGCTCTTCGCTACGCCTGCGCCCCGATCGCATTCCCATCGGCGAGGTGCGCGGCTCTGAAGCTCTCGATCTCCTGAAAGCATGGGGAACCGGCCACCCCGGCGGCATCGGCACGATCCACGCCGGGAGCGGCATCGGCGCGCTGCGCCGCCTTGAACAACTCATCCAGGAGGCCGTCGTCACGGTCCCGCGCGCCCTGATCGCCGAGACCATCGATCTTGTTGCCGTCCTCTCCGGCCGCGGCTCCGCGCGCCGGCTCGCCGAACTCGCCCGCGTCGATGGGCTCGGTCCGGACGGCGACTACGCCATCACCCCCGCAACCCTTGACCGTACAGGAGCGCCATCATGATCCGCACCACCATGCGCGTTCGCCGCTATGCCGCGACGGCCGCCGCCTTCATCTACATCAATCTCGTCCTCGTTCCCGCCGCCCATGCCTCCGGCTCGTCCATGCCGTGGGAAGCACCGCTCCAGAAAATTCTCGAATCCATCGAAGGGCCGGTCGCCAAGATCGTCGCCGTCATCATCATCATCGCCACCGGCCTGGCGCTGGCGTTCGGTGACACGTCCGGCGGCTTCCGGAAGCTGATCCAGATCGTCTTCGGTCTCAGCATCGCGTTTGCGGCGTCGAGCTTCTTCCTGTCGTTCTTCTCATTCGGCGGCGGGGCGCTCATCTGATGGCGGCGGCGTTCGAACAACTCGACGCGGTGCCGGGTTTCACCGTCCCGGTTCACCGGGCGCTGACCGAGCACATTCTGCTCGGCGGCGCACCGCGCGCACTCGCCATCCTGAACGGCACGCTGGCCGGAGCCGTGGGCCTTGGCCTGCGCCTCTGGCTCGTCGGTCTGCTGATCTGGGCCATTGGCCATATCGCAGCCGTATGGGCTGCAAAGCGCGATCCCCTCTTCGTCGAGGTCGGTCGCCGTCACCTGCGCATCCCCGCTCATCTGTCCGTCTGAGGAAGCGCATCGCCATGATGAATCTTGCCGAATATCGCCGCACCGCAACCCGCCTCGCTGACTATCTGCCCTGGGCCGCGCTCGTCGCCGAGGGCGTCGTGCTCAACAAGGACGGCAGCTTTCAGCGCACGGCGCGGTTCCGCGGCCCTGATCTGAACTCCGCGGTCGCCGCCGAACTGGTCGCCGTCGCCGGGCGGCTCAACAACGCATTCCGTCGTCTCGGATCGGGTTGGGCCATCTTCGTCGAGGCGCAGCGGCACGAGGCGTCGATCTATCCAGCGGACCTGTTTCCCGACGCCGCCGCAGCGCTTCTCGATGCCGAGCGCAAAGCCGATTTCGAGGAGGCCGGCGCGCATTACGTCTCCGGCTACTATCTCACCATCACCTATCTGCCGCCGGCCGAGGATGCCGCGCGCACCGAAGCCTGGCTCTATGAGGGCCGCGAACGTGCTGGCATCGATCCGAAGGAAATCCTGAACACCTTTGTCGACCGCACCGATCGCGTGCTGGCGCTGCTCGACGGCTTCATGCCGGAATGCCAGTGGCTCGATAGCAGCGAGACGCTGACATATCTCCATTCGACCGTCTCGACCAAACGGCACCGCGTCCGTGTGCCCGAAACGCCGGTCTATCTCGACGCGCTGCTCGCCGACCAACCGCTCACCGGCGGCCTGGAGCCGCGTCTCGGAACCGCGCATCTGCGCGTTCTCACCATTGTCGGTTTCCCGACCGCGACCACGCCCGGCATCCTCGACGATCTCAATCGGCTCGCCTTTCCCTATCGCTGGTCGACGCGCGCCATCCTGCTCGACAAGACCGACGCGACCAAGCTGCTGACCAAAATCCGCCGCCAATGGTTCGCGAAGCGCAAAAGCATCGCCGCGATCCTGAAAGAGGTGCTGACCAACGAGGCGTCCGCGCTGGTCGATACCGACGCCTCGAACAAGGCGGCGGACGCCGATCTCGCCCTCCAGGAACTCGGCGCTGACTACGCCGGCCAATCCTATGTCACCGCGACGATCGCGGTATGGGACAACGATCCCCGAGTTGCCGACGAGAAGCTTCGCCTCGCCGAGAAAGTCATCCAGGGCCGCGACTTCACGGCCATGACTGAAACGATCAATGCCGTCGATGCCTGGCTGGGCTCATTGCCGGGGCATGTTTACGCCAACGTGCGCCAGCCCCCGATTTCGACGCTGAATCTCGCCCACATGATCCCGCTCTCGGCGGTGTGGGCGGGGCCGGAACGGGACGAGCATTTGGGTAGCTCCCCCTTGCTGTTCGGCAAGACCGAAGGCTCGACCCCGTTCCGGTTTTCTCTCCATGTCGGCGACGTCGGTCACACGCTCGTCGTCGGCCCGACCGGCGCCGGCAAATCGGTGCTCCTCGCCATCATGGCCTTGCAGTTCCGGCGCTATGCCGGTGCCCAGGTCTTCGCCTTCGACTTCGGCGGTTCGATCCGCACCGCCGCGCTCGCCATGGGCGGTGATTGGCACGATCTCGGCGGCGATCTCACCGAGGGCGTGGACTCCTCGGTCTCGCTGCAACCGCTCGCGCGCATTCACGACACGCCCGAACGCGCCTGGGCGGCCGACTGGATCGTCGCCATCCTGATCCGCGAGGGCATCGCAATCACCCCCGAGGTGAAGGAGCACCTCTGGTCGGCGCTGACCTCGCTGGCGTCGGCGCCGGTCGAGGAACGCACGATCACCGGCCTCACGGTGTTGCTCCAATCGAACGACCTGAAGCAGGCTCTGCGACCGTATTGCGTGGGCGGCCCCTATGGGCGGCTACTCGACGCCGAGGCCGAACATCTCGGCTCGGCATCGGTGCAGGCGTTCGAGATCGAGGGACTGGTCGGGACTGGCGCGGCACCCGCCGTCCTCGCCTATCTCTTCCATCGCATCGGCGACCGTCTCGACGGCTCGCCGACGCTGCTCATCATCGACGAGGGCTGGCTCGCACTCGATGACGATGCCTTCTCCGGGCAATTGCGCGAATGGCTGAAGACGCTGCGCAAGAAAAACGCCAGCGTCATCTTCGCCACGCAGTCGCTGTCCGACATCGACAACAGCAACATCGCCCCGGCCATCATCGAGAGCTGCCCGACAAGGCTGCTCCTGCCGAACGAACGCGCGATCGAGCCGCAGATCACGGAGATCTATCGGCGCTTCGGTCTCAACGACCGCCAGATCGAAATCCTCGCGCGGGCCACGCCCAAGCGCGACTATTACTGCCAGTCGCGGCGCGGCAATCGCCTGTTCGAGCTGGGCCTCTCCGAAGTCGGTCTCGCGCTCGCCGCCACCTCCTCCAAGACCGACCAGTCCGAGATCGCGCGCACCGTCGCCGAGCATGGCCGCGAGGGCTTTCTCGCCGCCTGGCTGCGCCTGCGCGGCGCCGAGTGGGCCGCAGACCTCATCCCTGACCTCACGAACCTCACCCCCCAGCAGTCCGAGAAGGAGTAATGACCATGAATACGCTTCGTTCACGCCCGCGCGCGATGTCGCTCGCGGCCTTCATCCTGGCGATACCGCTCGCCGCATCGCCGGTGCTGACCGCGCCAGCGCACGCGCAATTCGGCTTCGGCGGGATCGTCTATGACCCTACCAACTACGCCCAGAACGTCCTGACGGCGGCGCGGTCCCTCGAGCAGATCAACAACCAGATCCGCTCGCTTCAAAACGAGGCGCAGAGCCTCATCAACCAAGCCAAGAATCTGGCGAACCTGCCCTACTCGGCGCTCCAGCAGATTCAACAGAACGTCCAACGCACCCAGCAGCTCCTCGGCCAGGCGCAGAACATCGCTTTCGACGTCCAGAACGTCGATCGGATGTTCCAGCAGCAATATGGCAGCGTCTCACTGTCGTCGTCGGACGCCAAGCTCATCACCGACGCTCGCTCGCGCTGGCAGAACACCGTCGGCGGCTTGCAGGACGCCATGCGCATTCAGGCCGGTGTCGTCGGCAATATCGACAGCAATCGCACGCAGATGTCGAACCTCGTCAGCCAGAGTCAAGGCGCGCAGGGTGCGTTGCAGGCGACACAGGCCGGCAATCAGCTTCTCGCGCTGCAATCGCAGCAGCTCTCCGACCTGATCGCGCTGATCTCCGCCAACGGCCGGGCCACGGCGCTGACTGACGCGGAGCGCGCGGCGGCGGCTGATCAGGGCCGGGAGCAGCGCCGCCGCTTCCTCACGCCGGGCGCGGGCTATCAGCCCGGCAACGCGCAGATGTTCGGCAACGGCAACTGAGGGCGCGGCCATGGACGGCAAGATGCTGGCCCGGCTGGGCGCCATCGTTTTCGTATCGTTCGCCATCACGGCGACGGCGATCGAGATGACCCGGAAGGACGCGGCCCCTGAAATGGAGCGCGTCCACGCTGTCGAACCCAAGCGCGATGCGCTCCGCGAAGGGCAGCGCCGGTGCCAGCAGCTTGGCCAGGCAGCGGCGAGCGATACCGACTGCATGCGCATCTGGGCCGAGAGCCGCGATCGCTTCCTCGGCCGCCCCCCGGCGCCTGCCGTCCCGACAACAGAAGGACGGTGAACCATGGGCGGCGCAGGTGTCATCGACAATTTCCTCGGGGTCTTCACCTCCTACATCAACAGCGGGTTCGGACTGCTCGGCGGCGAGGTCGCGTTCATCGCCACAACGCTGATCGTCATCGATGTGACGCTTGCCGCCCTGTTCTGGAGCTGGGGCGCGGAAGACGACATCATCGCCCGGCTGGTGAAAAAGACGCTCTTCGTCGGCGTCTTCGCCTATCTCATCGGCAACTGGAACAACCTCGCCAAGATCGTCTTCGACTCGTTCGCGGGCCTCGGCCTCAAGGCTTCCGGCACCAGCTTCACCGCGCAGGATCTGATGCGACCCGGCAAGGTCGCGCAGACCGGGCTCGACGCCGCGCGCCCCTTGCTCGAATCCATCTCCGACCTGATGGGCTGGATCGCGTTCTTCGAGAACTTCATCCAGATCGCCTGCCTGCTGTTCGCCTGGGCTCTGGTGCTGCTCGCCTTCTTCATCCTCGCGATCCAGCTCTTCGTTACCCTGATCGAATTCAAGCTGACGACGCTGGCGGGCTTCGTCCTCATCCCGTTCGGCCTGTTCGGCAAAACCGCTTTCATGGCCGAGCGCGTGCTAGGCAATGTCGTCTCATCCGGCATCAAGGTGCTGGTGCTCGCCGTCATCATCGGTATCGGCTCAACGCTGTTCAGCCAGTTTACGGCCGGCTTTGGCGGCGCAACGCCCACAATCGACGACGCCATGGCGATTGTCCTTGCCGCGCTATCGCTGCTCGGGCTCGGCATCTTCGGCCCCGGCATTGCTGCCGGTCTTGTCAGCGGCGGACCACAACTCGGCGCCGGTGCGGCGGTTGGCACCGGGCTTGCCGTCGGTGGTGCGGCACTCGCAGCTGGTGGCGCGGCAGGCTTTGCCCTGAAGGGAGGAGCGGCTGGGATCTCCGGCGGTGCTGCCGCTGTGCGGGGCGGTGCGGCAGCGGCAGGCGGAGCCGCCGCGGCCTACAGCGTCAGCTCGCTCGGCCAGTCCGGCGCAGCCGGTGCCGCCTCTGGTCTCAGCGGTGTCGCCCGCGCGGCCGGAGCAGCCGCCGTGTCGCCCCTGAAACGCGCGACGGCGCGCGCCGCCGAAGGCGTCAAGTCCAGCTTCTCCGAAGGTGCAAAGGCAGGCTTCGGCGCAACGGGCGGCTCCTCGACCATGAGCACGATACCCGGCTCAGGCTCCGCAGGCGAAGCCGCCGCAGCAGCGCCCCGCGACGGTCCGCCCGACTGGGCCAAGCGCATGAAGCGCCATCAGTCCCTCAGCCACGGAACCACCCTCGCAGCGCATGCCGTCAAATCCGGTGACAGCCATGGCGGCGGCTCTTCCGTCAATCTCTCCGAAAGTAACCGCTCATGAGCCTCTTCAAACGACCCGCCGCCCATTATGGGAAATCGCCCGAACCCGAAACACCCTATCAGCGCGCCGCGCAGGTCTGGGACGATCGCATCGGTTCGGCCCGCGTCCAGGCCAGGAACTGGCGCATCATGGCCTTCGGCTCGCTGTTCCTGTCAGCCGGCTTCGCCGCCGCGCTGGTCTGGCAGTCGGCGCGCGGCACCGTCGTTCCCTGGGTCGTGCAGGTCGATCGGCTCGGCCAGGCGCAGTCCGTAGCACCGGCGTCGGCCGACTATCGGCCGACCGATCCCCAGGTGGCCTGGCATCTTGCCCGCTTCATCGAGCAGGTCAGAAGCATTCCGGCCGATCCGATCATCGTGCGCCAGAACTGGCTGCGCGCCTATGACTGGACCACCGATCGCGGCGCCGGCGCGCTCAACGACTATGCCCGCACCAACGATCCCTTCACCAAGGTCGGCAAACAGCAGATCGCCGTCGAGGTTTCGAGCGTGATCCGCGCATCAGCGGATTCCTTCCGCGTGGCCTGGACCGAGAAGCGTTACGAGAATGGCCAGCTCGCGGGCACGGAGCGATGGACCGCCATCCTCACCATCGTCATCCAGACGCCGCGCGACGCCGACCGGCTGCGCGCCAATCCGCTCGGCATCTACATCAACGCCATCAACTGGTCGCGGGAGATGTCCCAATGAGCACATCTCTACGCCTGTCCGGCTCTCCGACTTTCCGTAAATCCGCTTTGGCGACGATGCTGCTCTCAGCAACGATGCTGGCGGGCTGCGCGACCTTCAAACCACCCACTATCAACTACGACAGTGACGTGCCGCCGCTCCCAGCCCTGCCGGCGCCGGTCACGGAACAGCCGCCGCGTCCGCTGCACACGCCTCCTGCCTGGACGGTCGCGCATGGTGGAACCGCCGCGAATACGCCGGGCGGCCGCGTGGAAAACGCTAATGCTGCGGCGCGTGTCGAACCGCGACGCGAGGGCTATTATAACGCCATCCAGATCTATCCCTGGAGCGAAGGCGCGCTTTACCAAGTCTATGCCGCGCCCGGCCAGATCACCAACATCGCGCTCGAGCCGGGCGAAAATCTGACCGGCGCAGGTCCAATCGCCGCCGGTGACACCGCCCGCTAGATTGTTGGTGATACCGAAAGCGGTTCCGGCCTCTCACGCCGCGTCCACATCCTCGTCAAGCCGACGCGCCCTGACATCACCACGAACCTGGTCATCACGACCGACCGCCGCATCTATATGCTCGAGCTGAGGGCGGAGGCGAAACCCTATATGCCGGCCGTTGCGTGGGCTTATCCCGCGCTACCGGCATCGCAGCGCGGAACTGTCCCGACGACGCCTATCATTCCCGCTGCCGCCGCGCGTCACTACCGCTACGGCCTCACCGGCGACACGCCGCCCTGGCGGCCGGTCGCCGTCTATGACGACGGCAGGCGTGTGTATGTCGAATTTCCACGCGGCATCGTTCAAGGCGAAATGCCGCCGATCTTCGTCCTCGGCACCGATGGAGAGCCGCAGCTCGTCAACAGCCGCATCCACCAGAACATCCTGATCGTTGACCGCATCTTCGGAGCCGCCGAACTGCGCCTCGGCAGCGGCAAGCAGCAGCAGACCGTCAGGATCGTGCGAACCGATGGGAAACCTGCATCATGAGCGACACCAACCACGACAACGCCGAACCGCTGGAGCAATCGACGCCCGCCGTCGATACGTCATCGTCCATGCGCCTGCGGGCGGAACCTCCGCGTGTCACCCGGCTGTCGCGCAAAGTGCTCGCCGGCGTCGCTGCGGTTGCCCTCGTCGGTATCGGCGGCTCTCTCATCTACGCGCTCCAGACCCGCGACCCTGGCAAGAGCGCCGACGAACTCTATTCGACCGACAACCGCACCACGGCCGACGGCTTGGCCGGCCTGCCACGCGATTACACCGGCCCGGTCCTCGGCCCGGCGCTGCCTGGAGACCTCGGCCGCCCGATCGTCAGCGCGCAAAATCAGGGGCAGCCTGTCGTGCCGCCCGCCATGGCGGCGCCGGGGCCTGATCCCGAGGAGCGACGTCGCCTCGCCGAATTGGAGGCCGCCCGCACCAGCCGCGTGTTTTTCCAGGCTGGTCCGGCCGCAACATCGGCGACCGCTGGCCCGAACGTCCCAGGGCTTGCCGGCATGGCAGCCGGCACGCAACCGGGCGCTCAGACCGCTCAGGATCGGCAGCTTGCGTTCCTCAATGCTCCCGTCGACCGCCGCACCATTGCGGTCGACCGCATCATGGCGCCAGCATCGCCCTATATCCTCCAGGCAGGCGCGGTCATCTCGGCCGCCCTCATCACAGGCATCCGCTCCGATCTTCCTGGGCAAATCACCGCGCAGGTGACGGAGAACATCTACGATAGCCCGACAGGCCGCATCCTCGTCATCCCACAAGGCACCCGGATCATCGGCCAGTACGACAACAGCGTCCAATACGGGCAGAGCCGCGTGCTTCTCGTCTGGACCAGGCTCATCCTCCCGAACGGCCGCTCCATTGTGCTCGAACGCCAGCCCGGAGCCGATACCCAGGGCTATGCTGGTCTGGAAGACGGTGTGACGTGCCTCTGAGTTTTCATCCAGCGGCGACCAGAGTCCTTGGGTTAGTTACGCCTCGCAGCGTGGGGTGAGCAACAGGCCGAGCCGCGCAG
>NZ_JAEPWN010000018.1 GCF_016654005.1 Brevundimonas nasdae | reverse complement strand
ACGACACTACCGTTTGCCGCGGGATGGAGCAGCCCGGTAGCTCGTCAGGCTCATAACCTGAAGGTCGTAGGTTCAAATCCTACTCCCGCACCCAAGTTTTAACCCGCTATTCCAATAGGATAGCGGGTTTTTTCATGCCCAGAATCCAGCGACAAAATCCAGCCCTGGAAGCCACGCGGAAGCAACCGGTGCCAAATGCTGGGCGGGAGGGGTGTCGCATCACGATGTTGAGAGGGCTGGGGCCGTAGTTGAACTGGCACGCTGGACCGGCGATGTTTGTCGTTCCTGCGCAACGAGCCGCTTGGCGCGAGGTCGCAGTGGACGATGCTTGCAATGAGTAGCCTTGGTTAGCGGTAAGGCCGGCGTCAGCGCGTAGTCTTGCGACCGAGTCTGACGTAATGGTCGGGGTCCTTGCCTAAAGATCTGTCGGACCTTCTTGCAGGCAAGACGCACGAAGACCGCCAAGCTGTCCTGGCCGATCGGACAGTGGCCGTTTCTACCCGAGAAGTCGTCATTGCGGGGTTGTTGAAGAGCCGCCTGTACTTCGTCGATTGCAACACCGCAAAAGTTGACGCCATCCGTGCGGCTAACGAAAAATTGGAGGATCTCGCCCTCGCCCTGAAGCCCTTCGGCAAGACGCCTATCGGGTGCTTCATCGTCAACCAGACGGCTCGAGGGTAGACATCTGGGAAGAGCTTGTAAAGCTTGGCGTTCCGGCTTCAAGGATTGCCGTCCATCTCAATGGCGCTCGGGACGTAATCCAAGATAGACGCGGCGCGTGTGATGGTTTGATCGACACTTATACTGGCCTAAAGGCTGTCGAAAGGTCTCCGGAGGCCCTGGCCTCGGCGGGCTACACCCACATCATTTGGAACCTCACGCTGCGTGAAGGCCGGGACGAGCCCTTAGCCTACGTTTCGTATATCGACGACCGCGGGCGGTCTGCGAACGATATGGTGCAAAAGATCGGACGCTTCGTTCGCCAGCCGGACGCGAAGCCATTCGAGGATACAGATCTTAACTCGGCCTATTTCTACTTCAATATTTCGGACGACGCCTTCACCCGGCTGATTGCTGACATGCAGAAGGAGATGGAGACAGATGGCTACGAGATCGTGCCGATGTCGGAAGGTCGGTCGCCCCCTTACGAGCCGGATTGTTCCAGTGCGCGAGAACAAGCCTCTTCCCTCGATTGCGCCGTGGTTTGGGGATAAAATCCAGGTTCTCGACGACATCCTGATCGAAAGTGCCCCCCTCTTCGCTGACAAGGCGCTCAAGGCGGAGGGGCGTATACAAACCCGTGTGTTTGAAATGGAATACCTCAAGGAGGATGTCACCGAGCGGCGTGAGGTTAAGAGTGCCGACAATGAAGCCATGACCCCGTGAGAGTATCTCTCCGCTCGCTTGGCTGCCATGGACGCCCGGATCATCAATGATAACGGTTCGATCTTTAGCGGCATACTAAAAGACCACGAGCGGATGGTTCAGCCGATGCAGTAAGGTTCGGAGGCGATGAGCGCTCTGCATGCGGCCGTCCCTCCGATCCGCAGTCGATAGAACGAACACTTCTTTCTCAGAGGACTGGGCCGCCAGGGCATTCAATCAGTGGCGCCCTTCAATCTAGTTTCGCCGAACGTCGAGAGCTCTTCCCCCTAGATGCGCGAAAAGTACCGGGTCCGATCTTTCGCCCATTCGCTACATGCGGAATACGACGGCTTCAATCCGTTTGAACTTGAAGTCGCTACCGCGCTTAATGAGCTCGAAAAGCCGTGGTGCAGAAGCCCAGTTGGCAAGGCCGGGTTTCGGATCCCAATCCAAGAGATCGGTGCCGAAACCTCGTGGTTTTATCCAGACTTCCTACTTTGGCTTTCGGACCACCAAGTGGTCGCGCTCGAGCCCAAGGGACGTCATTTGCTCGAGGGTGGCCATGAGCATCCCTGCCATGATGGCTGCTGCTTGAGATTAAATCCGATCCAGCACGAAGCCAGCGGCCTGGAAGTCGCCGCGGAGGGGGCTGTCGACGCCGTGTTCCATCCAGTAGGCACCGCTGGCGCGGACGGGGTTGAGAGCAGTGGCGTCGGCGGCGGCCTGTGGGCCGGCGTAGGCGCGCAGGGCGTAGGTCGCCCGAGGATCCAGACCACGGAGCTGGATCAGCGATTGCGGGTCCAACTTGGTTGAGGAATGAACGAAGGCGAACAGGGCGGCCTGTGACTTGTCGGGCGAGACAGACAGGGTGACTGAGCGGTTCGAGCCCTTCTGCGGCGAGATCAGGCGGTAGAGGTCGCCGCGCTGCACCGTGCGCCGGATGGTCTTGTATTCGGCGATCAGGCGTTTGGCGGTGGCGAAGTCAGCGTCCTGCCAGTGGTTCAGATTGGCACCGACGCCCAGCCCACCCTGCATCGACGACAGGAAGCGATACTCCAGCGAAGTCGTGCGCTGGTTCACCCAGTTGGGCGAATCCGTCACCCAGGCCATCATGACGCTGGGGGCATAGGCGTGACTGAAACCGTCCTGCATGGTCAGGCGGTCATAGGGGTCGGTGTTGTCCGACGGCCAGGCCTGATCGGTCATGGTCAGGATGCCCAGATCGACACGGCCGCCGCCGCCCGCGCACGTCTCGATCTCAAGCTTGGGATGGCGACGGCGCAGTTCGGTGATGATCCAGTAGAGGTTCTGGGTGAAGGCGACATAGACCTGTTGCTGGTCTTCGACCGCGCGCTGGTCCCAGCCGGGTTCGGACCAGTTGCGGTTATGGTCCCATTTCAGGAAGGCGATGTCGTTCTGGCTGACCAGATCGTCCAGCACCTTCAGCAGGTAGTCGCGAACATCGCGGCGGGCCAGGTTGAGCACCATCTGGTTGCGGCCCTCGGTGCGCGGGCGCCCCGGCATGCTGAGAACCCAGTCGGGATGGGCGCGATAGAGGTCGCTGTCGGCATTGACCATCTCAGGCTCGACCCATAGGCCGAAGTCCATGCCCAGGCCTTTGACCCGGTCGATCAGCGGCTTCAGACCGTTGGGGAATTTGGTGCGGTTGACGGTCCAGTCGCCAAGGCCGGCACGGTCGTTGTTGCGGGCACCAAACCAGCCGTCATCCATGACGAAACGCTCGACGCCGATGGTGGCGGCCTTTTCAGCCAGGGCGACCTGACCGGGTTCGTCCACGTGGAATTCTGTCGCTTCCCACGAGTTGTAAAGCACGGGCCGCAGGGGCGCGTTTTCGCCGCCCGGCAGGATGGCGCGGCGCTGGAAACGGTGCATCAGACGCGAGGCACCGCCCATGCCGTGGCCGGAATAGCCCGCGTAGAAGATGGGGCTTTCCAGCGTGTCGCCCGGCATCAGGCGATAGGCGAAGTCGAACGGGTTATAGCCGCCAACGATCCTGACGACGCCCAGCGGGTCCTGGTCCAGGGTAATGCGCCAGGATCCGCTCCACGCCAGGGCACCGAACCAGACGGGGCCGTTTTCTTCGCCGGACACGCCCTTGCGGTCTATGGCGAACCACGGATTGTTCTGGTGGCCCGTGTCGCCCCTGCGGCTTTCCAGCACGGTCGAGCCGGCGGTCAGCGGGCGCGATTGCAGCGTCCATTCGGCCGCCCAACGTCCGGTCAGATAATGAAGCTGGTAGTCCTCCTCGATCGGCAGGTTCAGGGCGGCGGCGGCCAGCTGGTCAATACGGATCGGCTTGCGCGTACGGTTTTCGACGACGGCAGAGCGGCCCAGGATGCCGGTCTCGGCATCCATGACGTAGCGCAGTTCGACATAGACGGCCTGGTTGATGTCCTTCAGGCGAACGGTGATGCCTTGGTCGGTGATGCGGTGCGATTCATAACGTAGCACCAGGTCGCGTGCGCCGTCGGTGAAGGCGACCTTCAGGGCGGGTTCGACGAACATGCCGCCCCCGAAGGCGGGGAACTCCTGTGGGGTGACCGAGGTCGACAGGTCGACCGATGAATGATCGCGTATGCTGATCGGCGTGCCGGGCGTATCGCCATCCGCCAAGCGCCCTCCCCAATAGAGCGCTTGCACCTGACCCTGATTGTTGACGCCGAAGGCATAGGTGGTTTCACCCCCGTCGAGCCGGAACACCTTGGTGCTGGAATCATAGCGGGCAAAGGCGCTGGCCTGGGTGGTCCAGGCCGCCGAGGCGCCCAGCATGGAGAGGCAGACCAGCCTCCGGTTCATTGGTAGAGCAGTCATCAGGCGTTCCTCCCAGGATTCTTATTTATCTGATAAATCAGGCGTGGCTCGGGCTTGTCAACCGTGCGCGGCTCATCGCGGCCTGCGTTGCCATAATGCCGCAGGGTAAGGCCTGAAGCCGAAAAAACGCCGTCTTCGAAATTTTAGTTCCGATTTATCATATTTATGAGATATTGCTTTTATCGACGCTCGGAAAGGGCGCGGTACGGCACTTCAAATGCATGTCTCTGGGGAGAGAAATGAAAGATAGTCATCGTCGCGGCGGCGCTGTCCTGCTGCATGGCGCAAGCGCCCTTGCTCTTTTTGTCGCGGCTCCGGCTCTCGCACAGACGGCTCCGTCTGGTGCCGCAGCGCAGCCATCAACCGTGGACGAGATCGTCGTAACCGGCACCCGCGCCAGCCTTGCGCGCGCTCTGGATGTGAAGCGCAACACGGTCGGCGTGGTCGACTCCATCGCCGCTGAAGACATCGGCAAATTCCCTGATCAGAACGTGGCTGAATCCCTGCAGCGGATTACCGGCGTGTCCATCGACCGCAGCGGCGGCGAAGGCAAGTTCATCACGGTTCGCGGCTTTGGGCCCGAGTTCAATACGGTACTGCTGAACAACCGTCTGCTGGCCACCGAGAATGCGGGTCGCGAGTTCAGCTTCGACATTCTGGCTTCTGAACTGATCAGCGGCGCCGAGGTCTATAAGTCGTCAGATGCGGTGCAGCAGGAAGGCGGCATCGGCTCGACCGTCATCGTGCGCACGGCGCGTCCGCTGGATCGTCCCGGCTATCATTTCGCCGGCAGCGCCGCTGCCAAGACCGACAGCACGGCGGATCGCACCACGCCGACCTTCTCGATGGTCGCCAGCGGCAGCAACGCGGCACGTGATTTCGGTGCCCTGTTCAGCCTGGCCTATGATGAGCGTGACTCGCGCGCGACCAACATCAACACTGGCGGCTGGATTGCGGGTCAAAACCTGGACTTCAATGGCGACAAGACGATTGATCTGGCCAATGTCGCCCTGCCGCGTACGCTGAACTACACGGTAGAGAACAGCCACCGCGAGCGTATCGGCGGCACCCTGGCTCTGGACTGGGTGGTCAATGACAAGCTGAAGCTGACGGCGGACGCCCTCTACACGCAGCTACGCGTGAACTCGCGCTCGAACCAGCTTGGCTATTACACCGATCCAAGCGACATCGTTTCGGCGACGGCTAATGGAAATGGCACCGTCACCCATTTCGTGCGCTCGGCCAGTGGCGGTCTGGCGACCGACCAGATCGTCTTCGACTCGCCGCGTGACGCCAAGACCTATCAACTGGCCCTGCACGCTCGCTATACGCCCGACGATCGCTCGGTCCTGGATGTCGACCTGTCCCATTCGCAGGCGACGGACCAGAACAAGTCGGTCTTCTACGTCATCGGTTCGCGCAACACCGGCTTCAACCCGACGTTCGACCTGAACGCGGGCGGTCTGCCGACCATGACGAATGTGCTGTCGCCGACGGATCCATCGCGTCTGGTCCTGCACTGCTGCTCCGAGCGGGGCGGGGAGGTGACGGATGCGGTCACCCAGCTGAACCTGGATTATCGTCGTGACTTCGAAGGCGTGCTGCAGACCATCAAGGTCGGTGGCCTGGCGACCTATCGCAAGAAGGACATCACCTCGCTGCTGACGCCCGATCCGCTGGGCTGCTTCTACTGCGGGTATTACGCCTCCATGCCTGCGGACATCACCAGCGTCTTCCACGCCGGCAATATTCTGGGCAGCGGCGACATGAGCTGGCTGGACTACGACCTGGCCAAGCTGGTCGCCTACTACGGCAGCGACGCCGCAATCAGCCAGCGCAATGACCCGGCCGCAGAGGCTGCATTCCGCGCTGTCTATCAGGCCAACAACAACAGCCTGGCACCTCAGTATGATGCTCTGGGTTCGGGGTCGGTAGCTGAAACCTCGGGCGCTATATACGCCCAGGCTGAGTTCGGCGGCTATCACAACGACCACCGTTGGTCCGCCATTGCGGGTCTGCGTTACGTCTATACGGATCTGACGGCCGAGGGTAACTCGCGGCAACTGTTGTCGATCAAGCCGCGTCCGGGTGACCCGACCTCGGCCGATCCGACCTATTCTCCGCCGGTGCCGGTGTCTGCAAACAGCACCTATGGCTATCTGCTGCCGTCGATTTCGGCCCGGTACAACATCACCGACGACATCGTGCTGCGCGGTGCTGCGTCGCGTACCCTGACCCGTCCGACCCTGACCAACCTGCGCCTGTCGCAGTCGTTCGACTTCCGTCCGCCGCAATCCAGCACAGTCAGCGGCGGCAACCCCTATCTGAAGCCCTATCTGGCCTGGAACGGCGATGTGGGTCTGGACTGGTTCATCGGGCGCGCCTCCTACGCCAGCATCGCGGTCTTCTATAAGGACGTGTCGAACTTCGTGTCGCTGGTCACGACGCCAACCGAGTTCTTCGGTTATCCGTTCCTGCAGACCCAGCCCACCAATGCGGAATCGGCAGAGGTCTATGGCTTCGAAGCGGCCGTCCAGTACACCTTCGACCAACTGCCAGCGCCTTTCGACGGTCTGGGCGTGTCGGCCAACTACACCAAGGTTGAGAGCAGCATTGGTTTCGACCCGTCGCTGAGCAGCCAGACCTTCAACGTCGAAGGTCTGTCGGACACGGCCAACCTGGTTGGCTTCTACGAAAAGGGTCCGATCCAGTTCCGTGTCGCCTACAACTGGCGTGACAAGTTCCTGCGTCGCACCTTCGGCGCCAACGGTCAGCCAGAGAATGTCGGCGCTTACGGTCAGTATGACCTGAGCGGCAGCTACAAGGTGACCGACAATATCTCGGTCTTCGCCGAGGCCATCAACCTGACCAACAAGCATAACCGCAGCTACTCGATCTACGAGGAGCGCCTGATCCAGCTGGAGGATACAGGCCGCCGCGTGACTGTGGGCGTGCGGGCTACCTTCTAACGCTCCAAGTCCCCCTTCTTGAGCGCACTTCGGCCGGACGAGCGATCGTCCGGCCTTTCTTTTTTGAGTATGGTGATGGGGGTGCGACAGCAGGTACGCCGTCCGCGGATATGCCTATTCGGCCGACAGGGCTGTCGCTTCCTGGATCAACACCAGAACATCATTGATCAGGCCGTGCATGGTCGTGGCGGCCAGTTCGGCGTCACGCGCAACGATGGCGTCAAGGACGGCCTTGTGCGCAGGCAGGCTGGCGTTGGAGCCGCGATAGCGGTTGGTGAACTGGATAGAGGTCTGCAGCGCCGTCGCCACGACTTCGCGGAACTGGGCGTAGAAGGGGTTTCCGGACGCCTCCAAGATGGAGACATGGAAGGCGATATCGGACCACAGGGCGTTGTCGTCCCCGCGTTCAGCGGCCTCCATCCGGGCAAAGGCGCGGCGGATCAGTTCATGGCCCTCGTCGCTACCGGCCTGGGCGGCCAGGCGCGCGGCGCCCGGCTCGATGTTGACGCGCAGTTCGGTGAACTGGCGCAGCAGGGACAGAGAGAATTTCCGCTCCAGCAACCAGCGCAGCACGTCTGTGTCGAACAGGTTCCACGCCTCCTGCGGCGTGATGATGGTGCCCTGGCGTGGGCGCGCGCTGAGCAGGCCCTTGGCCGTCAGCATCTTGACCGCTTCACGCGTCACCGAACGGCTGACGCCGTGCTGTTTGGCCAGTTCGGCCTCGATCGGGAAGGGGCGGTCGTTGAACGCGCCGGTGACGATCATCTTCCCCAATGAGTCCAGCAGGCCGTAAGTCAGGTTACGACCCAAAGATGTGCGGATTTCCTTGGGGTCAGGGGCGTTCATGCATCACTGCTGGCAAATATGGCGGAGGTTCGCAACTGATTGTTGTTCGGCCAGATGTCGGGTGGGGTTCAATCGACAAGACGACGCAGCCCAGCCAGTGAGGCCGCGTCGCCATCCATTTGAGCCGCCTGACGACCCAGTGTCTGGAGGGCTTGAACATAGCGCGTCGTCAGGGTCTCCGCACCGATCAGTGTGATCGGCAGATCCCCAAAGGCGGTCAACGCCTCAGCGGCTTCGGCGCCGATGATCAGGCCGGACAGATAGGCTTCGGCCCTGGCGGTGCTCCAGTTGGACCGCAGGCGATGACTGCGGACGGCGAACAAGGCGCTGGCCAGATCGCCCTTGGCGCCCCGCGTCAGTCCGTCAGCGAAACCAGCGCGGGCTTCGTCTGCGGCGATTTCGACAGGCGTGGGCTGAGCCCCCATCAACAGGGTCGAGCGGTCCTTCAACAGAGCGAACAGTTCGCCGGTCAGGAAGGTCTGGAAGGCGACGATGCGTCCGTTCACGACCCGCGCCCACTTGCCGTGTGTGCCGGGCAGGGCGAGCAGATGATCGCCCTTGGCAAGATCGGGTGACAGACTGAGCGCCCCGAAGATCTGCGTCTCTTCCCCCCGCATCACATCGGGGGTGCCGTCTGGCGTCAAACCGGCGACGCCTGGTGCGATGCGGATGTCATAGTCTTCCAGCGGCGCCTGGACTGCACCATGCGCCCAATCCTCGACGCCAGCGGGGCAGGGAGCATAGGGGGCTTCGACCAGACCGTTCACTGAGCCTGCCATGCCGCACAGGCGCACGCGCGAGACGCCGTGCGCGCCCCGCCACGGTTTGAGCGCACGGCTCAGGGTTTCGGCGGGCGTGGTTTCGCGGTCGCCGATGCCGGCACCTTCTGCACGGTCCACAAGGCGGCCCTCGGCATCGAACAGGCTCAGGCGCAAGCGTGTGGTGCCCCAGTCGCCCAGAACGGTCAGATCATTCGCCGCCATGATCAGGCGCCGCCACGCCAACCAGCGACAAAGGCGTCAGCGGCGGCGCGCACCTCGGCGACTGTGCGACCCGGTTTGAACAGGGCGCTGCCGATGCCGAAGCCGTCCGCACCGGCGTCGCGCCAGGTGTTCATGTTCCCAGGATCGACCCCGCCGACCGGGAAGACCGGCGTGGTCTTGGGCAGGACCGCCTTCAACGCCTTCAGTGTCGAGGGGCCTGCGGTCTCGGCCGGAAACAGCTTCAGCGCATCCGCGCCCGCATCGATGGCGGCGAAGGCCTCGGAGGCGGTGTAGAAGGCGGGGAAGGAGATCAGGCCCGCTGCCTTGGCTGTGCGGATCACATCGACATTGGTGTTGGGCGAGATGATGATCTGGCCGCCCGCATCAGCGACGTCACGCACCGCCTGTGCGTTCAGCACTGTGCCTGCACCCACGATGGCGCGGTCGCCCATGGCGTCGGCCAGACGTCGGATGCTGTCGAGCGGCGAGGGCGAGTTCAGTGGCACCTCCAGGCATCGGAACCCGGCCTCATAAAGGGCTTCGCCAACCGGTACGGCCTCGTCCGGCGTCAGGCCGCGCAGGATCGCCACCAGCGGCAGGGTATCAAGGACTTCGGTCCACTGGATCATGAGGTGCAGGCTCCTTCAGCCGCCAAAGGCGTAGGGCGCAAGGCCGCGTACGCCGGGATCAATTTCAAACAGAGCGCCCGCCAGAGCCTCATCCTCACACCCGATGGCAGCGGAGGTCACGAACATCCGATCCAGATCCGGCCCGGCGAAAGTGCAGCTGGTGATCTGGCGAGCGGGCAGGGGGATGGAGCGGTCCAGGACGCCCTCGGGGCTGTAGCGGCTGACGCGCGCACCGTCCCATATGGCAATCCAGACGCCGCCTTCAGCGTCAGTGGTCATGCCGTCCGGGCTTTCTCCATCGCCCAGCGTGACGAAGGTCTGGCGGTTTTCCAGCGTGCCCTCTTCGGTGACATCGAAGCGATAGACGACGCCTGCCGCACTGTCGGTATGATAGAGGGTCCGGCCGTCCGGGGTGAAAGTCGGGCCGTTGGCGATGCGATAGCCGGTGTCGGCGGTGCGCCAGGTCAGATCCGTGTCCAGACGATAAAGGGACCCCTGCGGCTGTGGACCGCTGCGCTCGTTCATTGTGCCCGCCCAGATGCGTCCATGACGGTCCGCCTTGGCGTCGTTCATGCGGTTGTCCGGCAGGTGCGGCTCCGGCGCGCCGATGGGGGTGATCGCCAGGGGCTCCAGCGTCAGTTGGGCGAAGCCGCTCTTGAAGCCCGCGATGAAGCCGGGCGCGTCGCGTCGTTCGATCAGCCAGCCGATCTGCTCGGGCATGGACCAAGTCTGGACCGCACCGCTCGTCAGCGACAGCCGGTTCACGCGCGGGGCCTTGATGTCCACCCAATACAGGGCGTTCTCCCGGGCCGACCACAGCGGTCCTTCGCCCAGAAGGTCGCGGTCCGGGCGGGCGATCACGGCATAGTCGGCGCGCGTCTGGGCGGCGGTGGTCATGGCGGGCGGCTCCGGGTGCGCGTCACTTGAGGGCTGAGAAACTAGGCGACCGGGCCGATGAATGTCCATATTGCATATTTATATGATAAAAGATTGACGACCTCTGTTTTGGCATTCTACCCATAGGCTTCAGGGGCGGCGTGGCGTCGCCCGGCGAGATTGAGCGAGGCCCTGATGCGGGATGTCCTGTCCCCCGTCCCAGTCGGACAACGTGACCATGACTGAGGATTTTGGAGACCTGACCGTCGGCGCGACGCGGTCGCGCGAGATCGTGCGCATCGAGACATTCGCTGTGGCGCCGCGCTGGCTGTTCGTGCGTGTCGAAACGCGTGATGGCGCCGTGGGTTGGGGTGAAGCCAGTCTTGAAGGCCATGCCGAGGCGGTGGACGGCGCTTTCGCCTCCCTGCGGGACCGGTTCATCGGCGCGGACGCCGAGCGGATCGAGGACGTATGGCAGATCGCCTATCGCGGCGGTTTTTATCGCGGCGGTGCGGTGCTGATGTCGGCCCTGTCGGGGCTGGATCAGGCGCTGTGGGATTTGAAGGGCCGCCGGTTCGGCGTGCCGGTCTGGCAGTTGCTGGGCGGACGGGTGCGCGACCGCGTGCCGGTCTATGCCTGGATTGGCGGCGACCGGCCCAATGACGTGGTCGAGGCCGCCCAGGCCCGGCTGGCGCAGGGCTTCAAGGCCGTGAAGATGAACGCCACCGAGGAGATCGGCTGGCTGGACGGTGCCCATGCGTTTGATGCGGCGCTGGAACGGGTCGCCGCGGTTCGTGCGCTGGACATGGATGTGGCGCTGGACTTCCACGGCCGGGTCCACAAGCCCATGGCAAAGCAATTGGCGGCGGCGCTGGAGCCGCACCGTCCGCTGTTCATCGAAGAGCCGCTGCTGTCCGAAAACATCGAAGGGCTGATCCAGTTGTCACGCCTGACGACCCTGCCCATTGCCCTGGGCGAGCGTCTCTACAGCCGGTGGGAATACAAGCCCTTCTTCGAATCCGGGGCGGTGGATGTGATCCAGCCGGATCTTAGCCACGCCGGTGGCCTGTCGGAGTGCCGACGCATCGCCACCATGGCCGAGGCCTATGATGTGGCGGTCGCGCCGCACTGTCCGCTGGGACCGATTGCTCTGGGCGCCTGCATGCAACTGGCCCTGACGACGCCGAATTTCGTCATTCAGGAAATGTCGCTGGGCATCCACTACAACGTCGGTCACGATCTGCTCAGTTATATGCGTAACCCCGAGGTCTTCGACGTGAAGGACGGCATGGTTGAGGCTCTGGCTGGAGCCGGGCTGGGCGTCGAGATCAACGAGGAGCTTGTGCGTGAAGTGGCGGCCCAGCCGCACAACTGGCGCAACCCGATCTGGCGCGGTGCCGACGGGAGTTTCCGCGAATGGTGATCGGTCGTCGTCATCTGTTGCTGGGTGCAGCGGCCGGCGGCGCGGCCTCCCTGTTGGGGGCCTGTCAGCCGCGTGATGAGCGCGTCCGCATCGGCTTCATCGTCAAACAGCCCGAGGAACAGTGGTTCCAGGATGAATGGCGCTATGCCGGACAGGCAGCGGTCGCACGCGGTTTCAACCTGATCCGCATCGGGGCGACCGATGGCGATCGGGTGCTGACAGCGATCGACAATCTGGCGGCCAAGAATGCAGGTGGCTTTGTCATCTGCGCGCCGGACCCCAGACTTGGCACGGCCATCTTCCAGCGGGCCAAGGTCAACAACCTGAAGCTCATGTCGGTGGACGACCGTCTGGTCGGGCCGACTGGCCAGCCGATCGAAGACATCCCCCACGTCGGCATCTCGGCCTTCAAGATCGGCGAATTGGCCGGAACGTCAGCGCTGGATGAAGCCCACCGGAGGGGCTGGAAGACCGATCAGATCGGCGTGCTCCGCATTGCCTTCGACAGTCTGGAAACGGCGCGCGAACGTACCTTCGGCGCCCGCAGCGCCCTGCTGAAGGCCGGCGTGCCTGCCGCCAATATCGTCGATGCGCCGCAGCGCACGACCGACACCGAAGGCGGGTTCACGGCCGCGTCGCCGGTGCTGACGCGGCGCCCGGATCTGCGCAGCTGGATCATGGTCGGCCTGAACGACGAGGCCGTTCTGGGGGGCGTCCGCGCCGCCGAAGGGCTGAAACTGGGCGCCGACAGTGTCATCGGCGTGGGCATCGGCGGATCGGGCACGGCGGAGGCCGAGTTCGTCAAGGCCAGGCCGACCGGCTTCTTCGGCTCGGTTCTGCTCAGTCCACGCAAGCATGGCTATGACACGGCGTCGGCCATGTACGACTGGATCACACGAGATATTCGGCCCGCGCCGTTGACCCTGACAACAGGGACGATGATGACGCGGGAAAACTTCAGACAGTTGCTTGCGGCGGAGAAGGCGTAATGACCCCAAGGGAGGAAGGGGCGCTGCTTTCATATTCCGGCGTCGGCAAGGTTTTTCCCGGCGTCGTGGCGCTGGACGGGGTCAGCTTCTCGGTGCGTCCGGGCGAGATCCGCGCCCTGATGGGCGAGAACGGGGCGGGCAAGTCCACCCTGTTGAAGATTCTGGCGGGCGAGTATCGGCCTGACAGCGGCGGCCTGACGGTCGCGGGCGAACCGGTCGCCTTTGCGTCCCCGCGCGACAGCGCTGCGACGGGCGTGTCGATCATCCACCAGGAACTGCATCTGGCGCCGGACATGAGCGTCGCGGAGAACCTGCTGCTGGGCGCCTATCCCACCAGGGGCGGCCTGCTGGACAAGGCTGCCATCCGAGCAAAAGCCGCTGAAATCCTGGCGCGGCTGGGTGAGGACATCGACCCCGACACGCCGGTCAGCGCCCTGTCCATCGGCAAGCGTCAGATGATCGAGATCGGCAAGGCGCTGCTGCGCGACGCCCGCATCATCGCCTTTGACGAACCGACCAGTTCGCTCAGCGCGCGCGAGACCCAAACCCTGATGCGGATCATCCGTGACCTCGCCGCTGAGGGGCGCGCCATCCTCTATGTCAGCCATCGGATGGAAGAGGTTTTCGCCCTGTGCGACAGCGTCACGGTCCTGCGTGACGGGCGCCATGTGGTTGACTATCCGCGCATGGCGGACCTGCCCGAGGCGCAGTTGATCTCCGACATGGCGGGCCGCGCCATAGCCGACATCTACGACTATCGCGCCCGTCCTCTGGGTGACGCGGTGATTGCCGCTGAAGGCCTGCTGGGGCCGGGTCTGAGCCGTCCGGTCGATGTCACCGCGCGTAAGGGCGAGATTCTGGGCTTCTTCGGCCTGGTTGGCGCCGGGCGGTCTGAGCTGTTCAAGCTGCTGTACGGCGCTGTGTCCCCGACGGCGGGCCGGGTGCGTCTGCATGGCGCCGTCGCTTCGGTGAACAGTCCGCGTGACGGCATCGCCGCCGGCATGGCCCTGTGTCCTGAGGACCGGAAAGGGGAGGCGATCTTCCCTCTGGCCTCTGTGCGGGAAAACATCGTGGTCGCGCCGCGTAATCTGGGCGGCCGCATCAAGGCCTTCCTGAACATGGGCGCAGAGGCGAAACAGGCCGATGACCTGATCGCCCTGATGCGGGTCAAGACCGCCTCGGCGGCGACCGCCATCGGCTCTTTGTCAGGCGGTAATCAGCAAAAAGCGGTCATCGCCCGCTGGCTGGCGGCTGAGTCCGACATCCTGCTGATGGACGAACCGACGCGGGGCATCGACGTCGGCGCCCGCAGCGAAATCTATGGCCACATCTATCGTCTGGCCGAGAGCGGCAAGACCGTCCTGTTCGCCTCCAGCGACATGCCCGAGGTGATGGGTGTCGCCGACCGTATCGTGGTCATGTGCGAGGGCGCAGTCGCGGGCATCGTGTCGCGCGACGAGGCCACGCCCGATCTTCTTCTCAGGCTGGCGCTGCCCGACGCCGCCGGTTCCGTCTGATTGTCCGAAAGTCCGATGATGTCGAACCCTCTGTCCTCAATTCGTCGTTTCAGCGCCGCCGGACCTCTGGTGATGCTGGCGGTTCTGTTTGTCCTGCTTTCTGTCTTCGTGCCTGATTTCCTGGGCGTGCGGAACATGCGGGGTCTGATCCTGTCCGTGACCCTGGTCGGCACCATCGCCCCGACCATGATGCTGGTTCTGGCGCTGCGAGAGGTTGACCTGTCGGTCGGCTCGACAACCGCGCTGGCGGGCGTGCTCTGTGCGGTGGTCATGGCCTCGACCAACAGCATCCTGCTGGGCGTCGGCGCGGGGCTGACGGCGGGTGCGCTGGTCGGCCTGATGAACGGTTTCGTTGTGGCCAAGTTCAAGCTGAACTCCTTGATCGTCACCCTGGCGACCATGGAGATCGTGCGTGGTCTGGCCTTCCTGGTGTCGGGCGGTGAAGCGGTCTCGATCCCGGTCGAGCGGTTCTATGTGCTGGGTTCCGGGTCGTTCCTGGGCATCAACTATCCGATCTGGATTGCGCTGATCTGTTTCGTGGTTTTCGCCATCGTCCTGAACCGCACAGTGTTCGGCCGCAATGTCCTGGCCATCGGCGGTAACCCCGAAGCCGCGCGTCTGGCCGGGGTTCCCGTGAATCGCGTCCGGGTTCTGGTCTTCGTGCTGCAGGGTCTGGCGGCGGGCGTGGCAGGCATCGTCCTGGCCTCGCGCATCACCAGCGGTCAGCCGAACACCAGTCAGGGGCTGGAGCTTGCGGTCATCTCGGCCTGCGTGCTGGGCGGGGTTTCGCTGTCTGGCGGCATCGCCACAATCACCGGCGTCATCGTCGGGGTTCTGATCATGGGCGCGGCCCAGAATGCGCTGAACCTGCTGGACGTGCCGACCTTCTATCAGTTCGTGGTGCGCGGCGGCATTCTACTGGCGGCGGTGATGTTCGATCGCCTGCGCCAGTCGCCGGGTCTGCTGGGCGCTGGTTTCCTGCGCCGACGCGCTTCTGCCTCCACGCCTTCCAAAGCCTGAGTCCGCGTCCATGAAGCCTCGTTTCGAAAACCGCGCCGTCATCATCACCGGCGCCGTGGGCGGCATCGGCCTGGCCGTCGCCCGTCGCTTCGCCGCCGAAGGCGCACGCCTGACCCTGCTTGATCTGAATGCTGATCAGGGCGGGGAGGTCGTGGCGGAACTGAAGACCTTGGGCGCCGCCGACGTGTTGTCTCTCGCCTGCGACATCGGTGATGAGGCGGCGGTTGCCGCGGCGGTGCAGGCTTCGGTTGATCGTCACGGCGGTCTGGATGTCGTGGTCAATGTCGCGGGCCAGATGATCTATCGCCCCATTGCCGAACTGACAGGCGACGACTGGCGTCGGCTGTTGAACGTCAACCTGATCGGCGCGGCCCTGCTGACGGGTCATGCCCTGCGTCTGATGCAGCCGGGCGGATCGGTGGTGAACATCGCCTCGATCCACGCGCGCCAGACCAGCCCGGATGTCGCCCCCTACGCCGCGGCCAAGGCGGGATTGCTCAGCCTGACCCGCACAGCCTCCATCGAAGGTCGCGCCAAGGGCATCCGCGTCAACGCTATCCTTCCCGGCGCCATCGACACCCCCATGCTGTGGGACAGTCCCAATATCGCCTCGGGCGCAGAGGTGCTGGCGCCCGGTGATGTGGGCCAGCCCGACGATGTCGCCGGCCCGGTCCTGTTCCTGGCGTCTGACGACGCCCGGTTCGTCACCGGCGTTTCCATGGAGGTCGATGGCGGCCGCCTGGCTAAGCTCTGATGGGCGTTGAAGTCAGGCACTGGGGGCGGTTGGATGACGGCCGCCCGGTCCAGTTGGCGACCCTGAGCAATGGCCGCGGCTTTGAGGCGAAGATCAGCGACTTCGGCGCGCGCATCGTCTCCATCCTCGCCCCCGACCGCGACGGAATACCCGGCGAAACTGTGCTGGGGTTCGCGGCGCTGGAAGATTATCTGACCGACGCCTATCGCGCGGCAGGCCCTTACTTCGGCGCCACTGTTGGCCGCTACGCCAATCGCATCGGCGGCGCGCGTTTCACGCTGGACGGGAAGGAATATCGGCTGGCCGCCAACGAAGGCACCAACCAACTGCACGGCGGACCTGTCGGGTTCAATCAGGCGGTTTGGACCATGACGCCCTTGGTCGGTGAGATCGGCGTGCGCCTGATCCATCACAGTCCTGACGGCGATCAGGGCTTCCCCGGCACCGTCTCCGTCTCGCTTGAGGTCGTGGTTGCGTCAGATGCGAACACCCTGATCCTGCGCTACTGCGCCACGACGGATCGTCCGACCCATATCAATCTAACGACCCACCCCTATTTCAACCTCGCGACCGGTGTGGAGCGAACCATCCACGAGCATGAAGTCACGGTTTTGGCCGACCATTATACGCCTGCCGACGACGCCTGCATTCCGATGGGCGATATCGTCACGGTGCTGGGAGGTCCGCTGAATCTGACCGCGCCGCGTAGTCTGGGCGCCATCATTGATCGGCCCGCACCCGGAATGCGCGGTCTGAACCACAACTATGTGCTGGGCGATCAATCCGCCGACACACCACGCCACGCTGCGACCTTGTCCCATGCCGCAACGGGTCGCCGCCTTGAAGTCTGGACTACCGAGCCGGGATTGCAGGTCTATTCCGGTGGGTATCTGCCCGAGCTTCAAGGCAGAAACGGCGAACAGATCACTCCGTCCGCAGGTGTCTGTCTGGAGACTCAGCATTTCCCGGACTCGCCTAATCAGCCGAATTTCCCGACGACGCGCCGTGAACCGGACACGCCGTATCGGTCGCAAACGGAACTCCGATATTCCGCCGACTGAAGTGCTACTCCCCAATATGCAAGCGTATCAGGTTTAAGCGTGGAACTAGGGTCAGTTCGAGTTGAAATATTGATCAAAGTGTCTGTGTACGCCAACAGTTTGGTCAGTCCTCCCCATCTTCTGATGGAGGCACCTGCGGGGCGGCACAAGGCCTGTCAGACGGCTACGCGGCAAGTCGAGATCGGGAGCAAGCGGCGGCTTTCGCATTGAAAATGTTTGACGCTAAACCTCTAAATGTGCCCCTCGGAGAAGAGGACGCGGTTTCGGTGCGGTAGAGGGCTTGATCGGCGGTGGACCGCAAGTGATCGAGTGTGTCGGGCGCGGCGGCCAGGGAGGTCTGCGCCGATGCTGACTGTGGCGATGATCCAGCGGCCGTCTTCGGTCAACACTGGGCAGGTCTCCAGCGAGGTGCGTATCTGTTCGGCGATCTGCAGCGCCTGGCGGCGTGAGCATTTCGGCAGCAGGATCGCAAACTCCTCGTCGCCCATGCGCCCGACGAGGTCCTGGCGTCTGACGGCGAGCCTGATCCTTGCCCCCGCCGCCGCCAGCACCTTCTCGCCCGCCGGGTGGCCATAGCCGTCGTTGATCGACTTGAAGTGGTCGATGGCCAGCATCAGCAGGCTGGCCGTCTTGCGGCCTGCGCTGCCGCGCGCCAGCAGGGTGTTGGCCTGGGTGATGAAGGCGCGACGGGTCAGGACGCCGGTCCCGGCGTCGCTGCTCCAGACGATATGGGGCAGAGCCTCCGTCAGGGTCTGGAACCGGAACTGGCTCTCGGCCGGGGCCGAGGCGGTCTCCATCTGGTCGGTGACGTCGATGACGACGCCCAGCAGCCACGCCACATGATTGGCGGCTTTGCAGATAAGGACATGTCCTGATTGTCAGGCCGAAGCTGGCGCTTACGGGCTGCTGAACGACAGCCTGACCGCCACTGATGAGGCAGAATTGAAAGTATGAGCGAATTTGATACGGGCTTCAGACGTGGCGTACTTGCGATCTGGAGGTGCTGATCCCTCATCACAAAAGTCGAAGCGCCTCTAGGGTGCGAGCGGAGGCCGTCATGGATTTCTCGAAACTGCAGTCTCACAGCAAGGTCACGACCGAGTGGGCCTATCCTCAGGCGGCGCCAAACCGCACGGGCTGGCTTCAGGTCGATACGGCCCCGGACCATAGTCTGTACTGGGAGGAATACGGCGACCCGCAGGGCGAGCCGGTGATGTTCCTGCACGGCGGGCCGGGCGGGGCGTGTGCGCCGGTGATGGCGCGGTTCTTTGATCCGAAACGCTATCGCGTCATCCTGTTTGACCAGCGCGGCTGCGGGAAAAGCCAGCCGACGGTGGCCTCGCATGGGCCGCAGGTCGCCCTGACGCGCAACACGACCGACTATCTGGTCGACGACATCAACGCCCTGCGTGACGCCTTGGACATCACCGGCAGGATGCACGTCTTCGGCGGCAGCTGGGGCAGCACCCTGGCGCTGGTTTACGCCATCCGCCACCCCGACAAGGTCGCCTCGCTGATCCTGCGCGGCATCTTCCTGGGCATGCCCGAGGATCTGGCGTTCATGTATCAGGGCAACGCCGCCGACTATGCGCGCGATCCCTACGCCCTGACGCATCCGGGCAGCTATGTCTCCTATCCCGACCAGTGGAAGGCGTTCGTGGAGGTCATCGCGCCGCAGGATCGTGGGGACATGATGGCGGCCTACAAGGCCATCTTCGACATGGTCCCGGCGAATGAGGCGGAGCGTGAACGCCAGCTTCAGGCCGCCGTCGCCTGGTCGGTCTGGGAAGGCGCCATCTCCAACATGATCCCGGAGCCTGCCGACGACGGCAAATACGGCGAGGCGGACTTCGCCCTGTGCTTCGCGCAGATCGAGGCGCATTTCTTCGCCAACAACCTGTTCCTTGAGCCTGACTATATCGTGCGCAACATCGACAGGATCGCCGCCCTGCCGATCCACATTGTCCACGGCCGTTTCGATCTGGTCTGTCCGCTGACTCAGGCTTCGCGTCTGGTGCAGGCGTTGAAGGGAGCTGGGGCCGAACCTGCCAGCTATGTGAAGACCAACGCCGGGCACAGCGCCATGGAAGGCCAGACGGTTCTGGCGCTGACGGCGATCATGGATGGGCTGGATCCGATTTCCGCAGGCTGAAGCCTGGCGTCCTCGCCGTCAGTTCCTGATCCGCACCCGTCGTTCGGGGTGGTTGTCGTGGCAGGCGGCGCAGCTGGCGGCGAAGGCGAGGGCGGAGTTGTAGGCGCGGTCGGCATTGCCCTGTGCGGCCGTGGCGATCAGTTGGTCGAGCGCCTGCTGGTTCTGGCGGGACAGGGTCAGGGCGCGGGCGTCGCCGGCGTTGGTCCAGTAGATGTGTTCGGCGGCCACAAGCGGCTTGAGGCGGCGCGCATTCTGCAGGACCAGGTTCGTCTGGTTGGCGTCGGCGGCTTCCAGCAGGGCCTGTTTCAGGTCTTCGGCGCGCAGCATCCGGTCCAGGTGGGCGGCGTGGGCGGCGCGGGTCACGGAGGGGGCGTCGGTCGCCTGGGCGCCGCCGCGCGACGCAAGGGTCAGGCCGATGACCGTCGCGGCCAGCAGCCCGATGCGCAGAGGCCGGTCTATGACGTTGGAACTGGACATGGCGACGGCGACCTTGAAAGCGTGACGCCGCACATTTCAGCCTCCCTGCGCCCGCGCCCAATGGTCTTGGGGCATGTGGATATAGCCATCGGTCATTATCGCGCCCCTCATGGTCCAGCTTAGGCTGACGCCCACAAAGGTCGGATCGAGCGCGCCGCGTCTGGCGTCGGGGGCCGAGAGAGATGGGTAAGATGAAACTGCGTGCTCTTGTTCTGGGATTGGCGCTGACGGCTTCGGTCGCGGCGCCGGCGTCGGCTCACCATTCGTTTGCGGCCATGTATGACGCCAACCGGCCGATCCGGCTGGTCGGGCGCCTGACCAGCGTCGAATGGACCAATCCGCACTCCTATTTCCACCTTGAGGTCCGTGACGCCCAGGGGCGGGTCACGACCTGGGCCTGCGAAGGGGCTGGGCCGGGCGCCCTGTCGCGTCGCGGCTTCAGCCGTTCGGACATCAGCGTGGGCGACACCCTGGTCGTCGACGGCTATCTGGCCAAGAGCGGCGGGCGGATCATCGATGCGCGCCGCATCACCCTGCCGGACGGCCGCAGCGTCAGCGGGGGCACGCCGGGCGACGGTGGTCCGGGCGACGCCGCCGCGCGCGCGCCCCGTCCCCAGGCCTGACGCCGGGCCTATCGAGTGGCGAGTTTGATTCAGGCGGGTGAAGCGATCCCGCCCTTTATTTCGGTCATCTACAACAGTCCGCTGGCGACCCATGTGCGCGAGTCGGAGATCACCTTTCCGCTGCTGCAGACCTTCCATGTGCTGGGCATCCTGCTGATGGTCGGCTCCATCGCCATCGTGGATCTTCGGATCCTGGGCGTGGTGCTGAAGGAGCGGACGGCGGCGGAGGTGGGCAAGAGCCTGCTGCCCGTCACCTGGGTCGGGTTCATCGTCATGTTCCTGAGCGGCGGATCTCTGTTCGCCGCCCAGTCAGGCAAGATCTACGACAACATCTTCCTGCAGGTGAAGCTGGGCCTGCTGTTGTTCGCCGCGCTGAACGTGGTGATCTTTCACGCCACCACCTATCGGTCGATCGCCTCCTGGCCCGTGGAGGGCGCGCCGCGTTCCGCCAAGGCGGCGGCGGTTCTGTCCCTGGTCGTCTGGGCCGCAGTTGTCGTGACGGGGCGTTACATTGCTTATTACTGAAACCCCCTCCGTGTTCGAGAACCTGTTCCTGTCGCTGGGCGATACGGGTGTCGGCCTGTTCCTGGCGGGATCGACGGCCAGTTTTGCGGCGGTGGAGTCGCTGCACCTGTTGGGCCTGGCCCTGTTGGGCGGCGCGGCGTTGGTCACTGATCTGACCGTGCTGCGTGTGGTGTTCAGAAGGGCGGATCCGGCGCGGATCGCCGCTGCTCTGTTTCCGCTGCTGCTGATCGGCCTGTCCATAATGGTCGTGTCGGGCGTGCTGCTGGTGTCCGCTGGGCCGCTGAAATACTGGCTCAACCCGCTGTTTGGACCAAAGCTCCTGGCTTTGCTCTTCGCCGTGGTCGCGCAGTTCCTGCTTTATCCGATCGTTCTCAAATGGAACGTCCAGAAGTCAGTCAATCTGTCTAAGGTTATAGCTGCTGCTTCTATCCTTATATGGATTACGGTTGCCGTAATCGGCCGGTGGGTCGGTCTTATATAGATCGACCATATCGACGGTCTCAAACATCATAACTCGATATACTTACGCTGATTATTTGATCTGATACCCACTGTTCTTCAAGCCGTATTGGCAGGCCAAGGGGAACAGGTCATGAGCAAGAGAACAGCAACCGGGCGCGTCGGCCGATATGGCGTCAGCTTGATCAGCCTGGGCGCGGCCCTGCTGGCGGCGGGCGGCGCGTCGGCCCAGCAGGCGACCACGGAAGCGGCGACGCTAGGCGAAGTGGTCGTCACCGGCGCACGAGCCTCGGGCCGCACCGTCGAGAATGCAGTGGCGCCGATCGACGTGATCAACGGCCAGGCCGTCGAACTGGCCAACAAGGCCAATGTGCTGGAGCAGCTTCAGGCCAATCTGCCGTCCTTCTTCGTGCCGAATGTGGCGACGCCCAACATCGGGTCGATGGTCCGCTCGGGTCAGCTGCGCGGCCAGAACTCGGGCCACACCCTGGTGCTGGTCAACGGCAAGCGCCGCCATTCGACCGCCTTCCTGGGCGCGGGCGGTGAATCCGCCACGGCGCCGGTCGATCTGTCGACCATCTCCAGCGCCTCGATCCGCCGGGTCGAGGTTCTGCGTGACGGCGCCTCGGCCATCTATGGGTCGGACGCCATCGCAGGCGTGATCAACATCATCACCGACGACAGCCCCGAAGGCGGCCGCGCCTCTTATCGTTACGGCGAGTTCGCCGACGGCGGCGGCGAGACCAGCGTCTTCCAGTTCAGCCAGGGGTTCCGCATCGGCGAGGCCGGGCACCTGCGCCTCAGCGGCCAGTATGACGACCAGAAGATCGTCATCCGCAACAGCCCGGTGAACCCGGCGCTGCTGTATTATTTCCCGATCAATCCGGTCACGGGCCAGGAAATCCTTCCTGCAGGCAATCTGGAGAGCAACCCCAGTCTTCCGGTCGGCGCCATTCCGAACCCGAAGGAAGCCACGCGCGACAACAATGCCTGGATCAACTCGGGCAAGGCGCCCTTCACCCTGTCGTCCTACTCCATCGACTTCGGCCTGCCGCTGAACGACAAGGTCGAGACCTACGCCTTCCTGACCTATGCCGAGCGTGAATCCAGCGCGCCCCAGAACTTCCGCACGCCGAACCGCAACGCCAACGTCCGCGCCATCTATCCGAACGGCTACACCCCTGTCGAAGCCATCGACGAGACGGATTATTCGGGTCTTTTCGGCATTCGCGGCAATGACCTGTTCGGCTGGAACTGGGATCTGAGCTCGGTCTATGGCGAGAACTCGATCGACGTGAACGTCCACAATTCGATCAACGTCACCTATGGCGCGGCCAGCCCGACGTCCTTCTATATCGGCAACCACAACTATTCGGCCTGGACCAGCAATTTCGATCTGCGCCGCAGCTTCCTGATCGCCTCCATCCCGACGGATGTGTCGTTCGGGATCGAGCATCGCCGCGAGCACTATCACCTCGGCGCGGGCGATGCGGCGGGCTACACCCACGGCGGGGCCAAGGTTCTGGACGGACCGAACGCCGGCCAGACCCTGTCGAACTCCTTCGCCGTGTCCCAGGCGCTGCCCGCCTATCGCCCGGACGAAGAGCAGGACGTCAAACGCGACAGCACCTCGATCTATGTCGGGGTCAGCGTCACGCCGGTCGAGGCCTGGTCGGTCGATCTGGCGGTGCGGGGCGAAGACTTCTCAGACTTCGGCAGCAAGGCGACCTGGCGCGTGTCCAGCCGCTATGACTTCAGCCCGCGTCTGGGCGTGCGGGGAACGGTCAACACCGGCTTCCACGCCCCGGCTCTGGCGGCCCTGTCCTACCGTTCGGTCGGCAACGCCAACACCTCGACCAACTATACGCTGGCGGTCAGTTCGCCAGAGGCCATAGCTTTGGGTGCCAAACCGCTGCAGCCGGAAACCTCGACCAATTACAGTTTCGGCGTGGTGGCCAAGCCCTTCTGGGGGATCAATCTGGCGGTCGACGCCTTCCAGATCGAGGTCGAGAACCGCATCACCGCCCTGGGCCAGGTCAATGCCGCGGGCGCCCGCTGGCTGGACAATCCTGCGAACGGCACGCCCGCGCCCGGCCAGTCGGTGTCGCAGCGCCTGACCAACGGCCGGATCAATCCCGGCGACGGCATCAGCTATCTGCTGAACTCGTCCGACATCCGCACGCGCGGGGTCGAGATCACGGCGGACAAGACCTTCCTGCTGGAACAGGATAATTTCCTGAACCTGCCTGCGGGCAGCCGCCTGAATCTGTCGTACGCGGGCAACTTCCTGAAGCGTGAACTGACCAAGATCTATGACGCGCCGCCGGTCCTGACCGCCTATAATCCGAACATCACCCTGCTGAGCGCGGGCGATGCGGTGAACCTGACCAACACCCTGCCGCGCGAACGGCACATCCTGTCGGGCAGCGTCAATGTCGGGCGGTTCCAGGCCTTCGTGCGCCAGAGCTACTGGGGCGAGCTGCCGCGTTCGGGCGTCGTGCCGGCGGGTTCGCCCAACGCCGGGACGGAGATCTTCTACGACATCGGCAAGATCTGGACGACGGATCTGAGCCTGTCCTACGACATCCGGGACAATGCGACCGTGACGGTGGCGGGCAACAACATCTTCGGGACCAGGCCGGAGAAGACGCCCGCGCCCCTGCAGGCCTTCACCCAGCTGTGGAGCTACGGCAACAACGGCGCCATCGGGGCCGAGGGCGCCTTCTGGTCGATCAAACTGGACGTGCGCTGGTAGGACCGGCGCCGTCAGGCGGACAGACGAAAGGGCGTCCCGGCCGGGACGCCCTTTTGCATTGCGGCCTCAAGGTTGATGCGGCTCAGTTGAGCGGCGTGGCGGTCCAGATGGTCGAGGGATCGCGCTGCTGGGCGACCAGAAGCTTGGTCTTCAGATTGGCGCCGTTCTGGCCCTCGACCTCGAATAGGACCTCGATCGCCTGATCGTCGCGGATGCGGGGCAGGGACTTCAGCACGGTGGGCGAGGTCACGGCTTCCGCCACGCCGGACAGGCCGATGTCGCGCGCGCCCGCGATGATGCTGATGGTGTTGCCAGTCGGGCCGGGAAAGCGGGTGAAATATCCATAGTCCCGCACCAGCCCCTGCGGCGGAGGAACCAGCGCCGCCTCGCTGTCATAGGTGCGGCCCGCCTTGTGGTCGATGATCTGGTCAAAGCTGGCCCCCACCGTCAGCCGCCCGCCCCGGAAGGCCGGATGGCGCACCGGCCCAAGGCCGCTGAGATAGCCGACATAGACCACGTCGTGGTCGCGCAGCATCTGGGGTGACACCTGGGAGGCGCCGATGATCTGGGCCGACGGATGACGCGCCATCAGGGGCGCCAGATCCTGCAGCGCCGTCGCCACCGAGGTCGGCAGATAGCGCAGGTCCAGGTCCATGTAGCGGTAGTGCAGGTCGTCGTTCTCCATCATGTACTGATAGAGTTCGTCGCGGGAGTTGATGAAGAACTCGCGCGTCAGGCGCAGAACCTGACCCTTCTCGTCGGTGTCGCCGAAGATGTAATAGTCGCCCAGCACGATCAGCAGCGGCGCAGCGGCGCGCTCATAGACGCTCCAGGGACTAGCCCCCAGAAACCCCTTTGGCCGCGACTGCACATAGGTCGCCGCGCCCCAGCCCGCGAGGTGGGCGACGCCCAGACCGGCCGCGCCAAGGAACAGCGAGCGGCGCGATATAGCAATCTTGCCTGGAGATGGTTTTCCAGCGGACGCCGGACGCAGGCCGTCTTGGGGCGTCGTGCGGGCGGCAGGCGTCTGTGCGGGCGTGGGATCGCCGGTCTCGCCGTCGGCCGCCGCCTCGACCACCAGCCGGTATTCGCCCCGCGGCAGGGCCAGACGGTCCGGGCCGCTGAAGCCGTGGCGCAGATAGAAGTCGTCCAGACGCTTGCGCAGCCGATGGATGTTGACCCGGACCACGGCGTCCTGACCGGGAATGAACTCGCGTCCCCGGTTGAACACCTCGCTGGCAATGTCGGTCTCGCTGGGCGGATCGGCGTCGGCGGAGCGTTCGACCAGAAAGTCGAACAGGCGCGTCAACTGGCCGGGGCGTCCCAGGACGCCGCTGCGGCGGATGCGTTCGGCGTCGGACGACAGGGCGGAGACTGCGGCGGCGTCCGTCATGCCGCGCGCCGCGTCGTGCGGCGCAGGCGGGGGCGGCTCATGGTTCGTCGGCCGCCTGGATCGCCGCCAGTTCTTCCGCCGAGACGACTTCGAAATCACCGGACAGGCGCAGATGAACCACCACGGCGCCGGCCGAGTCGTTCTTGAAATACCAGCCGTGCAGCCCGTCATAGGGCACGGTCACCGCACCGTTGCTGAACAGGCCGCTGAACTTCTGATAGCTGACGTCCTCGCCGGTGCCGGGTTCGACCCCGTGGCCGAACAGGTCGGAATAGAACTCTTCCGGCTCGGTCACGCCTGAGACGGACCAGGAATAGAGGATGGGCGTGCCCGCCTTGGCCCGCACCAGCCATTCGATCCAGTGCCCCGCCTCATCGCCGGAGTTCAGGGGGATATTCACCGACAGGGTGCGATAGGGTTCGGCCGACAGGACGGGCCGCGTCCCGGCGTCCTCCGCACGCACGACAGACCCCGCCAGGGCCAGGCAGGCCGCCGCCGCCCCTGCCAGCAAAAGCGACCAGGCTGGACGATGATCGCGTGGATGGACGGCGGTCTTGGCTGGCATTCAGAAGGCTCCCCTTGGCGCGTGCCTGCCCCCTGTGGCGGCCGCGGCTGTGGCGTGAACCCTAGTCCAGTGCGTTCGATGAACCTTGGCTGTTTTCCTAAAGCGGGGCGCAGGCTTTCTAAATCGGTGTGCGGATCGTCCCGTTCGTCCGCCTGCGGCGGGGCGAAAGCATATGCATATGACGACAAGCATTTTCACTCACGCGAGGCCGCCAGACCATAAGCCGCAATGCCGTTACGCCCGCCTGAAAGGCTCGGCGTCGATCCGGCGAGCGAGGGGGAGCGACTTTGACGCATTGGTTGAAATCAGGCCGAACGAGGCGAGGGGGCGCGGCCCTGGCCGTTCTGCTGGCGGCGACAGCCGTGGCGGGCCATGCGACCGCCCAGACGGCCCCGGCGCAACAACAGATTCTGGGCCAGCCCTACACCGGCCCGGCGGTCGCCACGCCGCGCGGCGCGGACGGCAAGCCCGTGCTGACCGGCTATTGGAAGCTGCTTCATGAGGACGGCAAGCCGGACGGCAATCTGGCCAAGGACGAGCCGGGCTTCGTCCCGCCGCTGACGCCCGCCGGACGCGAGGCCCTGGCCTTCAACCAGACGGTGATCGACCCGGAGGCGCGCTGCCTGATCACGGGCATCCCGCGTCTGCTGACCAGCGTGCTGCCTTTTGAGATCCTGCAGACGCCGGATCGCCTGGCGACCCTGCACCAGCTCAGCTGGCACCGCTGGGTCTGGCTGGACGGGCGTGCGCGCGATCCGGAGCAGGACCCCAAATATCTGGGCAACGCCCTGGGCCATTGGGACGGCGACGTCCTGGTGATCGAAAGCTCGGGCTTTCACGACAGTTCGGCGGGCAATCTGTGGCTGGACGACAACGCCAACCCGATCAGCGCCGATGCGGTGGTGGTCGAGCGCTGGAGCCGCCCGGACCGCAATCACCTGAACCTGGAGCTGACCTATACGGACCCGCGCTATTACAGCCGTCCGATCACCTATCGCCGCAGCTGGGTGCTGGCGCCGGAAGGCGAGCACCTGCAGGAGTTCTCCTGTGAGTGGAACACGCCCTGGATCCTGAAGCATCTGGAGCGCGGCCCCGGTCCCATCGGGCCGAACGGCAACCGGGGCTATGGCCCCAATAACCAGATCACCCCCGACCTGCCGCTGGGCGCCGTCGAGGGCACGCGGGGCGTCGGCTACTGGCTGTTCCGCGCCAACAAACCCAAGCCGTCCGACCTGCCGGTGCAGCCGTGAACCGGAGCCAGAACATGAAACGCAGTCTCGCCGCCTGGCTCTGCGCCGGGTCCGTCGCCGCCCTGGCCGTGACCGCCGCCACCGCCTACGCCCAGCAGGCCGCGCCGCCGCCGGAAGAGGAATCCTCGGTCGCCACGCCGGGAAACCTGCATACGGGGCCCAAGGTCGCCACACCGCTGGGTATAGATGGAAAGCCGGACCTGTCGGGTCTTTGGCGGCCGGTCCGCGCCCCCGGCCTGCCGGGCGGCAACATGGGCAAGGACGAGCCGAACTTCATCCTGCCGTTCAACGCCGTCGGCCTGCGGGCGCTGGTCTATAGCCAGAACCACACCGTCGACCCGGAATCGATCTGCATTCTGGGCGGCATTCCCCGCCACAACGCCAGCGGCCTGGCGTTCGAGATCCTGCACACGCCGGAGCGGTTCGGCACCTTCTATAACTACAACACCCACCGGGTCGCCACGATCGGCGCAAACCTGAGCTTCCCCGCACGGATCGAGCAGAAGTATTTCGGCACGGGGTTGGCTCACTGGGAGGGCGATGTGCTGGTCATTGAGACGCGGGGGCTGCGCGACAGCTCCAGCGATCACATCTGGCTGGACGAGAACGGCAATCCGACCAGCAGCCAGACGGTGGTGATCGAGCGCTGGTCGCGTCCCGACTATCATACGCTGAACCTGGCGATGACGATCACGGACCCGAAATACTACACCCGTCCGATCAGCTTCAACCGGACCTGGACGCGCGCGGATCGCGGTCAGGGGCAGGGTGAATACCCCTGCAACGAGACCAACAACGCCGCCGAACATATTGGTCCCGGCGCCGGGGTCATCGGTCCCGACGGCAACCGAGGCTATGGCTACACCAATGCGGTGCTGCCCGATGCGCCACCCGGACCCGAAGCCTACGCGGATGTTCTGGACAAGAACTAAGGTTCAATCGACATTCAGCCTAGAGCCGTCATTCCGGGGCGTCCGTAGGACGAACCCGGAACCCAGGAGGCTCGCAACCCGGCGCCGAATGGGTTCAGCAACGGCGTCGTAGCCCTGGGTTCCGGGTTCTTCGCTTCGCTCAGCCCCGGAATGACGATCTGAGGTGTCGGCCGACCGAATGTCGATTGAACCTAGACTACAGACCTGATCCATCGAAGGCTGTCATGCACACCGCATGGCGGCCTTTTTCTTTGCCAGCCCCCTCTCTTTTGGGTGACAGGCGGCAGGGCCTATCGTTACAGGTCGTAACGTTACGGAACAAAAATAACATATAAATAACAATACATTGGGCGATTTTAAGCGCCTTAACCCCTCCGATGTCTACGGGGGTTCCATCAATGAAATACGCGTATGTCGCCTTGGCGACGAAGGCTCTGCTTCTGGCTTCGGCGGCGTCCGCCATGGCCCAGAGCGCGCCGCCCAGGAGGGAGCCGGACGTCCGGCCCGCTGCTGTCGATGATGTCGAGGTGGTCGCCCAGAATCTGGAGCAGACCCTGCCGCTGACGCTGGCCCAATATGGTTCGCCGCTGGAGATCGTCACGGCCAAACAGATCAAGGACAGCGGCTTCATCGACGTGGTCCAGGCGCTGGAGCTTCTGGTCCCCGGCGTCACCGTCAGCACCCAGGCAGGGGCCTTCAGCTACGCCAACATCTCGCTGCAGGGCTCGCGCAACAGCGACGTGCTGTGGACCATCGACGGCGTGCGCATCGGCAACCGGCTCTACAACTCCACCAGCCCCGCCGACACCCTGCCGGCCTCGATGGTCGAGCGGGTCGAGGTGCTGAAGGGCGGGCAGGGTCTGTTCTACGGCACCCAGGCGGTCGCGGGCGTGATCAATGTCGTGACCCGCCCCTTCACCGAGGAATGGAAGGGCGCCGTATCCGCCGGTCTGGATTCCAATGACGGCTCTCACCTGAACGGATCGGTCGGCGGCGGCGTCGGTCGTCATCGCGTGGTCCTGTGGGGTTCACGCGACCAGTCGGACGGCTATGAGCTGTATGACGCCTATCAGCCCAATACGGACCTGAAGAACCGCACCTATGACGTGCGCAGCCTGGGCCTGAAATACGGCTACGCCTTCACCGACGACCTGCATCTGACGGCCCAGTACATCCTGACCGACGCCAAGCTGGACTATCCGTCAGTGCGCGGCGTGTCGGTCAACGACCGCAAGGAAACCATCGCCATCGGACGGCTGGACTATACGCCGTCGGATCGGGTCCAGCTGTATCTGAAGGCCTATCACCATCAATGGGACACCGACTATTACACCCGTCCCGCGCCCTCGGGCTATTGGGGTTATGAGGACTTCGGCCTGAATGCGATGGCCGAGCTGAAGCTGAACAAGGGGCTGGCCTATACGGTCGGATACGAGTTCCAGAACTATCGCGGGCGCGACGACGTCCTGCTGATCGCGGGCGAGACGGAACAGGTCCACGCCGCCTTCGGCCAGATCCGCACCACCGACGACTTCTCGCGCAAGCTGCGGCTGGCGGCGGGCCTGCGGTTCAACAGCACGCCCAAGACGGACTCCACCGTGTGGAACCTGTCGGGGGCTTATGACATCACCGACAACCTGCATTTCGACGCCATGGTCGGCACGTCCTTCCTGCTGCCGGACGCGCAACAGCTTTACGGCATCGACCTGTGCTGCTCGCGCGGGAATCCGGCCCTGAAACCGGAGGAGAGCTTCAACATCAATGTCGGCCTGTCGGGTCGGATCGGCGACCAGGCCTGGCTGATTTCGGGCTGGGATCGTCGGATCGACAATCTGATCACCAGCGACGCCTCCAATCCGCCGGCGGGCTATCCCAGCCTGTTCGTCAATATCGACGCCGAGGTGAAGGCGCGCGGGTTCGAGGTCACGACGCGCGGCCCGCTGGGCGCCGGATTCAACTATCTGCTCAGCTACACCTACAGCCAGGAGCGGGCGCGCGGCACGAATGTCCAGATCGCCGGGCGGCCCGAACATTCGGGTAAGGCCACCCTGTCGTGGCGCTCGGATGGCCCGTTCGGCGCGGACCTGTCGGCCAAATACATCGGCCAGACGGAATCGGTGGTCTCGGGCTTCGGGACCCAGGCTTACGGCGACTACTGGGTGGCCAATCTGGGCGGCCATGTCTGGCTGGACCCGTCCCGCACGCGTCGCCTGAATGTGCGGGTCGAGAACCTGTTCGACACCAACTACGCCACCTCGGCCGCGTCGGCGGTGCTGACCGGATCGTCGCCCAGCACGCGGTTCCTCTATCACCGCCTGGGTGCGCCCCGGACCTTCTATGTCAGCCTGAGCCAGAGCTTCTGACGTCATGATCAGGCTGCTCTCTCGTGGATTGCTGGTGGTCCACCGTTACCTTGGCGTCGGCGTCGGTCTGCTGATGACGCTGTGGTGTCTGTCCGGCTTCGTCATGCTCTATCAGGGCTTCCCCTCCCTGACGGATGCAGAGCGGCTGGAGGGATTGCAGCCGCTCGACCTGTCGGCCTGCTGCGATCTGGATCGTCTTCCGTTCACGGACGATCAGATCGTGCCGGGCTTCCGGGTCGAGATGCTGAACGGCGATCCGGTGCTGCGGTTCTCAGGAACCCCGCGCCGGGGCGCCGCCGTCCAGAACGCGCCGACGGGATCGTTCAATCTGCGTACAGGCGATCCCGTGAAAACGCTCGACGACGCCCAGGTTCGTCAGGTCGCAGCTGAATATGCGGCCCGACACGGTCTCGAAGGCGCTCTGGTCGGGCGGCGTCTGGACAAGGTCGATCAGTGGACTATTCAGGCCGGGCGTCGCGCCCCCCTTTATCAGATCGCGGTCAATGATCCGGCGGGGTCCGAGATCTATGTCTCCGCCGCCTCGGGCGAGGTGGTTCAGGACACCAATCGGCGCGAGCGGGTCCTGTCCTGGTTCGGGGCCATTCCGCACTGGCTATACCCGACCGTTCTGCGTTCCAACGGGGCGCTGTGGACCCAGGTGGTGATCTGGACCTCGGTGGCGGTGACGTGCCTCTGAGTTTTCATCCAGCGGCGACCAGAGTCCTTGGGTTAGTTACGCCTCGCAGCGTGGGGTGAGCAACAGGCCGAGCCGCGCAGC
>NZ_JAEPWN010000017.1 GCF_016654005.1 Brevundimonas nasdae | reverse complement strand
CCGCCAAGCCGCCACCGTTAGACCTCAGGAATGAGGGGTCCTTATTCGACGCCGATCACACCGCTAACGGGGTCCCTTTTCCACGCCGATCCACAGCCTGCGCGCTCAAACCCAACTGCTGCCCCAACGGGCCGGCTCGGAAGGTGACCCGTTCCATCCACGAAGACGCCAGGGACGTCGCCCGCGACATCGCCAGGACCGACGCCTACGTCACCTCCCGACGCGAGCGGAAGAAGGTCGAGATGTTGTTCGCCCACCTCAAGCGCATCCTCCGGCTGGACCGGCTGCGCCTTCGCGGTCCCTGCGGCGCCCGCGACGAGTTCCTACTCGCCGCCACCGCCCAGAACCTGCGTAAAATGGCCCGTCTGATCCAGTTGCAGACCGCCCCGGTGTCCGCCTGAAGGCCCCCGAGCCCCGCGATCTCGTCACCGCCTGACCAATCAGCCGAGCCGCCTCGTCAGCCTGCCGACTTTTTCAACGGTATCCGCCAGAAGCGGACATTGGCGGCTTTGCAAGAACGCGACATAGAAGCTCGGCGTGGGCCTGGTTACTGATTGTTCGTTGAGTTCTGATCTAGGCCCGTCGCCGATGTTTGAACAGTTCACCTTCGATGGATAGTGCGAATGTCAGCCAAAGCGCCATACGATCCGACATCCGCAGTGTCGCCATCCATTCCGATGTCGAGATAGAGTTTTTTGTTCCTCCCGAGCTAACGGATTTGTTGGCGCCTGACGTCATCGACGCAGGTCAGAACGCAATGTTCCACACACGACCCAGACCCCGCCATAGATGACAGCGAGGCCTGTCAGAATGGCTGCCAAACCTGAGACTTCCCAAAGGCTGGCGCCCATGGCGTTCAGGCGAACAAAAGCCTGAACGGCAGCGGTAGACGGTGAAAAATGCGCGAGCCAGACAAGACCTTCAGGCATCATGAAATGCGGCCACGCAGCGCCGGACAAGAAGAACAAGGGCGCGGAAGTGCCGACCAGAACCTGCAAGACCCGTTCGTGGCGATCGAAAAGCGCGCCTAGAAGCAGACCCACAGCGGCGACCGCCGCTGAAAAAATTGGCGCTAGCAGTAGGACGCCGATCAGGTTGCCTGCGCGGGGATAGTCCTGAAACCAGAACACGAAACCGAAATAGAAGAGGCTGGAGGCTGTCCCAATCGCCGTAAGCGCCAGCCACAGACCGAAGCGCGCGCTGCGTTTCAGCCTAGCCGCGCCGGTCTCTCGACGCACGGCTGTGATCACGCCGGCTCCCAGCAATAGCGTCTGCTGCAAGATGATAAGACTGACCGCCGGCACGGCGTAACCGCCGTAGCCCTCCGTCGGGTTGAAGAGGGAAACCTGCTTCAGGGTCGGCGCTAATCTGACGGCGCGGGCGATATCAGGCAGCCCTTTCAACTGCGCCTCGGCGACCTGCGCTGTTGCGGCGGCGACGGCTCTGCCGACCGCTGTGACACGAACCAGATAACCGCCGTTCAGCCAGATGGCCACGCCCGTCGGCGCCCCCCTGACCAGATCGGGCTCAAAACGCTGAGGCAGGACGACGACCCCATCGACCACGCCCCGCCGCATCAGTTCAAAGCCCTCAGCAGGGGATGAAATCACGGCGGCGACCTCGATCTCGCGCGAAGCATTCAGGTCTTCGACAAGAGTGCGCGTCAGCGCGGTCTGCGTCGGTGTCGCTATGGCGATGGGCAGTCCCGTCGCGGCCTGTCCGGCATAGGCGGCCGGATAGTAAAAGGCGTAAAGGACGACGGCCAAGATCAGCAGACTGCTGACCGGCCGCGCACTCGGCAGGTTCCGGAACGTCGCGGCGAAGGCGGCGATAACGCCCTGTTGCGGAAGCGGAAAGTTCAAATCCTCAGGCTTGGGGACAAGACGCGCTCGTACCCGGATGAAAAGCGCCGATAGAAGAAGACCAATGACGGTGACGCCGCTCAGAATCATCAAGTCTCGCCATGCCGATGCGGAAGTCGCACCCGTGACCAGCTGGCCCGTCTGCAGCCGTAGATAGTGCGTATAGGGAAGGATATCGCTCCAGATCCGGGCGAAGCGCGGCCCATGGTCCAACGGGAGAGTGCCGTTGGAAAAGGCGATAGCCGCGCCCGAATAGATGGCGGTGGCCGAGAACGCCATATCCACCTCGCCAAGCGCAGAGACCAGAAAAGCCGACAAGACAACGCTCACCGCCATCAAGGCGAGTATGCCAACGATCAGCAAAGGGAGAGAGCCTGCTACACCCCAGCCCCGGACGCCGCCGAGCCAGGCGATCCAGGCCAACCCCCACAGGCTGAAGATCACGAAGTGCGGAATGAGTCGCCCGATCAGAGCTGTCGTCGTGAAGCCGCCCATCTCGGCCTTGAAGCGTTTGAATGAGCCGCCCTGCATTTGCCGACCAACCGCCAACACCGCGGAACAAGCCGCCAGCAGATGAAGGACACCCGGCGCCAGAAGTCCGCCGAGAAAAAGCTCGAAGCTGAGCTGCGGATTGCCGACGATCGACACCTGAACAGCGGGGTGTTGCAATGCGGTTTCGGGCAATCCTCTCTGGCGCGCGCGTTCTTGCAACTGCTGGCCGGCCGCTGATGCGATGGCCGCGCTCTGCCCCAAGGCCGACAAGGCGCCGACCGTCTGGAAGGCGCCATTGAACGACACGGTCACCTGTTCCGGCCGACGAAACGCCCCGTCAGAAAAACCTGCTGGGAAATGAGCGACGCTGTAAATCTTGCCCCGTCGCATCAAGGCCATGGCCTCCGTCATCGTCGCCGGAGCATGGGTCACGCGAACACCGGCGCTCGCCTCCATGTTGCGAATTGCGGCGCGGCTGAAGACCGAATTGTCCTGATCGACCACGGCGACCGGGGCCTGACGGATCACTCCAGGGGCCAGCATCGTCGCGATGACCATCAGCAGGATCAGTGGCAGGCCAAAGGCGACGAACGCGTCCCACCGTCGGCTCACCAGGACGCGCGCCTCGTCCCGAACGGCCGATACGAAGACGGCCGCGAGGCGTCTCACCGTGCGGACCAATCGAACAGCACGCTCATGCCAGGCCTCAGGCCGCTGACAGGTCGAACAGGCTTGGCCTTGACCTGAAAGCTTCGCACGTCATAGCCGCTCGACTGCCGGGTTGAGCGCCAGGTGGCGAACTCACCTTGAGGATTGATGGCGGTGATCCGGAAGGCGACGTCAGCGAGGCCGAGTGCGGGCACATCGCCACGCACGATCGCGCCGATTTTCAGATCGCGAAACTGATCCTCGCGCACACTGAACGTAACCCAAGGGTCGCCGATGTCCACGATTGTGAAGACTGGCACGCCCGTGAGCACGAGCTCGCCGACATTGGCGAAACGCTCCGCAACCTCGCCGTCGTTTGGAGCAAGCAGTCGTGTCTCACCCTGGAGGCTTTGGACCTCGGCGACTGCGGCCTGCGCGCCTTGCACATTGGCATCGGCAACGGATTTTTCCTGCGGCCGTGTCCCTGCCAACGCCTTCAGATACTGCTGACGGGCGGCTTCGGACTGCGAGGCTGTAGCAGCGCGAGCGGCCACGGCTTCGTCACGGCGTTGGGCGGAAATCACGCCTTCGGCGAACAGATTTTCCGCCCGCCGCGCAGTCTGGTCCGCCAAACGAGCCGTCGCCTGAGCGGCGCGCCAGACGGACTCGACCGACTTCACATCTTCGCGGCGAGCGCCTTCGCGGCTCATCGACTGAATGGCCTCACTCGACTGAAGCAAGGCGCGGGCTTGAGCCTCCTTTGCTGCAACCTCCGGGCTGCTCATCAGAGCCAACTCTTGACCTGCCTTCACGTGATCGCCCTGTGACGCGAGGAAACGCTCCACGCGGCTGGGCACCTTGGTCGCAACGGTGAAGGTTTCGGCCTCGACCATGCCCTGAACCTGATCCTTGGCAGGACGCGCCGCAAGGAAGAGGCCCACGATGATGAAGCCGATCAGCAGCACGAGACCGACGCCTACGATCACAGGCAGAACGCGTCGTCGTGCAGACGTACGACCGGCCGCAATGGTCGGCGCACCGTTTGTCGGGGCATCGGCAAAGGGAGGCGTATCGCTCATGGCGCGCTGATCCGATCTTCGCGTTGCAGATAGTCGTTCAAGGTCAGATCGCTTCCCGACGCCGCTAGCAGGGCGGCCAGACTGAGATCATATTCGAAAGCTGCTGCCGCGCGTTGCAAACGCGCGCCCCCCAGAAGATTGCGGGCGTCAACGACCGAGGCGGCAGTGGCCTCGCCTTCACGGAACCCAACCTCCTGAACCCTAAGATTCTCGCTGGCGGCCTGCAGGCTGCTGTCCATGCTCAAAAACTGACGACGCGCCAATTCCGCCTGATTATAGGCTCGCGTGACCAGCAATCGGGCGTCGTCTCGAGCCTGTCGTTCCACCTCCGCAGCAGCCGAGGCCTGAGCGCGCGCTGCGCCCAGCATGCGTCGTCGATCCACCGTCGATATCAGAGTGTAGCGGGCGCCGATCCCTACCGCCCAATCCGGCTCGGTCGGCAGAGCGTCGTCTGGATTCAAGTTGTAGGTTCCGAATGCATAGACGGACGGCTTCATTCGTGACGCTGCAAGATCGGCGCCCGCCTCGGCCAGATCGCGCCCGGCTTGAGCCTGCGCAAGGCGAGCGTTCGCCTGGCTTGCCTGGTCAAGAAACACGCCGGCGGGACCGACTGGGTCGCGGTTTACGAACAGGGGCGTGGTGGGAACGACGGCGTCATTGGTGTCAACGACTCTGGCGAGGGACGCCACGGCGTTGTCGTGCTCCAGTTCGGCCCTGTTGACCTGCCGCTGCGCCGCATCGCGGGCGACTTCCACCTGAAGCGTCTGGGCGTGGCTGAGCACGCCTTGCGATTCCAGCAGTCGAGCGTTGCGCAAATGCAGATCGAAGCCGTCACGGGTCTCCCGTGCGATCTTCAGTGCTTCGGCTGCCAGCACCTGGCCAAAGTAAGCCCGCGCCAGATTTACGTCCTCCAGACTGACCGCTTCCTGCTGTTTCGCCTGCGCCAGATCCACATTGGCCGACGCCGCTCGTCGTAAGGCTGGGATTGCGCCGCCGGTGTAGATCGGCTGAAGCGCCGTCACTGTGGGGCGAAAGGTCGTGTCGTCGATCTGCAGTCGGACGTCTTGCGGCAAGGCGGCGAAAAATTCGGGAAGCGCCGCTTCCAGCCGCTGACCGACACTCTGCAACATGTCACCCGGCACACCGGGCAAGTCCGCGATGAGCCCAGGAATGGCGGCGCCGAGCTCGGCCTGCGCGCGGTCCAGCGTGTCACCCAGCGAGAGATCGAATGTTTTGCGATAACGGATCAACTGAGCATCGAGCGCTACGGTCGGCCGATTCAGCCCGGCAGCCACATCCGCCTGGGCCCTCGCGGCCTGCATCCCATAGCCCGCAGCGCGACCGAGACTGGAATTGGAGCGCAAACGTTGTTGAGCAGCCGCAAAGGTCAGAGCGACTGTGGCCACGCCTTGGGCCGCCTCTTGGGGCGCGGCCTGAACTTGGGAGACCGCCGCAAGGGCGTTCGGCGCTGATCCGGCCAAAACGCCGACAGCAACTGAACCGATCCAAGCTGCACGCATCGTTTCACCCCGCCGTCAGGAACGACCAAATAACTCAAGCGCAGCCGTTACGTCCAGCAACTGGCGTTGCGAAATCGGCCAAAGGTCCAGCCCTATCCTCGTTATCGAGCGCACGCCGTTGAAGGTTAATTGGCTAGAAGCTGACATCCCTTAGTTCGCCTTGGAGTCAAAAGCGGTGCCACCGGACCCTTGCGCAAAGCGGACGTTGGGAGATTAGAGCTCCTTTCGCATCCGGTCGGCGCGACGCTTCACACCGATTCTCGGATCGAGCGCCAGAGCTGAATCGTAGCTCCGCAGCGCACCGGGATAGTCGCCCAAGACCTCAAGGCAGGAACCTTTGAGTTTTAGCGCCAAGGCCCGCGTGCGCGGGTCGGGATCACCTGCGTTGACAAGGAAACTGTCGAGGCTCAGCACGCATCGGTTCGCCAAATCCGGCGGCGGCACGTCGCCGGCAGCGCGCAGCAGGCGATGGACGACATACACGTCACCCTTGGCAAGGGACGCCTCGACCCATTTTTCTCGCTCCAGGAACGTGCCGTCGAGGCCGTAATCGAAGCCTTCACCCTTGAGATAGACCAGCCGCACAACGGGCCGATCCGTCGGAAACTCGTAGCTGGCCGCCCAGCCCGACTCCGGCACGCAGCTCCCTGTCTCAACCCCGGCTTCGAGGTCGAAGATGACCAGCCGCGAACTATCCTCAGAGTTTGGCGCATTGCACGCTTGGCAGACGGCCAAACGCCCGTCTGGTGACAAGCCGCTCTCATAGATGTTCGCCGCAAAATCACGGGCGATGATCGGGCTACCGTCCGCGCGGAAGGCGAGGAACCTCCCGCAGAGCGCGGAGGTGAACCGCCAGTCGTTGAGGGTGAAAGTGCCGTTGTCCGCAACATGGCCGCTGTTAGGCCGCTCGACCCGACCCTCAGCCACGACGACATCGCCATCAATGAGATAGTAGCGGCCCAAGCCAGATTCTCTGGCCCCGCCCCTTGTCCCTTCGTCGTTGCCGTCCCGCCAGAGGAGCGCGTAGCGCCCATTCGGTGACTGGACACAGTGACCGATGAACTTCAGCTCCGGGATATGGACAATGCTGCCAAGGCTGTCGTCCAGAGTTTGTCGGCGAATGCGGCGACCGGCTGAGGCGCGCGTGGCCGTCTCAGCCGAACCCTCTTTGGCTCCGAACAGCCATTTCAGCATGTCGCCCCCAGCGCTCGCTTATCGACCGCTGGCGATTGGCACCGCCGCCAGCAGCCGTTCAATCTCTGCCGCTACATCCTTCGAGACGGGAAGGTTTGCCCGCTCCCGCGGCCAAACATCCCGGAAGCGTTCGACGGCTTCGAGCGCCGCCGTCCGCGCCAAGGTTTCCGGGAGCCCCGCCTTGGCGGCCATGTAGGTGATTTCGTCGATGCTCAGATCGGTCATGAGCTTGGAGCGGCCAAACCGCAGCGCCATGCTATCGTCGGGAATGTAGACCGTCGTCGACAGGAAATCGTAGGCTGGAGCGAGCTGCGGCGTCCTGCCACCCGGGTAGATGAGCGACCAGTTTTTGAGGTGCATATCGGCATTGCCGATGAGGGTGTTGAATATGAGCCGCGTGATGAACTCGCGGATGCCCGCCTCGCCCGTTTCGATCCAGAGCACCCGTGCGATCGAGCGGTAGCTGCCCTTTCCATACTTGTCTTCGGGATAGATGCCGAAGACCTGGGCGAAGTCCTCGATATGAACCAGACCGCCATCACCCGTGCGATCGAAACGACGGATAGCGAAGGCGCCCTCCTCGATCTTGCCGATCCCGTCGGGCAAGCCTTCGATTTCATCCAGCGGCATGAGGCGGACTTCCGGCACATCCATGCCCATCCCGCTTGCCAATTTCATCATCGAGAACTCGTTCTCGGATACGCCGGCAAAGCGCGTTGAAGGCAGCTTGATGATCCAGTCACCGCCCGCACCACTCGCCGGGATGGTCAACCCGCCCCGCGCCTTTTCGACTGCTGAGAACTTGAGCTGCACGCCCGCCAGCGAAAAGCGAAGCGGGCCTTTCCCCGGCTTCGCCTGGACAGCTTCCGGCAGCTCCTCATCGTCAACCGTCCCCGCCCCAGCCGGGCGGACAGTGACCGCGCCGGGTAGATCCGGCCCAAGCACTTCGAGCAGTGGATATTCCCGCACGACCTTCACATGGGCACGCTTCGCCAAGTAGTCGCGCAGCGATCCTTCCGGCAGCAGGTTCGAGAAGAACGGCAGCAGCCGGGTTTGCTGGTGGTTGAAGTCGCGGATCAGGCCGCCATGCGCATCTTTGAACGAGAGGCTGAGCGTCGGCCGCGCGGCGTCATCGGCATACTCATCCGTGAACGAGAACACCGAACGGTCCCCGTTGAGTGCGGTGAGTGCGCCAATCGGTCGGCCACCAAGGAGAACTTCAAGAACGTCAGCGGCCATCTAGTCCTCCTCATCGAGGCTATAGGCTGGCATCTGCTTGAGGCCTTGGCCGTGCACGGCGATGTTGCGCAGGGTGCGCAGCTCGTGGGTTGCGGCCTTGATGTCGCGGGAGAACCGGGCAGGCGACCGTTTTTTGGTTGTTGCTAAATCTTCGAGACGTTGGGCGACGCCGCCGATCACCTGATTGGCCGCTTTCGGGACGAGGATATAAGCCATTTCCTCGACTTCGAGCGCCGCATCCTTGAGGTGCAAAATGCTCGTCAGATGAGGGTGCGTCTGCTCAAAGGTGCTGACCACCTGGATAAGGCGTTTGAGCGTTTTGCGTAGCGCCGCCTCTTCGGCCTCCCCCTCGCGCTCCTTCACGACCGCAGCGACCGCTTGAACGGCTGAGCGGGGGACAAGCTGGAGATCGAGATCGAGCGTCCTGGCCAACTCGATCAGGCTCGACAGCTGCATGTCGACATCGCCATTTTCAAACCGCGAAATCTGCGGTTGGGCAATGCGCGAACGAGCACTCAGCTCACGCTGACTCCATCCTTTATTGTGGCGAGCCTCTTTGAGCGCGCTGGCTATTTGCTCAAGGCTGTACAGCTTCGATATATTATCCCGCATCAAACACATCCTTTGATGCCGCATTACATATCACACGGAGGATGGAAATGTCAATTTCTGATATATAAAAACATATCAAAAATGACGTTTGATATGTTTTTATATATCACACGACCTGATGGGCGCAAGCGAACCTAGCCAAACACCTGAGCCTTGGGCGCTTCCTCCAGAGCCTCGCGAACCTTCGCTTGATCCTTTCCGCGCTTGGCAACCTGAATACGGAAGGTCTCAAGCTCGTCTAGGTCGGCTTTCATGTCATCAGGCGTAGGCGCAGGAACGTTCTTTCCGGCAGCCATGTCATGGCCAGAACGTTCGGAAACGCGCTTCATCGCCCAATAGACCGTCTTGTAGTCCGAATCTTCGACGACAACATTCTTGAGGCTCTGCGTTTTCACTTCAGAGTTAAAGCGCTCAACGGTCTTCCCTAGCAATACCTCCTCAACGAAGCGCTCCCACGTCTCCCGCAAGTCCGTGTAGAAATCCTTGGCTACCGCTCGATAGGCATCGGTTGAAAAGTCCGCGTGCTCAGCAGCTATTTTGTTCCGCCGATCCGCAGCGTCTCGCGGCGTTAATGGAGCAACTTCTGGATCGTCGGGAGGAATGGGCTGACCAGAGGCGCGGCCATGTCGCGGAGATGCGCAAGCGCGCCACTGAGGCCGAGGCCAAGCTCAATCGGCTCTACGAAGCTATCGAGAACGGTCTGCTGTCGCCGGACGACGCCTCGCTGAAGGATCGGGTCGCTGAACTCTCCGGCGTCCGCGATCAGGCCAGAGCAGACGCTGAGCGAATCAGCGCGTCTGTGGAGCGGCTGGCGCCGACGATCACACCGGACGCCTTGGCGCGCTTCGCCACCGCCGCACGGCGCAAGCTACGGGATCGCACCAGCGGCTATCGTCGGGATCACCTGCGGGCCCTAACGCAGCGCGTGGAGGTCATCAGCAAGACCGAGGCGCGCATCATCGGCTCACGAACCGAGCTTCTGCGGGCCTTGGCGTCTAGCGATGGTGGGAGTTACGCCGCCGCTGGCGGAGTTCTCGGTTTTAAACCGAAGTGGCGCGCCCGGCGCGATTCGAACTTCTATATCGACATGTTGAATCTATCCGCGATCGACAGACGCTTGAGTCGCCCCGACCGCTGTGAACACCGTCTGCATGGAGCTCACGGTCAAAGGGACGGCACAACTAGAAAGCTACCGGGAGCAGCTGCCAACGGCAGCGGACGAAGCGCGGTCTCCGTGGGCCGCCGAGTCATTGACGTGGGAATTCGTGCTCGTTCGCGAGAACGAAAAGGAAAGAAAACCAGAACTGCGTGTGCAAATTTTGCACACGTCGCCCCACAACCTACTGATTACACACCATAATCAGCACCATCCATCATCGGGGCGACGGAGAGTTTGCGGGATTGGTTCTGGGGCATTGTTTGAGCAATATCTCAGCGCACACGGAGCGCACAGGAAAATGGCGGCCTGGTCGAAGCTCCCGTCCAGAACATGGCGGGGCCAGGCCGGGTGTGAGGGGCGCTATATAGGCGAGACCTGTCTCAAAGGCGACGAGGCGTTACGCGGGGCGCGCCATCCACTCGGATCGAAGGAGGGCGTAGATGAACTCATCGCCCCAGATGCCGTCGAAGCAGTCGTTCTGGATCAGGTGCGCCTCGCGTCGAAACCCGAGGCGCCGCATCAAGGCGACCGAGCCAGCGTTCGCCGCGTCGAGGCGTGCGAAGATCCGATGCAGCCCGGCTTGTTCAAACCCCACGCGCACCAGGGCCTTTACCGCTTCGACGGCATAACCGTGTCCGGCCCAGGCGGGGTTGAAGATATAGCCGACTTCCCCCTGCGCGGCCGATTGATTGGCCAGCTTGAGCAGAACTTCGCCGATCATTTCGTCTTTGCCCGTCAAGGTGACGGCCAGGCGGAAGACGTCTCCATCTTCGGCGAATTTCGGCTGCGTAGCGTCCAAGAACTGGGCTTCAAGCGCCTGGTTCTGCGGCGGCGCCGCGTAGAGGAAGCGATAGACATCCGCGCGGCCGTGATAGGTGGCGTAGGCGGGGAAGTCGGCGGCTCTGATTGGTCTAAGGGTCAGGCGGTCAGTGACCAGAGGGAAGTAATCTAGGCTAGGCATTGCCGCCATCTGGTAATCGCCACGGCCTGTGTCCATGCTCCGCGCGGGCGCTTGTTGTCGCAGGCTGTGGGATGAGAAAGCGGATCGTTGGTAATCCTTGGGGGTGCCGGCGTAGCCGCTGCTCAGACCGGCTCTATTGTGCCGCCTTCAGGGCTTCGCCCCGGTCGTCGCTTAGCGCCAGGTCGCGCAGGGTGCGCAGTTGTTGGGCCGTCACGTCGGGGCGAGCGCTGACGGCCATGATCTGGGTGTAGTTGGCCAGACCGCGCTCGAAGGTGTCGCCGTAACCCTTGATCAGGCGCTGGCACAGGATGATCTCCAGGGCGAGGTCGGGTTCGATCGGCGCGGCGCGTTCGATGCGTTCCAGCCAGTCCTCGATCCGGGCCTGCTCCTCGACATAGCGCAGGGAGCGGGGGCGAATGGGGCGCAGGCTGGCGAGGGTGCGCAGGACCAGGAACCAGGGCAGGCTGCTGGTCTTCACATAGCGGCCTTCACGGAAGAAGGGCTCCAGAATGCGGCGCATCGTTGCATTCTTCAGGATCGCACGACCCAGCCCGGCGGGCAGGGTTTCGCAGACTTCCTGAAGGCGCGGGTGCATGAACTCGGTCACCCCCAGCAACTGGCTGTCGCCAACCTTGACCTCGGTGCGGACGCGGTCGATGCGGCTGGCGCGGGTCTTCAGGTCGGCGACGCGGATGGTGTCTTCATAGGCCATCCAAAGGGCCAGGTGACGGGCGGCTTCGACGATCAGGACGTCAGGTCCGTTCAGTCGCGCGATCCGCTCCAGCCGATCAAGATAGAGGGTTCCGTACTGCGGGCCCTGATAGTCGAGCAGTTTATGCAGGCCGTGCAGCGTATTGCGGTGCGCTGGGCGGGGAAGGGTCTTCTGTACGCGCGCGTACAGGGCGCGTCCGGCCTCGGTGGAGGGCGTCGGGGTGTCGTGGTCGACCTGTTCGGGCAGGGCGACCGGGGCCTGGGCGGCGCGATAGCCTTCGTCGAAACCCTTCAGATTGCTCTCGACGGCGATCTTGCTGTGGCGGATCGCGGCCTCAAAGGTTTCGCGCGCGAAGGGCAGGGCGCGGCTGCCCGCCAGAGCGCCGAACATGATCGAGCTGATCACGCTGCCGGAGCGATCGGTTGCGGCCTCCATGTCGAAGCCGATGAAACGCTGGGCGCGCTTGTGCGCGGCCTCGATGATCTTGTCGCCGTCGCCGCGCCCGTCGCCCATCGCCGACTTTTCAGAGATGGCGTAGATGCGGTGGGTTGAGCCGATCAGGGTGGTGCGGTCGGGGCTAGCGAAGCCGCGCACCAGGGCGCGGCCGACCTCCATCAGCTCCGAGGCGATGACGATGTCGACGTCTCCGGGCGCGGGCATCTGGGCCATGATGGGCGCCCGCTCTCCGGTCTGACGCGCCAGTTCGACATAATAGACGGTCGATCCGGTCCGCTGGGCCACGCCCGGCACCGAGGTGCCCTGGGCCAGCCAGCCCTCTGCGCGGGCGACCTCCTGAATCCAGTCTGCGAGAACCCCGCCGCCCTGACCGCCCAGGGCCAGGATCGCGATGCCGATACGTTGTCTTTGGTCGGTCATCAGAAAGCTCTGGCCGCGCGGGCGCGATTGTCCTGGGTTTGAAGAAAGCCGATCACCGCCTGGCGGATGTGCGAGGCGAACCGCTCCCACGCGCCGGGGTTGGAGACGATGTCGGCGCGATAGAAGCTGGGGCACAGGACGGCGGCGTGGCTGACCTCGCCGCACAGGCCGCAGCCGACGCAGCTGTTGTCGACATGGGCGATGGGGTCCTGACGCAAGGGGTCGGGGTTGGGCTTGATCGACAGCGAAGGGCAGCCCGACAGGCGGATGCAGCTGTGGTCGCCTGTGCAGGTGTCGGGGTCGATGCCGAAGCGCTCGCGCACCACACGACGGCCCTGTTTGATAGCGGCCCGCACCAGCGGCTTCTCGCGCCGCTGTTTGTTCAGCATGCATTCGGACTGGGCGATGATGACCTTCGGTCCAGCCTCCTTGGTGGTCAGGGCCTCTTTCAGCGCGTCGCGCATCTTGCGCAGGTCATAGGTGCGGTTGATCGAGCGGACCCAGTCGACGCCGATCCCGCGCACCGCTTTTTCGATGGGGTTGCGCGTGCTTCGGACGCGGTTGTCGGCGCGGGATGACAGGATGTCCTGACCGCCGGTCGCGGCGGAATAGCCGTTGTCCACGATCAGGGTGACGGAATCGTCCTTGTTGAAGACGGCGTTGCCGATCCCGGATGTCAGGCCGTTATGCCAGAAGCCGCCGTCACCCATGACGGCGATGGCCCTGCGATCCTTGGGCTTGAAGGCCGAGGCGCCGGCGCCGCCCAATCCGTATCCCATCGTGGTGTTGCCGATGTTGAACGGCGGCAGGATCGAGAACAGGTGGCAGCCGATGTCCGCCGAGACGTGGGTCGGGCCGATCTCGCGCTCCACCATCTTCATGGCGGTGAAGATCGGGCGTTCGGGACAGCCCGTGCAGAAGCCTGCAGGCCGGGCTGGAATCTGTGAGGCGGTCGTGGGGTCCAGCGGCGTCTGCACGCTCTGGGGCAGGGCGCGGGACGGCCGCCATTCCTCCAGAAACTTCATCAGACCCTTGCGGATGACGTCGCTGGTGTATTCGCCTGCGCGTGGCATGACGCCCTTGCCGACGATGCGGGTCTGCAGATCGCCGCGCCGAACCAGGGTGTTCAGTTCGTGCTCGATGAACTCGGGCTGGCCTTCCTCAAGCACCAGCACCGCCTTCTTGCCGCGGCAGAAGGCGACGACCTCTTCCGGGATCAGCGGATAGGCCACGTTCAGGCAGTAGATCGGCAGTTCGCTGTCGCCATAGGCGTTGGACAGGCCCAGCAGTTCCTGCGCGCGGTTCAGGTTGTTGTAGAGTCCGCCCTGGACGATGACGCCGATGTCGCCCTCTTCGGGGCCGAACAGTTCGTTCAGATGGTTGTCGCGGACGAAGGCGATGCCCGCCGGCCAACGTTTCTCGATCTTCTCGACTTCGTGCAGGAAGTTGGCGGGCGGCAGGACGATGCGGTTCAGGTCGCGCGTCGGGGCGGCGGCCGCTTCAGACACGGTCAGGGGCGGACGACGGTTGTCGCGGGCGGTGAACTCGCCGGTCATGTGGCAGGAGCGGACCCGCAGCTCCAGCATGACGGGGGTGTTGGAGGCCTCCGACAGTTCGAACCCCTTCTCCACCATGTCGACAATGCTGGGCAGGTTGGGGCGCGGGTCCAGCAGCCACATCTGTGACTTCATGGCGAAGGCGTGGGTGCGCTCCTGCATGATCGAGGAGCCTTCGCCATAGTCCTCGCCGACGATGATAAGGGCGCCGCCCTTCACGCCGCCGGACGCCACGTTCGACAGGGCGTCGGAGGCGACATTGGTGCCGACCACCGATTTCCAGGCCACCGCGCCCCGCAACGGATAGTTCACCGAGGCGGCCAGCATGGCGGCGGCGGTGGCCTCCGACGCGCTGGCCTCAAAGTGGACGCCCAGGCTTTCGAGCAGATCGTTCGCGTCGGCGAAGACGTCCATCAGGTGGCTGATGGGCGAACCCTGATAGCCGCCGACATAGGCCACGCCGGACTGGAGCAGGGCCTTTGTGACGGCCAGGATGCCTTCGCCCCGGAAGGTTTCCCCTTCAGAGGCGGTCAGCTTCAGGACCTCGGACTTGAACGAACGCTCGGCCATGACCTCAGGCTCCGACGAGCGCCAGAACGCGCAAGGGGCTGCCCGACCCGTCGCGGATCTTCAGCGGCGGGGCGATGATGACGGCGCCGGTCGGCGGCAGCAGGTCCAGGTTCTCCAGGCACTGCAAGCCATAGCGGCCCGCCGCGTGGAACAGGGTGTGCGCGGGATAGGGCGGCGTCAGCAGATGCGCCTGTCCGGCGTCGGTGCCGATGGTCTCTACGCCGAACCCAAGGGCGTCGCGGTCTTCGACCAGGAAGCGCACGGCGTCGGTGGATGGTCCGGGCGTATGGGCGCCGTCTTCACGACGGTTGGTGTAGGCCTCGCCGATGCGCTTGGACCAGTCGGTGCGGAACAGGATCCAGCTTCTGGGCGGGATGCGGCCATGCTCGGCTTCCCAGGCTGTGATGTGTTCGACTGTCAGCAGGAAGTCGGCGTCGGCGGCGCAGTCATTCGAGCAGTCGATGACGACGGCGGGGGCGATCAGGTCCTGCGTCGGCAGAGTGTCGACCGTATTGTCCGCCAGGTCCTTGCCGCTGACCCAGTGGATCGGCGCGTCGAAGTGGGTACCGGTATGCTCGCCGACGGTGAAGTTGCTCCAGTACCAGGCGACGCCGCGGTCGTCGTAGCGCGAGATTTCATTGCGGCTGAACGGCGCGCACTGGCCGAACTCGGGCGGCAGCACCAGCGTCGGCGTGTCCTCCGAAAGGGTCTGGGTCAGGTCGATCACCCGGATGTCGCCGGTGGCGATTGCGGCGGCGAATTGATTTAGGGTTTGGCTCGTTGGGGTAGACATCTTGCCCTCCTCTATCCCAGTGAGACCTCAAGCCTTGTCCAATAAACTTGCAAACGCAACAAAAATTCGACGGCCATCATGACGGGAGCAGTTTGACATGGCGGATGATCCCAGGGCGCTGGGCGATCCGGGATCGGAATCTTTTCGTGTGGATTCCTACCCCTTCTACCTGCTGAATCGCGCTGTCAGCCGGTACAATGTGATCATCGAGGCCCAGCTTCGGGCCATCGAAATCGACATCCCGACATGGCGCGTCCTGATGGTGCTGGGCGAGGAATCGCCGCGCTCCATCGGCCAGCTGTCCAAGACGGCGGTCATCCACCTGTCGACGATGATGCGCATCATCGAGCGGATGATGAAGGCGGGTCTGGTCGAGCGCGCGCCGGATGCGCAGGACGGCCGCGTCACCAATGTGATCCTGACCGATCTGGGGCGCGAAAAGCTGGCGGCGGCGCGAAAACTCACGGCGCCCCTGTATCGCCAGGTGATCTCGGGCTTCTCGCAGAACGAGTTCACACGCCTGCTGGAAATGCTGAACCGTCTGCACGCCAATCTGGGCTGAACACGGCGACAGGCTTGCCTCCTGCCGAAAACTATTTTAGGCCTAAACTAACTTGAGGGTCTGAAAATGCGTGTTGCCTGTCTCGGCGGTGGACCTGCCGGCATCTATTTTGCGATCTCGATGAAGCTGCGGGACCCCTCGCACGAGGTCCATGTGTTCGAGCGGAACCGTGCGGGCGACACCTTCGGCTGGGGGGTGGTGTTCTCGGACCAGACGCTGGGGAATCTGACGCGCAACGACCCCGTCAGCGCCGAAACCATCATGTCAAGCTTTGCGCACTGGGACGATATCGAAGTGGCCATCGACGGCGCTTCCGAGCGGTCGTCAGGGCACGGTTTCATCGGCATCGGCCGGTTGAAGCTGCTGCAGATCCTGCAGGCACGGGCGCGCGAGCTGGGCGTCATCATGCATTTCGAGCATGAGTTCAGCGCCGATCTGACGTTCTTTGCGGACTATGATCTGATCGTCGCCGCCGACGGGGTGAACAGCCGCATTCGCACCCAGTACGAGGACCGTTTCGACGTCGACATCCAGACGCGGGCCAACAAGTTCATCTGGCTGGGCACCACCAAACAGTTCGACGCCTTCACCTTCGCCTTCGAACAGACCGAGGCGGGCTGGATATGGGCCCACGCCTATCGGTTCGACGAAACCCATTCGACCTTCATCGTCGAGTGCTCGCCCCAGACCTGGGAAGCGTTGGGGCTGGAGCATCTGGATCAGGCTGAGACCATCGCCCTGTGCGAACGCATCTTCGCCCGCCATCTGGACGGACACGCCCTGCTGACAAACGCCTCGCACCTGCGCGGCTCGGCAGCCTGGATCAACTTCCGTCGGGTGATCTGCGGGCGGTGGTCGTTCGACAATGTCGTCCTGCTGGGCGACGCGGCGCATACGGCGCACTTCTCGATCGGATCGGGCACCAAGCTGGCGCTGGAGGATGCGATCAAGCTGGCCGAGGTGCTGAGCCGTTCGGGTCTGGAAGGCCGCGACGACCTGACCAGAGCCCTGGCGGAGTATCAGGACGAGCGTCAGGTCGAGGTTCTGAAAATCCAGAACAGCGCCCGCAACTCGACCGAATGGTTCGAGACTCTTGAGCGATACGCCGGGTTCGACCCGCGCCAGTTCGCCTATTCGCTTCTGACCCGCAGCCAGCGGGTCAGCCACGAGAACCTGCGCCAGCGGGACGAGGCCTGGCTGTCCAAGATCGAGCAATGGTTCGCAGACGAAGCAGACAATGACGACGTCGCCCCACCGCTGCTGACGCCGTTCACGGTCGGCGGCCTGACCCTGAGCAACCGCGTCGTGGTGCCGCCCATGCTGGTCTATGCGGCCCAGGACGACGGCGCGGCCACAGACTTCCACCTGACCCACTATGGCGCGCGCGTGCTGGGCGGGGCGGGTCTGGTCATGACGGAGACGCTGGCGGTGTCACCCGAGGGGCGGATGACCCCGACCTGCCCTGGTCTGTACGACGACGTCCAGATCGACGTCTGGACGCGGATCAATACTCTGGCCCGCAGTCATGACGGCGCCGCCACCTGCGCCCAGATCGGCCACGCCGGGCCGCGCGGATCGTGCCAGCCCCCTGATGCGCGCGGTCGGATAGATGTTCCCCTGGCCCAGCCTTGGCCGGTGGTCGCGGCTTCCGACCGCCCGTGGCGTGACGGCGGCCTGACGCCCCAGCCGCTGGATGAGGCGGGCATGGCGCGGATTCTGGATGATTTCGTCGCGGCGACGCGGCGGGCGGATGCCGCAGGGTTCGACATGCTTGAGGTCCACGCCGGTCATGGCGGGCTTCTGTCCAGCTTTATCACTCCGCTGATGAACCACCGCACGGACGCCTATGGGGGTGACCTGGATAACCGTCTGCGCTTCCCCCTGGCTGTGGTCGCAGCGGTCCGCGCCGTCTGGCCGGCGGCCAAGCCTCTGGCCGTTCGCCTGTCGGCGACCGACTGGGCGGGCGAGGCGGGCGTCACCATCACCGAGGCGGTCGAGATCGCCCGACGCCTGAAGACGGCTGGCGCCGATCTGATCGACGTGTCGGCAGGCGAAACCGATCCGAAGGCGCGCCCTGTCTATGGCCGCATGTTCCAGACGCCGATGGCCGACCAGATACGCAACGAAGCGGGCGTGCCGGTGATCGCCGTGGGCAACATCACCGAGGCGGATCAGGCCAACTCCATCCTGGCGGCGGGCCGCGCCGATCTGGTGGCGCTGGGCCGTCCGCATCTGGCCGACCCGGTCTGGACCCTGCGCGCCGCAGCCCAGGCCGGGCGCGCGATCAGCACGCCTGCGGCGTATCGCTCAGGCCAGGATCAGCTTATTCGCCAGTTCCAGAAACAGGCGGAAATGGCGCGTGGGTGATGGACGACAAGACTAGACCGGCCTCGATCTCCATGCCGGAAAAGCTGGACGGCGGGGCCAGCGGGCCGATGGACGTGCGGGTGTGGCTGCGGATGCTCAGCTGCACCATGACCATCGAAAAGATGCTGCGCCGCAATTTCCAGGATCAGTTCAACACGACCCTGCCGCGCTTCGACGTCATGGCCTCGCTGAACCGGCACCCGGACGGCCAGACCATGGGGCAGCTGTCGCGCGCGCTGCTGGTGTCCAACGGCAATGTCACGGCCATTGTGCGCCAGCTGCAGGAGCAGGGATTGGTGGAGGCGCGGGCCGATCCAGAGGACCGGCGCTCGTCCATCGTGGTGCTGAGCGCGGCGGGCAAGGCGCAGTTCGACCAACTGGCGGCGGCGCACCATCGCTGGATCGCCGGGGTGTTCGCCGAGGTCGGCGTCGAGGATCAGACGCAGCTCTACGGGCTGCTGGCGACACTAAAGGCGTCCATCGCCGGAAAAGGACAAGGATGAGTTTCGAGACCCGATTGAAGGTGCGTTTCGCCGACGTCGATCCCGCCGGGATCGTCTTCTATCCGCGCTATTTCGAGATGCTGAATGCGGTGCTGGAAGACTGGTTCGCCGACATGGGCGCCGACTTCGCCGCCATGCACCTGACCCGCCGCACCGGCGTGCCGACGGTCAAGCTGGAGTGCGAGTTCATGGCGCCGGGCATGCTGGGCGACGAACTGTCGGTGACGGTGCGTCCCACCCGCATCGGCCGCAGCAGCTGCAATATCGAATATGGGATCACCGGCGGCGGCGTGGACCGCATCCGCGCATCCGCCGTTCTGGTCTGCATGGACCTGGATCGGCAGAAGGCTGTCGAATGGCCTCAGGACATCCGTGAGCGGATCGAGGCATTGCTGGCGGACTGAAGGTCGAGCGACTATGCAAAAGTAGAAGGGGAGGACGGATGTCCTCCCCTTTTTTCGTCAGGCGGCGATGACGGCGTGACGCAGTCGGCCGATGCCCTGCACCTCGGCTTCGATGGTGTCGCCGGGCCACAGCCATTCCTGCGGATCAAGACCGGCGCCGACGCCTGCGGGCGTGCCCGTGGCGATGATGTCGCCCGGCTCCAGGGTGATGCCCTGGCTGATGTCGGCGATCAGCTCATCGACCTTGAACAGCATATAGGCGGTGTTGCTGGACTGTTTCTGCACGCCGTTGACCGACAGGCTCAGGTCCAGGGTCTGCGGGTCCGGGATCTCGTCGGCGGTGACGATGCACGGGCCCATGGGGGCGAAGGTGTCCTGGCCCTTGGAATAGATCCACTGACCGGCGCGGCGGCAGTCGCGGGCGCTCATGTCGATCAGGACCGTATAGCCGAAGACGTGGGCCAGGGCGTCCTCACGCGCCACGCCCTTGGCGGCGACGCCGATGACGGCTGCCAGTTCGACTTCCCAATCAAGCTGCTGGGTGATCTTGGCGTTGTGGACGATGGGATCGCCGGGGCCGACGACCGTGGTCGGAGGCTTGGAGAAGATCACCGGTTGGCGCGGCAGGTCCGCAGAGGTGTCCAGCGACCGGGCGGATTCGGCGACATGTTCGGTGTAGTTCAGGCCGATGCCGAAGATGTTCTTGCGCGGGCGCGGGATGGGGGCCAGCAGCTTCACATTGGCGAGCGGCGTCGCGACCCCGACCGGGAACAGGCCGTTGACCACAGCGATCAGATCGCTGGCGATGGTTACGGCATTGGGGCCCAGGTCGATGAACTCCAGCATGGTGGACGGCAGCGGCGTGTTGGTCGCCGCGCCCAGTCGTTGCAGGTCCACCACCAGAGAGCCGCTGATGGCTCCCAGCCGGGCTTCCGCCTCTATGGACGCGCGGTAGGTTACAAGGCGCATGGTCTGGTCTTTCTAGCGAGAGAGAATGGGTTGACGGCCGTCGTTCTCGCTCAGGGCTTCCTCGCGATAGAGGCCCAGGGCGCGGATGGACGGCAGGTCGTTGAACGAGAACAGGCAGGCGTCTTCGCGGTCCGAGGCGTTGGCGTGCTCGTGATAGGCCCAGGACGGAACCACGAAGATGTCGCGTTCCTTCCAGTCGAAGCGGCGGCCGTTGATGATCGAATATCCGGCGCCCTTGGCGCACTGATAGACGATGCTGCCGGTATGGCGGTGGGCGCGGGTGTGCTCGCCGGGACGAAGCATCTGCATCGCCGCGCCTATGGTCTGCATGACCGAGCCGCCGGTGTGGGGGTTCACATATTCCATGTGGACGCCGTCGTAGGGCGAGCCGTCCGTGACGCGCGCGAACTTCTCCAGCGCCTCATAGGTCGGCGCCCATTCGTATTTCAGCAGGGGCGAATAGCGACGCGTCCAACTGTGTCCGGCCGGGCGCAGGCCAGCCCCCGCCCAGGTCGCCGTGCTGTCGTCGATAGGGTAGGCGATGGCCTGGTTCAGGTCCGGGTGGACCTCATAGAAGTTGGCCTCAAGCGCATTCATCAGCGGGATATCCAGGCCGTCCTGCCAGATGCAGATGGTGCCCGATTCATCGACGCCGTGTTCGTGCCACGTGCCGTTTGGCGTCAGGACGAAGTCGTTGGCGCCCAGGGTCATCTTGTGCCCGTCGACATTTGTGAAGGCGCCGCTGCCCTCCATGATGAAGCGCAGGGCAGAGGCGCTGTGACGGTGGCTGGACGCGCATTCGCCGGGCTTCATCACCTGCAGGCCGGAATAGAGCCAACCGACGGCGGCGACCACGTCCGCGCGACCTTCGTTCTCCAGATAGATGACGCGGCGTCCGGCCTGTTCCGGCGTCACCAGCTCCAGCGCCTTCAGCACATGGTCGCGCAGATCGTCATAGCGCCACAGCATCGGCTTTGACGTCGAAACCGGCTCCCACGGCTCGATCTTGTTGGCGACGGTCCACAGGGCGCCGACGCCCAGTCTGGAAAGCTGTCTGTAATAATCGACGAGCGCGGGGGTGTCGGCGACATTGGCGCGGCCGATGACGTCCTCCCGGTACTGATCATATCCGCCAGCGGACATGGACGCCTCCCTTCGGTCAATATATTATAGGTCTAAAATATCTTCCATTTACTGTCAAATGCAACTAATCTGCAGAACGTCAGTCGAGGTATCGGAGAGACCCGCATGAGCCCGTCCTACAAGGCCGCCGTCGTCCAGGCCGCGTCTTCGCCACATGATCCCCAGGCCTCTGCGGACAAGGCGGCGGGCCTGATCCGTGAAGCGGCCGCTGCGGGCGCGCGGCTGATCGTTTTTCCTGAGGCCTTCCTGGGCGGCTATCCCAAGGGGGCGTCGTTCGGCACGCCGGTGGGAATGCGCAAGCCGGAAGGGCGCGCCGACTATCAGCGCTATTATCAGGGGGCGGTCGATCTGGACGGGCCCGAGGTCGCGGCGGTGGTCGAGGCGGTCGCCGAAACCGAGGCCTTTGTGGTCATGGGGGTGATCGAGCGCGACGGCGGCACGCTTTACTGCACCGCCCTGTTCTTCGACGGCGCGCGGGGCCTGATCGCCAAACACCGCAAGCTGATGCCTACAGGGGCCGAGCGTCTGATCTGGGGCTTCGGCGATGGTTCGACCCTGCCGGTGATCGAGACCAGCCTGGGACGGATCGGCGCGGTGATCTGCTGGGAGAACTATATGCCGATGCTGCGCATGGCGATGTACGACCAGGGGATCGGCATCTATTGCGCGCCGACGGCGGACGACCGCGACGGCTGGGCCGCGACGATGCAGCATGTCGCGCTGGAGGGGCGGTGCTTTGTTCTGTCTGCCTGTCAGCATATCCGTCGGGGCGCCTACGCCGCCGATTATGACTGCGCGCTGGGCGACGATCCTGATACGGTCCTGATGCGCGGCGGCAGCATGATCGTCGCGCCGTTGGGCGAGGTTCTGGCCGGACCTGACTATTCGGGCGAGACGATCCTCTACGCCGACATCGACCTGTCGGCTGTGACGCGCGGCAAGTACGATTTCGACGTGGCGGGCCATTATTCGCGGCCGGATGTGTTCCAACTCAGCGTCAACGCCGCGCCCCAGACGCCGGTCGCCTGGAAGGGCGGCAAGGGCTGATGCAGTTCGATTTCAGCCGTCTGGCCGCCGCCGACCGCTACAAGCTGATGAGCGCCTCGATCACGCCCCGGCCCATCGCCTGGGTGACCAGCCTGTCGAAGGCGGGGATCAGGAATGCGGCGCCCTACAGCTTCTTCAACATGATGTCGGCGGAACCGCCTTTGGTGGCCCTGGGCCTGATGCGGCGTCCTGACGGCGCCTATAAGGACACCTGCGCCAATATTCTGGAGACGGGCGAGTTCGTCGTGAACCTGGTGGCCGAGGCCGATCTGGATGCGATGAACTTCACCTGCATCGACGCGCCGCCGGGCATCGACGAACTGCACGCCGGGGCCATAGAGACGGTGGCGTCGATCGATGTGGCGCCGCCGCGCATCGTCTCGGCGCCGGTCAGCATGGAATGCCGCCTGAAGCACCGGATCGATGTCAGCGACGCCTCGACCGTGGTGCTGGGCGAGGTGACGGTTTTTCACATCGACGACCGTTTCGTCGATGGCGAGCGTCTGCATGTCGATGCGGCGGCCATGGGCCTGATGGCGCGGATGCATGGTGCGGGCTGGTATGCGCGCCGACCCGACATGGTGCGGCGCGATCGTCCGGCCTGGGCGGATTTCTGCGAACAGGCGCGCTGACGCAGGTTGCGGCCTGATCGGGTGCGCCGGAAAGCCGCGCCCCGTATGTTGCGAAAAACGCAACTTCATGAGGCTTGTTGTTGCATTGTTACTTCCGAACGGACTTTTAAAGTGATCCTGCGGGGCGCGTAAAGCCGGTCTGTTTTCGGAGGGGAAAATGAGCAAATCGATCCTAAATCGCTGGTTGCGAGGCTGCGCCTTGATGGTGGCTTTCGCCGCATCGACCGCTGTCGCCGCGCCTGCGGACAAGCGCGTGGCGCTGGTCGGCGGTTCGGTGGTGTCTGTTGAAAACGGAACCACGCTTAATGACGCCGTGGTCCTGATCGAGGGCGAACGGATCGTGCAGATCGGCCCACGCGCCTCGGTCGTGGTGCCCCAGGACGCCGAGGTGGTGCCGATGGACGGCCGCTGGCTGATCCCCGGCCTGATGAACATGCACGTCCATTTCGGGCTCAAGCTGCCGGGCGCGGCGGGCGCGGAATTGCAGAATGAAACCGACGCCCAGCAGGCGCTGCGGATGGCGGCCAACGCCCGGCGGTCTCTGCATGCAGGCGTGACCACTGTGCGTCTGGTCGCCGAAAGCCACGGCAATGATTTCGCCCTGCGCCGCGCCATCGAGCGTGGCGAGGCTGTCGGTCCGCGGATCGAAACGGCGGGCGAGCTGATCGTGCCGACCGGGGGCCACGGCTTCCTGGAGGTGGATGGTCCCTACGCCTTCGCCCGCGCGGCGCGCGAACAGATCAAACAGGGCGCCAGCTGGATCAAGATCGCCATCTCCGGCGGCATTTCGGACGTGCACGGCGACATCGCCGCCGCCCCCATGACCAATGACGAACTGTCGACCCTGATCGAAGTGGCGCACCGCAACGGCGTGCGCGTCACGGCCCACAACGGCTCGCCCGAGGCCGCCATGCAGGCGCTGGAATACGGCATCGACTGTTTCGAACACGGCTATCACCTGACCGAGCCGGTGCTGCGCCGCATGGTGCAGCAGAAAGCCTGGCTGGTGCCGACCATCGTGGTCAGCCAGCCGGGGGCCAAGGACTTCTATCGCCGCATCGGTTCGCCTGACTGGTACCTGGCGCGCGTCGACAGCGTCGGCCGCGACCACTGGGCCGTGCTGCAGTCCGCCATCCGCATGGGCGTGCCGATCGCTCTGGGCACCGACCAGTTCCCGTTCGAAGACAACGAGGGCACGACGGCGACGGTGCGCGAGGCCGAACTGTATGTCGACGCCGGCATGACGCCCGTGCAGGCGCTTCAGGCCGCGACCATCCAGCCCGCGCGCATGATGCGTCGTGACGCCGACATCGGCAGCATCACCGTCGGCAAATATGCGGATATCGTCGCCGTGCGCGCCGACCCGACCAAGGACATCAGCGCCCTGCGCACGATCGACTTCGTCATGAAGGGCGGGGACGTGGTTCGCCACGACGCGCCCGCCGCCGCGCACTAGCCGACCGCGATCCGAGTAAGCTTATGACCGCTTTATCGCCGCGCACGGCGTCCTGGAAACTCTATGGCCATCGCTGGCTGTTGCTCATTCCCTTCATCTGGCAGATCGGCTGCGCGCCGTTCGTCAACTCGGCCTCGGTGCGGGTCTTCTCCCTGCCGTTGCCGCTGGTCTGGCAGATGACGGGCATCCTGATCGCCAGCGCCCTGATCGCCCTGGTCTTCAGGCTGGATGAGCGCATGGAGCGGGCGCTAGGCCTGGATGAAGACAGCGCGGGTCGCGCCGCCGATGCGGAGGCGTCCTCGTGATCCTGTTCCTGACGATTTCAATCGTCGTCGCGACCATGCTGGGCGCGATGCTGTACGGCCATCAGAAAAGCCGGGCCAAGAGCGTGTCCGAATGGGCCGTGGGCGGGCGGCGGTTCGGCACCCTGATCTTCTGGTTCCTGAACGCGGGCGAAATCTACACCACCTTCGCCGTGCTGGGGATTTCCGGCTTCGCCTGGGCCTATGGCGCCCCGGCCTATCTGGCCTTCACCTCCGTGTCGTTGGCCGCCACGCTGGGCTATTGGCTGATGCCGCGCATCTGGCAGGCGGGCCGCGAGGGGGGCTTCATTACTCAGGCCGACTTCTTCGCCGCCCGTTACAAGGCGACCTGGCTGGGCTGCGTGGTGGGTCTGGCGGGCATCATCGCCATCATCGTCTATGTGCAGATCCAGATCACGGCCCTGAGCATGATCCTGCGTCTGACTTTGGGCGCGGAAGTGTCGGTTCTGGCCTCGGCCATTCTGGCAGCGGTCATCATGCTGGGCTTCGTCTATGTGGCGGGCCTGCGTTCGGCGGCTTTTGCGGCGGGCGTCAAGGATGTGTTGATGGTGGTGCTGGTGGTCGCTCTCAGCGCCACGGTGGCGCACAAGGTCGGGGCGACCTCGATCCTGGACGTCTTTGACAAGGTGCAGGATCAGCATCCGGGCATCGGCGTCTTCCCCGGCCTGGTTCCCGAGGCGGGCCTGACGGTGACCTGGTTGATGACCTCGGCCCTGAACGTGGCCCTGGGCACGTGGATTTTCCCGCACATGTTCCAGCTCTGCTATGCGGCGGGCAGCCGTAAGGCGATCCGGCGCAACGCCGTCTGGCAGCCGCTGTACTCGCTGTCCTTCTTCTTCATCATCCTGCTGGGCTTTGCGGCCCTGCTGGCGGGGACCCAGCCTCCTGGCGGCGATGTGAATGCGGCCCTGCTGCAGTTCGTCTCTGATTCCTATCCCTCGTGGATGATCGGCCTTCTGGCGGGAACCGCCTGTCTGCTGGCCCTGGTGCCGGGATCGGTCCTGCTGCTGACGGCGGGTTCGATCTTCAGTCGCAACGTGCTGACGCCCCTGCGTCCGGGTCTCAGCGATCAGGCCGCGCTTCGGGCTTCACGCCTGTCCATGGTGGTGTTTGCAGGCGTCGCCGTCTGGCTGACGGTGGGGGCGACCGCGTCCCTGGTCGAGATCGGCCTGTCCGCCTACGCCGCCATCGGCATGCTGGCGCCGGGCGTGTTCCTGGCCTTCCTGTGGCCGCGCGCCAACGCCATCGGCGTCGCCGCTGGCATGGCGGCAGGCTATGTGGTGCTGCTTGCGCCCGCCGCCCAGACCCTGTTCGGCGCCCTGTTCCCGGAATGGGAGAAGGGGTTGGTCGCCATGGGTGTCAACGCCATCGTGGCGGTCCTGGTCATCCTGATCACCAGCGCGCGCGAAAAGACGGCCCAGCCCCAGCCCGTCGCGGGCTAGGGGCACCCGTCCGGGACTATTCCGCCGCCCGCTCGCCTTCGTTTGCGCTCCAGGCCTTCAGCTTGGCTTCGAGCGTGGACAACAGGCGGGCGGGCGCGCCGTCCAGCTGGCGGCCCAGACGGTGAATCAGGCTGACGGTGGTGTATTCCAGGCTGGCCTCGTGGATGGGCCGCGCCACCAGCGACCCTTCGGCCAGCTCCGTCGTCGCCGCGATCTTGGGCAGGACCGTCACCATCCGCCCGGCCTTTGCGGCCTCACGCATCACATAGATCGACGTGGTGGTCAGTTTCGGCTCCAGCCAGATTTCTTCGCGGCGTTCCGCATCGCGCAGCAGTTGGCGAATCCGCAAGGCGGCGTCGGGCAGACACAGGTCGAACTGGCTCAGGTCCTGAAGCGACAGGGCGTCCATCTGGGCGGCCGGATGATGCGGCGCGCACAGCACCATCAGCGGCTGGGCCGCCGTGGCGCGCACGCGGATCTTGGGCTCGTTGCAGTCATTGAAGATCAGGCCGCAATGGGCGCTGTCGTCCAGCACCCGTTTGACGATGTCCGCCGTCGACAACACGGAAATGGTGACGGACACGCCGGGGTGCTGGCTCTGGAAGCCCTCGATGGTCTCCAGCAGGAAGCCGCCCAGGAAGCCCTCGCCGATCGAGATATCGATCTTGCCCGCCTTCAGCTGACGATAATCGTGCAGGCGATTCTTGAACGCCTCCTCGTTCGACATGCACCCCTGATAATATTCGTAGGTCAGCCGCCCGGCCTCGGTCAGGCGTATCGTGCGGCGTCCGCGCTCGATCAGGGCGACCCCCATTTCCCGCTCAAGCTGGGCGATCTGACGGCTGATGGAAGAGACGGCGACGCCGATCTTGTCGCTGGCCAGGCGCATCGAGCCCAGGCTGGCGGCCTGATAAAAATAGTGCAGCGAGGTGACCTGCATGCCGTTTGTCTCCCAACAGACGATCGAATTCTGCGTTGCGTTTGCCGCAACGATTTTGCGCATTCATACCATCTTGTGAGCGTGACGAAAATGCCGGAGACAGTGCCAAATCTATAATCAGCACTACAAAGAGGTGCTCGTTGACATCCAAGAGAATGCGCGTCGACTGGCGCGGTTACATACCCGCTATAACGACGCCGTTTGATCGCGATGGAGCGATGGACTTTCCTGCGCTCGGGCGATTGCTTGAGTGGCTGCACAGTGAGGGCATGCATGGCCTTGTCGTTGCAGGAACAACTGGCGAGTGGACAAGTATAAGTGCTGTAGAGCGCCATGCGCTTTTCAATGCGGTCGGCGCCCAGATGAAGGGAAAGCTGCCGCTCATCGCGGGCTGCACTGCCTTTACGGCGGCAGAGGTCGTGGACTTCACCATTTCGGCCGCGGCGTCGGGCTTCGAAGGCGCCCTGGTGACCCCGCCGCCCTACATCCGGCCGGGCGACGACGAGATCGTCAACTTCTACCGCGCCGTGTCCGAAGGCTCGGCCCTGCCGATCTGCGTTTATAACTGGCCCCCCGGCACCGGCATCGACATGCCGTACAGCGTGCTGGAGCGTTTGGCGGCGCTTGAGAACGTGGTCGCCATCAAGCAATCGACGGGCGACCTTCGGGCCTTCACCCAGACCTATTTTGGCCTGAAGGATCAGGTGCGGGTGTTCGGCCACAGCATGGACGACGCCGGTCTAGCCCTGCTGAAGGGTGCGGGCGGCGACGGAACCATGGGGGCGGGCGGCGTGCTTGGCCGCGCGCAGCCGGACTTCTATAATCACATCTGGGCCGGTGATTTTGACGCGGCGCGGGCGTGCGGACGCCAGGACCGGGTTATTATGGACGCGTGGTACACACCCAATCTGGTCGGACGCTTCGGCTCCGGACCGGCCATCCTGAAGGCGGCCCTTAACGTGCAGAACCTGCCGGGCGGTCATGTCCGCGCGCCGTTGATGGACGTGTCGGATCGGGATCTGGACAGCATCCGCGCGACCCTGGCCAGCCTGGGGCGTGTCTGAGCAGGATGCGAAGCGTCGATGTTCTGGTGATCGGCGGCGGACTGGTGGGCTGCGCAACAGCCTGCCGTCTCGCCGGCGCCGGGGCGTCGGTCGAACTGATCGAGGCGTCGTATCTGAACGCGGGGGCGTCGGGCGCCAATGCGGGCTCGCTGCATTTCCAGATCGAGCGCCGGTTTCTTGAGAATGGCGACGCTCTGGCCGATCAGGCGGCGCAGATCCTGAGCCTGAACCGTCTGGCCATCGACGAATGGCGTGGGCTTGAGGCGGAACTGGGCGACAGCCTGCACGTCCATATGCGTGGCGGTCTGATGGTGGCCCAGACCCCGCAGGAGCTCGCCCTGCTGGAGGCCAAGGTTGCGCGTGAAACGGCGGGCGGCCTGCCCAGCCGCTTGATCGACGGGGAGGAGGCCCGGGCCATCGCGCCCGTTTTGTCGCCATCCATCGTCGCCGCCAGCTATCTGGAATCCGAAGGCCATGCCGATCCCAAGGCTCTGACCCTGGCGTTCGCGGCTGAGGCCGAAAGACAGGGGGCGCGGCTGTCGCTGGGCGCACGGGCCGTCGCCGCGCGCCGTGTGCATGACGGATATGAGATCACCGTGGAGACGGGGCGCACACGTTCGTCTATCCGCGCTTCAAAGGTGCTGATCGCCGCCGGCGCCTGGAGCGGGCGCATGGGCGAACTGTTCAACCTGCACCTGCCGATTTTTCCGGTCGCCCTGCTGATGAATGTGACAGAGCGCGCGCCGCCTCTGATCGATCAACTGATCCAGCATGTCGGTCGGCGCCTGTCGATGAAACAGGCCTATGCGGGCAATATTCTGATCGGCGGCGGCTGGCCGTCGCGGATGAGGCTTGACGCCTCGGGCAGGTTTGATCCGGGCCAGCAGGCGGACCTGATCGAGACCTCGTTGCGGGGCAATCTGGCGGTGGCGGTCGATGTCGCGCCCCAGGTCGCGCAACTGAACCTGATACGCAGCTGGACCGCCGTGACCGCCGTGACAGCGGATCAACTGCCGCTGGTGGGTGAAGTCCCCCAGGCGCCGGGCGTCTATGTGGCGGCGGGCGGATCGGCCTTCACATTGGGCCCCACCTTCGCGCGTCTGTTGGCGCGACAGATTCTGGACGAACCGGAAGACCGGCTGCGCCTGTTCTCGCCCGCCCGCTTCAGCCACCTCAACAGCTTCATGGGGATGGCCGGTGCGTAGCCGTCAGGGCGTGGTTCGCGGACGGCCCCTCAGCCTTCAGATCGATGGCCGGGTGATCGAAGCCTATGAGGGGGAGACCCTGGCCGCGGCCATGCTGGCGGTGGATGCGCGCGTCTTCCGACGCGACACCCAGGACCGGCCGCGCGGCCTGTTCTGCAACATGGGCGTCTGCAGCGAATGTCTGGTCGATGTGACGCAAGCCGGTCAGCCGACGCGAAGGCTTCGCGCCTGCGTGACGGACGTGCAGGCGGACATGGTTGTTTCGACAACGCGTGCCGAAACATGAACGTGCGCGAAGACTATGATCTGATCGTCGTCGGCGGCGGTCCTGCGGGGCAGGCGGCCTGTCTGGCGCTGCAGGACCGATTGGCGCGTGTCGCCGTCATCGACGAGCAGTCGCGGCCCGGCGGGCAGATTCTGCGCCAGCCGCCGCGCGCCTTCACTGTCTCGAACTGGCAGGCGGGCGGGACGTACCGCAAACTTAAGGCTCAGCTGCGCGCCTTTGAGACCTTGAGCGGGGTGGACTGGCTGGGCGGGCGATCGGTTCTGGATGTCCGGGCCGAGGGCGACGGCTGGCGGGTTCTGGTTTCCGACGGGGCGCAGGTCGCCAGTCTGCGGACGCGACGGGTTCTGATCGCGGCAGGCTGCTATGACATGACCACGCCCTTGCCGGGCTGGACCTTGCCGGGCGTGATGAGCGCGGGGGCGGTGCAGGCCTTCGTCAAGAGCCAGCGGCTGACGCCGGGCCGACGCATTGCGCTTGCGGGCAGCCATCCTCTGCAGTTGCTGGTCGCCGAACAGATCATCGAGGCGGGCGGCGAAGTGCCGGCCCTGGCCTTCGCGCAGTCCCTTCAATCCGCACTCGTCCAGGCGGCGCGGCGGCCGATGACGGTGCTGGCCCATGCGCCCCAGTTGCTGAAGGTGCTGCTGGGCGGATTGCGTCTGACGGCGTCGGGCTGTCGGATCAGGTTCGGCGATCGGCCGGTCGAGGTCGTGGGAGAGGAACAGGTCCAGGCCCTGCGCCTGGCGTCGGGCGCGCAGATCGACTGTGACGCCGTCGCCCTGTGTTTCGGTTTTCTGCCGCAGTCGGACCTGGTGCGCGGAATGGGTCTGAACGTCCTTCAGGGACGGTTCGGCGGCTGGACCGCCGTCCATGATCCGTGGATGCGAAGCTCGCGTCCCGGCGTCTATGTCGCCGGTGAGACGACGGGCGTGAAGGGGGCGGAGGCGGCCGGGGCCGAGGGGGCGCTGGCGGGGCTCGCCATCGCTCTGGACGAAGGCTTGATCACGAGCGTCGAGGCGGAGCGGCGGGCGCGCGGCCCGCGCAGGCGCCGGGGGCGGGCCATAAGATTCGCCGAACTGCTGGACGCGATCGCCGATCCGTCTGTCTTCCTGTCTCAGGCCCAGCCTGCCGACACCATCCTGTGCCGGTGCGAGGATGTGACGCAGGGCGCTGTCGACGCCGCTGTCGCGACCGTGGAAACCCCCAATGCGGTGAAGCTTTCGACCCGTTGCGGCATGGGGCCGTGCCAGGGGCGAAACTGCGAACATTTGCTGCTGCAGCGCATGAATAGTGTCGAAAAAGCCCCTCAGGGGTTCCGTGCGCGCTTCCCGGCGCGGCCGGTGCGAATCGGTGACCTGACGGCCTGATATCTGTTGCGTTCAACGCAACGATCTTTGCAAACCCACTCATTGTTTGCTTCGTCAGACCGACACAAAACTATCACCAGGGAAGGCGAGGCTGTTAGACCAAGGGGAAGGTTATGGCTGAGAACCACACTGCCGGGGAGGGCGGTCGGCCTGCGTTCAACGTTGTCGACCACGTGTCCTGGACCGTTCCGGATCTGGACGCCGCACTCGCATTCTATCGCGATGTGCTGGGGGCGGCGGAGCTCTATCGCATGGGGCCGCTGGATGCGGCGGACCTGCCGGTCGGGACTGATGGGCGCGACTGGATGGCGTCGCATGTCGGGGTTTCCGGCGCGCGTCTGACGCTGGTCATGCTGAAGTTGAGCGACAATCTCAACTTCCAGCTGGTCCAGTACGACAAGCCGTCGGATCGGCGTCAGGATGTGCCGCGCAACTGTGATCGCGGCGGGCATCACCTCGCGTTCCGGGTCGATGATGTCGAAGCCGCCGCCGTCTGGCTGGCGCAGCACGGCTGCACGCCGCTGGAGGTGATCGAGATCGCCGAAGGCCCGCTGGCCGGCAAGAAGAACCTCTACATTCAGGACCCCTTCGGGCATCAGCTCGAACTGGTCGATTGAGCGGAGACGACCATGCCCATCACCAAGATCAATCCGCCCCATCTGTATGAAAGCGTGCCGTTCGGCTTTTCCCATGCGGCGCTTCAGGAAGGCGGCCGCACCCTGCATCTGGCGGGTCAGGTGGCCTGGGACGCCCAGTGCAATGTCATCGGCGAGGGCGATCTGGCCCGCCAGGTCGAGGTCGCGCTGCAGAACCTGTCCGCCGTGCTGGCCGAGGCGGGCGCGGATGCTGGGAACCTGGTGCGTCTGCGGACCTATATCGTTGACAACACGCCCGAAAAACTCGGGATCGTGGTCGGCGCCATCAACCGTTTCTATGCCGGAGCCACGCCAGCGCCCAACACGGTCGTCGGTGTTTCCGGCCTGGCCCTGCCGGACTTCCTCGTCGAGATCGAGGCCACAGCCAGCCTCGACTAGAGGCGCACCTTTTTCGCCCCGGGCTCTGTCCGCGGCGTCCTTCAACACAAGAATAGCGTTCTGGAGTTTCAGTCTTGATTTGCAGTTTCACGCGACAGCGCCTGTTGGCGTCCACCATGATCGGCGGCTTCGCCGCCATCGCCTTCGCCGCAGCCCCTGCCGCCGCCCAGACCGAGGATTCGGACGGCGTCTCCTCCGTCGGCGAGATCGTCGTCACGGGTTCGCGCATCGTCCGTCAGGACTACAACTCCACCAGCCCGATCGTCACGGTCGGTCGTGAGGACTTCCAGGCGGCGGGTTCGGTGACGGCCGAAACCCTGATGAACGACATGCCGCAGTTCATGCCGGGCACCAGCCACGGCTCGGTCAATCCCGGCAACGGCGGTCAGGCGAACCTGAACCTGCGTGGTCTGGGCACCAACCGCACCCTGGTGCTGATGAACGGCCGCCGCATCGTGCCGTCCAACGCCAACGGCACGGTCGACATCAACATCCTGCCCGCCGCCCTGATCCGCAATGTCGAGGTCATCTCGGGCGGCGCCTCGGCAGCCTATGGTTCGGACGCCCTGGCGGGCGTGGCCAACTTCATCATCGATGAAAGCTTCTCGGGCGTTCACATCGACGCCCAGTACGGCGAGACCGAGCGCGGCGACGGCGCGACCCAAAGCTACACCATCACCATGGGCGGCAACTTCAACGACGACCGCGGCAACGCTGTCTTCTCGATCGGCCGTTCGACCCGTGAAGCCATCATGAGCGTGGCGCGCGACTTCTCGGCCGTGTCGGGCCGCAACAGCGTCTCGCCTCTGGGTCTGACGACCTTCGACTCGGCCAACCTGCCCAGCCAGTCGTTCCTCAACACCTATCTGAACTGCGCCAACTGCGTCACCCCGACGGGCGAGTTCGGCTATAACCCCGACGGTTCGCTGTTCAGCTATCTGGGCGCGCACAACTTCAAGAGCCCGGGCGGCCCAGCCTATGACGCCTATCATCAGCCGGGCGTCGCCTGGGCGTTCAACACCGGCGCCACGGGCATGCTCAGCATCCCGCTGGAGCGTTGGAACGGCTATGCCGGCGCGCGCTACAAGCTGACGGACTCTGCGGAGCTGTACGGCAACATGCTGTACACCCAGTATTCGTCCGACATCCGTCTGGCTGCGACGCCGATGCCTGGTCCGTCACCGACCTACGGCTTCCGCATTCCGTCGACCAACCCCTTCATCTCCAGCGACCTGCGCGCCTTCCTGAACTCGCGCGCCGATCCGAATGCGTCGTTCGGCTACAACAAGCGTTTTGACGCCATCGGCGGCCGTCTGGCCCGCGACAGCACCACGGTCTTCCAAGTGACGACCGGCGTGCGCGGCGACCTGCCGTTCCGCGACTGGCGCTATGACGTCAGCGCCCAGTACGGCCGTGTCGACAACTCGACCGAACAGTCGGGCAACGTGTCGCGTTCGGCGGTCCAGCGCCTGCTGGACGATCCCACCGGCGGCGCCAACATCTGCGAAGGCGGCTTCAACCCGTTCGGCCTGACCAGCCTGTCGGCGGCCTGCATCAACTACATCAACCGCAACAGCAAGAACGCCACCCTCAGCGAGCAGTCGATCGTCGAGGCCTCGATCCAGGGCGGCCTGTTCGAACTGCCTGCCGGTCAGGTGCGTTTCGCAGCGGGCGTCCAGTATCGTGAGGACACCTTCTCCTTCCGTCCCGACGCGGGTCTGTCGCAGAGCAATCCCATCGTCGACCACCTGGGCGCCAACGGGCTTCCGGACGGCGGCAAGATCGGCGGCGTGGAAGTCGCAGGCTTCAACCCGGTCCAGCCCCTGACGGGTTCGACCAACTCGACCGAGTTCTTCATCGAAGCCCTGATCCCGGTCGTGGCGGACCTGCCGTTCGTCCAGAGCCTGGATCTGAACCTGGCCTATCGCTACTCGGACTACGCCACCATAGGCGGCGTCAGCGCCTACAAGGCTGATGTCGACTGGGCTGTATTCGACGGCCTGCGCGTTCGCGGCGGTCTGCAACGCGCCGTGCGTGCGCCGTCCATCGGCGAACTGTACGGCAACCGCGACATCGACTCGCCCCAGATCGGCGCGCCTCAGAACGCAGCGGGCGCTCCGGTGTTCGGCGGCGACCCGTGCGATATCCGCGGCGCATACCGCAATGGTCCGAACGCGGCGCAGGTGAAGGCCTTGTGCCTGGCGCAGGGTCTCTCGGCCGCGGCCATCGACAGCTATGTCTTCAACAGCACCCAGATTCAGGGCTTCGTCGGGGGCAACCGCGATTTGAAGGAAGAAACGGCTGACTCCTGGACCCTGGGCGCCGTCTATCGCCCGAAGTTCGATCACCCGCTGCTGTCGCGCGTCTCGGCCTCAGTCGACTACTACAGCATCGAGATCAAGGACGTGATCGGCAGCATCACCGCCGCGAACCAGCTGCAGGGCTGCTTCAACGCCACGGGCCTGACCAACGCCACCTATGATGTGAACAACGGCTATTGCCAGCTGTTCCAACGCGACGCCTCCACGGGCAACATCGTCAACAGCCTGGGCCTGCTGCAGAACCTGGCGACGATGAAGACCTCGGGCGTCGACCTTCAGGTGGACTGGGGCTTCGATCTGGTCGACGCAGGCCTGCCGGACGTAGGGTCGCTGAACCTCAACTTCGTGGTCGGCTGGCTGGAGACCTGGGAGCGTCAGGACGCCGCCGGCGGTCCGTTCAACGCCCGCACCGGCACGATCGACTCGACCAACGGCTTCACCTTCCCGGAATGGAAGTTCCTGACCTCGGTGAACTACAAGTACGGCGATTACGGCGTGGGCGTTCGCTGGCGCCGGGTCGGCGAAATGCAGATCTACAACACCGCCAACAAGCTGGACGCCATCGACTACTTCGACCTGATGGGCACCTGGACGGTGAACGAGCGTGTCTCGCTGCGTGCAGGCGTCAACAACCTGACGGACCAGGCGCCTCGTACCTGGACGCCGGGCATCCAGGCCAACACCGACCCGTCGACCTATGACACCCTGGGACGGCGTTACTTCGTGGGTCTGACGTCGCGCTTCTGATCGCGACTTCAGGCAAGGCTTGACGGCGATGATGGCCCCATGATCGCCGTTGGTCCCCCTGTGTTGCGTTTCAGGGGGAAGTGCGCGGCGTATTTCGCGCATGAAGCAGCTCCCGGTCGTAGGGCCGGGAGCTGCATCAGTACAAAGAGGAATGGCTTATGAGACGGCGTGAATTGCTTCTGGGCGCGGCAGGCGCCGCAACGGCTGCGGTGGTCATGTCCACGCCGGTTTCGGCCGCCATTCTGGGCCAGGACGACGTCCGCGCCCGCTTCGCCCAGGTGGTCCGCGACGGCCAGCGGGCGGACGATGCGCTCAATCCGCTGGGGCTGGCCCGGCGCGGAGAGCGCCCGATCGGCGACCTGTTCGTCGATCCCCTCAGCGACGCCTATGCGGCCAAGCTGGAGCAGAACAAGCGCGGCGAGCTGCGCGCCCTGGCGGCCATCGACCGCGCGGCCCTGCCGCCCGGCGACCAGATCGCCTATGACGTCTTCCGCTATCAAGCCGAAAAGGCGCTGGAGGACATCGACAGCGGCGTCTTCGCCATCCGCCGCATGGCCCCGCTGAATGCCTCGTTCGGGCTTCATGTCGAGTTCCCGGACTATATGTCCTCGGCCAGCGGCTTCGACACGGTTCAGGACTACGAGGACCGGCTGGTCCAGCTGGACGGCTTCACCGGCTTCATGACCGCGACGGTCGCGCGCCTGCGCCAGGGCATGGCGGCGGGCTATCATCAGCCGCGCATCGTGGTCCGCAATGTCCTGGGACAGGTCGAGGCCTTCCTGTCCCTGCCGGTGGATCAGAGCCCGCTCTATTCGCCCGTCACCCGCTTCCCCGACGCCATTGGCGCGGCGGACCGGACGCGCCTGGAGGCGGCCTATCGCCAGGCGGTGGAGCAACGCGCCTATCCGGCCTACGCCCTGTGGCGCGACTTCCTGCGGGACGAATACCTGCCGCATGCCACCGAGGGCGCGGGCCTGTGGGCGATGAAGGACGGGGCGCGGGTCTATGCCTCCGACCTGGTCCGCCACACCACCACGACCATGGCCGCCGAGGAGATCCACCGCGTCGGCCTGAAAGAGGTTGCCAGCATCCGCGAGGAGATGGAGGGCGCACGCCGCGCCGCCGGGTTCCAGGGCGACCTGTCCGCCTTCTTCGAACATGTCCGCACCGAACCCAGCTTCTATTACACCAAGCCCGCTGACCTGATCGCCCACTTCGAACGCATCGAGGCCAAGGTCTGGCAGAAGATGCCGGAACTGTTCTCGCGGCGGCCCAAGGCGGCGTTCGAGGTGCGTCCCCTGCCTGCGCTGGGCGACCAAAGGGGCACGGGCTATTACCGCCCCGGCCCGCCTGACGCCTCGCAACCCGGCGTGCTGTATTTCAACATGGCGATGCTGAACACGCGCCCCATCCCGACGCTGGAGACCCTGGCGCTGCACGAGGGCGTGCCCGGCCACCACTATCAGATCTCGTTGGTTCAGGAGGACGCCAGCCTGCCGGACCTGCTGCGGTTCCGTTTGGCGCCTGCAACCGCCTACAGCGAGGGATGGGGCCTGTACGCCGAGTCTCTGGGCAAGGATCTGGGCCTGTTCACCGACCCCTACCAATGGTTCGGCCATCTGGACATGGAGATGCTGCGGGCGGTGCGTCTGGTGGTCGACACCGGCCTGCACGCCCTGCGCTGGGACCGCCAGCAGGCCATCGACTACATGCTGGCCAACACCTCGATGGCCGAGCGGGACGTGGCGGTCGAGATCGACCGATATATCACCAACGCCGGTCAGGCCTGCGCCTACAAGATCGGCGAACTGAAGATCCAGGAACTGCGCCAGCGCAGCGAACAGGCGCAAGGGACAGCCTTCGACATCCGCCGCTTCCACGATCAGATTCTGGACACGGGCGCCCTGCCGCTGGACGTGCTGGAAGCCAAGATCGACCGCTGGCTGAGCGAAGCCTGATGGGCGTGTGCAGCGGCGGACGGGGGACATGGGCATGAACCGACGGCAGATGCTGGCCGGCGTCGCCGCCGCTGCGGCGGCGACGGGGATCACGGGCGGCGCGGCTCACGCTGCGGGGACGCAGGATGCGCGTCTGGCTGCGATGCTGGACCGGCACGCGATCTCGTTGCGGGCGCTGGGCGGGGATGACGACGGCCCCGTCGGCGACCGCTCGCTGGAGGGCAGGGCCGCCGCCCGACGCGCCAACACCCAGCGGATCAGCGAACTGGCCAGCGTCCCGCGCGACAGCCTGTCGGCGACCGCCCGGATCGACCACGACACCGCCGCCTTCGTGTACGGCGTGCTGGACGATCAGCTTGCGCGGCCCGGCACGATCGACCTGGACCTGCGGCCCAGCCCCTATGTCGTAAGCCAGATGAACGGCGCCTACTACTGGCTGCCGTCACAACTGGGCGTGCGGCTGAAGCCGGACGACGCCGCCAGCCGCAGCGCCTATCTGGACACTATCGCCGCCCTGGCGCGGGGTGTGGATCAGGAAAGCGCGCGCATCCTTCATGACGGCGCGCAGGGCGTCACGCCGCCAGATTTCGTTCTGGCCGCGACCCTGGCGCAGGTTCGGGGGCTGCGTGACAGTGATCCGGCCGCCAACCCCCTGTTGTCGCGGACGGTCGGTGCCGATCCCGAACTGGCGGCGCAGGCGGTGCAGCAGTTCCGTCAGCTTGTCGCACCCGCGCTTGACCGGCAGGCTGCGGCGCTGGAGACGCTGACGGGGCGCGCGACATCGACAGCGGGCGTCTGGGCTCAGCCGGACGGTGACGCCAACTACGCCTCGTCCCTGCGGGCCAACACCACGACCAGCATCCCGCCCGCCGCGCTTCACCGGATGGGGCTGGACTGGGTGCGCGAACTCAGCGGCGAGATCGACCATGACCTGCGCGCGGTCGGCCTGACCGAAGGCTCGGTCGGCGAACGCATCGCCGCCCTCAACATCGACCCCCGTTTCCGTCAGCCCGACACGGATCAGGGTCGGGCGGCGGTCCAGAAGCAGGCCGAGGCCTATCTGGCCGCCGCGCGGGGGCGTCTGCCGCGCGCCCTGACGCCGCTGATCGACACTCCGGTCGAGGTGCGCCGCATGCCGCGCACCAGCGAGGATAGCTCGCCCGTCGCCTTCTACAACGCCGGGCATGACGGGGCGCCGGGGGGCGTGCTGCTGAACCTGAAGACGCCCAGCGACCTGCCGTCGTGGCGCCTGCCGACCCTGATCCACCATGAGGGCGTGCCTGGACACCACACCCAGTCGGCGGTGATGCGCGACGCGGGCGCCCTGTCGGCCTTCCGTCGCACGGCGCGTTTTTCGGCCTGGACCGAGGGCTGGGCCCTGTATGCCGAACACATGGCCGATGAGATCGGCGCCTATCAGGACGATCCGTTCGGTCGCATAGGCTATCTACAGGCCCAGCTCTGGCGCGCGGGCCGCGTCGTCGTCGACACCGGCCTGCACCACGAACGCTGGAGCCGCGAGCAGGCCGTGGCCTATATGGTCGATGTCGTCGGCGAACTGCCCGGCCCGACGGCGCGAGAAGTCGACCGTTACTGCGTCTATCCGGGGCAGGCCTGCTGCTTCATGGTCGGCAAGCAACAGCTTGTCGCGTCGCGCGAGACGGCGCGGGCGGCGATGGGCGGCCGGTTCGCCCTGGGCGACTACAATAATCTGATCCTGCGTTCCGGACCGCTTCCGATGGAGGTTCTGGACGCCATGGTGCGACAATGGAGTGCTGCGTAATGCGTCGTCGTGATCTTCTGGCAGGCGTTGCGGCGCTGGGCGTTCTGACGCCGTTGTCGGCCTGCGCGAGCACGAGCGCTGCTCTGGGCGAGACGTCCGCTGACCGGCGCCTGACGGCGATGCTGGAGCGCCACGCCGAGGCCTTGAGCGAACAGGGCGGCGGATCAGAACGCCTGGGCGACTATTCTCTGGCCGGGCGGGCTCGGGCGCGTCAGGCCAATGCGGCCCGCCTGGCCGAGCTGCGCACCGTGGACCGAGCAGTCCTGTCGCCCCGCGCCGCCGTCGACTACGACACCGCCCTGTTTGTCTATCAGGCGATGGCCGATCAATACGGCCGCTACGGCTTCTCCGACATCAATCTGCGCCCCAGCCCCTATGTGGTCAGCCAGATGAACGGCGCCTATTACTGGCTGCCCGAAGGGATCAGTTCGCGCTCGCCCATGTCCACGGCGGCGGACGCAGAAGCTTATCTGGCCAAGCTGAACCAACTGGCGGTGGTGCTGGATCAGGAAACGGAACAGATCATCCATGACGCGGGACTGGGCGTCATCCCGCCCAGCTTCATCCTGGCCAAGACGGTGGCCCAGATCGGCAAGCTGCGCGACACGGCACCTGGTGAAAACCCGCTACTGGCCTCGGCGTTCGAACGCGCCCGCTCTGCTGGCCTGAACGATCTTCCGACCCGGGCCGAGGCTGTGTTCCGTACCCGGATTCAACCCGCCCTGACACGCCAAATCGACGCCCTGTCGGCCCTGAAGCCGCGCGCCACCGATCAGGCGGGCGTCTGGGCCAAGCCGGACGGCGACGCCTATTATGTCTCGGGCCTGCATTCGAACTCGACCGCCAGCTACTCTCCCGCCGAACTGCATCAACTGGGGCTTAAGTGGGTGCGTGACCTGTCGTCAGAGATCGACCGGCTGCTGCGCGAACAGGGCCTGACCGAAGGCAGCGTCGGCGAACGCATGACCAGGCTGGATCATGATCCGCGCTTCCTGAGCCCGGACACTGAGGCTGGCCGCCAGTCCATCATCGACGCCGCCAATGCGCGCCTGGACGTGGTGCGCGCCTGTCTGCCGCGCGGCTTCACCGTCATTCCGAACGACCCTGTGGTGGTTCGGCGCGTGTCGCCCGCCATTGAGAATGGCGCGCCCGGCGGCTTCTACAGCGCCAGCAGCGACCCGAACCAGCCGTCGGTCATCTTCATCAATCTGCGCTCGGTCGAGGAGAACGCCCTGTGGCGCATCCCGACCCTGCTGCACCACGAAGGCATTCCGGGCCACCACTTCCAGGCGGGCGCCTTGAGGGCGGCGGGCGAACTGTCGCTGTTCCGCCGTACGGTGCGGTTTTCGGCCTGGACCGAGGGTTGGGCGCTGTACGCCGAGCAACTGGCCGATGAGATCGGCGCCTATGAAAATGATCCGTTCGGCCGCATCGGCTATCTGCAGGGTCAACTGTTCCGCGCCTGCCGCGTGGTGGTCGACACCGGTCTTCACCATGCCCGCTGGACCCGCGACCAGGCCATCGACTGGATGGTCGCCAACGCCGGCGAACACCGTGACGCCGCCGAACGCGAGATCGACCGTTACTGCGTCTATCCGGGCCAGGCCTGCAGCTTCATGGTCGGCAAACAGGGCATCCTGGCCTCACGCGAAAAGGCCCGCGCCACGCTGGGCGACCGTTTCGACCTGCGCAAATACAACGACCTGATCCTAGCCTCCGGTCCTCTGCCGGTCGATGTGCTGGACGCCATGGTCGCGCATTGGGCCGCCAAGGCTTAATAGCCGATGAGGCAACTTCGTTCTTCGCTAGGCTCAGGCCCCAGCGATGTGAGGCGCGCGACCTGATTCAGGCTTCTGGGGAGTGTGGATATGAGTGACCTGTGCTGGCTGACGGACGAGCAGATGACTCGGCTGGAGCCCTATTTCCCCAACTTTCGCAGCGAATGCAGAGGTTGGCGAGGCCGTCACCCTTGGTGACTAGAGGAGAGGGGCCAAGGATCGTTAGCCGCTTCCAGTCCGAACATGGTTGCGCAAATGACGCCGGTCTGTCGAGGTTTTGCAGCCGTGGCCGTGTCGTCGCTTACGATCTCCAGCAGCAGGGCTTCCCAACCTTTCAGAGCTGAGCGCTTATCGACCATATACTCATTCAAGTCATAGCGCGCGCTGGAAACTTGGGCGCCTCCGCCTGTGTCGGAGCTATGGCCGAGCACCTTGGAGCGGATGAGCGGCGATACCCGTAGGCGCTCGCTCGTCACTGCGGTCGATCCGGTGCGGCGTAGGTCGTGCACTGTCCGGTCGTCGACGCCTATCAGCTCTCTCAATCGACTCATCGCACGCGTCAGTGCGGCCGACTTCATCGGCTTGGTGGTGTCGCGCGGGGGCGTGGAACACGGGGCCCGACATCCGGTCAGAAGGTAGGCCGGAAAGGGTTATCGCCTTGCGGATCAGTTCCACGGAGTACGGCGGCAGCGGGACTTGATGTGGGCGACCTGACTTCATCCGATCCGGGAAAATGCTTCAGGCGCCTTGATCGAGATCTAGCTCTGACAGGTCCATGCCTACGATCTGCGTTCGACGTTGAAGGAGCAGCATGGAGAGTTGGAGACAGCCTTATTCCAAGATGGAGATCGCTGTCGCCTTCTCGGGCAGGGTGCTTGAGGCGCAAACTATCGTCCATCACCTGCAGCAGCCTGTCGAACCTAGGGGCCCCCGAAGGCGGTGAGCCGCGGGTTGAACCGAACGCGCTTGGCGAGTGGACTCGTCGGCTTGTGGAGCGCTACTTCGCCAGCCACAACGAGCGACACAGTGCAACCGTGACGCTGATCATCTTTGGTTGGTCTGGACAGACGCCTTGGCACCAGACGGTCCGCTGGGACAGAACCGCGGCCACCTTGGAAAGTGGTGTCTTCGACGACGAGACGTTCCTACATGCGGGCGAGGATGCCAAGTTCGTCCATGACGCCGTAACCGAACTCCGGTCGGCGATCATGGGCCACAAGCGCAGAATGGCGAATGTCTTTGAGGGCGAGGATGGTGTTCACGAGGCCGAGAAAGTCAGCAGCCAGCATGATAGCGCCGCCCGGCGCGTTGCAGAGCAGAGCCTGATCGACAAAATCCTTAGCGAGGCCAACGAATCGATCGGCGGAACCCTGCAAAAGCTGGAACTAGCGCCGGGGCAGCGCGCCGCCTGCACGCGGATGTCGGCTGAGTACTCACTGGATCAAGACATGAATCTTTCAGCAGACGGTCTGCTATTTCGGATCGACTACACCGAGGAGATGGGGCGACCCTGCGGGGGACCGCGAGCTACGACCTCGGCCTAACGGCGATCCAATCGAGCGCATTTGCCTCCAGCCGCTTCGCAAGCGGTGCAAGGTCCGATCGAACCCGAAGTGGATCGCGGCGGCAGTCGAACGTCGGCTTTCCGGGCTGCTCCCAGTGTCCGCTATGGGCCGATTTCGTTGAAAAAGGCGGCCTGGGCAATTGGCATGAGGGCGCAGCGCTGATTCACTCTGGTCGTTGAGGCTGGAGATCCAGCGATGATGGGCGAGCGGCGGGTC
>NZ_JAEPWN010000016.1 GCF_016654005.1 Brevundimonas nasdae | reverse complement strand
CCGAGGCCGAAGGCCAGGACGGTGAGATTGAGCGCTGCGGCCCCCTGCCCTGCAGTCGCCGGGTCACCGCGCGCCCTGGGCGCTGCGGTCGGCGTCGCACCTGGCCATGAGCGACAGGCGCAAGCGACTGCGAGGCCGCAAGGTCATCGCGGGTCGCCAAGCCCGGAGCGGCCACAGCATGACCGCTCCGGGCGAGGTTCCATCAGCTGGCGGAAGCGCTGTTCCCGGCCGCCGTGAGATAGGCCTCAGCGCTGACGACGCTTGCCTGATACTGGCAATCATCGGGTATCTTTTCGCTGGGGCAGTAGATGTGGGAGTCAATCGCCTCTTCGATCAGTCCGGACATGGATTTGATCAGTGCCAGACCGACATTGTCGATCGCGTCAGCCGTGGCCGTGCGCGCCACCTGGGCACGGGCGTTTGTGATCAGGCCGTCCAGAATGGCGATAGCATCGGCGCCTGAAGCGTGGCCGTCCTGTTCTTCGCCTGTTTCAAGACTGGCGATTTTTGCGATCAGTTGAAAATACTCGATCATGGTGTCCCTGCTTAGATCCGCGAACCGAGGCGGCTGGCGGTAAAGCCCATCTGCGCAGGGTGCGATGGTGTCACCCGCCTTGGCGGGGAAACGGCTCGCCGTTGACATCGAGGAGCCCGCGCGACGATGGCTTGTACGCCACCGCCGCGCGGACCTGGGGTCACCACTCGTTGTAGGGCAACCCAGATTCGACCGGATCTAGACCGTCGGCGTCGGAGTCGAACAGCACGTAGTGGAAGCCGTGCTTCACCGCGAGCTGAAGGACGCGCCAGAGGTCATCGAAGCCGCCCTCTTCGCGCTCCTCGTGGCAATAGACGAAGAAGCCGTGGACGGCGGGAATAGTCGTCGCCCAAGGGATCTGTTTGGCCATCGCCGCATCACAGGTCGCCTGTGAGATATGCGCAGTCGAGACGTTGAGAAGCTTCGATGTGGCTTCAGCGATGCTGCTCATGCGAGGGCTCCCTGCAGGACGCTGCAGAGATCGACGCGCAGGCCGGAAATGCTGCCGAGATCGTTGGCCAGGTCCCAGGCCTCGGTGAGGGTGGCGCCATCGGGCGTGTCGGTGATGACTTCGACCTCGCCGTACAGGTTCACGCCATAGACTGAGAAGAACTGCGCGTTCGCGAGGGTCTGGCCGGACGTGCAGCCTTCGTCGGTTTCGCAAACCGCCGAAAGGAAGAGGTGGGTGAAGTCGCTCCAATCGGGGGGAGCGAGGTCGGTGCAGCATCCGAAGAGCCGCAGTTTTTCGTCATAGTTCATGCTGGCCTGAGCCATTTCAGTTCTCCCTTTTCAGTCGCGGCTCGCCGCGACCGCGCCAATCAGGGAGGGATTGCCGAGAACGCACCCGCAGGGCTGGAACGCAGTGGAAGACGGCGCAGCCGTTGCGGCCGAGAAGCGCCCTCCCCTGCTGGGCGTGATCTGTGCGGCGACGCGCCGGGAGAAGAGCTGGCCTAGCCGAGATAGCGATAGACGGTCGCGCGACTGACGCCATGCCGAGCCGCCGCTTCGTTGGCCGAGATCTTCCTTTCGCGAAGGGCGACCTTGGTCTGCTCCCATTCGGTTGTCTCGTGGAAGGGAACGGATCTGTTTTCGGCGCTGAGGGCGGCGCCGAAGATGCGGGCGGCCTGGGCCAGCGACAGAGGCGTGTGACTGTTCACGTCCTGATCGAGGACGACGAGCCGCGCGCCGATCTGGTCGACCTGGGCGATGACCGCGAACACGTCGCGAAGATCTGCGCCGATAGCGGAGAGGGAAACGATCGCCAGGGTGTCGCCGGGGGCGAGGCCCTGCAGCGCGGCATCAAGGATCGGGGTCAGAGCGGCCCCGATGCGGCGTTCTTCAGCGAGGATGTGACTGGCGCCTGCTGACTGGAGCCGTCGAGTCTGTTCGGCGATCATCCGTGGATCGTCAGAGCGTGCATAGCCGATCATGAAAAAAGCCCCCGTCTCAATCTCACGCAAGTTGAGACTGAGACAGAGGCTTTCGTCTAGGACGCTACCGCAGAATTGCGATTTCGCAATATGCGGCGGCCTCATGCGTTGAGGTGACGCAACAACGAGAGCTGCAGACCGGCTGTGTAGGCGCCGGGGTTCACCTGAAGCTGGGCGGCGCGAAGCGAAGCGGCGTCCGCCAGCTGGTCGATGACCTCCGCCAGCGCCGAACGGTCGAGGACCTGGACGGCACGCGCGAGTTTCAAAGCGGCCTGGGCGACGAGGCCTGCGCTTTCGCCAGATCCGTGTGTCTTGAGGAGGAATGTCAGGTTCGACATTTGACGCCAGGCGCGACGGCGCGCGTCATCGCTGATGTTGAGCGTCAGGGCGCAACTGATCAGGATTGCGGGGCCAAAGCGCGGATCCTTCCGCTGCGCCTGGTCGTGAGCACCATCTGCATCGGTCTGGATCAACTGCACCACGTCGAAGAGATGACGGGCGACGGTCATGAAGGCGTTGGAGACGCTCAAGCCTGTGAGCCTCGCCTTGACGATCTCGGGAGAGCAGAGGCCGGGAAGAGTTAGAAGGGTCATGATGAAGCTCCTGAACCGCCGTGGATCGGCGGCCCGACCGCGCCACGCGGGCCAGTGACGGGAGGCAAGGGTTTAAGCGGAGCGTCCCTTGCCGCCCGAAGAACGGCCCGCGCACGCTGGGCAGGCCGTTGATCGAGGAAGGCAGGGACGGCCTAGAACAGGAAGGCCATTTGTCCGCCCTTGTCCTGGAACACCTCTGGGGCCGCCATGTCGGCGGGGCTCAACCAGGGGAACTCCTCGGTCGGGTCTTTCCTGTGCTTGGCGTTGATGAAGACGGCCGGTTGCTTGTGGAGCAGAGCGTCGATCCACTCTGCAGCGGCTTCATCTAGCGAGGTGCCGTAGATCGGCTGAACGCCACTCAGGGAACGGTAGCCTGTCTCGGAGACGAACGGCCCTGTCTTGGTCGCTGCGTGTAGGCTGGCCCCCATGAAGGATTCGAGGCCAGAGTAGCAAACGACCGCCTTGATGCCGTTGTGCTCTACGAGAAACTCGCCCGTCTGGCCCCAATGGGGAACCTCGCCCGGCTTTGCCCGCAGCGCTGCGCGGATCCGAGGCCCTGGAGCCGAAGGACCGTCCTCGGAGGCGAACGGATCTCCGCCGTTTGCCTGAATGACGCAGGCCTTAAAGCCTGCCATCGCGGCCAGCATCATGTCGGGATCGGCGTAGAGGATTGCGCGGTCATATTCGCGTGCGTGGACGCCCGCGACCTTCACCAGAGCGTCGAAGTCAGTCGGCAGACCGGGCATATATCCGTTGCGGCACTGACCCCAGACATAGCCCCAGTCGCGACCCCGCTCCGCGGGGACGAAGGCGGCTTTGTAGTCGAGGCCGTAAATCTCTTCGGAATGAACTGTGTTCGCCATGTGTATCTCCATTTGCCTGAAGGGCTGATGGAAAAGGCTTGGCGCGAGGTGCCGGCCCGTCACCGACCAGAGCGTGAGCGTCGGGAGGGGAACGGCTTTAGCCGTTGACGGGATAACCGGCGGAGACCTTGCGGCAAACTTGGACGATCAGCCAGGAAACAACCAGAAATGCAAAAGGCCCCGGCAAGCAGGAACCGGGGCCTTCGCAACAGCAGGAGTGCGACGCTGTCATCGCCGGTCTGGAGAAAGGGGGAAAAACCAGACAAGGCATTGATAGGCGCAGAAGCCTTGCCGCAGCTAGTGCAAGGCCGCTGATTCAGAAACACGGCAAATGAGCGGTACGATCAGACCGCCGCGATTGCGACAATCCGGTCGATGAACTGAACATCTAAAACGTCCTTTGTCGCGTGATGACGACAAACAAGCTCGATCAGATCGGCCTTTTTTGCGGGTGTGACGGTTACGCCAGATATAAGAATTCTTTCTTCCAAGAGCAGGATCGCAGCCACGAATAAGGCGATCGTCTGTTCGCCACGCCTGAAAACAGGGGTGTCGTCCTCTCCTTGAAGCAACCAGATGGGATCGACTGCGAAATGTTGGTGGAGATCTCTGACGGTTGATGAAGCGATCTCACGTTCACCCCGTTCATAGTTCTGGTAGGTCCGGGGGGCGATCCTTAGGACTTCAGCCATTTCAAGCTGGGTCTTCTGCAGAGCGCGAGTACGTAGGGAAAACAGGCGCCGCCCAAGGCGGCGATTGTTCTCCTGAACAATCGAATCCGTCATATGCGACATCCCTGCAATCAAGCGGTCAACATAGACGCCGCCGTCGCCGCAGGGCAAAGCCCTTCGGCGGATCACTGAAAACCGAGCCGGTGAAACGGCGAAAAGACGCGGCCCCTATTCGGGGTCCGCGTCGTCGCTTTCATCCGGCGAGCAGCTTGTGCCGCAGCTGGGGCAGTCATCGTCAACCGTGGACGAATGCCGATCCTCCCACGCGGTGCCGCAAGGGCATTCGTAGTAGTTGATGAACATCGACGCCTCCGTCATCCGACACACCACGCCATCAAGGACGTGAAGACCGCTGCCGCGCCGGACGACACGATCTGGTCGATGTAGCTCGTCCAGGGCAGACGATGCGTGAATGTCTGCACGGTGCGGAGGATGGCGATGACAGCGAAGCCAGCCGCCACGACGAGGAAACCGGCTGCGATCATTGCCCGCCCTCGCCTTCGACTGGCCAATGGTCCTTGCCGTCGTCTTCCCAAGGGGGAATGTAGCCGTTCAAATGCTGTCTCATGACCGCCTCCGGTGCTGTGGTTCAAACAGCAAAAGGCCCCCCGTTTCCGGGGGGCCTGGCCGTCAGGTCAGTACGGGATGTCGTCGTTCTGATCGTGATCGGGCTCCTGCTGGCGGCGGGGAGAGCCGAGGAACTCCAGCTGGTCATTCTGGCCGACCGCGATCTCGTATCCGTAGCGGGTTTGGCCGTCGACTTCCCAGCTCGTGTTCCGCAGCGAGCCTTCAATGTAGATCTTGTCGCCCTTGCCGCTGTATTTCTCGATCAGACCAACCAGACCTTGATTGTAGATCGAGATATTGTGGAACTCGGTGTACTTCTTGCCCTTGCGGCGGGTCTCAGTGCAGAGGCGGATCGAGGCCACGCGCTTGTCGTTCGACATTCCGCGGAACTCAGGATCTTTAACCAGATTACCGATCAGTTGGACCTTGTTCATCAGACTAACCCTTTTTGCAGACCGACCGGGTCATCCCGGCCGGCTCGCGGACTTGCCGCGATCACGAGACCGCTTAGGGCGTGGCCATAAGGCGCTGACCGAAATCCGAGGGAGGGGAAGAAACCGGCTGCACAAGCGCAGCGCGGAAGCCGGAGTGTCTGACGTCCCTCGCCCTGCAAGGGTCGATTTCGGGGAAGCGACGGCCATGCCCAGGTTCATCGTGATCAATCGCGGTTGTTCCGCAGTCAAACGGGTGTCCCCCCGCTAATTTGCAAACGGGTCTGTCTCTGAACGCATCCAACGACGGTGATTTCTCGAAAGGACGATTGTTCCCCGAAGCCGAAGAAGATCTCAGCGCTGAACTGTGATGACGCTTTCACGCCCTGCCCCGCCCAGGACAACAAACCGGGTCCGCGTCGCTAGATCGCAACCAGGCTGTGCGAATGGCGACAGTCGGCGCCAGGCGACGACCGATCGTTGAAGGTGAGCGTGAACGTCCGGGAAGAGGCCTCCAACGCAGCGAGATTGGGGGGTGCGCCGTGCGCTATGACGGGCGTTCCGCCCGTCCCGGCCAGCAGGGTCGATGATCCTTGACACCGTGCCGTCTCCGCCCGCGCGGCGGGCTCCGTCGGTAGGGGTGGCCGCTAGTCGCGGCCACAGGCCCTGTGCGCGTCATGTTCGCATCGTGCCACGGCATCCCGGAAGTCAACGGCTGCGCCGTTTCCCTCCGAGCACGGCGGGGCCGCGCTCTCCGGTGACTGCCGGGAACCCTGCCGTGTCTCGAAGCTCCATTGCCGCCGCCCGGGCGGTTTCATTGGAGCTGAAGAACATGAACCAGAGCGTGAAACAGGCTGAAGCCAACCATATGCAGGTCGTCATCGAGCAGTTGATGACCGAGGCGATGAAACAGGCCGAAGAGTGGAATGCACTCAGCCTGAAGGCCCGTATTGAGGCCTGGGGTGAGTGGGCGGAAACCAAGCCTGAAGACCGGCGCCTTCTCCGGTTCGACCGGATCATCCAGGCAGTCGAGGAGGTGCATTAAGGGGGGGCTTCCCCCCTTTTGCGCCAGGTCCTCGGTTCTTTCGTGAGGAAAAAAGTAGGCCTTGCGAAGGATATGGGCCTGTCCAGATCGTGCCATCACCGCCCACACTGAACCCGCGTCAGGGATCGTCACCCGAATGGGACGAAACTCGCTTGCGAGGTTCGGTTCGTAGCGCAGCGGAGAATAGAGCCCGCCCCCCGCTTGCGGGGGAGACGCCCACCCTCTTTCCTTTCTAGCCACTCGACAAGCGAGCTTTACCGTGCCATTTCAACGGCACAGGCAAGACCGATCGCACCCGTGATTACCCCACACAGGTGCTTTCATGACTATCATCTCACTCAATCCAGTTCTCGAAATTGGTTTAGAGAATATCGCAGGTATCGTAGCGGTATCTGCAGGCGGGCTTTTGGCCTGGCGACTTCTGCGCCGAGCGAAACCCACCCGTTCCCAGCGACGCCACCTCTGGAATCAAAAACGGTCGTACAAAGACCTTTCTAAGATCCGAGAAATCGGGCCAAGGCAGAACCCCGGACGGGTTTTCAACTGGCTTCGAAAAGTCGATCCCTACCGCTTCGAAGACATCTGCCTAAGCGAACTTGACCGACGCAAGGTCAAGATCATGCGCGGAACCTCCTATTCAGGAGACGGCGGCATTGATGGACGTTTCATTCTGAACGAAGAGCTCTGGCTCGTTCAGTGCAAACGTTACTCGGGACACATCAAGACGGATCACGTCTATGATTTCGACCTCGTATGCCGAGAACACAACGCCAAAGGTCTGTTCATTCATACCGGACGGACACCGGCAGAACTCAACGTGGTGAAGCGGCAATACGGTGTCGTGAAAATCATCTCAGGCGACGACCTGATGGGGTTTTTCGCGGGCGAGAAGATCCGTTTTTCTTTGCGGCCGCAGACGGTGATTTCGCGAGAGGCGCTCGCGTCTCGACCTGGATCCATGTCGATGCCGATCCCGGCCCAAGGGGTGGCCCCGGCAGAAGACCGCATGAGCGGGATTCTGCGTGGGAGGCCTGATGGCATGTCCGCAACCGGCGCCGTCGCGCACGGCGAAGCCCAGGGAGCGACGATATGACGACGGTTGCCATGCCGCAGGCCGACGCGGTTTGGCTGGCCGAGGCCAGAGGTCGAGGCCTGACAAGCCGGGGTCACTTCGACGCAGGCCCCTACTCGCTCGACCTGGCCTTTTCGCCTTCAGCGGATCTGGACAGCATCTTTGAAGCGGTCTGCCTGGACACAGGCGAGACGCTTAAGGTGCGTGGCTGGTTGTTCACGCACGAGATCGAAGCATGAGGCGAGGCGCGAAGGCGCCGACGGTCAAGGCGGCGCCTGAGACCCCGAGGCTATGCGGCGAGCCGGTTTACCGTGTGTTGGCCGCCCACGAGGCCAAGGATGTAGTCGGTTGCCGCCTGCGCCTTCGAAGCTGCCTGCAGGATGGCGCGGCTGTCAGCGCGAAGAACCTTGATCCAATGGCTGAGGTAGGCCGCGTGATCTTCGATGTGATCGGGGCGGAAACCCAAGCGGCTTCCGAGGAAGGCCGCGCCCATTTCCGCCACGAGCTCCTCACGCGCGTAGGCGGCCCGGTCATTGCCGAAGTCACGCTTCAGGCGATGCGCCGCGCCGGTCCAATGCACGAGTTCATGGCACAGGGTGCTGTAGGCCTGCTCCGCGTCAGCGAAGAGGTGGCGGTCGGGCATTCGAATGTGGTCCTGTGCGGGCGCGTAATAGGCGGAAGCGCCAGACCAGGAAATGTCGGCGCCGGTCCGTGCGAGATCCTGTTCAAGACGTTCGTTCCAATCGACGCCGGGCACGCCCTCGTGGGTGCTGGCCAGCGGGTAGAATTCGCCGGGCAGGTTGTCGATCTGGTCCGTGTTGAAGACGGTGTAGCCGCGCAGCCATCCGCGTGTGCGCTTCTGGCTGTCGTCATCTGGCTTCGACTGATCGGCCTCGATGACGGTCTGTCCGTATTTGACGATGTAGGTGCCGGTCTGGCCGCCGCGCACCTGGCCGCCGAGGGCCTTGGCTTGCTGGTAGGTCATCCAGCGGTTGGACGTAAAGCTGCGTGCGGCGCCGCTCATCCAGAGCAGCAGGACGTTGACGCCACGATACGCCTCGCCGTTGGATCGGATCGGCATATCGCTGGAGCCCCCGGCCCACGGCTGGACCCACGGGCGCACGCCGTTTTCGAGATGCTCGAGGATCTGCGCGGTCACGCGCGCCTCTGGGGAAACCTTGTCGGCCATATTTCTCTCGCCTGTCGCCCGCGACCGTCGCGGGGCGTTCCGAGAGCGCCGGCACGGCGGCGAAGCGTTCGCCGCACCCGTAGGGCCGAAACGCAGTGCAGGACGGCTTCAGCCGTTGCGGAGGGCGCGCGTCGTGCCTTCTCGCGAGGAAACACCGCCCGAAAAGCAGCGGGCAACTACAGGCAAGGAGAGTAGCGTTGGCATTGGCCTGCAGAAAAGGTGACATGGCGCTTTCGGCCTGGTCGATGGAGGGGCTGCAGCTCGTCCTCGAATGTGCGAGCGACGGCGGCCCGCCCGAACGTGTGATGGCCGCACGAGTTTTCATCGAAAAGTGGGCGGGAGAAGCAGCGCGGGCGGCGGTTCCCCCGGCCTGTCTCCTGAAGGCTGACGGCGGCTTGTTGTGGTCGCTGTCCAAGAGCGAACGGATCCTCGGTTTCGAGAAAAAGTCCGTCGTCACGACAGGAACCGAAGGGGTTCGCGCCTACGGCTTCTTGCCTTGCGGGACTGCGTATCAACTGAAGCCCAGGACTGCAGCTCGTCGCATTGCTGCGGTTCTGGATCGTCATCTTGTCGCTACGGGGGGCATCTGATGAAGCATGATGACCTGGTGCGTCTTCTGAAATCAGAACAGCCCGAAGCCGGGTTCTTCGAACCAGATGGCGATGAATGGGGCGGGCTGCTGGATCTGGTCGCGATCGAGGACGGGCGGATTATCGGATACGTCCAGGTTCTCAATCGGCTTGACCTGGATTGTTTCAGCGAGAGCGCGTTCAGGCTGTCGCAGGTATTCACGGAAGCCTGGGTGTTCACGACGCCGGAGCTCGCTGCCGGCGTCAAGAAATCAGCGCCGCTTGCCTTCGGGATTCGGATCCTGGTCGGCGGCGGCCGTGTTGGGATAGGTCGGCCGGCAACGGTGAGCGTCGGCCAGACGCTTTCGTGGCTGGCTCGCCTTACGCCGATTGAACGACTGAGGATCGCGGCCGAGATCGGGTCCACGTCCACGACCCAGGACGTCTATCGACGCGGCCTGGGTGTTCTAGGCGAGGACGGCTTGCGGCGCCGCATTGTCCGAGAGTTCGGGACGCGCTGCGCCTCCCCTCCCCCGCCATTGGGAGAGATCGACAACGTCACCATCCTGGCGGCGGTTCGCCGCCGCCTGTCTTCTGAGCCCGTGGCGCCGATATGAGAAAGCTGATCGTCCGAACCGGCCTGGTTCATGCCGTCCTGGCGCTGGCGCTGGCGCCGGGCGCCGCCAGTGCGGAAACGAGGATCCAGGATGTCTATGAGGGTCGTGCGACGGTCATTGATGCGGATGGTCTTCGCATCAGAGGAAACAACATTCGTCTCTGGGGCGTCGACGGGCCAGAGTACGACCAGGTCTGCCTAAAGGATCGACAGGCCTTCCAATGCGGTCGCGACGTGAGCCAGCATCTTCGAACGCTGATAGGCCGCTCGGTTGTCCGCTGCGAGTATCGAGATTGGAACGAAGGCCAGCTTGGGCTGTACGCGCCGCGAGCGGTCGCCAGATGTACGGTCCGAGGCATCGACATAGCAGACTGGCTTGTGAGCCGGGGCTATGCCGTCCCCTTCTATGTCCCGCAGTACGTTAATGCTGGCCGCCAAGCCTGCAACGCAGGGCTTGGCTTGTGGTCAGGGGCATGGTCTGAGCCTTCGGCGTGGCGGATCCGGCGAGAAGGCGCAGGGATGGGTCTAGGGCGCCAAAGCGGGCGGTCGTGCCAGCAGGCCTTCCGCGAGATGCAGTCTCGAATGGACCGCTACAACCGTCACCGGCCGCGTGGCCTATAGATCGGGCTCAACTCCGGTCTGGCGCCGCCCGCGTGTCAGCTCGACGGTATAGAACACTCCTCCCAGGACCAGACCGAAGGCGTGGCTTGGCTCTCCGCGTGGCCCCTCCTGAACGAACTCGCGAAGACTGATTTCCGGCTTCCCCTCAAGGTGGGTCTGAAGGTGATCAGCAAGCGTGAGCCGAATGGCATCCGTGATCGCGTAAGGGTCGGCGGCACTGAACAAAGTCGGCGGCACTGAATCACGTTCATCGGACATGAACGCCCCCCTCTTCCAAGTAGCGCCGCACCGCCAACAGTGCGTCATATGCGAGATCGGCTTCGGCCGTGTCGGCTGCGAAAGGCGCCAAGCCTTCAGCGCTGATGCGCTTGATGACGTGTGCAAGGGCAATCGCCATGTCTGGCGACAGCTGCAGTTGGTCACCGGAAGCTTCAGCGCCCTCCCCTTCCCGGTCCAGGGCGTCGAGGCTCTTTTCCAGAAGTTGCCAGCGTGACGGCTCGCCACGATTGCGCAACGTCTGCGCAAAGCGCGAGATCAGATCCGCAGGCGCGATGAAGTTCAGCTGGGCCTTCAGCCCGTCAATCTTCCCTTCCTCGCCCAGCAGGTCGGAGATCTTGACCCTTCCCTGGTTCCGGGGCGGTTTAGGAGTTTCCGGCGTGGGTTGCGATTGAGGGACCTCCTGGCGTGCAGCGGGCCCTCGGCGAGAATGATATCCCTTCTGCTCGGACAACTCCGCCGCGGCCTGGGCCGCAGTCTTGTCGATCTTCCTCGGCTGAGGAGCGGCGAAACTGAGATCCAAGGGATCTTCATCAAGATTGTCGAATTGATTGAAGCTCATGCTGCAACCTGCTGGGCTTTAGTTTTAAGGATGCCGATCACCTCGGCCGCGAACGCCTTCGAGTTTTCCCGCGCGCGCTGAAGCCCTCCCGCGTCGGCCTCGTCCAGCTCGCTCAGCATCTTGTTATGTTTGAAGACGCCCCGGAATGCCGGTCGATCCGCCAGGGCGACGGTCAACATCGGCGTGTTGTTTTTGGTGAGAGCGTCTCTGAGCTCATTTTCATCGCGGGTTCGCACCGCTCCATTGCTCGCCTTGGTGAGCATGACGCGATAGTCGATCTTGCGTCCTGACATTCGCTCGGTCTGCTTCAGAGACTTAATCGTAGCCTGCACCTGGTCCGCATCGAGTGTGGTCGGCGCGAATGGGATAAGAACCATGTCTGCTTGGGACACGGCCAGCTGAAGCCACTGGTTAGGCGATCCTTCAGGGTCACATATCAGGAACTGGCAATGCTCAGCTGCAGCCTCGATCCAGTCGAGAACTGATCCCTCATCGCCGTCGGTTGTGATGACTAAGAGCCGATTTCCGTTCATTGCGTCTGCAATGGCGAGAGAAGCTTCTTCAGTGTTGGAAATGCTTGTCTTCGGCCCCTCGATCACAGGGAAACCGCGTTTCTCAGCCCAACGCGCATGTGGGCGGTTTGGGTCGCCCTCAAGAATGATGATGCTCCCGCCAGAAGCATAGATTTCGCTTCCAAGCAGGTTGGCGGTCGTTGTTTTGCCGCTTCCGCCTTTGTTGTTGGCGATGGTGATATTGAACACTTGCCTCTCCGTATCTGACGGCGAGAACGGCCCATACGGTCATGCCGTCTGACACGGCGACACTAGCCATTCCGTCTAACCTAGTGACAACGTGTAATCCGGCACGTCCGGTTTGTCTAGTGCAGCAACACGCACCGTAGGCGACGGCTGCAAAGTACAAGCCGGATCATACGGAAAAGACGGCTTGTGCGGCTCTCACGGCAGATGCGGCAACACCGGACGAACCGGACAAACCGGCACGCACGGCGGTAACGGCTGCACCGGAGCGGCAAGGGCCTACGTACAAGCCGGAACATACGGCGACGCCGGATAAACCGGCGAATACGGGAGGGACGACGACGACGGACGGAACGGTCTATCCGTCTGCACTAGTGCAGCTAGTGCAGACAATCACTCAGGCCGCCAGAACCGAACACCTACGACCCAGCCCTGGGCTACAGGTTGGCGGAAAGCGCGACCGGACGCAAACAGAGGCCCGAACAGGTCATCTAGGGTGTCCAGGGTCGCAAATGTCTCGGGAAGGGGCTCTGCGGCGAAAAAAACGGGTCTCCCGGCAACCCGAGAAGCGTCAGAGACAGTCCGGAACACAGGGAGGTCAAGGCCGATAGCCTCAATAGGGGAAGACGCACACGGAAAAGACACCATTTTCGATCCTATCGGTAGCGCGGCGGCGGGGGAGGGGAGCCCGTCAAATAGTGTCGCGTTAAACGGCCCCAGCTCATTGCAAGGTCAACCTTCATCCATCCTGAGCCCAACTTGTAAAGAATTCCTTCAAGATAAGATTTGGGGTTCTCGACACTTTGAGTTCCCTCAGTCAAAAGGGCCGCAATTGCGAACCGTATACCGTGCTGGCTAGAATATCGTCTTATGGCCGATTGATCTAAACCAATACGATGGCCCGCCGCCTGACCATAGGCCAAAACTAGACTTTCATCGTCCCTGAACCGGGGGTCGCGGTAGAAACTATAACCAAGTCGATCCATCAGTTTTGGAAGAAGCCTGATCACAGCCGAAAGCTCAGGGCAGGTGACGCGCTGGACAGGCTGTCGTGGCGGCGCAGAGGCATCGAGAGTAAATTCGAATAGAATGCGGCCCTCGTTCGCCACATCGTCGGATACAATGTCGTCCTGGTGAACATAGGAAGCCAAAGAGCCGTTTTCGACGGTCTTAACACTGATCGGTGTTGACGCATCGGTGTCGTTAGACGTGAGGGCAGGGGCCCTAAACCAAGTACCTTCCTCGCCAAGCCCTTCTTCACTTATAGATTCAGGTCGGAGACTAGGTGGTAATTGGGTGTCCAGACTGTCAGGCGCCCCCGACACATCTGGCTCCAACAAAACGTCGTTCATCATCCGATCAAACGAGGCCTCGAGGGAGGCAACAGCTTCATTCGCGTGCTGAAGGCCCAGCTGCACCGCATCAATGTCTTTGCGGCGGCGCACAGCCTCGACAACCTTGAGCGCCTGGTCCGCAATCAGATGGTCAGAGGGTTCAATCATGAGCGCCTTCAGCTCGCGCAACCGATTGCGCGCCCTGGAAAGCGAACGGCGTATGCCGACGGACTCCGATTTGACCTGACGCAGGCCGTCACGAATGGCGCAAAGCTCTGAATACCTTGCGACTAAGGGCTTGAGATCAACCCCGTAAGCGTCGTCTGGGGCGTCACGATCCTTACCGAAGAAAGCTCGCGAGCGATCCGGTGAATCTCGAAAGGCTATGAGACCAGCTGCGGCCAGGTCGCTACGGTAGCGGGCGAGGGATCTTGATGACCTGTCGAGATCTTCGCCAAGCACATCATCCGACCAGGTCGAGATAAGTGCGAGCCCCGCCGTCGTCAGATCCCGGCCGTGAAGCTCAGACTGAGTCAGGAAACAAGCCTGGGGCTGACGCTTCACTAGGCGGTGCAAAAACTGCCACGCCTTAACAGGTACACCGAAGCGAGAAGCCGGAATGTCCTCAAGCAATTGTAGAAGCTGAGATTTCGATGCTCCATCGGGAAGTCCGCACCAGAGGTCGGCCCATTTCTCAGCAGTCCGCAAGCCTGGGGTTATTAACCGAAGGCCTGTCGTTCCTTGTGTCGATTGTGGCTGCATAATCTCCCCCTAAGGAGAGGATTTCAGGCAAAGCTTCGCCGTCGCACCGAAGAGCGTTTTTTGTTGACGTTCGGCTTGGGGGATTGCATAAGGGTCAGGACATTTGAACTTGGTGGTTTGCCCACTCGTTGGCTGACCTTGTAATCCCCCGCCGGCTCCTATGGGTCGGCGGTTTTTCTTTGTCTGCATCCTCCTGCAGTTGAACAAGTTTCGCCTCGATAATCCGAGTCGGGCGCCTTCCTCCACACGTTTTATGTGAGCCATAAAAACTGTGTGGCGGACGGATCCAAAAAAAACCCTCAGGCCGCGAACGGTGAGGGGCTTCGATGGAAGGCGCCAAGCCTAGAAATCGCGGTAAAACCGTTAATCAACAGTTAATTATCTGGCATATAGACGCGCAGAAGAGTCAGGCCGGATCAAACGACCTGAGCAAAATCAAAGGGCTGCGTGCATTCCGGGGTTATAAACCGGCTGTGCGGGACGCTGCGCCTGGGCCGATCCACGCATCAAGGAGAACACCACATCCGTGAGATTGGCGTCCATTTCCTTCGATAGATGTTTGAGGCGTTCGACCAGGTCGGCATCGAGCGAGAGGCAGACACGAGGTGTCTTCCGCGGCGCGCGTTGAACGATAGGGTGGCCCTTTGACAGTTCCTCGCGAACCTGACGTTCCACGATGGAGGTCAAGGAACCATCATGGCGTGAGCGTAGGGCGCGCCGACCTTCCGTGGAAAGCGGCACGTTGACGTTGACATAATTTTTGGCGCTTGAAGACGCGTCCATGTCAAGGCTCCTTACCCCTCTACTATGAGGCGTTTGCCCGTCATCTTCAAGTGCAACAGGTGAACGTAGAGTGAGGAAATGGCGTATTTTTACGCCCTCTGACGCATAAAAACGACAGAGACAGGCCTTTAGGGGGGCATTGCGGGTCTTGATCACCACATCAGTGCCGAAACCCGAAACCTCAATGCTATGCTAATACAAACGCTTATGGCCGCGACATGAGGCATTAGGTTAAACTAAGCCGTTCCTTTTCTCTCCAAGATCGCCGTTACGGCATAGACGTTCCTGGGGCGCCCGAACCCGTCGTAGAAGATGCTCTTATTTGCAGCTGCAGCACGAGGAAATAGATCGGCTGCGATTGCGTTTGGCCGCTGGCGACTGGCCGAGTAGAGGCGAATGGCGCCGTCAGCGCCCATGAAATGCGCCACATAGAGCTCGCCGTCATTCGGCGCCCGACCGAGAAAACCCATGAGACGGTCGCGATTGTCTCGAGTGAACTCGGCGCCCATCAAAGCCGATAGAACAGGGTCCTTGCGAGCGGAGAGGATTTCAAAACGTGCATTGGCGTCGTTGACCCGAGGGGATCCATCGCGTCCGAGCGAGATCATGGAGGCATAGCCAGCATACCCGTGCTGAGCTCCATGACGGTGCAGGGTTGTGAGCCAGGTGTCGTCCAAAAACTGATATAGGCCCAAGGCGCTGCTCGTCCGAGCCCTCGCCAGTGGGTCAAAGGAAGATTCACGACGCGCAGCGCGCAGCAAATAGCCCGACGATATTCCGGTCTTTCGAGCCGCGTGCTCGATGGCCGATGCGACAACGGGGGAGGGGTGGGTGCGTCGGCGGCCGGGTGACGAAGGCCGCATAATCCTAGAAGCGGCCAAGGCATAGGCAGATTGTCGGGAAGGTTGGACCTTTCTGGTTTCACCATCAAGGATCAGAAGGGCTCGCGATACCCGGCTGGACACCAGGGGGGAAAGGCTCTCGACCTGGACAGCCTGGATATTCCTCGCATCAGCGTTCCTGAGCCTGATGGCCTCGCCTTCGGCCTTGCCGGCGCGAACCAACGGATCGACGGCCAGCAGGGCGAATGTTGTCGTCGGATCGGTGAGCGGATCTGCGTAGGCGTAGTCGGAGGCGGCGTCGAAAGCCTCACGAACGAACATGCCATGCTGCACAGCACTGATCTGCGTCAGGGAAGCGGCCGCTGCGAGTAGGGAAGGAATGTGCGCGGACCATCGCCGCGCCTTAAATCTCGGCATAAAGCCTCCAGTTGGGAGGCTAGATGGGAAGGGGTATCGCCTTGATGGGACAAACCCCTGTCGGAGGCAAGAAAAAAAGGGCAGCTTGGAGCTGCCCCGAGGTGGCCCGGATAACCGAGCAGATGCAACCTGGTGGACTGGGGCGACTTGACGTCGCCCCAATCAGATCATGCAGCAGGCTCTTCCTCGGTTCGACCGAGAGCTGCCAGCATAGGAGGAACCCAATTCTTCGTCTTGACGAGCCGGGCGACGATTTCAACAAGAGCGCCCTTCTTTTCCTTGGCATAGGGCGTCGGATCGGAGCCGACCGAACGAACAACCTCAATCAGGTTCGCCTTGCCGCTGTTTGACAGGAAGTCTTCTTCCGGCACCCATTGCTCACTGACATTCAGCGAAATCCGCTGTGCCATGAGGTTCAACTGCGACCATGCACCAACACGCCTATTGTCTGCTCGCGGTTCAACAGCCTGGACCTGAAGCGATGTGCAGAGCGCCAGAAGGGCCAGCTTGTCGTCCTGGGATAGGCCCTGCACAAAGGTGAACACCTCGGGCAGGGTGTCAGGCAGAATCTCGTCCCAACGGGCGTAGGTATCTTCGTAGGCGCGATCGCTCTTGAGAGACACGCCCTCGCACTCGATGTTGACCTGACGCTGAACGGGAAGGGCGCTTTCACTGCTATAGGGCGATGTACGCAAGCAGCAGAAGGCGGAGTGAGCCACAAGGCAATCCAATGCAGCTGCAGGATCAACCGCCAGGCCATTCCGAACCGCAGTCGTGGCGATCCTGGTCATCCGTTCATGGCCAGCGTGACCAAAGGGTGCCGACACGGCCTTTGGCTGGGTCGTATTGGTAGAGACAGCCGGGCCGCCTTCATCATCGGCAACGGCGGGGATAGGGGAGGCGAAGGTAACCTCTGGTGCGCCATGGAGGACCCGAACGACAGCAACGCCATCCGCCATTTGTTCTGGCGTGAAGCATGACAAGCTGGCCTCGATCTCGTCAATGACGGCGTAGGCCTGGATGACCTCGGGCGCATCCTCGTCCTCAGACGCCCCGATCAACGACATTGCAGCGTCGTAGCGTTCCTGCTCAGCTGCAGTCATTTCGCGGGTCGTCGGATAGATCCGACGATACCCCGAAGGAACCGCCCCAAAACAATCAGTGCGGACCTCAGACCAACCCATTGCCGTGTAAGAGGCAACAATGGTCGCAAGACGTTCGTCGTAAAGACGGTCGACTATAGCGGTATCCAGAAGGTAGGTTGCATCCTCAAAAAGGTCACGGGTGTATCGCCCGCCCGCCTCTTTATAGCTTTCAAAGCCGACGAACCTTACGCGATAGTCCGTCAGACGAATGGTGTCATCCGTAAGCGCAGCGCGAATAGCCCGCGCGTTTGTGCAACCCGCTTCCAGGACCTCAATCTGTCTAGTCTGATCGGTCGAGGCGGCAAAAGCCTGCAAAGCGTCGAGGGAGAGTTCTTGTCGGTCAAAGGCGTCCAGGACCACTGGAGCCACCTCTGTCAGCCGGAGCATCTGTGTCACATGGCGTTCACGGGCGCCGGTCATCCGCGCAATGTCTTCGGGCTCATAGCCTTTCGACGCCAGCAGACGGAAGCCCTTGAGCTCATGAACAGGGGTCATGGGCTCGCGAATGTTGTTCTCAGCATAGGAGATCGCAACAGCGTCATTCTGGGAGCGCAGGTCGATCGGTATGCCTTTCGAAAAGGCCTTGGGTAGAGACTTGTTGGCCTTCAGGTAGCGCAGCGCACGGAAGCGACGGCCCCCTGCAGTGATGAAAAATTCTCCATTCACTTCGTAAGCAACAGGTCTGTTCACAAGCCCAACGCGTGAGTTGATGGAATCTGCAAGTTCAATCAGTGCATCATCAATCACATCGGTATCAGAACGAACGTTCTCAGGGGCGATGTGGCACTTATTCAGAGGGGCGATGACGCCCTCAACCAGTTCAGCAACAGCAGTAATCTTAGACATTTGCATCTTCTTTTCCCTTTTGGTTTACACCCGGACGCTGCGAACCCCTGAAAACAGCACCGATCTGAAAGACCGAAGCCACTGACCTGAATCCTTTTGAAACGCCCGCGCGTAATCCTGAGCGCGGGCGGCAAAGCCGCACGTAAAAGGCGGAGAATGTCAGGACCGATCGGCCCGAGGGGGATCACCCGCCCTGCAGCTCTTGCGAAGGGCGGGGATACGGGCCGGTCGCCACGGCCAAAGGCCGAGGGTTCGTCTTGACTGGCGACGCCCACTGAGCGGGCGCGACTAGCGCCCGAATGTCCGAGAGTATTCGAGGGGCAAATCAGACAAAAAAAAGGGCCGCATTTGCGGCCCGATTTCTTATCTAAGCAACTCGGCGTTTTGAAGTTTCAATCAGGTCTGCAAGGCCGTCTCTGTCAACGTCAGCGACGAGGTTTGTCCGGGCGAGGATATGCTGGAAGACGTAAAAGTCATTCGAGTTACGGATGGCAAAGAAAAGCTTATCCAGATCGTCGCCGAAATAACGAAGAAGCTTATTCAAAGCAATAATACATATGCTGGGCTCTTCGCCCTGCAGGAAATTATAATTTGAATATCGACGACAAGTATCTCTATGCACGCCCATTACGTCAGCAGCCTTTACGCGGCCGATCTGTGCCGATCGCCAATGAACATAATAGCTCAACCGCCTTATTAGCTGGTCGTCCTGGTTGATCTCTGCTGACCACGGCATCCGGTGCAGCCCCCTACGCATTTCACCACACACTGTCGCTTCCCGACCGATGCAAGGAGTGGGGCATCACGATAAGCGTGTGGCCCAACAGTTGCAGACAGCCCCCCCAGGGCACGGCCCCTGAAAGCGACGGTTGTAGAGTCGGACATTTCTCGCGGCTTGGCTAGTGCCGAAAGGCGAAAAAATGCGCCCAAACGGAAAGAAACGGGCTCATTTCTACAGGCCACTGAAGAAATGATGGCCGTGTCCCAAAATCATACAAGTCTTAATCGGCCCCGCGAGGAAAGCCCTTCTGAGTAAAGGGTTAATGCAGCGGTCAATATCTGTTCAGGGTTCCAGGACACGATCTCAACCCCGCGCGGCATCGACAGGCTCATGACGTGAAAGAGTTCCTGGTACGTGGCTTCTGTTCCTCCTGGGTGGCGGAATTCCAGACCGCCGTTCTGTGAGGGTGGCTGATACCTGGTCAATGTGGGGAGGGCGTCAATAGCGCTGCGCCCCTTGAGGGCCTCGAGGGCGAGCAGCGCAAATGCGTCATATGTGACAGATGTGCCCTCCGCCTCACCAAGGGCGCGGATCCCGGCATCTATCGCCTCCAGGAAGCGCGGATCAGCGCTCACGGTGACGCGCATTGACGGCATGAACTTATCCCAACTGGCGACGCGCGTGGTTCATAGCGTCGTCTTTTTGCTTTCGAATGGGGTTTAAGCCCCTCCACATTCCAAAAGCCAGCGGTTTCCAACGGCCAAGCTTTTGAAGGCGCAGAGATTTTTCACCGCCTTGGGGAGTGTAGCAACCTTTCGGAAATGGCGCAAAAATAGGGCAAGGCTAAGTAGTCCGAAGGTTAAAGGGCGTATTTTTACGCCGCCTGACGCAAAAATACGCCCCTTTTGACCGGTGCTTTTGCCCGACATAAACACACCGAGACGTCAGAGGTTGCACATCGTCTGTCGTCTGGTGTCGAGGATGAGCCGATACACCAATCTTAACTATCGAACGGAAAGAAAAGGGCATCCCTATATGTTTGCTCGTTTAAGTCAGAAGGCCGCGTTTCCCGCCTTGACCTCGCCAACACCCCAACAGGTGTTGTCGCTGGGCATGGTGGGTCTTGCAGCTGTGGTTATCGCTACGACTGCAGCCGTTGCCGGTACGGACAACACCTTCCAGCAAGCGGATACGTTCATTACGAACTTTATCTCGGGCACAGGCGGTAAAACCATTGCCGGTATCGCTTTGATTTCGGCAGTCATCAATATCGCCATCAAGTTCAACTGGATCTTCTTCGGTTCTGCGATTGCGGTCGGTCTTGCCTGTGGGATTGGTCCGAACATCGTAAGCTCGTTCTTCACGGGCGTGTTCTAATCGGGACGCGATCACGGCGTACTTCCATCATATACCCGTCATGTTGGAGATGGTGCAGGCAGATGGGAAGGGGTTCCCTCTGTATGCGTTTCATTGTGACTGCAACGCCGTGGTCGCGAACTCACTTAACTGAGCGCCTATTCGATGGATCACAAAGACTACTATATTCCGCAACACTTAGACATCCCGACGCGATACGCGTTCTTCACGATGGACGAGTTGCTCGTGATTGTCCTTCCGATGGCGTTTGGCATTTTCATAAACCAGTTCGTCGGAAGTCTGATCCTTGGGGGCATCCTCTTGATGCTACTCCGTAAGATCAAACAAGGCACTTCGATCTCGCAAATATACGACCGGGCATACTGGTTGCTCCCCGCAAAAGTGTTCAACTTCAAAGACACTCCCGGCTCAGAACTCAGGGACCTCGCAGGATGAAGATCGAAAACATCCATAAGAATGCCCGTGATGTCGGCAGGAGAAACGCACTTCTATTTGGACTGGTCGGGCTAAGTGTCGCCGCCAATGTCGTGCTGGCTGTGGGTGTCGTCGGAGCAAGACAGACAATCCTCGTGCCGACCTTAACAAGCGAATTGACCATCAACGGTGGCGGCGTGCCCCGTGACTACCTGGAGCGACTGGCGCGTGACGCGACTTTCGTATTCCTGAACAGAAATCCTCAGTCTGAAGACTTCTTTGATAAGCAAGTCGAACGGCTGACCACGCCCGAAACGTTCCAGGAAATCAAGCAAATGATGATTTCCGAGCGGCTCAACCGTCAAGAAAACAGAGCGTCTCAGGTCTTTTTCCCACAAAGTTTCTATGTGGCCCCCAAAGAGCTCTATGTCGAAGTCGTCGGACAACTCGACACCCTGAATAGCCGCGAAGTCCTGAAAAGTGAGTACAAGACCTACGGGCTTACATTCGTAAGACGCGGTTCTCTTGTTCTTCTTCGAAGCTTCGTCCCTGTCGAGAAAAACGACGAAAAGGGGTCGCAGGTTAAGCCCCGTGAAGAACCGGAATATTGACATGAAGCGTCTGATGCTTGGTGCAGTCGCGGCCCTGGGCCTTTTGGTCCCTGCAGGCGCGACCTTTGCACAATCCGACCCATTCAGTCCTGCTGGCGCGGTTTCGGCCCCCAGCACCCGTGATGCAAGCGGAGTGCTGCGCGCGGAAAATGGGACATTCGAGGCGGCGGTGTCTGCCGAACAGTTAACGCGGATCTCGATCATTGGCGACCGCATCGTCTCCGTGCGAACGCTGCAGGACCCCGATGGCCCGCAAATGTTGGTCGAGGCCGAGGAAACAACCGGCGATGTCTATGTTGGATTCGACGGGCCGTCGCTGGGGCGAAGCTTCAACCTATTTCTCGTCACGGCGAGCGGCCGGACGCTTCAGGCCAATCTTCATGTTTCGGCGATCGCTGGCCAGAACATCAGAGTCTCGGCGGGTGACGCACGCCCTGCAGAGGGTGCCAGTGTCGAGCGGACTGAACGACGCAGCGAATATCTTGAAACGGCGACCGCAATGGTTCGCGTCCTTTTCCGCAACGAGACGCCCGAAGGAATGCGCTGCAGTCCCCGAAGCGCAGCCGGACGCGATGTCGGCCCTTATTCAATGCGTGTGGTCAGGACTTGCGAGGGGGCGGGCCTGATCGGGCAAGAGCTCGTCATAAACAACAAGGCCCAGTCGACGGCGCCTGTCCTCGTTGATCCGTTCCTTGTTGCCGGGGTTCTGGCTGTTGCGGCTGACCGTGACGAACTCCAGCCCGGAGGAAGCGCCCGCGTCTTCCTCGTCGAGGAGAGCCGCTGATGTCTGAAGATATGGAGCTGCCGGGGGCAGAAGACACCGAGGAAATCCTCGGCGATGGCAACGCCAAAGCGAAGCAGCGTAAGCTGATCGTGGGCGGTGTTCTCGTGGCCGGCGTTCTCGCTCTGACGGGAACCGTGGCGTGGAATATGTTCGCCGATCCTACCGAGCGACCGGCTGACGAAGAAACCTCTGCAAAAATCCTGACGACCGCCAGGGTCGCCACGGGTAGCGGCCAGAAGCGCGGTGAAGCCGCGGCCGAAGAGTTGAAAGTCAAAGTCGAGCAACTGGACGCCCAGATCTCCGAAGTGAACCAGGAGCGGGGCGTGCTCTCTATGGAGAACGAAAGGCTCAAGGCCGAACTCGAGGCCGACAGGGCCAACGCCTCGACAATACGGCGCAAGGGAGCGCAACACTAAAATGGACGAGAACAACAGCAAGGTCCAAGTTGCCAAGCCTGCGCCTAAGCAGCGCGCATTGGGGCAAGCCATCGTTGATGGAGCCAAGGCGTGGGCCCCCACAAAGGGCCAGACGGCCGCCGCCGCAATCGCGCTGCTGACCATTTCCAACGTCTTTGCCTGGGTGAAGATCACGGAGCTCCAGACCAGTCCGGAAATCATGACGGTCGGGATCAGACAGTTGACCACAAACTATATGGCGCAACTGGCGATGGCGGACATCTCGCCAGAAGAAGTGGCCGTAAGGACAGAGCTCTATTTGTCCGTCACCCAGGACACCCTTCGCAAAGCGGCAGAAAACCGACACGTCCTGCTGATCGCCCGCGAGGCTGTTCTGGCTGGCGAAGCGCCGGACGTAACGGAACAGGTCGAAGCCGCCGTCCAGGCGGCGATGAAGGAGGCGACGGCTCGGAGGGGGGCTCCCCAACAAGCCCAACCGAAGAGCGAAGCCTCCGGATCTCTGCCCGGTTTCTCCCAATAGGCGATGATCGGAGTGACTAAGTTGGCTGCTGATGAACGCCGGTTCCTGCTGTTCCATTGCACACCCCCGCCCGTAGATCGCTACCTGATTGTGCCGGGTAAACGTGGGCTTCCGACCAAACTCGTAGCTGTAAAGGTGGCTGCGCAGGGGGACGGTAAGCGTGCCGAGGTGCCGTTTGCGAGCTATGAGCGGATTGCCGAGTTTTTTCTGTCCGACATGAGTGTCGATGTCGCTGCAGTGATGAAAGCGGGCGCTGAGAGGGCCGACGCCGATGTCGAGTAATCCTCAGCGGAGCTGGCGAAAGGTTGGAGCGGCGGCCATTGTCCTGGTCGCCGCGCTCACCCTCAAAACCGGGCAGGAAGTCCTTACGAGATATCGCGTCGGGTTCAACGAGACCGATAGCCTCGGTAACTGGGGCTATATCGTTGACACGCAAAAACGACAGCCGGCACGAGGAAACCTCGTCGCCTTCGTCGTTCCCGACAACGAGTATTATCCGGCAGGGTCGTCATTCGTGAAGCGCGTGGCCGGGGTCCCCGGCGACGTGATCGAACATCGTGAGGACCAGGTGTACGTCGCCGGATCTCCCGTTGGTCAGATGAAGTCGCACGACCGCAGCGGCAGGCCCGTAGAGCCAGGCCCGGTCGGGGTCATCCCGACTGGAAAAATCTATGTCGCGGGCGATCACAAAGACAGCCTGGACAGTCGATACGCCGTGATCGGCCTCGTGGATTCCCGTCGGATCATCGGGATTGGGGAGCCAATTTTATGAAAACCTACACAGCATTGTTGGGCCTCCTGGTCGCGGTTTGTCTGGGCGCCAGTTCGGCCTCCGCGAAGGATCTTGGCGTCATCGGGCATACGTTCACTATCGGCGAGCAGGACATCCTTGAGGTGATATCCGCGCGCCTGAAGGCCGCCGAGAAAGAAGGACGCATTGACCAGCTGCAGCGCGAGTTTACGCGCCGGGTTGAGCAAAAGGTCGAGCGACCTAATCCGGCGCCGGTCCGGACGACCACATATGCGCGGTCGTGGCTCTTCGACCCGACCATTACGGTTAAGGAGGATTACGCAGATCACCGGGGCCGAGTTTTCGCGAGAGCGGGAGACCGGATCAATCCGCTGGAACGCCTACCCGACTTTGACCGGGTCATGCTGTTCATCGACGGTGACGACACACGCCAGGTCGAATGGGCGCTGAAGGAGATGCGGGCTGCGGGCGAGCACCGCACAAGGATCATCCTGACAAACGGCGCACCGCTTGAACTCATGCGCCGCCGAGGGGTGCAGTTCTACTTCGACCAGGAAGCGCGTCTGGTCGAGCACTTCAGCCTTGAGCAAGTGCCAGCAAAGATCGCCAGGGAAGGCTCGCAGCTTAGGATTTCGGAGTTGATGCCGTGATCCGGGCGGGCGTCTTTTGGAAGAGAGCTGTCAGCATCGCCGCGATCGTTGGCCTGAACCTCGGGCTTGCAGCTGAAGCCTCAGCCTCGATTAATGCAACTGCCTCAGCCTTGAACCTGTCCGCCGTAGCGGCGCCCGCCGTCGCTGCTGCGGCGGCCGACGTGCCGGGAGCCAGCTGCTCAGGGCGGTTCGTGAATCCGATCACTGACGTATGCTGGTCTTGCATGTTCCCCCTGACGCTGGGGAGCATCCCCTTGTTCAAGGGCAACAAGCCCGACACCCCGAACCCAAGTTCGCCGGTGTGCCTTTGCCCGACCACTCTACCGCCTTTCGTTATGATCGGCCTGAACGTCGGGTTCTGGGAGCCCGTTCGCCTCGTTGATGTGACGCAGAAGCCGTTCTGTTTCGTGAACCTGGGCGGCGTGAAGATTGACCCTGGCGTTGGCTATCCAGCCAAGTCGTCTCGCTCCAGCGATGGGGTCGCGAACAGATCCGCCTATCATGTCCACTGGTACATCTATCCTGTGATGTATTGGCTCGAGCTGCTGACGGACTTTCTGTGCGTCGAGCGTATGACGTTCGATATCGCATACATCACCGAGCTCGATCCGCTCTGGAATGACGACCACCTGGCGGTTCTCATTCACCCCGAGTCTCTCGTCTTCGCCAATCCTATCGCTGTGGCGGCCTGCTCGGTGGACTGTGCGGCCTCAACGGCAGGCCACGTCAGAAACGAAATGTTCTGGTGCGCCGGGTGCCAGACGACAATGTATCCCATGACCGGCAACGTCTCGGGTGAGTACGGCAACGTCCAAGGGTCGCTGCTCGTGGCCGCCCGGTTTGCTTACAAGATGCACCGCCAGTTGCTTGCCGATGGCACAAGCGGGCCGAAGGCGTCGTGCCGCAAATACAAGATGCCGATCATGGATAAGCGGCAATACAGGTTCCAGATGGTGAACCCGGTCCGCCATACAACAGGCCCTTTCACCTGCCCCGCAATAGGCGTGTCGAGTGTGCCCTACGAGAGCGGCAAGTCCTTCCCGATTAAGGGAGAAGACTACGGCTATCTCGTTTGGCGTAAGCGCAACTGCTGCGTGACAGTGGTTCCATAGAGATCAAGAAAATGAGCATCCCAACATTCGACGGAACTGTATCGGCGTGGATCATCGTCGGCGGCATCTTCTATGTCGCCATCAATCTGCTGTGGCTGGGCTGGCGCGCAAACTGGCCGATCATGCAGATGGCGTCGGGGGCGATGGCGCTTGGCGCTGTCTTGTGGACCTGTACGCCGGTCCTGGCCCAGGACGCTACGGGCGCTGCTGTAAGAGCCCTCATTGACGAGGCCGAAGCGCGCGGTCGTAGCGCTGAGGCAAGCCTGGGCGAATGGTTATCGCAAGCGACGCGGATTTCCGAGGCGCACCGTGAGGAGGCGCGGACTCTGTCTGCGGTGAACGAGGCACGTCTTGCTGAAGGTATGCGAATGGTCGCCCTGGACGACAGCGCCTTTGGTGACGCCGCCAAGATGATGATCGCAAACGAGGACGAAGGCGGCGCGCTGTATATCGCCGTCTCTTTGACCATGCCGCGCGAGGCCCTGAGGCAGTTATCGGCCGACGCCCAGAAGGCAGGCGCCCGGCTCGTCATTCGCGGTCTTGTAGATGGCTCTTTTGAGCGCACGCTAGTTGTTGCGCGCCAAGTTTTCGGGCAAGATGATCTTAGCGGTCTCGCGATCGAGCCACAGGTCTTCAGGGCCTATGGGGTTGATCGCGTCCCGACGTTCATTGCGGCCACGTCCCCTGTGCAACCTTGTCAGGACGGCGTGGACTGCGTGAGCTCGGTAACCCCTCATGACCGTATCGCGGGGAATGTCAGCCTCGCGGAAGCGTTGCGCCAGATCGCGCAGCGCGGCGATGCTGCGCCAGATGTCGCTCGTGCGGCACTGGAGCGCCTAGAGGGGTGAATTACGGTGTCTGCACCATCTTCGACTAAGTCGCTTGTCGCCCGAATTCTCGGGCTGGCGGTTCTCGCTGTGGCGTCATCGGTTGCACCGATGGCGTTCAGCCAAACAACGACAGGGGATGGTGGAGCAGGGGCCTTTGCGGGCTCAAATCAGCCCAAGCCCATTGGAGATCCCAACCAGATTGTCCCGGGCCTCGGGAATACCGGGGGCTGGGAGGCATATGGCGATAACCCGGACGGGCTGATCTCGTCCGGCGTCGCAAATGCACCTGGCAACGAGTACCTGGAAGTCCTTGGCGGCGGCGCCGTAAATGCGGCTCGCTACGACCTGAGCAACAATGACGACTGGCTGCAGCGCAGCTTTGACATTTTCAAGGACGCCCAGGGCCACACTGGCGGCCTGACCGACGATGCCACGACCTCCTGCCGTGCCGAAAGCGGGCAGAAAACGCGGACTGAAACGACCCTCTACACCTGCGAGAGCGGCAAGGCCGCAGTGGACCAGGAAGAGACTTGCGCGCGGTCGTATCAGCCAATCTTCGACACCGACTACCTCTACAAATGCCTGTCGGGCGACCGTTGGACTTCCACGTCTAAGACCTGCGAGCCCGAACGCGTTGTAGTCGTCGACGTGGACTACGTTTATGCCTGCAAAACCGGCACGGTTTGGACACACACTCCCGCTTCCTGCGAAAGGAAGCGGATCGTCGTCGTTGACGAGGACTATGTCTATGGCTGCGTAAAGACCTGGAATGGATCTACGCACGCGCCCAATGCGGCGTGTGTCGCGAACGGAAAGCCGGGCTGCGCGCCCTCGGGCGGCCAGGTCTGTGCGGCCCCGTCGGGTCTGCCCTCAAGCTATATTTGTCAGCAGGGATACAGCGGAACGCAAACGACTGAGTTTTGCGCCATCAGCCAAGACGTCAGGTTCACGGAGAAGGGCCACTATAACGCTCAGGTGTCGTGGGGCCAGATGAACCCAATCGAGCCGACAGAAGCGTCTCTCTCAGCGCTGCTACCTGGCTGCAGAGTAAAATTCGGTAATGGCACCTGGTCGACGGGTCTTTTCAGAAGTCGCCCGGCTACGATTGCGTGCGACCAACCTCTGAATCTCATGGCTCCGCCTTGGCAGGTCCAGATGCTTGGCTGGTTCTACGCGCACTTCGGAGGAACGGCCTCAGCGCCTGCAGTTGGCATTGACGTTTATAGCATCCCCACCACTGTCAAAGAGGACACAGGAGAACATCTAGTGTCGTCTTGCCCCACTGGGGCGGACACAAACCCGAACTGCCAAAAGACCGGAACGATGCAGTGCGTCGAAGGTGAAGGTACTCGCACGATCGACGGTGTCAGCGTCTATCGAGCGTGCTGGAGGTTTGAACAGATCTACAAGTGCGGAAGCCAATCCAATTATCCAGGATGCGCGCCCCCCGCTGGGATGGCCCAGACGGGTGAACGATGCATCGCGACGAATTCTTCTGGTGTCTGCACCGGCACTGAGAAGACGTATGGCGATCCTTCAGGCGGATGCTCGCGCTACGAGCAGGACTTCCGTTGTGAGGATCCGGTGGCAGGCGCGGGCACGCCTAAGGAGATCCTGCGCGATATCGTCTCCGACACCTGGGACAATGGGTGTAATGCGCTGGCTGGCAATGGCGCCTGCGTAAAGCAGGGCGAAGTTGTCATTGAAGGCAACGCCACGAAGGTCATCAATGGCCTCCCGGTAACGCGCAATCCTTGGCATGTCCGCGAGGACTACATCTGCTCAGCGTCATCGACCGTGAACTCGTGTGCGCCGTTCAGCGGCTGCACCCAGCAGAGCCAGACATGCGCGAGCCAGGATAGGACAGGCAACTGCACGGCCTACGACCGCACCTATCGTTGCGACAACCCGGTCAATAACGGCGGAACCCCGATCGACACGCCTCGCGAAATCGTAGGCGAATATTGGACTGACCCCTGCGCCACCAACCGCAACGATCCGTCTTGCCGCAAGACCGCCGAGAAGGTTCTGATTGGGAACGAAACCCGCGTGATCAATGGGCTCTCGGTGACCCGCGACCCCTGGAAGCGCCAAGAAACATGGACCTGCAGCACATCTGCAGCCGTTGATACCTGCGGGCCTGTAAAGACCTGCCAGGTCGTAAACGAGACGTGCGCTCTTAAGGACCCGAACGGCGTGTGTTCCGGCGTCGAGAAGACCTATCGCTGCAAGGATATTGTTGAAGGCGCTGGGCCGCCCGATGGCGAAATCACTGAGCATGTGGGCGGCGAAATGGAGGGCCCCGCGTCCTGCAGGCCTGCGTCGGATACGAAGTGCCGCAAGAAGGATACGCAATGCACCCAGCCAGGCGGGACCCGCATCATAAACGGTGTTCCGACCACGGCGCCGTGCTGGGAAGAAACGGATACCTACGTCTGCGAAACGACCGGCGCCCAAGAGACGAACTGCAAGCCCGCGTCGGGCTGTGAGCTGCTACGCCAAGAATGCCTGGACGGGCAGGTTGGTGACGATCAATGCCGGACTTTCGAGAACGTCTATCAGTGCAAGAAAGAGGTCCTGGTCGAGGAGACGAAGGATACCTGCCAGATCAAGGTTTGCATCGGCAGTATGTGCATAGGGCAGGACGACGAAGGGAGCTCTGATCTCCCCGACGCCCTGGCCGCGCTTCTCATCGCCCAGATGGCCGGTGAAGACTATTCGAAGAACCTGACGATCTTCAAAGGACAGCCGATGCGCTGCCGCAAGGCTGTGCTGGGCTTCCGCAACTGCTGCAAAGATAGCGGCTGGGGTGTCGATATCGGTCTGACGCAGTGTTCTCAGGAAGAGGAAACGCTGATGACCCGCCAGGAAGCAAAATCCACGCACTATGTCGGGACATACTGCTCGCAAAAGTCGTTCCTGGGCGTCTGCCTCGAAAAGTCGATGCGCTACTGCTCCTTCGACGGGACGCTGGCTCGCATCGTTCACGAAACAGGTCGTCCTCAGATCGGCAAGGATTGGGGCACGCCGAAGGACGCGGATTGCAGCGGCTTCTCGGTCGAAGAGTTCGAGCGGCTCGACCTGAGCAATGCCGATTTCTCCGATTTCACCGCCGACGCGATGAAGAAAATCACAAATCCGGACCCGAATAGCACGCTGGGCCGGATCTCTCAGAACATCAGCAACCTCATGGGGTCGAACTCGCCGGGCTTCGGCGATGTGGACGAGGCTGGAAAGCCATGACGACCCCGCATTCCACCAGGAGAAACAAGATGGGACACCGGCGCAGCTGGTCGATCTCGGCCGCAGTCGTGGCCCTTGCATTTGGCGCATTCGGCGCCGCCTCCGCGCAGGCGCCCTCCCAAGAACAGACCTACTGTGGCCGCGACCTTGGACAGTGGTTCTACTGCGACCGTCCCGCGCCCCCCGAGCAGCCCGAAGAGAGGAGCGAGAATTCTCCGCTGCGCTCGATGCGCGCGCCCGAGATCGCCGAGCTTGAACAGTTCCAGAAAGAGCTCGAAGAAGCGCGGAATATCGCCACCTGGCGGCCCTCGCCGGAAACGGTGGAGACCTATTATCGTCTGCAGCAAGTCGCCCTGGATAAGGGCGGCATGTTCGCCGACTATTATCGCCGCCTGGTCTGGACGAACCCAGAGCTCGACTACACGGTCAAACGACCTGTGGTGGAAGTGGCGAAGCACGGCTGGACCGACGACAGGCTGGCCGACCGAGATCTCTTCCTACGAAATGTGTCCGACAAGGTCGGGCTGTTCTACGTTTACAGGGGCAGTTGTGGGCCCTGCACGATTGCATCGCCAATCGTGAAGTCCTTCGGTGATCGGTTTGGCATGTCCGTCTCCGCCATCTCGGCAGACGGGGCGCCCAACCAGCATTTCCCCAGCGCACGGCGTGACCAAGGCCAACTGCAGCAATGGGGTGTGCGCCAGATGACGCCAGCGCTGCTCTTCTTCCAGTCGTCCGACGTGGATCCCCGGACTGGTGAAGTGCGGCCGCGTCGGGTGCGCGGAGCCAACGGACAGATGATGGAACTTTTGCCCTGCCGGAAGCGGGAAGGGTGCCTGACCTATGCCGGCGCTGGCGTGATGTCCCTGGAAGACATCGCTGAACGCCTTTTCGTCCTGCTCTCCAAAGAGCCGGGCACAGATTTCTAGGATACGATGATGGCCAAGTCCTCGATCTTCAAAAAGACCCGCAACATCGCCCTGGCGGTAGCCACGTCCACGACGGTTCTATGCTGGACGGCCAATGTTCAGGCTGACGTGAACTCCAGCATGAACGCCTATTGGTCGAGCTCTCTGGGATCTGCGAACATCACGGGCCCTACCGCCTACCAGGGGCAAAGTGCGGGCTATTACACCCTCGGCAACGCCGCTTTCCGTGGACCCCAGGAAACGTCGCAGATCGCGTCAATCCAAATGCCCTCCGTAAGGGCAGGGTGCGGCGGGATCGACATATTCAGCGGCGGGTTCAGCTTCATCAACTCTGACCAGATCGTCGCACAGATGAAGGCGATCGCTTCCAACGCAATCTCCTATGCCTTCATGCTGGCGCTCAAGACGCTTTCTCCGATCGTCGCTGACCAGATCGAGAGCCTATCGAAGCTCGCGAATGACGTGAACCAGTTCAACATGAACAGCTGCCAGCAGGCCCAGACGCTTGTCGGCGGCCTGTGGGGTCGTTCGGACACAGCGTCCAACCAGATCTGTCAGGACCTCTCGACGCACAGGGGTTATTTTTCGGACCGGGTTGCCGCAAAGCACGGCTGCGGAAAAAACCTGACGCAGAACCTGAATCAACTGCCAGACGCCGATAAGGCAGTCCTGCCGATCAACAAGAACCTGGCGTGGGAAGCCTCAAAGCAGCACCCCCTCCTCAAGAGTGACCGTGGCCTTGCAGAGCTCTTCATGACGCTGACCGGCACGATCATCTATCGGTGCCCTAACGACAACGGTTGCATCGTGGACGTGCTGCCTGGTGTCGGATCGGATGACGGCGTCATCACAAAACTGCTCGATGGCGGACCGTTGCGTCTTCACCAATGCAACGAACTCGAAGCCTGCCTCCAGCCGGTGAAGTTTGGAAAGACCGAAACGGTTTCTCAGTCTGCAGCCCTGCGTCGCCGGGTTGAGGTCATGCTTCGTTCGATCACGACCAAGATCCAGGCTCGACAAGCGCTATCGGCTGAAGAGCAAGACTTCCTGAACATGGTCACGCTGCCGGTCTATAAGATGGCCAGCGTCTTCGTTGCGCATGAACGATCGCTGGCCGGCAACACAATGGCTCAGTATTCGGACATCATCGCGCTCGATCTGACAATCACATGGATTGAGCGGTCGGTGTCTCAGCTCGAAGCTGGATCCCGCAATCTGCAGGGCATCGACCAGGAGCAGCTTCGCGACTGGCGAGCGAGCATCGACCAGCTGCGCAGCCAACTGACAGAAAAGCAGATGTTGCTTCGCGGACAGACGACTTCGGTCGAGGCGATGATTGCCCGATCGCAGGCGGCCGAACGCGTGATCGCCGCGCGTGTCGGTAGCCGGATCGCTGATAGCGTCACCTTCGCCTCAAACCTTGTCCCGGCTGGATAAGACAGATGCACGAGATCGTTGTTTACGGCGGCGGCGCCATCTACCGCGATGTCCTCCAGGGCGTCGCGCTTATGTCGGGCGCCAATGGCCTCTCGACGCTGCTTCGCATTGCGATGCTGCTCGGGCTGATCATCACCATTTTCAAAATGGCCTTCGACCTCGACGTGAAGTCGGCGTTCAAGTGGTTCCTGACCTCGATGGTGATCTTCAACCTGATGTGGGTGCCGAAGGCGCAGGTCCACATTACGGATCGCTTCGACCCATCTTTGACGGGCGCGGATGTGGCGAATGTGCCGATTGCCCTGGCCGTCGTCAGCAGCATCACGTTCAAGGTGGGCGACCGGGTGACGAAGCTCGCGGAGCAGGCCTACTCGCAGCCTGCAGACGTGGCCTATACGAAGACAGGAATGATCTTCGGCGCGAAGGTGTTCGAACGTCTGCGGACGGCTCAGATCTCAGATCCGCGCTTTGACCAAAACCTTCGTAGCTTCGTCAAAGGCTGCATCTATTACGACCTTCTGGAGGGGCATTACACAGCCGGGGAGCTGGCGAGACAGAACGACCTTTGGACCTACGTGACAGTCACAAGAGGCACGAACCCTGGCCGCTCGCTGGAATACGTGAACACCTCGGGAAGCTCGGATATCATCAGCTGCACCACGGCGGCCCAACGTCTGAATTCTGAATGGAACGCTACGCTTTCGAGCTCGATCAGCCTGTTCCAAAAGCGGCTTCGGCCGGAACTGCCCGAGTCTCAGCTGCAGAGTGCATTCCTTCAGGAAATGGGCGCCCTGCACCCAATGATGGTCGGGGCATCCCGCGATGCCACGAATACCTTCCAGCAGGTCTTGATGATCAATGCGGTGCGGCGCGGCGTGCCAGGGTTCTCGGCGGAGGCCGGTAACGACGCGATGGGCGTCTTTGCGGAAACGCAGGCTGAGCTTCACACCCGCAACCAGCAACGCCTTATGGGCGGCGTCGCAGAAAAGGCCGTGCCGCTTCTGAAGATTCTTACAGAGCTGCTCATCCTCGGGATCTTTCCGGTGATCTTTCCGGCCATGCTCCTGCCAGGAATGACGATGCGGATCATGCAGGGCTATTTCGGCGGGTTCTTATACCTGCAGCTCTGGGGTCCGATGTACGTGATCCTCCACACGATCATGATGTGGAAATCGGCCGTTGATACCGCGGCGGCAACATACATTCCCGGAGCGACGGCGGGGCTGAAGCTTGCGAACCTGGAAGCCGTTAGCGGGCTGAATGCGGAGATCGCATCGCTTGCTGGCTATCTGTCTCTCTCGATCCCTGTCTTGGCTTCGACCATTGCATTCGCCGGCGCTGCAGCTGTCGGCAAGGGCGGTGAATCCTTCATGGCCAGCTTCAGGGGCGGCGCCGAGGCGGCGGCGGGAACTGCTACCACTGGCAATGTCAGCATCGGCAACACGGCCTATGCGAACCATTCGTTCAACAACCTGTCTGGGATGCGCCAGAGTACGTCGGCCGAGCTCGACTTCGGCCGTACTGGCTATGTCGATAGCGGGTTAAATCGGATCGAAACGAACGCGGACGGATCTGTCAGCGTGACGAAGGCAGCGCAGTCGCAGACGGCGGTGAACGTCCGACATAGCGAGGGAATATCCGCAGCCGCCGTCCAGGCCGCGTCGGAACGGCGGCAAGAGTCTGTGGACCTTCGCCATTCACTTACCGAAGGAAAGAGCCGTGCTCAGTCTGAGAGCACAGAGTTCGTACAGCAATGGATGAGCGGTACGTCTTCAACCTGGACCCAAGGGAGGGATAATCGCGAAACCTGGGGTGCAACGGAACAGCAGATGGATAGCCAGGCCCAAACCCTGTCTAGAAACTTCGGCATTCAACATCAGGACGCCAAAGCCATCGTCGCAGCAACCGCCCTTGAAGCGTATGGCCAAGCCGGGCTCAGCTCCGGGATCTTCAAGCAGGCTGGTATAGACGTATCGGCTGGCGGCAAGTTGAGCATGAGCGCCAGCGGATCTAGGTCATCGACAGCGTCAGAAACCGATGCGCTCAATGCGGCTCGCTCCTCGTTGTCTAGCCAATCGTTCACCGATCGCTTTGACCAATCAGCAGCCAACTACGCCTCTGAGGCCTTTGCCAAGACGCAAAGCGCTTCAACGTCGGAAGCGTTGAAGCGCTCGGATACCTTCACTTCCACACGCTCAATAACCGATGCAATGGACCGCTCCGAGGGCTTAGCCCGGTCTTATGAGCAACGAGCAGACCTGACTCGAAGCCAAGGGGCCTCGGCCGAGATCAATTATGCCAATGCGTTTGAAGGTTACGCGATCAACCAACTGGTCGGCCGACGAGACGCCTACGGTGTCGAAATCGACGCAGATAGGGCGAGAGGTATCCTTGCTGGCCATTCCATGGCTGACATGAGCCTGGTCCACGAGGTTACCGGCAGTTTCCACAAAGACATGGCCACACGCATAGACACCCCCGAGCTAATCGGCCGAAACCAGAACCTTGCTCCGAACGCAGAAGCCGCCAACCCCGGTCCAGTCCGCCTTCTTCAGGAAGGGACCGGCGCAAGCCTGAGGACCGGGCTAGGACGTGGATCAGAAGGCCGTCCTGGCGAAGGCTTCCGAATGGACGACCCAGAACTGGCGACGCCAAACACAACGCCATCTCAATCAACAGCGAGGCCGTCTGGAAGCGGGCTGAGAAGCATGGAAATCCAACCGCCCGAAGCTGCAGCACCCGGACCAGGATGGGCGGGTCCCTCAGCCCTTCAGCCCGGTTTTTCGTCTCCGCTCCGGGACAGCATCCGTGGTGACACCGCTGCTGTAGGAGAGGCACTGGCTGCACGGCGGACGCCTGACTTCGCCAAAGGCGGCGGCCGAGCATTCGGTGAAGTATTTAGCGATGTCGATCCTAAGACTCGTGTACTCGCCAACGCGACCGGCGCGCTGTTTGACCGCGAAGGAGCGCACCCCCAAGGCCACCAAGCTTCCCAAAATGCTGGTGGGCGATTGGGTCGGCGTTACCGCGAACAATGAAAAGGGGGGCGCTGCGTGAGCAGCGCCCCCCTCAGGCCTTGCGAAGAGTTCAGTCTATTTCGGCAACGCCTTCATAATCCGCACCAAACGGAAGACGATGAAGATCGGGATCCCGGCGAAAATGCCGGGAAAGAGGAAGAACGATAGCCCGACAAGGCCGGCGACCCAGCCGCCGCCCAGGAAACCAATCACTGTCGCGCCAAGACCGATCAGAAAGAAAATCGAGATGAAGACACTGCAGATGCCGATGCCGACTATGCAGTTGGTGCGATGAATCTTTGGATCCAGAACCACGCCCGCCAGCGCATTCATCGTCGCCTGAGCACGAGGGTCGAGGTTCATTCCAGGAGTCGTGTTCATGTCAGCTCCTCCTTGAGCAATGTTCTCCGAATGTTCTGACACAGTTTCTCAACCCCCGCTAGTCCTGGACACCAGCATATCACCGCCCCGCCATAGGAAGAAATATGGGCCTGCAAGACCGCGACTATATGAAAGAGCGACGGCTATTCGAAATCCAATCCCGCTTCCGGCGTGCGCGTGCGGAAGCCGACGCCGACGCCGACGGGGCCAGAAACAAACCAAATCAGCCACCGCCGCCGCCGCCGCCGCCCCCTAAGCAACGGAACAATGGCATCAGTAAGATCGGGTTGGTGCTGGCCATGATCCTCTTAGCGGTGGCCATGGTCGTGCCCAAACGGCGCCAGCTGGAGGACTATTTCAGTCGGGGAAGAGTGGAGGTCCCGGCCGTATTCAGTAGCCGCGAGAACGGTAGAACGTTCGCAGACCACATGCCCTTTCCTGCAGACGGCACGATCAAAAGGCACGTCCCTTTTGACCTGCAAGAAATGGACTCCAAAGTCAGATTCACGGGTCACAAAGCTGACCGCCGAACCGTCATAAGAATACGCGAGTGGGCCAGCCAAACACCGATTGCGACTGCCTACATGGAAGGTGTGTCGGCTGTGGAGTTGGCTCTACCCCACGGGGATTATCAGATCACCGTTGCGAGGGGTAAGGGCTGGAAAGGAGACGCGGATCTCTTCGGCAAAGCTACGGAAGTCTATCAAGTCTCTGAAGCTTTCACGGTGCTTCCGAATACCTCACACCTCGTCGACTTTGATCCGGTCGAGGGCAACCTGAGAACCAAAGAAACGCTCAGGCGGGCGTTTTGACCCTACGGCGCTGCTGGAGCAGCGCCAAATCTGCAGCCGCAACCTAGAGCCCACATAGGTCGGGCATGTATTACAGCTAAGCATAGCAGGAGATGCACATGAAGAATTCCCTTAAAGCACTCGCGCTGGCCGCCGTCGTCGGCGCTGGCATGACCTCGGCCGCTGAAGCCCAAAACAGAAGCCGCTCGTATCAGGCCTACGCGGTGATCGATCTTCAGACCGATGCACCAAAGGCCCGCCTTATCGACGCTGCAGAGCGTGCCCTGAGCGGCTATGCCTCCGACTTGAATACCTCGCGCCCGATCGCCGTCCAGACGCCGGAACGCCCTGGCCGCTTTAAGCTCGAAAATCCGCTGGGAGAGAATAGCCGTCTCGGCGCGCTGGCGGCCCTGGGAGGCGTCAGCGCACAGTCGTTTATGATCGCGACGTGCGACGGCGCCGTGTGGGTCGCCAACCTGACGAGATCTATTTCAGGGAGCCAGCAGATGCGGGCGACGCTCTGCCTCTTCCCCTATGCGAATGATCAACGCCAAGGCTATCACCTCAATCTGTTCGTCAATGACACGGCTGAATCTGGCGGCGGGCTGTCGCAGCGCTTTGGACGTGCGGTTGCAGGCCGTCTGGTCGGCACCCCACAGGAGTTTACCGAACGGATGCTGAAGGACACCGTCTTTGCGATGGAAGGGGCTTCAGGAGCCTCTGCCGTGCTGATCGAGGGTGAACCTGAAATCCCCGGCCTCGCCTGGAAGCGGTAAACCCGATTGGACAAAAGAAGGGCGGCTGATCCGGTTCAGTCGCCCTTTTGAATTTAGCGACAAACCGAGGGCGCGATGACCGAAACTCTGTACTACATCGACAGATATTCCGACGAGGTGGTGCCCTGTGATTGCCGACTGCAGTCCTGGGCGGAATGGCTTTCCAAGCCTGATGAACAGTGGGAACGCCCCGAAGCTGCAGCAGACGGTGAGACGTTTAGCGCCTCATCGCTCACGGTCCTGGGTGACGTGCGAGTGGAATGGATCGACGGAGCATGGCGAGCTGCTGGCCCTATCCCTGAAGGCACCGACAGCTACCATCTTCGACCCTACGAGGGCTCTAAAGGCTGGAACGCCGACTTCGCGGGCCCAACCATTGCTGATGCGACGGATTGCATCGAACCCGATGAAGGCCCCCTCTGGTTCGCCTGCACGCGAACCGACCCCGACGTAGTCCTGATCTATCGCGCGGACGGCCCCGCACTCAGCATCGCTGAACGGAACTGAAACAAAACCGATTCTGAATAAGAGCAGGCCAACCGCTCCCTGAGCGGTGGCGGCGAGAAAAAACCTACCGAGAGGAAGGCTCAAGGGCAGTGAAGGGAAGGGGGCCTGGCTGCAGCCGCAGGCGAAGGCGGGAAGGGCCCCTGCACTGCGCCGCAGGCGTCCCCTTGAACCATTCCTAGTCTCCTGCGGGCCTTGGCCCGGTGCCCACAGATACCCCGGCTTGAATCTCTTCAAGGCTTTGCCGAAGTGCAGCCAGAAGCCCAATGGCTCGCGGATCTGGGATGCCAGCAAGAATGCTCGCCCGCACCCGTTTGCATGTCCTGGGCGCGATCCCAGTTAAATCGGACAGGGGGATAGCCCAATGTTCGCCCCACAGCCGACTGCAGGCGCCCTGCAGCGCGAGTTCCTCTGCAGAACTGTCGGGTTGAATATCCGCCATAGATGCTGACCCTATCAATGAAATCGCTTCGTCAGGACTTCTGGCGAAGAGATGCCCTGCGGGCAATGTCCTTCAGGAGTGGCCGCAGCTTCTCGATGTCATAAGGATCGCAACCCGCCGCTCTCATCTCGGCTGCTGTCGTAAGCCCTGCTTCTTCGAGCACCTCTGCAGCCAGGGTGTCGTCATGATCAACAATCTGAGCTGCAGCCACGACCATGCCAACGGGTATTCCCTTTTTGGCTTCGTCTGACAGGGGCATCATGAACCTCTCACTGGAATTGTTACGATGCAGGTGTTGATGTTCGTGCCGACGCTCGCGAACGATCGAGCGGGTAGATCACGGATCCGTCCACCCGATGCCTCGATCAACGAGCGCAACTCGACATAGTCAGCGTCTTCCTTGAAGACGATCCCGGCTGACATGATGGCCACGAGGCGCCCACCTGGTGCGACAAAACGCAGGGCGTGCCTAACGTGGTCAACGTCTCGGCCGTCGCAGAATGGTGGGTTCATGATGACGCGGTCGAACCGCCCGATCACTGCCGGATCCTGAGCGAGGAAATCATCATGGATCACCCGAACGACGCCGGCGAGATCCTGCAGCTTCCCGATGTGTTGTTGATCGAGCTCCACGACCGTCACCTGCGCGCCGGCGTCGATGGCGCGGCGGGCGAGATTACCGCACCCAGCGCTGGGCTCGAGCACGCTCATGCCGTCTTTGATCATAGCCGCATCCATGACCTCGGCCGCGGGGGCATCGGGTGTCGGGAAGTAGCTGAAATGGCGTGCGGGAGCGCGCTGCTCTGGTGCGGCTGCTTTCTTCTGACGGCTATCAGCGAGCACGGCGCCGTAGTAGTCGGCCAGGAGCTCGTTGACCTTCAGTAAGAGGTCATCCCGCTTGAACCACACATGAAGGTTCCCGTTTTTGAAGACGCGCACCCGAAAATAATCGTCCTCGGCCGCGAAAGCGCTGGCGTGCAAGCTTCTCGGCCGAGCGGCGTCGATCACACCCAAGATCCCGTCGCCGCGATCAGGATGTTGTTTCTTATCGAGCACGTAAAAGGTCCGCTCGACGTCCCGGAACTGTGCCTCAGCTCCATATCCGTTGGCCCAGGAGCCGTGTTCGTTGAATGCGCGCGTGAGCACGATCCGCGAACCAATCTTAAAGCCATCGTGAGACTTGAACCTGCGGTCGAGACTTGAAAAGGATTCAGCGATCCCGCGCTTGAAGATGGTGGGCGCATCCGCGAAGAGCCCCTCCATCGTAGCGCGGCATGTGTCAGCCGAAACTTCTGGGGGATCGTCCCGGAGCTGGGCCTCAAACTGCTTCTTGGCCGTCTGGTCCATGAGCCGCTCCATGCCGCTGACAGACAGAAGATGACGCCATGCCGCCCGATCGAGGTCCTGCCGCGTCTCCTTCAGGAATCGCGCCCGGCCCTGCGGCCCTCGTTCAGAAAGGCGCTGGCCAGTGTCCCGAAAATAGGGGGTGGGCTGTGAAGGCGCTGCCTTTGCCATGTGTTCAAGGGCAAGCTCGATCATGTCGAATGCCTCGCCGAAGAGGCGCAGGCTTTCGTTACGGTGGCCCTCGATCAGTTCGAGGGGCGCAGCGAGCACCAGGTCGGATCCGGGCGTCATTGCGCCACCTTTGAGATCTTCGGCCTGTCGAAGTAAGTCTGGCCATCCAGCTCAGCGCCGCCTTTGTCAGCACCCCGGCCGCCGTTCTGCTTGAAGTTGAACACGCGTCCAAGGTCTAGGCACTGGCCGCGCATCGAGCGCGGCCAGGCGGGATCCATCCGCCTCGCATTCGGCCCGCTTTCGCCGCCGACTATAATCCAGTCAGGGGCGTTCCGATCGAGGACCACAGGGCCAAGCAACGGCTCGAAACTGGCAAACGTGAAAGGCGGTGATCGCTGGGCGGCCACGGCCACAAGCTTGAGCCGGTCGCGGTCGTATTCAGCCTGGTTCGCCATTGTCGCGCCGATAGCGACGTTGCGAGGTAGGGCGTGCCCACCTCGTGCGGGATCGGTCATCTTGAGGACGTTGCCAATCCGCTTCGTGAGCAGCAGCCACACCAGATTCGGCGTCGCCTCGATCAGGTCGAAGAGATCCTTACGCCAAGCTGGGTCAACCTCGTTGTCGAAAACATCGGCCAGGGAAGCGCAGAACACGAACGGACGGTTGTCGTCCTGGGCTGCGGCTCGGTCCCATTTGAGCGGGTCTTTCCAGTTATTGTCGCTTGTGCGAACACGGGCCGCGCCGGGGCCCCAGCTGACCCGCTTAAGCCGATGGTCCATCCGCTGTTCTGCATAGCAGTGATCGCAAGCCGGACTGACCTTTGTGCATCCCATCCACGGATTGAACGTGTGGTCGCACCATTCGATTGTAGAAAACTGACCCATCAGTGAATATCCGCCGGATAGGCGCGAACGGTCTTTGCCCGTCCAGCCAGACGCGCAGCGTGCGTCAAAGGAAAAACATAGACGTGGTTGCCCGGGTGCCTGCGGCGTCCGAGGAAGCCACTGGCAATCAGGCCCGCGTACCACTCTCGCAAGTCGTCGGCCGAGGGGGGCGCTGGTGCGCCCGCCCGAACAAGTTGGTCGACAGCGTATCGGTAACCCTGCTCTCGGTTCTGGATCTTCGACGCCGCCCGCCCGGAAAATATCTGCCCGGAAGGCAATACGTGGTGGGTGCGCGGACCTGCGCGCCCTCGATATTGCGCGGACATTGCCTGATAGACCCGCCCTATGTGACCCGGCTTGATGACCTGGCCAGAAGCGTCACGGCGCTCGATGGGATCAGCGTATGATACAACGCTAATAATCTCGGGCTTGGTCTGCCGGAGAAGCCTATTGGCACGCGATAGGAAAAAGGTTTCGCCGTTCCCTGCCACGTCGTCCAAAAGCACAAAGCGCCCCAGCTCGGCCCCGGCGTTTGCGTCAACGCCTGTATGGACGGGGACAACCTTGTTGTTCATTGGAACGGAGTAGGTGGCAACACCTACAAGACGAGCCTTCCGGCCGGTCTGGTCGAACAAGCCGACCGACAAGCGCGAGGCCGGAAAGCTGCTAGAGTAATGATGAGCCTCCACAAAAGGCCTCGCCTGACGGTCGCAGTCGATCAAATCAACGGCGTAATCCGAAACACGAATAGTCGAACTAGCTTGAACGAAACGGGTGCGTCGTTCGCGCCAGCGCTGAGAGCGGGAAGTAAGCATTACGACTAACCGTCAGTGCAGTTCGAGAACAGTTACGTCGTCCTCGTCATCCGCCCCGGCGTCTTCGTCTTCCGCTTCCGCAGTTCCGGCCCCCAGGTCGAAAACCTCTGCGATTTCGTCAGAGCTCCAGCCAGCGTCGACGCAATAGCCGATCCAGACGGAGCGTCGGGGATGGGGGCTCAAGGCATTGGTCATTCTGTTCGGTCCTTCCGAAGGCCGCGCGGCAAAGGCCACTTGGCGCTGTGAAAACGATGGGTTCAGAGTGGCGCTAGCTGGCCAGCGCACCAGTTGGGATCAGCGCAACAAGAGTTCGGTATTCGGGAAGCCGCTGGGCCGATATTCGCTGTCGGGTGGCAGTGGCGCCTTCGTTGCCGCCCCAAGCCAGCCGCCATAGCGTCCTGTCGCCTGCTGGCTTGGCTGAAGCATAGAACCGCCCTTTGCGCCCATCACGTAGATCGACCTGGATCTCTGCCCGTCGCCATACAGGGTCGCCCGCAAGCGCAATCCGCGCCTTCAGCCCGGCCCGGCGCAGCGCCCGATAGACATTAGGGATCGAGTGCGGATCTGCGATCACCTTGGCGGGGACAATGGTACGACGCCGCCTAACAGCCGGATCGGGGTCGAAGTCCTGGGGACGGGGGCGAGCCATAAACGACGGCGACGCCACGTCGGCTTGCCACAGATCCTTCAAGGAAGGCGGAGCATTGGAAGTTAGCGACCAGCGGCCTTCAGCCCTGACCCATGCCCTTTTGCCGCTGGCCAGAGAGATGCGGTCTGCAAGATCATCGAACTGCCGCACGAGCTGCGCCTTGCGCTCGATGTTCACCTCGGAGCCTATCGCGCGGGCCAACCGCTGCAGCCGGTATTCAAAATCCAGAGCTGTTATTGGCTCAGCGCCAGGAAATCTCTCGCCCCTGGAATGGTGGTGCCGTTCGGATGATATCGAGGCCCATGTTTTGATGACCTCGACTGAATCCACCAGGTCCGCAGTCAGTGGACCAATCGTGGTGTCCAGGAGATCGCCGGGCACACGAGTGAGAAGAAAGGCCATGCCGGCGACGCTCATATAAGCGCCGTCATGGACCAGGCCGTCACGCATCCGAACGCGAATGCGATCGCGAGTCTCAATGCCCGCAAAAGAAGGATGATACGCCGCGTTGGCGTCAATGTGCTGCACGTCCGCGAGCAGGCTCATGTTCGGTACTTCCAAATCACCGCGCGGCTCAAGCCACTTGGATAAGACCAGAACCTAACAAGAACACACATGAAATGCAACGGTGAAGCCTGAATAAGAGCACCGCCCCCTGATCCTAAATAGGAGCAGGCCAACCGCTCCCTGAGCGGTGGCGGCGAGAAAAAACCTACCGAGAGGAAGGCTCAAGGGCAGTGAAGGGAAGGGGGCCTGGCTGCAGCCGCAGGCGAAGGCGGGAAGGGCCCCTGCACTGCGCCGCAGGCGTCCCCTTGAACCTTTCTCTGCCTGGAGGACGGCGCCCGGTGCCATTTGAGTTGCGGAATGGTGCGAAACTATTGCGCAAACGGCCATAATCATTGCGCGCACCCATTCGAGGCCAGCGAGACGATCAGATCTGCCAGCCAGAACAAACGCGGAACAAACCGCTTGAACTCCGTGTTTGGACGCCGTAGAGCGCCGCCCCTGATGGACGCGGAACGGAGCTGAAGAATGAGCGCCCCTGCTGCACCCCTGATCCCGTTGATGGGCGCCCACGTTTGTGCGGGGTTCCCGTCGCCTGCAGACGACTATGTGGAAGAAGCGCTGGACCCTGCTTCGTTGATCGTTACGAACCCGATCAGCACCTTCATGTGGCGTGTGGCCGGCGAAAGCATGATTTCCGCCGGCATCCTGGATGGCGATTACATCGTGGTCGACCGCAGCCTGAAGCCGAGAGATAAGGATGCGGTCGTAGCGATCATTGACGGCCAACCAAGCGTCAAACGCGTGGTGAAGCGAGGCCGAGGGCTCGCCCTAGAATTCGCCAATCCTGCGATGGTGCCACTCGAATTGGACGAGACCTCGGAGGCAAGCATCTGGGGGGTGGTGACCTGGTCATTGACCCCGCACCGCCCGTTGTCACGATGAAGGTCTATGCCCTGTCAGACGGCAACAGCTTCTATTGCAGCTGTGAACGGGTATTCGATCCACGCCTTGAAGGGCGACCAGTGATCGTCCTTTCGAACAATGATGGCTGCGCGGTAGCCCTGACGCCCGAAGCCAAAGCGCTCGGACTGAAGATGGGAGACCCGTGGTTCCAGATCAGAGACCAGTGCTCCGCCCAGGGCGTCGAGGCCCGATCTTCGAACTACGTCCTCTATGGCGACATGAGCCGCAGAGTGAACGAGATTTATCGCCAGTTCTCCGACGAGGTTGAGGTGTATTCGATAGACGAGTCCTTTCTTGATTTTTCGTCGGTCGCCGACCCGGTCGTCCTTTCGAAGGAGATGAAGGCACGTGTGCTGCGCTGGACGGGCATACCGACGCGGATTGGGCTGGGCCCGACGCGAGTGCTGGCCAAGGCCGCAAATCACCTCGCCAAGAAGCGCGCCGAACTCGAGGGCATCTGCGACCTGACCACGGCGGCGGCCCGCAATCGCTATCTTCGGCTGCTGCCGATCGAGGATGTCTGGGGCGTCGGCCGAGCGTCAACGACCAAGCTGAAGAAGTTGGGCCTGACGACTGCCGCAGACCTGAGGGACATGGACCCTCGCCATGCCCGAGCTGTTCTGAGCCTGACTGGCGAGCGCCTGGTGCGCGAGCTGAACGCCGTTCATTGCTCAGACCTGGAGTTGGAGCCGCCGACGCGAAAAGGGATCGCTGTGACGCGTTCATTCGGCAAGCCAATCACGACCCTGGATGAAATGCTGCAGGCGACGGCCTTCTATGCCGCCCGAGCCGGGGAGAAGCTGAGAATGCACGGCGTGCAGACGACCCATGTGCAGGTCTTCATGCACACGAGCCGGTTTTCAGATGGCCCGGCGCGATCCGTGTCAGGGATCGCGCGAACCGTGGCGCCGACGGCGGACACGCTTGAACTAGTGCGTGCTTCAGGAGAGGCGACGCGCAGGCTGTGGGCGCCTGGCTATCGCTACGCCAAAGCGGGAATTCTGCTCAATGACCTCGTGCCGGCCGCCGATGTATCTGGGACGTTATTCGACCGGCCGGACCCGCGCCGCGAAGCATTGATGGTGGCGATCGACGACGTGAACCGTCGGTTCGGACGCGGATCAGTTTCACCAGCAAGGGGCGGCCTATCGCGGCGCTGGGCACTCAAAGCCGAAATGAAAAGCCCAGCCTATACAACCCGCCTTTCGGAAACACCGATAGCAAGGGCCTAACTGGGTGTTCACCCCAAGCGAAACGGACCGTCATGCGACGGCGCCCCCTTCGCGCTCTTCGGCCTCGTTGCCGATAGCCTCGATCCAGCGCCCGCAGTTCTCGATAGTGAAGTCCAAGAACGCCACGTCGATTCCGTAGGGACTTGTGATCCATAACAGGTTGTCCGGATCTAGGCCGAAGACATAGCCGCCAATCTCGGCTCTCCGTTCCTCTCTTAACAGCCCGTAGAGCGCCTCTGCCGGCAACTGCGATCTGATTGTCAACGTCGTCACTGTTGCTGTGCCCGATCCCTTTGCTAAGGTCGCGTGCCGTCAATCAGGCGGTAACACGACATCCTCCACTGGAAGGGCTCGCGCTTAAATGCGCGGGCCCTTTTTGGGCTACTCAACAAACGGGGTTGATGCCTCTTCTGGCGTTCAAACATCCGACTGCGGCGATCCGGGGTTGATGGGCTATATCCAGCCCCCGCCTCCTAACCTCGTTGTTCGTTCATACCCTGGATGACAAATATCACTGCAAGAACAACCATGAGCGCTGCTATCACAGGTGCGCCATACTGAATCATGTCAGCCGTGAGCTTATCTAAGTTGCCGAATCTGATCTGGTCAGCAACGGCCGCGTCGGTGTTGCTACGCAGTTCAGGCAAACCCGGAATAAGCCCCAAGTCAATCATTGCGCGGGGACCGGCGTAAATCGCCCAGCCCATAGCAAGACAACGAACAGCCTCGAAATAAGGCGGTCGGTTATCCTTAAGCCACATGATCCAGTCCCAACCGACAACGGTAGAGAATACCATCCCGAAGAATATAATTATTCCGAACATTTTTGTCCTATAATCCTAAACACGATAGCCCTGAACGTTCTCGTTCGCGCGACTGGACGTTCACGGCTCATGCGGCCATCCCCTCGACGAGGGTTAGTAGCGCCGCCTGCTTATCTCTCGAGAGGACACTGTAACCGGCTAATAACCTAGCAGCCCCAGGCTGCGCGATCATGGCCGAAGGGCCCGTAGCGTGCTCCAGTTCGCCCAGGAGGTCTGCGCCGGTAGTTTTCAGGAAGGCCGCAATGCGAAGCAGGCGAGCCGACGAGATACGGTTGTTGCCGCGCTCGTATTTCTGAACCTGCTGGAAAGTGACGCCAACGCCGTTGGCGAGTTGCGCCTGGGTTATCCTTAGTGCCTCACGACGTGCGCGGACCCGATTGCCGATCTGAATATCGACCGGATCGACCTGGGCCTGAGATGGGATTTCTGTTCTGGAACGGGGCATCAGGTACTCCTATTGCTTCGAACGGCAGACCGGCTTGCCGTTTGCATCCAAATGCTGAGACAGTGAGCCGATACTCCGACCGCTCCATTCGCAACCAGTCTCTGTATTCAAATAAATACCGATTGGATCATCGAAAGAGTTTAGTCTTTCAAGTCCAGCAGGAGTAGGCGGAGGGGTCATAATGCCAACGACAAAGTTGGCCCCGGCCACCACCACGGCCAACATCAATAGAGCAGCCCACCAAGCGGGAAAGACACTATCCAAATCTAGTTCTCCAATGCGAAATACCGATGATCGGTCATGACCGTAGATGATCATCCACCACACGCGCTAGTGGAGCGATACCAGACTGAATCCTTAAGCGCACATTGGGCGCATTTTTACGCCACGCATCGTTACAGCGGGCTTGAGCAAGCTTCTTAAGCGTCCAGATCGACAGGAACGGGCCTGACTTCATCAAGAAACCGATCGAGCATCGCCACCCTTAATCGTCCGTCGCTAAGGCCCGCGAAAGAAGCCTGCAGCTGGTCGTTCAAATCCATCCCAGAGGGCGGAATGGCAAAGGCGCAACCCGTGCAACCGGCGCTCAACCAAGCATCAGCCGATAGGATGGCGCAGATAGCGGCCCTGGATCTCCCGTCCAGCTTCATCAGCGTAAAATCTGAGCCCGTATGCGTTCGCGCTTTCACCTGGATCTCGTTGTTGTCCATGTCGAGGCATATGATCGGGCCATCCCACGGGTTGTCGGGCGGACTCGGCCAGACAAACGCGGGGTACGCCGGGTTCGGCCGAAGATCCGAGAAATCGACCCGTCCGAGATCGTCAGCGAGCCAGAGGCCCTGCAAGGCCTTCAGCCCCAGGGTGGCCACGGGTCGGGCAGGGGCGCCATACATGATGGCGGCGGATCCAACCGTCTCGATGCCTTCGCCTACAATCAGCTGACCTGGGCCGTTGGGTGGAGCGAGCCAAACGCCACCATATCGCAAGACACCATTTGGATCCGCGCGGCGCTCTGGCCCCCAAACCTTCTTTTGAGGAACAAGGTCGGACTTACCCTGACCATCCTTCGCAAGGTAGGTGACCGCTACGCCCCCAGTGGGGCCCCAGGGCGTCATGATCAATCCGATCAGCGCCGGCGCATATCGTTTTTCCTTGCCGCGACCGGAGTGATAGGCGGCCGGATGAAAACGCAGCACTGAAAGGGCGTTCTGCAGGACTAGGCCCCGGAAGCCCCGAAACCGTAGATAGACCTCCGCCAAGGTCCCGGCCGCGCCAGTCGCGTCCCGCCACAGCCGGACGGCTTGCTCGTTTTTGAAAGCCTGCAACGCGGCGTTGGCCTTCAAAGTCCTGTCGAGGTCAACGGGCTTCCTGTCCGTCTCGGAAATATCCATGTTGAGGAGGCGCATGGCGGCGTCCCTTGCCGTCTGGCCTTCCTTGCCGCGAAGAGCGTGTTCGAGGTCGATCACGTCTCCGCTGTTGGGATGGCACGAATGACAGCGCCACCGCGTGTCATCCTTCTCGACCTGGAAGGCGCCAGCCCATTTCTCGCCAGCCTTGTAGCGCGCCAATGAGGCCGCGCAGATCGGGCAAGGGCCGCGGAGTCCCTTTCCCTCACGATGAAGGAGCTGGACCCCGAGAACCTGCGAGATCGCGACCCGGCGCCGCGCATCGGCAAAGAGGGTCGAATCCGACATCTTAGGCGACCTGGGGGAGTTGCCAGTCTCTAGGCAAGCGGAGCGTCAGTCCATCGTCTGTCGAATGGACGTCCAGGTTGACGCCTTTTTCCTGATCGGCCGTCGGCCGCGTCGGCCGCAACTCCAGTGAGGAGAGAACCAGGCTCTTGCCACGCGACACCAACCGATAGTCGCCGTCTTTCGTGGACTCGATACGAATATAGGTCTGCCTGCCATCAACGGCGGTCAGGACGCTGACCTTACCAGCTTCCAGACCACACTTTTCCAGCAACTGCTCAGGCAGGGTGAGCGTAGCGACCTTGGCCTTTGCGGCGAGCCTCGGCGCGACATTTGAGCCGAAACGGGGGAGGGGCTTAAATTCCATTTTTGTAGGCCTTCTATTGATTGGAGAGCGATGAACGGGACGGGGTGATTTCCTGGTCGGCCCAGCGAGACATGACCTCAAGCAATCGCTCCGATGCTGGGAGGCTGACTGCGGGCGGGTATTTCGCACGCCAGACCGACAGGATGTGGTCGACTTCGGGACGCTGCGGCGCACTGCTGCACATCTCGTCGTCACCGAACCGGAGACGAGTGTGCAGGCTGTGCGCGGCCATTGCCGCCTCAAGCGGATCGCGCTTGGCCCATTGGCGGATGATGGAAGCTTCTAATGCGTCAGGCCGGGCCTGCAGGGCTTCAAACAGCACAACGGGCATGGCGCAATTGTCATTTGCGGGCATTGAAACAGTGGTCCTGGAAAGAAACTCAAGCATCGAAAAGCGAGGCCGCCCATTCGTCGCAGGCGCTTAGTTGCGCCTCGGGCGCCATAGGCTGGCCTGCAGGCTCGCGCAGTGCCTTCCAGTCCCTGAAGGCTTGCTTCTGGGCGCGCTGCGCCGCCATACGATCAGTGTCGCCCTGGTCGCTATCCTGTAAAGCTCGCAGAAGAACGTCCGCCTCCTGAGCGGCTGTTACTGGATCAAGGGCCTGAAGCTCGCGAATGATAGCCGCGACTTCAGCTGGCGTCCTTTGATCCCGTAGGAATGCAGTCAAACGAGGTCGATTAAGCGACTTCATTGCCATGGCCCGCTGTAGTCGCGAGTAGCGACCATACGCTTGACGCGCAAAAACATTACCACAACAACTGCGGCCGTTATTACCTGATTGACTAGAACGACAAGCGCGAGCCGGTAAGCCAGCTCAACCGTAGCGGGATTCTTGGTAAGAAAACCAGCTATGGACATTGCACCGAATAGAAAACAGACAAACCAAAGAGTGGTGCTCGCCCAATAACCCAAAACCCGATCATGCAACCTCTTCGAGACCATAGAGGTCAGCCCGCAAGCCGTAAGAGCCATAATCGTCAATGACGGCACATGCACTGCAATGCCTAAAGCCAGCATCATTGAACTGATAACAAAGCCCAACCCCGATGCCCGAAGTCCATTATGGTCACTAACTTGTACTCTGCTATTCATTCTGAAGGTCCTCGAGGTCATTCATAAACGCCTTGCCGAAGGGTAACCCCTTGATGTTCAAGGGAAATATCCTCTAATTATGATTATACGAAACCGGGACTGTTCCAGTTAGAACGGGTTTCCGAGTTTGATCTGCAGTAGCCCCAACAGGCCCAGGCAGACGGGAAAGCCGATTAGCGCCACCCGCAGTACAGGGCGCGGATACAAGAATGGGATCGCTCGACCGGCCCAGGTCGCCATTACGGTCAGCAACCAAACGGTGCCGAAGAGAACACCGACATAGGCCCTGACAGCCGGATCGTCGGTGCGGGCGATTAAGGCCCCAACGAGCACGTAAGCACCGGCCTGAGCTGCGAGGATCACGAGGTGGATTGGCCGCAGCGCCAACCTCTCCCTGAGCGTCGGGCCTGGTCCGAAAGCACGGGCACGGCTCGCAGCCTTGCTCTGCCACTCGATCATGACAGCGCTCCGTCCGCTGGCAATTCGAGATTGTAGTCGCTGAGCACCTCCGCGCCGCGATCAAGGAAATCGGCGGTCGCTTCGGGGTGCTCGATCAGGAAGAACAAAAACGTGCCCGCAAACAGAGAGCTCGTGACGCTACTTCCAGCCGCAAGATCGGTCGCGACTGATGCAATCTTACTCATCAAATGGTCAGGCATAGCTTGGGTCGTCGTCATGTAATGAACCAGTCCAGGTGAAAGCCGAGGCGAATACGACTGATAAAAGAGGTCAGCCGCGAGCTGATAGTCGGGGGGTTACAAACTGTAGTCGTTGCCCTTCTCGGGCTCCTTGGTCCGGGCGAGCTCAGGTGTTTTCTGTGGCGCCAACTCAAGCGACCGCTCCGGCTGTTGCTTCGGTGCGCCGTCCTTGGACAAGTCTGGCGTCTCTGGCGTTTTGGGCGATTGCTGACCGGGCGCGGGCGAGAGCGTGGCGTCTTTTGCAAGCGCGGGCTGCTGGCCAGCCTGGTCTTGGGCGATAGCCTGCACAACGGACGAGAGCTCGCGACTGGCGATCAGGTTGAGGCCGTCCTGCTTGTTCAGCCGCATCGTGAGACGCTGAACATCATCGGTGATCAGGCGGAACCCCTCGGCAGTACGGGAAAGCTGCACATAGAGGCGGCTGGCCGTAGCCGCCTCGCCGTGGTTTGAGCCCAGCGCGGCGATCACGTCCCGATACGTCTTGCCCTGGGAACGGTCTGCAGTTTCGGCGTAGCCGTAGCTCACAAACTTCAGCGCCGGGTCGTCAGCGCGGAGAACGTGCTGTTTTCCGTCTTCATCGCGGATCGTCCATTTGTCGTCACGGACCCCTTCAACGGTGAAGCGCTGGCCGACCTTGAACTCACGTTCAACGGCGCCGGTCTTCTTGTCCTTGGACTGGCTATGACGATCCCAGACCATCTGGTCGCCCTGACGGACCTCCAGGTCTTTCTTCAGATAGGGCTCAAAGTAGGAATTACGTGACGCCTCCATCGCGCCCAGGTCGACGTTGAACCCCTTCCCCGCCTTGTCCTGAAGGAGCAGGACGTTGTTTCGCAAATCACGACCGACAACGGTCACATGCGCGTCGCGCTTGACGCCGCTGGCCGTATGGGCGCGATGGAAAACGAGAATGTGGCCTTCTCTGTAGTTTTCGGCGCGGTGCTTAGCCGCTCCTGACATTCGTGCAGATCGGAGCGCGTCATGCTGCTGGCCATCACCCAGCACGCCCTCCTCGATCAGGGTCTTTCGCACCTCGGCGGCCACCGCCCCGCGCAATGCGTTGGTCGGGACGATTATGCGCGGATCCTTGCCCTCGGCTCGACCAGCGGACCAGGCCGCATGAATGGCCTTTGCATAGTCGCGGTCACCAACATTGAGGCCGATCGCTGAGATGTGCCGCTGAATGCCTCGAACGGCCGGCGACACATTGCCCTTCGAAAGGTGCTTCACGGCGTCCAGCAGAACGGGATCCTTCTGGCGCCGAATATTGTCCATGACGGTATGCTGAAGACCGTTGGCCAGGGCGTGACGGAAAGGCGCGCCCGCTTCAGGCGACCCGAGTTGTCGTTCGTCGCCGACAAAGATGGCGCGCTTGATATTCGTGACCTCGACCGCACGCTGCAGCCGGTCCATCTGGGAATTGCTCTGCATGGACGATTCATCGACCAGCAGCGTCTTTGAACTGTACGAGGCCCTCATTTTCTCCAGACCGACGCCGCCACGCGCAACCGTCCGTTCGACGTTGAGGAGGAACGATTCAATCGTGCGGCTCTCGATGCCAGCTTCTTTGAAGAGCACCTGGGCGGCGTCGTGCTGGGCGGCGAGCCCTATGAATTCGTCGTTCTTGGCGGCGACCTTGAGCACCTTGAACATGGTGGTCTTGCCGACGCCGGCCGACCCCTGAACGCCCACATAGCGATCGGCGCTGGTGAGCACTGCGATGGCGGCCGAGCGTTGGCTGTCATCTAGCTTGATGCCTACGGACGGATCATTCTCGGCACGAGCAATCTGAACAGGGGCCGTCGCCTCGGTGAACGACGGGGTAACGTGACCCTTGGTCGCCTCGATCCGCGAGATGACCTGTCTTTCGAGAGCGAGCGCATTTTTGGTTGTAAGGCCATCCAGAACGGTCTTGTCCGCCTTTTGCAGACGCCCATCGCCCTGCAGGGCATGACGGGAGGCTAGAATCTGACCGGCCGTGATCCCCGCTGGAGCAATTCGAATAGCCTCGGCCAGGACCTCATGTTTCGAGAATACGGTTTTGGACTGCTCGAAAACGCGCACGGCATAGCTGAAGGCACGAGCTGCGCCTTTGCGTTGAGGTGCCTGGCTGTTGGGATTGGAGTATTGGTCATCCCCTGAAGGCGAGTACCCAGCCGATGCGCGCTGCTGAGCAACCCTGACAGAAACCTCGTCGGAGGCGATGCCAGAGGTTTGCGGCGTCAGATCATGTCCCTGCGACTTGCCTTGGGCGTTACCGACGATGGATCCGAGGTCCAGCCCGACTTGCTTGGCTGTCTCTTGCCAGCGCGCCTCCAACTCCTGGCGCGGATGATCGAGTTTCTTGGGCCTGTCCTTCAGCACCATCACTTCACGCTCAGAGGGCGTCAGAGGCCGACCCTTTTCGCGTTCCGCGGTCTTAATCTTGGCCTCGATGTCGAGATGCCGCTGGGAGAAAGCCTCAACCTTAGCGCGGTTGACGCCCGCGATCTCGAACGTGCCCTCCCTATCCTTCACAACGTCGTAGCCCAGCGCCATGACGCGGCTGGCCAATGACGCCTGATAGACAAGGCCAGGGGTCTTGAAATTCTTGTAGAGGTGCGATGTTTCGAGCGCGCGCCAGGTCTTGGTGTCGCTGTCGTAGGTCCGATTTGCCACGACGTTGTGAGAGTGAACCTGCGGGTCGCCTGCACGCGAGGTTTGGTGTTCGGTTGTGGCGAACACGAGATTGCCAGTCCGAACCTCCTTGACCGTGCCATCGCCTTGGCGGACGCGGGTGATCGAGAAATCCTTTTCGACGTACCCCATGGCATCTTTGACAGCCTCGCGATGGGCCTCAAGCAAGCGTCTATCGCCGCCGACAAGGGCCATGACAGACACGGTCTTGGGTGCGCTAAAAGTGAGATCCCATCCGGGCCGGTGGCGATCGTTGACCTTGCCAACTTCACCGTCGTTGAAAGCCGGGTGGCTCCCATTGAGGACAGACCGAAACTGTTCCGGGCTGGACAACCCGGAAAGGCCCGCGGTTTCGGAGCCCTTGCCACCCCACGTAAGTCCGGGGCTGTCGGCCTCTCCGGTGACGTAATAGTCGTCTTTGCCGTAATAGTTAGCGGCGCCGCCTGCGGACTTGATGCTGCTGATGCTGAGCATGATCAGAGCCCGTCGATGATCATGTCATCGAGATCGAGGCCCTTGGTCCCCCGTCCCGTCCGGTCCTGCTTAGGCTGGTCGTCATCTGCGGTGACCTCAGCGTCACGCTTTTCCGCAACAAGAGCCTCCAGGGCCTCCGACACTGACAGCTCCGAACCCTGTTCGGCCTGATCGGCTTTCGTCCCTAGGGTGGTGACCTTTGATGCAGGATCCGGAGCCTTGTCGAGGTTCTGAGATGAAGCCCCCTCCCCCTTTCCACTGGCGCCGACGTTCTTGCCGTCGTTGTCCACCACCAATGTCAATGACGCCTGGCGTCCACCGCCAGAGGTCTGCGCAGCGGAGCCCTCGGAGGAGTCCACCTCTGAAGCGCCAGCATTCAACGCCTTGGCATGGGTTGCTGCTGCAGCTGCTCCCCTCGTCGTTTGCGCACCGTCGGAGCGACGGACGTTTCGGTTCATGAAGCGGTCCACAACGCTAGGGCCAGTGAGTGCGATGAAGGGTTCAGCCAATGGTGGAAGCGGCAGAGGCGTGAACTTCACCGTCGCGATTGGGAAGGGTCGCGAAGGGCGTCGGTTGCTGAGCTTCACGACGCCCTGGAGGGCCGGGAAGTTCATGATCTGAGTTGGCGAGAAGACGGGCTCCTTCTCTTCCTTAGGCGTGATGCCGACGCCGTCGCGGACGGTATTGGCGCCGTAGGTGGTAGCCTCCGTGACGCGGTGCATGACGCGCTCGCCAAGCATCAGGCTCATCGTCTTTGCGGTGTCAGGATCGTTCGCGCGAAGGACAAGCTTATTGGTGCATTGACCGATGATGGTGAGCGCTCTTTCGGTGCCGTAGATGTCTTTGAGCTGCGAAACCTGTTGCAGCCCGAAGAGCATCGCGCCGCCGTGTTTGCGGAGACGAGCCGGACCCTCAGCAAGTGAATCGACCCGGCCAAGGGTCGGGAACTCGTCAAGGATGATGTGGGTAGGAATAGGCGGAACACCTGTCGCCATCCTGGTCAGGATGGAACTGATGGCGATGTCCGACCAGAAGCCCAGCAGGGGACGCATAGTGGCGATGTGAGACTCGGGCGCGGATAGGAAAAGGAAGCCCGGTCGGCGTTCGGGGTAGTTGATCCATTTCTTGATCGAGAAGGGCTCGCGTTGAGTGAGCAGATAGACGAGCGGGGTAGTCCCCTGGGTCAACATCGACTCTAGGGAGGAGGTGCGCTGGCCAGCGCCCTCAAGGTGTTTCGCTGCGGGGGTGTCCCCTAGAATAGCCTTGAGGTTGTCCGAGGGGCCGAAGAATAGGTTCAGGGCATCATGGAGTGTGGCGTTCGGCCAGCGTTTCTGAAGAGCGTAACTGGTCCACGAAAAAAGGTCGCGAGCGACTTGGGTCCAGTAGGGATCACCGCTCTTCGGATCCTTGAAAATGCCGTGCGCAAGACGATCCCATTCGACCTGTTCCGTCGCATCGAAGAAAGGCGACCAACTGGGCGATCTGTCGTCGAAGGGATTTAGGATGACGTCAATCGAGGGGTCGTAGAAGTCGCGAATGTACTCGCCCTCGGGATCATAGATGATGGCCCGGTCGCCGCGTTCGCGAAGCGAAGCCAGATAACGTTTAATGGCGACGGACTTACCGGAGCCGATGCCTCCGGTGATCATCGTATGTTCGAACTCTCCGTCGTGAGGATAGTCGAGGCCGACAAGGCTTAGTGGCTTAGCCGGGGGAAGCCCCTTCTCCTTGGCCACGTCCGCATTGAAATCACGGACCTCGCTTAGCAGCTTGGTAGCCGACACGACTTCCTGCCCCTTGACCTGTCGGGTCTTCAGCTTTGCCTTGCCCGAGGTGGTGAAGAGGAAGGCCTGCAAGGAGATCAGGCTGGTGGCGGCAAAGAACCAGACGACGAAGACAAGTTTGAACTTGGAGAAATAAGCGTCGGCCAGCGGACGAACGAAGGGGAGATGGGGGATATCGGAGACGTGATAGATTTCACGATTGCTCCCCGGAACCGGCACAGAAAGCTCGTCAGGTGCGGGTGATCCGAACCATTCGAAGAGACGCGCCTGAAGGACTGTGAAGCCGTATTGAAGTTCTAGATCGGTGGCCCAGAACTGCAGCCAGATATAGCAGCAGATGGCGGGGATAAGGAGCCATTTGCCGATGAAAAGGAAAACACCATGCACCATCGCAACGGTGTGACCGAAGGTCTGTCCACCACGGAGCCATGCGGCGAAAGTTGTGTTGTTCGGGCGAGCCAAAACCAGTCTCCAAGGTGGAGCTGGTGCAGAAGCAAGATGGGAAGGGGCAAACCCCTCCTACACGTGGCTGAGGGCCTCGTGAAGAGCCTTGATGCTTTCGAGGGCGGCCAGATCTTCCGGTAGGTCGAAAGGCCGTGGCGGCAAAGGCCCGAACGCCCCGGCGCCTAACTGTGAGGCAATCGCACGGATCCGAACGAATTCTTCTTCGCTGACTTCCGACTTCAGCATGGCCGTCATCATGACAGACACGATCATCAATCGGTGGCCGATGAGCTTGACCATGTAGTCCTGGTGTCCGTCGAGGTCGGCCCGAACCAGGTCGGCCAGATAGTCGGAGACGGTTTTGCCGTTGGCCTTCGCCTTGGCTTTGGCCCGCTCAAAGACGGCTGGTGGAACTCGTGTTTGGAGCCGGGATAATGCAGAAGGCATGACAGAGGCCGCTATTTTGGGGGTCCGAAGTGCGGCACCTTAACCCATTGTAATAACGGCGTAAATATTGAAAATAACGCCGGGGGTCCGAAGTGCGGCACCTTTCGTAGATTTTTTTGTCTGCAAAAACAAAGCGATAACCCCCCGCAGGTGTGCGTAATGTGTGCCGCATCTCTTCGATGCGTTCTTGAATGTCCCACGAGTGGGCCATTCGCCATTCTTCATGCGAGTGGCCCTCCGTATCCGGCGAGGTCTTTCCTCACTCGTGAGGGGACCGAGCGCCCGGCGCAGTAGAGGCCCTCGGCCTCTATCCACTGCCGGGCCGGATGAAGATGACGAAGCGCTTCGCGCTTCTCCGCTACGCCTGGCCGCCGAAGGCAACGGGTCGTGAGCAGCGCTTGACCGAGACGGCGGAGCCGCCAGGGCAACGCAATCCCGACCCGAAAATTCACAGCACCATGTGCCAGTGAGTCAGAGGGTGTGGCCGACAAGAGGTCATGGCCGACGCGGACCCGGGAAAGGAACCGGAAGCCTCTAGGACGTTGCTCGTTCGCACCAGCTCCCCACGCGCGCCCTCTTAGCGCCGCAGGCAATCATTTCATCGTCAAACGCCCCCGCCTTACCTGGAGGGTCGCAAAAACGAAAAAAGGGACCGCCGACCGCGCTCCCTTTTCCAAGATGATTGAGATTTTAGGCCTGTCCTGGTGTCCCTCAGAAACCCTGCCGGTTCACCGAACTGGCGTCCTCGGACGCCAGCACCAACCGTCTGAAATTGTCGCCTGATCTAGGTGGTGTGGACAAAGTGCCTGACCCACAAGCGGATTGAAGCGACGAGGACGAAACCGAGGAAGCTGTCGGCGGTCTTGTCGTATCGGGTCG
>NZ_JAEPWN010000015.1 GCF_016654005.1 Brevundimonas nasdae | reverse complement strand
ACGACACTACCGTTTGCCGCGGGATGGAGCAGCCCGGTAGCTCGTCAGGCTCATAACCTGAAGGTCGTAGGTTCAAATCCTACTCCCGCACCCAACGATAACGACACCCCCGCCGCGTAAGCGCCGGGGGTGTTGTCGTTTGTGGTCTTGGGCTTCTCGTTGAGCCAGTCCAGGATCACGCCGAACTCGCCATGCAGGGTCGCGTGCATCTCGCCGCGCTGGGCGCCCGGCGTCAGCACCACCTTTTCGATCAAGCCGCGAAGAGCCGTAGCCGCCTCCTCGCGTTCGGCCGGCTGGTTCAGAGCCTCAGCCAGACGCGCGACCTTCTTGCGATAGGTCTCGGCAATGCTGGGGTGGAGTGCGACCGGAGACGCGTCCGTGTCCGCCTGTTGGGCGCGAAGGACCGCAACACGGTCCTCCAGTTCATACAGGCGCGCCATCAGCGCCGGCGTGCGCCGACCGTCCTCGATGGCGTCGAGAATTCCGGAGATGGCGCGCTCCGCCTTGGTCAGTTCTATCTGGCTAGACGCGCGCGTCGCCTGGCGCTCGTGGTTGAGCCGGTTCGTTTTGGCGACGAACGCGCGGACGGCTTCTGCCGCCGCTTCTGGGGCCATCAGCTTGTCACGAAGCCCGTCAAGGACGCGCTGCTCGATCTTGGCGCGGGTGATGGTGCGGCTGTTGCTGCAGGTGTTGGTGTCCAGATGATTGGAGCAGGCGAAGCGGCCCTGGCCTCGCAGGGTGTAGGGACCGTCGCAGCAGCCGCAGCGCAGCAGGCCTGAGAGCAGCGACTTCGGCCGATGCGTGCGATTGAGCGGATTACGCGCGGCATGGATGCCAGCGATCACGCCGGCGTATTGGGTGGTGATCTGGGCCTGTCGCGCCTTGGCCGCCTGCCAAGTGGCGTCGTCGATGATGCGCAGCTCTGGCACCTCGGCGACGATCCAGTCCGATTCCGGATTGAGCCGGGCCACACGGCGGCCTGTGCTGGGATCCTTGATGAACCTCTGCCGATTCCACACCAGTCGACCGATATAGAGCTCGTTGTTCACCAGGCCCGAGCCGCGCTTGGTGTGACCGCGCACCGTCGTCCCGCCCCAGGGCCGGCCGCCAGGGCCGGGGATACCTTCGGCGTTGAGCCTCTGGGCGATGCGGCGGGGAGGAATGCCGCATGCGAACTCTCTGAAGATGCGCCGCACCACCTCGGCCTGGTCCGCATTGATGGTGCGTTCGCCACGGACGGGCTCGCCTTCACTGTTCAACCGCCGCACGACATTATAGCCATAGCTGATCCCGCCGCCGGACTTGCCCTGCTCGACCCGGCCCCTGAGGCCGCGATGAGTCTTCTTGGCCAGGTCCTTTAGGAACAAGGCGTTCATCGTGCCCTTCAGGCCGACGTGCAGTTCTGAGATCTCGCCCTCGGCGAGGGTGACGATCGGGATGCCCGCGAACTGCATGTGCTTGAAGAGGGTGGCGATGTCCGCCTGGTCGCGTGAGATGCGGTCCAGGGCCTCGGCCATCACCACGTCGAACTGGCGGGTTTGGGCGTCTTGCAGCAATGCCTGGATGCCGGGACGAAGGACGACGCTGGCGCCGGAGATGGCCGCATCCTTGTACACCGCTGTGACCGACCAACCCTCCCGCGCCGCCTGCTCTCGACAGATGCGCAACTGATCCTCGATCGAGGTGGCGCTCTGTTGGTCAGACGAGTAGCGCGCATAGAGGGCGACGCGGGTCATAACATCCTCCGTTAGATGGCTGCGTGTTGAAGGTCAGGCGGCCTTGGTCAGCATGAAATCGACGTGGACGGCGTCATAGGGAAAAATGATGCCTCGACCCTCGCGCTGGATCAAACCGGCCTTGATCAGGATCTGAACATCGCCGTGCACCGCTTTCATGTCGCGGTCGACCCGACGCGCGGCCTCCCGAATGGACATTGCCCCCTGGCCGGTCATGGCCTGCAACAGGTCCCACCGCTTGCGTGTCAGGGTCTGCCAAAGGAGGTCATGCGAGGCAAAGGAGTGATGCGCGCCTTGCGCCTTGCCATCGAAGGCGGCCAGCGCGCGGCGCGTCACATCCTCGCGACTGGCGATGGAGAGGGTCACAGTGTTCATTCCGGCCTCCATTGATCCACGTCCTTCCAAAAGTCCGCCAGCAAAGCGGCTGGCGTCGTGAAGGCGTAGTCCGTCTCCCTCGCCCCGAGATGCCGATGGTCGCCCTTGCCCGCCTCATTGTCGTAGCGCAGCACGCAGACGCCATCGACGACATAGGCGAGGGCGTATTTGAGATCGTGGCTCGATCCCCGCACCGGCTGCGGCACCCGCCAAATCCGAAGCTCGACAAAAGCCGTTGGACCCAGCTGATGCCGCTCGTTGAGCAGCGCTTGCGCCTTCATGATGGTCTATATCCCATCGCTGGTCGCTGATGTCAATGATTCCATCATTGGTTCGTGTCGCCGGAAGGGTTGTCGTTGGCGGCCTGGCGAGCCTCGAACGCCTCGCGCGCCATCTGACGGCCCAGGAGGCGGGCGATCATGAGGACGGCGGGGTGAGGAGACATCGTCTCCGACGAAGTCTCATCGGTGATCGGGGGCAAGCGATCGTCGTCCATAGCCGCTACCGCGCCTCCTGATCGGGCCGCCACCCTGCAGGGTTCGAGATCCAGCGGCTGACGGCAGACTCGTGCCACCCGGCGCCGTGGACGGTCAGCTTCAACTGCGCCGGAAACGAACCCTCCCTGATCTTGCGGTAGATGGTCGATCGGCTCAGGCCGGTGCGCTCCAGCACGGTCTTGAGACGGATAATGCGGTCGGGCTCCGCCATGAAAACTGCTCCGGTCCGAAGGATGCCAAGGCGCGGCCTGATCAGCATTGGGACGGGGCGGAACACACGCAACAGGCAGACCTACGGGCGTAGGGAGCACGCGTAGACAAGGCGGTGAAAAGGACAGTTCACCCGAAGCGTTGCGCTTCCGAATGCAGCCGACGAGTGGCTAGACCTTCTGCTCGCGGCGCTTCAGCTCGTTTTCCACGGCTTCGCGGATGAAGGCCGCCAGTTGATACGGACCAACGACCGCCTCGATCCGGCGCACCGTCTCCACCGGCAGCCGCACCGTCGTCTGTTTCAAGCCAAGCGAAGGACGTCCCATAGGCTCATGCCTATCGGCTGCGGCTACGCCTTCCAACCCGGTCAAGCTTCTTCCTCCAACAAAATTGACATAACCGATATCGCTTACTTATAAGCGATATCGGTTATGGAGGTAAAGATGCCTGCAAGTCGATTTAATCCTTTCGTTCAAACCGTCCACCCGGATGGGGCGTCCAGCGAGGCGGCCGAGCATGGCGAGGTCTCTTCGGTGCCTCTTTCCAAGCGAGCGCTGCTATCTGGAATAGCGGCAACGGGTATGGGGGCAGCTCGTCCTGCCATTTGGTCGTTTGCCGATACATCGCTCGCCATTTGCCGGCAGTGGCTGGCTCTCGACCGCGAACAGGAGGCCCTCCTGACAGAATGGAGCCAGGTCGAGGCCGCTCTGATGCGCGACCCAAAGTGGAGGTCGCTCTCGGCAAAGGCGAAGGCGGCCCATACAGGCAGGCAGCGTTTGGATGAAATCGATAGGCAGTTGGAACGGCTGTCCGACGAGAGCAAGGCGGTTCTTGATCTTCTGCCTACGAAGCCAGCGGCGAATATTGAGACTGTCGTCGCTCATCTTAAAGTGGTGGAGCGGCTGCTGGCGCCTGAAGAGGATGATCAGGTGTACGGAATGGTCGCTCGGGCCGTGCGCGACCTGAAACTTCTGACGGCTCGGCCATGAGCCGGTGGACGCACCGCAAGACCGGCAGGTCTGATCGGCAACTGGCATCGGCGTTTTTTCGGAACGCAACCGGCTTCCACGAGAGCGCCGAGGCGGCGGTGCAGCGCTTTCCGGAGATGACGCGCTACTTCCTGGCGATCGCCATCGAACTGTCGCTGAAGGCTTACTTGCTTCATCGCGGTATCAGCGATGACTGGAACCGGGTTCACATCCGGCACGACCTGATCAAGGCGCTGAGCTGTGCGAGAAGGGCAGGGCTGAATGCGCCTCCTGACGGACTGGTGCAAATCGCAGCGCTCCTCAGCCCCTATTATCAGACCCGGCGGATTGCAGACATGCCGACGGCGGTCGTTGACGCGGTCTCATGGGCCGATGCCTCCCAAACCGTCCGGCAGATCATTGATATAGTACGGGATTCAATAGGGGAGGGCGGTTCTAGCCAGGCGGCTGCCAACACGGGGCTATCGAGGTGAGGTTTCGCCGGGGGCTCTGGCTGTTGCGCCCATCGCAGTGGTGGCGGTGGCGGCGCCGATCTCTGTGGTTCGGCCCGTGCTTTGATCCGTGGGAGGAACGGGACGTGCTCGTCTTCGCGATTCTCTACCTAGGACGCAAAGACCGCGACGTCTTTCTGCTCCATCGGTTTAGGGCGATGGGCTACGAGTCCATTGGCTTGCATATGGGAATTCTTCCCGACGAGGTCACCACACGTTTGGCGCAGGCGCTCGTTGGCATCGGCCAAATGACTGCTCTGATCGAACGCAGCCGACCAAAACGGCGGCGCCGTTAGATCAGCCTGGAGGGAGCTAGTAACGTCCCGGTTTGACTCAAGGCGGTCATTGACGACGTCCGCTTTCGGGTAAGATGCCGATTGGCCACCCCAAAAGCAGGTTTGACTCTCAGTGGCGGCTCACAATGCGCACTTTGCGCCGGTCTTCGCTGGATCCGGTGCGGCAAAACTCAGCGCAGCCGTATGGGCGCATCACGTAAGAAAAATTGACCGACCGGCACGCCAATAGGCATCCTCATCAAATCGCTTGCGCACTTTGAATTGCGGGGGCTATGCCCAGATATGGCTGGTTTAATAGGCGATCTGGACGTTCGGCGCGCCGTTCACGCGCGGATGCTACGGTTCGCCCGGGATCGTCAGGATACCCTAGTCATCGACGAGCTTGGCCTCGATCACGGGGCGTGCCGGATCGATATCGCCGTAATTAACGGTCATATCCGCGGGCTCGAGATCAAGTCCGAAGCGGACACCCTGAGCCGGCTACCTAACCAAATTGCCGCCTACGGCACCGTCGTTGACAAGGCTTCCCTCATCGTCGCGGAACGCCATCTAGTTGCCGCATCCACAATGCTTCCGGCTTGGTGGGGCATTGTTCTGGTTAGCCGCGCCAAAAACGGCCAGGTCGCGCTAAAACGGCTCCGTGAGGAGCGCGTTAACCGCAACACCGACGCGTTGACCCTGGCGAGACTGTTGTGGCGGCCAGAAATCGTACAGATGCTGCGAGATCTCGGACATCCGGAGCGGACACTGCGAGCGCCGCGGGATGAGCTCTACGGTGTCTTAGCGCTCAGCCTTCCACGTCGTGCGCTTGGGCAGCGTGTTCGCGCGGCGCTGAAGTCTAGGGAATCCTGGAGAGATCGTCCAAGACCACAGTGATGTGGTGATTGGTCGCAACCCATTTCCAAGTCGTCGGATTGCCCCTTGTCACGGTGCCTGACTGGCAGCCCTGGATGTAGGCGCTGCCTTGCGAAAACGTTGGCCCCATGTACTGGCCTGACGTGATGATCGACAGGCAAAGGCCTGGATACGCGTGGTTGGTCTGACCCTTGACGCGCTTTGTTCTGGCCACCAGCTAGCCGTCCTGAACGGCGTACCGAACATTCGGTGAGCCGCGCATGAAGCGCATGTCGCCCTTCGGGAAGGCGATCGCGGCGACCGCGTAGTCGCCAAAGGCGGGTCGGCGCTCCTCGGCCGTCAGCACGGCGACGAGCGCTTTGTAGAGTCGCCACTCCGGACGATCGACCGTCTGGATCGGCAGAGACAGGGCCGTCAGCGTCTCGGGAAACGAGGCTCCCAGAACGGCCGTGCTGCGTGCGCCGAGGAAGGTCGGCGATGCGAGCGCAGAACGGATGATAGCGATCAAAGCGGACTGCGGCTCGTATGCCGGTGATCGGAGGTCGAGCACGATGTCCAGCTGCGACAGGTCTATGGCGATCCTTCCAAGCAGGGTCGCGACATTGACTGCGAAGTCAGGATCGAGGGCCTCGTCGAGGGTGCAGCGCAGAACCGCGCCATTCATGTCGTGGGCATCTATGTCATGGACAGCGAGCAGGTAATCGACATCGCTGTCCAAGGCTACGACCGGGGTCAGAACCGCCCCCTGCGCCCGCGCCGCGGTGAACAGGAAGGTCATCGGATGGCTTCCATCCGCCATCCGCGTCGCCGGGAGGAGCTGACGCCCGTCCAGCAGCGCCGGGAGCTGTCCCCAGCTCTTCTGAAGTTGTGCTCCGAAGTCCGACAGCTGCTTGTCGATCGTTTTTACCGGTCGCGACTTCTCGAAGTCGAAGTCAGGCTCAAGAACTTCAATCAGGGGGACGACTAGAGATTTGCCAGCGCTGCCAAGCTTGGACAAAGCCCGATACTCCCCTGCGCGCCAACGAAGGACAGGGACATACTGTTTAGGCGTTATGGTCATCACCGATCCTCACAGTCCGAACTGGTGACGGACCTCGCCCGCCCCGACAAGACCCCGCAACAGGGTGTAGTCCCCCGCCTCGCGACGAACCCTCCCCGCGATGACAGCCGGGCCGACTCCGAACCGCTTAGCGTCGATCATCACTGATTGTTCGGTCCGGCTGAATCGGGAGACCGCAAGCCCCCACTGAGCAGCCGGAAGTAAGGCCTCCTGCGCGAATAAATCCGCTTCACTTTCGTGGTCGCTGTCCGAAGGGCTCTCGGTATCATCGAAGATCGCGGCGAAGGCCTCATCTGCCCCGATGTGGAGCTTCAGGTGCCCGATCTCGTGCAGAAGCGTGAACCAGAAATTGTCCAGCCGATCGTGTCGCAGCGTCAGAGCGACGAGGCCAAAACCGTCGAGAGAATATAGGGCCGCTCCGTCGAGCAGGGTCCCGGGGAGATGCCGTTCTATGATCAGGGCAATGCCGGCGTCGCGCAGGTAGTCCACAGCAAGGGCCGGCCCAATCGGTTGCAGCGAAAGGCTGACAAGACCTCGGATCCAGACATCGTCGATCCGCCGACGATCGAAGGCGACAGGCGGAGGATTGATTTGGGCCAAACGGCGCACACGCGCCTCCCAGGCGGCGATCGCGGACTCATGGACAGAGCCGCTGGCCCTGACGGACTTGCGATGGAACGCCAGCGGGGCGAACTGGGCGTTGGCGCCTCTGAGAAAGGCCGGCACAAGTTCGCTGGCGGACTTGCGAGCCTGCGCCATTGTGCCGGCGAAGTCCTCGAACCAGCCGCGCTTGTACATTTCCGCAATCGGGAAGGACCGCCAGGCGACAGGGTCAACCGACTCCATGCGGCTGTCGCCGACTAAAGAGGCTCTGTTCTCGATCGCCACGCCAAGGGCGTCGGAGATTTCGACAAGCCGTTCCAAGCTCGCCGACCGGTACCGCTCCGCTTCGTAGCGCTGGACCTGCTGTTCCTTCATGCCGAGAAAGTCGGCCAGATCCTTCTGGCTCATGCCGCGCGCGATCCGGGCGCGAACGAGGCTATCGGGTAAATCGGACAGCGTCGCGGCCCTGAATTCCTTCACGGTGCCCGACTTCAGGCGCTCATAGTCGGTGACAAGCTCTTCAAGTTCAGCAACCTGGCTGGCGATGGCGCTATCGGCTATTCTGGCGAAGATCGGGTCAACGCCCGCGGCAGCCGGCGCATTGGCCGACGCCGTGAGCTTGTCGAGCATGGCCCGGGTGGATCGATACTGCTTTTCGTTCGTAATCATGGTGCCGCCCCTGTCGAGGTCGTCAATAAAATCCGCAGAATGCCTTTCGGCTGGCCTGAAGCTTTCTCAACTTGGAAAAAATCGACGAATGCTCCGGCACCACTTTGCGCGTAGGCTGGGAACATCTCGCCGAGGTATTTGGCCTTTTGGGCTTCTCGTTTTCCGGTGAAGTCTTGGAGAACAGGATCCAGCCTGGAGAAATCCATACCTGCGTGATCCCAGCATCCGTCAAAGTCGCCGGGGTGGTCTTTGGCCGTGGTGAAACTGCCGTCGAGAAAGACGACATTGCAGCCCGCGGCGCGGAGGCTGTCGACTGCCCGCACGAAGCCCGCGAACAACCACGCGCGATGCGGCGTCGTAGCGAAACGGGCGGCGATCTCCTCGATCGTTGCATCGTGAACACCCGGGGGCAAAACGCCCCAAGGCGCACCGTGACCAATATCGATTAGCGCAGGAATCATCAAACACAACATTATTGTTGGGTGGGATGCAAGTCAAGTTACTGCGGAGCTGGACCGGCACCGTGTCGATGCCGCCAAATACAGAAATCCCAACGCACAGCCGTTCCTACCTCGCCCGTTGGCGCTGTAGCGTCGCGTGAACATCGCGTTTTCGGCTAGCTATCGATTTCCGCTCATGGCGCTGCCCAGACCGGTAGCTCCCGTCGCAACTCGTGGCGCTGGAACAGCCATCCTGGCAGACAAGCGCGCATCCATGGAATGGGAGGCAGGCAGTTATCTAACGATCAATCATCCTCAAGCCAAAAATGCGGCCTAGACGCCCGTCAAGATTGTGGTATCTGCCCAGTGCCGCAACGGGGGTTGTGGGATTTAACTGCCTCGGGGGAAATGTGTTTTTGAAGACGATTGCGGCCGTGTTGGTCGCTGCTGCCGCGTGCGCCGTCACCGACCAAGCTTACGCCCAATCCAGTTCATTGGTGCTCGAAGCCAATGGCGCCGAAGTCTCGGATGTCACGGGCGCTGAGGTTGGTATTGGCTGGCGATTTAATGCCGGTAACTTCCACCTGACGCCGGCTGTTGGCGGGTTCGTCTACCAAGGCGACAACGATCGCTATCAGATGTACGATCAGATCAACGGTTCGCGCTGCCGCGACACCACCAACGGACAATATGCAAAAGAAGAGCTGTGCGATAACACGGCTGTCGATGCCTACGGGCGGATCGAAGCGACGGTGAGCTGGCGCAAGCTCGAGTTCGGAGCCGGATATCGAGTCGCTGATATCGACAGCGCTCTCTACGGCACCGTTGCTCTCCGCGTCACCGACGGCGTTGCGATCAAAGGCAACTTTGGCAGCGACTACATTGGCGTCGGTGTTGCGGTTCGGAGTTGGTGATGCGTAGTTTCGGCATAATCGCGGCGATCATCGCTACGGCTTTGCCAATTACCGTGTCGGCTCACTCAGGTGGCCTAAACGCCGAGGGTTGCCACAACGATCGTCAAAGGGGCGGCTATCACTGTCACAGGGGTAGTGGAGCGAGATCTGTCCCTGCCAGAACGCAAGGTCTAATGTCTGTTCCGTCGTCCGGTCGCGCATTCGCGAACTGCTCGGCGGCGCGGGCGGCTGGCGCAGCTCCCGTTCGCCGGGGTGATCCGGGTTACGGCAGACATCTCGACCGTGATGGAGACGGGGTAGGGTGCGAGTAAGAGCCGGGGCTTTTGGATAAGGCCTTGTTCGCAGTCCTTTGCTCCAAACCTCGCCACTATGGCCACGTATTGGTTTACTAGTGCTCGATATTCAGGGGCGGCAGGCGGGTTGTTCCGATGGTTGTCGTCACGCGACTATCAATCTTGGCTTCGGTTGGACGGACTGAAGAGTGTGCTGGAAGCCACTAGGCTTCGGGAGAAACCTATGACCCGTTTGACCGCCGCCGCCGTATCCGCTGCCTTACTGCTGTCTGGCTGTGCATCAATAGGGACCAACTACAACACTGCTGTCCTCGCGCAGTTGATGCCGGGAATGACAGAGGCCGAAGTGATCGCCCGCATGGGGCCTCCGAATGGGCGCACCGAACTCTATGGCGGCTCCACTCAGCTGATGTGGCTGCATTCCAGCGCCAACGTGTTTGGTTCGGGCGGAGCGAAATCCGCTGCTGTCTTGATCGACCGAAATGGGAAGTTTGTCAGCGTCATCTCGACGACCGAGACGAAGCTCAACTAAGAGTCTCCCGCGTCAGTTTAGCCGCATCACTTCCGCTGACGCGTAGAACCCGGCCGGCCCCATTTTCGGTAGGATGGCGTACTGTCGATCCTCGACCTCGTATAGATGCGTGACCAGCGTATCGAACTCTTCTTCGCAGTCCGGCCTGGGCTGGATGAGGATCGCGCCCGTCAGCGGCACGCAGATGTGGATGTCGCTGCCAGCGGCTAGATCTTCGAACGAAACCATGGCGTAGCCGTATATCGGCGCGGTTGCGCTGTCACGCGCCAAGCCGTCGTGCCTATCGCTTCAAGAACTCCCGGATCATCACCACGACGGCATCACGTTGTGGGTCATGAAGCTGCTCCCAGAGTTTGAGGATCGCACGCTCAGACTTGGTATTCGACGAGACTTCCGGCTCGCCATACAGGTGCGCGACCGAGCAATCGAACGCCTCCGCCAACTTCAGCATGGTGGCGGCGCTGACGCGGTTCACGCCGCGTTCGTACTTTTGCACCTGTTGGAAGGTGACGCCGATCTCACGCGCGAGTTCAGCCTGCGTCATGCGCTGGCTTATCCTCAATGTGCGGATCGTTGCGCCGATCTGAGCGTCGACGTCTGTCGTGGTGCTGCGTGCCATGAGCCTTGATACCTGATTGAGCTAGCGGTGTTTATCTCACACCGGACCGCTACCGCTACGTTTGGTGTTCGGTTCGATATGTAGATCGAACTCGCGTTTCCCACGCCGCCGCCATAGGGCCAACACCTCATCACGCCGGTCGCCGCGCAGCATCATTGCAGCGGTGAGAAACGCGCCATAGAGCGTGGCGCGATCGTCATCCGTCAGCTCGACCAAGCCAGACTTCGCCACCAAGCCGCCAAGCTCGATCAGATGGCGCGTGCGTTCCCGGCGCGTCACGACCCAGTCCCGAACGTCATGTCGTGCTCGGCCCAGTTCCGCCCGACGGTGCATCGTCTCCGCCTTGCGCAGGCTTGCCCCGGTTCGCGTCAGTTGAAGCAACAGGACCCCGTGACCCGTCGCGAAAGAACGCCGCCCCTTGCGCGCGCATGGTCTCCTTTCGACCCGCTTCGGTGACGGTGGTCATGGAGAGTAGACCGCCGGCGAGAACCTCAACGTCTAGAGCGTCGGCGCCCGTGGCGATCACCAGTTCGCCCAGTTGCCGGATTTTCCGCTCTTTTAGCGCCTGGGCCTTCTCGCTCAGCGCCTTCAACTCAGCATCATAGTCGCGGGGTTTGCGCACGGCAGTCTCCATCGGTGACGTGATGCAACCAGTGTAATCCTGGCGTGGATGGAATGCTTCAAGGTCGCCGGGACGGTCTGAGACAACCCGGTCCATCCCGAGATTTAATCTTGGGAGGGCGCGCTTATACGTCGTGCCGACGTGCTCTCAGGGGCGTATTTGGTCTGTCGCCATGGCGATCTACCATCTCTCCGTCAAAGTCATCAGCCGCGCCGCCGGCTCCAGCGTCCTGGCGTCCGCCGCCTATCGCTCGGCGTCTCGCCTGCATGACGAACGGCTGGATCGCGCCCATGACTTCACCCGCAAGACCGGCGTCGCCCATTCCGAGATCCTGCTGCCGGACGGCGCGCCGGACCATCTCGGCGACCGGGAGCGCCTGTGGAATGCCGTCGAGGCGGGAGAGAAGCGTAAGGACGCCCAACTCTCGCGCGAGGTCGAGTTCGCCATCCCGCGAGAAATGACCCAGGCCGACGGGATCGCCCTGGCGCGGGACTTCGTCCAACGAGAGATGGTCGATCGCGGCATGGTCGCTGATCTCAATGTGCATTGGGACATCGGCGCGGACGGTCAGGCCAAACCCCACGCCCATGTCATGCTCACCCTGCGCGAGGTTGGCGAAGGCAGGGCAGGCGCACGAGACTTCGGCGCCAAGGTGCGCGAGTGGAACGCCACGGGCTTGGTCGAGCATTGGCGCGAAGCCTGGGCTGATCACGTCAACGCCCAGCTTGCCGCCCTGGACATCGACGCCAGCATCGATCACCGCAGCCTTGAGGCCCAGGGCCTGGACCTCGAGCCGCAGAACAAGATCGGCGCGGCCGCCGCCCGTCGGTTGGGCAAAGGATTGGAGGTCGAACGCCTCATCGATCATGCTGAGATCGCCCGCCGCAACGGAGCGAAGATCATCGCCGAGCCGAGCATCGCGCTCGACGCAATGACCCACCAGCAGGCGACCCTCACCCGTCGCGACATTGCGATGTTCGTGCATCGCCACTCGGATGGCCAAGAGCAGTTCGACCAGGCCATGAGCGCGGTGATGAACGCGCCGGATCTGGTCGCGCTCGGTCAAGACGGCCGTGGGGCCGAGCGGTTCACCTCACGCGACATGATCGCCACTGAACTGCGGCTTGAGCGGGCTACGGCCCGGCTGGCGACGCAGGTTGGGCATCCCGTGGATCAGCACCATAGGACGGCCGCTCTGGCGCGGTCCCAGGCTGCTGGTCTGACCTTGTCAGGCGAGCAAAGGGCGGCGTTCGAGCACGTCACGGACAGCCGGGACTTCGGGGTGGTCGTGGGCTATGCGGGCACAGGCAAGTCCGCGTTGTTAGGCGTCGCCCGCGAGGCTTGGGAGGATGCGGGCTATACGGTCCGGGGCGCGGCGTTGTCCGGTATCGCAGCGGAGAACCTGGAGAGCGGTTCGGGCATCGCTTCGCGCACCCTCGCCAGCTTGGAGTTGGCTTGGAGCCAGGACCGCGAGCTATTGCGTGCCCGCGATGTGCTGGTGATCGATGAAGCCGGTCTGGTCGGCACACGTCAGATGGAACGGGTGGTGTCCGTCGCGCAGGCGGCGGGCGCCAAGGTGGTTCTGGTCGGCGATCCCGAACAGCTCCAGTCCATCGAGGCCGGCGCTGCCTTCCGGGCGACGGTCGAACGCCATCCCCATGTCGAGATCACTGAAGTTCGACGCCAGCGCGAGGGTTGGCAGCGTGACGCCACGCGGCATCTGGCGACCGGTCGGACGGCCGACGCGCTACAGGCCTATGCTGACCAGGCCATGGTCCACGCCGGCGAAACGCGAGCGGTGGCCCAGGCCGAACTGATCGCTCGCTGGGACAAGGATCGTCTTAAACATCCGGATCGGACCCGGATTATCCTCACCCATACGAATGAAGCGCGTCACGCTCTGAACGCCGCCGCGCGTGACCGGCTGAGCGACGCTGGGCAACTGGGGGAAGACGCGACCGTCCAGACCGCAGCCGGCGCGCGTGTGTTCGCGCCGGGCGACCGCGTCATGCTGCTGAAGAACGATCGCGGCCTTGGCGTGAAGAACGGAATGTTGGGTTCAGTCGGCGCCGTAACGCCGAGGCAGATGACGGTGGATCTGGATGCTGGTCGGTCGGTGGTCTTCGACCTGAGGGACTATGCGCACGTCGATCACGGCTACGCTGCCACCTTGCACAAGAGCCAAGGCGTCACCGTTGATCGCACGCATGTGCTGGCGACGCCGGGACTGGACCGACGCTCGACCTATGTGGCGCTGTCGCGCCATCGCGACCGCGTCGATCTGCATTACGGCAAGGACGACTTCGACGACGGTCCGGGCCTGGCGCGTCGTCTGTCGCGCGAACGCACCAAGGACATGGCGCTCGATAGCCGCGATCCGTCTGATCCTGACGCCGCGCGCCTCTTCGCGGAGCGGCGAGGGATCACCTTCCCTGACCGGATGAAGGCGGTCGTGCGGAAGGTTCGCGACATCTTCGCCGGCTTTAAACCGCTCGATCGGTCATCACCTGAAGCGTCGCAACCGGCATCGCCGGACAGGCCGGCCAAGACCCCGTCGCCCGCCAGTGACGACTTCGGCGATCTGCGCCGTCGCGCAGTACAGGGTCATGCGCGGGCGGTGGGCGAGATCTTCAAGGCGGAGGGGAGGGGACATCCTGCCCTGCCTCATCAGGTGACGGCTTTGCAGAAGGCTCGGACGGCATTGGATCGCTTCGATCGCAATGCCTCATCCTCCCTTGAGCGGTCATATCGCGCCGATAACGGTCTGCCTGAAGAGGTGGCTGGCGGGCGCACGCAGCGTGCCATTCGCATCCTTCAACTGGAGGCGGAACGGCAAGCCGATCCGGTCAAACGCGCCGATCGCTTCGTCAACGACTGGACGCATCTGAATGCGCGCCGCGCCGAGGCTTACGGCGCCGGTGACATGAAGATGATGTCCGACGCGAGGGATCGCATGGCGGCGCTGGCAAAGGCGCTGGAGCGCGATCCGCAGATGGAGTCGGTGTTGCGCGGTCGGCAGGCGACGCTGGGTATCGAGACTGAGGTCGGACGCTCCCTGGGTCAGACGCTGGCGCGGAGCATCGGCGCCGACCGGGGGCGTGGCCGAGGGATGGGCATCTAAGCAGAGGAGCTGGTTTGATGGATACCGACGAAAGCGATGTGGGAGGCGAGGTGACCGCCGCCGAGGCCTTCGAGGCCTTGCGGCGAGAGGTGGCGCTGATGCGTCTCGGTGTAGAAGCGCTGGCCGGGGAACGGCGTGCGCAGCCGGACTATACCGAGACCCTCGGACAGCTCGCTGCCGACATGGCGACCAGCTCGGCGGCGATGGGCCGCCTCGCTGAGCGAGGAGCGTTGAGCCTCACGCCCGAGGACGTGGCGCGGGAAATCAGGATTGCTCAAGGGCATGCGCGCAGGGAAGCCACTGAGATGATGCAGGAGGCCGTGAGGCATCTGTCCGGCGCCGCGCGGGAGATTGGACGGTGGGTTGAACAGGCACGCACTGCGGATCTGCAAAACCGGCGGCTGCTGCAAGTCGGTGTGGTGGCACTGTTGCTTGGAGGCGTGATTGGCTGGGTCCTTCGGGCTGCCTTCTGACGGATCGGACACGATGACGGGGAATGACAGTTGCAAAAACGGTCCGGCGACAACCGCTCAGCTAACCGATTTTCGAGCAGCGCCGTCTATGGCTCAATCATCAAGTCGCCGCCCGGCGCTGTAGCGGTCAGACTTATGCGACGATTCAGGATTTGCGCGGCCCAGCGACCTGGCGCCTCCGCCTCAACGGTGGCGTAGTCCAGAATCTTCTCGCCGCGCTCGCCGTCGATCTCGGCATAGGCTCGAATGAGCGGTGTCCCCCGGCGCCAGCCGTCCAGTACATAGACGATGCGCATGGGTACGCCGAAGTCCACCGGCTCAACGGAGACGTCGGCGTCTTCGGCATGTCCGACGAAACGGACCTGTTCGACCAGCATGCCATGATCGAAGGCTTGACCGTGGGCCACGTAGCCAAGGCTGGGGACGGCGCAGTTCGCTTCCCACCGCGGTTGCCGCGTCCGGGGGCTACGTCCCTGGTAGGGGGCGCACCAGGAGAGCTTTCCGCCGTTGAGTCTTACAGCATAGACGGGCGTCCCGCCCGGTAGTGGGGCGGCGCCGGCGGAATAGCCCCGGAAGGTCAGGGGGCTTCGCAGCCGGCCAGTCAGGCCATGGCGCGCGGGTGCAGACGCGAGGATTTGGCCGACAGCGGCCGTGCCACTGCTGAACTCAAGCGGTCCGCTCGGGGAGAACGCGGCGTCGGATTGCCGTTGAAGCTCGATTTCAGGCTGAAATTGGCGAGGTGGTGCGACACGTTGCCGCGCGCCGCTTGCCGGTGTTTGTGACGGAATGTTTTGAAGACTTCCGTGACCCGACAGTAAGAGGAGAGCAGATAGGGCAAAACCGGCAAGCATTTCAAAGTTCTCGCAATTTGGCTGTCGGGTGGAGGATTGAGGTAGCTGGGACGATGAAATCCCACTGTTGCGGAGAGACTATCAACAACTTCTCTGAATAATGTGTGCGCAACGTAAGCTCCATGCCTTCGCAACCCCAGCCCCATGTGTCATGCCTGCAATATTGGGGGTGCGATACCGATGAATGATGGGCCGGGGGTCAGGAAAGATCTTTGCGAGGTCAGGCTTGCGCTCAGTTGGGTGCGGCTCGCCCCGTCCGGACTCGCCCGGCGGCCTGTGAGGCGATCACCGACGCGCGGCGGCACCCATCACCGGCTCAGGCAGTTCTGCTCTGTCGCCGATCCTTGCCTATCGAATGGTGCGGCGACGTCGCCTATGCTTGAAAAGTTTGGCCAGCGGGGCCGCAATGACCGCATCCAGAAATTCGCAAGTTGTGAGCGCGCCTACGCCCCATGCGTGATGCCTCGTGTCAAAGCGTACGGGGTCAAGCTGGAGTTTTGATGTGAAGTCAAGCCTACTCGAAAGCAAGAAAAACGGGTCCTTGTCTGGATGGCGCGTGAAGACTCTGCTTTGCGCATCCGCCTCGCTCTTCGTGTCATCATGCGGTGCCTACATACCGCTGTGCAAGGGACCGAAGATGACGGAGCAGCAGGCAGTCGAGGCCGCGATACGTTGGATAGAGCGAGACGCGGGAGGCGTCTATTTGCTGGCTGACGGTAGGGTCCAATCTGACCATCCGTTGAATAAAGAAACTTGCTGCGAAGTAAAGAAGAAGCCAATGTCTATCGACAGCCCCGAAGTCTGGTCTGTTTTTATTGAAGCTCCGACTATTAACGGTGGCCGAGTTGTCGCTTTCGTCGAGTTCGATATGTGTGGCGTATTGTTTTCAAGCGGTATTGATATCGATCGCATGTCCGGGGGTGTGAAGTGAATAATGCTGTAACGATTTATAGGGCAATGCAGTATTGGGCCAATCTCGGGCTCGGGCAGTTCAGGCCCGCCGCCGACAGGTATGAGGTTCAGCTTTCCGATGGGCGGAAGTGGACTTATAGCGATTTCGCTCGACACATGGTCAATGGCGCTCAAGCGCCGAATGTTTGGGTCCCGGGCGAAGCTGGCAGGAGAGGCGGGAGAGTGTCGACGTCGACTCATATTGGTATATGCGTCATGGACCAGGTCAAAAGCTAAATATCGGATCTATTGAAGCTGTAAAAGATCTGTTCAGTAGAAACGATCTGTCCCCGGGGACCTATAGTTTTGAGGCGCTATATAGCAAAAGTCAGAGATCCGCTGATCTGAATCAATACATGGAGGATCCGGGAATCCCAGATTATGCGTATCGTGTCGCCGTTTGGGGTAGGACCTCGTTCCTGATCAAGGGCGGAACAGTAGAAGTTTCGGCAAGCGGCGTGGTGAAGTTGATCGGGGCGGAAGTTAAGCCGTTCAACGACAATTTTGATTTTTCCCCTTCCGGGAAGCCATTGGGTTATCAGTTCTTTTCCGACATAGAGCGTCGGAATTTCGACCCGAACCTCGTTGGTGATGGGTTTGAGATCACCTTCGAGGGCGACGGCATGGTGATCGACGAGTTGAATTCAAACAACACGTCATTCTACGGGACGTACGGCGCCCATCGGGACACCCATTGGCGGTACCGTTATTGCTTTGGCGGCTCGACACAGATTTCGATGGCGGACGGGTCGCAACGCGCTATCGCAGACATTCGGATTGATGACGAGGTACTAGCTTTTGACCCGAGCGAAGCCGGTGGCCGAGGGGTATTGTCGCGAGGCCGGGTCACCCGCCTGTTTGAGACGCCCGATCAGCCGGTTTTTGATTTTCATGGCGTCATCGTCACAGCGGACCATCCCTTTCTGACGGAGGAAGGCGCCTTTCGGCCGCTCAGCGAGATCGTTGCCGACGATGGGCTGATCGTTGATGAGAGTGGGGCGTACCATCGCGCCTGCGGCAACTCGCGCACCGATGTCGAGCGGAATACGTCGGCCGAAGCTAGATGGAGCCTCAAGAGCGCCGGAACGGCGACGGTCTACAACATCGAAGTCGAGGGGTTGCATACCTATGTTGCGGCTGGTTGGAGAGTTCACAACGAGTCTGTTTTCTCGCCTGACACCGAAGCAGGTCAGCAAGCCGACCGACTTCTCGACCAGTTTGCGCGCCTGACATTCGCGGATGATCCTCTCGAATACATCGCGTTCGGCTCGGCGCTCAGGGCTCTCGGGAGCACGGCCGTCGACAGCATAGCTGGAGACACGCCGTTCGATTTGCCCCACGTCATGGGGCGTTTCGCCATGACGGCCATCGGCTCCGTCGGCGGCTACGCAGCGCGTGCTCTCGTGAGCGAGCTGCTCGAGGAAACGGGACTGCCGAGCGATCTGGTTGGCGCCTTATCCATATTCGCCGAGACTGCGGGCTCGACTGCGGCGCAGATCGAGGCGATCAGGTTTATCCTGTCAATATCGGAAGATGGGTCGCCTCTCGCTCAGGCGGCGCAGACGTCGCTTGACGCTCTAAATCCCGACCTCTTCTTGAAGAGTGCCGCCTTCTCCGCAATCGCCTCGTTTGCTGCGACCAAGTTTGCGGACCTGATCGGCGTTGACGGCGAACTGGCGCCTTTTGTCAGCGCGCCGGCGGGAGCGGCTCTCAACGAGATCGGTCAAAACCTGCTGGAGGGGCGCCCATGGTCTACCGGCCTGTCAGCTGCGGGTTTCAACGCCCTCGGCTCGGTCGCTGCCAACTACATTTCCAATGAGATCGCCGAGTGGGATTCGTATGGCGAAATCGTCGGTTCAAATCTCGGGAGCGGACTAGGCGGAATAGTCGGGCAGACGCTGATCCCGATCCCCTTCGTCGGTGCCTTCGTCGGGTCGATCGTCGGCGATTTGATCGGGGGGCTGCTTGGCGGATTGATCGGCGGGGATACGCCCATCGCCTGGGCTGACCTGCAGTATGACGCGGCCGCTGGCACGCTCTTCATTTCTCGGGTTTCCTCCGAGGCTGGGGGTTCGCGAGAGCTCGTCGAGGATATCGCGTCGATCGTGCGCGACAACGTGAACTCGGTTCTGCTTTCCGTCGGCGCCGTTACGCTCAATGCGGAAGATATTTCGTCCAGCGGGTACGGCCAGGTCGGTCAAGATAGTCGACTGAAGATGGGCTCCGCTGCGGAAGCCAACTTCGGACAGGACATATCCCAGCTGGTTGAGAATGGGGTCATTCGACTGCTCGAGCAGTTCTCGCTCGGCGGCGGCGATCCGTATGCAATGAGGGCGTTGGCGGCTTCGCTGGAACGAGCTCGCGATGAGAACGGCGACATCGTCGCCGGTGCGTCCACGCTGGTGATAAGCGACATGATCGTCGCAAAAGATTTTCAAACCTATTTGGCCAACGTCGACACCATCAACGCGTTGATTGCGGCTGATCCAAACTCCAACGAATCCGTGGGTTGGCAACTGCTGCTCCAGCGGGCGTTTGATCTTGGACTGCATCGTCGAGCGGAAGTCGACTGGAATGGCGGCTGGACGTTCCTGTTCGAGCAGTGGGGAGTCAATGCCGAGAATATCGGTCTGACCTATATCGACGGCGAGAGGCTGACCTTCGCCGGCGAAGGCGACGATCCGCTGGTGATCGGGGATGTCATTCCGACTGGTTCGAAGGACGAGATCCTCGGCGATGCCGGTTCCGACAGGATCATTCTTGCCGGTGACGTTCTTGACGGCCGCCATTCAATCAGCGGTGATTCTGATAGCTTCATCGCGTTTAATGGCGTCCGGACTTCCAAGAACTTCACGGTGACGGTCGCGGCGAGGGTCGCTGCGGGTGACGGCCACGATTATGTCGTCGCCGGCGACCTCGGTGCCGATGTATTCGGCGGAGCTGGTCACGACAGTCTTCAGGGCGGAAAACTGGACGACTGGCTGTTTGGGGAGTTTGGAGATGATCGCCTTTACGGTCTGGGTGGCCACGGCGACTACCTTAACGGTGGCGCTGGCGATGATGTCGCGTACGGAGATGAAGGCGACGATTGGCTTGAAGGGGGAGATGGTGATGATGAGCTCCATGGCGGTTTAGGGGATGATATCCTGGAGGGCGGCACGGGGCGGAATATTCTGAACGGTGGGCAGGGCTCAGACCATTTCATTCATCGCGGGGGCGGCACAGATCGTGTCGACGACGCGGGCCTCGGTGCGGCCATCGACGAGCTTGTCTTCGCCGATGTGGCCTCGACAGCTATCTCCGTTTGGCTCTCGGGCTCAAGCGAGGACGTCCGGATCACGGTGGCTGGACAGGATGGCGTGGCCGTCGAACTACTCGGCCAGACCTACGCTAACCTCGGTGGGGTCGAGCGCATTCGCTTTTCCGACGGGGTGATTTGGACTCGGTCACAGTTGTTGGCTCAGGCGCAGGTCCCCCATGCAGGTACGACATCGACTGCCACAGGCACGATCTTCGACGACGTACTCTCCGGGGACACCGAGGCCGGCGTTTTGGTGGGCGGCTACGGCTCGGACACCTATGTCATTCGAGCCGGGGATGGTGCCCAGACCATTCGCGATATCGGGGCGCTGAGCGACTACGACCGCCTGGTTCTCGAAGACGCGGCCTCGTCCGCAGTCTCCGTCGTGCGGTCCGCTGATGACGCCTCCCGCTTCGTCCTGATCGCCGGTGGCGTCACCCTAGCCGTTCTGGACGGTCTGGAAGAGGACGATCAAGGGGTAGATTCGGTCGTATTTAGCGACGGCGTCACTTGGACCAAGGACGACATTCTGAGCCGCGCAGTCACTCAAGGTGGGTTCTACGATGACATCGTCGTGGGAACGCGAGGCAATGAGAGCTTGGATGGCGAATTCAACGACGACATACTCGTCGGCGGCAAGGGGAATGACACGCTGCGCGGTGGAGCCGGCGACGACGTTTACCGCTTCAATCTCGGCGACGGCCGCGACAACATTGTCGACATAAGTGGCCAAGATCGTTTGGAGTTTGGAGCCGGAATTTTGCCGGATGACATAATCGTCGAACGGTCCGTGTTCCGCACCGATGAACTCGTACTGAGCATTCCGGGGACCGGTGACCAGATCACACTGAAGTCGCAGAACTCCGGCTCCTACTGGGAAGGGATTGATGAGTTCGTCTTCGCCAATGGCGTCGTCTGGTCACGCGCCGATCTGAATGCTCGTGCCCTGGCGCAGGCGGCCTCGGTCGGAAATGATGTGATTACTGGATTTGACACAGACGATGTGTTGGATGGGGGGGCGGGCGACGACACGCTGCAGGGCGGACGTGGCGCGGACACCTATCGCTACGAGCGTGGCGGTGGCCTCGATCGGATTGCCGACGGCGGCGTTGACGCGGCGATCGACCGCCTAGTGCTCGGGACAGGCATCACACCGGACGATGTCCGCGTGACGCGGTCGTTGAGCAACGACCGGGAGATGATGTTGGCCATCGGCGACGGGGGCGTAGTCATCGGTCCCGACTTGGAAGAAGTTGTGTTCAACAACGGAACAGTCTGGAGCGCCGCTCAACTGCAAAGCCTAGCGATCGCTAGTCGGCAAACGAACGGCGACGACGTCATCGTCGGCGGGACGGGAGCCGATGTGATCGGGATGACCGCCGGCAACGATCTTGTGAAGGGTGGCGCTGGCGTTGACCGCTACGAATATGCAGCGGGGGACGGTTTTGATCGCGTCGCCGCCGGTGCTGCAGGCGAGGGGAGCGCCGACGTTCTAGTTCTGAAGAACGTCACGGCGCAGGAGATCGTGATTGGCCGGCCGAGCTTCGGCTCCGCGGAGTTCGTGCTGTCGTTCACGACCGGCGCGGGAGCAGTCATGCTCGAACGCAATGCCATCGGTCATGTTCAGTTCGCTGATGGCGTCACCTGGTCGATGTCGGGACTGCTCGCGGCTTACCTCGCTCAGGGCGAGGCAGGGACGGCCTCCCTTACTGGAACGACCGGTGAAGACATACTGGTGGGTGGTCCCGGCGCCGACCGTCTAAGCGGCGGTGCGGGGAGTGACGTCTATCGTTATGCTCTAGGCGATGGAAATGACATCATCGCGGACGCCGGGACGGCAGGCGTCGATGTGCTGGCGTTCGGAGCCGGAATCACGGCGTTGAATGTGCAGGTACGCAAGGTGATCGGCGACAACGCTGCCCTAGTCCTGACTGTCGGCGCCGAAAAGATTCTCCTATCGGGGTTTGCGACCGGCGCAAGCATCGATCAGGTGTCTTTCGCTGATGGTTCGCTTTGGACGACGGCTCAACTTCAGGCCTTCGCCGACGGCGCCCCCGCCGTGGCTGTTGATATGCTCGAATTCGCACGATCGCCCACATCAGGGAATGACGACCTTCCCGGGTCCTCATTAAGCGAGGTCTTAGTTGGCGGGGCCGGGAACGATGTAATTATCGGGGGAAGCGGCAGCGACACATTCCTCTTCAACCTTGGCGACGGGTTCGACTTCATCAACGATCAAGGAACCGGGACCTTCGACAGCGACCGGATACTGTTCGGCGCCGGCATCACGCCGGAAATGATCCACATCTCGCGTTACGGCAGCGACACCCTATTGCTTCAGGTTGGTGCAGGCGGAGATGCCATCCTGTTGGACCGTCAACTAGGTCGGTTCTCCGGCATTGAGACCGTTGAGTTTGCCAACGGCACGATATGGGCCAAGACGGAGCTTTTTGCGATCTACGCTCAGGGTCAGGCCGCTTCGAGTTCCTCGGTGATCTTCGACACCGACTACAGCGATGTGATCTATGCCGATCCCGGTGACGACCATTTCATCCACGACACCGGGTCGGACGTTTATGTGTTCGGTCGCGGCGATGGACGTGATGTCCTAAGCGGCGGACCGGGTCACGTATCGGACACGGCGGTTTTGCGCTTTGAGGCTGGAATCTCCGTGGCCGACATTGCGATCACCCGTTCGGACGACGATTATCTTCTGAGTGTTCGCGGAACCACTGACAGCGTGCTTCTGGTAGGCCAGAACTGGATCTACACCGGCGTGGACAGGGTTGAGTTCGCCGACGGCGCTTTCTGGACGCGCACTCAGATCTTTGCAGAATATTTGAAGACTGTCACGACTGGCGGCAATGATAGAATTCTCGACTCGTATGGCTCTGACGTATTCCGCGGAAGCGCTGGAGACGACTATTACGACTCAGATAACGGGTCTGACACCTACTACTTCGGCTTGGGTGACGGTAACGACGTCATCAAAGAGGGCCCTGGTTATGTGTCCGACATTGATCGGTTGATCTTTGAAGAGGGAATTGCACCGGACGACGTGATTGTCACCCTCCCGTCGCTCTATGGGGGCGATGTCAGACTCCAGATCGCCGGACGACCTGACAGCGTTTATATTGTTGGCGGGATAAACACATACTCGGGGATCGAGCAGATATCGTTCGCAGACGGCACGGTTTGGACGAAGGCCAGCTTGGTGTCACTAGCGAGCGGTACTGCCAACGGGCTGCCTGTCGTACGCGGCACAAGCGCTGCCGAGGTATTGAACGGCGGTCTGGGCGCTGACCATCTGATCGGTGCGTCTGGCCATGATGTTCTGCGGGGCGGTGCGGGCTCCGACGTCTACGTCTATGATTTGGGCGATGGTCGCGACTCCATCCAGGACTTCGGTCCCGCCACCGATGTTGATCGCCTAGTGATGGGCGCGGACATCCTTCCCGAAGACGTGCTGATCCTGCAGTCGAGCTCAGACGTCAACGATATCGTTCTGGTGTTGCCGGGCTCCGACGGGGCTATTTACCTCGACCAGCAGGCCGCCGGCGGCGGGATCGAAGAAGTCGTCTTCGCTAATGGCGTGATCTGGACCCGTCAGGATCTGGTTCCTACAGCGATCGCTAATGCCGGAACAGTCGGAGTCGATACTATCGTCGGTACTGGTCTGGCCGATGTCCTGAATGGCGGCGCCGGAGATGACCGTCTAGTTGGGGGCTTCGGCGCGGACATCTATCTCGTCGCCTCCGGAGACGGCCACGACGTCGTCGAAGAACAGGTCGGTTCAACCGATACCGACACAATCGTGTTTGGGACAGGTCTGTCGCTTGCGGCGATGACCGTCTCTCGCTCGGGGCTTGACGTCATTCTGTCGTTCGGCGCCCAGCAGTCGATTACACTCAAGAACCAAGGCGTCGAGGCAGCAGGCTTGGTGGAAGCGTTCCGGTTCAGTGACGGCCAGACGCTCGCCTATGCCGACCTGAAGGCGATCTACCTCGCTGACGCGGCGACGGCCGGCGACGACCTCATCGTCGGTTTCGACGCGGTAGAGGATTTGACCGGCGGCGCGGGTGACGACCAGCTCCGCGGCGAGGGCGGGGCCGACACCTATCGTTACGCCTTAGGCGACGGCGACGATGTGATCGTTGACAACGGGACCGATCTCGGGATCGATCGGGTCGTTTTCGGGCCCGGCGTCACGCCCGCGATGATGCGGGCCGAACGAACCGACGAGCCGGGCGTGTGGCGGCTGAGCTTCTCTGGCGCGACGGGTTCGATCACGCTTCGCCTCGCCGCTGCGCCAGGGCAGGGCGTCGAGGAACTGGTCTTTGACGATGGCACGGTAGCGACGCTGGCCGACGTCGAGGCGCTCCATACCGCATCGGCGACGACGACCGGCGCTGATCGGATCGAAGGCTTCGACGGCGACGACACCCTTTCCGGCGGTGAAGGTGACGACGTCCTCATCGGCGGTGCCGGCGACGACGCCCTAAATGGCGGGGCCGGAAACGATATCCTGAAAGGCGACGCCGGTGACGATACTCTCTTCGGCGGAGACGGCGACGACCTTCTGTCTGGCGGCATGGGCCAAGACAGCTACGACGGGGGCGCGGGGTCCGACACTGTTGACTTCCGCTACTCGAACGCGGGCTGGACGGTCGATTTGACGGCGGGCACCGCCCGCACCACACAGGCGCTTGAGAACCTCACGTCTATCGAGAACGTCATAACCGGCGGCGGCAGTGATGTCCTTACCGGGGACGCTCAGGATAACCGCCTGCAGTCGGGCGCGGGCACCGATCGGTTGTGGGGCGGCGGCGGCGACGACTGGTTGGAAGGCGGCTCTGGGGCCGATCAGATCGACGGCGGCTCCGGTATTGATACCGTCAGCTATGCGAACTCCTCGGCGGCGGTCTCGGTCGCACTGGGCGGGGTCTACTCAGGCGGCGACGCTGAAGGGGATGTCGTGACCAACGTGGAGAATTTAATGGGTAGCGCGTTCGGCGACGCCCTCGTCGGCGACGCATTGGCCAATGCGCTGGATGGCGGCGCCGGGGAAGACATGCTGCTCGGCGGCGGCGGAGACGACTTTCTGACCGGCGGGCTCGGCGACGACCATCTGAATGGCGGGGACGGGCAGGATACGGCTCGCTACGTCCAGTCCCGCAACGCCTTCCTGTTCGCCCTGAGGGCGGACGGACTTGTGATCGCCACGCACACCGCCACCGGAGATGTGGACGTGCTGGAGAGCATCGAGTGGGTCCAGTTCGGCGATGAAGCCTCGCCGGTGGCTCTGGCAAGCCTGTTGGCCATCCAGGGCACAGAAGGGCCCGACAATCTGAGTGGAGGATCTGGCAACGACGTCATCGTGGGCCTTGGGGGCGACGACGTCCTCTATGGAGCGGCGGGCAACGATCTGCTCGACGGCGGCGCGGGCGAGGACCAAGCCTCCTTCGCTGGCAAGCTTGGCGAGGTGCGGTTCGAGCGCCAAGAGAATGGCGATGTTGTCGCGACCGACCTTATCGGGACGGACGGCGCCGACACGCTCCGCAACATTGAGGCAGTCTATTTCGACGGCGACGGCAACTGGAGGACTTTGATCGAGCTGGTCGGGGTCCACGGCACTGCCGGTGATGACGCCTGGATCAGCGGCACGGCCAACAGCGACCGACTGTTCGGCCTGGCCGGCGACGATACGCTCGTCGGTCACGCAGGCGACGACTTCCTCTATGGCGGCGAAGGCTACGATCAGGTCAACTACGCTGGCGACATCGCTGATTTTGTCTTCACACGCCAAGCAGACGGAGCGGTAACTATCGCGGATGTGACGGGCACGGAGGGCGTGGACACCGTCTTTGACATGGAAGCGGTCTATTTCGAAGCCAGCCAGACTTGGTCGTCGCTCAACAATCTTGTCGCCGACTATGGCACCGAAGCGGACGACGACTGGGTTCAGGGCACGTCGGGTTCTGATCGGATTTACGGTCTGGGCGGCGACGACTCACTCGTCGGCCGCCAGGGCGATGATTTTCTGTACGGCGGCGACGGCTATGATCAGGCCAACTACTTCGGCGCTTCCACTAACTTCAGCTTCACGCGCAACCCCAATGGGACTGTAACCATCACCGATCTGGTGGGTGATGAGGGCAGCGATCTTTTGAGCGGAGTCGAGGCGGTGTATTTCGATTCCGACAGTGTCTGGTCCACCTTGGAGGATTTGGTGGGCAGCACTCCGAGCTCAAGCGCCGCCGCTGGATCGGGCTTCCAACCGTCAACCTCGCGGGCGCACGTCCTCTCTATGGAAGCTGTTGACGAGCGGCCTTTCCTTAGTGCTTCCATCCCGGCGGCGGATAATCCGTTCATGCTGTCCGGCTTGCCGGCTATGGACGATGGCGGGTTCGAAGTGGTTCATGGCATGCCGTCGAGCTGGTTCGAGATTCGGGCTGGCGTGCTTCAGGATCACTCCTTCGTCTGAGGAAAAGGCCTGGCCGGGTGCACGCGCGTTCGGTCAGGCAGACCTTTGAAAATATGTTTTATTGACCGCGGGCTGGGAAGTCGAAAAGGCCTCCTCTCAGTGGGAAGACCGGTGTAGGTCGTGCTGAAACTCTTCTTTCCGACCCGCGCCGGCGCTGAGCCCCTCTCCGAGGCGCTGCAGGCCTGCCGCCGACATCTCCTCACGGCCGCCCTATTCAGCGCCCTAGTCAACATCCTCTATCTGACGCCGACCCTCTACATGATGCAGGTCTACGACCGTGTCGTGCCGACGGGGGGCGTCACCACCCTGCTTCTGGTCAGCACGGCGGCCTTGTTCGCCCTGCTGAGCCTTGCCGCGCTAGACTGGCTGCGCGGCCGGGTGCTTCTGCGCGCCGCCCTGCGGCTTGATCGTCTGCTGGCGCCTGTGATCCTGACCCGTGTGGTGGATGCCCCGTCCCAGCTGGCTAGGAGCCAGGCGTTGCGGGAGTTCGACAATGTGCGCTCGGCATTGTCGGGGCAGGGGGCGCTCGCGCTCCTCGATGCACCATGGACGCCGCTCTATCTGGCCTGTTGCTTCCTCCTTCACCCTGCAATCGGCGTGCTGACGCTGGTGGGGGGGATCTGTCTGTTTGTCCTGGCCTGGCTGAACGAGCGCGAGTCCCGCGCGCGTTTGGCGCGGTCGATGCAGTCGAGCGCAGCCGCCTACGTTTCGCAGGAAGCCGTCGCCGCCCAAGCCGAGGTCGTGCGCGCCTTGGGCATGCGCGGATCTAGCGTCGCCCGGCAGGTTGATCAACGCAGGCTCGCCGTGGGCCAACAGGCCGACGCCCAGCTGACCGGTGGAAAATACTCTGGCGCGATCAAATTCGTCCGTCTCGCCCTGCAGTCGACAGCTCTAGGCCTTTCAGCCTGGCTTGTCGTTCAAGGGCAGATGTCGGCCGGCTCGATCATCGCCTCCTCGGTTCTGCTGAGCCGCGCGGTCGCGCCGGTGGAGCTGCTGGTCGGCGCCTGGCCGGCACTGATCCAGGCGAGAACGAGCTGGAAGGTCTTGGTGGACCTCTTCGTCGGCACAGCCGCACAGACGCGAGATCGTACCAGCTTGCCGACGCCCGTCGGCAAGCTCGCACTCGAGGGGATCGGGGTGCGTCTTCCGGAAACAGAGCGACCGCAGCTCAACAACATCGGGCTACGGCTAGAGCCCGGGCAGACACTCGGCGTGATCGGAGCCAGCGGCTCGGGCAAGACGACCCTGGCGCGGGTCATCGCCGGCGGACTTAAGCCCGATCAAGGATCCGTCCGTCTGGATGGTGCGGACTATGATGCTCGGGACGGCGATGTCCTGGCCCGATACATCGGCTATCTGCCGCAGACGCCAAGTCTGTTCGCCGGATCGATCCGCGACAATATCTCCCGGTTCGCCGCCGCCAGTGGAGAAGATGCGGAGGCTGTCGATCAGGCGGTCGTCCGGGCGGCCGTCGCGGCCGGCGTCCATGAGCTCATCCAGCGTCTGCCTCAAGGCTATGACATGGTGCTCGGACCCTATGGTGCAGGCGTTTCCGCCGGCCAGGCCCAGAGGATTGCCCTCGCGCGAGCCCTCTATCGCGACCCGGTCCTGCTTGTGCTCGACGAGCCCAACTCCAACCTCGACCAAGAGGGTGAAACCGCGCTCATGGCCGCGATCCTCGCCGCCGCTCACCGGGGCGCCGCAGTCGTGATCGTCGCCCATCGGGCCGGCGTCCTTGCCCGAGTTGACCGGCTGATGGTGATGCGCGATGGCGCAGTCCAGGTGGAAGGCGCCCGTGAAGAAGTCTTGGCGAAACTGCGGAGCGCCAAGGCTCCTGCCGGCAAACCTGAGACGGGAGCGGATTTCGGATGAGCGGTCCATCGGCACACTCGACCCCGTCCGTTGGCGCTCTGAAAGATGGCGTAGGATGGGAGCTCAAGGTCGGCGGTACAGTCATCCTGCTGTTCTTCGGTCTCTTCCTCGGATGGGCGGCGCTGGCGCCGCTGGACGCCGGAGCCTACGCCAGCGGTCAGGTTGCGGTTACCGGCAATCGTCAGGCTGTTCAGCATCGTGACGGAGGCGTGGTCCGGTCGTTGTCCGTAAGGGAGGGCGACCGGGTCCGGCAGGGGCAGGTCCTGATGCGTCTCAACGCCGGCGAGTTGAGAGCCTCGGAGCGTGGTGTCGCCGGCCAGGTGCTAGCGCTTCTTGCCCAGCGAGCGCGTCTGGTCGCCGAACGCGATAGGACGGCGCGTGTTCAAGCGCCGCCTGAGTTCGCGGAGTTGCACCCGGAAGATCGCCAGCTGGCGAACGAGGCGTTGCTCCTTCAGCAACGTCAGTTCGCGGCACGCGGAGCGGGTCGTTCGACGGAAACCGGCGTCTTGAGCCAGAGGGTCAGTCAGTTGCAGGACCAGATGGAGGGATATGAGCGCCAGATCGACGCTAACGCCAAGCAGCAGCGGCTGATCGAGGAGGAGCTGACCGGGATTCGCTCTCTTGCGGCGCGGGGCTATGCGCCGCAAACGCAGGTCCGTGCGCTGGAGCGGACTGCGGCGGCGCTTGAGGGCGAGCAGGGCTCGCTGCGAGCCGAAGTTGCCCGTACCCAGGAACAGATCGGTGAAGCGCGGTTACAGACGCTCGGGGTCTCGACGGAGCTTGACGAGGACGTCGCCGAGCAGTTGCGGCAGGTCGAGGTTCAACTGAACGAACTACAGCCGCGGCTGGCCGAGCTACAGGCGCAGATCGCCCGCACGGAAATCCGCAGCCCCGTTACCGGTCAGGTCGTGGGCCTCACGGTCTTCACTCAAGGCGGCGTCATCCAGGCCGGGCAGCTGCTGATGGACATCGTCCCGGAAGAGGCCGAACAGGTGCTCGTCGCTCGGGTCGCTCCTTCGGACATCGACAATCTATCGATCGGCCAGCCGACAGAGGTGCAGTTCTCCGGATTGCGCGAGCGGAATCTGGAGACCCTCCGTGGGCGCGTGCGCCAACTTTCCGCTGACAGCTTCACTGACGAGGGGACAGGAGCTAGCTATTACCGGGTGGAAATCGTCATCCCTGCGCAAGAGCTCGCTAAACTCGGCCGGGCGGCCAAAACAATCCGTGCAGGCATGCCGGTCGAGGTCGTCATCCTAACCCGCAAACGGACAGCGTTAGCCTATCTGACCGAGCCCTTGATCAAGAGTCTTTGGCGTTCAGGTAACGAGCAGTAACGGACTTAGCCATCAAAAACCAGCTTTTGGCCGTAGCGGTGGCACTGGTTCAACACGACCTTCGATGCGGAGTTTAGACGAGAGCTGTCAGGATATGTCTTCCTCGGACGGATCGCCCTCCCGCACCCAAACAACCAAAACGCCCTCGCTCAAAACGCGAGGGCGTTTTGCTGTGTGCCCTACGCGCCCCTCACACCACGCCGCGCGCCATCACCACATGACGCAACGGCCCACGGAGCTTTGGCGTCGAACGGCCAGCGGGATCTGTCGACCGGGCCGCGGTTGGCAAGTGTTCACGTCGCTGATTTTGCCAGCTGCGAACGATCGTGTCGCAATCTTCGCCCCTATAAGCCCAACTCAGCGACCATGTCGTAGGCGTCGCCGCGGTAGAACGAGCGCGTCAACTCCACGGGTCGTCCATCGGCGAGGAAGGCGCGGCGTTCGATCAGCAGGCCTGCATGGCCTGCATCGACCTCCAGCAGCTTGGCGCGTTCGTCGCCGGCCGTCTCGGCGCGCAGGCGCTGCAGGGCGCGCACGGGGCGGCAGCCTGTGGCGCTGAGGGCGTCGTAGAGCGAGGCGCCGACCGCCTCGACGCCGGGCAGGGCGAAGCCGGTGATCGTTGACGCCTCAATGGCCATCGGCGCCCCGTCCGCCAGCCTGAGACGGCGGAAGCGGTGCACTGGCGAACCGGGCGACAAGCCGAACGACAAGGCCTCTTCAGGCGTGACAAACCCTGATCCGCGCGCCAGCCATCGGCTGCCAGGCAGGCGGTCACGCGCCTGCATGTCTTCCGAGAATGAAGACAGGGTCGAAAAACTCTTCTCCACCCTTTCGGTGCGGGGCGCCGTGTCGGAGACGAAGGTGCCGGAACCCCGCCGACGACTGAGGAAGCCGTCATCCACCAGTTCGTCGATGGCGCGGCGCACGGTCACGCGTGACAGGTTGTAGGCCTCGCTCAGGTCGCGTTCGCTGGGCAGGGCGGCGCCGATGACCAGCCGGTTGTCGTTGACGGCGGCGCGTATGAGCCGTTGCAGTCGGACGTATAGGGGCCCGCCTTCGCCCAGTTGCCCAAGGTCGGTCGAGGATCGGTAGATGACGGGTCTCTGGGCTGCTGATGTCAATGATCTAGACAATCCTGACTGGAAATGTAGAAATCCTTGTGTGGTCCACTTGGTGTTGGTGTCAATACCGCTGATGGATGGATTGGTATTGTCCAAGGGGAGAGCGATGATGCGGCATATGAATAGACTGGCAGGCTTGGCGACGCGTGCGAGCGGCGCGGCTATTCTGGCGGTTCTGTCCTTGGGGAGCGCTTCGGCGCACGCGAGCGAGGCGGCGCTTATGCCCTTGCCGGTGTCAGCGACGGTGAATGCGGCTGAGGGTCAGACGCTGGCGATTACAGGGCGGTTCGTGGTTCGTTTCGAAGGCTTTTCGGATGCGCGGCTGCAGCGCGCCGTTTCGCGTTTCCAGGCTGACATCAATGCGCTGACGGGCGCCGCTCCGACAAGCGACGGACCGGCCCTGGTGATTGCGGTGTCGGCGGATCCGGCCGCAGGCACGCTTGAGGCCAAGGAAGCCTATTCGCTGAAGGTCACGGAAGGCGGCGTGCATTTGACGGCTGCCGGGCAGGACGGGGTTCTGCGTGGCCTGGCGACGCTGCGCCAACTGGTTCAGCCGCAAGGTGCAGGTTTTGTCCTGCCTTACGCGCAGATCGAGGATTCGCCCCGTTTCCCCTGGCGCGGCCTGATGGTCGACACGGCCCGTCACTTTGTCGAACTGGACACCTTGAAGCGCCAGATCGACGCCATGGAGCGCGTGAAGCTGAACGTGCTTCACTTCCACTTCAGCGACAACGAAGGCTTTCGCATCGAAAGCCTGCGCTATCCGCGTCTGACCGAAATTTCGTCGCATGGTCAGTATTACACCCAGGCGCAGGTGCGTGAACTGGTGGCCTATGCCGCGGACCGGGGCATCCGGGTGGTGCCTGAGTTGGATGTGCCGGCCCATACGGGCGCCATCATGATCGCCTATCCGGAGCTGAAGGCGGCGCCGTTTGATGAAACCAGCCGTCTGGCCATGTTCCGTGCGGCGGTCGATCCGACCAAGCCGGAAACCTTCGCCTTCATCAAAGGACTGTTGGAGGAGATGATCCCGCTCTTCCCGGACGCCTATTTCCATGTGGGCGGAGATGAGGTGGCGCCGACGGCCTGGACGGCTAACCCTGACATCGTCGCCTATATGGCCGCCAATGGTTACGAGGATACGGCGGCGCTGCAGGATCATTTCTTCCGCCAGGTGAACGAGATTGTGCGCAGCCTTGGTAAGACGACCATGGGCTGGGAAGAGGTCGCGCACCTGCCCATTGATGATGATGTGGTCGTCCAGGCCTGGAGAAGCTCTCACATCGTGGGCCACATCACGGGCCAGAATAATCGCGCCGTGGTGTCGGCTGGCTATTATCTGGATCTGCTCTGGGATGGGCTGGACCACTATTCGCGCGATCCGCTCGATACGGCGGCGACCCTGCTGGACAAGCCGGAAGAACAGGTCGGGCCGGGTCCTGAAGTGCCGCTGAACGATCATCAGAAGGCGCTCGTCCTTGGGGCGGAGGCGCCGCTGTGGAGCGAGGCTGTGACCGATGAAATGGTGGACCATCGCTTCTGGCCGCGTGCTGCATTACTGGCCGAACGCTTCTGGTCGCCGGAGAGCGTGCGCGATCCCGTGGACGCCATGCGGCGCGCCGTGCCGGTTCAGGAAGCCCTCAGAATTCAGGGGCTGGAAGACCTGACACGTCGTCAGCGAATGGCGGCTCGTCTGGCGCCTCATGACGCCGAGGCGGTGGAAATCCTCTCCGAAGTGACCGTTCCGGTCCGCAACATGGGGCGACTGGCCGAGGTCTTTGCGGCAGTACGTACCGGGCGACCGATCCGCCTGCCCAGCTTTACGGCCCCGGTGGATATTGCCGGTACCGACAGCCTGGAAATCTATCGCCTGTCCGTCTGGGCGGATGCTGTGGCGAAGGGTGATGCCGCCGCCGCGGGGCCGTTGCGGACCGCGCTGCAGAAATATCGCGACAACCACCCGCGTTTCGTTGCGGCGGCGCAGGGGGTGGACAGCCTGGAGCAGGCGGTGCCGATTTCCGAAGAGGTTGCGCGTCTGGCTGTCGTGGGGCTGGAGGCGATTGATCTGAAGACGCGTGGCGCGCGGCCAACGGCGGCATGGACCGAGAATGCTCGGGCCCTGCTGGCCAAACAGGCCCAGGCGGCTGAGGCCTCGTCGTCTTCCGCCAAGATCCTGATGGGCGTGCCGCAACCCCCCGCCTTGCTGCTGGTGGGTCTGACGCCGGTTATCGACCGGCTGGTGTCGAGTGTGAGCCCGCGTCCATGAGGTCGGTGATCGCCGGTGTCGCTTTGATGATGGCGATGGTCAGCGGCGGTGTTCAGGCGCAGGAGGTTTCATCTGCGCCTGCTGTCGGCATGATAGACAATCCTTGTCCCGTCATGCCGCCAAAGCCTCAACCGGTCATCGACTTGGAGGAGGCCATGATCCGACCTGGCCCGGTCAATCTGCCGGCAATCATGGCTCTGACCCAGAAGCCGGATTACCAAGCCTATGCCGCCGCCAAGACGGCGCGGGAAGCGGCGGACTGGGCTGGGCTGTGTGTTTATCGCGAAGACAATGCAGCCTTGGCGGCGGGGGGTGTTCGGCCCGATGTCGTCATGATGGGGGATTCCATCACTGAGAACTGGGCGCGTGCGGATGAAGCCCTGTTCGCAGAGAAACGCATCGTAGGGCGCGGCATCGGCGGTCAGGCCAGCGCGCAGATGCTGGTGCGGTTCCGCGCCGATGTCATCGCCCTGCGGCCGCGCGTGGTTCATATTCTGGCTGGCACCAATGATGTCGCGGGCAATGGCGGGTTGACCAGTCCTGACGCCTACAGGAACACCATTATGAGCATGGTGGATCTGGCCCGGGCCAATGGAATCCAGGTCGTCCTGGGGGCGCTGCCTCCAGCTGAGCGGTTCTTCTGGCGGCCTGGTCTGAAGCCTGCGGATCAGATCGTCGCCCTGAATGATTGGCTGCGGACCTACGCCGCCGAGCAGGGCGTCGCCTTTGTCGATTATCATGCCGCCCTGACCAATGAGCGGGGCGGACTTCCTGGCGCCCTCAGCGTCGACGGAACCCATCCGAATCGCGACGCCTACGCGATTATGGATCGTCTGCTTCTCGCAGCGGTGAACTAATACCAATTGGCCCGTAATCGGCCTTTTCCATACCGCTTTGGTGTTCTCGCAGTCACGCATCCGTCATCAGGTCGATCAGGCGCGAAATCGTGCTTGCGATAACTTCCAAGCAGTGCTGACTATAACCGGCATGGCGGGGCCGTGAGCCTCGACCGACAAAAGCAATATAATGCGAGGGGAACGGACAAATGCGTAAATCATACGGACGTGCGGCCTGGATGGCGGCGTCAGGCGTGGCGACGGTTCTGGCCATGGCTCTGCCAGCCAGCGCCCAGGATGCAGCGGGCGCAAACGCCACTCAATTGGGCGAGATCGTGGTGACGGCGACGCGCCGTGAACAACGACTGCAGGACGTGCCGGTGTCGGTCACGGCAGTGTCGGGCGAGACGCTCGAAAAATCCAACTTCCGGGAAGTGTCCGATCTTCAGTACCTGGCCCCGAACGTCACCTTCTCCTCAACCAACGCCGTCTCCAGCGGCGGCGGCTATCAGGTGCGCGGTGTCGGCACCCAGACCTTTGACGGCGGCGTGGAGCAGACGGTTGGCCTGGTGGTCGATGGCGTGGTGATCGGCCTGCCGCGCGACCCGGGCGCGACCGGTTTCGCCGATGTTGAGCGGGTTGAAGTTCTGCGCGGGCCCCAGGGCACCCTGTTCGGCAAGAACGCATCGGCGGGCGTGATTCAGATCATCAGCCGCGATCCGCGCCTTGATGAGACATCCGGCAACCTCAGCCTGTCTTACGGCGAACGCGACGAGCAGATGGCGCGCGGTGTGATCAATGTGCCGTTGGGCTCTACTGCGGCTGCGCGCATCTCAGGTTTCTACACGTCTCAGGACGGCGCCATCCCGTACGTGAACCGCGGCGGCCATATTGGCGATCGGGAAAACAAGGGTGTTCGCGGCAAGCTGTTGTGGCGGCCCAATGACGACCTGTCGTTCGTTCTGACGGCTGATTATCAGGAAGGGTTCGCCCGCGACGCCCCCATCATCAAGACACTGGGTGTAAACCCGCGTTTCAACGCTCTGTTTGACGGCTATGCGGTCAAACCGGGGCCGAACACCTACCTGGCCTATGACGATGGCGACTGGCGGTCGAATACGACCGTGAAGGGTGTTTCGCTGCAGGCGAACTACAGCCTTGGCGACTATACGCTGACCTCCATCACGGCCTACCGCACGTCGGAACTGACGCAGTTGGCGGATATTGATCACGCGCCGATCAACATCTTCAACAACAGCGATGGCGGGATGGACAACAACCAGTTCACCCAAGAATTCAGGATCGCCTCGCCCTCGGGACATCGTCTGGAGTACGTCGCAGGCCTGTTTTACTTCAAGACGGACATCAACGGCTGGACGACACAGAAGGGTGACTTCCTGAAGTTCGTCACCGGTAATCCGTCTTCACCGCCCGCGGTCATCTATGGCGAGCGTCTGCAGCATTCGGCGACAGAAAGCTATGCGGCCTATGGTCAGGCGACCTATGCCCTGACGGATACGTTCAAGCTGATTGGTGGTCTGCGCTACACGAATGACAGCACGTCCGGTTCGTTGAAGGTCAATCCTGTGCCTGGTTATTTCAGCTACGGCACATTGGCGGGCTATGACGGCAAGGTCACTGCGGACAATGTCTCGGGCCGTGTCGGTCTTCAGTATGAACCCAGCCGCAATCTGATGGTCTATGGCACCTATTCGACGGGCTATAAGGGGCCGGCGATTGACTCCGTCAGCGGCGTGGTTCAGCGCGTGAAGCCCGAAACGGTCGAGAGCTTCGAGATCGGCGTCAAGTCCAGCCTGTTCAACAATCGCATGATCCTGAACGGCGCCATCTACACCGCTGACTACACGGACTTCCAGGCGCAAGCTCTGGATCTGACATCGGCGACGCCGCGTCTGGGTCTGACAAATGCAGGGCTGATGCGGGCGCGCGGCGTCGAACTGGAAACCAGGTTGAGGCTGATGCAGGGCCTTACGGTGGGGGGCAGCGCGGCCTACAGCGATGCGACCTACAAGGATTATACGGGAGCCTGCTACACGGGGCAGCCCAAGTCGCCGACGGTCGGGGAAGGCTGCTATCTCGTGCCTGGAACGGTTGACACCTATGCAGCCAACTTCGCCGGGTACCGCCTCGCTGATGCTCCGGAGTGGAGCTATAATCTGAACGTGAACTATGAGCGTTCGGTGGGGCCGGGCCTCCAAATCGACGCCAGCGCAAACTGGTCGTGGCGCGATGACGCCTATGCCCTGACGGGGGATCCGGAATCGGTTGTGGACGCCCACGGCATCCTGAACGTGAATCTTGGTTTCGGTCGTGATGACGGGTCGTGGCGTCTGGGGCTGTATGCCCGCAACCTGCTGGATCAGATGTTCTATGGCTCGGTGCCGTCGCTCTACATCGCCAATGTCGGCGGTTATGAGCGTGTCATCAGCCCGAATGCTTTCCGCACCGTGGGCATGAACCTGACCGTCGCATTCTAAGCTTCTGAGCCTGCCCGGTTTGGGCACGGGCCGGACTGCGTCCGGCCCGTCTTTTTTTATATTAACGCCGTCAGTCGCGTCGTGTGCGGTTGAAGTATGGCGGGGCGTTGTTCGGCATCACTCGCGACTGTCGACTGAATGTCGATAATCGGTGTCGCCTTCAGTTTTCGACCGTGCCGATCCTTCCTGTCGTCGACCGATCAGCAGTCGCCGCCGTCGCCAAAAAGTAAGTTACAAACAATATTGACTGTTTTTGATCCGGCCCATAGGGTCGGGAATATGGGTGGTGGAACCGGCAGGACGAAGTGAGGCGATGAGCAGGCGGGGCGACCACTTCGAAGACGGTTTCGGCGCGCGGCGTTCGATGTCCGGCTGGTCAGTTCCGGGCGTGCTGTCCTCTTTTTTCTGCAGCCTGGTCTTGCGGGGTTACATCCGCTGGTCGTTCCCGGATAACTGCGGGTGGTTCGCGAGGGCGGGCCTGCCAGGAGATCTTCGACCTTGACCCAGACCAAGCCGCCGCGCCGCACCCAGGAAAGCCGCAGCGCAGAAACCCGCGCCCGGCTGCTCGAAGCCGCGATCCAGTCCCTGTATTCGCGGGGATATTCCGCCACGACCACTATGGCCGTGGCTGCGGACGCCAAGGTCAGCCGGGGCGCAATGCTGCATCAGTTCCCCACCAAGGTGGATATGATGCTGTTCGTGGTGGAGAGCGTCTACGCCGAGGAAATGGTCCTGTATCGCGAGATGCTGGCGGCGTTCGACGACCCCAAGGAACGGTTGCTGTCTCTGCCCGAAGTCATGTGGAAGGTGCTGTCGCGGCCCGAAGGCGTGGCTGTGCTGGAAGTGCTGCAGGGCGCACGCAGCGATGAAGAACTGAACCGCCGCCTGAAGCCGCTGCAGATCGCCATCGAAAAGGACTCCTTCATCGCCGTGGACATGGTGGCGGAGGCCGCCGGCATTCCGGTGCCGCCTGTGATGAAGCGGCTGATCGTCTGGTCCATTCGCGGCCTGTCGGTCGCCGAACTGACGGCGGAAGAACCCGGCGAAATGGTCAAGTCGGTGCGGCTTCTTCGTCGGCTGCTGTCCTACGGCATCAACGAAACCATCGAACCTGAACCTGCTGCAGGCGGATTCCGCGTGCGCGGGCGAATAAAACCAAAGGAAACGAATCCATGAAGTTGACGGGAATTCTGCTGGCCTCGACGATCCTTGTGTCGGCCACGCCCGTACTGGCCGAAACGGTCGCCCAGCCGACGCAGGCCGCCGCTGCGCGCCCGTGGGCCAACACCGCCCTGTCGCCTGATGAGCGGGCGCGACTGGCGGTCGCCGCCATGACGCTGGATGAGCAGATTCAACTGCTGCGGACACAGTCGGGCTTCGGCCTGTTGTCGCTGGGCGTGCCTCTGCCGGCTTCGATTCCCGAAAACATGCGTAAGGAAACCCCGCCCGGCGCCCTGGGTTCTGCAGGTTATGTGGCCGGTGTCGATCGCCTGGGCATTCCCGCGCAACAGATGTCGGACGCCAGCCTGGGCGTCGCCAATCTGGGCGGCATCCTGCGTCGCGGCGACGAGGCGACGGCGCTGCCCGCCAGCCTGGCCCTGGCCTCGACCTTCAACACCGAACTGGCGCGTGAGGCGGGCCGCGTCGTCGGCGCCGAGGCCTTCGCCAAGGGCTTCAACATCCAGCTGGCGGGGGGCGTCAACCTGGCGCGCGAACCCCGCAACGGCCGCAACTTCGAATATGCCGGCGAAGACCCGCTGCTGAGCGGCCTGATCATTGGCGAGACCATCGCCGGGATCCAGGACAAGCACGTCGTCTCGACCATCAAACATTACGCCCTGAACAATCAGGAGACGGGCCGTTTCGTCCACGACGCCCGCATCGAAGAGGGGGCGCTGCGCGAATCCGACCTTTTGGCCTTCGAGATCGCCAATGCGCGCGGTCGGCCCGGATCGGTCATGTGCGCCTATAACAAGATCAACGGCGTCTATGCCTGCGAACACCCGTTCCTGCTGAACGATGTCCTGCGCAACGAGTGGAGCTATGCCGGTTGGGTCATGTCCGACTGGGGGGCGGTCCACAGCATGAAGACGGCGCTTGAGGCCGGTCTGGATCAGGAGTCCCCGCAGGACGAAAACTATTTCGCGGGGCTGAAGGCCGCCGTCGAGTCCGGTGAGATTTCGGCGGATCGCGTGGCCCTGTCGGCGCATCGCATCCTGCGCAGCCTGTTCGCCGTCGGCGCCATCGACAATGTCGCGGTAAAGGGCGGCGCCATTGACCAGGCCGCCAATGCGGCTGTCGCCGAGCAGGTGGCCCTGCAGGGCATTGTTCTGCTGAAGAACGAGGGCGGCCTGCTGCCTCTGGCGGCGACGGCCAAGAAAATCGTGGTGATCGGCGGCTTCGCGGATCGCGGCGTTCTGGCGGGCGGCGGTGGTTCGTCCCAGGTCATGCCCTATGGCGGCAGCTTCCGCGACGGACGCGGGCGTGAAGGCATCTCGGCCCTGCTGGCGCCGGTCTATGGCCTGTCGTCGCCGCTGAAGGCGTTGCAGGCTCTGCGCCCCGACGCCGACATTCAGTTCGACGACGGTTCCGACCCGACCCGCGCGGCGGCGCTCGCCCGCGCCGCCGATGTCGCCATCGTCTTCGCCACCCGTCCCGAAGAAGAAGGGATGGACGCCGAGAACCTGCTGTTCCCGTTCGGTCAGGATGATCTGATCGCGGCCGTCGCCGGGGCCAACCCGCGCACCGTCGCTGTTCTGGAAAGCGGAAACCCGACCGCCATGCCGTGGCTGTCCAAGGTCGGGGCAGTGCTTCAGGCCTGGTATCCCGGCCAGCGCGGAGGCGAGGCCATCGCCAAGCTGCTGACCGGCGAGGTGTCGCCCTCGGGCCGTCTGCCGATGACCTTCCCCGCTTCGGTCGAACAACTGCCGCGCCCCGAAATCCCCGGCTTTGATCCGACCCAGCGCACGCCCTTTGGTCTGGGCAAGCCGGTCGCGCCGTTCGGTTTCGACATGCAGGAAGGTTCGGACGTCGGTTATCGCTGGTTCGAACGGACGGGCGCCAAGCCGCTGTTCGCCTTTGGCCACGGTCTGACCTACACCAGCTTCCGTTACGCCAATGCACGGTTCAACGGCGGCGCAGACCTCAGCGCCACCGTCACCCTGACCAACACAGGCGCCCGTGCGGGAACCGAAGTGGCCCAGCTTTATGCGGCGCCTCCGGGACGCACGCATCGTCTGGTCGGCTGGGCGCGGGTCGAGCTTCAGCCCGGCGAAAGCCGCACGGTCACAGTGTCCGCAGACCCCCGTCTGCTGGCCTCGTGGGACACGGCGGCCAGCGGCTGGCGCCGCGCAGGCGGTGAGTATCAGGTCTATATCGGCCGCGCCGCCGATGCGCCGGAAGGCCGGGCGAACGTCCGTCTGAACGCAGCGAGCCAGATCGCCCGCACTGTCGCCGGAGACCAGTAAGAATGAAACCGGCGCTCGTTCTGGCCCTTGTCGGCGTTCTGGGCGCCGGTCTTCCTGCGCTGGCCCATGCCGGTCAGTCGCAGCCGGTCGCCCAGGTCCAGAGCGGCGCCGTGCGCGGCGTGGTTCAGGACGGTGTCGCCGCCTGGCGCGGCGTGCCCTATGCGGCGGCGCCCGTCGGTGATCTGCGTTGGCGCCCGCCCCAGCCCGTCGCGGCCTGGGCGGGGGTGCGCGACGCGGGTGCGCTTAGCCCGGACTGTATGCAGGGGCGGATGCCGAACCTGCCAGGGGTGAAGGTCACGCCGCCCGCGCCTCTGTCTGAGGACTGCCTGTATCTGAATGTCTGGCGGCCTGAACGGGTATCGGCGCGCCAGAAGCTGCCGGTTCTGGTCTGGATCCACGGCGGCGGGTTCGTGAACGGCGGGTCGTCTTCACCGGAAACCTATGGCGATCAGCTGGCCAAACGCGGCCTGGTGGTCGTCACCTTCAACTACCGGCTGGGGCGGCTGGGCTTCTTCGGCCACCCTGGCCTGACGGCGGAACATCCTGACGAGCCCAAGGGCGATTACGGCCTGATGGATCAGATGGCGGCCCTGCGCTGGGTCCGGGCCAATATCTCAGCCTTCGGCGGTGATCCCGCCAATGTCACGGTGATGGGCGAATCTGCGGGCGGCATTTCCATCAATCTGCTGCTCGGCTCGCCAATGGGGGAGGGGCTGTTCGACCGCGCCATCATCCAGTCCGGCGCCGGGCGTGATTTCCTGGGGCGCGAACGCCGCCTGTCCGAAGACCTGGAGGGCGCGCCTTCCGCTGACAGCCTGGGCGCAGCCTTTGCAGAGCGGCTCGGCGTCACGTCCACGGGCGCCGAGGCGGTCGCAGCCCTGCGCGACCTTCCTGCGGAACGGATCAATGGCGACCTGAACATGATGACCCTGGTCGTCGCGGGCCCCCGCGCCCTCTATGCCGGGCCGGTGGTCGATGGCCGCGTCGTCGCCATGACGCCGGAGGCCCAATATCGTCAGGGGCGTCAGCGGTCGGTTCCGGTCCTGATCGGCGCCACCACGGCGGATCTCAGTCTGGAGTTCGCCAACAACAAGGACGCGACCTTCGCCAAGTTCGGCGCCGATGAAGCCGCCGCCCGCCATCTGTATGATCCCGATGGTCAGACCCCGGTCGAAGGCGTCAACCGGGCGGTAGGCAGCGACAAGAACATGGTCGAGCCTGCGCGTTTCGTGGCCCGCGCCTTCGCCGCTCAAGGCGCACCCGTCTATCAGTACCGCTTCGGCTATGTGGCCGAGGAGAAGCGTGAGGTCGATGTCTGGGGCGCCGGTCATGCTTCCGACGTCGCCTATGGTTTTGATCGGTTGAGCGCCATGCTGGATCACCCGACCCAGCAGGATCAGGCGGTGGCGACGCGTCTGGCGGACTATTGGGCCAACTTCGCCCGCAACGGCGATCCGAATGGACACGGTCTGCCGAACTGGCCGCGCTTTGAGACACAGACGGATCGCCTGTTGTCGGTGACGCCGCAGGGCGGTTTCGTCGGCGAGACCGATCCGCTGAAAGCCCGGCTGGATTTCATGCAGGGCCGCGCGGACAATCACTGATTTCTAGGCTGAGGGGGAGGGCGCAAAATGCTGTCACGGCGTGGATTACTGGCGATGGCGGGGGCCGCGCCCCTTGTCTGGTCCTTGAGTGAAGGCGGATCGGCGTCAGCGGCGGTCGCCCCGCCTGCGGATCTGGGCGTCCAGTTGTGGATGGTGCGCCAGTCGATGGCGCAGGATTTTCCCGGCACGCTGAAGGCCCTGGCCGATCTGGGGGTCCGCAAGGTGGAGCTGGCGGGCGCGCCCGACCTGTCCGGCGCCGAACTGAGGGCGGCCTTTGACGCGGCGGGCCTGGCCTGCGTCAGCGGTCACCTGCCCATCCTGCAGATGACCGATGCGGAGCTGGACCACCGTCTGGCCTATGCGCGTGAGATCGGCATGACCACGGTGGCGGCGCCCATGCCCGGCTTCGCCGGTCTGTTGGAGATCGCGCCTGCGGATCGTTTTGCGGCCCTGCTGGCGCATCCCCTGACGGCGGACGACTGGCGCTGGAACGCGGATCGCCTGAACCAGATCGGCGAGAAGGCCCGCTCGGCAGGCGTGGCCATCGCCTATCACAACCACAATGTCGAGTTCGCCGATGTCGGCGGACAGGCGGCCATGGACCTGTTGCTTGAGCGGGTCGATCCCGCGCAGGCGCATTTCCAGTTCGATGTCGGCAACGCCGTTCTGGGCGGGGCCGATCCGTTCGACCTTCTGGCCCGTCATCCGGGGCGGTTCCGCTCGGCCCATCTGAAGGATTGGCGCGCGCCGTTGCAGCCCACGACACGGCTTGCGTCGCCTGCGTCCGCCGCTTTCGGCCAAGGGGTGATCGACTGGGCGAGCTGGCGCCGCGCCTCCGCCGAGGCCGGGATCGCCATCTCCTTCATCGAGCGCGAGAACATGCCGGTTGGCGAGGAAGTCGCCGCCGCCGGTCAGGCGCTGCAATACTTCACCACACTGCAAGGACAACGGGCATGAGGCGCAAGGGTTGGGCGGGGCGGCTGCTGACTGTCTTCGGTATCGCTATCGCCGCATTGGTTCTGCTGATCGCCGTTCTGGTGGTCCGCACCCTGATGTTGAAACCGACCGCACTGGCGACGGATCAAGCGCCTGCTGTCGTGGCGTTCGACCTCAATCAGGCGGCGGACCGGCTGGGTCAGGCGATCCGCTTCGAAACCGTGTCGCATCAGGACAAGGCCGAGAATGACCTGAGCCAATGGACCGCCTTCCATGACTGGATGGCCCAGACCTATCCCGCCTTCCACGCCGCCGCCAAACGCGAAACCGTCGGCGAGGGCGCCCTGATCTGGACGTGGACGGGGCGCAATCCGGCGCTTCAGCCGATCATCCTGATGGCGCACCAGGACGTGGTCCCCGCCTCGCCCGAAACCCTAAACGAATGGAAGACGCCGCCCTTCTCCGGCCTGGTGGCGGATGGCGCGGTCTGGGGGCGCGGCGCCATCGACGACAAGGGCTCGCTGATCGCCCTGCTGGAGGCGGGCGAGGCCCTGGCCAAGGCCGGCCGCCAGCCGGAACGCACCATCATCGTCGTCTCCGGCCATGACGAAGAGGTCCAGGGCAATGGCGCCAAGGCCGTCGCAGAGGTGCTGAAGGCGCGCAACATCCGCGCCTGGTTCGTGCTGGACGAAGGCTCGGCCATCATCGAAGACCACCCCGCCGTCAAAGGCCCCGCCGCCCTGATCGCCGTGGCGGAAAAGGGCTATGTCACCTTGAAGATCACGGCCAAGGGGCAGGGCGGTCATGCGTCGGCCCCGCCCAGCCAGACCGCCGTGTCGGTTCTGGCCCGCGCCATCACCGCCATCGAGGGCAAGGCCTGGCCGCTGCGTTACGACGGCGCCACGCGTGAGGGTCTGCGCGAACTTGCGCCCTATGCGCCCTTCTCGACGCGGCTGTTCCTGGCCAACGACTGGCTGTTCGGCGGTCTTCTGGCCAAGCAGATGGCGGCCAACCCCGCCGCCGCCGCCGGAATGCACACCACCATCGCCCCGACCATGCTGAGCGGATCGCCCAAGGAGAATGTCCTGCCCCAGACCGCCAGCGTCTGGATCAACTACCGCATCGCGCCGGGCGCCTCGGTTCAGGATGTCGTGGACCGCGCGCGTGCGGCGACCAAGGGGCTGCCGGTCGAAGTCGAGATCGAGGGGATGGGGCGTGAGCCGACGCCGGTCTCGTCGTCTAGGTCCGACGCCTACCGCTATCTGGCCAGCGCGCTGGGTGATGAGGCGCCCGCCACCCCGATCGCGCCCTCGCTGATGATCGCGGGTTCGGATTCCCGCTATCTGACGCCTGTGGCGCAGGACGTGTACCGGTTCGCGCCCAACCGTTTCCACCTGTCGGAACTGGGCATGATCCACGGCGTCAACGAACATATGACGCTGGATAATCTGGAGCGGAATATTCGCTTCTACGCCCGGCTGATGGCCGGCGAAGCCGGAACGGCCGCCCATGCGAACTGATCGCCGTAATCTGCTGGGCGCGGCTCTGCTGGGGGCGGTCTGTTTCAGTGCGGGCGCGTCGCTGGCTCAGACCACGCCGCTGAAGCCGCGTGCGCCGGAGATGACCCGACCCGCCGCCTGGGACGCCGCCGAGGAGATCATGCTATGGCCTGCCGACGCGCCGGGACGCGAAAGCTACAGGCCCCTTGCGGACTTTCCCAACTGGCCCGGCTCCTTCCTGAAGTCGACGCCCGCGCCGTCGATGCGGATCTGGCGTCCGGCCCAGCCAAACGGCCGTGCGTTGCTGGTCATCCCGGGCGGCGGCTATATGTTCGTCTCCATCGCCAATGAAGGCGTCGAGGTCGCAGAATATTTCGCCGCAAAGGGCTATCTGGTCGCGGTGCTGAACTACCGCCTGCCGGGCGAGGGCTGGCCCAATCGCGCCGATGTGCCTTTGCAGGACGCCCAGCGCGCCATCCGCCTGCTGCGTCAGCGTGCGCAGACTCTGTCCATCCAGCCTGATCATGTGGCGGTGGTCGGGTTCTCGGCGGGCGGGCATCTGGCGGGCAGTCTGGCGACCGGTTGGACAGAGGCCGTCTATGCGCCCGTCGACGCCGCCGACGCGCTCAACGCCCGCCCTGACGCAGTCGGCCTGATCTATCCGGTTCTGTCGCTTGAGGCGCCGCTGGTCCACAGCGGTTCGCGTGGTCTGCTTCTGGGCGCCAACGCCCCCGCCGAACTGAGCCAGAAACGCTCGCCCGTCCTGCACGTCGGCGTCGAAACCCCGCCCAGCTTCCTGGTCCACGCCTGGGACGACACGACCGTATCCGCCGACAACAGCCTGGCCTGGATCGCCGCCGCCCGCGCCGCCCACCGCCCTGTCGAGGCCCACCTCTATCAAGAAGGCGGCCACGGCTTCGGCCTTGGCGTTCCGGTTTCTCCGTCAACCACCTGGGCCGCTCTGTTCGTGAACTGGTTGGACCGGATTTTGGAGTAGATATTTGTACGGCGGCACTGTGCAGGGCCTCTTCGCCGACGGCCAACAGGGTCTGTACGTCGCGTGTCTGTACCAGCAACAGATCGCGCGGCGACAGGTCCATCTCATGCAGCCTTGGGCCGTGGGGCCGTCCCGCCGCTAAAGTCTGATCAAATAACTTGGAAATCTGAACGGTCGTTTTGATTGACTAGGTCGTTGTCTAGGTTCCACCACCATCAATTAGCTTCCACTGTTGTTTTGGGGGCCATTGTTCATGGTCATTAAATGGTGGGAAATCATTGGCATGTTTGGCGTTGCGATTGGTTCGCAAGAAGGGTAATCACGCACCGGCCTTGCTTCATCGGGCGCTGGATTTAGTCTGACTTGCCGCCCTGCTTTCCATTGCCAATGCGTGAAATCGACGAGGCTGATCGTCGATTGCAGACCTATGTGCGGGGCAAGGTCAGCAACCGTCAGGACGCAGAGGATATCGCCCAGGAGAGCTGGGCGCGGATGGCGGCGGCGACGCGGAGCGATCGAGGCGCTGTCGAGAATGTGCGGAGTTATCTGTTCCGCATCGCCCGCAATCTGGTGATCGATCATCGTCGCCGGGCCGCCTCCATGGTCGAGGTCAAGGTGGACGAGGCGGTGATGGAGCGGGTGGCGGAGGCGCGACCTGATCCTGAGTCTGCGCTGATCACCCGCACGGAGTTGCTGCGCATGGATCGGATCATGGCGGCCATGCCGGCCCGACCGAGGGAGGTCTTTCGCCTGTCGCGCATCGAGGGTTTGTCGTTTGCAGAGATCGGGCGTCGGTTGGGCACGTCACGCCAGACTGTGCACGAGCATATGACGCGAGCCCTCCTGGCTATCCAGATCGCCGCCGAAACCGATTTCGATCCAGAACCCTGACATTCAGCAGGGTCATTCGTCTCTATGTCTGGGAGGCCGGCGTGGCGCGCGCCTTCAAGGAAGAACAGGCCTGTGACCCGACCTAAGCCGAGTACCGCTTTGCACGACGACGTCGAACCGGTCATGGCCGAGGCGACGCGCTGGTTCGTGACCCTGCATGAAGACCCGACCGATGCGCAGGCGCGGCCCGCGTTCGAGGCATGGCGAGACGCCGATCCCCGCCACGCCGCCGCCTATGCTCGGCTTCAGCAGTTGTGGGGGGCGTCTGGGCATCTGCCCAGTCTGGCGCGCCCAGCAGCGACGGTCGGTCGCCGCGCGGTCCTGCAGGGGGCTGTGAGCGCAGGGGCTGCGGTCGTCTTGGTTGCGGGCGCCGGGCGGCTGTTTCTGGGCGCGCACCCGTTCGCGGACCAACGCACAAGTGCTGGCGAGCGCAGCACTGTCATTCTGGCCGATGGATCACGGATCGAACTGTCGACCGCCACGGCCCTGGCGACGGATTTTTCTGAGGGCAGGCGCAGGATCCGCCTGCTGGAGGGCGAGGCTTGGTTTCAGGTTGCGCCTGATCCGAACCGTCCTTTTGTCGTCGAGGCGGCCGGGGGATCGACCACGGCTCTGGGCACTGCTTTTTCCGTCGCACTGAACGGCGAGGGGGCCGAGGTGTCGGTCACCGAACATGCTGTGCGTGTCAACGCCAGGGGCGGCAAGGCGCGTGTTTCTGAGGGTGAAAGCCTGAGCTATGGCGCGAGCGGACCGGGGCGGGTGCAGGTCGCCGACCCGTCGGTTCTGGCGTGGCGCGAGGGACGTCTGGACTTTGTGAACCGGCCCCTGGGCATGGTCGCCGCGACGCTGGATCGCTGGACTGGCGGGCGCACTGTCATTCTGGACAAGGTGGCGGCTGATCTGCCGGTGACCTTGACCCTGGGTGTCGAGGATGCGGCGCAGGGCCTGGATCGATTGGCGGAAGTGACGCCGATGCGTGTCACGCGCCTGATGCCCGGCTTGACCGTCGTTCGGTTTATATGAAAATAAATCGCATTCGCACCTGACAAATCGCCCCGTCGCCCGTCTCTACAGTCGAGGGCAGGTGACGCGCCTGCCGACATGCACCAGGGGCGCAAATGAAAACCATCCTGAACGGCCGCCACAGACTCCGTTTTGCCCTGCTGATGGGCGCCACGGCTGTCGGGGCGGCGCTGACCCATGCGACGCCGGTCTATGCCCAGGCGGCAGGCCACGTCAGCCTGAACATCCCGGCCCAGCCCGTCGGCTCGGCTCTGACGGCCTTCAGCCGCGCGACCGGCGTGGACATCGTCTATGGGGCGTCGCTTCCCAATGCCACGTCGCCGGGCGTGTCGGGGCGGTTTGCGCCCAGCGAAGGCCTGTCGCGCCTGCTGGCCGGGACGGGCCTGACCTATCGCTTCACGAGTGTGGACACGGTGCGGCTGGAGCTTGCACCACAGGCGGCGGACGGGGTCATTCAGTTGGGCGCGGTTCGGGTTGAGGGCGTAACGGGTGCGGCGCAGAGCGGCGGCAACGGCGCCGCGGCCGGATGGGATGGTGTGGCCTCGTCTATCTATACGACGGCGGGTTCCGTCAGCGTGATCTCCCGCGATGCGCTGGAGGCCTATCCGGGCACGACGCCCGCTGATGTGTTGAAGAACGTCACTGGCGTTTTGTCGGGAGAAGCGACCAGCAGCGGCAGTCTGGATGTCAACATACGCGGCATGCAGGGGCAGGGCCGGGTGCCGGTCACCGTTGACGGTTCACTGAACGGCACGACCGTTTATCGGGGCTATCAGGGCACCAGCAACCGCACCTTCATCGATCCGGACTTCATCAGCAGCATCGCCATCGAAAAAGGCCCGGCGATGGGCAACGCCGTTGCGGGCGGCATCGGCGGTTCGGTCAGCATGACCACGCTGAAGGCTGACGATATCGTGCCAGAGGGCAGCGACACGGGCCTGCGCTTCCGTCTTTCAGTGTCAAACAACACGTCTCAGCCCGGCAGCACCGAGCGGACCAATCTGTTGGTGTCCAACTACTCCCGGCAGAAGCCGCTGGCGGCGCTGCGCGGAACCGACCGCCCGACCTTCCTTGATCCAACTGCTGGATCAGGCAGTCTGGTCTTCGCCCGCAAAAGCGACTGGATGGACCTGGTCGCGGGCTACGCCTTCCGCCGCACGGGCAACTATCATGCGGGCACGAATGGCGACGGCGCGCCCAAACGAGCGAGCGCGCCGTCGGCCTACTGCGCCTCGGGACAGGCGAACGGTTATCTGGCGGAACTCTGCGCCAGCGCGGCAGGCTTTTACGAATCTGCCGGATCGACCCCCTTCGTCGGCGGCGAAGAGGTTCTGAACACCGCCAGCAACACGGAATCCGTAATGCTGAAGGCGACGATCCGCCCCGCGCCCGATCACACGGTGGAACTGGGCTATGGCGGCTATTGGAGCCAGTTCAGCGAAAACTATCCATCAGAAGTCTATGAGGGCGGCACGGTCAGCCAGCGTGGCGTGCCGTCAGAAACCAGCCTGAACCGGTTCACCGTGCGTCATCGCTGGAACCCTGAAAACGCTCTGATCGATCTAAAGTCGAACCTGTGGTTCACCCAGTTGCACGAAAGCTCGGCAGCCATCATCAACACGCCGGTGGTGCGGCGCTATGTCGATACGTTCGGCGCTGATGTGTCCAACGGTTCGATCCTGAGCACGCCGCTCGGTCTGTTTTCAGCGGACTACGGCGTCTCCTATCTTAATGAAGAGACGGGGCCGGATGGGGCCTGGGCGCCGGTCGGGCAGGGCACGCCGGGCCGTGAAGGGCAACGCGAAGAAGTCAGCCTATTCACCCAGATGCAGTTGGACCCGACTGACTGGCTGCGTCTGAACGGCGGACTGCGATATCAGGAGTATTGGCTCAAGGACAAACAGAGCGGCACGAACTTCTACTCCGCGATCTTGGATCGAAACGAGGACGCCTTCAGCTTCTCGCTGGGCGCCACCGTCATGCCCGCCGACGGCTGGCAGGTGTTCGCCACCTACAAGCAGGCTTCGCGTCTGCCGTCCCTGATGGAGGCGACCGCCGGCTTCTTTATGATCGCCAACCCTGACCTGCACGGTGAAGAGGCGCGCAATTGGGAGATCGGGGCCAACTACACCCGCGCCAATCTGTTCACGGCGGATGACCAACTGGGCTTGAAGCTGGTGTGGTTCGACAACGACATCCGCGATTACATCGCCCGCCGCTACATCCGCAAAAGCTTCTCGATGCAGATGTACAACATCGACCGCGCCAAGTTCAGCGGCGTCGAGGCCAGCGCCAGCTACCGTATCGGCAGCCTGAACATCGACGCGGGCGCCACCTGGTATGACAAGGTCTCCTTCTGCCGTCCGGGCGAATCCTGCCTGTCCAGTTCATTGGCCTCGGACTACGCCACAAACTACATCCCGCCCGAGTTTGCGGCCAATCTGACCGTCAGCCGCGACTTCCTGCATGACCGGATGAACCTCGGTGCGCGCCTGATTTATCGTGGCGAACGCGCCGCCGCCTTCGAGCCCACCGACAGCGGTTTTGCGCCGCTTCTCTCCGCCATTCCGTGGAAGGCCTATACGACCGCTGACCTGACAGGGCGATATAAACTGGGCCAGGGCCTGACGCTGGACTGGAGCGTCGAGAACCTGACGGACCGATACTATATCGAGCCGCTCAGCCTGGGCGTCATTCCCGCACCGGGCCGCACCTTCCGCATCGGCCTGACGGGCCAGATCGGCGCTAGCGGTTTTGACTGGCCTGCAAACTGGTTCTCCGGCCGTGGCAATGAAGAGGCCTTGGACTGGAGCGGCGCCTATGCGGGCCTGAGCATGGGGCATGGTTTCGGGCGTGAGCAGGGGTGCATCACCGATCGGTTCGGCGCCTCCGTCGACGGAGGTCTGGTCGATGAGCGGATGCATAACGCCACGGTCGGCGTCTTCGGCGGGGTCAACTGGCAGATTCGAAACAACATCGTCCTGGGCGTCGAGGCAGATGTCATGACCGGTGCGCTGGAAAGCGGCTCCAGCGTCCTGGTCACGGACCCCGACCTTGACAATCTGGTCTTCTACAAGCGTCTGGAATCCAGCGCGGAATACAGCTGGGACTGGTTCGCCAGCCTGCGGGGTCGTGTCGGTTATTCGTTCGGGCGATCGCTGATCTACCTCACCGGCGGACCGGCCTTCCTGCGCGAAACCCAGAACCGGACCCAGTATCGCAGCGATCAGGAAGGGGACAATGTCCGCGTCGCATTCCGCGAGACATCCAAGGCGAACCGCTCCGGCTGGGCCCTGGGCGGCGGCGTTGAGCGCGCCATCGGCGAGCACTGGTCGTTCCGCGCCGAATATCTGTACGCCGACTTCGGCAAGGGCGGCTTCGACTTCGATCAGGCGCGCGCTGGGGTCGGGCCGGACACGTCGAGCTATGAGTTCAAGCGCGACCCTGTGACGGGCGATCTGGTGTTCGACGACAACGGCTGGCCGATCGGCGAGTTCGTGACCAAGACCGGGTCAGCGAACATCATCAACGGTCGCAAGAGCCGCACTGACGCTGACATGCACACTGTGCGTATCGGCTTCAGCTACCGCTTCTGATTGGGAGATTGAGACATGACCGATCTCATCGCCTTGCCCCGTTCCAAGCGGCTGAAGGCTCTGACCCACGACACCCATGATCGGCTGGACAAATCGATCATGGAGGCGTCGTCCTTCGATACTCTGGAGGGCTACGGCCGCTTCGCAGGCGTGCAGTGGGCCTTCCACCGCGACATTGACGCGCTGTATGACGACGCGGGCCTGATCGCCCTGCTGCCGGGCCTGGCCGAGCGCCGTCGTCTGGGGCTGATCGCGCAGGATCTGATCGACCTTGGCCTGTCAGAACCGCTCGTTGATACGCCGCCGGTCTTCCCGTCCGAGCAGTCGGTCGATGCCGCCACGGCGCTGGGCTGGCTCTATGTGGCCGAAGGATCGAACCTGGGTGCGGCCCTGCTGCGAAAAGCGGCGGCCAAACTGGGTCTGTCGGACGATTATGGCGCGCGCCATCTGGCGCCGTTCGGCGAGGGGCCTGCCGCCCATTGGCGCGTGTTCACCACAGCTCTGGACGCGGCCGTCCTGACGTCGGAAGAGGAAGGCCGCGCGGTCGCCGGGGCCAAGGCGGCCTTCGCGCGAGTTCAGGCGCTGGCCAATGCCGCCCTGCGCTGAGGTGGGCGCAGGCATCGGCCTGTGGCGGTTGAGACCGTGAAGGGCGCCACGCCGAGCGGCTCCTTTCGCCTGTCGAACCGCTCGCGCAGTCACAGGGGCAGGTTGGGAACGGGCGTCGCTGTTTCGGTGTTTCTTCACGCCTCGCCCCTGATCCTGGCAGGTGTCTATTGGGCCAACCGGCCGCCCGTCGTTCAACCGCCCGATGCGGTGTTCGAGATCGAACTGTTTCGTCTTCAAGCCCTGCCCAAGCCGCCGTCGGAACACCCGCCGGGGCCCAAACAGGTCGAGGCGGTGAAAGAGGCCCGGCCGAGGGCGCCGATCCAGCCCCGGATTCAGACGCCGCAGCCGCCGACAGACGTGGAGCCGCTGGCCATGCCTTCGACGCCGCCCTCCATCACGCGTCCGCTTCAGACGACGCCCGCACCCGAAACCACGGCGCCGCCCACACTTTCAGCCCCGCCTGCCGCCAACGCCTCTTCGGCGACGGACACCTGGCAGGGGCGGCTGCTGGCGCATCTGGAGCGGCTGAAGCGCTATCCGCCAGAAGCCCGTGCAAGGCGGTTGCAGGGCGTGGCCTATGTCCGTCTCACCATGGATCGCGAAGGCAGGGTGCTGTCATCCGTCATCGAACGCAGTTCAGGCCAGCCCGCCTTCGACCGTGAAGCGCTGGCTCTGCTTCAACGCGCTCAACCCCTGCCTAAGCCGCCCGCCGAAATCTCCGGCGACCGTATCACCCTGTCCATGCCGGTCGAGTTCTTCATGCGGGGAAGGTAACGGCTAATTCGGCGAGGGGCTTCGGTATCGCGAAAGCCGACGAGGTCATCCGATCCTACAAGGTCGGATTTCTCATGAACGACGGCTTTGACCCGGAAGGGCTCGGGTGTGAGACGTGGGGCTGTTGTAGATGCCCCAAGAAGCGCTGGTCGTCTTTCGCCCTGATCCTTAGGTGAAGCGACGAGGCACGTGTCATGATTTGTATCGGCAGTGCGCTGGTTCGGCGCGTCTGTGCAGACGCACTGTCTGTGCTTTCTTCCGGCGAGCCCAAGCGTCTGCGGTATTCGAAATTCGGGTTCTACCAGCCCTTGACCCTCAGTAGGGTGCCGCAGCGACGCCTCGACCGGAAAATGACGTTTGTCTTACCCTCTGCAGAGAAAATCTGTGTAATCAGTGCCATAAGTCAGACCAGTTCTTGGTTCGGATGTCCCCTCAAAACTGCTCTTCTGCCACCGAACGTCAGGAAGCTGAGCAACGAAAGCCCCCATGCTGAGGCGGCACCGTAAAGCGTGGCCCAGGCGACGCCGTTGGTCAGGGCGTCGCGGGCTGTGGTGACGGACAAGCCGCTTGTTTCGGCGACGCCTAGGTTTCCTGCCGCAACGGTGTCAGCCAATGTCTTCAGTGTGGTCGTCGAAACTGGCGGCAGGGCCTGACTGAGGTGGGTATGAACGCCGCTCAAGAGGATCAGGCCCATCAAGGCGATGTTCACGGACAGGGAGATGAATCGTGCGCTCATATCCATGCCTGAAGCCATGCCGGCTCGTTCTGGCGGAACCGCTGCAGTCGTAGTGTTCGTGACGGTGGTGTTGGTCAGTCCTAGACCGGTTCCCGCGATGATGCAGCCAGGGAGCAGGGTCATCCAGTTCGCCTGGCGACTGGCGATGGCGAGGTGCAGAAGGGCGAAACCTGCGCCAATGGTGAATAGGCCAAGCGGAATGACCAGGCCCGGGCCGCGACGCAGCAGCAGGCGTTCCCCCAGGGGCGGGGCCACGATGGTCGGCACCGTATAGGCCAGTATGGCCAACCCTGTTGCTATGGCGTCATAGCCGAGGCCTGCGTGCAGATAGAGCGGCAGGTAGACCACGAAGGGCCAGAAGCTGAAGTTCATCCCGCTGGATCCTAGCAGGGCGCCGGACAACTTGCGGATGTGCAAGGCGCTGAAGTCAAACATCGGCCGCTTTGCGCGCGTCTCCACGATGATGAACAGGATCAGGGTCAATGTGCTGATTGCCAGGATCGTCAGGGCGGCTGGGCTGGTCAGGCCCAGCTCTTGCCCCTGGGTCAGCAGATACACGCTGCCGATCACCGTAATGGACAATGTGATCATCCCCGCAAGATCGACCTTCGTGGCGTGGGGATCAGAGGATTCCTCGATGCCTTTCTGGGCGAGGATCAACGTGGTTGCCGCAAGCGCAACGTGTATCAGAAACACCCAGTTCCAACTGGCCAGGGTGATGATCGCCCCGCCGACGATCGGACCGAAGCCTAGACCGATGCCGAAGATGACACCCCACCAGCTGAAGGCCCCGCCACGCTCCGCGCCATCACGAAATTGGTGCGACAGGATGGCCACCTGACATGCCAGCATGGCGGCGGCGCTGAGCCCCTGCAGGAAGCGTGCGGCAATCAGAAGCGGCGCGCTGGTCGCCAGGCCACAGATTAGTGAGGCGATGCCGAAGACTGCGACGCCGGACATGAAGGCGCGCTTACGGCCGAAACGATCCCCTAGAGCGCCCATCGCCATCAGCACAGCGCACATGGCGATGGTGTAGGCGTTCATGATCCATTGCAGTTGCCTGAAATCGGCCGGCAGAACGTTTTCCAGCGTCGGCAGGATGGATGGGATGCTGGTGATCTCAAGCCCGAGCATAAGTGACGACAGACATACGGCGGCAAGTGCGAAGCCGTTTCTTGGGGACGGAGAGGGGGGCATGTCTGGCCTTGTTATTGAAGTGGCGCGTTACGAGGGATTTCAGCGCGACCCTTTGATGGGTTGCAGACATGCGGCTGGCGTCACCATTTGAAAATGGCGAGATTTTCCATTTCAGTGACAACAAAAACGGATAGATGGGGCCATGTTGGAAGTTGACGCCGTTCGGGCCTTTGTGCTGATCGTCGATCTTCAGAGCTTCACCCGCGCGGCGGAAGCTCTGGGTTCGACGCAGGGCGCAGTTAGTGTGAAGCTGAAGCGACTTGAGGAGCGGCTCGGTAAAAAACTGATCGAGCGCACGCCGCGCCAGGTGCGCCTGTCCGTCCAAGGCGAGGCCTTCCTGTCGCCTGCGCGTGAGTTTCTGGCTGCACATGAGCGCGCTTACGCTGCCCTGGCCGCCGAGAAACGAAAGTTCCGACTCGGGATCGCAGCTCATGTCATGGGGCCGGAGGTTCCGACCCTGCTAGCGAAGTTGAGAAGATTGGATCCCTGTCTGACGATCGAGGTGCTGGTCGATAACTCCCGCGCCTTGTTGGACGCTTATGAGGAGGGGAGGCTGGACGCGGTCATTGTGCGCAGCGACGACGACCGACGAGACGGCGAGGTTCTCGGGCCTGAGCATTTCGGCTGGTTCGCATCGGCGGATTTCGAGCACCGTGTCGGTGAGCCGTTGCGCCTGGCCAGCCACCCGCCGTGCTGCAAGGTGCGCGAGGTGGCGATGCGGCTGCTGGATGGTGCGCAAATCCCTTGGACAGAGGCGTTCGTAGGGGCCACCCCTGCAGTGATGGCGGCTCTATCTGCAGGCCTGGCGGCGGCCGCTTTTCCGCGACGATTGGCAACGCCTGACATGATTGAGGTGAGCCAAAAACTCGGGCTGCCTGAGATTCCGTCCTTGTCGATTATCCTGCACTCATCCCTAACCGACGCCAGAACACGTGAGACCCTGCGCGCCATCACGGCCGCCTTCAGCGAACACAGAAGGCCGTCATGAAGGCAGATTCAATACGAACAAGTCGTGGCGCTTTCTTAAGTGAAGCAGGTGCGATCTGACGCGGAAGGCTGAGTTTATTGAAGTCAGTTCCAACGTTCTGCTGTGATGATCTTATGGATTGTAACGCGACATAATTAAATATCGTGCTTGTCGCGGCGTCGAACGCCCATCAGCAGCCGTTGCTCCAGCCGACCGCGCAGGGCGGCGTAGTAGGCGCTGAGGAAGTCGTAGTCCCTGTCGTCGGTGCGGGACCAGTCGATCTTGTCGGCGATGCGTTCGGCGACGGCCTTCATGGTGTTGCGGTCGCGCTGGCGCAGGACGGTTTCAAGGACATGCAACTCCTTGGCGCCATAGGCGTCAATCTGCGCCGAGGTGAAGTCATAGGCGGCCAGGCGTTCTGAACCGTCGTCGGCCATGTCGCGGGTCAGCTTGCGTTTGGGCGTACGCACGACCCAGGTGCCGCCCACAAGATCGCCCGCACGCAGGCGGTCCTTGTTGAAAAGGGGGAAGAAGACGAAAATCCCGGCCCAGACCAGCGCCAGGAGATACATCCAGGCGTCGACGCCCTGACCCGCCCGGCTGATCAACAGGGACAGCGGCAGGAACACTTCCAGTTCGCGCAGGGCGTTGCGGGCGAAAACCGATTCCGCCTTCAATCGCCCGCCATCGCGTGAGGCGACGCGCAGGCCCATGACGCGTTTGCCTGGCGTTGCGGCGGCTGCGGACAGTTCGAACCCGGTGAAATAGAAGTTCCGCAATACGAAGAAGACCAACAGCCAGATGACGGCGACGATCTCTGCGCCTTGTCTGCCTCCCCCTGCGGCCGCGCCGATTCCCATCAACAAGGCGATGATGGTGAAGGCGATCAGCACGCCGATGATGATGGCGGCGTCCAGCAGGAAGGCGGCGGCGCGCTGACCAGCCTCGCCGATGTTCAGACGCAGATCGACGCCTTCCGGCGTGACGAAGGTGCGTTCGGTTCCGGAGCGGGCGACGGGTTCAGCGGCCAAGACGCGCCTCTCTGCGGGGGAAGTAGAAATAGGCGGCCCAGACCAGGGCGGTGAACGCCGCGACGCCGTAGCGAAGACCGGTGTGGACGATCAACTGGCGGCCAAACCCTTCCAGCAACCCCGCAAAGAACAGCATGACCACCACCCCGCCCATGACGATGGCGGCGGTGCGTCCAGCCTCTACTGCGGCGTCCAGACGGCGTTTCTGTCCCGGGAAGGCCACGGCCCAGCCGATGCGGAAGCCTGCCGCGCCCGCCAGGATGACGGCGAACAGTTCAGTCACGCCGTGGATCAGCAGCCAGCCGCCAACCTCAACACCCAGACCCCGACTGGCGAACAGGGCGACGAAGGCGCCCAATGTCGCGCCGTTATAAAGGATCAGCATCCCCGTCGGCAGGCAAAGGGCGAACCCCAGTGCAAAGGCCAGGATGGCGACCTGGGCGTTATGGGTGAACAGGAAGGCGGCGAAGACGGACAGGCCGCCACTACCGTCTGATCCGTCCAAGGTGGAGCGCAGCGTTTCAGTCGAGGCGGCGGGATCGCGCCCGCCGGCCAGTTCGCCCGGCACGAAGGCGTAGAACCATTCCGGTTCATGAAGCACCAGCCAGGCCGCCACCGCCGCGCCCAGCAGCATCAGGGCGGTCGAGATCAGTGTTTCGCGCCACAGACCACGCACGGCATTGGGCCAGTCGTTGCGGAAGAAGCTGGTCAGGCGATCCTGCAGGGTGGCGCGAGACCCATAGACGAAGAAATAGGCGCGGGCGGACAGGGTCTCCAGATATTCGACCAGCCCCCGGTCCAGCGAGGTTTCCCGCGCGACAGACAGGGCCGAAAGGGTCGAACGATAGAGAACTGGGATGGCCAGGATCTCTTCGTCCGTCAACTTGGACGCCGACCCCGCCTCGGCCTTGGTCATCAGTTGTTCAAGGCGGCGCCAGTCGCCCTCGCGCTGCTGGCGGAAACGCTGGCTTTTCAGCAGTTGGGCGGGACGAACGTCGGTCACAGCAGGTCCCTCCGCTTCAGATCCAGATAGGCGTTGATGACTTCCGGGCCGATCCGGTCGGCGGGGGTGTCGACGATGTGGGCCCCCATGCGGCGCAGGCGGCTCACCACCACATCACGCTCACGCAGCAGGGATCCGGCGACGACGGCGCGGGCGACATCCTCTGGCTCCTGCGGTTCAGCGGCGGTCAGGCTTTCCAGTTCCTCGTCGCGCATGACCACAAACAGCACCAGATGCCGCCGCAGCAGACGGCCCAGGGACTCGATCATCAGTTCGGCGGCGGTGGAATCGGTGAAGTCGGTGAAGACGACGATCAGCGAACGGCGTTGAAGCTGGCCGGACAGGGTCGAGAGAGCCAGGGTGTAGTTGGTCTCGTGCGTCGAATAGTCGATGCGTCCTGCGACCGCTTGAAGGCTGCGGAAGGCGTTGAGGCCGCCCAGGGCGCCGGTCGTCACGCGCGGCGCGGAATCGAAGGCGAACAGGCCCGCGCGATCGCCGGATCGCAGGCAGGCGTAAGACAACAGAAGGGCGGCGTTGATGGCGCGGTCGATGCGGGGCACGCCGCCGACCGGTTCGCAGGCTGCGCGTCCGCAATCCAGCGCCATGATGACATTGTGGTTGCGTTCGGTGCGGAATTCCTTGGCCAGCAAGGCGGCGTGGCGGGCCGACTGTTTCCAGTCGATGGCGCGACGATCCATGCCCGCCTGGTAATCGCGCAGGGACTGGAACTCCGAGCCCTCGCCCATTTCGATCTGGGTCTTGGCGCCGAACAGGGCGTCGCGAGCGAACAGGCGCACGGCCTGGTCGCGCACGGACTGAAGATCGGTCAGGACCGGGGCGGGCAGGTTCAGGCTGAAAATCTTCTGCTTCCACGCCAACCCCAGAGGGCCGCGCCAGCGCACCCAAAGGTTTTCAAACTCCGCCGTTCCGCGTCGTTCCGGCGTGAAGGGGAAGGTCAGGATGGCGGAACGATCTTCAACCTTCGCCTGTCGGGATGCTGTGGTCAGGCCCAGGCGCGCGTCGGCGGAGGCGGCGGCCTCCACCGTCTGCGGCACCGGACCCTTGCTTGCGAACCGAACAATGAAGCCCGTCACGCCGGGGCGGCCCACCGCTGCGCGCACTGGCTCTGGCGCGTCGAGGCTTAGCCCTGTGCGTGATCCGGCGCGCACGGCGTCGATCGCAATCAAGGCGTAGACGGCGAGGATCCAGATGGGGCCAGCCAGCCAGCCCGCAGGCGTCAGCACGCCGGCCAGCAGCGCGACAGGCGCGCCGACGCCCATGACCATCACCGCTCGCCGCGTGGGATAGATCACCGGGGCGCTGCGACCCGCTCGACCAGACCGGCCAGAACCTGATCCACGCGACGGCCTTCGATCTCTGCGGCGGGCGACAGGACCAGGCGGTGGCGCAGGGCAGGCAGCGCCAGCAGCTTCACGTCGTCAGGGATGACATAGTCGCGTCCGTCCAGCGCCGCGCGGGCGCGGGCGCCGACGGCCAGCATGGCGGCGGCGCGGGGCGATGCGCCTGTGTCCACATCGGCCGAGTCCCGTGTGGCGCGGACCAGATCGGCGACATAGCCGATGACCTCGTCTGTCAGGCGCACATCGGCGACAGCATTGACGGCGGCGTCGATCGTTGCGGCGTCGGCGACGACTTCGACGCCCAAGGCGATGGGGTCCATCTGGCCGGTGCGCGATCCGTGGGCGGCGATGATGGCGCGTTCCTGCTCCAGCGACGGATAGGCCAGGACGTGCTTGAACAGAAAGCGGTCAAGCTGGGCCTCGGGCAGGGGATAGGTGCCCTGCTGCTCGATGGGGTTCTGGGTGGCGACGACGGTGAACCGTTTGCTGAGGGCGTGCGCCTGTCCGTCGATGGTGATGTGCCGCTCCTGCATGGCTTCCAGCAGGGCCGCCTGTGTCTTGGGCGGAGTACGGTTGATCTCGTCCGCCAGCAGCAGTTCGCAGAAGATCGGCCCGCGCGTCAGGGTGAAGGCCGAGGTCTGGAAGTTGAACAGATTCGATCCGATGATATCGCCCGGCATCAGGTCCGGGGTGAACTGGATCCGTCCGTAATCCAGGCCGACGGCCCGCGCGAAGGCCTGGGCCAACAGGGTCTTTGCGGTTCCGGGCGGACCTTCCAGCAGGACGTGGCCGCCCGCGAACAGGGCGGTCAGCAACAGATCGACGGCGCCGTCCTGACCGACGACCGCCTTGGCGATTTCGGTGCGGATGCGATCGGCGACCGCCTTCACCTCATTGACGTGCACGGGTCAGCTCCTGGTTCCAGCGATAGAGGTCGCCGGCCACCTGCATCAGGTCGCCGGGTGTCTTGGCCGCCTTGGCGCGCTCGGCCAAGGCGGAATAGGTCGAATGTGCGCCGGTCGTGCGGCTGACGCGGTCGAGGAAGGCGTTCAACTCATCGTCGCTCAGGCTGCGCGGGGCCCCAATGACGCGCGCGACCGCGGCCCGGACCAGCAGGGCGTAGGGGGCGGCCATATGGTGTTCGCGCTTGGCCAGCCGCACCAGAGCCGCTGTGTTGTCGGCTAGGCCGCGCTTGCCCAGCGCGATGATGCGGGCGTGGTCGCGCGCCGGACCGAAACGCACGGCCGCCTGGAACCCCGCCAGCACAGCCAGCGCCGCCAGGATCAGGGTCAGCCCCAGCAAGGGCGGCTCAAGCATCAGCCGCAACAGGCTGCGCGTGCGCTGGAACCCATGCAGGGTCAGGTCGAACACCACGGGAGAACCATCGGGCCGCAATATCTCGATCAGATCGACCGCCGTGCGGGCGCCGGCCAAGCTCTTGAGTGCAGAAGTGTCCAGGAAGTCGGAATCGGCCAGCACATAGGTGCGGGTTTTACGGTGCATGGCCAGGATGGCGTCACCCTGTTGTGTCACCACGACCGGAATCCAGGCATCGCCGCCGATGGTCCGCAGCGCCTCGATCTGCACCGGCTTGCCGAAAGACGTTCCGTTTGGGCGACGTAAAGACACGGTCGCGCGACCCTCTCGCTCGATCAGGGTCGTATCCTTGAGCAGGCCTTCCGGCAGAATCTCCAAACTGCTCTTGCCGCTGTAGGAGTTCAGCGTCCGGACCCATCCTTCATGATTGGCGTCCGGCGCCGCCACCCATTTCGGCAGGATGATCAAGGTCGGGCCATAGTGAATGATGTCGTCGATCTGCTCCGGCTTGGTCTGAACCGCAGGTGTCAGAACCAGAAGGCTGTCATCCGAAGCGTCGGTCAGAACGCCGCGATTCAGAACGACCGGGACGCCAAGGCTGCGCAATAGAACGGGCAGGGTGCCAAAGCCGGTGGAAGCCTTTGACAGGGCATGGCCGCCGCCGTCGTTGCCGGACTTAAGCTCTGGCGAATAGGCCGACAGGATGCCGACGCCAGCCAGCGCCAGCACGCCGACAACCAGGATGACGATCATGGTGACGGGTGAAAAGGCGCCGCTGGCCGCCCGGGATGTCCGGCTCATGCGCGCCAGCCTTCTGGAAGAGCGAAGGCTTCATAGGCGTCGCGGCAGTCGGCGAAATCCTCAGCGTCAACGGGTGCACCGCCAAACAGGCTGCGCTCCACGACACGACCAATCTTCATGAAGGCCGGGCGCGCCGCCTCTGGCAGAGAGGTCAGCCCTGCGATCTCGCGCGTTGTCAGGGAGATGCGCAGGGCGCGCGGTTGATGTTTGTCGATATCCTCGACGCTGCGCAGCAGAAGCAGGTGTGCAGCCTCGGCATAGCGGCCTTCGGCGGCGAGGGCGTCCGCGCCTGCCAGTAGGTCGCGCGCCGCCTGTGCGTCAGGCCGCCACTCTGCATCAACCGCCGCCTTGGGCTTGTCAGGCTTGGCGCGCGGCGCACGTAGCCGCAGAATTTCACGGATGATGAGGTATAGGATCGCGGCGGCGAGCAGGGCCAGACCGATCCACAGCACCCATTTGAGAGCCGGGGCGATGGCATCCAGCATGTCGCCTATCCACTTGGGCCACTGCGGAATTTTCGGCGGATGATAGCCCGTGCGGTCGAACTGGAACGAATCGTCACGCAGCAGCCGGTCATGCGCCTGCTGCAGGGCGTCGTCAGAGGGCTTTGCCCTATCCTGCATGATTGAAAGAGGCGTGCATGGAGATGTTTCAGCCATAACGGCGGTGGCCGGACAGTCAACCGTGCGTAGCGTAGCGCGCCATTTATTCCGTAAGGGAGGCGCAGGGACGGCATGACGGCGGATAATAATGCGGTCTTTTCATCCGGGCGCCGTCCTAGTTCATAGGATTAACGCGTTCGGGGGGCGAACATGTTGCTGGCGATCGCCTTGGGTGAAACCGTTTACTGGGCGCATCGGTGTCGGCGCCTGATCCTTTTGTCCTCACTGACAGCCATGATCGTTACCCTAGGACTGTTTGCAGCGCGCCACGTACATCTGGCGCAGCATTTCACCACGCTGTTGTGAACGGAAAACGACGTTCTCTGATTGTGCTGAGATGCTGCGAGGGCGCTGGCGGAAGCGGTGGGATTCGAACATCACTCCATCGACCTCCACGACCCTCCACAGGCCCTGAACTTTAGGCCTTGTTAGGCCTGCCAATCCTCCACCTAACTCCATCGACCTCGCCTGACAGCGGCGGGGCGAACTTAGGGTGGCGACCGATGCTGGCGTTAGACTATGGTCGCCTACGTGTCCAAGGCTGAGAATGATCGGCTGGTCAGCCAAGCCATTGCCATGGGGCTGGTTCCAAGGCCGATGACCGCCACGATTGCCGATCTGATCGAGAAGCAGGCCAAAGTCTATTGGCGGTGTCCGGTCCGGACGCACCTACGTTACTCGCTAGATCGAATGCGGCCGTTAAGAAGTTACACCCTTGACGGGTATAATTTTATTCACACATAACGATATACAATCTTGACGTGTGTGGAGATTGGCCGTGCGTTCATTGTCCGTGAAGTCGAGTTTCGTGCGTGCGGATGGCGGCAGCGCCGCGGTTGAGTTCGCCTTGGTCGGGCCGATCATGGTGGTGCTGATGATCGCCATCGTCGTCTATGGCAGCTGGTTTCTGATGGCCCAGTCGGTCCAGAGCCTGGCGTCCGAGGGCGCGCGAGCGGCGATCGGCGGCTTGGACGCCAGCGAGCGCGAAGCCCTGGCGCGGGCAGAGATCGCAACCTCTGTCGCGCGCATGGGGGCGCTGGAGCCCGCCAAGACGACTGTGCGGACCGTCAGCGACGCCCAGCGCATGCAGGTCATCGT
>NZ_JAEPWN010000014.1 GCF_016654005.1 Brevundimonas nasdae | reverse complement strand
TCACCCACGCCGGTGATCGCGTAAGGCGGGATAGAACCGCTGTGCCTGTTACTGGCCGCGATCTCAACAGCCGCCTTTTTCAACGGAATCGGCGCTCAGTGAAAATCCCGTGATCCCGGCAAGATGCGCACGTCGCGCGGGTGTCGATCTGATGTGTGACGCGGCGGTTGCGGGTAGGCGATGATGTCGGCGCGGGCCAGTTGGATGTCGGTTTCGTGGTCTTCTGACAGGCGGGACAGTTCGGTGCTGCGGTCGATGACGCGACGGGCAACAACGTGGACGACGCCTTCGGGGCTTTTCTCGACCACGCCTTCGACCTGCATCAGACGGCCGCCCATGATCTCGCGTCGGAATTGGTCCAGCATCCGCGCCCACAGGACGACGTTGGTGATGCCGGTCTCGTCCTCCAGGGTGATGAAGACGGCGTTGCCCTTGCCGGGCCGCTGACGCACCAGAACCACGCCCGCGACCTGCACCATGGAGCCGCCGCGCTTGGCCTCGGTTTCGGCGCAGGTCAGGACCCGCTCGGCGGCGAAGACAGGGCGCAGGATGGCCATGGGGTGGGCCTTCAGCGACAGGCGCGCGGTCTGGTAGTCGGCGGCGACGTGCTCGCCCAGCGGCATCAGCGGAAGTCGGGCGTCAGGTTCGGCGCCCAGTTCACGGGCGCCGCGCTCGCGCGCCTGGGCGGCGGCGAACAGGGGCAGCGGATCATCGTCGGGCAGGCGGCGCACCGCCCACAGGGCCTCGCGCCGGTCCTGCCCCAGAGATCGGAAGGCGTCGGCGTCGGCCAGTTTGCGCATGGCCGCAGCGGGCAGTTCGGCGCGCCGGGCCAGGGTTTCGATATCGGCGAAGGGCGCCTCGGTTCGCGCCGCCGACAGAGCCTTGGCCCAGTCCTCCTTGAAGCCGTCGATCTGGCGCAGGCCCAGACGGAGGATGGGGGCGTCTGCAGGCCCCTCCAGACTGTTGTCCCAGTCGCTGTGCGAGACGTCGACGGGGCGCACCTCGACCCCGCCGACCTCCTGCGCCTCGCGCACGATCTGGGCGGGCGCATAGAAGCCCATGGGCTGGCTGTTCAGCAGGGCGCAGGCGAAGGCCGCCGGGTGGCGGTGCTTGATCCAGGAAGAGACATAGACCAGCCGGGCGAAACTGGCGGCGTGGCTTTCGGGAAAGCCGTAGGAGCCGAAACCCTTGATCTGCTCGAAGCAGCGCCGCGCGAAATCAGGATCATAGCCGCGCGCGATCATCCGCCCGACCATGCGGTCTTCATAGGTGTGCAGCGTCCCGTCGCCCCGGAACGTGCCCATGGCCTTGCGTAGGCCGTTGGCCTCGGCGTCTGAGAACCGGGCGGCGACCATGGCGACCTTCATGGCCTGTTCCTGGAACAGGGGGACGCCCAGGGTCCGGTGCAGCACCTGCTTCAGTTCGTCAGGCGGACCGTAGAGGCGGCCGGGCGGAGGATAGACGACGTCTTCCACGCCGTTGCGGCGACGCAGATAGGGATGGACCATGTCGCCCTGGATCGGACCGGGACGCACGATGGCCACCTGGATCACCAGATCATAGAACTCTCGCGGCTTCAGCCGCGGCAGCATGTTGATCTGGGCGCGGCTCTCGACCTGGAAGACGCCGATGGACTGGCCCCGGCACAGCATGTCGTAGACCTCGGGCTCCTCCAGCGGGACGGAGGCCAGGTCGTGTTCGACGCCTGAATGGGCCTTTATCAGGTCGAAGGCCTTGCGGATGCAGGTCAGCATTCCGAGCGCCAGGACATCGACCTTCATCAGGCGCAGGGCGTCGATGTCGTCCTTGTCCCATTCGATGAAGGTGCGGTCCGGCATGGCGGCGTTGCCGATGGGGACCATCTCGTCCAGCCGGTCCTGGGTCAGGACGAAACCCCCGACGTGCTGACTGAGATGGCGCGGGAAGTTCAGCAGGCGGGACGCCATGGCGACCGCGCGTGCGATCATGGGGTTGGCCGCATCCAGTCCCGCCTGAACAACGTGGCGATCGCCGATCTCGGTTCCCCAACTGCCCCAGTGGCTGGAGGCCAGACGAGCGGTGACGTCGTCGGTCAGACCCAGGACCTTGCCCACCTCGCGGATGGCGCTGCGGGGGCGGAAGTGGATGACGGTGGCGGCAATGCCGGCGCGGTGGCGGCCATAGCGTTCGTAGATGTGCTGGATGATCTCTTCACGTCGTTCATGCTCGAAATCCACGTCGATGTCGGGCGGTTCGTTTCGATCTTCGGACAGGAAACGCTCGAACAGCAGGTCCGCCTCCATCGGGTCCACCGAGGTGATGCCCAGGACGTAGCAGACCGCCGAGTTCGCGGCCGAACCTCGTCCTTGGCACAGGATGCGCTTGTCGCGCGCCACGCGAACGATGTCGAAGATGGTCAGGAAATAGGGGGCGATGTCCTTGCGGGCGATGAAGGCCAGTTCCTTGTCCAGCAGGGCCTGGACCTTGTCAGGAACGCCGTCGGGATAGCGCATGGCGGCGTGGCGGCCCGTAAGCTCTTCCAGCCAGGCCTGCGGAGTCCAATCAGGCGGAACTGGCTCTTCCGGGTACCGATAGCTGAGTTCGGACAGATCGAAGGTTGCGCGCGACAGGAGGGCGGACGTTTCCCGTATGGCTTCGGGCGCATCCCGGAACAGGCGCATCATTTCGGCTGACGGCTTCAGCCAGCGTTCGGCGTTGGCCTCCAGCCGGCGGCCGGCGGTTTCGATGGTCACGCCTTCGCGGATGCTGGTCAGGACATCCTGCAGGTCGCGGTCTTCGTGGGCGGCGTAGAGGACGTCGTTGAGCGCCAGCAGGGGAACCTCCACCCGCTCCGCCATGGCCTTGAGGCGGGCCAGCCGGCGCTGATCGTCGCCGCGCCTGTGCAGGACGGCGCCCAGCCAGACCGCGCCCGGCGCCGCCGCGTTCATGCGGGTCAGCACTTCCTCCAGCCCCGACAGCCGGTCCGGCGGAATGAGGATCAGAAGCAGGTCTTCGGGATCAGTCAGCAGGTCGCGCAGGCCGATCTCGCATTCGCCCTTCTTCGCCCGGCGATTGCCCAGGGTCAGCAGGCGCGTCAGCCGACCCCAGCCCGCCCGCGTCTCCGGATAGGCGATGACGTCAGGTGTTCCGTCATTGAACACCAGCCGGGCCCCTGTCAGCAGACGGAAGTTTGCCGCGCGCGCCTTCACCTCTTCGGACAGGGCCGGATCGTTCAGCGGGTCCTCGATGAAGGCGATCTCGCCGGGACCGCCGCCCTCGCGCACCCTGTCCGGCGGGGCCAGACCCTCGACCCGCAGTTCCTTCAGCGCGCTCCAGGCCCGCACCACGCCCGCCACGGTGTTGCGGTCGGCCAGCCCCAGTCCAGCATGGCCGCGCAGGATCGCCGTCAGCACCAGGTCCTTGGGATGCGAGGCACCGCGCAGGAAGGAGAAGTTGCTGGCCGTCGCCAACTCCGCGTAGTCGCCGCAAGGATCAGGCGCGCTCATGCGAACAGGCCGTGGATGAACCAGCGCGGTTCGAGCGTTTCTCCATAGAGCCCCTGGCGGAACAGCCAGAAACGGCGGCCTTCGCGGTCTTCAACCCGGTAGTAGTCGCGAGTGCGTTGGCCCGGCGCACGCCACCATTCGCCGCTGATCCGTTCGGGCCCCTCGGCGCGCGTCACTTCGTGCAGGACGCGGCGCCAACGGAACTTCAGCGGATAGCCGTCGGGCACCTCGGCCAGGGTTTCCACCGGCTGGGGCGGGTCGAACACCTGCAACGGGCGCAGGGGCGGATCGTCGGGATCGAGGTCGGGCCAGGTCTCGTCGCCATGACGGGCGGCGGCCGGGAGCAGCCGCGCGGCGCGTTCGGGAATGTGCGAGGCGAAGGGTTCGAAGCGCAGCACCGCCTCCGGTCCCAGACGCGCGGTCAGCCGGTCGACCAGAAGGCTGAAGGCCTCATCGCCGGGCGCCTCGCGCTCCAGCCCCTGCTGGGTGAGCGCCAGCACCTGGGTCCAGGGCGCGGACATCCGCATCTGATCGAAGCCGAAGCCGGGATCCAGCGGGGCGGCCAAAGCCGCCATCCGCTCACGAAACAGCCGCAGGGTCGCGGGGGCGTCGCGGGTCGGGCAGCCGGTGCGGACGACGATCCGGCGCGTCTCGCCGTCCACGCGATAGAAGCCGGCCTCAAAGGCGCGGCCGCCCAGGCCCGTCTGATCCAGCCGGTCCATGGTCTCGACCAGCAGGTCGGACAGAACCCGTTCGATGTCCTCGGGCGCCGAGATCGGCTCGAAGAAGATGCGGTCGACGACCACGGGCGCGGGCGGGCGATGCGGGGTGATGCGCATGTCCTCGTCGCCCAGAACCCGCGCCAACCGGGCCGGGAAGTCGGCGCCGAAGCGGGCGGCCAGGGGCGCGCGAGGGCGGTCGTCCAGATCGGCCAGACGTTTCAGCCCGGCGCGGCGCAGAGCCTGTTCCTCCTTATCCGGCAACTCCAGCGCCGCGACGGGCAGGCGGCGCGCGGCGGCGCGGTCCTGACCGGGCTTGAACTGGCCGCCGGGTCCGAAACGGGTCAAGGCGCGCGCAGCCTGGGGCGTTCCGGCCAGCGCGCACCGGGTTTGAAGCCCGGCGCGGTCGGCGCGTGTCTGGATTGTCCGGATCAGGTCTGCTTCGCCGCCGAACAGGTGGGCGCAGCCGGTCACGTCCAGCATCAGACCGTGCGGCGGGTCGAGCGCGATCATGGGGGTGAAGCGGCCGAAATCCTCCAACACCCGCCCCAGCAGGGCGTCGTCGAGATCCGGTCGATGAGTGACGACGCGTAGGGCGGGGGTCCGCGCTCGCGCATCGGCCAGGGCCAGGCCGGGGGACAGTCCCGCTCGCGCTGCGGCCGGATCAACAGCCGCAAGCCTCAGCGCGCCCTTGATCTTCTCAGCAAGCACGACGGGCGGCGCATTCTCAGGCGGCGCGTCGTGCCGCTGCTCCTGGCGCCGCAGCCGGTCGCTGGGCAGCCAGGGGAACCAGACCGCCAGATAGCGGCGCGGGCAGACGGAAGGTTCGTTGTTCACGATCCCACTCCATGATCCAGTTTCCGGTCGCCCCGCCGCCGCGCCGCCGCAGCAGGGTCGCCGAAAAAGACGGCCGCCCCGGCGCCCCGCCTTCCAGAGGTTCCGAAGCGTAAGAACCCACCGACCAGCGGGTCTCGGCCGCGCTAGGGCAGGGGGCGGCGCCAGCTCGCGCCAGAAACACGGTCGCGCCGCCCGTCTCGGCCGCCAGCGCCAGCCGCCGGCTGGCCGTCAGGCTGAAGGCCCTGGCCTCGCCCCAGGCGCTCAGCAGCACGGCGCCCACGGCGGGACTGCGCAGGGCTTCTTCGCCCACGGCCAACAGGGTCTGCACGTCGCGCGTCCGCACCAGCAGCAGATCGCGCGGCGACAGGCCCATCTCATGCAGGCCCGGACCGTGCGGCCGTCCCGCCTCCTGGGTCATCATCTCATGCAGGCCCCAGACGATGGGACGCCCCGCCGCCGCCCGCAGCGCCATGCCCAGCCCAAAGGCGTTGACCGCCGCCGCGTCGGCAGGGGCGGCGGCATAAAGATCATGCAGAACACCCGTGGCTAACGGCGCGAAGGCGTCGTCGCTTCCCGCGCGCACGCCCGCTCCAACGCGACGACCGCCGGCCCGATCCAGGGCCTCCAGGCGAGTCTTCAGCGCTGTCAAAGCGTCAGGCTGTGAACAAATGTTCCTCATTTGTTCTATATGCGCGCCAACCCCCTGGGGGAGTCAAGCGAAGCGGGAGGCAAGGCTCAATACGGTTATCGACAACGACCGATTCTGGCGTTTGGTTGGCCTCACTCCCCACTTCGACGTCGTGCAAACGCGGGCGTGTCTGAAGCCTGCCCCAATCGTGTCGTCAGCGCCCCCCAAGTTTTGAAGCACTGTGACCAACAGGTTGGCGTTTGCGCGGTTGATCGACGCGAAGTCGTTCGTCGCTTCGGCGCGCTTGATGGTGTTGACGGCCAGCCCTGTGCGCTCCGACAGATTCAAAAGGTCTCGGGCACCGCGCAGTTGAGCGCTTCTTACGGCTCCGTCTCGGTGCGCACCCTGCTACTGGAGGCCAGCCGTGGGCGCCTGGTCATAGAGCGGATCGGCAACAAGGATTTCACCACTCTGACCGCCATTGAAGCGATGAGGGAACTGTGCCGCGTCCCGCCCCAACCCCCGCGCCTCTATCTGCGCGAACGAAAGGGCCAAGAGGCCCGCTATGTCATCCTCGACCGTGGGACGTGAAATCGGCACGGGCTTTGGCGAGTCGGACCAGCGAGGGGCTGATCACCAGGGTCAATGGGCACCACAGCCCTAACGACATGAAGGAAGCGCGCTCAGCGATTGGTCGGCGATGACCTGGGCGGGGGAGCGTTTCATGGACGGCACGCTCTCCCGGAGGGGAAGCAGTTCCAAAAATCTGGGAAAGAGATGGTGGACGCGACAGGGATTGAACCTGTGACCCCTACGATGTCAACGTAGTGCTCTCCCGCTGAGCTACGCGTCCGCCGTGGCGGCTCTCGGCAAGTCCGAGAGCGGGAAGGCCGGTCGTATAGCTGCACGATCCGCCCGCATCAAGCGGCTTTGGCCGCTGAAATGAGTTTTCTCAAAAAACCTTGTTAAATCAAACCATCAGGCGGCCACCATCCGCTCAACCTCGTTGACGAGATCGCGCAGGTGGACGGGCTTTGACAGGACCTTGGCCTGGGGCGAGGCCTGGGCGGCGGTCAGGGCGACGGCGGCGAAGCCGGTGATGAACATGATGCGCAGGCCCGGCTGGCGGGCGGCGGCGACGCGGGCGACCTCTATGCCGTCCGCGCCCGGCATGACGATGTCGGTCAGCAGCAGGTCATAGGGGCCGTGCTCCAGGGCGTCGATGGCGTCGTCGCCGTTCTCGCAGTCGATCACCTGATGACCGGCGCGCTCCAGCGCACGGGTCAGGAAACCGCGCAGAGAACTGTCGTCTTCAGCCAGAAGGATGCGCGCCATGTCGATTTTTCCCCGAGGACCAGGCCCTCACGCTAGGCCCGCAACAGTAAACTGGCGATGAAATTCACCGATCAGCCGACTTCCCTCCACAGCGAAACCCGCTATGCGGGGAATATGACCGAGGGCGCGGCCAGTTTCACCATCACCCGGCCGCCCGAGACGGCGCGCGGGCTTCCGCTGGTGTTCGCCTCGCCCCATTCGGGCGACCGCTACCCCGCCGACATGAACCCCGCGCCCGGCCTCACGCAGCACAGCCTTCGCAGCGCCGAGGACGCCCTGGTCGCCGCCCTGGTCGCCAGCGGCCCGTCGCAGGGCGCGCCGCTGATCGAAAGCCGCATCGGCCGCGCCTATGTCGACCTGAACCGCGACCCTGACGAGCTGGATCCGACGCTGATCGACGGCGTGGAGGGGCCGGTCGGCCTGAAGACCGCCGCTGGCTTCGGGGTGATCCCCCGGCTGGGCGGGGACGGCGCCCGGCTCTATGACCGCACTCTGCCCCGCGCCGAGGCTGAACGCCGGATCGAGACGGCGCACGCACCCTATCACGCCGCCCTCAGCGACCTGATGCAGGCGGCGCGCGCCCGTCATGGGCGCGCCCTGCTGATCGACTGGCATTCGATGCCGTCCCGGGCCGTCGGGGCTGAAGTGGTGCTGGGCGACCGGCACGGGTCGTCGTGCGACGCCAGACTGACGCGGACGCTGCGAAGCCTGTTCGAAGGTCTGGGCTGGCGTGTGGCGCTGAACCACCCCTATGCCGGAGGCTGGTCCACCCATAGCTGGGGACGGCCGGAGGAGGGTTTCGAGGCGATCCAGATCGAACTCAGTCGAGGGCTTTATCTGGATGAGGCGACCCTGAGGCCCAACGCCGCCTATGGCCGCACGCACAAGGCCCTGATGCGGGTGATCGCCGCCCTGTGCGCCCAGCGCTGGGCCGACTGATCGGCGATAAGTCAAAAAAAAAGCCGCGTCCGAGGACGCGGCATATAAAGTCTATAGGGAGGAAACGCCCAGGAAGGGCAAGACGCCCGGAGGCGTCGAAGGTCAATCTAGGTTGCGATGCACAATGGGTCAAGCCCAATCAGCGGTTTTGATGTCACGCTGTGTAACGGTTTTGCATTATTGTTATCGCTAACACGGTTCGGTTTTGCAAAGGCCTGAATCCATTCATTTCGCACTTGCGAAATAAGCCCCTAATCACCCAGCAATCGGCGGGCGCTGCGGATGGCGCGTGCGGCGGGCGACGCCTCCTGGCGATAGATCAACAGGCTGAACGAAGAGGCCACCCCCAACGCCAGCCACAGCGGACCGAACAGCCAGGCCGCCGCCGCCAGGGCGAAATAATAGCCCCGCACGCCCTGGCTGAATGAACTGAGGGCCGGATTCAACAGTTCGGCGGCGGCGGCGCTGAACGCCTTGCGATCCGTCTCCTGATGGATTTCCGGCGCGGCGCCGATCATGGCCAGGGTGTAGTTCATCTGACGCAGAGCCCAGATGAAATCGAGGAAGCCGCGCGCCAGACAGATCAGCACCAGGGCCAGCTTGGCCTCCAGCATCCGCACCGGCACCTGTTCGGCGCCGACGAAGGCGAACCCCTTCAACGCGGCCTCGCCGCCGAACAATATGCCCGCCACCGCAGCGATCAGCAGAAGATTGGTCGAGGCGAAGAATGAGGCCGAATTGATCGAATGGCCCATCAGCTGGCTGTCGATCAGCTTCAGCTCGCGATGGGTCATCGAGGTCATCCAGGCGCGCCGGACGTGGATCATGTCGTCATTCAGCGAACCGCCGTGGCGGCCGATGAACTTCAGGATCGGCCCGTAGCCGAGCCAACAGATGAAAAAGAGCGCCAGAGCGGCCCAATCGAACCAGGTCATGCGGCATGATTGGCCTCAGTCGCCGTCGCCGCGCAAGCCCGTCGCCCAAAGTCGCGCTTGCCGTGACGGCCTGTGGGGCCTATCACCCCTCGCCTTTTGAATTTCGCAGTCGCAGCAGAAGATCGCCATGAACCTCGACGCCATTCCGGTCGGCCCCAACGCTCCCTGGGACGTCAACGTCGTCATCGAAATCCCGCAGGGCGGCCTGCCGGTGAAGTATGAGATGGACAAGGACTCCGGCGCCCTGTTCGTCGACCGCTTCCTGCACACCGCCATGTACTATCCGGGCAACTACGGCTTCATCCCGCACACCCTGTCGGATGACGGCGACCCCTGCGACGTGATCGTGCTGAACCCGACGCCGGTCGTTCCGGGCTGCGTCATCCGCTCGCGCCCCATCGGCGTCCTGCTGATGGAAGACGAAGCTGGCGGCGACGAGAAGATCCTGGCTGTGCCGGTCGACAAGCTGAACCCCTATTACACCGACGTCGCCAGCTATCGTCAGCTGCCGGCCATCCTGATCGAGCAGATCGAACACTTCTTCACCCGCTACAAGGATCTGGAGAAGGGCAAGTCGGTCACCGTCAAGGGCTGGGGCGACGCAGGCGAAGCCGCCGCCCTGATCGAGGCCGGCATGAAGGCCCACCAGGACAAGCTGGCCAAGAAGAAGGCCGCCAACGCCGCCTGATCGGGCGACGACAGCGACAGACGCATCGAGGCGTTCTCCGTTCCGGAGGACGCCTTTTTGCTGCGCGACGCCCTGCCCCCTCCCGCTTCGCTTCCCGGCGTCCTATCTGGACGCCATGACTGATCTGTCCCCCCGCGAAATCGTTTCAGAACTTGATCGCTATATCGTCGGCCAGGACGACGCCAAGCGCGCCGTCGCCGTCGCCCTGCGCAACCGCTGGCGCAGGAAGCGCGTGCCGGAAGACCTTCGCGACGAGGTCACGCCCAAGAACATCCTGATGATCGGCCCCACCGGCGTGGGCAAGACCGAGATCGCCCGGCGTCTGGCCAGGCTGGCCGGATCGCCTTTCCTGAAGGTCGAGGCGACCAAGTTCACCGAGGTCGGCTATGTCGGCCGCGATGTGGATCAGATCATGCGTGATCTGGTCGAGAGCGCCTTGGTCATGGTGCGCGACCGCAGGCGCGGCGAGGTCCGGGCGCGGGCCGAGGGCGCGGCCGAGGACCGCATCCTGGACGCCCTGGTCGGTCCCGGCTCAGGCCCCGCGACTCGCGACAGTTTCCGTAAGAAGCTGCGCGCCGGCGAACTGGACGACAAGGAGATCGAGATCGCCCTGGCCGACACCGCCTCGCCCATCCAGGGTCTCGACATCCCCGGCGGCAATGTCGGCCTGCTGAACCTCAGTGAAATGCTGGGCAAGATGGGCGGCGGGCGCACCAAGACGGTCAAGCTGACCGTGCGCGACGCCACCGCCCCCCTGATCGCCGAAGAGGGCGACAAGCTGCTGGATCAGGACAGCCTGACCAAGGAGGCCCTGCTGCTGGCCGAAAACGAGGGCATCGTCTTCCTGGACGAGATCGACAAGGTGGCGGCCCGTCAGGGCGCATCGGGCGCCGACGTGTCGCGCGAAGGGGTCCAGCGAGATCTGCTGCCCCTGATCGAAGGCACCACTGTCTCGACCAAATACGGGCCGGTGAAGACGGATCATGTGCTGTTCATCGCCTCCGGCGCCTTCCATGTGGCCAAGCCCAGCGACCTCCTGCCCGAGCTTCAGGGCCGTCTGCCGATCCGGGTCGAGCTGAAAGCCCTGACGCGCGACGACTTCAAGCGCATCCTGACCGAGCCGGAGGCCAATCTGATCCGTCAGAACCAGGCCCTGCTGGCGACGGAGGAGGTCACCCTGACCTTCACCGATGATGCGGTCGAGGCCCTGGCCGACGCCGCCGTGGCGGCCAACTCCGCCGTTGAGAACATCGGCGCCCGGCGGCTTCAGACCGTGCTGGAGCGGGTGTTGGAGGAGACCAGCTTCAAGGCGTCGGACCTGTCGGGTCAGACGGTCAGCTTCGACGGCGACGCCGTGCGCGAAAAGCTGAACGCCCTGACCAAGGACGTGGACCTGAGCCGCTTCATCCTGTGATCAATCAGCCCCGCTGTCGCCGTCGCGCCCGCAGTCGCTGGGCGACGGCGGCGGCCTGGCGCTGGGTGTAGGCCAAGGCGGCAGGGTTCTTGCGACGCGCGCCCACGCCGTCGGCGACCTTGGCGCCGCGCTCCCCGATCGGCTTGGCCTTGCCGGTCGTGGTGTCCACTGCGGTCTGGTGCTCGATCTCGGCGTTCAGGGCGGCCCCCATCAGGATCACCTGCACCGACAGCCAGGTCCACAGCAGGAAGCCCATGATGGCGGCCAACGGGCCATAGGAGTCCGTCCGGACGAAATTATTCAGGTACCAGCTGAACACGAACGACAGGGTCACGCTGACCACAGCGGCGAAGATGGCGCCCGGCGTCAGCCAGCGCCAGCGCGCCTTCTCCCGGCACGGGGCCAGACGATAGATCAACGTCAGGGCCGCCACATAACCGACCAGCAGGATGGGCCAGCGCAGAGGCGCGAACAGGCCCCACTCCTCCTCCAGCCCGAACAGCTTGACCACCACCGGCACGCCGACCACCAGGCCGGAACTGACCAGCACGGCCATCAGGCCGCCGACCGTGAACCCCATGCACAACAGGTTGTAGCGGACGATGTTGCGCTTCTCGACCTCATGATAGGCGACGTTGATGCCGTAGAAGAGCATCTTCACCGCCCCGTTCGCCGTCCACAGCGACAGCAGCAATGTCCAGATCAGGGTGAAGGTCAGCTGCCCGTTTGAGTTCTCGGCCAGGCGCTGCATCTGCGCGCCCAGGAACTCGGCGATGCTGTCCGGCAGGATCGAATAGAGGAAATGCAGCCTCCCCCAGGCGTCCGCCGGATTGGCGAACAGGCCGTACAGGGTGACGAACGAACCCATCAGCGGGAACAGCGACAACAGGGTGAAGAAGGTCACGCCGCCGGCGACGAAGCCCACGCGATCGCCGAAATAGGACGAGACCGCCCGCCACAGGATATCGGTCCAACCCTTGCGCGGAATATGCTCTGGCCGCTGGGCCATGCGGCCGCGTCCCGGCTCCTCGGCGTCGAAATCCTCAGGCGTGGGCGGGGCGGGCGGCGGCGCGGGCGGGCGCTCCTGGCGCAGATCGACCCCGACCTTGTGGCCTTGCGTATAGAGCAGATGCGCGGCCCCGGCCCCTGCGGCCAGGCCGCCTGCCGCGGCTGCAATAAAGCGCCAGAGGCTGTCAGGACCGCCGCGTTTGCGCCCGCCGGATCGGGGGCGGGACACCAGGCGGCGAAAGAGGTCGGAGGTGGAGGTCTTTGACTTGGCCATTAGACGGCGAACGACGAGGCCGCCGACGCGTTCCACGCCCAACTTGAAATCACCGCCGCGAAGGGCCAATCAGCCGACATGACCACCGAACCTCTATCTCCGAAACCCGCCGATGGCGCCGCGACCCTGCTTACCGTCTGGAAATCCGCTCAGGCCAGGCTGAAGGCAGGCCGGATCGACAGCCCCGCCATCGACGCCCGCCTGCTGCTAGAGGCCGCCGCCGACGCCAGCCGCATGGACATACTGACTGATCCCTACAGGATCGTCACGCCCCAGCAGCAGGCCGCCTATGAAACCATGGTCGAGCGCCGCCTGAAGCGCGAACCGGTGTCGCGCATCATCGGCAAGAAGGGCTTCTGGAAGATCATCCTGAACGTCACGCCCGACGTGCTCAGCCCGCGCCCGGACACCGAGACCATCATGGACATCGCCATGCTGGCCTTCACGCCGCAGGAACGGTTCACCGCCATCGACCTCGGCACCGGTTCAGGCGCCATCCTGCTGGCCCTGCTGACCGAGCGGACCGGCGCCACCGGCGTCGGCACCGACATCTCCAGCGAGGCCCTGGCCGTCGCCAAGGAGAACGCCGCCAACCTGGACCTTAACGACCGCGCCACCTTCCTGCGCACCGAATGGGCTGCGGGCTTCGGCGACGCCAGCTTCGATCTGGTCATGTCCAACCCGCCCTATATCCCGACCGATCACATCGCAGGTCTGGATCCGGAAGTGCGCGACCATGATCCGCACCTGGCGCTGGATGGCGGCCCGGACGGACTTCAGGCCTATCGTGACCTCGCGCCCGAGATCAAACGCATCCTCAAGCCCCTGGGCGTCTTTGCCGTCGAGATCGGCTGGGACCAGGGGCCGCAGGTCAAGGAACTGTTCGAGGCCGTCGGCTTCACCGATGTGAAGATCATCAAGGACCTGGGCGAACGCGACCGCGTGGTCACCAACGGTCCGGACCCGCGCACCAACCCGATCCCGAAGGCGTAGTCGCCTGCTGCTCCCCTGGCGGGAGAAGGCGGATCGCCAATCATGATGCACGAGGGGTCGGTCATCGCGTGACCGACCCCTCTGTTCGTTTCAGGCAAACCTAGGCCGCGTGCAGTTCCTGTTTCACGCGTTCGGCCAGGGTCTTGATGTCCAGCGGCTTGGGCAGGAAGGAGACGCCGACCTCGTCCTGCAGCAGGTCGGAGAAGTCGCTTTCGGCATAGCCGGAGATGAACATCACCGGCGCGTCGCCCAGATACTGGCGCGCCTTTTTCAGCAGGGACGGGCCGTCCAGGCCGGGCATGATGACGTCTGAGATCATCATGTCGATTTGCCCCGCATGCTCCTCGGCCAGGATCAGGGCCTCTTCGCCGTCGCAGGCCTCAATCACCTCATAGCCGCGCTGGCGCAGCAGACGGGCGGCGATGCCGCGCACGGCGTCCTCGTCCTCCACGAACAGGATGCGGCCCGCGCCGGACAGGTCGCGCGGCGCCTTGACCTTGACCTCGACCGGCTGGACCTCGGCCAGTTCCGCCTCGCCAGCCGCAGGCAGGAAGATGCGGAAGGCCGCGCCTTTTCCTTCGATATTGGTGACGGTGATATGGCCTCCGGCCTGCTGGGCGATGCCATAGACGGTGGCCAGCCCCATGCCCGTGCCCTCGTTCACCGCCTTGGTGGTGAAGAAGGGTTCGAAGATCTTGTCCAGCAGTTCTGGGGGCACGCCGGGGCCTGTATCCGACACTTCGATCAGGGCCACCTCATCGGTCGTCGCCCCTGCCCAACCCAGGCCGCGCGCCTCGTCGCCGGTCAGGCGGCGCGTGGTGATGGTGACGACGGCATCGCCCGGCTCGACCACACCGCGCATGGCATCACGCGCGTTGACGGCCAGGTTCATGACGGCCGTTTCAAGCTGGGACTTGTCAGCCAGAACCACAGGCAGGTCGCGGCCGTAATCCGTCTCAAGCCGCACGTCCTCGCGCAGCAGGCGGCGCAGCAGGATGGAGAACTCGCCGACCAGTTCGCCCAGGTCCAGGCGCTCGCGCCGCACCGTCGACTTGCGCGAGAAGGCCAGAAGCTTGCGCACCAGATCAGCGGCGCGGATGGCGGTCTGGCGGATTTCGTTCAGCCCCTCATAGGAGGGATCGCCGACCGGATGGCGCTCCAGGAGGCCCGATAGCTGAAGCTGGATCGCGGTCAGCAGGTTATTGAAGTCGTGGGCGACGCCACCGGCCAGCTGGCCAACGGCCTGCATCTTCTGGGCCTGCGAAAGCTGCAGCTCCATCGACTTCTGGGCCGAGACGTCGAACAGCCAGATGCGGCGCTTGTCGCCTTCTGGAGCCACATAGAGATGCAGCATCTTGTCTGGAAAGGCGCGAGCGACCAGTTCAATGGGGCCCGACGCGCCCGAGGCCAGGCGCGCACGCGCCTCGGTCACCCCTGCCAGCTCAAACAGATGGCCGAAGGCGGCGTCGCCGGCCGCCGCTGGACCGGTTAGCACCTCCATGGCCGCATTGGCTTCTTCCGCTCGCCCGGCGAACAGGTCGTCGCCGCCGATCACTGCTGATCCGAACGGAGCGCCCGCCGCCATGGCGCGCCCCTCGCCGGATACGGAGGCCAGGGTCTGTGCGGACGAGACCGCGATGGGCAGCACGGTTTCGGGCGCCGCGCGCATCAGATAACGCCCCTGTCCCGCCTGGCCGATCACCACCTCGATCTCGCGCTCGCCGATCTGAACGATGGCGTGGCCCGGCTGGCCCTGACGCGCCTGGGCGAAGGCCATGTAGAGGGCCTGGGCCGACTTGCCGCGCGGCAGGGCCGTGGTCGTGCCGTTGGCCTCGGCCCAGGCGCCGTTGAAGGCCAGGACCTGGCCGGAATCCCAGACCAGGGCCGCAGGCTCGGCCATGGCGTCCAGCATGTCGATGACGGCGTCGGTCGATCCCTGGGGCGTCTCGGCGCGGCGGAAGGCGAACAGGCCGATCAGGGCGATCAGGCCTACGGTCAGGATCAGGATCAGCCCCGGCGCCGAGGTCGGGTTGGTGCGGAACGCCGGATAGGCCAGGGCGCCCACCGCCACGACGAACCCAAGGGCCATCACGATCAGCATCGGATCGAACGGAAGGCGACGGGTGGACGTCATGCGGCCTCGCGAATCAGTGGACTGATCATACGCTGAAATCCTGACGCCTTCTTACCGGCGCGGACGGGACTGGAAGACGAAGCCGATGATCTTGGCGGCGGCGTCGAAATGTTCGCGCGGAATGACTTCATCCACCTCGACCGTGGCGTAGAGGGCGCGGGCCAGGGGCACGTTCTCGACGATCGGCACGCCGTGTTCCGTCGCCACCTCACGGATACGCAGCGCCAGGGCGTCGACGCCCTTGGCCACGCAGATGGGCGCGCCGTCGCCCTGGTCCGGCTCATAGCGCAGGGCCACCGAATAGTGGGTCGGGTTGGTCACGATCACCGTGGCCTTGGGCACATTGGCCATCATCCGCTGGCGGCTGCGTTGCATGCGGATCTGCTTCAGCTTGGCCTTGACGTGGGGGTCGCCCTCGGACTGTTTGTAGTCCTCTTTCAGCTCTTCCTTGGTCATCCGCATCCGCTTGGCGAAGCGAAGCTTCTGCCACAGAAAGTCCGCGCCCGCCGTCACGGCCAGCAGCACCAGGGCCGCGAAGAACAGCTTCATGGCCATGTCGCGCGCCAGCGGCAGCAGGTCCATGGGGCTCATGCCCACCATGTTTTCGAACTCGCGCGCATGGGGCTTCAGCGCAAACCAGCAGACCGCGCAGACCGCCGTCAACTTGAGGAAGGTCTTGACGAACTGCATCAGACCGTCCGGCCCGTAGATGCGCTTGAACCCGCTCAGCGGGCTGATCGACGACCATTTGGGCTTCAGCTTCTCAGCCGTGAAGATCAGGCCCGACTGGGCGACATTGCCGCCGACGCCGCCGATGATGGTGGCCAGCATGATCGCGCCCAGAAACGGCCCCATGGCCCACAGCGCCTTGGCCAGTATCTGCGTGCCTGCGCCAGAGTTCAGCACGCCCAGCATCTGATGCGGCGAGGCGATGAAGGGAACCAGCTGTTCGGCGATGGACGAGGCGAACCAGCCGCCCGCACCCATGATGACGGCGGCGGCGCCCGCCAGGGACATCACCTGGGCGACATCCGGCGACTTGGCCGAATCGCCCTTCTTGCGGGCGTCCGCAAGTTTTCGCGGGGTGGCCTCTTCGGTTTTCGACTCGGGATCGGCGCCTTCAGCCACCCACGCCTCCCGAAACGAAGACGTCCGCCAGGCGGCGGTAACGGTCGATGAAGACGGTCCCCAGCGCGCCCAGGCTGAGCGCGAAGATCGACAGGCCCAGAAGCACGCTCAAAGGCGCGGCGGCGAAATAGACCTGGAACGACGGCATGACCCGCGCGATCAGGCCGGACGCCAGATTGAAGATCAGGGCGAACACCAGCACCGGCGCCGCCAGCTGCACCCCCAGCAGGAAGCTGTCGCCCAGGGTGCGAACGGCCATGGTGGTGAAGTCGCTCATCACCAGGGGCTGGGCTGGGGCGATCAATCGATAGGAGCCCACCATGCCCGCGATGAACAGGTGATGGGTGTTGGTGGCGAACAGAAGCGTCACCCCCAGCAGGGTCAGGAAGGCGGCCAGAGTCGTGCCCGGCTGGGCCTGCATCGGGTTGGCGGTCTGGGAGAAGCTGAGCGTCGTCTGCAGCGAGATGATCTCGCCCGCCGTGGTCAGGGCCGACATGAACATGCGCAGCAGCAGGCCGATCATCAGACCCACGACCACCTCATGAATGATCCATCCCGCCATGCCGCCCACGGTGTCGGGCAGGCCCGGCAGGGTGGCGCGCACCACCGGCCATAGCGCCAGTGAAATGACCAGGGCCAGGGACAGGCGCACACGAGGCGGCACATAGGCCTCGCCGAATCCGGGGAGCAGCATCAGGATCGCGCCGATGCGGGCGAAGATCAGCCCCCCCGCCCAGACCTGATCGGCGGTGGCGTAAGCCTCCACTACATGCCCGCGATGCGCGCGGCGATCTGGCGCATGAAGCCGCCCAGCAGCGCGCCCATCAAGGGCAGGAACAGCAGAAGGGACACGAAGATGGCGATGATCTTGGGCGCATAGATCAGGGTCTGCTCCTGAATCTGGGTCAGGGCCTGAAACAGGCCGATCACCACGCCGACCACCAGACCGACCAGCAGGACAGGCAGGCACAGCTGGATCGTCAGCCAGATGGCGTCGCGGCCAACATCCAGAACTTCGGCGCCGTTCATCGGCCTGCGCTCCCGCAAATCACTGGGCAGAAAATGCCGGGAGGATGGTTAACGGAGCGCTAACCGTTTTGCTTGATTTTGACGCTTCAATGGAATTTTAGGCTCCAACGACCTCGCCGTCCTCCTTGGTGAAGCGGGCCACGGGCTCGGACAGCAGGTCAAGCACAAGCTCTGACGGGCGGCACAGCCGCACGCCTTTGTCCGAGACGACGATGGGGCGGTTAACGATCACCGGGTGGCCGATCATGGCGGCGATGATCGTCTGATCGTCCACGCCTTCATGGAACAGACCCAACGCGCGGGCGGGCGTGCCCTTGTCGCGGATCAGGCTGCGGATCGGCGCACCCATCTGCGCCGCCAGAGACTGCAGCCGTTCAGCCGACCAGCCCGCCTGAAGATAGTCGACGACCACCGGCTCCTCGCCCGACGCCCGGATCATGGCCAGGGTGTTGCGCGACGTGCCGCATGCAGGGTTGTGATAGAGGGTGATGGTCATGACGCTGGCGCGCACGCCGCGCGGTTCACGACCTCGCTCAGAGGCGCACAGACCGCAGGCGATCCCTGACAGCAGTCTTCCATCAGATAGGCCAGCAGTGCGCCCATCCGGCCATAGTCGGCGGCGTAGATGATGGAGCGTCCGTCCCGCACGGCGGTCGTCAGACCCGCACGCGTCAGGATGTTCAGATTGTTCGAAAGGGTGCTGGCGGCCATGCCGACCGCCTCGCCCAGCCTGCCCGCCGCCAGACCTTGTGGCCCGGCGCGGACCAAGGCGCGAAAGATGTTCAGGCGCCCGTCGTGCGCCAGGGCGCTGAGGGCCTCGATGGCTGACTTCATTTCCATACTTCACAAATAATCGAAATATTGGCAAAGGGAAGCCATGATCGATCTACCCGCACTCGACGCCGCCTTCGCCGACCGCCTCGAACTGGCGCGTCTGCGACCGACAGACCTGGCCCACCCGCCGCGCTTCCTGCTGCTGTACGGCTCACTGCGCGAACGCTCGTTCAGCCGCCTGATGATCGAGGAGGCGGATCGGCTGTTGCGCAGCTTCGGCGCCGAGACCCGCATCTTCGACCCCCGCGGCCTGCCCCAGCCGGACAGCGTCGACCCGTCGCATCCGAAAGTTCAGGAACTGCGTGCGGCCTCCCTGTGGTCCGAGGGCCAGGTCTGGTGCAGCCCCGAACGCCACGGCGCCATGACCAGCATCTTCAAATCACAGATCGACTGGCTGCCGCTGGAAAGCGCAGGCGTCCGGCCGACGCAGGGCCGGACCCTGGCGGTGATGCAGGTCAACGCAGGCTCTCAGTCGTTCAACACCGTCAATCAGTTGCGGGTTTTGGGCCGCTGGATGCGGATGATCACGATTCCGAACCAGTCCTCGGTCGCCAAGGCCTTCAATGAGTTCGACGAGGACGGCCGCATGAAACCCTCGCCCTATTACGACCGCTTGGTGGACGTGATGGAGGAGCTGTACAAATTCACCCTGCTGACGCGGGGCCGAGCCGACTATCTGGTGGACCGCTACAGCGAGCGAAAAGAGATGGGCCGGTCGCCTGCCGCCGACAGCTTGGCCGACGCCGCGCCGGCGGCCTCATCCTGAAACTGCCTGCTCCCCGCCGGAAAGCGCAGACGAAGCCCTCCCATTCCCTGACCAGCCTCGCTATGTAGGCCGCCATGACCGATACGCCCTCCAAGCCCTCCGTCTCGCAGGCTGAAGCCGAAGCCGCCGTCCGCACCCTGATCCAGTGGGCCGGCGACAATCCCGACCGCGAGGGCCTGCTGGAAACGCCGTCGCGGGTGGCCAAGAGCTATCGCGAGCTGTTCCAGGGCTATGAGACAGACCCGCTGTCCTATCTGGAGAAGACCTTCGAAGAGACCGGCGGCTACGACCAGCTGGTGGTGCTGAAGGACATTCGCTTCGTCAGCTTCTGCGAGCACCACATGCTGCCGGTCGTGGGCAAGGCGCACGTCGCCTATCTGCCGACCGACCGGGTCGTGGGCATCTCCAAGCTGGCGCGCGTGGTGCGTGGCTTTGCGCGCCGCCTGCAGATCCAGGAGAAGATGACCTCCGAAATCGCCGAGGCCATCCAGACGGTCCTGCGCCCGCACGGCGTCGGCGTGGTCATCGAGGCCGAGCATTCCTGCATGACCCTGCGCGGCGTCAATGCGCCAGGCGCCAGCCTGTCGACCAGCCACCTGATCGGCGTGGTGCGCGACGACCCTCGCACCCGCGAAGAGTTCCTCAGACTGGTGCGAGGCTAGGATTCACCATCCTGGCAGGGGGATTGGTCCACCTTTTGCGTCCATACGGGCAGAGGAGGCGGATCTGATGCCCTGGACGCTGATTTCGACCCGGAATGAGACAACCCCGATCGCGCGCGGCGGCTGGCTGGACGCCCTGCGTTTCATCGTGGCCTTCCTGATCATTCTGCATCACTTCCAGGCCGCCGGTCCGTTCCCTCTGGCCGAGCACCTGCACCCGGTGTTCGAGCGCGGCGGCTTTCTGCTGACCAACTTCTTCCTGATCGATTCCGGCTATGTGCTGATGCGCGTCTATGGCGCAGCGGTGGACAATGGCCGGATGTCGCCGACGGACTTCTTCCTGAAGCGGTTCCTGCGCGTCACCCCGGCCCATCTGATCATGGGCCTGTCGCTGGTGGCGCTGGTGCTGCTGAGCACGGCGGCCGGCGTCGCGCCGCGCAATCCCGAATGGTTCCGCTGGGACCAACTGCCTGCTCAACTGCTGCTGCTGCAGTCTTACGGCGTCTATGGCGGCCTGGGCTGGAATGCGCCGACCTGGTCGATCTCGGCTCTGATCGGCTGCTACCTGTGCTTCCCCTGGATCATCCGCGGCCTGATGCGCCTGGGGCCATGGGCGGCGCTGGCGGCGGGTATCGGCGTCTATCTGGTCGCCAACCAGCTGTGCTGGAGCCTGCTGGGCTATCCCGTCTATCAGATGCCGATGGGCTACGGCTTCATCCGCGCCCTACCGCTGTTCTTCCTGGGCATGGCTCTGGCCTGGTTCGCCCAGAAGATCTGGATCAACCCGCGCCTGGCCGGTTGGGCCGGCATCGCCGCCGCCGTCGCCCTGGCCGTGGTGCAGAACTTCGACAAGCACGCCCTGATCTCTCTGAGCCTGATCTCGATCATCATTCTGGCGGCGGGCGCCGTGCCGGTGACCAGACCATCCAAACTGGTCGAGAAGTCCGCCCAGGTTTCGTTCTCGATGTTCATCTCCAACGAGGTGGTGCGGATCGCCTGGTTCGGCGTCGTCAATGTGGCGGCGGCCCGTTTCGCCCTGTCCGAACCGGTTCAGTGGGTGCTTTGGGGCATGGGAGTGGCCGCCGCCGTAGGCTTCGCCTTCGCCTTCCACTTCGCCATCGACAACCCGATTCAGGCGCGCATCCGCACCTGGCTGAAGAGTCGTCGCGGTAGAACCGCCGTGCGGGTTGAAGCTGGACCTGTCATTTCTATAGATGGCTGACTGGCAGCACGCACCCTGCTGAAATACTTATAGAAATAGCCATCAGGTGTGACCTATAAACAACGGAACTACGTTCCCGGAACGCAGGATCGCGATTAACCTTGCGTTGCATAACAGCTTTGCCTTTAACGTTGCCATTATCGCACAGGCTCTTGGGGGAGGCCGACATCTTCGACAGTTGGTCGACAACCAAGGATGCGGATGCGGGTGAACCCCTCGCCCGATCCGCCTGGACGCCCAGATTCAAACGCGGCGCAGGCTCTGCGGCGTGCAAGCGGGTGATGGACATCGTCCTGGCCGGTTTGGCCCTGTGGATCCTGCTGCCCGCCTATTGCGCCATCGCCCTGGCTGTCGTGATCGAAACGCGCGGCCCGGTGCTGTTCCGCCAGCGCCGCACAGGCCTGAATGGCGAAATCTTCACCATCCTGAAGTTCCGCAGCATGACGGTGACCGAGGATGGCGACAAGATCGCCCACGCCACCAAGAACGACGTCCGCGTCACCGGCGTCGGCGCCTTCATCCGCGCCACCAGTCTGGATGAACTGCCCCAGCTGGTGAATGTGATCATGGGCGACATGTCGCTGGTCGGTCCGCGCCCGCACGCCCTGGCCCATGACGCCCATTATGGCGCCCTGCTGCCCTGCTATTCGAAGCGTTTCGCCGTGCGTCCGGGCCTGACAGGCCTGGCCCAGATTTCCGGCCTTCGCGGCGAGATTCACCAGCTCAGCTGCATGGCCCGCCGGGTTGAGGCCGATGTCCTCTATGCCGACGGCTGGTCGTTCCGCGACGACATTCTGATCATCTGCCGCACCGTGCCGATGATCCTGAAGCGCGTGAACGCCTACTGATCCGCACGTCGCAGGTTTTCGAAAAACCACCGATCCTCGACCAAAGTCGCTCTCTCCAGCCGCGCTTGGCTGCGTCAGTCTGATCCTCCACGCGTCCGTCAGGCCGCGCATAACGGCCGATAACGGCGACTTGGGAGGAAATGGATCAATGGCAACCGACGCAACAACTGCGTCCGGCGAGGGGGAACATACGGTCGGTCGCAGTGATCGGCTCGTGATCCTGGCCTCCTCGGTCGGCACCGTCATCGAGTGGTACGACTTCTATCTCTACGGATCGCTGGCGGCGATCATCACGGTTCAGTTCTTCTCGGGCGTGAACGAGACCACCGGCTATATCTTCGCGCTGATGGCCTTTGCGGCCGGGTTCGCCGTGCGGCCGTTCGGCGCCATCGTCTTTGGACGTCTGGGCGACCTGTGGGGGCGCAAGAACACCTTCCTGGTCACCATGCTGCTGATGGGTTTGTCGACCTTCGTCGTCGGCCTGTTGCCGCCCTATGCGGTCATCGGCATCGCGGCGCCGATCATCCTAGTGCTGATGCGACTGATCCAGGGCCTGGCTCTGGGCGGGGAGTACGGCGGCGCCGCCACCTATGTCGCCGAGCACGCGCCCAAGGGCAAACGCGGCTTCTACACCTCCTTCATCCAGATCACTGCGACCGCAGGCCTGATCCTGAGCCTGGCCGTGATCCTGGGCGTGCGCTTCGCCGTCGGGGAAGAGGCCTTCGCCGAATGGGGCTGGCGGGTGCCGTTCCTGGTTTCGATCCTGCTGCTGGGCGTGTCCCTGTGGATCCGGCTGAAGCTGGCGGAAAGCCCGTCGTTCAAGAAGATGAAGGCCGAAGGCAAGGGCTCCAAGACCCCGCTGAAGGACAGCTTCATGAAGTGGCCCAATCTGAAGCTGGTGCTGATCGCCCTGGTCGGTCTGACCGCCGGCCAGGCCGTGATCTGGTACACGGGTCAGTTCTACGCCCTGTTCTTCCTGGAGCGGGTGCTGCGGGTTGACGCCTCCCTGGTCTATGTCCTGCTGGCCATCGCCCTGCTGGCGGCCTCGCCCTTCTTCATCTTCTGGGGCTGGCTGTCGGACAAGGTGGGCAGGAAGCCGATCATCCTTGCCGGGTGCCTGATCGCAGCCCTGACCTATATGCCGCTGTTCAACGCCCTGACCCACGCGGCCAACCCGCGTCTGGCCGAGGCTGCCGCCTCGGCGCCGGTCGTGGTCTATGCTGATCCCGCCGACTGCAATCTGCAGTTCGACCCCGTCGGCAAGACGGTCTTCAACCACTCGTGCGACCTGGCCAAATCCTACCTGGCCAAGGCGGGCGTGACCTATACGAACGTCAAGGCCCCGGCCGGAAGCGTCGCCGAGGTCCGCATCGGCGATCAGACGGTGATCAACAGCTTCCGCGGCGACGCCCTGCCCGCCGCCGACTTCGCCGCCCGGAAGAAGACCTGGGACGCCAGCCTGGGCGAGGCGCTCGCCGCCGCAGGCTATCCCGCCAAGGCTGACAGCGCCCTGGTCAACAAGCCTCTGGTCGTGCTGATCCTGTTCATACTCGGCTTCTATGTGACCATGGTGTACGGCCCGATCGCGGCGGCGCTGGTCGAGATGTTCCCGACCAAGATCCGCTACACCTCCATGTCCCTGCCCTATCATATCGGCAACGGCTGGTTCGGCGGCTTCCTGCCCACCACCGCCTTCGCCATGGTGGCCGCGACAGGCAACATCTACTACGGCCTCTGGTATCCGATCGTCGTGGCGCTGGCGACGGTCGTGCTGGGCTTCCTGCTGGTCAAGGAAGGCAAGGACGTCGATCTCAACGCCTGATCCTGCTTTCAGGCGCGGATGAGGGGGCGGGCTGTCGCGGGACAGTCCGCCCTTTCGCTTGTGAAACCCCATGCTCAAGGTTCAGATGCCGCCATGTTCAGCCTGCTGATCCTCAGCCTTGTCGTGGGCTATATGGCGATCCTGTTCGCCGTCGCCTGGTATCAGGAACGCCCGGCGACGCGCGCCAGGGGCAAGGGGCTGGGGCCGTCGGTCTATGCCCTGTCGCTGGCGATCTACTGCACTTCCTGGACCTATTACGGCGCGGTCGGCACGGCGGCGCGCAACGGGTGGGAGTATCTGCCCATCTATATCGGCCCGATCATCGGGGTGACCGTGCTGTTCCCGCTGTGGCGTCGGATCGCCGCCGCCGCCCGGCGCGAGAACGTCGGCTCCATGGCCGACTTCGTGGCGTCAAGATACGGCAAGAGCCAGACCCTGGGCGCCGCCGTCACCGTGGTCGCCATCCTGGGCTCCCTGCCCTATATCGCCCTGCAGCTGAAATCCCTGTCGATGGCGGGCGAACTGCTGACGGCGGACACGCCGGTGGCGGGGTCCGAAAGCCTGACGGTTCTGGTGCTGGCCGGGGTGCTGGCCTTCTTCGCCATTCTGTTCGGGGCGCGTCGTCCCGACCTGACCGAGCACAATCGCGGACTGATCCAGGCCATCGGGCTGGAGTCGGTGGTCAAGCTGGGCGCCCTGTTGTTCGTGGCCGTCTTCGCCCTGGTCCTGCTGCTGAACCAGGGCGCGCCGCCGCGCATCATCGAAGGCCTGGGCGCCCTGTCGCGCCCGCCCGAGGTGACGCCCAGATTCTCGGCCATCATCCTGATCTCAACCCTGGCCATCTTCTGCCTGCCGCGTCAGTTCCATGTCGCCTTTGTCGAGGGCGCCGCGCCGTCGGACGTGAAGCGGGCGCGCTGGATCTTCCCCATCTATCTGCTGCTGACCAGTCTGGCGGTCCTGCCTCTTGTGGCGGCGGGGGCCCTGTTCGCCCCGGCGGTGAACCCGGATCTTCTGGTGCTGGCCCTGCCGTTCGGACGAGGTGAGAGCCTGCTGACCGCCATCGTCTTCGTCGGCGGCTTCTCGGCGGCGACGGCGATGGTCATCGTAGAGGCCGTAGCCCTGTCGGCCATGGTGTCCAACAGCCTGATCCTGCCCTTCGTGGCGCGGGACCGCTGGCGCGTGCGGGGCGACGCCTCGGACATGGCGGGCACGATCCTGCACGTGCGGCGCGCGGCCATCGTCGCCGTGCTGCTGCTGGCCTGGGTCTATTATCAGGCGATGGACCAGTCGCACGGTCTGGCAGCCATGGGGCTGGTGTCCTTCGCCGCCCTGGCGCAGCTGGCGCCCGCCCTGTTCGGCGCGGTCCTGTGGCGGGGCGGCCATGCGGTCGGCGCCTTGGCCGGCATGGCGGTCGGCCTGACCATCTGGATCATCATGCTGGCCCTGCCGCAGTTGGCGCCGGACGCGGCCTGGCATCCGCATCGGCTGCTGGGGATCGACGACCCGCTGGCCCTTGGGGTGTTCGTCAGCCTGGGCCTGAATCTGGCGGTCTATGTCGGGGTGTCGCGCATCGCCCAGCCGCGCCTGATCGACCGGGTTCAGGCCCGCGCCTTCGTGGACCGGATCGGCCCGGACTGGACCGAGAACCGCCCCTCGCCTTCCGGCGCTTCTGTCGGCGACCTGCGCGCCCTGGTCGCCCGGTTCATCGGCGACGAGCGGGCCGAGCGCGCCTTCACCGCCTGGGGCAATGAGACGGACACCCGGCTGCGCGACGCCGACCCCGCCGACGCGGCCCTGGCGCGGGCGGCCGAACGGATGCTGGCGGGCGCCATCGGCGCCGCATCGGCCCGGCGCGTCATCGCCGCGGCCTTAGCCGGGGTCGGACGCGCGCCCGAGGACGTGGTGCGGATGCTGGACGAGGCGTCGCAGGCGGTTCAGTTCAACCGCGACCTGCTGCAGACCACTCTGGACAACATCGACCAAGGCGTGATCGTGGTGGACGAGGATCTGCGCGTCACCGCCTGGAACCGGCGCTATGTCTCCATGTTCGAACTGCCGGTCGGCTTCGTCCACGTCGGCCTGCCCATCGCCAGCATCTATCGCCTGAACGCCGAACGCGGCGAGAGCCCCAACGACATTGAGGCCTGGGTCGAGCGGCGGCTGGAAGCCCTGAGCCGCCGCATTCCCCACGACCACGAACGCCAGCAGCCGGACGGGCGGGTGCTGCGGTCGTCCGGCGCGCCCATCCCCGGCGGGGGCTACGCCACCAGCTACACCGACATCACCGCCCTGCGCCGCGCCGCGCGCCAGCTGGAGGAAGCCAACGAACGGCTGGAGGCCCGCGTCGCCGACCGCACGGCGCGCCTGGACGAAGCCCGCCAGATCGCCGAGGACGCCACCGCCTCCAAGACCCGGTTCCTGGCCGCCGCCAGCCATGACCTGCTGCAGCCGTTGCACGCCGCGCGACTGTTCATCGCCGCCCTGAAGGAAGAGCCCGCCGTGTCCGGCGCGGGGGCCGATCCCGCCAGCCACACCCTGGCCGTCAACGCCGACCGCGCCATCGACAGCGCCCACCGGCTGCTGACCGCCCTGCTGAACCTGTCTAAGCTGGAGGCCGGGGGCGTCAGCGCGGCGGTGACGCGCCTGTCGCTGGGCGGGCTGTTCGACGAACTGCGCCGCGAATATGAGCCGGTGGCCGAGGCCAAGGGGTTGCGCCTGACCATCATACCCAGTCGGCTGTGGATATCGTCAGATCGCGACCTGCTGCGCTCCATGCTGCAGAACCTGATCTCCAACGCCATCCGCTACACCGACGCGGGGCGTGTGCTGGTGGGGACCCGGCGGCATGGCGAGACGGTGCAACTGGTGGTCGCCGACACCGGACGCGGCATTCCCGAGGCCGATCGGGAGACGGTCTTCGGCGAGTTCGTGCGCCTGCCCGGCGCCCCAGTGGACGAGCCGGGCGCGGGTCTGGGCCTGGCCATCGTGCGGCGCCTGTCCAGCCTGCTGGATCACCCGCTTGAGCTGAGTTCGGGCGCGGGACGGGGCACGACCTTCCGCATCACCGCCCCGCGCGCCGCCGCCGCACCGGTCGCCGACATGACGCCGGTGCGCGAGGCCCGACTGCCTCTGGCGGGCCTGCGCGTCCTGTGCGTGGACAATGAACCGGTCATCCTGGATGCGCTGAACGCCCTGCTGACCCGTTGGGGCGCGAAACCGACCCTGGCCGCGGGCATCGCAGCGGCCAAGGCGGCGCAGGGACCGTTCGACGCCGCCGTAATCGACCTGCACCTGGGCGACGGGCCCGAAGGGTTCGCCCTGATCGACTGGCTGCGTCCGCTGGGCGTGCGCCGCATCGCCCTGGTCACCGCCGACACCCGCGATGGTCTGAACGAACAGGCGACGGCGGCGGGCGCGATCCTGCTGCCCAAGCCGATCAAGCCTGCGGCCCTGAAGGCGTTTCTGTCGAGCTAAGCTCAACCTGCGTTCACCTCAGAACCGTCATTCCGGGGCGTCCGAAGGACGAACCCGGAAACCAGGAGGATCGTATCCAGCGTCAAAAACGTCCAGCGATGCGACCGTAGCCCTGGGTTCCAGGTTCTTCGCTTTGCTCAGCCCCGGAATGACGATCTGCAATATCGTCGGATTGAATGACGGCTGCCTCTGTCGGGTCAGCTGGGATCCAGCTGTTTGGCCAGGATCACCGCCTGTGTGCGGTTATGGACGCCCAGCTTGCGGAACACACTGGTCAGGTGCGCCTTGATCGTGGCCTCGGACACACCCAGGTCAAAGGCGATCTGCTTGTTCAACCGCCCGGCCTTCAGCCCCTCAAGAATGCGCAGCTGCGACGGCGTCAGGCTGGACACGCGTGCGGCCAGATCATCCGCGTCTTCGACGTCGGGCAGGTCCGGCGCCCAGCTGTCCCCCGCCAGGATGGCGGCGATGGCCTCGACCATCTGCGGCAGGGCGGCGGATTTGGGGATGAAGCCCGCCGCGCCCAGTCCCAGAGCGTGACGCACCACCGGCGCATCCTCGCTGGCGGAAATCACGGCGACCGGCACAGCCGGATATTCGGCCCGGACCGCGGCGAGGCCCGCCATCCCCTCGCTGTCCGACAGTTTCAGATCCAGCAGCAACAGGTCCACGGGGGCGGTCTGCATGGCCGCCTTGGCCTCCGCCAAGCTGGCGCATTCCTCGACGGCGGCGCCCGGCGCCGCCTTGTCGAGGGCGGACCGCAAGGCGGCGCGGAACAGCGGATGGTCGTCAGCGATGACGATGCGATCCATAGGCGTCCTTCCCATGCGCGGCCTTCTGTCGTCCGCATTGGCGACATCATGGCGCGGTTCGACTTTGGTCGAAACTAGACCAATGGCCAATGGCCTCCACCACCTCAAGGAGAAAAGGTTCGAGGAACGCAGGCCTGCACAAGACGGGCCCGGGAGGACTCTAAGGATGATCAAGACCAGCCTTATGGCGGGGTCGGCTGTCGCCGCCCTACTGATCACGCCTGGCGCCGCCTCGGCCCAGACCGGCGGCGGTCAGGCCGCGCTTGAAGCCCGCATCGCCCAGCTTGAGGCCGAGCTGACCGCGTTGAAGACCGAAGTGGTCGCCTCACGCACCCAGCAGGCGGCCCAGCAACAGGACATCCTGCGGTTGGAGACGCGCCCCGCCGCCACTCCACCGGCGCCGGTTCAACAGGCCGCCGCCCCCGCGCCCCTGAGCGAAGGCTTCCGCATCGGCGACCACACGGTCCGGTTCGGCGGCTTCATAAAACTGGACGCCTCCGTGTCGCGCTATTCCGACGGCGCCCCGCTGAACGGCGATTCCATGCGCGAATTCCACGTCCCCGGTTCGGTGCCCATCGGCGGCCAGCGCGAGGATGCGGCGACCGATTTCAACGCCCGCCAGACCCGATTCTGGCTGACCACCGACGGGGTGGTCGGCGGCCACAAGATCGGCACGCGGCTGGAGATGGACTTCCAGACCCTGCCCGGCGTCACGGACCAGCGCACCACCAGCCCGGCCAACCCGGCCCTGCGCCGCGCCTTCGTCACCATCGACAACTGGCTGTTCGGCCAGGAGTGGTCGAACTTCCAGAACACCGCCGTCCTGCCTGAATCCGCCGATTTCATCGGCGCGGCGGAAGGCACGGTCTTCGTGCGCCAGGCCCAGGTCCGCTATACGCGCGGCCCCCTGTCCATCTCGGTCGAGAACCCCGAGACGACCGTCACCCCGTTCGGCGGCGGCGCGCGCATCCTGAACAACGCCAACAGCCTGCCGGACGTGACCGCCCGATATGCCGTCTCGCGGCCTTGGGGCGATGTGCAGGTCGCCGGCCTGCTGCGTCAGCTGAAACACCAGAACACCGCCGCCGACATCGATGCGTCCACGACCGGCTGGGGCCTGTCGGCCTCGGCCAAGATCAAGGTCGGCGACAAGGACGACATCCGCCTGATGCTGAGCGGCGGCGAAGGGATCGGCCGCTATCTGGGGCTGAACTTCTCCAACGACGCCGTTGTAACCGCGTCGGGCGACCTGGAGGCCATCGGCGTGGTCGCCGGGTTCGCCGCCTATCGCCACGTCTGGGCGCCGGGCGTGCGCTCCAATCTGATCTGGTCGGCGCAGCGGGTGGACAACGACACCGCAATCACCGGCCTGAACGTCAACCGGTCCGCCCAGAGCCTGCATGCGAACTTGATCTGGTCGCCGGTTGCTGCCTTTGATCTGGGCGCCGAGCTGATGTTCGCGGATCGCGAAATCGAGACCGGCGCGAGCGGCGACATGACGCGTCTTATCCTGTTCGCAAAATACGGATTCTGATCTGATGTTGGAGACATCCCGCGTGCCTGATTCCGAACTCTATCCGGTTCCCGCCGAGCTGGCCGCCAAGGCCCACATGAACCGGCAGGCCTATGAGGCGGCGCGGATCGCAGCGCGCGAAACGCCCGACGCCTTCTGGTCGGAACAGGCGAAGCGGCTCGACTGGATCAAGGCGCCGACGAAGATCAAGGACGTCTCCTTCAAGAAGGAGGACTTCCGCATCCGCTGGTTCGAGGACGGGGTGCTGAACGTCTCGGCCAACTGCATCGACCGCCACCTGCCCCATCGCAAGGACGAGACGGCGATCATCTGGGAAGGCGACGATCCCGCGGACAGCCGCGCCATCACCTATGGCGAGCTGCATGACGAAGTCTGCCGCATGGCCAATGTGCTGAAGGCGCATGGGGCCAAAAAGGGCGACCGGATCACCCTGTATCTGCCCATGATCCCCGAGGCCGCCTACGCCATGCTGGCCTGCGCGCGGATCGGGGCGGTGCATTCGGTCGTGTTCGGCGGATTTTCGCCCGACAGCCTGTGCGGCCGGATCGAGGACTGCGGATCGACCCTGGTCATCACCGCCGACGAAGGCGTGCGCGGCGGCAAGGCCGTGCCGCTGAAGGCCAATGTCGATGCGGCGCTGGAGAAGGTGAAGGTCGACACGGTTCTGGTCGTGCGCCGCACGGGCGCAGACGTGCCGATGATCGACGGTCGCGACTTCGACTACGCCGCCGAGGCCGCCAAGGTCACGACCGACTGCCCGCCCGAGCCGATGAACGCTGAAGACCCGCTGTTCATCCTCTACACCTCGGGATCGACGGGAAAGCCCAAGGGGGTGCTGCACACCACGGGCGGCTATCTGTTCTGGGCCGCCTGGACGCATGAACTGGTGTTCGACTATCGCCCCGGCGAGGTCTTCTGGTGCACCGCCGACGTGGGCTGGGTCACCGGCCATTCCTATCTGCTGTACGGCCCGCTGGCGAATGCGGCGACGACCCTGATGTTCGAGGGCGTGCCCAACTATCCCGACAGCAGCCGCTTCTGGCAGGTGGTGGACAAGCACAAGGTCGAGATCTTCTACACCGCCCCCACGGCCCTGCGCGCCCTGATGCGCGAGGGCGACGCCCCGGTGAAGGCGACCTCGCGCGCCTCGTTGCGCATCCTCGGCACGGTCGGCGAGCCGATCAACCCCGAGGCCTGGCGCTGGTATCATGAGGTCGTCGGCGACAGCCGCTGCCCCATCGTGGACACCTGGTGGCAGACCGAGACGGGCGGCCATCTGATCACGCCCCTGTCCGGCGCCACCGACCTGAAGCCCGGCTCCGCCACCCTGCCCCTGCCCGGCGTCGAGCTGCAGATCGTCGATGCGGAAGGTCAGGAGTTGACCGGCGCCGTGTCCGGCAACCTGTGCATCACCGACAGCTGGCCGGGCCAGATGCGCACCGTCTATGGCGACGACCAGCGCTTCTTCGACACCTATTTCTCGACCTATCCGGGCCGCTATTTCACCGGCGACGGCTGCCGTCGGGACGAGGACGGCTATTACTGGATCACCGGACGGGTGGACGACGTCATCAACGTCTCGGGCCACCGCATGGGCACAGCCGAGATCGAGAGCGCCCTGGTGCTGCATGACGATGTCGCCGAGGCCGCCGTGGTCGGTTATCCGCACGACATCAAGGGCCAGGGCATCTACGCCTATGTCACCCTGAACAAGGGTGTTGAGGCCAGCGAAGACCTGCGAAAGGCGCTGGTCGCCCATGTCCGTCGCGAGATCGGCCCCATCGCCGCCCCCGACGTGATCCAGTGGGCGCCGGGCCTGCCCAAGACCCGCTCGGGCAAGATCATGCGCCGCATCCTGCGCAAGATCGCCGAAAACGAGATCGGCGCCCTGGGCGACACCTCGACCCTGGCCGACCCGTCGGTCGTGGACGATCTGGTCAAGAACCGCGCGGGCGCCTGATTTCCGGCTTCTGACGCCACGCTTAATCAAGGCTCGGGCTTCAACCCCGGGCCATAGCGGCCTATCAGTGCGGCGACCCGCCGCAGCCTGAGCCGTCCATGCCTCGTTTCCTGTCCCGCCTGCCGATCGACGGCTATCTTCTGGCCCTGATCGGCATGGTGGTTCTGGCGGCCCTGCTGCCCGCCAGCGGCCAGGGCGCGGTCGTGATGGACGTGGTGGTCAAGGTCGCCATCGCCCTGCTGTTCTTCCTGTATGGGGCGCGGATGTCGCCTGCGGCCATTGCGGCGGGCCTGATGCACTGGCGGCTGCAGGGGACCGTCTTCCTCAGCACCTTCCTGCTGTTTCCCCTGCTGGGTCTGGGGCTGGTCTTCCTGATGCGCGGGTCGCTGCAGCCCGACCTGCTGACCGGCATGATGTTCCTGTGCCTGCTGCCGTCCACGGTGCAGTCGTCGATCGCCTTCACCTCCATCGCGGGCGGCAACGTCCCCGGCGCCCTGACCAGCGCCAGTCTGTCGAACCTGATCGGCGTGGTGGTCACCCCCCTGTTGGTCGCCCTGCTGATCGGAAGCGCGGGCGGCAGCGCAGGCGGGGGCATCCATCTGCAGTCCATTCTCGACATCGGCCTGCAGATCCTGGCGCCCTTCGCCGTGGGCCAGTTGTGCCGCCCGCTGCTGCTGGGCTGGCTGACCCGTCACGCCAAGCTGACCGGGTTGGTGGATCGCGGCTCGATCCTGCTGATCGTCTACGCCGCCTTCAGCGAGGGCATGGTCGCCGGGGTCTGGTCCCATGTCGCGCCGGCCGACCTGGCAAAGGTGATCGGCCTGAACGTCGTGCTGCTGGGACTGGTGCTCGGCCTGACGCTTCTGGCAGGGCGCGCCCTCAAGTTCGACCGGCCCGACCGGATCGTCATCCTGTTCTGCGGCTCAAAGAAAAGCATGGCCAGCGGCATTCCGATGGCCGGCATCCTGTTCGCCAGCGCCTCCGTGCCGCTGATCGTCCTGCCGATCATGCTGTTCCACCAGATTCAGCTGTTCGCCTGCACCATCATCGCCCAGCGTTACGCCCGCGAAAATGCGGCCCGCCTGAAAGACGAGCCGCAGATCGAAGCCTATTGATATGATGGTGCGGGCTTAGCAGTCCGCGAGGCTCAACGTCTTCTCCGCCGCCTGGCCGCCCGCCGCATCGGCGCGGTTGGCGGCGCCCAGCAGGGCCTTCAGCGAGGCGGTGGCCACATCCGGGTCGGTCGCCACGCCGAAGATGGTGCGCCCGTCCGCCGTGCGGCACTCGACATAGGCCGCCGCCTGGGCGTCGCCGCCATGGCCGATGGCGTGTTCGTGGTAGTCCTCGATATCCAGCACCAGGCCGCAGTCTTCACGCAGTGCGTCCAGCACGCTGGACAGGAAGCCGTTGCCGCGCCCTGAAATCCGGCGCTCTTCGCCATTCAGGCGGATGCGGCCCGTGAAGCGGCGCTCCTGCCCGGGCGCCGAGCGCCCTTCTTCATAGTCCACCAAGGCGAACGGGCCGTTCCCGCCCTCCGGCGCATAGACAGAACGGAACACGTCCCAGATATCGGCGGCGGTCAGTTCGCGGCCCACCTGATCGGCGAAGGCCTGAACATGCTGGCTGAAGTCGGCCTGCATGCGCTTGGGCAGTTTCAATCCCTTGTCCTGTTCCAGCACCCAGGCGAAGCCGCCCTTGCCGGACTGGGAGTTGACGCGGATCACCGCCTCGTACGACCGGCCCAGATCGGCCGGGTCGATGGGCAGATAGGGCACGTTCCAGATATGGTCGTTGCGCTTGGCCTGGGCGGCGAAGCCCTTCTTGATCGCGTCCTGGTGGCTGCCCGAGAAGGCGGTGAAGACCAGTTCTCCGGCATAGGGATGGCGCGGATGGACCGGCAGGGCGTTGCAGTGTTCGACCGTCTGGATCACCGCATCCATGTCCGAGAAGTCCAGCTCAGGATCGACCCCTTGCGTGTACAGATTCAGCGCCAGGGTCACCAGATCGACATTGCCGGTGCGCTCGCCATTGCCGAACAGGCAACCCTCGACGCGGTCGGCGCCGGCCATGACCGACAGTTCCGCCGCCGCCACGCCCGTGCCCCGGTCGTTGTGCGGGTGAACCGATACGATCACGCTGTCGCGGCGCGAGATGTGGCGGCAGAACCATTCCACCTGGTCCGCATAGACGTTCGGCGTCGCCGCCTCGATCGTGGCGGGCAGGTTGAAGATGATCGGCCGCTCGGGCGTCGGCTCGATCACGTCCAGAACGGCCTCGCAGACCTCCAGGCTGTAGTCCAGTTCGGCGGTGGAGAAGGTCTCGGGACTGTATTCGAAGCGCCAGTCGGTGTCGGGGCGGCGCTCGGCCTCCTCACGCATCCGCGACATGCCCTCGACGGCGATCTTCTTGATGCCCGCGCGGTCCATGCCGAAAACGATCTCGCGCCAGGCGGGCGACAGGGCGTTGTACATGTGGACGACGGCGGTCCTGGCGCCTTCCAGGCTTTCGAACGACCGGGCGATCAGATCCGCCCGCGCCTGGGTCAGCACCTGCACCACCACGTCGTCGGGAATGCTGCCCGCGCGGACCAGGCCGTTGATGAAGTCGAACTCGGTCGCGCCCGCCGAGGGGAAGCCGACCTCGATCTCCTTGACGCCGATTTTGACCAGCAGGTCGAAGAAGCGCTGCTTCTTCTCGGCGTTCATCGGATCGATCAGGGCCTGGTTGCCGTCGCGCATGTCCGTCGACAGCCAGCGCGGCGCCTTGTCGATGGTGCGGCTGGGCCACTGGCGATCCGGCAGATCAATGGTCGGGAACGGGCGATATTTGATGGAGGGGTCGCGCAACACGGTGCGTCTCCTGAGAACTTCGTAGCGATATGTGGGGTACGACAGGCGTGATCCGCCGCCGGGCAGCCGTCAGTCCCGGCGGCAGCCAATAAGTCGCGACCCGGCGAGCAGGCGCTCTGCCGGACGAAGATTCAGGGAAAGGGCGAAAGAATTTGCCACGCAAGACCCTACCAAGGATCGTCTGGCGAAACAATCCACCCTTTGCGTGTTGACAGGATTTGGAGCGGGTGAGGGGAATCGAACCCCTGACATTCAGCTTGGGAAGCTGACGTTCTACCTCTGAACTACACCCGCGCCGGGCGGTCGGAGCTGCGTCGCGGAGACGGCTCGACCCTTGATCCCATAGCGGCGCGGGCGGTTCGGCTCAAGGCGATATGCGGCGGCAGGCCGCCGCATCCGCATCTTACTGCACGGGTTCGACGGTGACGCCGCGCGATTTCAGGATGGCCTGGACGCTGTCCTCGCCGGCCAGGTGGGCGGCGCCGACGGCGATGAAGGCGGTGCCGGAGCCCTGCAGCAGGGTCTGGATTTGGTTGGCCCAGTCGGTGTTCCGCTCGACCAGCAGCACCTTGTACAGTTCGGGGGAGTCCGACTTCATTTCCTGAACGGCGACCCGGTCCAGAGTGGCGACGTCGCCCTGCGCCCAGGCGCTGACCATGGTGTCGAGCATGGTCGTGGCCTCGTCATAGTTCTTCAGCGTCTCACGCAGGAAGGCCAGTTGCGTGTCGTCGGGCAGGTTGGCCAGCATGCCGATCTGCTTGTCCAGCGTCTCGAAGCCATGGATCGGCTTGCCCGCCGCCTCGGCCCGCGCCTTCAGGGCCATTTCGACGCCGGACTTGGGATCATACCCCGCCTTGACCAGGGGAGCGACCGACAGGCTGAGCGCCGCCAGCCAGGGCTTCATGATGTCGATCTGGGCCGCGCTGGCGCCGATGGCCTTGGCGGCCTCGTCCAGTTCGGCGACTTCCTCCGGCGTCAGGCGGCTGCTGAGCGGCGTCTGCGGCGACAGGCCATGCTGCTGGATCAGGGGGATGATGGCGGCCTGATCGTCGGGGTTGCTGATCTCGAACCAGATGTCGGAAGCGCTATCGAAGGCTGCGTTGACGCGCGGGCTGGCCCAACCCGTGGTCGGGCGCAGCACATGGATCGAGCCGAACAGATACAGGGTCGAGTCCGCATCCTTGACCACCCACAGGGCCGGGCCTTGCCCTTGAATGGCGGGATGGGCGGCGGCGGGCGCGGCGTCCTGGGCCAGGGCCTGACCGGGCGCGCCCGAGATGGCGAAGAACAGGGCCAGACCACCAGCCGCGCCGACGGCGGCGCGGGCGAGGTTGGAGGCGGAGGTCTTGAGGACGGCGGACAGTTTCATGAAGTCTCCTTGATCGTCTTGGATCAGATGTGGATTGGCGGGATCAGGCCAGGCCGCGACGAACGCTGACGGCCAGGGATGCGGCGAGATAGACAGCCATCAGGACGGCGTAGACGTCCCAGGCGGTCAGGGGCGTGGCGACGCCCAGACGTTCGGCAGCGGCCCAGATGAACAGCAGGCCTTGGCCCAGGAAGAAGGCGATGGTCGCCGTCTCCAGCACCGAACGGCGCAGCAGTTCGTCAGCCTGCCGATAAACGCGCCAGTTCATCACCGTATGGGCGACGAACAGGAGGGCGATGGCGGCGACGCCGAAGAGAGGCGGCAGGCCGGTCAGGCTGAACACCATCGGCAGCAGCAGGATGAGGCCGGAAAAGCCGATGACCAGGGCCTGGAAGCGGGCGACCGCGATCTCATGAGCGGACGCCGGTCCTTCCAGTTTGTACATGCGGCCGAGGCGGCGGGCGTCCAGGCTGGTGATCAACACGGCGATCGCGCCGAAGATAAGGCCGCCCGCCAGCAGGCAGGCCAGCACGTCCGACCATCTGAGGTCCGCCGCAGGCAGGGCATGAGGGAAGACTTCGGCGGCGAGATGACCCACGCCATAGCCCACCACGCCGCAGACGGCGAAGATCAGGGCGATGCCGCCAAGCGGTTTGGCCCATTGCGGCATGGACTTGGAAGACAGGTTCGTCATGGCGAGGCCCTATTCCGAGAAGATGGATTCGATGGGTTGTTCGAAGATCCGGGCGATCTTGAACGCGAGCGGCAGGGACGGGTCGTAACGACCGGTCTCCAGCGCATTGACGGTCTGGCGCGATACGCCCAGCACCTCGGCCAGATGGGCCTGGGACCAGTCGCGTTCGGCGCGCAGAACCTTGAGACGGTTATTCATGGCTCAGCCCCGCATCCGCGCCAGCCACCACCAGGTCCAGACGACGATATAGCCGATCATCATCGGCGCCAGCATCAGGGCCGCGCCGGTCAGCATATAGTCGATCGGCTGGCCGCCCGTGCCGATGGACCGTGCGATCACCTCGCGCCATGGCCCCGCCGACGCCAGAATGAAGGCGATGCCGCCCACGCACATGCCGCCAGAACCGCCCCAGTACCAGGCGGACTTATGGGCTTCGCGCGCGGCCTCATCGATGGAGCGCATCCATTCAGCGCCGATCCACAGCGCGCCGATCATCATGCCCGCGGCATAGATGCCGAACACGGTCAGAATGGCCACGCTATCAGGGAACCAGCCTGCCTTCTCGCCATAACCGGCGAGGATCGCGCCTGGAATGAGGAACGCAATGCCGGCGCCCAATGTGATGGCGGTCGCCTTGGTGACCTTCGACCATTTGCGCATTCGTCAATACCCCTTGTCTAAATGACAAGTGTATTTGTCACACCGACAAAGGCATTGTCAAGCGAGCTTTCCATATTTCATGCGGAGATGTTTCAGTCCCCGCTCGGCGCGATCAGTTCGGGGCGGCTGATGATGCGCGGCGCGGTTTCGACCGGAGGCAGCTCGGGCAGGGCCTTGCCCTCATGGTCGACCTGCAGGTCCTCGAAGCGGCGAGCCGATACCATGACCTGGCTTTCCAGCGACCCGACGAACTGGTTGTATTTGCCGACCGCCTGATCCAGCGCCCGCCCGACGGCGGAGGCGTGCCCCCCCATGACCGACAACCGCTTGTAAAGCTCGCGCCCCAGAGCGGCGACCTTGTCGGCGTTGGCGGCCTGCTCCTCGGCGCGCCAGCCATAGGCGACGGCCTTGCAAAGGGCGAACAGGGTCGAGGGCGTGGCGATGACGACGCGGGATTCCATGGCGTTCGACAGCAGATCGGGGTCATGGTCCAGCGCCGTGGCCAGGAAGCTGTCGCCCGGCACGAACAGGACGACAAAATCGGGGCTGGGCTTGAACTGGTCCTGATAGGCCTTGGTCGACAGCTGGCGCACGTGGGTTTTCAGGCTGGCGGCGGTGCGCAGACCGACCGAGCGGGCGCGCGCTTCTTCATCCCCCTCTCCTTCGTCAAAGGCCAACGGCACCTTGGCGTCGATCACGAACATGCCGCCGCCGGGCAGGCGCACGATGAAGTCGGGGCGGTTCTGGCGGCCCTCGTCGTCGGCGCTGGAGGTCTGTTCGGTGAAGTCGAACCGTCCGGCCATGCCTGCGGCCTCCAGCACATTGCGGCAGGTCTGTTCGCCCCAGCGTCCGCGACGGCCGGTGTTGCCGCGCAGGGCCTCGGTCAGCTTGCGGGCCTCGTCGCGCGTGGCGGATGAGGCCGTCATCAGGGCCGCCAACTGCTCGCGCAGGCCGCCTGTCTCCTCGGCGCGGGTCTTCTCCAGCGCGGCGACATGCTCCTGGAACTTGGTCAGGGTGTCGGCGACGGGCTTGAGCTGAGCCGCCATCCGCTCGCGCGCCAGCTGGTCCTGGGCGCGGAAGGTCTCGGTCGCGCGGCTGACCATCTGATCCGCCACCACCTGCGCCGACTGGGCCGCCTGGGCGCGCAGCAGTTCGCCCATGGTGACGCGGCTTTCCTCGACCAGATCAATCCGCGCCTCGGCCGCCGCCAGATCGCCGCGTGTCCGCTGCCAGCCCATATAGGCCCACAGGAAACCGCCCCCTAGAACGGCGGCGAGCAGGGCGAGGATGGGGACGATCATGTTCATGCTCCGTTCCTAGCCGGAGTCGCGGCGGTTTTGAAGCCGCCCGCATCTTTCAGGAACGCCGGTCGCTCCCTGACGTTGGTTTGGCTGCATCCATTCGTTCAATGAGAGGCGCCCATGACACCCGTAGAACCCGACCGCCACGACAAGGCCGCCGACGCGGTCCACGAAGGACGCCCCGTCGAGGCGCAATATGTGCGCGGCGGCCGACGCAATCCGCGCATGCTGGTGCTGCTGTTGTTGTCGACCGGCGCGGTGGCCATCCTGCTGTTGGGCATGTGGCTGGTGTCCAATGGCGGCTTCAGCGCCCAGAACCCGACCGTCGGCGAGCAGGCGGCGCAGGCCCGCACTTTCGACGAGACAGATGGGGGAACGCCCGCCGCTCAGACGCCGCCCGCGACGCCGTCCAACTGATCGACCTCAGGCGGGACGGCGCGCCCGCAGGGCCTGGACGATGGTGCCGTCGTCCAGCCAATCCAGTTCGCCGCCGACCGGCACGCCGCGCGCCAGAGAAGTGACCTCGACCTCCGGGCCGGAAATACGTTCGGCGACATAATGGGCCGTGGTCTGGCCGTCGACAGTGGCAGGCAGGGCCAGCACGACCTCGCGCACGCCGCCGCCCCGAACCCGTCCAACCAGTTCGGTGATGCGCAGATGCTCAGGCCCTACGCCGTCGAGGGCGGACAGCAGGCCGCCCAGCACGTGATATTTGCCGCGGAATGCGCCGGACCGCTCCATGGCCCACAGAGCGCCGGCCTCCTCGACCACGCAGATCAGGCCGTTGTCGCGCGAACCGTCTGAACAGATGGCGCAGGGATCGCGGGTGTCGGGCGCGCCGCACACCGAGCAGGACACGACCTTCTCCGCCGTCTCAGCCAGAGACGCCGCCAGCGGCACAAGCAGTTGCTCGCGCCGCTTCAACAGGGCCAGCGCCGCACGACGCGCGGATCGCGGGCCTAGACCCGGCAGCTTGGCCAGCAGCGAAATGAGCCGTTCGATCTCCGGCCCGGCGGACGCGGCCATCAGAAGAGTTTCGGCATTCCGGGAATGTTCATCCCGGCCATCGGACCCGCCGCCTCACGCATCAGGGCGTTGTTCTGCTCATCCAACTTGCGCTTGGCGTCGGCGTGGGCGGCGACGATCAGGTCCGCCAGGATCTCGCCCTCGCCGGGGGTCAGCAGGCTGTCGTCGATCTTGATCGCCGTGATCTCTCCCGGCCCCTTCAGGGACACCGAGACGAGCCCGCCGCCCGAGGAGCCCTCGGCGGAGGTTTCGGCCATCCTGGCCTGGGCGTCCTGCAGCTTTTGCTGCATCGCCTGGGCCTGCTGCATAAGTTGGGTAAGGTCTTTCATACCCCCTAGATAGGGCGAACGACGCGTGTCGCACAGGGGGTTCGTTTCGTGGCGCGTCGTCGCATATGGAAACATTGAATTGCTGGTTTTGCACTTGCAGCAATTCTCAGAGCGCCTAATTAGCACCTGCACTCGTTGCTAATCTAATCAGGACGCCTCCCCAATGGCCTATGATGCCGTAACCCAACGCGACGCCCCGCTGTCGGACGCCGCCCTGTCGCAGCTTTTCACCGAAGCGCGCACCCGCAACGCCTGGAGCGACCGCCCCGTCGCGCCGGAACTGCTGCACAAGCTGTACGACCTGACCAAGTTCGGCCCCACGGCGGTCAACGCCACCCCGGCCCGCTTCCTGTTCATCACCTCGCCCGAGGCCAAGGCCCGTCTGGCCCCGCTGATGGCTGAAGGCAACCGCGCCAAGACGCTGCAGGCGCCGGTGAACCTGATCATCGCCCAGGACATCGACTTCCATCATCACCTCGACACCCTGTTCCCGCACGCGCCGGGCGCCAAGGACTGGTTCGGTGAAGAAGCTGGTCGCCGCGAAACCGCCTTCCGCAACGCCTCGCTGCAAGGCGGTTATCTGACCATCGCCGCCCGCGCCCTGGGTCTGGACGTCGGCCCAATGTCCGGTTTCGACGCCGCCGGCGTGAAGGCCGAGTTCTTCGCCGACAGCAATGTCGAGCCGAACTTCATCATCAACCTGGGCTATGGCACCGACGAGAACCTGTTCCCGCGCTCGCCGCGCCTGTCGTTCGATCAGGCCGCGAAAATTCTCTGAGGCGAAGCCTGCTTTAGAAGATCAAAGGCCCCGGACGCTGGTCCGGGGCCTTTTCGTTTTCAGTCCTCGTCGTCGCCTGCGTCGTCGGGGATTTCCGGGGTCACCACCGTGGGGGCGATCCGCTTGATCTCGCCCAGGGTCGCGCCGGGGAAGGCCTTCAGCACCGCAACCACGAACGGATCGGCCTCGACCGCCGCACGCTCGGCCGCGCGGGCCTTCTTCTGTTGTTCGATCAGGGTTTCGCCGCCGCCCTGGCCGTTGGCGGCGATCAGCCAGGTGCGGCCGGTCCATTCCTTCAACCGCCCAGCCAGCTTGCGCGCCAGTTCAATCGGCGCGCCCTCGACGCTTTCATAGACGATGGCGCCGGGCTTGAACGAGACGGGTTTGACGAACCGCTCGACATCCATCTGCAGGCCGATTTCGCGCTTCTCGCCGATCAGGGCCACGACCTGCTCGAAACTCTGCGGATTGGGCAAGGCGGCCTGAACCACCGGACGCGCCGCCAGTTGGGCCGAGGCGCCGCCGCCCCCGCCTCCACCGCCGCCGCCACGCGGAGCCGAGCCGCCGCCGATGGGATCGCCGGACTGCAGACGTTTCAGCGCCTCTTCCGGTCCCGGCAGGTCGGCGGCATAGGCCAGACGCACGATGGCCATCTCCACCGCATCGGCGGGATTGGGCGCGCGGCGCACCTCGTCCAACGCCTTCAGCAGCATCTGCCAGGTGCGCGACAGGGTCGCCGCGGGAATGGCCGCGCCCAGGGCCGTCAGCTTCTGCGCCTGATCATTGGGCAGGCGGGTCGCATTCGGGCCCAGCATCTTGGCGACCGAGGCCGCGTGGCAATGCTCCAGCAGGTCGTTGGTCACCTGCACCGGATCGGCGCCGAAGCCGTACAGGGTGCGGAAATTCTCCAGCGCCTCGGGCGTGCGGCCCGCCATGATCGATTCGAACAGGGCGATGGTCTGGCTGCGGTCGGCCAGACCCAGCATGTCGCGCACCGTCTCGGTCTTGACCATCTGGCCGCGCTCGGCCTGCACCAGGGCCTGATCCAGCAGCGACAGGCCGTCGCGCACCGAGCCTTCCGCCGCGCGTGAGATCAGGGCCAGGGCGTCCTGTTCGATCTTCATGCCTTCGCGGTCGGCGATCCGGCCCAGGTGCTCGACCAGGATCTCCGGCTCGACCCGGCGCAGGTCGAAGCGCTGGCAGCGGCTGAGGATCGTCACCGGCACCTTGCGGATTTCGGTCGTGGCGAAGATGAATTTGGCGTGGGGCGGCGGCTCTTCCAGCGTCTTCAGCAGGGCGTTGAACGCCTGCGTCGACAGCATGTGGACCTCGTCCAGCACATAGACCTTGTAGCGGGCCTCGACCGGGGCGTAGCGGACGCTTTCCAGGATGTCGCGGATGTCGTTGACGCCCGTGTGCGACGCGGCGTCCATCTCCATGACGTCCATGTGTTGCCCGGCCATAATGGCGGCGTCGTGCCGTCCGTGGGCGCTCAGGGTCAGCGACGGCCGGTCGATGGTGTCGGTTTCATTGTTCAGCGCGCGGGCCAGCAGACGCGCGGTCGTGGTCTTGCCGACCCCCCGCACCCCGGTCAGCATGAAGGCGTGGGCGATCCGGCCTGTGGCGAAGGCGTTGGTCAGGGTGCGCACCATCGCCTCCTGCCCGATCAGGTCCTCAAAGGTGCGCGGGCGGTATTTGCGCGCCAGCACCTGATAGGCGGCGCCGTCGTCGGCATGGGCCACGCCCTCCGACGGCGCGGTTTTGGGCGCGACGACAGGCGCCGCAGCCACGGTCGCGGCAGCCGGTTCAGGCGCAGGCGCGCCGAACATATCGTCGGTGTTCTCGTCGCGTTCGGCGACGTCGTCCTCTTCCCAGGGCGGGCCGTCGAGGCTGGGGTCATGGTCCGTCATGGCGACAGTCTTACAGTGCGTAATGCTCGCGGCGAAGCCGGACACGCGCGAAAATGCGCGAAGCCCACAGTTGCCGACGCCTGAGGCCTAAAGCGGCGTGTTTCTCAAACGTATGTCCTCGTAACCCCTCATCGATAGATCGCGCATGATCTGCACGACCTCTCCGTAAGGAGCCGACACGTCCGCCCGCACATAGACGGTCTGTTCGATGTTGATGCCGAAGGCATAGAGGCTTCGGCCGATCTCCGCTTTTGACGGCAGGTTAGCCTGCTCGCCGCCCCATGTGGAAATTTCCACTGTTCCGTCGGCATTCAGACCAATCTCCGCAGCGTCTGACCACGAAGCGTCGAAATCGCACCCGATCCCAGGGGGCATTCTGATCTCAGTCAGTTGCTGACGCGGCTCCGAGGGCGCCGATCCGCAGGCGCTTAGAGGGAGCAACGCGATGAGCCATAGCCGCTTCATATAACGACAGTCTCATAATCAGCCGCGTCCGACAACGCGCCGCATCCCGCAGACCGCGTCGCGAGCATGGCGCACTCAAAATGCAGGGGAAGTAGAGACCGCGACCCGAAGGTGAATTCGTTGTGGCTGCTGCCTTCCGGCCCTGACCAGATTGGCGAAGCCTTCGCCCGCGATCTCCGAGAGGGGATATGACGGCTGATGCGATGAGAATCAAGTCTTCTCGCCCCTCCTGCAGCGGCGCTACAAGGAGGCATGGCTCACCTGAACATCTTCGCCGGCAATCCGCTGGACCGCGCCGGCGACCTTCGCAACGATCCCGAGTGGCTGGCCGAGCAGGCGGACAAGCCTTACGCCCAGGCGATGGTGCTGTGGGAAGGCCGCCCGCTGATCGAGGACAGCGCGGACGGTCCGCGCCTGACCTGGCTGTCGATGGCCCACGCCCGCGACATGGTGCGCGACCGCGAACTGTTCCTGGGCCTGTGGAAGGACGAGCCGGTCTTCGCCGTCGAATTCGAAGGCTCAATCGACCCCGCCGAGGGGCCGGTGCGGGGCATTGGCGCCTTTCATGAGATGCGGGCCGCCGCCGCCATCCTGTCGGCAAGCGAGGCCGCCATGGCGGGCGGCGCCAAGAGCCTGTTCGACTGGCGGCGCAGGCACGGCTTCTGCGCCAACTGCGGCACCCTGACCCAGACGGCGTCGGGCGGCTGGAAACGCGTCTGCCCGGCCTGCGGAACCGAACATTTCCCCCGCGTCGATCCGGTCACCATCATGCTGCCCGTCTATAAGGGCGGGCCGGAGCCGGTCTGTCTTCTGGGACGTCAGGCCGCCTGGCCGCAGGGCCGGATGTCGGCCCTGGCCGGTTTCCTGGAGCCCGGCGAATCAATCGAGGAGGCCTGCGCCCGCGAGGTGAAGGAAGAGGCGGGCCTGACGGTGGTCGACACGGCCTATCACTCCAGCCAGCCGTGGCCCTTCCCGTCGCAACTGATGATCGGCCTGATCGCCGAGGTGTCGGACAATCAGGCGCAACCGGACCAGACCGAACTTGAATCGGTCGCCTGGCTGACGCGGGCCGAGGCGCGAGCGGTGCTGGCGGGCGAACACCCGACGATCCAGGCCCCGCCCCCCTTCGCCATCGCCCACAGCCTGATCAAGGCCTGGGCGGAGGAGGCTTAAGGCGCAATCGGCACTCAGCGAAGACTGTCATTCGGGGCGTCCGTAGGACGAACCCGGAACCCAGGAGGCCTGCATCCGCTGTGGAATGCATCGAGCGCCACGCCTGCAACCCTGGATTCCGGGCTCTTCGCTTCCTTCAGCCCAGGAATGACGATGGAGCCTAAATCAGCGCGCGGGCCGCTTCGAGGTCCGCCGGGTTGTCGACGGACAGGGGGGCCTCGTCGATGACGGCGGCCCAGATCTGCATCCCCATCTCCAAGGCGCGCAGCTGCTCCAGCTTCTCGCGCTTCTCCAGAGGCGACTGCGGCGCGTCGCAGAACCGATTCAGCGCCGCACGGCGATAGCCATAGACGCCGATGTGACGCCAGATCGGCGCCTCCCCATAAAGGGTCGAACGGGTGAAATAGAGGGCGCGGGCCTGACGCTCACCCTCAGCCAGGGCCAGCACGGCCTTGACCACGTCAGGGTTGGCGCGGTCCGAGGCGTCCGCCTCCCTCGCCACCAGGGTCGCAATGTCGCACGTCGGCTCGCCATGCAGGATGGCGGCGCAGGCGGTGGCCAGACCGGGACTGGCGAACGGCATGTCGCCCTGCACATTGATGACCGCGTCAAAATCGCCTTCAGGGTCGATGGCGTCCACGGCGGCGCGGATGCGGTCGGACCCGCTGGGCAGGTTGGGGTCGGTCAGGATCGCACGGCCGCCAATGGCTTCGATGGCCGCCACGATCTCGGGATCGCCCGCAGCGACCGCAACCGGGAGGCCCGAGGCCTCAGCCTGCTGGTAGGCGCGAACGATCATGGGCACGCCGCCGATATCGGCCAGCGGCTTGTTCGGCAGACGGGTCGCCGCCATGCGAGCGGGTATCATTATCAAAGGATTCATCGGCTTCCCTGACGACTGTCGGACCCGTCATGTGCCGGGCGCGGTTGCGAAGGCCGCGCTACCGTGCCAGAGACGCCAAGGCAAGAATATGTCCGGGGCGTGTTTTGCGAGGGGCCCGGAGCGGCAGAGGGAATCGACCAGGCGCATGAGCGGCGATCTGAAGTGGAACAAGATTTTCGGTGCGGCCCTGGGGACGGCTTTCGTCATCCTGGTCGTGCAGCAGGCTTCGGGCCTGATCTATCATTCTGAGCCCCCCGAAAAGATGGGCTATTTCGTCGACGCCCCCGATGAGGCGGCAGGCGGCGCTGCGGAAGTGGAGCTGCCGCCGGACTGGGGCACGGTCCTGCCGACGGCGGATCTGGCGGCTGGCGAGGCGGCGTTCGCGCGCTGCCAGGCCTGTCACGACGCGCACCAGGGCGGCGCCGACAAGATCGGTCCTAACCTGTACGGCGTGGTCGGCGGCCCGGTCCTGCACCGCGCAGGCTTCGCCTATTCGGACGCCATGACCAAGCACAAGGCCGATGTTCCGACCTGGAACTATGACGCCCTGAACAGCTTCATCACGGCCCCGGCCAAATATGTGCCCGGCACAAAGATGTCGTTCGCCGGCATCCGCGACACCCAGACGCGCATCAATCTGATCGCCTGGCTGCGCACCCAGGGCTCGACCAACGACCCGATCCCGGCGCCCGATCCTTCGCGTCAGCCGGGCGCGGCGGCTCCGGCCGAGGCTCCGGCAGAAGGCGCCGCCCCTGCCGAGGGCGCAGCTGGCGCAGAAGCTCCGGCGGCTGCAGCTGCGGCACAGGCAGAAGCGCCGGCGCCCGCCGCCGCGCACTGATCCAGCGCTGAATTGAGAAGGGGCGGCTCGCAGGAGCCGCCCCTTTTTCATGTCCGTTCGTCTTGAATCTCAAAGGCGGCGGAAGACGGCGGGAGCGAAGCCGTCGGCGACGAAGCGCGCCTCGACCTCGGCCACAGTCTCGATCACCACCCCGCCGCGCGATCCGGTCGAGTGGATCAGACGTTCGCCGTCGATCATCAGGGCCGAATGTCCGGTCCAATCATGATCACCTTGCGGCGCCATCCAGACGACAATGTCGCCGCGTTGAAGGTCATCCGCCGCAACCGCGCGGCCCAGTTCGGCTTGGGCGTGCGAACGGCGCGGTCCGGCCAGACCACAGGCCAGCAGCGCCTGCTGCACCAGACCCGAGCAATCGGTCTCAATCGAGGACCGCGCGCCCAGCGCATGAGGCCGCCCCAGCAGGCGTTCGGCCACCGCAACGGGATCACGTTCGAAATCGCCGACCGGCGCCAGATCGGCCTCGGCCAGACCTTCCGCCTCGATCACCAGAGAATTCAACGGCAGGGCCGCATCGACGGCGGCGACGCGCCGGGTCGCCAGCGGCGCCCCTTCTCTCAGACTGTCCAGCACGACCCAGCCGACCACGCCATCGCGGCGCGCGCGACCGAACGCCCGGCCGCCCACTGTCTCCAGCACATCGAAAATCTCGCCGAACAGCAGCTGGTCGATCCGCTCATCGCTGGACGAAAACAGGTCCGCCACCGGCGCCCGACAATGCATGGCGTCGGTTTTGCGATACCGGTCGGCGCGCACCAGCCCCTCCAGCGCCTGTTCGGCGAGGTCGGAACGGGCGAGCAGATCGCCGGGCGGAAGAAGGTCGAGGACGTCGGTCAACGTGGGCTCGCGTCTATGGAGCCCCCAGACTATCCACTGATGGCGAACCGCCCGTTAACAGCCGACGATTTTCTGAGGACAATCAACAGAACCGCGTTCGGCTTGTTTGACTGTCCGGCTTGAATGGGCAAGGGGCGCGCCCACATCGATTCCAAAGGGTGAACGCATCTGGGGCCCCACATGCTGCTGATATCAAGCCTGCTCATTGCCTTCGGATTGACCCTTTTTGACCGAGGACCAATCGGCGCGTCGTTAAGACTTTGGCTGGTGGAGACGCCCGCACGTCACCTATCCCGCATCTCGCGCGGACAGGTCCTTGGCCTGCTTCTGGTCGTCGGCCTTGGCGTTCTGGCCGTCGCCCTGTTCGAGGCGGAAGGCGTGCGGATATACGCGATGGCCGCGCCCGAACTGACGGGCTGGGTGCTGATGTTCGACGCGACCGTGGTGTTCGACATGATGGTTCTGGCCATCAGCCTGCGCGCCGCAGCCAGTTGGCGCGGGCTGGTTCGTCAGACCCGGACTGTCGTCAGCATCGCCGCACGTATGGCGACAACGGCAGTCAAGGGCGTGCGGTCGAGGGCGCGGCGCATCCGACCGCTTCGACCGCCGTCCGACGAAAGCAGCGAGATAGAACCTGACGCGGTCTTCGCCTGACGATCAGGCGGCGTATCGCGCCCTCAGCATGGCGTAACAGGCCCGCAGCGCCTGGGCCTCAGCGCCCTCGGGGAAACCGGGGCGGGCGCGGGGGTTCCAGGCGAAGATGTCCATGTGCGCCCAGGCGCCGGTTACGGGTGCGAACTTCTGCAGGAACAGGGCGGCGGTGACCGATCCGGCCTGGGCCCAGGCCGAGGAATCGTTCTTCATGTCCGCGATCTCGGTGTCCAGCGCCGCGCGATATCCGGCCCACAGCGGCATCCGCCACAGGGGATCGCGCACCTCAGCCGCCGCCGCCAGCAGACCCTCCGCCAGGGCTTCATCATCGGTATAGAGCGGCGGCAGGTCCGGCCCCAGGGCGATCCGCGCGGCGCCGGTCAGGGTGGCGAAGTCCAGCGTCAGGTCCGGCGAATGCTCGCCCGCCCGCGTCAGGGCGTCGGCAAGGATCAGTCTTCCTTCGGCGTCGGTGTTGCCGATCTCGATGGTCAGACCCTTGCGGCTGTTCAGGATATCGCCGGGACGGAAGGCGTCGGCGGACACCGCATTCTCGACCGCCGCCACGATGACCACCAGCCGCACGGGCAGGTCCGCCTGCATGACCAGCCGCCCCAGCGCCAGAGCATGAGCCGATCCGCCCATGTCCTTCTTCATGTTGCGCATTCCGACGGCGGGCTTCAGGTCCAGACCGCCGGTGTCGAACACCACCCCCTTGCCGACCAGGGCGACCAGCGGCAGGTCCGTCTGGTCCAGCTTCCAGCCGATTTCGATAACGCGGGGCGCCCGGTGCGGGGCGGCGGCGCGGCCCACGGCATGAACGGCGGGGTAGTTGTCTTCCAGCAGGGCGTCGCCGGTCGTCACCGTGATCTTCGCCCCGGCGCTTTCGGCGATCTCGCGGGCGATGGTCTCGATCTGCAACGGCCCCATGTCGGCGGCGGGGGTGTCGACCATTTCCCGCGCCAGGGCGCAGGCGGCGGCGATGCGGCTGACCTCGGCGGCGTCTAGCCCCTCGGGCGTCACAAGCCGCACCAGCCCCTTGTCCGTCCGCGCCTTGTAGCGGTCGAACACATAGGTCCCCAGCAGGAAGGCCAGCGTCGCCTGCCCCGCCTGATCCGCCGCCACATCCAGCCTGTAAACCCCGCCCGGAAGGCGCGCCGAAAGGCCGCGCGCGGACATGGGGTCGAACCGGTCGCCCGCGCCGACGATCACCTGACCCACGCCGCCCTGCGCATTCGGCACGACCAGAAGCTGGCCGGACTTGCCTTCGAAGGCATGGACATCGGCCCAGAGCTGCGCCGCCTCATTCAACTGCCCGCCCGGCCCAACGAAACGCACCGGGATTGCGGCTTCGGCGTCGTGTGCGGGGGCCAGTTGGGAGTGCAGTGCGGACATGGAGGCAAACCTTTCCGGCCATTAACCAAGATTTGACGCGAACCCACGATTCTCAGACGCAGAACCCAGGACCGTCAGGATCCACCCCATGTCGCGCATGACCGCCCGTCTCGCAACCATCGCCCTGCTGACGCTGACCGCATCGCCCGCGCTGGCCGAGGCGCGCGCGCCTGCGGATCAGGCGGCGTCCAGCCTGCGCCAGGCGTCTTCGCCCGAAATCCGCGCCACCTATGACCGGATGGACGCCCTGTCGCGCTCGGTCTTCTGGGCCAGCGAACAGGAGGCCGTGCCCAATGATCCCGTCGCCGGGGTCAGGCTGGCCCAGGCCCTGCGCGAACTGGGGCGTTACGATCAGGCGGTCGAGGCGGCGGAGACGACCCTGGCCATCCAGCCGACCAATCTGGACGCCATGCTGGAACTGGGCCGCGCCCATATCGCGCGGGGGCAGGCCTTCTACGGCATCGGTCCGCTGGAGAAGGCGCGCGACCAGGCGCCGCGTGACTGGCGCGCCTATTCGCTGCTGGGCACGGCCTATGAGCAGGTGCGTCGGTTTGACGAGGCCCGCGCCGCCTGGAACCAGGCCCTGACCCTGTCGCCGAACAATCCCGATGTGCTGGCCAACGCCGCCATGTCCGCCGCGACGCAAGGGGACGCGCCGGGCGCGGAGACCCTGCTGCGCCGCGCCGTGGCCCAGCCGAACGCCTCGCTGAAGGTCAAGCTGAACCTGGCCATGGTGCTGGGTCTGCAGGGCAAGATGGGCGAGGCGGAGCAGATTCTGCGTCGTGAAATGCCGCCCGAACAGGCCGAGCGGAACCTGCGCTGGCTGCAGGATCGCGGGTCGCCTCGCACCCCCGACGGCACGCGCACCTGGACCTCGCTGCAGGGCGGTTGATCCCGACCGGGCCGCCATGCTGATAGGGGGCATGACTTTCTCCCCCCGCGCCGCCGCCAAGACCTATCAGGCCTTCCTGTTCGACATGGACGGCACCCTGATCACCTCAACGGCCGCCGCCGAACGGGTCTGGAGCCGCTGGGCCGAGCGTCACGGCATTGATGTCGCCGCCTTCCTGCCAACCATGCACGGGATGCGCGCCGCCGACACCATCAGAAAACAGAACCTGCCGGACATCGACCTGGAAGCCGAGATCGCCTGGGTCGAACGTGGAGAGATCGAGGATGTGGAGGGGGTCGTTCCCATTCCCGGCGCCATCGATTTCGTCAAACGCCTGCCGCCCGACCGCTGGGCCATCGTCACCTCGGCCACCGTGCCCCTGGCCCGTGCGCGCCTGACAGCCGCCGGCGTAACCCCGCCCGCCGTCTTCATCACCGCCGAGGACGTCGAACGCGGCAAGCCGGATCCGGCGGGCTATCTGAAGGCGGCGCGGACGCTGGGTTTCGACATCGCCGACTGCCTGGTGTTCGAGGACGCCGAGGCGGGGGTCCGCGCGGGCGAGGCCGCGGGCGCCGACGTGGTTGTGATCACCGCCGCCCAGCAGCACCCGCTGCACACCCGCTGGCCCGAACTGGCCGAATATGCAGACGCGGAACTGACGGTCAGCAGCACCGGCCTAGACATCATCCTGCAGCACGCGCCGCGAGAGGAAGCCCAGCCATAGCAGGAAGACGCCCGCCACGACCCGCTGGGTCAGTTCTCTCAGACCCCTGCCGCCGACGCCCACATATAGGCCACAACAGGGAGACGGCGATGGCGAAGACGACAATCGACACTCCGACCAGAATGACGCCCGCATTCATCAGCCCGTGACCGGTGGGCCGACATCAGCGTCATCTCGTTGGCCTGCTGTCGAATGGCGCTGTAGCCGGGCGCCCAAGACACGTGAAAAGCCTTTCATATTCAGGCAGGAACCGAATGTTGAAGCCTTAGCCTTTCACGCTCCAAGCCTGAAATCGGAACAGAATTCCCCTGCATTGCCGTACGATCACTGGCAAGTAGGATTGATCAAGTTCGAAGCGAAACCTGTGCGACTGCGTCATATGATCGGGCGTGGCCTCAACGACGAGGGCGATCTGCCCACGCACATCGATCTCCAACACCGCCTTGATCGCAGGCTCGACTGGATAGAGCTCAGCCTTTCCGCTCAAATTCTCCGACATGGCTTCAACCTGCTGCAGGAAGGCCGCCACCTCGTCCCTGCGCAACCACGGCCCACTTAGCTCGACCAAGGCGCCGGGCGCCTCGACTCTGGCGTAAATGATCAGCCAGTTTCCATCGTCGCCGTCATCACTGTGCGGATGCTCTCGCCCATCCACCCAGATGGACAGTCCGCCCAGCTTCAGGTGCGCTTCAGTGTCGGGCTCGAAAAACCGCGTCATGCCGAACTCTAACTTAGCCGCAAGATCAAGCAAACCGTCCATCTTCCCCCTCGCGCGCACACGTCCTATCTTCATTCCATGATCGACGATCTCTACAGCACGCGCATTCTGACGCTGGCGGCGAACCTGCCGCACGCCGGGCGGCTGGCTGCGCCTGAGGGCACGGCGGAGCGGGTCGCAAAACTGTGCGGATCACGGGCGACGGTCGATGTGGTGCTGGACGATCAGGGCCGGGTGGCTGTGTTCGCCCAGGACGTGAAGGCCTGCGCCCTGGGTCAGGCGGCGGCGGGGGTGCTGGGCCAGTCGGTGATCGGGGCCAGCGTTTCCGAGATCGCCGACGCCCGCGACGCCATGTCCGCCATGCTGAAATCCGGAGGCGACGGCCCGAGCGGCCGGTTCGAGGATCTGCGCGTCCTGAAACAGGTCGCTGACTACCCCGCGCGCCACGCCTCGTCGCTGGTCGCCATCGAGGCGACGCTGGCCGCCGTCAATCAGGCGCTGGAAAAGCATCACACCGACACGCGAACTCGCCTCGCCGGCGCGGCTTGAGGCCCTGCCCGGTTGATCCCCCTGCTGTGACAGGGGATAAGCACGGCGAACCCTCATCAGCCCCCGGCGAAGGGACAAATGTCTCTCTATGAACGCGGCGTGCGCGCGGCCCATCGGGGCTACAAGCTGACGCTGTCCCCCCTGATCGGCCAGCAGTGCCGATTCCTGCCGACCTGTTCGGACTATGGGCGCGACGCCCTGATCCAGCATGGTCCGGTGCGGGGGGGATGGCTCACCGTGCGCAGGCTCTGTAAATGCCATCCTTTCGGAGGGTCGGGTTATGATCCCGTGCCCCCAGTCAAAGAAAAACGATGATCGAACTGAAATTCCCCGACGGCGCGGTGCGTCAGTATCCGCAAGGCTCGACGGGCCGCGACGTGGCCGCCGCCATTTCTCCCTCTCTGGCCAAGAAGGCGGCTCTGGTCGTCTGGAACGGCGAGCAGCGCGACCTTGACCGCGTCATCGACGGCGACGGCGATTTCCGCCTGTTGATGCGCGACGATCCTGAGGCGCTGGAGACCATCCGCCACGACGCCGCCCACGTGCTGGCCCAGGCGGTGCAGGAACTGTTCCCCGGCACCCAGGTCACCATCGGCCCGGCCATCGAGGACGGCTTCTATTACGACTTCGCCCGCGACGAACCCTTCTCGACCGACGACTTCGCCAAGATCGAAAAGAAGATGGGCGAGATCATCGACCGGGGCGCCCCGCTGGAGCGCCAGGTCTGGCTGCGCGACGAGGCCATCGCCCACTTCGAGAAAATCGGCGAAAGCTACAAGGCCGAACTGATCCGCGACCTGCCGGAGACGGAAACGATCACCGTCTATAAGCAGGGCGAATGGGCGGACCTGTGCCGCGGACCACACTTCCCCACCACCAAGTTCGTCGGCAAGGCCTTCAAGCTGACCAAGCTGGCGGGCGCCTATTGGCGCGGCGACAGCAACCGCGCCCAGTTGCAGCGCATCTACGGCACCGCCTGGGCGACCAAGGAGGACCTGGACGCCTATCTGCTGCGGATCGAAGAGGCCGAAAAGCGCGACCACCGCAAAGTCGGCAAGGCGATGGAGCTCTTCCACATGCAGGAAGAGGGCCGCGGCATGGTCTTCTGGCACCCCAAGGGCTGGGTCCTGTGGCGCGTGCTGGAGGCCTATATGCGCCGCCGCCTGGACGCCGCCGGCTATGTCGAGGTCAAGACGCCCCAGGTTCTGGACCGCAAATTCTGGGAGCAGAGCGGCCACTGGGACAAGTACCGCCCCAATATGTTCGTCTGCGAGACGGTCGAGGGCGAGACCCTGTCGCTCAAGCCGATGAACTGCCCCGGCCACGTCCAGATCTTCGATCAGGGCCAGAGGTCCTATCGCGAACTGCCGCTGCGCATGGCCGAGTTCGGCGCCTGCCACCGTTATGAGCCGTCAGGGTCGCTGCACGGCCTGATGCGCGTGCGCGGCTTCACCCAGGACGACGCCCACATCTTCTGCCGCGAAGACCAGATCGTCGAGGAGACGGCCGAGTTCATCAAGCTGGCCCGCAGCGTCCACGCCGACCTCGGCATGGAGACCGCCTATATCAGCCTGGGCACCCGGCCCGAGAACCGCGCCGGTTCGGACGAGTTCTGGGACAAGGCCGAGGCCCTGATGCTTGAGGCCGCCCGCGCCGCCGGAACAGAGCCGGTCGTGACCGAGGGCGACGGCGCCTTCTACGCGCCCAAGCTGGACTTCATCGTCAAGGACGCCATCGGCCGCGAATGGACCTGCGGCACGATCCAGCTGGACTATGTCCTGCCCGAACGTCTGGACGCGACCTACATCGCCGAAGACGGCCAGAAGCACCGCCCGGTCATGCTGCACCGCGCGATCCTGGGGTCGTTCGAACGGTTCATCGGCATCATGATCGAGAACTATGCGGGCGCCTTCCCGCTGTGGCTGGCCCCGACCCAGGCCGTGGTGGCGACCATCACGTCGGACGCCGACGGCTATGCCGAAGAGGTCACGGCCAAGTTCCGCGCGGCGGGCCTGCGCGTCGAAACCGACCTGCGCAACGAGAAGATCAACTACAAGATCCGCGAACACTCAGTCGGCAAGGTGCCCGCCATCGCCGTCGTCGGCCGCAAGGAAGCCGAAGAAGGCAAGGTCGCAATCCGCCGCCTGGGCAGCCAGGCCCAGACCATCGTCACGGTCGAGGAAGCCATCGCCCTCCTCACCGACGAGGCCACCCCCCCGGACCTGAAGCGCCTTCAGGCCTGAGGCTGAACGCCGGCTGGTCTGGTTCGCAGGAACGTAAGCCCGTGGGATCGCTTGTAGTGGGGCGCGCATTTGCGCCCCACTACATCAAGGGAGACTGCGACCATGGCCGACAAGACTCTCGACACCTTGTTCCACGACACGCTCAAGGACATCTATTACGCTGAGCGGAAGATTCTGAAATCCCTGCCTAAAATGGCAAGGGCCGCTCAATCGCCAGAACTGAAAGCGGCCTTCGAGAAGCACAAGGGCCAGACCGAAGGTCAGATCGAACGCCTGCAGCAGGTCTTCGAAATCATCGGCAAACCCGCGCGGGGCAAGACCTGCGACGCCATCGAGGGCATCCTGGCCGAGGGCGACGAAATCATGGAAGAATACAAGGGCGCGCCCGCCCTTGATGCAGGTCTTCTGGCCGCCGCACAGGCCGTCGAACACTATGAGATCACGCGCTATGGCACGCTGAAACGCTGGGCGCTGGTTCTGGGTCTGAAAGACGCCGCCGCCCTGCTGGATGAGACCCTGCAGGAAGAAGCCCAAACAGACGAAGACCTGACCGGCATCGCCGACGCTGCTGTCAACGCAGCCGCCGTGAAGGCCGCTGCCTGATCAGGAAACGGGGACGACCGAACGGCCGTCCCCGATCTTGCAATCAGTCGCGCAGCAGTTCGTTCACGCCGGTCTTCGCCCGCGTCTGGGCGTCGACGCGCTTGACGATGACGGCGCAATACAGCGACGGGCCGCCCTTGGGATCGGGCAGCGAACCCGGCACGACGACCGAATAGGCCGGCACTTCGCCGCGGAAGACTTCGCCGGTGGCGCGGTCCACGATCTTGGTCGAGCCGGACAGATAGACGCCCATGGCCAGGACCGCGCCCTCGCGCACGATCACGCCCTCGGCGACCTCGGCGCGGGCGCCGATGAAGCAGCCGTCCTCAATGATGGTGGGATTGGCCTGCAGAGGCTCCAGCACGCCGCCGATGCCCGCGCCGCCCGACAGGTGCACATTCTTGCCGATCTGGGCGCAGGAGCCGACCGTGGCCCAGGCGTCCACCATCGTGCCCTCATCGACATAGGTGCCGATGTTCACGAACGACGGCATCAGCACGACGTTCCTGGCGATATAGGCGCCCTGACGGACGATGGCGCCCGGCACGGAACGGAAGCCTGCGGCCTGGTAGTCGGCCTGACCCCATTCGCCGAACTTGTTCGGCACCTTGTCCCAGAAGGGGCCAAGGCCCGAGGCATGGTCCGACGAGATCGGCAGGACCGGGCCGCGCGAACCGGCGCGCATGATCTGGTTGTCGTTCAGGCGGAAGGACAGCAGCACCGCCTTCTTCAGCCACTGATGCGTGGTCCAGACGCCGTCGTCGCCGCGCGAGGCCACGCGCGCCTGGCCGGAGTCCAGCAGGGCCAGGGCGCTTTCGACGGCATGGCGCACATCGCCCTGCGTCGCGGCCGAGACATTGGCGCGGTCTTCCCAGGCCGCCTCGATGACGGATTCGAGATGCGACAGGTCGGTCATGCGGCGTCCTTGAGATTCAGGTCGGAGAGGAAGTCGAGAAGATCGGGGGCGATGATGTCGATGTGGTCGCCCAACGGCTTGCCATGCCCGTCGCCGATCAGAACCGTGGTCATGCCCAGCGCCTTGGCCGGCTCCAGGTTCTTGGGCGTGTCTTCGAAAAAGGCGGCGCGGTGGGACTGGATGTCGAACCGCTCCAGCATCCGCCGGAAGGTCGCCGGGTTCGGCTTGGGCGTCAGATCCCCGTCCTCGATGGCGAAGACGCCTGCGAAACAGTTGGAAATCCCGATCCGGCCCAGCACCCGGTGCGCATAGTCGCGCGCGCCGTTGGTGAAGACGAAACACTGGCCCGGCAGGGCCTTCAGCCGTTCGGCCAGACGCGGGTTCGGCTCGACCGAATCCAGCGGCACGTCATGCACTTCCTTCAGGAAGCGGTCGGTGTCGACGGCGTAGTTGGCCATCAGGCCCGCCAGCGTCGTGCCGTGCTCGTCCAGAAACTGGCGCTGCATCACCGCCGCCTCTTCCGGCGCCAGGCCCACGGCCTCGACCACGAAGGCGTTGATCCGCGCCTGGACCAGACGCATCAGCCCCTGCTCACGCGGATAAAGGGTGTCGTCCATGTCGAACACCCAGGCGTTGACGTGGCCCAGATTGGCGGGGTTCAGGTCGGTCAAGACGCCTTCACCAGGGTGCCTGCGCCGAACTCGGTGAACAGCTCCACCAGCATGGCGTGCGACCGGCGGCCGTCCAGAATGACCACGGCCTCGACGCCTGCGCGCACCGCCGCCATCGCCGTCTCCAGCTTGGGGATCATGCCGCCGGTGGCCACGCCCGTGTCGATCAGGTTCTGCGCCTCTTCCAGCGTCATCTGGCGGATGATCTGGCCGTCCGCCCCCTTGACCCCCGGCACGTCCGTCAGCAGCAGCATCCGCTTGGCGTTCAGCGAACCAGCGATGGCGCCCGCCACCGTGTCAGCATTGACGTTGAAGGTCTGGCCGTCCTCAGCCACGCCGATCGGGGCGATGACCGGCACCCAGTCTTCGGTCTCCGAGGCGATCAGTCCGGCGATCAACTTGGGATCGACCTTGGTCGGTTCGCCGACATAGCCCAGGTCGACCTCATGCTCGATCATGCTGTCGGGATCACGCTTGGTGCGGCGCGTCTTCTCGACCGTCAGCAGACCCGCATCCTTGCCCGACAGGCCCACGCCACGCACGTCGGCCTCCTTGCCGGCCATGGTGATCCAGTGGGCGATCTCTTTGTTGACCGCGCCCGACAGCACCATTTCGGCGACTTCCATCGTCGCCGGGTCCGTAACGCGCAGGCCGTCGATGAAGCTGGACTTGACCCCGGCCTTGTCCAGCATGGCGCTGATCTGCGGCCCGCCGCCGTGCACCACGACCGGGTTCACCCCCATCAGCTTCAGCAGCACGACATCGGCGGCGAATTGCTTGGCCACGGCGCTCTCGCCCATGGCGTGGCCGCCGTATTTGATGACCACGGTCTCACGGTCATAGACCTGAATATACGGCAGGGCCTCAGCGAGTGTCTTCGCCGTCTCCCAGCTGCGTTCTTCGGATTGGCGTTCAGTTTCGTTCATTGCCCGCGCGAGATAGCGGCGAAGCCCTGCCGAGTCACTATGAAACCGGGCCTCGCCGTCGCCTGGACCTCAACCTGCTTACGAGCGAGTTGGACATATCGACGCCCAGCAATGCAGCGAGCATCCGACGTCAGCCCTGTGAAGACCGATCAGCCGCAACCTCAAGGTTCAGCAGCTCATGAATCGCGCAGGAGATGTGGTAGAATGAACTGGCAGGCACCAGTTCCTCCAAGAAGGTCCCATCCTTCAGCATCTTGTCGGTCCAAAGAGCCGGGCGGTCCGCCAGGAAGTATTTCTCCAATCCCCTGTAGGCGTCGATGATTTCACGTCCCTCGTTGTCGGCGCCGGTGCGCGCATAACGCGACACCGCCGCCTTCATGCGCTCGGTTTGAGGCCACAGTCGCGCCCTGTCGTCGTGAATTTCACCATTGGTCAGGACTTCATTGATGGCTACGCCGCGCTCCGCATCAATACCCCTTGAGCGCGCAAATCCTGTCAGAGCATCAGACACGGCCAGAGCGTCCGCGCCTCCGATCGCCGCAAATCCTTCAAACAGCCACGCCCATTCCAGGCAATGCCCTGGCTCTGCTATCCGGCCTCGCACATCACCCAGCGGACGCCAATCCTGCTCAAAATACTCAAGCAGGGCGCCGGTGTCCGCATCAACGAACCGCGTCTGGCAAAGTTCAGCGATGGACGCAGCTGCATCACCAAAACGCTGGCGCCCGCTGTACTGATAGAGTGCGGTGAACGCCTCCAGCAAATGCATGTGCGGGTTCTGACGACGGATCGAACTGTCCACGATCTCGCCCTCGGTGAAGCCCCCTTCGGAATGACTCCAGTGAGCTTCGAGGACATCGAGCAAGCGCTCTGCCTCATCAAACAGACTGGGTTTCTCGAGAAGATTTCCAGAAGCAGCAAGGCCGAACAGGGCAAATGCCTGATCATAAAGATCAGCGCGTTCATCAAGCACATCCCCCTCATGGGTGAGCTTATGAACAAAGAAACCATCTGCGCGCCGTGCTGAGCTCATCAGACGATTGACCGTCTGCTGAACCTGATCGACCGCGGGCCCATCCCAACCCTGCTGATGGGCGGCGGAAAAGGCATAAATCTGACGCGCCTGAACAAAGGTTCGATAATATTCCGCATCAGGCTGACCCGTTCGCGAGAGTCTTTCTGCATACAGACCCGACGCAGTGCGCCCTGTTTGGCTCCAGAACGGCGCAGCAATATTCAGCAGCCACTCTCTGGCCTTCCCCTGAACCTGTTCAAGGTCGTGTGTGATCATGCTTCGCGCCTCTTCGACAGGTGCTCAATTACGAATGCGTAGAGATCTGGGCCGTTGAACAAGACACCTTGAACACCTGCGGCCTCAGCGGCGGCGACATCACTGCCCTGATCACCGATCATCAGGCTGTGAGCGACATCAACGTCCCACTGCGCCATCAGATCCAACAGCATTCCCGGCTGAGGTTTACGCCACGGATGCACGATGGAAAGCTCCTCCACGACACCATCCGGATGATACGGGCAGTATCGCCAGTCATCGATATGCCCTCCGGCCTGACGCAGTTCGGTCTGCATCCAGTCAAACAGGGCCACAACATCCTCTGTCGTGTAATAACCGCGCGCTACGCCGGACTGGTTGGTGACAACGAATACAAAATAACCCGCTTCATTGGCGTAACGGATCGCGTCTCTGGCGCCAGGCGTCCAGCGGAAACGATCCCGCGTACCGACATAGCCGTCGTCATGATTGATGACGCCGTCACGATCCAGGAACAGGGCCGGGCGACGTTGACGCGCCGGTATTTCAACCTGGCTTCGAGCATAGGTTTCCGGAATGCCGATATCAATGAAATACCCTTCTGAACGCACAGTGCGCAGCTTTCCCGCGACGGTCAGTGCCGGCAGCAAATCCGCTTCCAATGAGAAACGCTCCTGCCGAGCCTCAAAATGCGATCTGGAGAAACAATACACGCCCCCATTGACGTAGAAGGGCGCCTGCTGCGCGCCCCCCCGGGGAATTACACGCAGGGCGCGACCATCACCGTCCACTTCGATTGTTTCATACCGGTCAGCCAGATCGATCTCTCGGATCGCTACGCTCGCGGTGTCCTCGCCGTGATCGGTGCAGAGCGCATTCCAGTTGAAATCAAACCAGGTGTCTCCGTTGATCAGCAGGAAACGCTCTTCCAGATAGGGCAGCGCATTGACCACCGCCCCGCCCGTCCCCAGCGGTTCGTTCTCGACCGATATCTCTAGCGAGCAGTTGCGGGGGAGCACCCGCCGCAGGTCGTCGACCATGCCCAGAACCCGTTCGGAGCGATATCCGGCCAGAAGCAGCACCTTGCGAAAGCCCATCCGCCAGGCTTCGCGGATCAGCAACTCGACAAAAGGCCGGTCGCCGACGGGCAACAAGGGTTTGGGCGTTTCGCGCGTAAGCTCGCCCAGGCGCGTTCCCAGACCGCCCAAAAGGATGGCGCATTGTTCGACCACGTTGATTTTACCCTTATTCGCTGGATCAAACAGAACCGATCTGTCGATCAATACCTCAAGCCCTTTATGAGGGAACGACCCAGGATTCCGGCCCTTCAAACGTCAGCCGAACAGCACTGGCGGCGCCGCCGGCAGAATTCAGAGCTTCGATAAGATTATGCCGACGCGATGGATCAGCCAAAAGCATGATGAACCCGCCGCCACCTGCGCCAGAAACCTTGCCGCCCCATGCCCCATGATCCATGGCCACCTCGATGATATCATCGATGGTGTCGTTGGTGATTGTCGAAGCCGTATTCTTCTTAGACAGCCACGCCTTCTGAAGGACATTGGCCGTTTCACGAACCTTGCCTGCAAGAAGTAGAGATTTCATCTCAGCTGCGTGATTCTTTATTTCATGCATGGACTTCAATGTCTTCGCATCCAGCGCATTCAATCCCGAGACCTGGTTCTTGATTATTTTCGCCGACTCCCTCGACTGTCCGCTGAAGCAAATCACAAGAGAGGATTCAAATTCGTTCAAATACTCACGATGAAGACGAAGCGGATTGACGATAACGCCGACATCATTTGGCAAAAACTCAATATAGTTGAAACCGCCAAACGCGGCGGCATACTGATCCTGCTTGCCGCCCAACATGCCGAGTCGCTCGCGCTCCAGATCATAGGCAAGTTCCGCCACTTCATACGGGCCAAGCGACAGGCGCAGGGCCAGTGCATAAGCTTCGATCAACGCAACCATCAGCGCAGAAGACGCCCCCAACCCTGAACCGGCCGGCACATCTATGGTAGTGGAGATCGACAACGACATCGGCTTTCCGTCGTTATACTTCTCCATCATGTGAGCATAAGCCACACGGTGCAGGGAGAGGCCCGACCGAACATCAAAATCCAGACTGCACGGCAGTTCGTCCACCTGCCCCAAATCGTCAGCCCTGAAACATAGCCGCCCATCCGGATTCTTCGTAAGATGCGCATAGGCATATCGGTCAATCGTCGCATTCAGGACCGCGCCGCCATGCTCCAGATAGTAGGAATTCAGGTCCGTACCGCCGCCCCCAAGGCCAAGTCGCAGCGGCGCCCTGGCACGGACGTTATCGTGCTTAAGATTTTCAAACATGATCAAATCCGTCCGTTATAAGCATAATCTTACAGTTTAAAGCGGAACAAACGCTTCCAGGACTTCTTGCCTCTCCGGCTTGGAATGGGGTTAGCATCAAGAAACTCCTGAAGACCGAGAAGTTGCGTTTTCTTAGCACGACCCTCTTCGCTTAGAGCTAGCCCCCGTATCACGGAAACCTTCCCCTTACCCGCTAGAAGCAACCCTCTATAGTTAGAAAGCCCCCCTTCATCTGCTTCTCTGAGAAGAATTTTCTTGTAAGCCATGCGCACAAAGGGCTCGTCATCAAGCATCAAAAGCTGTTCGATCGTGGAGATGTCGCCATCGGCATGCTCCTGCAGCAGGACTTCAGGCGCTCCTGACACCGACCCTGCGCCCCCCCCCTCAATGCTCGCAACCGCTTCGCGGCCTTCAGCACGAAACGTCTGACCGAAACGACGAGGCGCAGCAACTTCCAGAGACGAAGCCAGGCTTTCGATCACGCCTGCCTCTACGACCAAAAGATCAGCTTCATCCAAAAGCGCGTACAGAGCTTCGGAACAATCAGCCAGTTCACCGCGCCTCAAGCCCGAAACCAAGATCGCCAACAGTTTGATGCGCGCGTCCTGTTCGCTTCCTCGTTCGGCGAGCACAAGAAGCTCCTCCGGCGTGGCCGGACGTCCAATAGCCACCCGAAACTGATTTGCGACATCACCCGTCCAACCGGTTGGCTGGTGGGAATTCTTAAGAACAAGGGTTTTCAACTGAGCGCGAGCCCAGTCCAGCAACTGCGGGTTCCACTCCGCCCGCCCTGAAGCCATCACCCACAGCGCCGCAAGCGCCATTCCCTGTGAGGGTTCCTTTTGGCTCTTGATCAAGCTGCTGACGCCGCGGTCCCGTCCGGCATCCCCTTCATCGACCAATAGAGTCAGATCAACTGAGTTGGACTGCGCCGCCGCATTCAGCGCCTTAGCCACACGGGAGGACAGTTGCAGGGGCGTCATCTTTTGGCGCCCGGCCAAGCCCGCTCGTCTGGCGAGGTCGTGGATCAATTCAAGATGAATTCGTGCATCCCTGACCTTCAGCAGACAGGCGCGAGATGTCAGCATTTCGAGCAGAATACCGTACCGGCCCTGAAGGCTCGCCGCTCCTTTCCGCCAAAGGACAGCCTGCTCAGCCGAAGGCAGCTCTGCCATCAAATCCAAACTGGCGGTCTTGACGAAGAGCTCATCATCTTCGATCAAAAGAGCACGATCGACCGCCGTTTCGCAGGCCAAGGTCGCCAATGCGCGCTGCTTCCACGCGATCGACTGAACACTTATTTCGTCGAAATAATCCTTCGGCGCACGTTCTCGCGCTAGATCTCGCTGCCGATTTGCGTACTCATCGCTATCCAGCGCCTGACCCAGAGCGTGAAGACGCGTATGAGAAACTTCACGTGCGGGGAGATGGGTTTCCAACTCGGCATCATCGACGCTTCTTCCATGAAGCTCGGAAAAAATCCGCCTGACATACAGACGATAATCAGGCTCTCGACACAAATCTCGGAACTCAGCCTGCCAAACCCGCCAGTCACCAGGCAGAAGCCTGGACAAATCCAACCCCGACTGGACAACTCCCTGCACGAACGCCCCCGGGATTGTTCCCATCGGCATTTTCGCCGCCAAATTCAGAACGACATCTATGTTCGTCCACTGACCAGCTTTCGCCTCGTCTTGAACCCTGGCGATCTGAATTTTGCTGATATCCAGATCCACAGCCTTAAGAATATCAACAATCAAGTCGTCACGGGACGCCTCTCGGATTCGAGCCAAAGCCCTAAGAAGATCCAGCGATTGCGCATAGCTCAGGGGCTGCCGGGCGCGGCTGGGCGGAGCTCGCTCGTCAATCATGGCGGCTATGCCGTCAACGAAACCCTGCCATCGTGGCAGCGCCAGGGTTTCAATCTCCTTCTGCAAGGCGACAACGGCCGTATCATCAAGCAGGCTGAGAACAGCCTCTATCAGAGCGGCGCCATCATCAGGCGCAATCCGCACCTGACCGTTCGACGGCATGTCCAAAACACTGGGAATGACGGCGGACACAACGCAAGGCGTGCCAAGCGCCAAACTTTCCACCGGCGGAGATCCGAAGCCTTCCGCCAGAGAGAGATAAATGGTTGCCCGACAGTTCTGCACCAATCGACGCAAAGTCTCATCGTCCGGGCCGTCCACCCAGCGCACCCATGGGTGCTCATCGAAAGCCTTCAATAAACGACGCTTATCCTCGACAGAGAGCCACCCCATGCGTCCGGCAAAGCAGAGACTCGCTACTCGGCCGCCTGCATTCAGCGCCTCGAACGCCTCCAAAATTTGAACAGGCTGCTTGCGCGGCTCAAGAGTACCGACCACCACAAACTCATCAGAATTCGGCGGCTCTTGCCGATAGGTCCGGCCCAAGCCATCCGCACCAGGCGGTATGACAAAATAATCGCGTTCATCTCCACGATTAATCCGCGTGACGTACTGCTCACGCATAGCCGTCGAAGTGAAGAAGTTATTTCTGTATCGTCGTCTATTTTCTAAAGAGAACAGAACACTATCTGCATCATCCCACTTGAAGTTAAAATGCTGAGCATGAGTCCAGCTCAGAAAATCATGACAAAGATTGAAAATCTTTTCTGGGCGATAACGCGCGGCAAACGAGTAGAAATCCAGATTAAGAGATTCTTCTAACGAAATAACGGCACGGCAAACGTCAAGCGCAACCTCCGCCTGGACTTCAAATGCGATTCGATTTCGAGCGGAAATCAAACCCATCCATCCCACATTGGGTTCGATTTTCAGCGACGGGTTGGCTGCCTGCAAAGATAGTAGAACCGCATCATCCTGCTCGAATAGCTTCCTTAGATCTTCAAATATATCGGGAGATAAAATTCCAATCCGGTCCGCCCCCAGTTCAACAAAGGGAACCGTATTCTCTATGTACGGCCACCGAGTACAAAATTCATAGCAAACACGCTGTATCCCCGTCCGAGACGGCCATGCCACAAGGTTGTTTACATTAATCAGAAAACGCCCGCTGAGAAGCGCCTCTCCGAATCCACGAGAACTGTGATTCTGCATCTCAGCTAACTTCACGATCACGGCCAAATATCATGTTCAGAAGGTTTCGTGCATAGGTATGAAATTCATGCCTTGCTTTAAAACCATCCCAGCTAGAGCTGGGTCGATTTTCATATTTCTTTGAAGTGATAAGTTCAGCGAGTTGTTCAGCATAAATTGTTGGCGAGGAACCATCCACGACCAAGCGAATAAATTCCGGCGCCTCAATGGATTTCCCCAAACTTTCCGACGCCACGCCATGCATCCCAGCTGAAACGGCATCCAAAAGAGCGCCTGAAACCTGGCCGAACGGAACCTGTCGAATCTGCAACACAATATCTCCCGCAACGAGATACCGAGCATACTGATCTTCAGAAACGGCACCGACAATTCGCACACAGTCACTCAAGCCAAGCCTGTCAATGTACCCTTCTAAATCACGCCTCAATTCGTCTTGAACAGGACCGACAAACAAAAACTGGAACCTCACGCCCCACGCTTTCAGTTCATTCAGAACAAATAGGCACTGCTTAGCGCCCTTCTGAAGATGAACTTCGCCAAAAGATATGATGCAGGGAACATCCGGATCGATTCCGGATCCATATTTCGCACTTAGCCTCTTATCAGAGGTGACTTCTTCTGACGAAAAGGTGTAAGGCATGCCAACCGGAAAATATTCTACATGACTATCATAGAGCTGGTCGATAACGGAACGCGCCGTAGGACTATGAACAACTACTCCATCCGCTAACTCAACAATCGGCGACAAAAGCGGTCGACCAAGCTCGGACAAGCTTTTGATCAACTCTGTCACAGGATGCGCAGAACGCCTCTCACCGAGTTCTTCCAGTAAAAGGCGCTCCAACCCCTCACGGCCGAGCACAACATCGAGGAAGTCTAACATATGGGCGTCATGCTGGATGACGATCCCGCCATGACGACGCATCAGCGCATAGATCGGCTCATACATGCGGTGATTGCCCAGCACATAGACCACCTCGTCGTAACGGTCGGCTGGAAAAACATCACTAAGGCGATAGACCCCGTTCACCCGCTTGCGATGTAGCGGCAACATGTCGCTGTCGGTCCAGACGTCCAACTCACATAGCTCAGCCAAAGCCATAGCGAGATCAAGCGACGAATGTGGCGGGCCGCCAAGGTCAGGAAACATCGGCGACACCAAGGCAAGCCTCGGCCTGAGCGGCGCGGGCGGCACCTCCTGGACCGGCAATGAAATCAGAGCGTCCAACTCCCCGCTCTGAGCATCCTCAGCGGTGACAGATCCCGCCCTGATCGCCCGCTGGTATAGATCGGCCAGACTTTTAACAACGTCACCCGCCGAAATCGTAAACCAGGCGCCACCCCAAGCTTCAACTTCCCAACTCGTTACAGTTTCCGGCTCCCCCTTAGGAAGCAAGACGACGTTCGATTTCGCAACAAGTTCGCGAACACCTCCGCCTTCCAGGTAGAGAGCAAGCACCTCCGGGGCCTCGACGACGCTAGCCCCACCCAGGGTCACGATACGCGTATCTGTTCCTCTGACGGCCGCAATGAGATCACGCATCACGTCCTTGTCAGAGGCCACAACGCCATCAACGACAATAAGCGAAACCGAAATGCTCTCAAGAAAATCGAGTTGAAGCCGATCAAGATCGGAAACTACCGGCGCCGAGAAAACACCTCGCCCCACTGGCAAATCAGGCAAATCTGTTCCAGCGACGACGTAACCCCCGGGGCCGCCCGGCCTCTCTCGCCAAGTCACCGACAGCGACCTCACGAACGGCTTGATATGAGGCCGCACCTCATCCACGCCCCGCCCTGCGGTCATTAACGTGAGCGCCTTGCGCTCTATCGGCAGGGCATAAATCACCCGCGCACCTTCCGGCGGCAACTCAGCAGGCCAGGGCGCCTTATGTGTAGCAAGCACCGTCACCGAGTGGGATTGCATCAACTGTTGCGCCAACAGTAAGAACGCACGCGCAAGGGGAGATGCACGGCCCGCTTCCTGCACAGGCCGAACGTCAATAATCAGATTCTCGATTTTCATTCGGCAGAGCGAAACATGGTTAGAGGTAAAAAGCAAAGCTCAGCAACGTTCTAGCTCCGCAAGAATTCTGTTCAAATTTATAGCTTCCCACAAACCTAGCCCGTCAAACCTAGACCTTGGCAGCTTTCTTGTTCAAACTCGGTCACGCGCCTTTTGATCCCTCGCCGACGAAGCTTTCCGTATGCCGGCGCCCAGCCCGCTGCAATTTCTCCTTAACCGACTAGGCTCAGGACTCATAGCCAGAAGAGGACGGTTGCAGCGAGAGCTATGGCGGAGAGGAAGACGGTCGGGCATCGATCATAGCGCGTGGCGACA
>NZ_JAEPWN010000013.1 GCF_016654005.1 Brevundimonas nasdae | reverse complement strand
TCAACCCATTGCTGGATCTGCTGGGCGTGGGGCTGGGCGAGGCGGACGTGCGGGTGCACGGCCTGTCCTGCGCGGAAGGCGGTTATGCGGCGCCGGTCCTGGTGGGGTGACTCGTTTGAGTGTTTTCTCCATCAATTGTTCGAAGAGAAAGGCCTGGTATCAGTTTGATTGTCCATATCGGTGTTTGCTTGCAAGTAAATGGCGTCAATAGATTGTAATGATGGTCTATGAAAAAAGCCGACTTTATAAGCAAAAGGAGCGTCATGTCTGTGTGTAAAGTTGAGAATAAAATTCTCATTAGGCTCAGGACTCATGGCCAGAAGAGGACGGTAGCGGCGAGGGCTATGGCGGATAGGAAGACGGTCGGGCAGCGCGCGTGGCGACGCGCCGCCAGTCCTTCAGCCGCCCAAACATGATTTCTATCCGGTTGCGCCGTTTGTAGCGGCGCTTGTCGTATCGGATGGGCTCGGTTCGGGATTTGCGTCCAGGGATGCAGGGCGTGATGCCCTTGGCCTGCAAGGCGTCCCTGAACCAATCGGCGTCGTAGCCCGATCACCCAGCCGCCATCGCGCCCGAGGAAGGCCGTCCAGCATCGCGGCCGCGCCGGTGTAGTCGCTGACCTGGCCCGCTGTCATGAACAGGCTGATCGGTCGTCCGTCTGCATCGGTCACGGCGTGAAGCTTGGTGTTCATGCCGCCCTTCGTGCGTCCGATCAGCCGACCGAGGCCCCCTTTTTTACCGCGAGGCTCGAAGCTGTGCGGTGCGCCTTCAGATAGGTCGCGTCGATCACGACCGTGCGACGCTCGGTCTGAGCGCCGGACAGCCCCTCCATCATCCGAACGAAGACACCGGCTTCACTCCACCGCTTCCAGCGATTGTAGAGCGTCTTATGCGGCTCATAGGCTGCCGGCGCATCCCGCCAGCGCAGGCCGTTGCGGTTCACGAAGATGATCCCGCTCAGCACCCGACGGTCGACAACCCGGGGCTTGCCATGGCTCTTCGGAAAATAGGCTCCAGCCGGGCCATCTGCTCGTCCGTCAGCCAATACAGGTCGCTCATAATCCAGACTCCTAAGGAGCCTGAATCAGATCGAGCCTCTCGGATCAATGGGTCCTGAGCCTAGAACCGACACGCCAAAGCATCATGGACGAACTAATCGGCTTCGCCCAGGCCGATCCTGACTATGTCGTCGACAGCGTGCGGACCCTAGTCGCGGATCAGGCCTCGCGAGAAGCGGGCGGCTAGATCGGCGGGGTCGTATCGCCCGGCATCGCCTCGGACTTAACTTCGAGACGAGACGAAGAAACCTCGGAGCGCAAACTCCGAGGCTTTGATCCATCAAGCACTGTCCGGTTCGGATTCACCGTTACGCGGCTTTGGCGCGCGCGCTGCGAATGGGAGTCGCCGCCTTAATCCGCTGATCTGCATCCTGTTGCCGGAGCCAATAACCGATCCGGTTCACAGCGACGATATCCAGGCCGTCACATCTGGCGCCTGCTTGCAGATTGAATGCGACCTCTTCGAGTATGACGGCCGCTTCCTCCCAATGACGCGGGGTGTGCCGAAGTACGATCTTTTCAAACTCGTCCGTATCCTGCGCTTCTTTTTCGAGAAGAAGTCTCGTCTTGCGAATGAACTCTACAGCTTTATCAAAGCCGATCTTCCGCGCCATATTTCCCTCCATAGGCTGGCAGGATCAGGCTGAGCTTGCTTCGTTAACTACGTCTGAATTCTGAATAAGTAGAACTACGGGCCTACGCGACGTTTCGCTGCGCAACTTTGCCGCACAGGAATGGCGTCCAGAAAGGGAGAACGGCCTGGCCTTCATTTTGGAGGGAAGTCAGGCCGTTCTTAAGCGCCGGAGCCACAAAAGGTTCGGCACTTGCTCCGCGCCCCCGAAGTAGCGCGGCGAAACCGTTAGAGGGTTTTCATGTACAGTAAAGCTTGATTGCGAATAATTGTCCGCGCGGGGTGTAAATTAATGCAACAAAGGGTCTGCTTTAGTTTTACTGAAAATCGCGTGAAATAGACTTAAGATATTGATTTTATGTCTCGGTTTCTACGGAGCTGCGGAGCGGCCTAAGTTAGGCTGACCGGCCCCTTGAATGGCAAAAGGCCCGCCACCCTTTCGGATGACGGGCCTGTAGCGGTGCCGTTCGGCTGCAGATCGCTCTTCGGGTTGCCCCGATTGATCCCGTTGCCGATGGCCGTGCCTTGGTCGCGAACACTGGCGCAATCCTGATTACCTGCCCGGCCTAGATCGGTGCTGGAAGCTGGTTGAAACCGATGCGGGGTTCGACAAGGCGGCACCCGGATACTGGCATCAGGGGGTACCGACCCGCGAGCCGTGTTCGATGTGCTTTCGGCTCAGGAGCGTCGGGACGCCGTCGCGCGACACGGGGCACCGGTATCCAAATCTTCGACCTGCGCCGAAACCCACGCATGGGCTGTCGAGAACATGACCGGCGCGCAGATCCGCCGTGAGGTCTGCCGCGCCCTTCGGCTCCGCAACTTCGCGCGTGCGGACGAAAGGATCGCAGCATGACCCGCGCCAACCCAGACAGGAGCGAGCGATGATCTCCACCGTACTGATCTGCGTGACCCTCGCGATGTCAGATGGAGATAGTGGACGCTGCGTGACCTCGGACGGTGAGCGTCACGCGTCCGCCTGGCTGGGATTGTGAGGTCGCGCCGTTCACCCGGTGCCGCCAGCGTCCGAACGTCTGGGCCTGCTCGCCGGTCGCCCGCGCATCAGCGGATCGGGCAACCCAGCGCGCCCGTCGTCTCGCCGCCAACGGCGCCCGGTGCACCGTGACCTCGACCGATCGATACCGACGTTACGTCGCAGTCTGCACCGTCAACGGTCGTGACCTGGGCCGAACCCTCGTGCGTGAAGGCCTGGCCATCAGCGAAACCAACTTCGGCGATCCTTACCGACGTGACGAGGGTCAGGCCCGTCGAGAGAGAAGGGGTGTTTGGGAATGAGCGCGGCGAACGACAACGGCTTCAATCTGGCTTATTCAGTCGCAGAGGCGAGCGTGGCCATGAGTCTGAGCGAGGCAACCATCTATGCGATGCTTGCAGACGGACGCTTGGAGCGACGCAAAATCGGGAGGCGAACACTTATCCCCCAGAAGTTCACTCGAAGCGCTTCTGGCTTCTCCGCCTGAAGCGGCTTAGGGCGCGGCTTAGGGCGGATATCCCAAGCGCCCAGCAAATCCAGTGCTGGCGGGAACGGCTGGCGGAAGCGGTGGGATTCGAACCCACGGACGGCTCTCACCGTCGCTGGTTTTCAAGACCAGTGCCTTAAACCACTCGGCCACACTTCCTTACCGGCTGCGCTCGGTCGGGCGAACGCCATAGCAGGCGAACCCCTCATTAACCAAAGCGGAAATGTCTTCTGTCACGCTGTTTTCCACGATTGTGACGAGGCGTACGGATGACAGCGGTGAGATTGATGCGCAGCGCCCTGATTTTGGGGCTGTTTTCGCTGTTGGCCGCGTGTTCGACCTTTGGCGGCGGACGCGGGGGCGGGGCTATTCCCGTCGTTAACGACCCCGCGCCGATCGTTTCCGGCACCATGCGGCCCTATCAGGTGCGCGGGCGGTGGTACACGCCCAAGGAACAGCCCAACTATGAAGAGGTCGGCATGGCCTCCTGGTACGGCGACGCCTTCAACGGGCGGCCCACCTCGACTGGCGAACGCTTCAATATGCATGAGCTGACCGCCGCCCATAAAACCCTGCCACTGCCGGGGCTGGTCGAGGTCACCAATCTGGACAATGGTCGCCGCGTCGTCGTGCGCATCAATGATCGGGGGCCGTTCGTGGATGGCCGGATCATCGACCTGTCGCGCGGCGCGGCTCAGGAATTGGGCATGATTTCCCAGGGCGTCGGACGTGTTCGGGTTCGCTATCTGGGCCAGGCGCCGCGGCTGGGCGGCGGCGTGGTGTTGCAACAGGCTGAAGCGCGCCCCGCACGGACGCCGCCTGCGTCCCAACCTGTGCCCTATACGACGGTCGCTGCTACGCCGCCGCCGCCCGTTGTCGCATCTACGGTCGTGGCGCAAACGGGAGGCATGTGGGTGCAGGCCGGGGCCTTCGCTGATCAGCGGGCTGCACGCCGAATCGCTCAGCGTTTGGGTGATCGCGCGACGGTTCAGCCGACGAACAGCGGCGGGCGAGAGCTGTACCGTGTCGTTGTCGGCCCCTGGGAAGATGCAACCGCCGCCGAAAGCGCCCGTCAGGCCGTTGTGGCGCGGGGATATGCAGACGCCCTGTTGATATCCAGCCGCTAAGGCTTGCCTCCCGCGCCGTGGTCGCCATTGTGAGCGCGTGACCCGTGGAAAATTCATAAGCTTTGAAGGCGGCGAAGGCGCCGGAAAGTCGACGCAGGTCGGACGTCTGATGACGCGCCTGCAGTCTGTGCTGGGCGAGCGCACTGTGGTGCGGACGCGCGAGCCCGGCGGCTCCAAAGGCGCGGAGGTGATCCGCAATCTGGTCGTGGCCACCGACGCCGAGCCCTGGTCGGCCATGACCGAAACGCTGCTGATGTACGCTTCACGTTCTGACCATCTGGAGCAGACCATCCGGCCCGCGCTGGCGGCGGGCGACTGGGTGATCTGCGACCGCTTCGCCGATTCCAGCCGCGCCTATCAAGGCGCAGGCGGCGGCGTGGCTCAGAGCTTCATCGAGCAGATTGATGCGGGCGTGGTGGGCGCGGACCAACCCGACCTGACGCTGGTGTTCGACCTGCCGGTCGAAGTCGGTCTGGAGCGGGCGTTTGGGCGCGGCTTGTTCGAAACGCGGTTTGAATCCAAGGGGCTGGAGTTCCATCAGCGGCTGCGCGAGGGCTTCCTACGCATCGTTGAAGCCAATCCCCAGCGGTGTGTTCTGATCGACGCCGTCGGCACGCTGGAGGAGGTCGAAGACCGGGTCTGGCGCGCGGTTCAGGATCGGCTGCTGTGAGTGACGAGCACCCCCGCGACCGGTTCGATCTGATCCCCGACGCGGCGGCGGAAGAGGCGTTTCTGGATGCCTTGCAGCGAGGGCGTCTGCATCACGCCTGGCTGTTGTGCGGGGTCGAGGGAACCGGCAAGGCGACCTTCGCCTATCGGGCGGCCAGGCGACTATTGGGCGCGGCGCCTGATCCTGCGCGCGGACCATTGGGCGCACGGCGCGATGATCCGGTCAGCCGGCTGATCTCGGCCCAGGCGCATCCCGATCTGCTGGTGCTGGAACGCTTGGTCGAGGGCGGCAAGATCAAGAAGTCGATCTCGGTCGACCAGTCACGCGAACTGCCGGAGTTCTTCTCCAAGAGCCCCTCCCAGGCCCAGCACCGGGTGGCCATCATCGACGCCGCCGATGACTTGAACATCAACGCCGCCAACGCCTTGCTGAAGGTTCTTGAGGAGCCGCCTGAGAGTGGCGTGCTGTTCCTGGTGACCCATGCGCCGGGGCGTCTGCTGGCGACCATCCGGTCGCGCTGCCGTCGCCTAAGCTTTCCGATCTGGACGCCTGAGCGTCTGGAGACCCTGGTGCGCAATCGCACGGGCGCGGATATCGAAGACGCTGAACATGCCGCCGCCATGGCGGGCGGATCCCCCGGCGCAGCCCTGGCGCTGGCCGCTGGAACCACGTTCGAGATGGACCAGCTGGCGCGCCAGTGGGTGGCGGGCGACATCGATCGCGCCGAAGCCTTGTCCATCGCTGACAAGTTCCGCGGCGCCGAGGGGCAGGAGCGGTTCGAGGTGCTGATGGATCGGCTGATCGCGGCGGTGCGGATGCGGGCGCTGAACAGCGGGCCGGGACGTGGCAATCGCTGGGCCGAGCTGTGGGAGCGGCTGCAGCCGCTGCCGGACCGGGCGGCGGGGTTGAACCTGGACCGGGGCGATGTGCTGGCGGGGGCGCTGGCGGACCTGCGGCGGACGCGGGCGCAAGAAGAAAGACTGGGCTGAATGCTGATCGACAGCCATGTGAACCTGCACGCGCCCCAGTTCGACGAGGATCGCGATGCGGTCATCGAACGCGCGCGGGCGGCGGGCGTGCAGCTTATGGTCGAGATCTCCGACAAGCTGACGACCTTTGAGGCGACCCACGGCATCGCCATGGCGCACGACGACATCTGGTGCACGGTCGGCGTTCATCCGCATGAGGCCAAGGATGCCGCGGACCTGACGGCGCAGACCCTCATCGAACTGGCCCAGCGATCCAAGGTCGTCGGGATTGGCGAGTGCGGTCTCGATTTCCACTACGACTTCAGCCCGCGCGACATTCAGGCGGCGGTGTTCCGCCAGCATGTGAAGGCGGCGCGAGACACCGGCCTGCCGCTGGTCATTCACACGCGCGAGGCCGATGAGGTGATGACGCAAATCCTGCGCGAGGAACAGGCCGCTGGGCCGTTTCGGATGCTGATGCACTGCTACACCAGCGGCCCGGAGCTGGCGAAGACGGCGGCTGAGCTGGGCGCCTGGTTTTCGGTCTCCGGCATCGCCACCTTCAAGGCGGCTGAGGATGTGCGGGCGGTCATCCGCGACATGCCGGCTGATCGGATCATCGTGGAGACGGACTGCCCCTATCTGGCGCCGATCCCGCATCGCGGCCGTCGGAACGAGCCGGCCTATGTCGGTCATGTGCTGGACAAACTGGCTGAAATCAGAGGCTGGAGCCCTGAAGACGCCGACCAGCGCACGACCGATGCATTTTTCAGCCTTTTTGACCGGATACCGAGACCGGCATGAGCTTTGAAGTCGTCATTCTGGGCAGCGGATCATCGGGCGGCGTGCCGCGTGGCGACGGAGACTGGGGCGCCTGTGATCCTGCCGAGCCGAAGAACCGGCGCACGCGCTGTTCCATGCTGGCGAGAAAAACCGGGCCGGACGGCGTGACCAATGTGCTGATCGACACCTCGCCAGACCTGCGGGAGCAGATGCTGGCCAGCGGAACCCGGCATGTTGACGCCGTTCTGTACACCCACGACCACGCCGACCAGACGCACGGGATCGACGATCTGCGCACCTTTGCGGCGCGGGCGCGCAAGCGGATACCGGCGTGGATGGACGCCGTGACCCATGCGTCGCTGACCTATCGGTTCGACTACATCTTCGAGACCAAGTTCGGCTATCCGCCGCTTCTGGACGGCCAGATCATTCCTCCGCACGGCACGCCCTGGTCTGTCGATGGGGCGGGCGGGGCTGTGCCGGTCGTCACCTTCGACCAGGCGCATGGGCCGATTCGTTCAGTCGGTTATCGATTGGGCGACGTGGCCTATTCCAGCGACGTGTCCGACCTGGATGATGCGGCGATCAAGGCGGTGGCGGGATGCCAGGTCTGGATCGTGGACGCGCTGCGCTACACGCCGCATCCGACCCATGCCCATCTGGACCGCGCGTTGGAGTGGATCGCCGCCGCAGATGTTGAATGCGCCGTGCTGACGAACCTGCATATCGACATGGATTACAAGCAACTGTCGGCAATTGTTCCACCAAATGTCGAGGTCGCTTTTGACGGTTGGAGCCGACTGGTCGGTTAAAAACTGCGGCTAACGCAGTCGGCTTATCCAGATGATGCGTCATAGTGTTTGCGAAACGTCGCAAACAGCTACGGTGCGAAGCGTTTAGTCCGCCTTCTCCACGAAGCTGTCGATCACGCGCTTTTCGCCGGCCTTGTCGAAGTCGACCAGCAGCTTGTTGCCTTCGATGACGCGCACGGAGCCGTAGCCGAACTTCTGGTGGAAGACGCGCTCGCCCTTGGCCCATTTCGAACTGGACTTGGCGGCGGTTGCGATCAGGCGTCCATCGCCTTCGATCACGGCCTTGCGGGCAGGGATGCGCGCGGGCGTCTGGGCGGCGGTGTAGGATTGGGCGCGTTTCCAGCCGGGCGAGGAATAGCCGCTGCCGAAGGACGGGCTTTCGTCCCACCGGCTCTTGGCCTCCTTCATGCCGGTCGAGGCGCCGTAGTAGCCGGTGTCAGACTGCGGATCGACATGGGCGATGGGCAGTTCGTCGACGAAGCGGCTGGGCAGTTGCGAGGTCCAGCGGCCATAGACCAGACGGTTGGCGGCGAACGAAATCCGCGCGTCCTTCTTGGCGCGGGTGACGCCGACATAGGCCAGGCGGCGTTCTTCCTCGAGGCCCTTTTCGCCCTTTTCGTCGATGCTGCGCTGGCTGGGGAAGACGCCTTCCTCCCAGCCCGGCAGGAAGACCAGCGGGAACTCCAGCCCCTTGGCGCCGTGCAGGGTCATGATCTGCACCGCGCCGTCGCCGTTGGGGTCGTCATTGGCGCCGCGATCCAGGTCCATGACTAGCGAGACGTGCTCCAGATAGGCCTGAAGCGTCTCGAACTGCTGCATCGACTGGACCAGTTCCTTCAGGTTCTCCAGCCGCGTCTGGCCGCTGGTGCGGTCGGCCTTCTGCATGTCGGTGTAGCCGCTTTCCTCCAGCACGGTCTCCATGACCTGCCAGTGCGGGGTGTCGTCCGCCAGGGCGCGCCAGCGGTCCAGATCACGCACGAAGTTGGACAGGGCCGTGCGTGTGCGGGCCTGAAGCTCGTCGGTGTTGATCAGGCCGCGCACAGCCGTCAGCGCCGACAGATCATGCTGCCGGGCGATCTGCAGGATCTTCTGCACTGAGGTGTCGCCGATGCCGCGCTTTGGCACATTGACGATCCGTTCGAAGGCCAGGTCGTCGTCTTCGGACAGGATCAGGCGCAGATAGGCGTGGGCGTCGCGGATTTCGGCGCGCTCGAAGAAACGCGGGCCGCCGATGACCGTATACGGGATGGCCAGCATGACCAGCCGTTCTTCAAACGCCCGCATCTGGAACGAGGCGCGGACCAGGATGGCCATGTCCTTGTATTTCAGTCCCGGCTGGCCCGCGTGGGGGCGGCGCGCGGTTTCGATCTCGTCGGCGATCAGTCGGGCCTCGGCCTCGCCATCCCAGACGCCGCGCACGCGAACCTTGTCGCCGCTGTCGTCCTCGGTCCACAGGGTCTTGCCTAGACGATCGCGGTTGCCTGCGATCAGACCGGATGCGGCGCCCAGGATATGGCTGGTCGAACGATAGTTCCGCTCCAGCTTGACGATCCTGGCGCCAGGGAAGTCGCGTTCGAAGCGCAGGATGTTGTCCACCTCGGCGCCGCGCCAGCCATAGATCGACTGGTCGTCGTCGCCGACGCAGCAGACATTGCCGGTGGAGGAGGTCAGCAGCCGCAGCCACAGATACTGGGCGACGTTGGTGTCCTGATATTCGTCCACCAGAATATAGCGGAAACGGCGGCGATATTCTTCAGCCAGGTCCGCGTGTTGCGACAATATGGTGATGTTGTGCAGCAGCAGGTCGCCGAAGTCGCAGGCGTTCAAGGACCGCAGGCGCGCCTGATAGGCGGCGTACAGGCCCTGGCCCTTGCCATTGGCGAAGTCTTCGCCGGGCGGCAGCTTGTCCGGCGTCCAGCCGCGGTTCTTCCAGTGATCGATCAGGCCGCTGAGCGACTTTGGCGTCCAGCGTTTGGTGTCGATGTTGGCGGCTTCCAGAAGCTGCTTCAGCACCCGTTCCTGATCGTCGGTGTCCAGGATGGTGAAGCTGGATTTCAAGCCGACCAGTTCGGCGTGGCGACGCAGGATCTGAGCGGCGATGGAGTGGAATGTGCCCAGCCAGCGCAGCCCCTCGGCCGATGGCCCGATCAGGTGGGTGATCCGCTCGCGCATCTCGCGCGCGGCCTTGTTGGTGAAGGTGACGGCCAAAAGCTCCCACGGTTTGGCCCGCCCGGTCGCCAGGATATGGGCCAGCCGGGTGGTCAGGACACGGGTCTTGCCGGTGCCGGCGCCCGCCAGAACCAGCACCGGACCTTCGGTCGTCTCGACCGCCAGACGTTGTTCGGGGTTCAGGCCCTTCAGATAGTCGACGGCCTCATGCGGCGGCTGGGCGCGCGCGAGGTCGGAAATGCGGGGGGCGGGGAAATCGGTCACTGAATGGGTCTTGTGGCTGGACGGAACCAGGCCGTCAGAATCTGATCAGGAGAACATAAGCAGCACAGAGGACAAAGTCAGTCCCTTGTCTGCACGTCTGCACGCGGGCGAGACGCCCCCTCGACGGCCCTGGCGACTGTCTGTCAGCGCAGGCGGTAGCTGATGGTCGTGACGACCCTGATCTTCTTGTTCAGCGCAGAGGACTCATCGCCTGATCCGTCGCGCGGCAGAATCTCGAACGATCCCTGTCCGGCGGACTTGATGGGGCCCAGAGGCGCCCCGGAATCCTTGGCGAACTGTTCCGCGCCCGTGCGGGCGGCGGCGGTGGCCTCAGCGATCATGGCCGGTCGCACGTCGTTGAGCTTGGTGAAGATGTAGGACGGACCCTGGAAATCCTGGAGCACCACGCCCTGACGAACCAGGTCATTCAGGCTGCGCGTCGTGGTCTGGACGCGGTCAACGTCATTGGTGCGGACGATGACGGTCTGGGCCAGGATGAAGCGCGGGCCGCCGGTCTGGCTGGCGTATTCGCGTGAACGGGTGTCGGTGACCTCCAGACGTCCCAGATCGACGGACGCATCAGGATAGGCCTGCTCCTTCAGGAACTGCCGCACAGTGGCCAGGTCGCTGTCGATCCGGGCCTGAACCTCGGACAGGACATCGCCGGAGGCCGTGAAGCGGATCGGCAGCACCGCCAGATCAGCCTCAACGTCCTTTTCCGCCAGACCGCGCACGGTGACGGATCGGTCGCCCGCCCGCGCGTTGACAACGCCCTGACCAATCAGGGCGCCGCCGCCGATCAGACCGATGGCGAGCAATCCGCCGACGACGGCTGCGGGGATCAGGCGGGCGTTGTCCATGATTTGGTTCCTTTGGGTTCGCGGACGCTACGACGGCTTGCCGTGTTCCGCCACCCAATCCAGCGCCAGAAGACGACAGGCCGAGGCCAGCGGGCGTCGTCCGCGGTTGGCGTCGACATCGGCCAGCAACTGCGCCTTGCTGAGGGCGCGCGTCTGAGCAATGCGGTCCAGAACCGCCCAGAATTCAGGTTCCAGCGCGACCGAGGTCGCGTGTCCGGCCAGAACGACCGAGCGTTTGCTCAACCCGCTCAACGGATGGACTTCAGCACAATCTCTGCAGACGTCGGTGCGCCGTTGGTCAGGATGGGCGTGTGAGTGTCGGTCACAAACACCAGGGCGCCGGACGGATCGCGGATGTCGGCGCGCACCGCATAGGTGTGACGCGGATCAATCTCGGCGCTGGAGAAGGCCAGGGTCAGGCGATAGGGCGGGCCGCCGGCAATGGGCTCATTGGCTTCGGCCAGAACCCGCGCAGGCGCGTCGGCCAGACTGACGTCCTCGACACGCACGTTCAGCACGTGACCGGGCGGCAGCATGATGCGCTCGCGATAGAAGGCGGTGACGTGCACGACCGTGGTTCCCGTGGTGACATCGGGCGGGGCCACGGGCGCTGGCGTTGCACAGGCGGCCAGCGTCAAGGCGGCAGGCAGGATGATCGGGGCGAAGCGCATGGAGAAACTCCTTTTGGTCCAGTATGCCACACCGAAGCTTTGCGGGGGAGCGACGCTTTCTGAATACCCATGATAAGGGACGGTTCCCTCGCTGGAGCCCGCGTTTTGAACAGGTCATTCGTCGCCGTCGCTGTCACGATCTGCGCCCTGATCTGGGGCACGACCTGGTTTGCGATCACACTGCAGCTGGGGTCGGTGGAGCCCATCGTTTCGGTCGTGTGGCGTTTTGGCCTTGCGGCTGCGGTCCTGTTCGGATTTTGCGCTGTGAGCCGTCGGCCTTTGCGCCTGACGCGCAGCCAGCATCTGGCGGCCATAGGGCAGGGGGCGTTCGTCTTCGCGATCAGCTACGCCTTTGTCTATGCAGCGGAGGCGCAGGTCGCCTCGGCGGTCGTCGCCGTCATCTTCGCCGCGCTGGCGTTTGTGAACCTGATCCTGTTCCGGGTTCTGGGCCGCCAGAAAGCCTCATCCGCCGCCTGGTGCGGCGCGGCGCTGGGCGTCGTGGGGGTTGGCGTCCTGTCCTTCGGTCAGTTGTCGGGGACGGGGGCGGGGCTGGACCCCGGACTGGGCGTGATTTTCGCCATCACGGCGGTGTTGGCTTCGGCGCTTGGCAACTGGTTCGCCTGGAAGGGCCAGCAGGCGGGTGCGCCGGTGCTGACCGCCACGGCCTGGGCCATGGCCTATGGCACAGCCATGCTGGCCATCTATGGCGTCTTCACGGGCGTCACCTGGCGGATCGAACTGACGCCCGCCTATGTGCTGTCGCTGCTCTATCTGTCGCTGTTTGGATCGGTGATCGCGTTCGGCCTGTATTTCAGCATCGCACGTCAGCGGGGCTATGCGCTGGCCAGCTATATCTCGGCGCTGACGCCGCCCATCGCCATGCTGGTGTCCGTGCTTTTCGAGGGCGCCCGTTTCGGGTGGTCGGCCTTGATCGGTCTGGCGCTGGTGCTGGTCGGACAGGTCCTGCTGATCCGCGCGCCCAAGGCCTGAGCCTCAGTCGTCCAGCTTTTTCCCGTCGAGCAGCCGGGATGCGCGTTCACTTTCCTTCGCCGCCGCCTGTTTCTCGGCCTTGGTGCGACCGTGGGCCACGCGGTTGGTCGAGGCGCGAGAGCGGTCTTCGGCTTTTGCTCGGTCTTTGCGAGCTCGATTCAAGTTCACGATCTCGCCCATGGACTATTCCTTGGGCTGGGCGGGTTGGGCCGATTTTGCGGGATCGGATTCCGGCGGCAGGGCCAGAGCCGTGGGCACCTCCGCGTCCGGGATCGTTGCGCCCGTGATCAAGGGGCGTCCTACCGATTGCTGATCCAGTCGGGTCCAGGCGTCAGCGGTTCGACCGCGCTGGCGGCCCAGATCGAACATCGCCGTCATAGTCTCCTGATCGAATTTCAGGCTGGAGGCCGAGACGTTGTCGGGGATGGCGGACAGGGACATGTCCAGACCGTTTCGCTGGGCAAAGGCGGCGGTGACGGCCAGATGTATGCGCAACGAGGCCTTGCTCATGCTGTCATAGGTGCGGGCCAGGATGCCCGAGATTCGGCCCGGTGTTACGCCGTCATTGCGGCCGACCTGTCCGTTGACGATGACGTACAGGGCGCCGACGCGCCCCTGATTGTCGGGCCGGGTCCATAGCATCAGGTCTTCCGGGATCGCCAGGAAGGGGGTGTTCACCCCGCCGTCGACGTGCATTTCCAGCGCGACTTCATTGTTCGACTGAAGCCCTGCGATCAGCACGGGCGGGAAGACGCCCGGGATGCTGGCGGAGGCGACCAGCACCTCTTTGAATAGTTCGCGGGCGTTGTCGTCACCCTGGGTGGCCAGCAGCCCCATGTCCCAGATGACGGTCTCTTCGCTGTCCAGGTCCGTAGTGGCGACCAGCAGCTTGCGTCCCGTAGCGTTTTCACGGGCGACAGCGGCCATCAACTCGGGCGTGACGTTCTGATCGACCAGATCGCGCAGAACCTTGGACGAGAACAGACTGGGGTTCAGGAAGGCGGCGAAACTGCGCCAGCTCAGAATATTGTCGGCGGCGCCGCTGGTGTAGGCCTGCTGGAGTTCGTCATCCCACTCCGGGCCGAGGTAGGCGAACGGGGCGGCCAGGGCGCCGGTGCTGACGCCGGTGACGACGTCGAAGCGGGGCCGGTCGCCATGATCGCTCCAGCCCACCAGAACGCCTGCGCCATAGGCGCCGTTGGCGCCGCCGCCTGACAGGGCCAGCATGGTGGTCGGATGATCGCTGCGCAGGCGTCCGCCGATCTCCTGGGTGAAGGCCTGAAGGCGGGCGCTGTCATTGGCGCGGATGCGCGGGTCCGCCGCCTTGATCAGCGTGCCGTCGGTGATTCTGAGCGGCCCGACCGGCCGGTCCAGGGTGCCGCATGCAGACAGGGCCAACGCCATGACAAGGCCCAGCAGGCCAGCACCGATCCGTGGCATTCGCTATGTTCCAACCCTGTTTCGCGCGCCAGCGTTGTACAATCCGCAGGAGCCTTCTGTCATCACAGGAAGACGAAGCCGCCGACCTGCAAGCGCCGCAGTTTGAAACTCGCTACGCGCCATCGCGTTTCCAAAGCCAGGACAATCCTGCCCGAAAGGAGAAGCTCATGTTTAATTCCTCTCAGATCAAGGAACACCTCGAAGTCGTCGGTTCGGACGGCGGCCATGTCGGTCGTGTCGACCATCTGCTCGGCGACCAGATCGAACTGGCCAAGATGGATCTGGCTGGCGGATTCAAGCACCATATGATCCCGACCAGCTGGGTTGACCGGGTGGATGACAAACATGTCCACCTCAATCTGACCAAGGATGAAGCCAAGGCGCGCTGGACGGAAAAGCCGCACTAGTCTTCGTCATCGCCTGACTGAAAAAGGCCCCGCTGTCGCCAGCGGGGCCTTTCGCGTATCTGTGCGCCTGTCGTGAATGGCGCGACGTTGGAGCGACATCCTTGATCCGTCTGATCCTGAATCTGCTGTGGTTTGTCCTTGGCGGTTGGCTGTCCGGCCTGTTGTGGCTGTTGGGCGGCGCGATCCTGGGTCTGACCGTCGTAGGCCTGCCGTGGACCTTTGCGGCATGGCGCATCGCCAGCTACTCGTTCTGGCCGTTTGGGCGCGAGGTCGTCTGGCAAGAGGCGCACCCGGTCGCCGGTTGCCTGGGTGTCGTGCTGAACATCGTCTGGTTCGTGGTCGCGGGCTGGTACATCGCCCTGTCGCACCTGATGATCGCGGTGGCTGAGTTCGTCTCGATCATCGGCATTCCGTTTGCGCTGAAACATCTTGAGCTGGCCAAGCTGGCTTTGGCGCCGGTCGGGCGCACGATCCGCGACAAGCGATAGAGGCTGCAAAAACGAAAATGGCCGGTTCTCGCAGGAGAACCGGCCATCATTCGGTGATCTGTATCAGGCTCAGCCCGGCGAGATCATCTTCTCGGGACGCACGGCTTCGTCGAACTCGGCGTCGGTCAGATAGCCGCCGCCGACAGCTTCTTCGCGCAGAGTGGTGCCGTTCTTGTGCGCGGTCTTGGCGATCTTGGCGCAGATGTCGTAGCCCAGCTTGCCGTTCAGCGCCGTCACCAGCATCAGCGAGTTGTTCAGGCCGCGCGCTATATTGTCCTCGCGGGCCTCGATGCCGACGACGCAGTTGTCAGTGAAGCTGATGGCCGCATCGGCGATCAGGCGCACGGACTGCAGGAAGTTGTAGGCCATAACCGGGTTGTAGACGTTCAGCTCGAAATGACCCTGCGAACCGGCGAAGGTCAGGGCGGCGTTGTTGCCGAACACCTGGACGCAGACCTGGGTCAGCGCTTCGCACTGGGTCGGGTTGACCTTGCCCGGCATGATCGACGAGCCGGGCTCGTTCTCCGGCAGGGCCAGTTCGCCCAGGCCCGAACGCGGGCCGGAGCCCAGGAAGCGGATGTCGTTGGCGATCTTGAACAGGGATGCGGCGACGGTGTTGATGGCGCCGTGGCTGAAGACCATGGCGTCGTGCGCCGCCAGGGCCTCGAACTTGTTCGGCGCCGTTGTGAAGGGCAGGCCGGTGATCTGGGCGATCTGGGCCGCGACCTTTTCGGCGAAACCGACGGGGGCGTTCAGGCCGGTGCCGACGGCGGTGCCGCCCTGGGCCAACTCCATCAGCGCGGGCAGGGTCTGCTCAATACGCTTGATGCCGTTCTCAACCTGCTGGGCGTAACCGCCGAACTCCTGGCCCAGGGTCAGGGGGGTGGCGTCTTGCGTATGCGTGCGGCCGATCTTGATGATGTGCGCCCAGGCGTCCGACTTGGCCTCCAGCGCGGCGTGCAGGTGCTTCAGCGCGGGCAGCAGGTCGTTGACCACCTGTTCGGCGCAGGCGACGTGCATGGCTGTGGGATAGGTGTCGTTGGACGACTGGCTCATGTTGACGTGGTCGTTCGGGTGAACCGGCTTCTTGGAGCCCATTTCGCCGCCCAGAATCTCGATGGCGCGGTTCGAGATCACCTCGTTGGCGTTCATGTTCGACTGGGTGCCGGAGCCGGTCTGCCAGACGACCAGCGGGAAATGGTCGTTCAGCTTGCCTTCGATCACTTCGTTGGCGGCCTTGACGATGGCGTCGGCCAGAGCGGGGTCCAGCTTGCCCAGGTCGCGGTTGGTTTCGGCCGCGGCGCGCTTGACGATGCCCAGGGCGCGCACGACCGGCAGGGGCTGCTTCTCCCAGCCGATCTTGAAGTTGCCCAGCGACCGCTGCGCCTGGGCGCCCCAGTAGCGATCGGCGGCGACCTCGATGGGGCCGAAGGTGTCGGTTTCGATGCGGACGTTGCTCATGCGCGGGACTCGTCTCTCAGGCGTGGCGATTGATTGCGCGGCGGTGTAGCACGCAAGTCATGCAGGGCAAGACGAACGGCGATTGGATCGGGACCGGAAAGGTCCGCGCACGCGAAGACGGCGACGCTGTCGAGATCGTCATCGACGGCCTGACGACCCAGGCCAAATACTACAAACCGCTGGTCTACGAGTTCATGCGCAAGGAATGGTCGTCACGCCCATCCTGGGGCGACCATGTCGTTGAAATCCGAATGGAGCACGTCGGTGATCCGCCGTGGATGGACCTGGATAACCTGGCCAAGGCCCTGCTGGATTCGATCAAGGGCTATCTGTTCCACGACGACAGCCAGGTCGCGCGGTTGGTGGTCGAGCGCAATGAAGGCGAAAAGGAACGGATCACGATCCGCTCCTATCCACGTGTGCGCTGAGGCCTATTTCTTGCGGAACTGATCCAGCGAGACGACCTTGGGGCCGTCAGAGATCGGAGGCGTGTCCTTGGGCGGGGTCGGTTCTTCCTCGATCGGTTCGACGATTTCCGGCTCCTCGAACTGCAGCAGGAACTGCACGCTGGGATCATAGAATCGCGTGATGGCCGAGTAGGGCATGACCAGATGCTTGGGCAGGCCGCCGAACCGCAGCTTGACCGAAAACTGGTCGGCGTCGACGGCCAGATCCTCGTACTGGTGTTGCAGCACCACCGTCATTTCCTCGGGATATTTGGCGAGGATGTCCGGCGGAACGCTGACCCCTGCGGCGCGGGTCTTGAACGTGATGTAGAAGTGATGGGCGCCGGGCAGACCTTCGGCCAGCACGTGTTCCAGCGCCGATCTGACGACGCCTCTCAGGGCCTCGTGCGCCAGACGCTCGTACTGCATCTCATCGACCGGAGGGGCTTGGTCGCTCATCGTCACCTCATAACCTGAGCGCGACTGATAGCGGCGACGGGCCTCGCGCGAAAGGGATCATTAAGGTGAACCGTCGCGATTTATGCGACAGGCCCCTGATCACAATTTGGAAAGTGCCGGGGGTTCTGTTGCCAGGCCCCCCGACGGGCCCCGCCCAAGGATCTGAACCCCTAGGACTTAAGATTCGAAATCACCCGAACCGCATTACGCGGCGAGAGCGACTTCTCCAGCGAAGTTATCGTTCGCAGTTAGAAAATGGCCCGATACGGTGGGCCAGGACGAGCGAAAGCAATCCTCTTTACACGTCCGTCGATGCTAGTCGGCCCCATGCTGCCTCCGCCGATAACGCGGGGAGAAAGTTGGTGGAGCCGCCGGGAATCGCACCCGGGTCCGGTCCGCTTATTACAAGCGCGTTTATCGCCATAGTCCGGCCGAAACCGGACAAACCCAATATAGGGCTTGTGCGGGCGCATTCCAAGCGCCGCCTGTTTGGATTGGGATTTTCCCTTTAGACCCTACGCCATCCGGGCGTCTGATTGCGGAACCAGGTCAGTTGCCGTTTGGCGTAGTTCCTTGTCGTCTGTTTGAGAGCATCGACGGCCTGACCACGAGAGAGCTCACCCTTGATGAGAGCGGACAGTTCACGCACGCCGACCGCCTTCATGGCGGGAAGGGCGGACGATAGGTTGCGGGAAACGAGAGCTCGAACCTCATCCAGGGCGCCCTGTTCCATCATCAGATCCACGCGCTGGTCGCAGTTGTCATAAAGTCGCCTACGGTCCGGTTCGATCACCAGACCGGTCCAGCTGCCGGGCGGAAGCAGGGGGGTGGTTTCGGCCTGCCATTGGCTAAGGGCCTGACCGCTGGCGGCGTGAACGCTCATCGCCCGGATCAGACGCTGGCGATCTCCGCGTTCAATACTGCGTGCTGCGGGAGCATCGACTTCGGCAAGGCGGGCGCGAAACGCGGCTTCGCCCACCGCGAGATACTCAGCCTCGACCTGATCACGCACCTCATTCGGTACGGCGGGGATGTCCGCCAGGCCGCGCGTCAGGGCGGTGAAGTAAAGTCCAGTCCCGCCAACCAGAATGACGGGGCGTCGCTCAGCGGTCAGTGCGTTCACCAGATCGAGCGCCGCCCGGCTCCATCGCCCAACCGACCATGCGTCTGCCGCATCCGCCACGCCATACAGTCTGTGATCGGCCTGCGCCTCTTCTTCGACCGAGGGACGCGCCGTCAGGATGCGCAGATCGGCGTACAGTTGCTGACTGTCGGCGTTGATGATCACGGCGCCGGTTTCGCGCGCCATCTTCAGCGCCAGCGCGGACTTGCCGGAGGCGGTTGGCCCGGCGATCAGGGTGACTAATGGCGGTTGGGACAAATGGAGGCTCGCAGGTCGTGTCTGACGGCGATAGAACGCCCGGCTTATCGCCTGCAAGCGCCCGTATGTTTTTGGGAGACCGCCTTGGTCGAACGTTCCGCCGTCATCGCCGCACTCGACACTGTCATTGATCCGGTTTCGGGGCAGGGGCTGGTCGCCGCTGGTCTGGTTCAGGGACTGGTGGTGGCCGACGACCGGGCCGGTTTCGCGTTGGAGGTCGACCGCAGTCAGGCCGCCGCCTATGCGCCGGTTCGAGATGCGGCTGAGGCGGCGTTGAAAACCATTCCGGGCATGGCGCGGGTGTCGGTCATCCTGACGGCGGAAGCCAGGCCGGGCCTGAGCAAGCCAGCAGGCGCCCCGCGCACCGCCGGTTTGTCCAAGGCCGCCGTCGATCAGGGGCGGGCCAAGGCGCCGGTGGCGACGGATCGTCCGGCCCATGTCCGCCGGGTTCTGGCGGTGGCCAGCGGCAAGGGCGGCGTGGGCAAGTCCACGGTTGCGGTCAATCTGGCGGCGGCGCTGGCGGCGCGCGGGCTGTCGGTCGGCATCCTGGACGCCGATGTATATGGCCCGTCACTGCCGACCATGTTGGGGATCAGCGGCCAGCCTGCCTATGAGGACGGGGCTATCGTCCCCCATGTCGCGCACGGCCTGAAGGCCATGTCGGTGGGACTGCTGACCAAGATGGATGACGCCATGATCTGGCGCGGACCGATGGCGTCCCAGGCGATCACCCAGATGCTGACCCAGACGCGCTGGGGTACGGCGGAGGCCCCGCTGGACGTCCTGGTGATCGATCTGCCGCCCGGCACCGGCGACGTGCAACTGACCCTGATCCAGAAGACGCCGTTGGACGGCGCGGTCATCGTCTCGACCCCGCAGGAAGTGGCGCTGGCCGATGCGCGGCGCGCTCACACCCTGTTCCAGCGGGTCAATGTCCCGACCCTGGGTCTGATCGAGAATATGAGCGGTCCCGTGTTCGGGCAGGGGGGCGCGAAGGCCGAGGCGGAGCGTCTGTCCATTCCGTTCCTGGGCGACCTGCCGTTGGACGCGGCTTTGAGGGCAGGCGGGGACGCCGGGCTCCCGCCTGTCGCGGTCGATCCAGATGGGGATCTTGCGGCCCGGTTCGCAACTGTCGCCGAGCGCGTAATTTCCGGTCTGAACCTTTAGGAAAAATAGTCGGCCGGAAGGGTTTTCAAACGCAACCCTAACCGCCACCTTGGCCATTACCAATCGCCAATGGAGCGCTTTATGAGCGTCGACGCCCTTTTCCAACCGTTCAAGATCAAGAACCTGACGCTGCCCAACCGGATCGTCATGGCCCCCATGACCCGGTCCTTTTCACCGAACGGCATCCCGACGTCGGACGTCGCGGGCTATTATCGCCGCCGTGCCGAGGGCGGGGTGGGCCTGATCGTCACCGAGGGCACGGTGATCGAACGTCCTGCCGCCCGAAACGACGCCAATGTGCCGGTCTTCCATGGTGAAGCCCTGCCGCAGTGGAAGTCGGTCGTGGATGAGGTTCACGCGGCGGGCGGTCTGATCGCGCCACAGATCTGGCACGTCGGATCGGCCCGTGGCCAGGGCGCGGACTGGACGCCGCTGGGCAAGGTAGACAGCCCTTCCGGCTTCACCCTGCCGGGCAAGGCCAAATATGAGCCGATGACCGAGGAGGACGTGGCCGACACGATCGCCGCCTTCGGCAAATCGGCGCGGGCTGCGCGAGAAGTCGGCTTCGACGCCGTAGAGATCCATGGCGCCCACGGCTATCTGATCGACCAGTTCTTCTGGGGCGGGTTGAACGCCCGCGAAGACCGCTGGGGCGGCCCGACCATCGCAGATCGCACCCGCTTCGGCGTCGAGGTGGTCAAGGCGATCCGCGAGGGCGTGGGCGACGACATTCCCGTCATTCTGCGTCTGTCGCAATGGAAGCAGCAGGACTACGCAGCGCGCATCGCCGAGACGCCGGATCAACTGGTCGAGTGGCTGGCGCCGCTGTCAGACGCGGGCGTCGATGTCTTCCACTGCTCGCAGCGCCGTTTCTGGGAGCCGGAGTTTGAAGGCTCGGACCTCAACTTCGCAGGTTGGACCAAGAAGCTGATCGGCAAGCCGACCATCACGGTTGGCTCGGTCGGGCTGGACGGCGAGTTCATCGCGGCCTTCGGCGGCGAAGGGTCGCGCCCGGCGTCGCTGGACGGTCTGATCCGCCGCCTTGAAAACGAAGAGTTCGATCTGGTCGCCGTGGGCCGCGCCCTGCTGGCTGATCCGCAATGGGTCAACAAGATCAGGGACGGCCGCACCAGCGAACTGCAGAACTTCGAACGTGAGGCGCTTGCGACACTGTCGTAAGACCGCGGCGTCGGGCCGGTCTGGTCAGACCGGCTCGACGATCACGCCCGTGCCGTAGCAGAGAACTTCGGTCACGCCCGGCATGATCTCGGTGGCGTCATAGCGTACAGCGATGATGGCGTTGGCGCCGTGGGCCTCGGCATGTTTGACCAGTTCGTCATAGGCTTCCTGGCGACCGGCTTCAGCCAGCTTGACATAGGCGCCGACCCGCCCGCCCAGCATCGACTGGACGCCGCCGATGGCGTCGGAGATCGCGTTGCGCGAGCGCACCGTCACGCCACGCACCAGGCCGATGTGGCGGGTGACGCGAAAGCCGGGCAGGTCGTTGGTGGTGGTGACGTACATCAAGGTCTCCTAGCGGCGCTCAAGAACGCGGAATGTGAAAGCGTGATCGTCCTTCTCACCCGCTGGATGAGATTCGGCCGATGCCTCGATCCAGTCTGTCTGATCAAACGGCGGAAATACGGCGTCGCCTTCCGGGCTGGCGTCCACCTCGGTGATGTAGAGACGTTTCGCGCGGGGCAGGGCGGCTTCGAACAGAGCCGTGCCGCCGATGACGCAGATTTCCTCGACGCCGTCGTCCTGCGCCGTTTCGCGGGCGATCTCGATGGCTTCGTCCAGGGTGGAGCAGACCAGGGCGCCCTTGGCCATGCCGTCGGCTTCGTAGGATTCGTCCTTGGTCAGCACGATGTTCAGGCGGCCGGGCAGGGGTTTCAGCGGCAGACTCTCCCAGGTCTTGCGGCCCATCAGGCAAGGTTTTCCGACCGTGATCGCCTTGAAGCGCTGAAGGTCAGAGCGCAGCCGCCAGGGCAGGTCGCCGTCACGGCCGATGACGCCGTTTCGCCCACGAGCGACGACGAGAGAAATCTTGGGCTGGGACAAGAACCGTCACCGTATCCGTGCGTTGGAGGAGGCCATTCAATGAACGCGAGCCCGCCTGTGAGCAAGTACGTCCCCGCCATCGTCGTCGGTTTCCTGGTCGCCTTCGTGGTGTCGGCCGGGTTCTCGATGCTGTTGCGATCCGCAGGCGTGTCGCCCGGCATGACGCCCATGTTCATTGGCGGCTTTCTGGGCGTATTCACCGCCTACATCATGGCCAACCTGGCCGGAACGAAGCGGGGCAAGGCGGCGACGGCGGAGCAGAAGCAGGCCGTGCTGGATTTCCACCCTGAGCCCGGAAAGGCGATGCTGATCGTGTTTCGCGAAGGCTTCGTCGGCATGGCGGCGGGCATGGACCTGCTGATTGACGACCAGTTCGTCGCGCAGCTGAAAAGCCCACGGTTCACCGCCATCTCCGTCGAGCCGGGCGGGCATCAGATTTCGATGGCCTTCGGCGGTCTGGCGGGCAAACAGAACAAGCCGACGCTGGAAGGCTTCATCGCCGCGCCGGGTGAGATCATCGCCTTTCGTGCCACTATGGCGATGGGCGCGTTGAAGAACCGCATCCTGCTGGAGCGGATCGAGAGCCGCGACACCCTGACCTTGCGTCTGAAGCCGATGACGATGATCGCGCCGTCAGTATGAAAGCGGTCGGGGATGGCGACAGGCCATCCCCGACCTTGCGCCGTCAGGCGTCTGGTTCGAGCAGCTTCAGACGGAAGAAGGCCGCGCCGATGACCGCGCCGATGGCGGGGGCGACGAAGAAGACCCAGACCTGCGACAACGCCTGACCGCCCGCCAGAAGGGCAGGACCGAAGCTGCGCGCCGGATTGACCGACACGCCGGTCACCTGGATGCCGACGATGTGGATCACCGCCAGGGTGATGCCGATGGAGACGCCAGCGAAGGCGCCATGCCCCTTGGCGCCGGTTACGCCCAGAATGGCGATGACGAAGATGGCGGTCGCCACGATTTCAAAGATCAGGGCCGCGTGAAGCCCGTAACCGCCGGGCGATCCGGCGTCGAAGCCGTTCTGGCCCAGATTGGCGAAGCCGGTCTTGGCGATCAGGCCCAGGATGGCCGCGCCGATGACGGCGCCGATGAACTGGGCGACCCAATAGACCAGCATGTCCTTGGCGCTGATCCGTCCGGCGACGAAGGCGCCCAGGCTGACCGCCGGATTGACGTGGCAGCCTGAGACCGGGCCGATGCCATAGGCCATGGCGATGATGGCGAAGCCGAACGCCAGGGCGATGCCCAACTGACCGACATGATCAAAACCGCCCAGGACGGCGGCGCCGCAACCGAAAAGCACGAGAACTGCGGTTCCGACCAGTTCGGCCGTGAACTTCTTCAACATGAGAGTTTCCCCCGTTCTTCACCCGCACCATCGCGGATGAGCAGAGGTTGCTCTGAAAACCACCGGTTGACCACATGTCGTTACGACTTGTGTTCCAGCCACTTTAGCCATTTCCGCTGCATCGCCTGATCCAGGTCGATTCCAGCTCTGGCGCAGTAGATCAGCAGCATGCCCAGCACATCCGCCGCCTCGTCGCCCAGGGCCTGGGCGTCCGGCGTCCCGCGTGCGCGGCTGGACAGACGCAGATGCTCGGCGGTCAGTTCGCCCAGTTCCTCCTGCAGCTTCAGCAGCGCCCAGTCGCGGTCGCGGTCGATGCTGTGTTCGGCGGCGTAGATGTCGGAAATGCGTAAGACCGAGGCGGTCAGGTCGGATAGGGTCAAGAAACGGTCGTCCATCGTGTCGCAAGCTGGCCGATTGGCGGCATGGGGGTCCAGGCTTCTTCAGGATCGCCGCCCTGAGGGACGAAATAGCCGAAAGCGCGGGTCCAGACCTCGATCATCGGTTGCCTGAAGGTGACGGTGGCCAGATGCTCATTGACCTGGCCGGACAGGACGCCGTCGGCGACGCTGTTCAGGAAGTTGAAGGCCTGGGTCAGGGCTTCGGTGGCCACGCCGTCGGGATCGTCGGAGATATGAAAGGGGATGCCCGCGCGCAGCACGGCGCGAACAGCGATCAGAGCTTCTGAGTTCCAGGTCGCAACCAGGCTCTGGGTCAGTTGCAGAGGCGTCTGCGCCATCATGGGCGATGTGCTGGCCGTTGGCAGGGTGGCCGGTTCTGCGCGCAGAGCGTGCCGCACCCGGTTGCAGGCGGGACCCAGCACCGCACGGAGATTCCCGTCGCGCCGGTCGGCGACGTACCGTAGCGGCTCCACCCCGACCAGATCGGACGGCAGATGCATTTCATGCTCAAACGGCACGACGAAGAAACATCGCCGCGGTCCCAGCGCGCCGACGAACAGGCCCAGTTCAAAGATCACATTGTCGCGCACCACAGGCAGGGCTGAGCCGCGCATATGCAGGACGTCGTCGGGCGTGAAGACGAAGATGGCGAACTTGGCTTGGCGCGTGAAGGCGTACAGGTCGACCAGGGCCGCGCTGGACGGCTGGAAAACGCCCTGCGGCCAGACCGTCGGCTCGCAGTCGAACTCAAGATTTTCCTGGATCGCATAGGCCACCTCCAGCCCCTCGACCGAGGAGCCGATGAAGACCGGCGGCCTGACGCTCACTTGGAGACCAGGGCCTTGATATGCGGCCAGGCCTGATAGTCGTTCAAGGTGAAGTCGGACAGTTCGTAGGCGAACAGGTCGGCCTTGGGCGCCAGGCTCATGGTCGGCAGGGGCAGGGGCTCGCGCGTCAGTTGAAGCTCGGCCTGTTCCAGATGGTTTAGATACAGGTGGGCGTCGCCGAAGGTGTGGACGAACTCGCCCGGCTCCAGACCCACGACCTGGGCCACCATCAGGGTCAGCAGGGCGTAGGAGGCGATGTTGAACGGCACGCCCAAGAAGATGTCGGCGCTGCGCTGATACAGCTGGCAGCTGAGTTTTCCGTCTGCGACGAAGAACTGGAACAGGCAGTGGCACGGCGGCAGGGCCATGTCGTCCACGTCCGCCGGGTTCCAGGCGCTGACGATGTGGCGACGCCCGTTCGGATTGGTCTTGAGCCCGTGAACCAGTTTCTCAATCTGGTCGATGACGCGGCCGTCCGGCGCCGTCCACGAGCGCCACTGCTTGCCATAGACGGGGCCAAGCTCGCCCTCGGCGTCTGCCCATTCGTCCCAGATGCGGACGCCGTTCTCCTTGAGCCAGCCGATGTTGGTCTCGCCGCGCAGGAACCACAGCAGTTCGATGATGATCGAACGCAGGTGCAGCTTCTTGGTCGTCAGGACCGGGAAGCCCTTGGCCAGATCAAAGCGGATCTGGCGACCGAAGACGCCCAGGGTGCCGGTGCCGGTGCGGTCGTCGCGGCGCACGCCATTGTCGAGGATGTCGCGCAGCAGGTTCAGATACTGCCACTCGGGATGATCCGTCGGCGCGGCGTCCGTGCGTGCTTGAAGTTCAGCGGGGGCGACCTGAGCGTTCATGCGTCGAGCGTGCCTCAGAAAATGATTCGTGGCCCCCGATAATTCCGCCGCCTGGATGGGCGTCCACAAGAAATCGAATCAGCGGATTAGAGAATGATCATCATCCGCGGCTCAGCTCAGTCTGAACGACAATAAAGCCCGCCGACATGCGGCGGGCTTTCACTGGATCAGCGGCTCAGGCGTTCACCCTGAAGCCAGCCGATGTTGTCGTCGGCGTCCAGCACCTCGACCCAATCGCCTTCGACCTTTCCCGTTGGGAAGACGACGGTTTCGGCGGCCAGGGGGCGGATCACGGCGCCATCCGGAGCCGATCTCAGGACGGCGGGCGCCTGGAGGCGGCGGGTGGCCATCGACGGTGCGGCGGCCGCGCGGCGCATTTCTTCTTCGCGACGGACTTCATCGCGGATGCGGCGACGCTCTGCCTCGCGTTCGCGCTCCACACGCTCCTGCTCGCGACGTTCGGTCTGTTCGCGCTGTTCAGTTTCGGCGCGAATGGCTTCGCGGTTGGCGCGCGTGACTTCGGGAGTGGACGAGCCCATGCCGCCCAACTGGGTCACCATATCGGCGTAGCCGCGCACAAGGGCCAGAGCGATGATCTTGCCTTCGTCTTCTTTCTCGTACCCGGCGCCGACGCGACCGCCGAAGTGGTTGTCGCGGATCCGCAGACGGCGGACATCATCCTTATTGGCCGTCGAACGGGCGTGGCCGACGGTTTCCGCCAAAGGCACGCTGGTCAGGGAGAAGACGATCTGGGCGTCTTCCTTGCCGCGGCCGATATCCTTCTTGATGTCGCGAATGCGGTTGACCGTGCTGGCGTTCAACTGAGCCGCCTGCTGTTGCTGCGCGCCCTGGCCGGTCATGCCGCCGACGGCGTTGGCGGCCATGCTGAGGGCCTGCATCTGCATGGGGTTGAGGCCGGCAGCATCGCCGCCCCCCAGTCCGGCCAGCCCGCCCAAGCCGCCGAGCCCTCCCAGGCCGCCGCCGCCGAAACCGCCGCCGTCTCCTGTCAGGGTGCTCGCCGCCGCCGCGACGCCGACGTTGAGCAGGGCGCGGCCGCCCGCAGACGCCAGGCCCCTCAGCATGCCGGAACGTTGTGCTTCCGCCGCCGCGTCGATCGGATTAGCCAGTTCTGCGACCAGGACGAAGTCAGCCGTTCGGGCGCGTCCAGCGCCGCTGATTTCGCGTTCACGCTCAACCACGTTGAGGCCGGGGCCACGCTCAATCAGGGTGAAGCAGCCGGAATCGCGAATGAGCGTGCGCAGCAGCTCGGTGGGGGCGCCCATGCCCATCTGGCTGAACAGGACGCCCTGGGTTTCGGCGATGGCCACCGTCCCCAGGTTCTGAGTGCAGCGCGGGGTTTCATTGATGACGGTTGCGGGCGCGTTGTTGTTGCGGCGGCCCAGAATTTGCGCGTCAGCGGCAGTCGTGAATGTGAACGTCAGCGCGACAGCGGCGCTTAGACCGCAAGCAAAATGTGGCATGATTCCAGCGAACAGTTGTCAAAAAACGGCGGCACTTAGCCTTGCTGCGGCTGAATGACAACTGTTCAGTTTGCCGCTGTCACCCGCCAAAGCCGCCTTCGTCCAGGAACGCTTGCTCGTCTGGCGTCGTTTCACGGCCCAGACAGGCGTTGCGGTGCGGGAACCTGCCGAAGCGGACGATGATGTCGCGGTGAACGCCGCCCCATTTCTCCAGCTCGGCGTCGCCGGCGACCAGCTCCATATAGCGGTCCTGATCTTCGATCCGTTCTGAATGTTCGAACGGCAGAAGGAGGAAGTTCATCAGGTCCGGTTCGACCTGCAGATGAAAACCGCGCTCGACGGCCTGTTTGGCGAACATCAGGGCCAGAGGATCGGTGGCGAACTGATGCGCCGTGCCGCGGAAGCTGTTGCGCGGGTATTGATCCAGCAGGATCAATAGCGCGAGCGCCCCCTCAGCCGTCTGCATCCAGTCGTCCAGACCACGACGGGCGGCGGTCCAGTGTGCGGCGCGGCAGCTGTCGCGGAAGACGGTGTCGAAGGCCACGTCCTTGGCGAACCACTTGGCGGGGCCGGCGTCTTTCCAGAAGGCGACGACGGCGGATGGGGTTATGAGAACGGTCATGACCCAGACCCTACCCAATCCTCTGCCTGTCTTCCATGACCGCGATTGCGACCTGTCGATCATACGCAGCAAGCGCGTCGCCGTGATCGGTTACGGCAGCCAGGGCCGCACCCATGCCTTGAACCTGCGTGATTCCGGCGTGGCGGACATCGTGATCGGGCTGAAGGCCGATTCGAAGACGCGGGCGCTGGCGCGGGCGGACGGATTCGTCGTCATGACGGCAGGCGAAGCGACGACGGGCGCCGATGTGGTTGCGGTGATGACCTCGGACGAGGCGCATCGCGACCTGTGGCGCGACGAACTGGAGCCGAACATCAAGTCTGGCGCGGCCCTGATCTTCGCCCACGGCCTGTCGGTGCGATTCGGACTGGTGTCCCCGCGCGCCGATCTGGATGTGATTCTGGCCTCGCCCAAGGGAATCGGGCCGCGCATCCGTGATCTGTACGAGGCCGGGGAGGGCGTCTTCTGCCTGTTTGGCGTGAATCAGGACGCGACGGGCGGGGCGCACGCGCTGGGCCTTTCCTATGCGGCGGCGCTGGGCTGCGGTCGCAAGGGGATTCTGGAAACCACCATGCGCGATGAATGTGAGAGCGATCTGTTCGGTGAGCAGGTGGTTCTGTGCGGAGGAATCGCCGAACTGATCGATTCGGCCTTCATGAAGCTGGTCGCCGCGGGATATCCGCCAGAAGTCGCCTGGTTCGAATGTTTCTATGAAACCAAACTGGTCACCGACCTGATGTACGAACGAGGGATCGCGGGCGCCTTCGCCAAGATCTCCAATACGGCGGAGTACGGCGCCTATCTGACCGGGCCGCGCGTGATCAATGCCGCGTCACAGGCGGCGATGGACGAGGTTCTGGCCGAGGTTCAGAGCGGCGGGTTCGTGAAACGGCTGATGGCGGACTATGACGCCGGTTCGCCGGACCTCTTGGCGCGTCGCAAGGCGCTGGGCCTGCGCACCATTGAACAGGTCGGCGCGCACCTGAATCTGGTCGCCAAGGCGGCGAACGACGCATGAAGGCTGGCCCCGAAGGGGCTGGCTCAACACATTGATTTCAATGAAGAGAAGATGGTCGGAGTGAGAGGATTCGAACCTCCGACCCCTGCGTCCCGAACGCAGTGCTCTACCAGGCTGAGCCACACTCCGACCGTGGGAGCGGGCCTTGCGGCGTCGCCCCGAAGTGAGGACGCGGCTTATAGCTATGGGATTCCGACCTCGCAAGCACCCATTTCACCCTTTTTGCAGCGGTCGAAAATTGTCTTGAAAGAGGGTGTTGCATCCCAAAACGGTTTGGCCTATCTGACCGCCTCCGCCGCAGAGACGTGGCGGAAACGCCGGACCTGCTGGGGAATGGTGTAATGGTAACACTCCGGTTTTTGGTACCGTCATTCTAGGTTCGAGTCCTAGTTCCCCAGCCATCCGCCGCCCCCACGAAGGGGCGGGCAAAGTATCCCTCGATAATATCCATAAGAAGAATTGACCCAGGTCAGGGCTTTCGTTCGGCTGTCGTGGTTCTTAGCTAGGCCATAGGTTCTAAGCCGAGGAGAATGATCATGGTCACCGCCCGCGAAAAGCGCCTGGCGCCGTTGAGAACGCCCACCAGCCTGTCCGAGGACGCCACGCGGGACATTTCCGCCGCCCTGACGGGCTTGCTGGCTGATGTGTTCGCCATCTACCTGAAGACCAAGAACTTCCACTGGCATGTGTCGGGTCCGCACTTCCGCGACTATCATCTGCTGCTGGACGAACAGGCGGCGGAACTGTTCGCCATGACCGACCCGATCGCCGAGCGGGCGCGCAAGATCGGCGGGACCACGCTGCGGTCGATCGGCCAGATCGCCAAGGAGTCGCGCGTGAGCGACAACGACGCCGACTATGTCGATCCGCTGGACATGCTGGCCGAGCTTCGTGACGACAATAATGACCTGGTCGGGCGCATGCGCGAAGTCCACGACCTCTGCGACGAGCATGGCGACATCGCCACCGCCAGCCTGCTTGAGAACTGGGTGGACGAGACCGAGCGTCGCGTCTGGTTCCTGTTTGAAACCGGGCGTCGCGGCAACGGCTGATCGCGCAACCCTCTCGCTTGCCAAGACTTATGGATCGGGAATAACCGGTCGACAGGGACGGCGAGGGAGAGGGCGGCGATGCGAATCGCAAACATGGGTTGTCTGGCCCTGCTGGGCGCCGTCGTGATGGCGGCGCCGGCGCAGGCGGGGGTGTCGGACGCGTTCGGCAACACCATCATTTCCCACTATCCGCGCGGCGAGTGGGTGAAACACTATTTCGAGCCGGACGGAACCTATGCCGCCGCCTGGTCTGACGGACGGCGGCTGTCAGGGCGCTGGGTCATTGAGGGGCAGAAGGTCTGCCTGATCGAATTGCGGCCGCGCCAGCTGATTTCGCGATTCTGCACGCCGATGGTTCAGGCTTCTGTCGGCGACACCTGGCCGTCGCGTGATCCGCTGGGCCGGTCTGTCCGCAACGAACTGGTCGCCGGTCGGCGCTAGACGTCTAAAAGACGCGGTGCAGAACCGCCGTGTCGGCGGCGCAGCGCAGCACATCATTGATGCGGGCGCCGTCCAGGCGGGCCGAAAGGGCCAGGCCGCTGCAACTCATGTCCGCCTGACGCCGGGCCTCGGCCAGCAGGGCGTCCGCCGTCGTGGTGGGATCGAACAGATCGAACGCCGCCAGACCATCGATAACGAACAGCCTTTCTCCACCGCCGTTGACGACGATGGAATATTGCAGGATCGCCCGCACCGTTCGATTTGAGAAGGCGCCGATGACGCCGACCTGATCCGCAGCAGCGGCTGTGATCCTGCGCCACGCATCGGGCGTCAGCGCCGGGTCGCTGAGTTGGGCCAGGGCGAATGAGTCCTCGGCGTCGCGGATGTCCAGACGGCGGATTTGCAGGTTGCTCATGCCGCCACCTTGAGGCACCGGGCGCGAGGACGCATTGATCTCAATCAAGCGGAGCCGTTGCACTGAAGGTTGCGACAACCTACCCTTGCACCTTATGCGAGGCTGAAATGCTGGAACTCCGCTCACTGCCGACCGACTGCGCCGCCCGCCGGAGCGATTCCGTCTGCGCCACCTGCGGCGCGCGGGCCTTCAGCGTGTGCAGCAGTCTGGGTGTCGATGATCTGGCAGGGCTGGATGCGATCGCCGAGCGGGTGTCGCTGAAGTCCGGTGAGGCGTTGATTCGCCAGGGCGAGCCTGCGGTTCACCTGTTCAACATCACCTCGGGCTCGGTGCGGGTCTATAAGCTGCTGCCGGATGGGCGGCGACAGATCACAGGATTCCTGTTCGCCGGTGATTTCGTCGGTCTGGCGACGGGGCAGGACTATGCGTTTTCGGCCGAGGCCATCGAAGATGCGACCCTGTGCCGGTTCAAGAAAAGCGACTACCGCGCCCTGATCCGAGAGCGGCCTGCGCTGGAGACGGCGCTGCTGGAGCGGGCTACGCACGAGCTGGCCGCGGCGCAGAACCAGATGCTGTTGCTGGGGCGCAAGACGGCGCAGGAACGGATCGCTTCCTTCCTGCTGGATCTGCCCGAACGCGATCCGATCCGTCCTACCGAGGCAGGCCACATCCGCGTGCCGATGACACGGGCGGAAATGGCGGACTATCTGGGCCTGACCATCGAGACAGTCAGCCGGGGCCTGACCAAGTTGAAGACAGCGGGGGTGATCCGCCTGCTGTCGCTGAATGAGATGCTGGTGGACCGGCCGGAACGCCTGCGGGCCATCGCCGAGGGCGAAGCTTAAACGACGGCCTTCTGACGCTCGGGCGTCACCACAACGCGCCCGTCCTGGGCCATGGCTTCAATCCGCAGACGGGTCTGGCAGATCTGAATCGGCGCCGTGCGGTGGCTGACCAGGATCAGCCCCTGCTTGTTTTCGACCAAGCGGCGCTCCAGGGCCTTGAGCACCTGGGCTTCCGTCGCGGCGTCCAGCCCCTCCGTCGGTTCATCCAGCACCAGCCAGGGCGCCGTGCGCAGATAGGCGCGGGCGAGGCCGAGACGGCGACGTTCGCCGCCGGACAGACGCTCTCCATTCACGCCGACAGGCATATCCAGGCCCAGAGGTTCGGCGCGGATGCGCTCGGCCAGAGCCGCGTCCTCCAGCACGCGCCACAGGGTGTCATCGCCGCCAGGACCCGCCAGCAGCAGGTTGTCGCGCACCGTGCCGTTCAACAGCCTCACGTCCTGGGCGGCGTAGGCGAAGCGGGCGCGACGGGTGGCGGGGCTGAGGGAGGCGATGTCGATACCGCCCATGACGACCTCTCCGGGGTGAGCGTCGCGCAACCCGATCAGACGTTCGATAAAGGTGGTCTTGCCTGCGCCGGACGGCCCCGACAGGCCCAGTCGATGGGGCGGGCGCAGATTTGTGTTGGCGGCGATGAGGGTCAAGGACGGCGGCGGCGGGCGCGTGCCGTCATGCGGCAGAACCTGGGGCGCGGCCTGGTCCAGACGGGCGACGGCTTCCTTCGCTGCGCCGTTCTGGTGCAGGGCGCCCACAAGGCCTGCGGCGGATTCCATGCCCATGATGGTCGCCAGGGCGGCGAGCGCGGTCAGGGGCAGGGGCGCGCCGAGGGTGACGAGGACTACGACGGCCAGGGCGGCGGCGGTCACGACCGCCTGCCACACCGCCATCCAGCCCGCCGATGTCGTCAGGGCGATCTGTGCGCTGTCATGCCTATCGGCGGCGCTGGCGGCCTGCTGCACGGCCCAGTCATTGAGGTCGTAGGCTTTCAGCTCAGGCGCCACGGCTTCGAGGGCGGTGAGGCGGTCCTTCAAGGCGCCTACGGCGATCTGGGCCTCCTTGCCTGCGGGATCGGACAGGCGACGCGCGATGACCATGACGCCGAGGCAGGACACTGTCATGGCGGCCAGCAGCAATCCGCCCGCAAGGGGTGACGCCAGACCAGCCAGCAGGGCGCTGGACGCAGAGCCCGCGCCCAGGGCCCAGGGTGCGGACTTGCGCACGAACAGGGTCTGGACGGCGTCCACATCCTGCACCAGGCGGGCCGAGGTTTCGCCGGACGACAGGCTAAGCGCGCGTTCGGGCGGGGCCGAGGCCAGGGCGTCGAACAGTTGTGGACGTAAGCGCGCCAGCGCCTTCAGCGCTGCCTCATGGCCCGCGACACGCTCGATATAGCGCGCGCCGGTGCGCAGGATGGCCAGCAGGCGGATGATGGCGCTGGGCATCATGTAGTTGAAGGCCTGGACCGCAGCCATTCCCGCCATACCCGCCAGGGCGGCGCCGGTGATGAACCAGCCGGACAGGCCCAGCAGGCAAACGGCGGCGACGGAGACGACGGCGCCAGCCGCGGCGGCGATCTGCAGGCGTTGGCGCTGGGCGTGGGCCTGGGCGGCGATCAGGCCAGCGATGCGATTGGGGTCGTGCATCACAGTTGCACCACGCGGTCGGCCAGGGCCGCGACGGCGGCGGAATGGGTGGCGATCAGGGTGGTGCGCCCCGCGGCGGTTTCGCGGATCAGGTCCAGCATGGTCTGTTCGGAGGCGGGGTCCAGATTGGCCGTGGGTTCATCCAGCAGCAGGATCGGGGCGCGTTTCAGCAGGGCGCGCGACAGGCCCAGACGGCGGCGTTCGCCCCCGGACAGGCCGCCGCCCCGCTCGTCGATCAGACGGTCCAGATTTCCATGCAGACCGGCGCGGCTGGCGGCGGCCAGAATGCGGGTGACGCAGGCCGCTGGGTCGGCGATGGCGATGTTTTCGCGCAGCGTGCCGGGAATAACCACCGGGTTCTGGCTGGCCCAGGCGACCTGACCGGCGAAACCGCCTGTCTGGCTGAGCGATGCGCCGTCGATCTCGACATCGCCCCCGGACAGGGGCGCAAGGCCGAGCAGCAGATGCAGCAGACTGGACTTGCCTGCACCGCTGGCGCCGACCAGAGCGACGATCTGACCGGGGCGGATCTCCAGATTGAAGTCGGCGACGACCGATGCGGGGCCATAGGCGATGGTCACGTCGCGGAACCGAATGGCGGGTGCTGCGGCGCCCAGCTGGACCGGGCGGCCGGACTGGGTTTCGGCGACGATCAGAGAGGACGCGGCGGCCTCGGCAGCTTGCCGATCGTGATAGGCGGCGGCAAGGCGGCGCAGCGGCTGATAGACCTCCGGCGCCAGGGCCAGGACGAAGAAGGCGCGCGACAGGTCCAGCGTCTCGGGAACCGGGAAGGGCAGCAGCTTCAACAGGTTGAAGCCGCAATAGACGGCGATCAGCGCCACCGACAGGGCCGAAAAGAACTCCAGCACGCCGGACGACAGAAAGGCGATGCGCATGACGCGTGCGGTGCGCTGCTCCAGCTCGTCCGAGGCGGCGGCGATCTCGGTCGTGGTGCGGCCTACGGCGTCGAAGGCCAGGATGGCGGGCAGGGCGCGGACGCGGTCGATGAACAGGCCCGACAGTCGGTCCAGCGCCTGAAACTGGCGACGGCTCTCGCCCGCCGCTGCGGTTCCGGCCAGGGCCATGCCTGCGATGAAGGGAAAGAGGGTGAACAGCAGCACGCCCGCCGCAACCGGGCTGGCGAAGGCGGCGGCGGCGATGATCAGCAGGGGCGACAGGCCAGCCGCCAAGCGCAGAGGTGCGAAACGGGAGAAATAGCCGTCCAACGCGCCGACACCCTCGACCAGAGCAGTCAGACGGTCGTTGGAGCGCCCGCCGCGCCCGAACAGGTCGGCCAGCAGGCTGCGGCGCACATCGGTCTTGACCGCGCGGCCCAGCCGGGCGCCGACCACCGTGGCCACCTGGCCGACCAACCCGCGCGCGATCAGGCTGACCACCGCCAGCACCAGCCAGGGCGCGGCGGCGCCAGGCGTGGCGAAGTTGGAGATCGTCATGGCAAGACCGGCGGCGAAACCGATGGCGGGGACCACGTCGGCGATGGTCAGCAGACCCGCGAGCAGGGTCAGCCGCCGCCACGGCGCGCCAGCCTGTTTCAGCCAGACGCCGGGGGGAACGGCGGCAGGGGGGGCGGGGGGCGACGCGGCGGTCATGCACGAAACTCCAGCACGCCGGCATCGCCGCGCGCCATTGGACAAAACACCGTTGGACCGAACGTCCAAGGGCGAACCGTCCAGTAGATGAGGCCGCCGCCGGGGGCTTTGATCGAGATCAAGGCGCGCGCCCCGCCGAATCTCTAGGGCGAAGGAAACGTCGGTCGTCGTGGCCGGCCCCTCGGAGCATAGCCATGATCGACCTTGCGGTCGTCGACCTGTCCAGGCTGCAGTTCGCGCTGACAGCCCTTTACCACTTCCTGTTCGTGCCCCTGACGTTGGGCCTGTCCTTCATGCTGGTCATCATGGAGTCGATCTATGTCATGACCCGCCGCCCGATCTGGCGGACGATCACCCGTTTCTGGGGCGTGCTGTTCGGCATCAACTTCGTGCTGGGCGTCGCGACCGGCATCACCATGGAGTTCCAGTTCGGCATGAACTGGAGCTACTACAGCCATTATGTCGGCGACATCTTCGGTGCGCCGCTGGCCATTGAAGGGCTGATGGCCTTCTTCCTTGAGGCGACTTTCGTCGGGTTGATGTTCTTCGGCTGGGACAAGCTGAAGCCCCACGCCCACCTGTTCGTCACCTTCATGGTCGCCCTGGGCACCAATCTGTCGGCCCTGTGGATACTGATCGCCAACGGCTGGATGCAGAACCCGGTCGGCGCCGCCTTCAATCCAGACACCATGCGGATGGAGGTCACGGACTTCATGGCCGTGCTGTTCAACCCGGTCGCCCAGGCCAAGTTCGTTCACACCGTCAGCGCCGGTTACGTCTGCGCCTCGGTCTTCGTGCTGGGCGTGTCGGCCTTCTATCTGCTGCGCGGCAAGCATGTCGGGTTCGCCAAGCGGTCGATGACCGTGGCCTCGGCCTTTGGTCTGGCGGCGTCGCTGTCGGTCGTCGTGCTGGGCGACCAGTCCGGCTATGCCCTGACCGACAACCAGAAGATGAAGCTGGCCGCTCTGGAAGCCATGTGGCACACAGAGCCCGCGCCTGCTGGCCTGACCCTGATCGGCATTCCCAGCATGAAGGACCGCGAGACCCACTATGGCGTCCATGTGCCGTGGGTCATGGGCCTGATCGCCACCCGCACCATCGACAAGCCGGTCGAAGGCATCTTCGAATTGGTTGCCACGGCGGAGGACCGCATCGAATCCGGCGTGATCGCCTTTGACGCCCTGGAGAAGATCAAGGCCGATCCGGCCGACATGGCCGCGCGCGCGGTGTTCGAAACCCACCGCCGCGACCTGGGCTACGCCCTGCTGTTGAAGCGCCACGTGGCTGATCCGCGTCAGGCCTCGCCCGAGCTGATCAAACAGACCGCGTGGGATACGGTGCCGAACGTGCCGGCACTGTTCTGGAGCTTCCGCATAATGGCGGGCGTGGGCATGTTCATGATCGCCCTGTTCGGCACGGCATTTGTTCTGTGCACCCTGCGCAAGCACCATACGAAGTGGTTCCTGCGGGTCGCCGTTCTGGCCATTCCGCTGCCGTGGATCGCCATCGAGTTCGGGTGGATACTGGCTGAGTTCGGTCGCCAGCCCTGGGCGGTGGACGGCGTGCTGCCGACCTTCCTTGGCGCCTCTTCGCTGACCGTGCCGCAGCTGTGGGCGACGATCATCGGCTTCACCCTGCTGTACGGATCGCTGGCCGTCGTCGAGGTCCGCCTGATCCTGCACACCATCAAGAAGGGCCCGTTCCACGAACAGGAGACGTTCGGCGAACCCAGCCCCGAAGCCCCGCTTGAGCGCCCCGCCGCGCCCGCCGTGGCCTGACACAGACCCTGTAAGGATATCCGACAATGGATCTTCCCCTCGACTTCGCCACGCTTCGCCTGATCTGGTGGGGACTGCTGGGCGTGCTGCTGATCGCCTTCGCCCTGACCGACGGTTTCGACCTGGGCGTCGGCGCCCTGCTGCCCTTCGTCGCCAGGACGGATGAGGAGCGCCGCATGGTGATCAACACCGTCGGCGCCACCTGGGAGGGCAACCAGGTGTGGTTCATCCTGGGCGGCGGCGCGATCTTCGCCGCCTGGCCCTTTGTGTACGCCGTCAGCTTCTCCGGCTTCTACCTGGCCATGTTCCTGGTGCTGTCGGCGCTGATCCTGCGGCCCGTCTCGTTCAAGTACCGCTCAAAGCGCCCGTCGCCGAAATGGCGGTCGTTCTGGGACTGGTGCCTGTTCATCGGCGGCTTCGTGCCTGCGCTGGTGTTCGGGGTTGCGGTCGGCAACGTCCTGCTGGGCGCGCCCTTCCATCTGGATGGCGATCTGCGCTCCTTCTACGACGGCAGCCTGCTGGGTCTGTTCACCCCGTTCAGCCTGATCGCAGGCCTGTTGTCGGTGGCCATGCTGGTGCTGCACGGCGCAGCCTGGCTGTCGGTCAAGGCCGAGAAGGGGCCGGTGCTGGATCGCGCCCGTCTGTTCGGCACCGTCGCCGGGGTTCTGGCCCTGGTGCTGTTCGCGGCGGGCGGTCTGTATGTCGCCTATGGCGGTCTGGGCTACCGGATCACGGGCGCGCTGGACATCAACGGCTTCTCCAACCCGCTGCGTACGACGGTTGAAGCGGCGCCGGGCGCCTGGCTGGACAACTACGGCCGTTATCCGTGGATGCTGATCGCACCTGCGCTGGGCTTCCTGGGGGCTCTGGCCGGTCTGATCGGCATGTGGCGTCGGTCTGCGCCCCTGGCGTTCGGTGGATCGTCCCTGTCGACCGTGGGCATCATCTCCACGGCCGGTCTGTCGATGTTCCCGTTCATCCTGCCCAGCTCGATTGATCCGCAATCCAGCCTGACGGTGTGGAACGCCTCGTCCAGCCACCTGACCCTGTTCATCATGCTGATCGTGACGGTGATCTTCCTGCCGCTGATCCTGATCTACACCACCTGGGTTTACCGCGTGCTTTGGGGGCGGACCTCGACCGCCGCCCTCAAGACCAACCCCGACCTCTACTGAGCCATAGGAGCCAAAAGCGATGTGGTATTTCTCCTGGATTCTGGGCCTTGGACTGGCGGTCGGCTTCGGCGTGCTGAACGGCCTGTGGCACGAGTTCCACCTGTTCGACGAAGGCGACGCGGGCCTGTCGACCCCGGATGCGTCGAAAGAGGGCGATGTCCCTCTGTAGCGTCCCCGTGCTGACGACGCGTGAGCTGATCGAACGCTATGATGCTCACGCGCCGCGCTACACCTCCTATCCGACGGCGGCGCAGTTCACGCCCGCTGTCGGTGCGGGCGACTGGGCGGGCTGGCTGAGCGGTGCGCCGCTGGACCAGCCCGTGTCGCTGTATCTGCACATCCCGTTCTGCAAGCGGCTGTGCTGGTACTGCGGTTGCAACACCCGGGCGATGAACCGGGCGGGCGTGATTTCCAGCTATGTCGATCTGCTGCTGGCAGAGGCCGACCTGGTGCTGGCGAAGATCGATCGGCCGGCGCGCGTCGGGTCGATCCATCTCGGCGGCGGCACGCCCAATATGCTGTCGCCCGATGATCTGGAGCGGCTGTTCGACGGCCTGTCGGCTCGGTTCGATCTGAGCGACTGTTCGGAAATCGCGGCCGAACTGGACCCGGAGGTCCTGACGCCGGAATGGATCGAGGCGGCGGGGCGGATCGGTCTGACACGCGCCAGCCTGGGCGTGCAGGATCTGTCGCCGCGCGTGCAGGCGGCGGTCAACCGACCCGAGTCCTTTGATACGATCCGCGCGGCGGCAGAGGGGCTGAGGGCGCAGGGCGTGACCTCGCTGAACCTGGACCTGATGTATGGACTGCCGCTGCAGACGACGGCGGACGTGGTCGCCACGCTGGAACAGGTGACGACGCTGAGGCCCGAGCGGATCGCCCTGTTCGGCTATGCCCATGTGCCGTGGATGAAGCCGCATCAGAAGCTGATCAACGACACCGATCTGCCCGACGCCGAAACCCGGTTCGAACAGAGCCAGACTGCGGCGCATTATTTGGCCTGCAACGGCTGGCGTCCGATCGGTCTGGACCATTTCGCCCTGCCGCATGACACCATGGCCCAGGCCCATCGGGCGGGGCGGCTGCGTCGCAACTTCCAGGGGTATACGACCGACGAGGCCCCGGTGCTGATCGGACTGGGCGCCTCGTCGATCAGCCGCACGCCGCGCGGCTTCGTCCAGAACCACGCCAAGGAGCGGGACTGGCGGATGGCGGTTGAGGCGGGCGAACTGCCCGTGGCGCGCGGGGTCGAACTGACGCCGCGGGACACTTTCGTCGGCGAAATCATCGAGCGGCTGATGTGCGACTTCGTTGTCGATGTGGCTGCGGTCGCTGGGCGTCATCGGCGCGACCTGGACGAGGTCGCAGGGGCCTGGCCGCTGTTGGACCGCTTCGTCCGCGATCGCCTGATCGGGATTCAGGGCAATCTGGTGGTGGTGACGCCGTTGGGACGGCCCTTCGTGCGCGCCGTCTGCGCAGTCTTTGATCCCAACGCGGTCGGCCTGCAGCAGAAGCATGGGCGGGTGGTCTGAGAGGACAGATTGTCCAACCCCGTCGATGATTGCGCTGGATCAAAGTCGGAATGGGCGAGGGGGCGCATCACCCTGTCCGACGCCTGAGACACCGGCCGCATGAGGCGGCCCCGGGCGTCGGGATGACGATGATGAAACTGAAGACCCTGATCCTGACCGCCGCTGCTGTCGCAGCCTTCGCCGCGCCTGCGATGGCGCAAACCACGATCGCCTGGGAAATGCCGAAGAAGGGCGACTTCATCGTCACCGGGCGCGTCACCGATGTCTTCTCTCAGGCCGACAACGCCATCACCACGGCGGCGGGGGCGGACACGGGCCTGAAGGTGGATGTGGGCGACAGCTTGATGCCGACGCTGGGCTTCACCTATTTCCTGACCGACCACCTGGCGGTCGAGGCGATCCTGGGCACGACCAAGCATGATATCCGAGCGCAAGGCGGCGTCACGGATGCGCTGGTGCATGAAACCTGGGTCTTGCCGCCGGTCGTGACCCTGCAGTACCGCCCGCTGAGTACCGGCCGCGTCAGCCCCTATATCGGCGCAGGCGTGAACTACATGCTGTTCTACAGCGGCAAGGACAAGAACGGCTTCACCGTCGATCTGGACAACGGCTTCGGCTACGCGCTGCAGGCAGGCGCCGACATCGGCATCCAGGGGCCGTGGAGCCTGAATGTCGACGTCAAGAAAGTGTGGTTCAACACCGACGCCAACATCAATGACGGCGCGTTGAAGAGCGACGTCGATCTGGACCCGTGGGTCGTGTCGGTCGGCGTGGGCCGCAAGTTCTAGACCGCCTTTTCACTCCAGAGGTCCAGGTCGGGCTCCAGCCCGATCAGGGCCAGGCCGGCGGCGATGGACTCGAATTCGCCGCCGGTCTCGATACGGTCCGCCTGGAACCGGCGCTGGAAGATGGCGCGCACCGCAGGCACGAAGGATGTGCCGCCGGTCAGGAAGACGCGATCTATGGCGCCGGGCGCCAGACCGGCCTTGGCCAGAGCTTCGTCCACAGCCCCCTCGATGGCGGCCAGTTCGGGCGCGATCCAGTCCTCAAAATCGGACCGGGCCACCGGCTTTTCGATCCTCACGTCGCCTGCCGCAAAGACGAAGTCCGCCGTCTCATCCTTCGAAAGGGCCATCTTCAGGGCGGAGACGGCGCGGTAAAGGGCGTGGCCGTGGTTGTCGTCCAGGATCTCGATCAGGCGTTCGATCTTCTCCGGCTCCAGCGCGGTGCGGGCCAGGGCGCGGATGTCGCGCATGTCGCGAGAGGCGCGCAGCAGGGCCAACTGGTCCCAGCGGGCGAAGGCGGAATAATAGCGCTGCGGGATCGGCAGGTGTTTGTTCAGCGCCTGGTACTGACCGCCCTTGCCCAGTTCGGGCGACACCAGCTGGTCGATGATCCGATAGTCAAAGGCGTCGCCCGCCACCCCGACACCCGAACGGGCCAGCGGCGTGGAGCGAAGGGCGTCGCCGGTGCGCTCGAACCGGATGATGGAGAAGTCGCTGGTGCCGCCGCCGAAGTCGGCGACCAGAACCGTGGCGTCCTCTTTCAGCTGCCGCGCGAAATAGAAGGCGGCGCCTACCGGCTCGTGCGCATAGCGGATGTCGGTGAAGCCCAGGCGGCCGAACGCCTCCTGATAGCGTTGCAGGGCCAGGGCTTCGTCCGGGTTTCCGCCCGCAAAGGTGACGGGGCGGCCGACAACGACGCGCGGCGGCAGATTGACCATGCCGTCGCCCGCATGGTGACTGAGGCGCAGCAGGAAGGCGGCCAGCAGATCCTCGAACCGATAACGCTTGTTGTCGATCCGGGTCTCGGTGAAGGCGGCGCTGGCGGCGAAGGTCTTGAACGACTGGATGAAGCGCGTCTCCAGCGGGTCTTCGACGAAGGCGTTGATGGCCCAGGGGCCGGCCTCGACCACACGTTCGGGCGGCTCGCCGTCCACGCTGGCGTGAAACTGGAAGCTGAGCGCCGAACGGAAGGTCGCGCTCTGGCCCTCGCTGGTGCTGAAGGTGACCAGACGGGCGTGACCGGCGTCATCGGTCAGGGCGACGACGGTGTTGGTCGTGCCGAAGTCGATGCCGATCGTGTTCGGCGGCTGCACGGTCATGTCTGGCGTCCTGGGGAGAGGGGAGCCGGGTTCCTAAAGCCCCGGCGCGTGAAGGCAAGGGCCAGTCTTCGCCCGTCACGAAAAACCTGGCTCGCCCGGCTGGATGAGGCGTCTGCGCCGGGCCTCGGCACAACCTTGGGGCGACGATTGCTCAAAACCCCGTATTTTCACCAACTATTGCCGTAGGGGGCGCTGACGTAGCTTTGGCAGGCGTCGTCCCCCCCGACGGCACGGCGCACTGAACATTCCGAACCTTTCTGGCTCCGGGATGTTCGGGCGGCCTGACCCGTTCCCTCCAAAGACTTGGGTCAGGCCGCGCTTGGGGCCTGCCGCGCTGGTGACTGGCGGGCCGCAGAGCGTCGGATCTGTAAGCGTGAATTGCGTCTCGGACCCAGTGAGAGAATTCCAAAGATGGAACTTTCAGTTGAAGACACCGTGCTTGATCGCCTGTGGCGCGAGTTGTTCGACCAGCCTCTGCCTCTGATCGGCGCCGGCCCGGTCGTGCGCAGCATCCTGAAGAAGGAAGGCGTCACCGACATTGAAATCGATCAGGCCATCAAGCGCGAAAAGAAGCTTCAGTAGGGATTTCGGCCCTGACGGCCCCGCTGGCGACAGCCGCGTTCGAGCTGGCGCGCGGACCTTTGTGGTTTCACCGAGTGTCGACGGTTGGCGACGCGCCTTAAGCGCATGGCTGCGTCGGTCCCACAAAAACCGGCGCCCGGCGCGTCCTGCACGTCCGGGGCGGTCTGATCTCTCCACCCCAACGCAGCGGATCAGGCCGCTTTCCGCCCATTTCAGGCCAATGCCTGTCCGACGGCGCGGCGACATACGGCATCAACAGAGACGATTGCGGTCTCAGGAAATTCCACCTAGAAGGCCCGTCCTGCCGGTTGGCGGATGTGGCGGAACTGGTAGACGCACCAGATTTAGGTTCTGGCGCCGAGAGGCGTGGAGGTTCGAGTCCTCTCATCCGCACCAAGGTCTTTCAGACCATGGACCCAAAGAAAAAAGGCCCCGGAGCGATCCGGGGCCTTTCTGCTTTTAGCGGATCGGAGGGACGGGCGGCGGAGGCGCGTCGTCGTCCGTTTCATGGACCTCGGCCAAACCGCGTCCGACGTGGCTCTTGCGATAGCCGTAGGCGAAATAGACCAGCAGGCCGATAGCGCCCCAGATCGGCAGAACCAGCTGCGATTCCGTCGGCAGGTTGAAGAACAGGCCCAGAGTGCCGATCACTGCCAACGGCGCGATGATCCAGATCAGCGGCGTCCGGAACGGGCGGTGACGCTCAGGCTGCGTCACGCGCAGGATCATCACCGCGATCGCCACCATGAAGAAGGCGAACAGGGTGCCGGAGTTGGAGATGTCAGCCAGTTTGCCCACCGGCAGGAAGGCGGCGAAGATGGCCACCGCGACGCCGGTGATCATCGTCACGATATGCGGCGTCTTCCACTTGGGGTGGATGGTCGCCAGGAAGCCAGGCAGCAGGCCGTCGCGCGCCATCACGAAGAAGATGCGGGTCTGACCGAACAGCATGATCAGGATGACCGAAGGCAGGGCCAGGAAGGCGGCGATGCCGATGAAGTCGCCGATACGCTCATGACCGACGACGCGCAGGACGTGGGCCAGGGCTTCGCGCGAGCAGACCAGCGGCTCCTGCAGCGACGAATAGGTCGCGCACTGAGCGGCCAGGGCCGACGAACCGGCGTGCAGAACCTCGCCGCCAGCGCCGACCAGGGGCTGGGCGCCGATGGCGCCGATCGCACCCGCTGCGACCAGCAGGTAGAAGATGGTGCAGATGCCCAGCGAAGCGATCAGACCGATGGGCACGTTGCGTTGCGGGTTCTTGGTCTCTTCCGCCGCCGTCGAGACGGCGTCGAAGCCGACATAGGCGAAGAAGATCGAGGCCGCGGCTCCGACGACGCCCAGTCCGGCTCCATGACCATCGCCGAACCAGCCGTTCGGCGTGAAGGGCGTGAAGTTGGCGCCTTTCAGGACCGGCAGGGTCAGAACGATGAAGACCGTCAGGGCGGTGACCTTGATGGCGACCAGAACGGCGTTGACGCGCGCGCTCTCGCTGGTGCCGATCATCAGCAGGCCGGTGATCAGCAGGGCGATCAGCAGGGCGGGCAGGTTTACGACGCCGCCGGCGTAGGGGCCGACGGATAAGGCATGGGGCAGTGATATGCCCCAACTCTGCAATAGGCCGATGAAATAGCCGGACCAGCCGACGGACACCGCCGAGGCCGCCACGGCGTATTCAAGGATCAGCGCCCAGCCGACCATCCAGGCCAGCAACTCACCCATTACCGCATAGGTGTAGGTGTAGGCGGAGCCGGAAACCGGCACCATCGAAGCGATCTCTGAATAGCAAAGCGCCGCCACGGCACAGACCGCAGCGGCGATGACGAAGCTCCACATCATGCCGGGTCCGGCCTTCTGGGCCGCTTCCGACGTCAATACGAAGATCCCGGTGCCGATGATCGCGCCCACGCCCAGCAAGGTCAGCTGAACGGGGCCGAGGCTCCGGGTTAGCGATTTTTTCTCCGCGGATGCGAGGATCGCATCCAACGATTTAACGCGCCACATTTAGATATTCCCCACGATTACTGGCAGCCCCTCGACTGCTTTGGGGCGGACGCTAGCGATGGAAAGGGCCGCGCGCAACGCGCATGACGAGGTGGTTAAGGCGAGACGACGCTTTCGTGATCGCACCGCGTCGCGCTAGAGCCGCCTGATGTTGCCGATCCACGCCGTGCTCGAACCGCTGAAAGCCGCCCTTGCCGACGGGAATACAGCCGTGCTGGCGGCCCCGCCGGGGGCGGGAAAGACCACGGTCGTGCCTCTGGCCTTGCTGGATCAGCCCTGGCTGGGCGACGGCAAGGTGCTGGTGCTGGAGCCGCGCCGGATTGCCGCACGCGCCGCAGCGGACCGCATGGCTCAGACCCTGGGCGAACAGGCAGGCGGCACGGTCGGCTATCGCACACGCCTGCAAAGCCGGATCGGCCCGAAGACGCGAATCGAGGTCATCACCGAAGGCGTCTTCACACGGATGATCCTGGATGATCCCTCGCTGGAAGGCGTGGGCGCGGTGCTGTTCGATGAATTCCACGAACGCAGTCTGGACGCCGACCTGGGGCTGGCGTTGGCGCGTGAGACGCAAGGGGTGCTTCGTGACGACCTGCGGCTGTTGGTCATGTCTGCGACGCTGGACGTGCTCGGGGTGTCGCGGCTGCTGGACGGCGCGCCGGTGATCGAGGCTGAAGGCCGGGCGTTTCCGGTCGAGACCCGATACCTGGGGAGCAATGCAGCCGAGCGCTTCGACGAGGCGATGGCGCGGGCCTGTCTGACGGCGCTGGGGGAGGAGACAGGCTCGGTGTTGGGCTTCCTGCCAGGGCAGGGCGAAATCCACCGTGTCGCGCGCCTGGTGAAGGAGCGGCTGCGGCTGCCGAACGTCGATGTGGTTCCGCTGTACGGCGGTCTGGATCGGGTCGAGCAGGACCGGGCCATCGAACCAGCCGAACCGGGGCGGCGCAAGCTGGTGCTGGCGACCTCGGTGGCGGAAACCAGCCTGACGATTGAAGGCGTGCGGGTCGTGGTGGATGGCGGACTGTCGCGCGTGCCGCGTTTCGAGCCGTTCAGCGGCCTGACCCGGCTGGCGACGGTCAAGGTCAGCCGGTCGTCGGCTGAACAGAGGCGAGGACGCGCCGGTCGGACCGAGCCGGGCGTCTGCTATCGTCTGTGGGACGAGGAACAGACGCGGGGTCTGGTCCCGCATCAGCGGCCTGAGATCCAAGAGGCCGACCTGACCAGTCTGGCGCTGGATCTGGCGCGGTGGGGCGCGCGGTCGGTCGAGGGGCTGGCCCTGCTGGACCCGCCGCCAATGGGGGCGATGGCCGAGGCGCGGAAGGTCCTGACGCGGCTGGGCGCGCTGGACGCTGAGGGCGGCCTGTCGGCGCATGGGCGGCGGCTGACGCGGATACCGCTGTCGCCACGCCTGGCGCACATGGTCGCGGTGGCGTCCGATGCTGGCGACGCCATGACGGGCGCGCAGATTGCAGCGGTGCTGAGCGAGCCGGGCCTAGGCGGATCGGGTGTTGATCTGGCGGACCGTCTGGTCGGGCTGGAGCGGGATCGGTCGCCGCGCGCGCGTGATGCGATGAAGCTGGCGGATCGCTGGGTCAGGGCGGCGGGCGGCGGGTCGGGCGAGGCGGTCGCGCCGGGGCTTTTGCTGGCCGAAGCCTTCCCCGAGCGGATCGCCAAGGCGCGCGGCAAGGCGGGCGAGTTGCTGCTGGCCAGCGGGCGCGGGGCCATGTTGGAGCCCACCGATCACCTGGCCCGTGAAACCTGGCTGGCGGTGGCGGAACTGGGCGGCGGGGACGCGCGCGACCGGGTGCGGCTGGCGGCGGCGCTGGACGGATCGCGGATCGAGGCGGACCTGGGTCGGTTGATCGAGGTCGAGGATCGGTTGGTCAAAGAGCCGTCGGGGCGAATGGTCATCCGCCGTGCGCGCAAGATCGGCGCCATCGTCCTGGACGAAAAAGTGGTCGGCGCCCCGGACGCCAAGGCGATGGCCGGAGCCTTGCGCGCCGAGGTCGAGGCGTTGGGTCTGGGCGTTCTGAAATGGGGCGAGCAGGCGGGAGGGCTGCGCGCGCGGCTGGCGTTCCTGCATGGGCTGGACGCCGCCTGGCCGGACATGTCGGATGCGGCCCTGCTGGCGGCGGCGGATGAATGGCTGTGGCCGCTGCTGGAGGGCGCCAAGTCGCTGGAGGTCATCGGCGACGGGCGGCTGGCCGACGCCCTGCGCGGACTGATCCCTTGGGATTTGCAGCGGAAGCTGGATGAACTGGCGCCGACACGGTTGACGACGCCGTTGGGATCGGCGGGCATCGACTATGGCGCCGAGGGCGGGCCGCGCGTCGAAATTCGGGTGCAGGAGCTGTTCGGCGTGACCACCCATCCGACCGTGGGCGGTGGGCGGGTGGCGCTGACCCTGTCATTGCTATCACCCGCGCGGCGGCCGGTGCAGGTGACCAAGGACCTGCCGGGGTTCTGGGCTGGATCATGGGCAGGCGTGCGGGCGGACATGCGGGGCCGCTATCCGCGCCATCCGTGGCCGGAAAATCCCGCTGAGGCCCAGGCGACCAACCGGGCCAAGCCGCGCGGAACCTGATGGCGGGTTGACGCGAACCGGGGATCGCAGCATTGCCGTTGCGTTGAATCAGGACAAGCCCGTGTCAGACGCCAAGAAAGTTTCGCCAACCGCCCGGAATGGGCGCGTTCTTTTCGCCAGCCTGATCGGCACGACGATCGAGTTCTACGACTTCTACATCTACGCCACGGCGGCGGTGCTGGTGTTTCCGCGCCTGTTCTTCCCCGGCGGCGACCCGACCACGGCCATGCTGTCGTCGTTCGCGACCTTCTCCATCGCCTTCTTCGCGCGCCCCATCGGGGCGCTGGCGTTCGGCCATTTCGGCGACAAGGTGGGGCGTAAGACCACGCTGGTCGCGGCTCTGATGACCATGGGTCTGTCGACGGTCGCCATCGGAGTTCTGCCGACGCACGAGTCGGTCGGCATCGTCGCGCCGCTGCTGCTGGCGCTGTGCCGGTTCGGCCAGGGTCTGGGTCTGGGCGGCGAGTGGGGCGGAGCGGTGCTGCTGGCCACCGAGAACGCGCCTCCGGGCAAGAAGGCCTGGTTCGGCATGTTCCCGCAGTTGGGCGCGCCCATCGGCTTCATCCTTTCGACCGCCTCCTTCATCATTCTGACCTCGACCATGAGCGAGGGCGCGTTCGAAACCTGGGGCTGGCGTATTCCGTTCATCGCCAGCGCACTTCTGGTCTTCGTGGGCCTGTGGGTCCGCCTGAAGATCACCGAGACGCCCGAGTTCCAGAAGGTCGTCGACCGGCATGAGCGGGTGAAGGCGCCCGCCGTGACCCTGTTCTCGAACCACAAGGCGGCGCTGGTGCTGGGCACGTTCAGCGGCGTGACGACCTTTACGCTTTTCTATCTGATGACGGTCTTCGCCCTGGGCTGGGCGACGACGGGCATGGGTCTGGCGCGGGCCGACGTGCTGCCGATCCAGTTGATCGGGGTGCTGTTCTTCGCCGCCTTCATCCCCGTGACCGCGCTGCTGGCTGACAGGTACGGACAGGTGAAGGTGCTGATCTGGTCGTCGGTCGGGATCGGACTGTTCGGGATGCTGTTCGCCCCGCTGTTCGGCCTGGGCCTGACGGGCCTGCTGATCTTCTTCGCCCTGGGCTTCGGCCTGATGGGCTGCACCTACGGGCCGATTGGAGCGGCGATGGCCCGGCCGTTCCCGACGACGGTTCGCTATACGGGCGCGTCGATGGCCTTCAACCTGGCGGGCATCATCGGGGCGTCACTGGCGCCCTTCATCGCCATGAAGCTGGCGACGACGTTCGGGCCGGTGGCGGTTGGCGGTTATCTGGCCGGGTCTGCGGTGATCAGCATTCTGGCCCTGTGGATGCTGGGCCGGGTGGCGCCGGAGACGGAGTTTTAGGCTTCGTCGGTCGCCGCATAGACCATGATGCCGGTGGCGATGGCCAGGTTCAGGCTGTCGGCCCGGCCGCGCATTGGGATCTTGACGTTGACGTCGCAGGCGGCGGCCAGTTGGTCGGTCAGGCCCGCCTGTTCATTGCCCATTAGAATCAGCGACGGCTTCTGCATCACTGCCGAACGATGGCTGACCGTGGCGTCCAGGCGGGTGCCGACGACGCTGCCGGGCCAGGACTGGCGCCACGCCACAAAGGCTTCGGCCGTCGTCTTGGTGATCGAGACGGCGAAGACCGAGCCCATGGTCGCGCGCACGGCTTCGACCGAATAGGGATCTACGCAGTCGCCGATCAGGATGACCCCGCCGCAGCCCGCCGCGTCCGCGGTGCGGATGATGGTGCCCAGATTGCCCGGATCACGCACCTGCTCCAGCGCGACCCAGCAGGGGGCTGAGGTGGGGTTCAGGCTTTCCAGGGGCGCATAGGCCTGTTCGAACACGCCCAGCACCGTCTGCGGATTATCGCGGCGGCTGATCTTTTCCAGGATGGCGTGGGTGACGATGATGATGTCGCCGCCCGCCTTGCGGGTTTCGGTCTTGGCGCGATCCAGCAACGGATGCGGGCGAGCGTCTTCGCCGACCAGCAGCATTTTCGGCGCGCGGCCCTGATCCAGCGCCTCGCCGATGAACTTCAGACCCTCGGCCAGGAAGGTCCCGGTCAGGTCGCGTTCCTTGCGCATGTGCAGCGCCCGGACGGACTTGATGGTGTCGTTCGTCAGCGAGGTGATGACGCGGTATTCTTCCCGAACGCTCATTTGCTCCACCGCGCAAAGAAGGACAGGCCGATGGCGCGGGCGTTCGCGCCGTCTTCGGACAGGGCCAACTCGCCCCAGTCGATGCGCCCGCCGCGATCCTGGGTCGCCTCGGCCATCAGGTGCGCCAGCGACAGACCGGACACGCGGGCGGCGTAGGCGTTCAGCAACAGGAAGTCGGCGTCATCGGACAGCAAGGCTGCGCAGTCCTTCAGCAGGGGCGGCATGTCCTCGAACAGGCGCCAGACTTCGCCCGTCGGCCCGCGGCCGTATTTGGGCGGGTCCAGGATGACGCCGTCGTATTTGGAGCCGCGACGAACCTCGCGCGCCACATATTTGCGGGCGTCCTCGACGATCCAGCGGATCGGATGCTGGGCAAGGCCGGACTGGTCGGCGTTCTCGCGGGCGTAGTTGACCGACTTCTTGGAGGCGTCGACGTGGGTGACCTGGGCGCCCGCCGCAGCGGCGGCCAGGCTGGCCACGCCGGTGTAACCGAACAGGTTCAGGATCTTGGGCGCGCGGCCCGCTGACTGCGAGAAGCTGCGCACGCGCGCATCCAGCCATTCCCAGTTGGCGGCCTGTTCAGGAAAGAAGGCCAGGTGACGGAAGGGGGTGAAGCGGCCCGTGAACTTCACGTCGCGCCATTTCAGCGGAAAGGCGTCGACGGGGCCGTGCTTGTCGAACTTCCAGCGGCCGGAATCCTCTTCCTCCTGCTGCGGATCGAACAGGGCCGTAGCGGCCTCGAAGGCGGCGGGATCGCGCGGCGACCAGAAACACTGCGGCTCGGGCCGGACGACTGTGTAGCGGCCATAGCGTTCCAGCTTCTTGCCGTCGCCGCTGTCCAGCAGGGCGTAGTCGGACCAGCCGCGGGTCACGAGTGTTTCGGGGGTCTTGGAAAGGACGGGAGCCATCGTCGGGCTGATAGGCGCTCAGGCCGCCTCGCGTCCAGCGTCCATCGCATCAGAGGCGCCGTGTTCGGCGTCGTGCTGGGTCTTGTCCCAGACATAGGGTTCGACAATCAGCCGCCAGAAGGCGTGAACAAAGGCGAGGCTGAGCAGGGACCAGTAGGCGGGCGCCGACAGGATGTCCGTCAGCCCGTATCGCAGGCCTGCACGCTGGGCGCCGACCGCACAGGTCATCATGGCGGCGATGACGCCCAGGCTCAACACGCTGACGGCGATGATCGGCGTGGCGGGCGTGATCCCGGCATGAACCCCGATCAGGACGGCGGACGCCAGCCATGCCAGGGTCGGGGCGTGGGCGCCCGCCGAGACGATTGCGGCGCCGAGCGTCATCAGCAGGGACACCAGCCCGCGTCGTCCCAACTGCAGAGGCGAACGGGTGTGGACGCCCCAGGTCTGCATATAGCCCTTCAGCCAGCGGGTGCGTTGCGGCAGCCAACGCTCCAGCGCGCCCGGCGGCGTCTCCCATGTCGGGGCGTCGATCACCCCCATGCCCCAGCCCGCCGACCAGAGCCGGAACCCGAGATCGGCGTCCTCGGTGACATTATGCGCGTCCCAGCCGCCGACGCCGCGCAGGGCCGAGGTGCGGACATGATTGCTGGTGCCGCCCAGCGGGAAGGGCAGGCCCAACCGCGCCATTCCAGGCAGGGTCACCTCAAACAGGGCGGCATATTCAAACGCGAACTGCCGATCCAGGAAACGCGAGGGGCTGGGCGCTTTATCTATGCGGCGGATGCGAAGAGGGGCCTGCAGACAACCCAGTTTGGGGGCGGCGGCGAACCGGGCTGCTGACTGACGGAGCTGCTGAGGATCGGGTTCGTCCTCGACGTCATAGATGGTCAGCAATTCGCCCTTCGCCTGGGACAGGGCGTGGTTCAGGGCGCGCGGTTTGGTCTGGGGCGATCCGGGCGGAACAATGATGATCTTCAGCCACGAGGGTTTAGGTGTGGCCATTGCGACGTCGATGGTCGCCTGATCGTGGGCTTCCAACACCAGGAAGCCTTCCAGTCGATTACGGGGGTAGTCGATGCGCGACAGGTTCGAGATCAGGCGCGGCGTCACCGCCGCCTCGTCATGCAAGGCCGCCAGGATCGTATAGCGCGGCCACCGAGCAGGCGTGGGAGCCCTGTGGTGCGGCGCAAGGCTGGCGACGACCAGCACGAAGCGCCAGACCGCCGCAATCAGAAACCCGACGGCAATGACACAGGAGAGACAGAAAAGCGTCAGTGCGGGACGGAGGACAAGGCCGAGGGCCAAAACCCCCGCTATCAGGGCGATGAGGAGCCACTGGGCGCGCGTCGGCCCGATCCTGTCGGCGCATTGGCGTCCTTCGCTGGTCGCGTTCATTATTTCCGCCCTCCAGTTCGCATACAACCTCAAAGCGCGAGCCCGTCAACCTGATGCGTCGCTGCTGTTGGCGCCGCGTCGCGATTGTCGCTATGCAGGACGTTGCTGAACCGGAGTCTTCGTTTGTCCGCCGTGTCGACCTCTTCGCGCTCAAATCGAAAGCCCAAGGGGGAGGGCCATTCCCGCCGTGGCGAGATCCTGGCCGCCGCCGAACGCATCTTTGTCGAGTTCGGCTATGAGGGCGCCACCATTCGCAAGATCGCGGAGGAAGTCGGCCTCTCCTCGACCGCGCTCTACATGCATTTCGCCGACAAGGGCGAAATCCTGCAGGAAATCTGCCGTGTCGCCTTTGAGGAGTTGATCGCCTCCACCGAAAACCTGGCGTCGGAGGACGGGCCGCCGGAGGTGCGTCTGCGCGGGATGATCGACGCCTATGTCGATTTCGGATTCGCCAATCCCAACGCCTATCGCCTGATCTATCTGACGCGTCCGGTTGAGGCGCGCGACGGCGCACAGACCCTGGCGCAGGAACTGGGCTTCAACGTCTTCGTCGCCTTCGAAGCCGTCGTGGCGGAAACGGTGGCGTCTGGTCGGATGAGCGGCGAACCGCGCGCCATCGCCCAGTCGATCTGGGCCGCCGCGCACGGGGTGGTGTCGCTGATGATCACCAAGACCTATTTTCCGTGGGCGGATCGTCAGCTGGTCGTCGATACGACCCTGGACGCCGTGTTCACTGGGCTGCTGAAACCGTGAGACGGATGCTGGCCGCCGGCTTGGCCACGGGTTTGGCGGTTTTGGCGGCGGGGCAGGCGAATGCGCGTCCGTTGCGGATCATGGCGCTTGATCAGTGCGCGGATCAATATGTTCTGGCTTTGGCGCCTGACGCTGAACTAGCCCTGTCGCCGCGCGCCGACGATCCCGATTCCTGGATGAGGCGTCAGGCCGCGGGCCATCGCCAGGTGCGCCCGACGCTGGAGGCCGCCATCGGGTTTCAGCCCGATGTGGTGGTTCGCTACTGGGGCGGCGAACCGCATCTGCTGGCCGCACTGGAAAAGCGCGGGACACGGGTTCTGAACATCGAGGACGCCACCGACTTTGACGGCGTCAGCGCCGATATCCGCAACGTCGCCGCCGGTCTGGGACAGGTGGAGCGCGGGCGTCGTCTGGAGCAGGCGATGCGGGACAAGCTGGCGGCGGCGGTGCCCCAGGCCGCGGCGACGCGTCCGGGCGCGGTCTATCTGACAGCGGGCGGGTTCACGGCGGGCGCGGGCACTCTGGTCGACGCCATGATGCGGGCGGCGGGGTTCGACAATCTGACCGAAAAGCCGGGATTCGGCGCATACAGCGTCGAGCGGATCGCCATGCATCCGCCGATGCGGTTCGTGCTGGGCTTCTTTGACATGCTGCGATCCGACTGGCGCGGGCCGGGGCGTCATCCGGTCGTGCGGCGCGCGGCTGAGGGCAGGACGGCGGCGCAGTTGCCTGCGGCGGTGCTGACCTGTCCAGCGTGGTTTGCGGCGGACGGCGTGGCGATTATGGCGACGGGGCGGTCATGAGCCGGACGGTGCGGCTGTGTTTGGCGTTGGGGCTGTGCGTGATCGCCGCCTTGGCGCTGGCGATCCTGATTGGCGAAACCGGCTTTGACCGGGGACAATATGCGGCGGCCTTCGGTGATCCGACATCCGGGCCGTGGGAGGTCCTGTGGCAGGTGCGAGCGCCAAGGGCGGTTTGCGCCCTGGCCGTCGGGGCGGCGTTGGGTCTGGCGGGCGCGGTGATGCAGGGGCTGTTGCGCAATCCGCTGGCGGACCCCGGCGTGCTGGGCGTGTCGGCGACGGCGGCGCTGGGAGCGGCCCTGGCCATCGTCATGGGGGGCGCTGCGGTTCCGGGGCTGGTCGAGATTTCGGCCCTGATCGGCGCTGGTCTGGCGGGGGCGATGCTGATCGCCGCCTCCAGCGCCATGCGCGCGCCGGAAGCCCTGATCCTGTTCGGGGTGGCCCTGTCCAGTTTCGCAGGCGCATTGACGGCGCTGATCTTCAACCTGTCGCCGTCGCCGATTGCGCAGGCAGAGGTGATGTCGTGGCTGCTGGGATCGGTGCAGAACCGCAGCTGGGTCGATGTGGCCTGGGTGACGCCTGCCGTTCTGGTGTCGGCGGTGTTCGCCGTTCTGGCCTCGCCGGGCCTGAAGATGCTGACCCTGGGCGACGAAGGGGCGGCGACGTCCGGCCTGTCGATGGGGCGGTTGCGGGCCTTCGCACTGATCGCGGCGGCGCTGGCGACCGGGGCGGCGGTGGCTGTGGCGGGGGTGATCGGGTTCGTGGGTCTGGCGGCGCCGCATCTGGTGCGGGCGGCGGTGCGAGGCGATGCGGGACGGATACTGGCGCCGTCGGCCCTGTCGGGCGGGCTGATGCTGGTGATCGCGGACCTGCTGGCGCGGCTGACACCGACGGATCAGGAACTGAAGCTGGGCGTATTCACCGCCCTGATCGGCGCGCCTCTGTTTGCGTTGATCGCATGGCGTGCGGCGCGGGAGTGGCGGCTGTGAGCCTGCTGTCGCTGGAGAAGGTGAGCGCGCGTCTGGGCAAACAGGCGGTACTGAATGGCGTCGACCTGACGGTCGGGGCGGGCGAGGTGGTGGCCCTGTGCGGACCCAATGGCGCGGGCAAGAGCAGCGCCATCCGCGCGGCGGTCGGGCTGGCGCCGCTGACGGGCGGCGCGGTGCGGCTGGACGGTGATGATCTGCGTGGACTGTCGCATCGCCAGCGCGCCGAGCGGGTCGCCTATCTGCCGCAGGAACGCCGGATCGCCTGGAACCTGCCTGCGTTCGAGGTGGCGGCGCTGGGCGCGCCCTTCCTGTCGGGCGGTGACGCCATGGCTCGTGCCGAGGCCGCTCTGATCGAGGTCGGGGCGGGGCATCTGATCGACCGGGGCGTGGCGGATATGTCGGGGGGCGAGCGGGCGCGGGTGCTGCTGGCGCGGGCTCTGGTCGTCGGTGCGCCGTTGCTGCTGGCTGATGAACCGATCGCGGGTCTGGACCCGGATGCACAACGGCTGGTTCTGGAGCGGCTGAGGGCGCGGGCCGATGCGGGGGCGGGCGTTCTGGTCAGCCTGCACGACCTGACGCTGGCGGCGGGGTTCGCGGATCGCGTCGTGGTGCTGGACCAAGGCCGGGTGATCGCGCAGGGCGCGCCGATAGAGGCCCTGTCCCCCACCGTCCTGCGTTCGGTGTTCGGGCTGGACGGGGAATGGGTCGAGGCGCCCAACGGGCCGCTGTTGGCGGCCCGCCGGGCTTAGGTCTTAGTTGCTGCCAGTGTAAGGGCGCGGCCCGGCGGCGGTGCCGCGCGCGATGTCGGCGGACGGCGTCAGCGGGGCCGTGCCGCCGTTCAGGCGGGCCTTGTACACCGCCATATTCTCCATCACCCGCATCATGTAGTTGCGCGTCTCCGTGAAGGGCGCGCATTCGATGAAGTCGATGGTGGCGTTGGCGTCGCCGCGCGGATCACCGCAGCGCGCAATCCACTGGCTCGGACGGGCCGGACCGGCGTTGTAGCCCACCGTCGCCAGCAGCATCGAGCCGTTGTTCGACGCCATCAGCTCGCCCAGGTGATAGCTGCCCAGGGTCATGTTGTAGTCGGGATCCCACAGGCGGTCGGGCGAATAGCCCATGCCCAGACGGCGAGCGACCCCGGCCGCCGTGGCGGGCAGGAACTGCATCATGCCGCGCGCATCGGCGTGAGAGCGGGCGCGCGGGTCGAAGCTGGATTCCTGGCGCGTGATGGCCTGGGTGAATTCCAGCGGCGCGGCGCCTGCGACCTGGGGCGGGATGCGGACGGGGTACATGCGCTCGGGTATGACAAAGCCGCGCTGGCTGGCCGCGCGGCCCACCATCATGGCGGTGAAGTCTTCGCCATAGCTGCGCGACAGGTCCATCAGCTGGGCCAGGCCCTCGATGGTCGGCAGGTCGTCGTCCAGCTTGTAGGCGAAGACGCGCAGCAGGGTGGTTTCGCCCGTTTCGCCCAGAATGCGGGTCGCGCGCACGACCTCATTGCCTTCAAACGCGGCGATGTCGGCCTGGGTCGGGGCCGGCTCTCCGGGCAGTTGCAGCGTGGTCAGACCGGCCTTTTCAGCCGCCAGCTGGCCATAGAAGGTCTGCCAGTGCTGGGCGCCGCTGCGGTAATAGTTCTGGGCGGCCTGCCGCTCGCCGCGCGCCTCGGCGGCCCGGCCCAGCCAGTAGAAGGCGCGGCCCTGTGTGATGGGGGTCGAAGAGGCGCTGCGCAGGGCCTCGAAATGACGGGCCGCCACCTCGGGCCGGTTCAGCTTGGTCAAGGCGACCCAACCGGCGAAGAACTCGGCGTCCACCATCCGGTCGCCGGAGGTGAAGCCGTGGCCGTTCATGGCGTCATAGGCGGCCTGCCAGTTGTTCCGTTGCAGGGCGTCGAGGAAATAGTTGCGCCGCTCGGTCCACAGGGTGTTGTCGCCCGTCGTGTGGGCCGGCGCAGGCGGCAGGCTGGCCAGCAGGGGGAAGGCTTCCAGCTGGCGGTTCTGCGAACGCAGGATGCGGACCCGCTCCAGCACCACGGCGGGATCGTTCGCCTGGGCGGGCGACAGGCCGGCGACCACGGCGTCGGGGCTGTAGGCGCTGCGCAGGTTCATGACCGTATTGGCGATGAAAGCCCGCTCTGGCGAAACCAGCGCGACCATCGAACGTGTCGCGGGGCCGTGCGGGCCAAGCAGCAGCATGTTCAGGCGCGTCTCGTGGTCCGCAGGGGACAGCCAAGAGCTCCAGCGCGACAGGATGCGGCTTTGCGGGGCGTCGTCGAAGGACTGGGTGCGCCACCAGTCGCGAATCAGATCGCGCGCCTGGCTCTGGCGTCCGCGCTGCTCCAGCGCCGAAGCATAGGCGATGGCGCCCTCTACGGTTGTCGGCGGGCTGTCGGCGAACAGGGCCAGGGCCGCGTCCGGACCGGCGCCGGAACGATCCAGCGCCTTTTCCGTGGCGATACGGCGTGATTCGGCGCGCGGCCATCCGGCCATGGTCGTCTGGGTCTGCGCCAGCTCGGAATAGGACAGCTGTTCGCCGGTCGTGTCGATCAGCGCCCATTGAACCAGCTTTCGGGCGGCGGGGTCGCTGATCTGGGACATGGCCGCCTGGGTCGCGCCGATGTTTCGCGCGCGGGCCGCCGCCAGACCCTGACGGAAATAGGCTGTGTCCTGATCGTTCAGGACGCGACGGCCATGATAGGTCGACTGAGGCACGCTGACAGGCTGCACGGACGAGTAGGGCACCGGGCCGGAGGACACGTCCTGCGGGTTGGGTGCGAGCACTGCCAGGGCGGCCGCCAGACTTGTCGCAATCATGATCTGTCCTGTTCTCATTCAATCCGGTTGCGGCGAAGCCGCTGGCGACATAACTTCCCGCGCTCTGAAAAGGCTTTGGACATGTGTCCTTCGCCGCTCCCACGCAGGCTAGCTTAGTTCCATGAACGCCCCCTTGTTCAAGGGCGTGATCACCGCCCTGATCACACCTCTTCGTGACGGAAACGTGGACGAGGCCGCATTCGCCAAACTTCTTGAGCGCCAGATCGCCGCAGGGGTGCACGGCGTCGTGCCGATGGGCACGACGGGCGAGGGTGCCAGCATGGATCTGGACGAGCACAAGCATGTCATCGAACTGTGCGTGCGGCTGGCGGCGGGGCGCGTCAGCGTCATCGCCGGGACGGGTTCGCCCTACACCAAGGAAGCCATTGACCTGACCCGCCATGCCAAGACTGTGGGCGCGGACGGGGCGTTGGTGGTCACGCCCTATTACATCCGCCCGTCGCAGGCGGGCATGGCTGCGCATTTCGAGGCCATCGCCGACGCCGTTCAATTGCCGATCCTGCTCTATAACGTGCCGGGACGGACGGGGGTTGATCTGGCCAACGAAACCGTGGCCCGCCTGGCCGCACATCCGAACATCGTCGGCATCAAGGACGCCACCGGCGACATGAGCCGCGTCAGCTGGATGCGCACAAACATCGATGGCCAGTTCGACCTGATCTCGGGCGATGACCTGAGCTATCTGGGCTATCACGCCACGGGCGGGGTCGGTCTGATATCGGTGGCGTCAAATGTGGCGCCCGAAGCCATGGTCGCTCTGCACAATGCGGCGGCGGCGGGCGACTACGCCACGGCCCGCACCTGGCAGGACCGGCTGATCGGACTGGGCAAGGCGCTGTTCCTGGACAATTCGCCCGCGCCGACCAAGTACGCCCTGGCCAAGCTGGGCCTGTGCAACGAGGAGGCGCGCCTGCCGCTGTCGCCGACATCGGACGCCGTCAAGCCGATCATCGACCGAGCCATGGCGGAAGCGGGCGTGACCTGATGGCGCCGAAACCCCAGTCCAAATCCAAGCTGATCGCCGAGAACCGCCGCGCGCGGTTCGACTATTTCCTTGAGGACAATATCGAGGCCGGCATTCAGTTGCTGGGCACCGAGATCAAGGCGTTGCGCGACGGCCGGGCCAATATCGCCGAGAGCTATGCGGCGGTGGAGGGGCGCGAGATCGTGCTGATCAACGCCGACATCCCGCCGTACAAACAGGCCTACCGCTTCAACCACGAGCCGCGCCGCCCGCGTAAGCTGCTGCTGCACAGGAAGCAGATCGACCGGCTGATCGGCGCCGTCCAGCGCGACGGCCAGACGATCATTCCGCTGAAGCTCTACCTGAACGATGCGGGCAAGGCGAAGCTGGAGATCGCCCTGGCCAAGGGCAAGAAACTGCACGACAAGCGTGAAGCCTCCGCCGAACGCGACTGGCAGCGCGACAAGGCGCGCCTGATGCGGGACAAGGGCTGACGCCTTCGCCCGCGCCGTCGGCCCTAGGCGGCGATCAAGGCCTTGGCGCGTTCGAAGATGGCTTCGAACATCTCGGGCGTCAGGCGACCCGTGTTCGTGTTCAGGCGCGAGCAGTGGTAGGAATTCAGGATCACATAGCCGCCCGCTTGCCCCTCTGCGCCGTGACCGGCGGGCATGGCTGTGCCGGGGCGTCCGAAGGCCTTCAGGATGTTGCGGCGGGAAACGTCGCCCAGGGTCACGATGACCTTCAGATTGGGCAACAGCTTCAGCCGGTCGATCAGGAAGGGCCGACAGGTCGTCTCTTCGATGGGCAGGGGTTTGTTGCCGGGCGGAGCGCAACGGACCGCATTGGTGATCATGCAGTCCGTCAGCGTCAGGTCGTCATGGCCGTCCGGGTCATAGGTCCCATGCGCGAACCCCGTCTTCTTCAAGGTGTCGTACAGCAGCCAGCCTGCGTGGTCGCCGGTGAAGGGACGGCCTGTGCGGTTGGCGCCTGTGCGGCCCGGCGCCAGACCCGCTATCAGCAGCCGTGCGTTGGGATCGCCGAACGACGGGGCAGGGCCGTTCCACCAGTCGGGATCCTTGCGCGCATTCTCGTGGCGGTATTCAACCAGGCGCGGGCACAGCGGACAGTCGCGCGCGGGCTCCGGCGTCAGGCTCATTGTCCGCCGCCGCTCTTGGGGCGTCCGAACTCGCTCATCAGGTCATTGAGGTCCAGGAAGGCGTCGGCCTGACGGCGCAGTTCGTCAGCGATGTGCGGCGGCTGGGTCTTTTGGGTCGAGATGACGGTGACGCGCACGCCCTTGGCCTGGATCGACTGGACCGCGCGGCGGAAATCCCCATCCCCGGAGAAGAGGACGATGTGGTCCAGCGCGGGCGCCAGCTCCATCATGTCCACCGCGATCTCGATGTCCATATTGCCCTTGATGCGGCTGTGGCCCTGGCCATCGGTGAAGCGTTTCACCGGCTTTGTGACGACCGAGAAGCCGTTGTAGTCGAGCCAGTCGATCAGCGGCTTGACCGGCGAGAATTCTTCGCCCTCGACGATGGCCGTGTAATAATAGGCGCGTGTCAGAATGGACTTGGCCCGGAACCAGTCCAGCATCCGCTTGAAGTCCAGATCGTGCTGCAGGGCGCGGGCGGCGGAATAGAGGTTTGAGCCGTCGATGAAGATCGCCAGCCGGTCGGTGGAATGAAACATGGTCGAAGCCGTCAATAGGAATGAAGAAAATAGCGTCCGCGCCGACGCTCGGATCGACGTGGGAATCGATGAGACGCTGAACCTGAACGACGCAGTCATCGTGGCGCTGGGCTGCAATGACAAGGGGGTGTGGCCGTCAAATGAAGCTGTGCTGGAAGCTTCACTGGCCAGATTCCGCAGCGAGGGCGTCGATGTGTTGGCGCGGTCGTCCTGGTGGCGTTCGATGGCCTGGCCCGATCCGCAGGACCCGCCCTTTTTGAACGGCGTGGTGATTGTCCGCACAGAGCACGATCCTCACGAATTGATGGCGACGCTGGGCCGGATCGAAGATGCTTTCGGACGTGAACGCTCCGCCCGCAATGCGCCGCGCACGCTGGACCTGGACTTGGTGGCCTATGGGCGGCTTAGCGGCGATCTGGACGGGCTGATCCTGCCGCATCCGCGCGCGGCGGCCCGCCTGTTCGTCATGGGGCCGATTGCGGAGATTGCGCCCGATTGGGTGCATCCGGTCAATGGCCATACGGCGGCGAATCTGGCGCAGATGGCGTCAGTGGGGCGGGATGCGCGTCCCGTTCGTGCTGAGCACGGGCAAGCCGACTGAGGCAACGCCCAACTTCCGCCCCTCTGGCGTTGCAAAACATAGCCCCTATCTGTATTTGACGCGGTTCTCCCCCGCGTTCGAGGAATTTCATGGCCCGCGTCACCGTCGAAGACTGCATCGAGAAGGTTCCGAACCGCTTTGGTCTGGTTCTGCTGGCCGGTCACCGCGCCCGCAGCATCGCCAACGGCGCCGCCCTGACCATCGACCGCGATAACGACAAGAACCCGGTCGTCGCCCTGCGCGAAATCGCTGACGACACCGTCGTTCCGACCGAACTGCGCGAGACCATCATCACCACGCTGCAACGCGTCGATGAGCGCACGGAAGCCGAGGACGAAGCCGAAGTCGTCGCCCTGCTGGCCGAACCCCAGCACATGAACATGGCCGAGGCCGAGCTGATCCGCGCGCTGCAAAGCGACCGCGACGGCGGTCAGGAGGAGCGCTACTGACGCAAGAGGCATCCTCAGGCGTCACTATCTTGCCGGCGCGGACCGAGACGGTTCCGCCGGCGCACCAAGGTGCGAACAAAAGCGAATCAAAGACCGCTGGCGAGGAAACTCCGGCGGTCAAACGCGCACCGATCCTGCGCCAGTTCGAGTTGATCGAGGCCGTAAAGGCCTATGACCCCACCGCTGACGAAGCGCTGCTGAACCGCGCCTACGTCTATGCGATGAAGATGCACGGCTCGCAGTTGCGGGCCTCGGGCGATCCCTATTTCGCCCACCCGATCCAGGTCGCGGGCATACTGACCGACTACAAGCTCGACACCGCCACCATCGTCACGGCCCTGCTGCATGACGTGGTCGAGGATACGTCTGCGACGCGCGACGACATTGCGGAGATGTTCGGCGAAGAGATCGCCGTGCTGGTCGAGGGCGTGACCAAGCTGTCGCGGCTGGAGCTGCAGGCTGAGCATACGCGCCAGGCCGAGAACCTGCGCAAATTCATTCTGGCCATCAGCCGGGACGTGCGGGTGCTGCTGGTCAAGCTGGCCGACCGTCTGCACAACATGCGCACGCTTCAGTATGTGAAGCCGGAGAAGCGCGAACGGATCAGCCGCGAGACGCTGGAAGTCTATGCGCCGCTGGGCCGCTCCATCGGCATCCACTCGATCGCGTCCGAGCTGGAAGAACTGGCCTTCACCCATCTGAACCCCACCGCCAAGACCGCCATCGAGCGGCGTCTGGAGGCGTTGAAGCTGGAGCATGGCCAGGCCATCGAAGGTGTCTCGGGCGAGGTCGAGCGCGTCCTGTCAGAGGCGGGCGTCAAGGCGCGGGTCTTCGGTCGCCAGAAGACGCCCTATTCGATCTGGCGCAAACTGCAGCGCAAATCGGTCGGCTTCTCGTCGCTGTCGGACATCTACGGGTTCCGCGTCATCGTTGACGCCGAGGATGACTGTTACCGCGCCATGGGGGTGATCCACCGCGAATGGCCGATGGTGCCCGAGCGGTTCAAGGACTTCATCTCGACGCCCAAGTCGAACAACTATCGCTCGCTGCACACCACGGTCGTCGGCCCGCGCGGCCTGCGGATCGAAATGCAGATCCGCACCGAATCGATGGACCGGGTCGCCGAGGACGGGGTTGCGGCCCACTGGCGCTACAAGAACCAGTCCTATGGCTTCGACCGTGAAGCGATGGAGAAGGGCGGGGGACGCGACCCGCTGCAGAACCTGCGCCATCTGGTTCAGGTCATCGAGCACGGCGAAGGCGGCGAGGACTGGGTCGAACACGCCAAGCTGGAGATGTACCTGGATCAGGTCTTCGTCTTCACGCCCAAGGGCAAGCTGGTGACCCTGCCGCGCGGGGGGATGCCGCTGGACTTCGCCTATGCCGTTCATACCGAGGTCGGGGACACGGCGGTCGGGGTCAAGGTGAATGGCGAACTGAAGCCGATGCGCACCTCGCTGCAGAACGGCGACGTTGTCGAGATCATCCGCGGCGCCAAGCGTGAAGTGCCGGCCGACTGGCGCAGTCTGACGGTCACGGGCCGCGCGCGTTCGGCCATCCGCCGCCATATCCGCACATCCGAGCGTGACGAGTTCGTCAAACTGGGCCGCGTCGCGCTGCAACAGACGCTGAGCCGGGTTGAGAAGACCCTGGCCGAGGTGTCGCTGAAGCCGGTTCTCGAAAACCTGGCGCTGGCGGCGGAAGACGACCTGTTCGAGGAACTGGGTCGGGGGCGCCTGTCGCCCAGTTCGGTCGCCGAGACCCTGTTCCCCTCGCTGAAGGGGCGGCTGATGGCCGGGCCGGAGAAACAGCGGATCGAAGGCGGAACGGCGCGTCTGTTCGTGCGTGGCGGAGGGCTGACGCCCGGCGTCACCGTGCATTTCGGCCAGTGCTGCACCCCCGTGCCCGGCGACCGGATCGTCGGCATTCTGGAGCCCGAGAAGGGGCTGACGGTGCACACCATTGACTGCCAGACCCTGGCCGATTTCGCCGACGACGATTCCGTCTGGCACGATCTGCAATGGACGCCTCAGGCCGAGACGGACGCCGTGGCTGCCGCCCGCATCCGCGCCACAATCCGTAATGCGCCGGGCGTGCTGGGGCAGGTGACGACCCTGATCGGCGAGGCGGGCGGCAACATCATCAACCTGTCGATGGCGCACCGCCAACAGGACTTCTTCGACGTCGACGTCGACGTCGAGGTCGAGGACGCCAAGCACGCCACCATGATCATGGCGGCGCTGCGGGCCAATCCATCTGTTGATTCAGTAGATCGCGCACGGGGCTAATGACGCAAGACTTCACGCCGAACACCGCCCAGATGGCGTCGCCATCCTATCGCATGGCTGCTGTGGATCAGGACTTCGTGCTGAGCGATTCCATGCGCGGCGTGCGGTTCCTGATGGAGTACGCCAAGGCGGAAGAGGCCCTGCGGGCCTGGGGCGTGCGTTCGACCATTGTTGTGTTCGGCAGCGCGCGCATCCGTGAGGATCAGCCCTGGTACCAGACCGCGCGGGCCTTTGGACGACTGGCGTCTGAGCGTGGCGGCGCGCTGCGCGGCAATGTCGGCGAGCCGCGCGACAATGTGATCGCCACCGGCGGCGGGCCCGGCATCATGGAGGCCGCCAATCGCGGTGCGACCGACATCGGCGCGCCGTCCGTCGGGTTCAATGTCACCCTGCCGCACGAGCAGGCGCCGAACGCCTATTCGACGCCGGAGCTGACCTTCCTGTTCCACTATTTCGCTATGCGGAAGATGCATCTGGCGATGCGCGCCAATGCGTTGGTGGTCTTCCCAGGCGGGTTCGGCACCTTCGACGAACTGTTTGAAATCCTGACCTTGCGCCAGACCAACAAGGCGCCCGCCGTGCCGATCGTGCTGGTGGACAAGGCCTATTGGACCTCGGTCATCGGTTTCGAAGCCCTTGTCGAGCATGGGATGATCGCGCGCGCGGATCTGGACCTGATTGGTTTCGCCGAGGACGCCGAAGGCATCTGGGCCGAACTGCTGTCGCGCGGCCTGCGCCCACACGAAAACATCGAGTGAGGCGCCGCTAGAGGGTTCATTCGCGGGCGGTCAGGGTCTAAGGACGGCTTTTATGAACACCGAAGACGTACTCAACGAATTCCGCGACGCTGGCGCCCTGCGCGAAGGCCACTTCGTCCTGTCCTCCGGCCTGCACAGCCCGGTCTTCCTGCAGAAGAACCTGGTCTTCATGGACGGCGCCCGCTGTGCGCGTCTGTGCAAGGCGCTGGCGGACAAGATCGTCGCCACCGTCGGGCCGGTGGACGCCGCCATCTCGCCCGCTGTCGGGGGCATCATCCCCGGATACGAAACCGCAAAGCACCTGAACGTCCGTTCGATGTACGTCGAGCGCGAGGGCGGCGAGTTCAAGCTGCGCCGCGGCTTCTCGGTCGAGCCGGGCGAGAAGATCGTCATGGTCGAGGACATCGTCACCACGGGCCTGTCGTCGCGCGAATGCATCGCCGCCATTCAGGCTGCGGGCGGCGAAGTCGTCGCCGCGGCCTGTATCGTCGACCGTTCGGGCGGCAAGGTGGACGTCGGCGTGCCCTTGATCGCCCTGGCGTCTCTGGAAGTGCCGGCCTATCCGGCCGACGCCCTGCCGCCGGAACTGGAGGCTCTTCCGGTCGAGGATCCGGGCAGCCGTCGGCTGTCCAAGTAGAAAGGGACTATCGGGATGAAGCGTGAGCGGGTTCGCCTGGGCGTCAACATCGACCACGTCGCGACCGTGCGGAACGCGCGCGGCGGCATTCATCCCGATCCGGCGCGGGCGGCGGAAGCGGCGCTGGCCGCTGGCGCAGACGGCATCACCGCCCACCTGCGCGAAGACCGCCGCCACATCACCGACGCCGACATCGACGTGCTCAGCGCCCTTTGCGCGCGGGCCGGAAAGCCGCTGAACTTTGAGATGGCGGTCACCGACGAGATGCTGGCCATCGCCCTGCGCCACCGCCCGCACGCCGCCTGTCTGGTGCCGGAGCGTCGCGAGGAAGTGACGACCGAAGGCGGGCTGGCGGTCGCAGGTCATGAGGCGCGGATCGCGCCGGTTGTGAAGACCCTGGCCGAGGCCGGCATCCGCGTGTCCCTGTTCATCGAACCGTCCGAGAAACAGGTGGAGGCCGCCGCCGCCGTCGGCGCGCAGGTGGTGGAGTTCCACACCGGCCGCTACTGCCACCTGACCGATCCGGCCGAGCGCGAGATCGAGTTCGAGCGTCTGGCCGCCGCCGCCGCCCAGGCCGACATCCTGGGGCTTGAGGTCCATGCCGGACACGGTCTGGACTACGACACGGCGCCGCGGATGCTGGCGATCCCGGAAATCCGAGAGCTGAACATCGGACATTTCCTGATCGGCGATTCGATCTTCATCGGCCTGGACGGCGCGATCCGGCGGATGCGGGCGGCGATGGATGCGGCAAAATGATCATCGGCGTCGGCGCGGACCTGTCTGACATCCGGCGCATCCAGGCGTCGCTGGATCGGTTCGGCGAACGGTTCAAGCAACGCTGCTTCACCGACCTCGAACGTGAGCGTTCGGATCGCAAACCTGACGCCTCATGGAGCTACGCCAAGCGTTTCGCCGCCAAGGAAGCCTGCGCCAAGGCGTTGGGGACCGGGATGCGGGCCGATGTCTATTGGCGCGACATGGGGGTGGTGAACCTGCGCTCCGGCCAGCCGACCATGGCCCTGACCGGCCATGCCGCCGAACATCTGAAGCGTCTGACGCCGCCGGGGCATGAGGCGAAAATCCACCTGACCCTCAGTGACGAGCACCCTTACGCACTCGCCTTCGTGGTGATCGAAGCCTTGCCGCTGTCTTAATCGCGTTATACCCGTCAGCAGACGACCGCGCAGACGCGGCAAGGGATGCCTTAATCGCATGAGCGAAGACCAAAAGCCCAACGACGCCACTCCTGAGGAAGTGTTCGCCGCCTCTGAGGCCGACGCGCCCGTTTCGGCGGTCCAGGCGCCGACCACGGGGAACAGCACCGTCTATGCGGACAAGCCGAGCGGCAGGGAAAAGCCGTCGGCGGCCAGCGAAACGGGCGAAATCTTCAAGACCATCGTCTTCGCCCTGCTGATCGCCATGGTGCTGCGGATCTTCCTGTTCCAGCCGTTCACCATTCCGTCGGCCTCGATGGAGCCGAACCTGTACGAGGGCGACTACATCATCGTGTCGAAGTGGTCGTACGGCATTTCGAAACACTCGATCCCGTTCAGCCCGCCGCTGTTCAACGGCCGCATCATGGGCTCGGCCCCGAAGCGCGGCGACATCGTGGTGTTCAAACTGCCGCGTGACAACAAGACGGACTTCATCAAGCGCGTCATCGGCCTGCCGGGCGACCGGGTGCAGATGATCTCGAACAAGCTGTATATCAACGACAAGCCGGTTCAGGACGTCGTGGTCAGCACCCAGGAAGTGCAGGACATGTTCGGTTCGCACCCGGTGATCCAGGCGCGTGAGACCCTGCCGAACGGCAAGAGCTTCATGACCCAGGACTTCGGTCCCGGAAATGATCTGGACGACACCCCGGTCTATGAGGTGCCGGTCGGCCATTACTTCATGATGGGCGACAACCGCGACAACTCGATTGACAGCCGCGTCGAACAGTCCAGCGGCGTTGGCATGGTCCCGGCTGAGAACCTGGTCGGCAAGGCGCAGATCATCCTGTTCTCGTGGAAGCCGGGCGCATCTCTGCTGAACCCGACCACCTGGTTCAACGTCCGTCTGGACCGGTTCTTCAACGTTCTTCACTGATGGCGAATCTGAGGGCCGAGGCCGTCATGGCGCTGGAGACGCGCCTTGGTCACACATTCAAGGACAAGGCGCTGCTGGAGCGCGCCCTGACCCACGCCAGCGTCGGCGAGGGCGCGCCGGTGGGCATCCACGGGCCGCGCGATAACGAGCGGCTGGAGTTTCTGGGCGACCGGGTGCTGGGGCTGCTGGTGGCCGAGCGGCTGTCGAAAGAGTATCCGACCGCTGACGAAGGTCAGCTGTCCTCCAGCCTGCACGCCCTGGTCGACAAGACCGCCTGTGCGCGTGTGGGCGAGGCCTTGGGCGTCGGCCCGGCCATGCGTCTGTCGCCGGGCGAGACCAAGACTGGGGGGCGTCGCAAGGCGGGTGTGATCGCCGATGCGGTCGAGGCCATTCTGGCTGCGGTCTATCTGGACGGCGGGCTGGATGCGGCGCGTCGCTTCTTCGAGGCGGCCTGGGCGGCTGAGCTGGCCGCCCCGCCGTCGCGCACCGTGACCAATCCCAAATCCGCGCTGCAGGAATGGGCGCAAGGGCAGGGACGACCCCTGCCGACCTATCGCGTGGCCGAACGCACCGGTTCGGATCACGCACCGACCTTCACCGTGGAGGTCTCTGTGCAGGGCGTCGAACCCTTGACCGCGCAGGGGCGTTCGCGTCAGGAGGCGGAAAAGGCGGCCGCAACGGCACTTTTGAAACGTGAAGGCGTAATTTGACCGATATCGAAAACCAGCGGGCGGGCTTTGCCGCCATCATTGGCGCGCCGAACGCCGGCAAGTCCACGCTGGTCAACCGGCTGACCGGATCCAAGGTCTCCATCGTCACCCAGAAGGTGCAGACGACGCGCTTCCCCGTGCGCGGCATCGCCATGGAAGGCGACGCCCAGATCGTGCTGGTGGACACGCCCGGCATCTTCACCCCGCGCCGTCGTCTGGACAGGGCCATGGTCGCTTCGGCCTGGGGCGGCGCGCAGGACGCTGACGTGGTGGTCCACCTGATCGACGCCCAGTCGCACATCAACGCCGAAGGGCGTGACGGCACGGCCGCCGACCGACGCTCGGCCGAAGACACCGAAACCATCATCACCAACCTGCAGTCCACCGGGACCAAGGTGATCCTGGCGCTGAACAAGATCGACGGCATGCGCCGCGACACCCTGCTGGCGTTGTCGCAGAAGCTGTTCGAAAGCGGCGTCTATGAAGAGGTCTATATGATCTCGGCCGCCAACGGGGACGGCGTCGAAGACCTGAAACAGCGTCTGGCGCGCTCGATGCCCAAGGGGCCTTGGCTCTATCCCGACGATCAGGCCGCCGATGTGCCCGTGCGCGTGCTGGCCGCCGAGATCACGCGCGAGAAGGTCTATCTGCGCGTCCACGAGGAACTGCCTTATTCGGCGGCGGTGGAGACGACCAGTTTCGAGGATCGCGCCGACGGCTCGGCCCGGATCGAACAGACCATCTATGTCGAGCGCGAGAGCCAGCGCCCGATCGTGCTGGGCAAGGGCGGCCAGACCCTGAAATGGATCGGCCAGAAGGCGCGCGAGGAGCTGAACGAAATCCTGGGCCGTCAGGTCCACCTGTTCCTGACCGTCAAGGTTGATCCGAAATGGCAGGACAGCCGCGCCCTTTACGCCCAGTTCGGTCTGGATTTCGACGTCTGATTTTGCCCTGAGTTCCCGTGTTTGAAGTACCGCGTACCGCAGGGGGACATCCCCGGCTTGTCATAGGCGTCCTGGCGACGCTGTTCCTGGCCGGGGCTGTCTGGACGGGCGTGGCCACGGCGACGAAAATGCCCCGCGACGCCCTGATGGCTTCGTTGCGCCCTGACATGCCGCCGCGCCCGGAGGCGGTCGTGGTGGAGACGTTGCCCAAGCTTGCGGCGCGTCTGGACGCTGAGGCGGCGGCAGGGCGTTTCACTGGCGCCGTGCTGGTGGCCAAGGGCGATCAGGTTCTGTTCCGCCAGGTCTATGGCAAGGCCAACTACGAGCAGGGCAAGGCCATGAAGCTGGATTCCCGCTTCCGCCTGGCCTCGATCTCGAAACAGTTCACGGCGGTCGCGATCCTGAAGCTTCAGGACGAGGGCAAGCTGAAGACCTCTGACCCTGTCTGCAAATGGATTGATCCGTGCCCGGCGGCCTGGGCCGACATCCACATCGGCCAGTTGCTGTCGCATGACTCGGGCATTCCCGATCTGATGGCGCGCCCGGCCTGGGGCCTGCGTCGCGTGACCCATGCAACGATCGCGGAGCTGACCGAAGACTCCAAGAAATACCCGTTGCAGTTCGAGCCTGGAACCAAGGTCCGCTACAATAACGCGGCCTTCAATCTGGCCGCCGCCATCGTCGAGAAGGCCAGCGGCAAGCCGTTCGACGACTATATGCGCGACACCTTTTTCCAGAAGCTGGGCATGGGCGACACCGGCCTTGATCTGGATGGCGGGGATCACGGCGTCATCATGGGGTACGCCAATCTGCCGGGCGGTCTGGCGGCCCAGCCGAACGCCAACACCTCCATCGTGGCGGGCGCGGGCGCGGTCTATTCGACGCTGGACGACCTGCTGGTCTGGCAGCGCGCCCTGCATCGCGGGCATCTGTTGAAGCCGCTCAGCTATCAGGAGATGCTGACCGATCATGCCCCCGCCGACATGGTGCCGACCGAGCGCGGCCATGCGCGTCGCGACTGGGGCTACGGCATCTTCGCCAACAGCCTGGGCGACCGGGTCAGCCCCGCCTTCCACGACCGCCAGATCTATCACACTGGCAGCTGGGGCGGGTTCCGCAACCTGATGACCTATCAGCCCGACGCCGACGTGACGGTGATCGTCCTGTCGAACAACTACCATCTGCGTGACCAGGTGTTCCTGATCACGCAGCAGGCGATGGCCGAGGCGCTGGGCCGGGATTTCCCCACGACCCTGGCGCGGTGATCATGGCTTCATTGAGCCGGTCTCGATGAAGCGTTGATGCCAGGACAGGGCCTCGTCCAGCAGATGCGGCGACTGCAGGCCGTACGACCCCTTCAGCGCCCGCGCATAATAGTCGGCCAGGGCGTCGCGATAGTCGGGGTGGGCGCAGTTGGCGATGATGACCTTGGCCCGCTGTTTCGGCGACAGGCCGCGCAGGTCGGCCAGACCCTGTTCCGTGACGATGACCTGCACGTCCTGGGTGATGTGGTCGACATGGCTGGCCATCGGGACAATGGCCGAGATCTTGCCGCCCTTGGCCGTCGAGGGCGTGACGAAGCAGGAAATGAAGGCGTTGCGGGCGAAGTCGCCGGAGCCGCCGATGCCGTTCTGGATGCGCGAACCCATCACCTGGGTCGAGTTGACGTTGCCGTAGATGTCCGCCTCGATCAGACCGTTCATGGCGATGCAGCCCAGGCGGCGGATCAGCTCAGGGTGGTTCGAGATTTCCTGCGGGCGCAGGATAATCTTGCCTCTGAACTGCTCCATGCGGCTGTTCAGATCGGCGGCGGCCTCGGGGCTGAGCGAGAAGGCGGTGGCCGAGGCGACCGTCAGTTTGCCTGCGTCCAGCAGGTCCAGCATCCCGTCCTGAATGACTTCGGTATAGGCGGCCATGCGCTCGAACGGGCTGTCCAGCAGCCCCGCCAGGACGGCGTTGGCGACATTGCCGACGCCGGACTGCAACGGCAGCAGGGCGGCGGGCAGACGGCCGACCTTCACCTCATGCTTCAGGAACTCGATCAGGTGCCCGGCGATGGCCAGGGCCGTGGCGTCGGGCGCGGCGAAGGGCAGGTTGCGGTCGGGTGCGGCGGTCTCGACGATGGCGACGATCTTGTCGGGGTCGCAGCGCAAGGTCGGCTGACCGATCAGCTGATCGGCGCGGGTCAGGGGGATCGGCACCCGGTCCGGCGGCAGGGCCGTGCCGTAATAGATGTCGTGCATCCCCTCCAGGGCCGCGTTCTGCCAGCTGTTGACCTCCAGGATCACGCGCTCGGCCCGGTCCAGCCAGGTCTTGTTGTTGCCGATGGACGACGACGGCACCAGCGAGCCGTCGGCGTTGATGGCCGAGACCTCGATCACCGCCGTGTCCAGCGGGCCCAGCACGCCCTGCCAGACGGCGGGCGCCAGCTGGCTTAGGTGCATGTCCAGATATTCCATCTGGCCCGAGTTGATCTTCTCGCGCGCGATGGGGTCAGAGTTGTAGGGCAGGCGCAGTTCGATGCCGTCCGCCTTAGCCAGGGCGCCGTCCAGTTCCGGCCCTGTGGAGGCACCGGTCCAGACGTTCAGCCGGAAGCTGTCGCCCGCATCATGCGCCGCCTCGATTCGCGAGGCCAGTTCGGGCGGCACGGCCTTGGGATAGCCCGATCCGGTGAATCCGCTCATCCCGACGGTGGAGCCCGCCGGGATCAGGGCGGCGGCGTCCTGGGCGGACATGACCTTGGATTTCAGGGCCTGGCTGCGGATACGCGATGACATGTAGGGCTTTGGGCTGCGGCCGGGGAGGGCCTCGGAAGCGGTCGTGCTTAGGTCGCACGGCCTGGGTGATCCATACGCCTTTGGTCGAACTTGTTCTATCCGCAGGCCTTTCCTGTTGCCTGAGAACAGGAGTAGAACACGATCATGATTTCCGCTCTCGCCGCCTTGGTCCTGCTGATTGCCATCCCGCAACAGGCGGATGATCCGACCCGCGCGGCGGGCCTGGTCGTGGACCAGATGCATCAGGCGGCCGCGCGCGCCGACGGCCCCGCCTATTTCGAGACCTTCACCCCCGACGCCCGGTTCATCGGCACGGATGCGACCGAGCGTTGGACCCTGGCGCAGTTCCGCGCCTATGCCTCGCCCTATTTCTTGCAGGGCAAGGGCTGGACCTATCGGCCCCATGATCGGGTGACGACCCTGGCGCCGGGCGACTGCCGCTGCATCGTCTGGTTCGACGAACTGCTGGACAATGACGCCTATGGCCTGGTGCGCGGATCGGGCGTGGTGCGCCTGACCGAGGCGGGTTGGAAGATCGAACAATATGTCCTCAGCCTGCCCGTGCCGAACGACAAGGCCAAGGCGGTCGTGGCCCTGATCGCCGCAGAGCCCGCCGACTGATGGATTTTCACGAAGAAGCCTTCGTCCTGTCGGCGCGCGCGCATGGCGACACCGGCGCGGTCGTGGACCTGCTGACCGAAACCAATGGGCGGCGCTCGGCCTATGTGGCGGGCGGCGCGTCCAGGAAGATGCGGCCCTTCCTGCAGCCAGGCGCGCGGGTCGCGGCGGACTATCGGGCGCGGACCTCGGACCATCTGGGCGCGGCGCGGCTAGAGCCTATCGGCGAAGGGCCAAGCGCCCTTTTCGACGACGCCCTGGCCCTGACCGGGCTGGCGGCGGCGGCGGGCGTAGCCCAGGGCGCGCTGCCTGAGCGGGAACCGCATCCCGGCGTGTTCCTGGCGTTCGAGGCCCTGATGGCCGCCTTCGCCCTGCCCAGCGTCTGGCCCGCCATCTTCGTGCGGTTCGAGGCGGGGCTGCTGGACGATCTGGGCTTCGGGCTGGACCTGTCCCGGTGCGCGGCGACGGGCACGGCCGACGATCTGATCTATGTCAGCCCCCGCACAGGCCGGGCCGTCAGCCGCGAGGCGGGCGCCCCCTATGCCGACAAGATGCTGGCCCTGCCGCCCTTCATGCTGGGCGCACAGGCGGGGCTGATCGAGGGCGATGTGAAGGCCGGGTTCGACCTGACCGGCCACTTCCTCGAGCAGTTCGTCTTCCACCCCCAGAACAAGCCCCTGCCGCCCGCGCGGGTCTGGATGCTGGACAAGCTGGCGGAAGCGGAACGGCTGTAGGCCGTACTTTGAAACTCAGACGTCCAGTTCTTCTTTCACGAACTGCGCATTTTCCTGAATGAACTGGAAGCGCGCCTCGGCCCGCTTGCCCATCAGGCGTTCGACCAGATCCTGGACGCTGGACTCGGCGTCTGGGACGGTGATGCGCGCCAGGGTGCGCTTCTTGGGATCCATGGTGGTTTCCTTCAGCTGGGAAGCCATCATTTCGCCTAGGCCCTTGAAACGGCCGATCTCGGTCTTCTTGCCCTTGAAGGTCGTGGCCAGCAGTTCGTCGCGGTGGGCGTCGTCGCGGGCATATTCGCTGAGCGGGCCAGCAGAGATCCGGTACAGCGGCGGCAGGGCCATGAAGACCCGGCCCTGGCGGATCGTCTCGGGCATGACGCGGTAGAAGAAGGTGATCAGCAGCGCCGCGATGTGCGCCCCGTCCACGTCAGCGTCGGTCATGATGACGATCCGCTCGTAGCGCAGGTCGTCGATGTTGAAACGATTGCCCGGCTGGACGCCAAGAGCCAGGGCCAGGTCCGACAGTTCGACGTTCTGGCGCAGCTTGTCGGCGGTGGCGGACGCGACGTTCAGGATCTTGCCCCGCAGCGGCAGGATGGCCTGGGTCGTGCGGTCGCGCGCCTGTTTGGCGGAGCCGCCAGCCGAGTCGCCTTCGACGATGAACAGTTCGGTGCCCTCGGCGGCCTGACGGCTGCAGTCCGACAGCTTGCCCGGCAGGCGCAGCTTGCGGGTGGCGGCGGCGCGCTGGACTTCCTTGTCCTTGCGGCGGCGCAGGCGGTCCTCGGCGCGGTCGACCACGAAGCCCAGCAGGGCGTTCGCCTGTTTGGGGCTTTCGGTCAGCCAGTGATCCAGCGGGTCGCGCAGAAGCTGTTCGACCAGGCGGGCCCCCTCAGGCGAGGACAGGCGGTCCTTGGTCTGGCCCTGGAACTCGGGATTGCGGATGAAGACGCTGATCAGGGCGCCGGCGTTGGCGATGACGTCTTCCGCCGTGATGATGCCCGCGCGCTTTTCGTTGGTCAGTTCGCCGTAAGCTTTCAGACCCTTGACCAGGGCGGCCCGGAAGCCCGCCTCGTGCGTGCCGCCGTCTGGGGTCGAGACGGTATTACAATAGGACTGGATGAAGCCGTCGGACTCGCCAAAGCCGATGGGCGACCAGGTGACGGCCCATTCAAAGGCGCCCGCCTCGCCCTGACGCTCTGCGCGACCGGCGAAGGTGGGGGTGACGGTCTCAAGCGGGCCGATGCGGTCGGACAGGGCGTCGGCCAGACCCCCTGGGAAGTGCAGCAGTGCCTGGGCCGGGGTGGCGTCAGTGATCCGGTCGGGCGCACAGGTCCATTTGATCTCGACGCCGCGGAACAGATAGGCCTTGGACCGCGCCATGCGGAACAGGCGCGCAGGCTTGAAGGCCGCGCCCATGCCGAAGATTTCATCGTCCGGCTTGAACCGGATCAGGGTGCCCTTTTTCTTGGAGGGGCCGACCTGCTGAATGGGGCCGAGCACGTGGCCGCGGCTGAACGACTGGCGCCATTCGAAGCCGTCGCGCCAGACCGTGACGTCCAGATGTTCCGACAGGGCGTTGACGACCGACACCCCCACGCCGTGCAGACCGCCAGAGGTTTCATAGGCTTTGCCCGAGAACTTGCCGCCTGAGTGGAGGACGGTCATGACCACCTCCAGCGCTGACTTGCCAGGATGTTTCGGGTGCGGATCAACCGGAATGCCGCGTCCGTCGTCGCGGACGGACAGATAGCCGTCGGCATCCAGATCGACAGTGATCAGCTTGGCGTGGCGGGCAACGGCCTCGTCCATCGCGTTGTCGAGGACTTCGGCGAACAGGTGGTGCAGGGCGCGTTCGTCGGTGCCGCCGATATACATGCCGGGGCGTTTGCGGACGGGCTCCAGCCCCTCCAGCACTTCGATCGAGGACGCGGAGTAGCCGGTCGCGTTCGCCGCATTTGTCGCGGCCTGCACGGACGCGGGCGTCGGTGTCGGGACAGCAGGGGGCGTCGCCTGGGGCGCGGGCGCCGCAGCAGGCTTGGGAGGCTCGGGTTTGCGAGCTTCGGGTTCGTCGTCAAAAGCGAAGAGGTCGGCGGCCATTCACATAGTCTGAGGCGATTCGGGACCGGTTCTGGTAGGCCCGTGCAGCCGGTCGAGCAAGCGGCGCGCGCACCGGGATCGGATCATAGGTCATTGCGCGGGACATAATCGCCAGCATCAGGATCCACGGCAGGTTGGCGTGGGTCAAAAGAACGCTCTCCGAAAGGCTCAAGGCGGTGAAGACGGTCAGATAGGCGATGCTCCAATAGCCTTCGCGCGCGCCCATGCCGTTCAGGCGCACGATCACCAGAATGGCCGACACCAGCATGACTGCGCCGACAAAGATTGCGCCGGGCCAGCCCAACTGGACCAGAAGGTCGATCCAGCCGTTGTGCGCCGACGGCACGGGCCACTGGGTCTCCAGCCGGATTTCGCGCGCCGGGATGGAGTCCACGCCCCAGAAGGCGCTGAAGCCGTAACCGGTCATCGGCCGTTCGGCGACGCGGCGCATCAGGGCCTCCCAGATCAGGGTGCGCCCGGTCAGCGACGGGTCCTTGCCCAGGGCCTGCAGGATGGCGGCGGAATCCGTGTTCCACAGCCAGGCCGCCAAGCTGGAGGTGACGACCGCAAACCAGACCGCAACGATGGTGATGGCCGCGCCGCCCTGTTTCAACAGCCACCAGAAGCCGATCATGCCGACGCCCAGCAGCCAGCAGAGCAGGGACGTCTTGGACTGGGTCGCCATGACCAGCAGGGTCGTCAGGCCGAACGCCAGCAGCGGAACCCAGGGCTTGCGTCCATTCCCGGCCAGATGATCAGCGGCTAGGACGGCGGCGGACGAGACCGCGCCGACCACCATGACCAGGCCCATCTGGTTTTTTTCGTACCACAGGCCGCGCCACAGACCGGCGTTGTCCATCTGGTGCACGCCGATGCGCGGGAAGGCGAAGACCATGATCAGGCTGCCGATCGCCATGACCAGAGAGGTGTTCATCAACATGCGGGGCAGGGGGGCGCCTCTGAAGATGCACCCGACATAAACGGCGAAGGCGCTGTTGATCGCCATGGCGATGACCCGCCGACTGGTCACTTCAGGGTCGATCGACCAGTATTTGGACACATAGGCCAGGGCGATCAGGCCGAACAGGATCAGCCAGGCGGGCCAGGCGCGTATGATCTTCTCGAAGCGAAAGGCGATCAGGCCCGCTGTCACCGCATAGACCGGCAGCCAGACCATGCGCAGGATCGGGGTTTCCGCCTGATCCGGCGCCAGAACCGGGGCGATCAGGGCGCCGGTCATCATGAAGATGACAAAGCCAGCCGCCCACTGCTCCCACAGAGGCGGCGAATCATCAATCTGTCCAGGCGATGTGCGCACGTCCGAACATTGGCCGCGCCCGCTTAAGGAAGAGTGAGCGCAGGGGCAGGGCGCGCCTGCGCCGCCTGGGCGTCGGTGTTGCGCTGCATGGCGATATTGATGCCTTCCAGAAGCCGCTCCAGCACGACAGGCTTGGCAATGTGGCCGTTGGCGCCAGCATCCGTCCCCTGTTTCTGGGAGTCTGGATCGGCGTTGGCCGACAGCATGATGATGGTCGCCGGGCGCCTGGCCGTCTGATGCTCAAAGGCGCGGATGGCGCGGGTGGCGTCCAGCCCGCCCATGACCGGCATCTGCATGTCCATCAGGATCACGTCGAACTCGGTTTCCTGCACGGCGTCGAGAGCCTGCCGCCCGTCGTCGGCGTAGCGCAACTCCATCGTCTCATCGTCAAGCAGCAGGCCCAGAATGGTGCGGTTCGATGCGTGGTCGTCGACGACAAGAATCTTGAGCGATTGCATGGCTTCCAGTTCCGGTTCAGCGACAGGCTTGACGGAGTCGGCGGGGAGGGCGCGCGGCAGTTCGATCTCGAACCAGAAACGCGATCCTGCACCCGGAGTGCTGTCGCAATCCAATTCTCCGCCCATCAGTTCGACCAGTTGACGGCAGATCGACAGACCCAGGCCCGTACCACCGAAGCGGCGCGTGATCGTACCATCCGCCTGTTGGAAACGCTCGAAAATTTTCGACTTTTGTTCGGCGTCGAAGCCGACGCCGGTGTCGGCGACAATGAAACGCACGCGGTCACCCGTGGTCGCCTGGGCGGACAGGTTGACCTGGCCCTCATCAGTGAATTTCAGCGCATTGCTGATCAGATTATTCAGCACCTGACTGAGGCGGACGTGATCGCCAATAGCCCAACGTGAGATGTCCGGATCAGCCTCGATCTCGATTACAACCCCCTTCGCCGCCGCCTTCTGTGACCACAGGGCCTGAATGTCTGTGATCGTCTCGCCCAGATTGAAGGGCAGGGGTTCTATTGCGATTTGACCAGCCTCCATCTTCGCGTTGTCGAGAATATCCGACAGAAGACGTTCCAGCGTAGTGCTCGACGAGCCGATGATGCGGACCATATGCGCGGCTTCGTCGCTCAGGTCAGCCTTGCCCAGCGCATCGGCCATTGCGACCACGCCGTTCAACGGCGTGCGGATTTCATGGCTCATATTGGCGAAGAAAGCTGCCTGGGCTTCGTGGACCTGGCGCTCACGGCGATTGGCGGCGGACAGTTTTTTCGACAGCCGGACCTGTCTCCAGAACATGGCGGCGATGCCGACGCCGACGATGGCCAGGATGGCGACCAGCCAGCGCTGGGCGTTGATCACCTGAAGTCTGAGACGGTTCTGAGTGGTGGCGGCCTGAAGCTGTTCATCAATCCCGACCACGATCTGTTCGGTGGCGGAGGCGGCGGATTTCGTGGCTCTGGCGAAACGATCAAGATGATAGTCGCGCAGCGCCGGGACGCCCCGCGCATAATCACCTTCGGCGATCATCAGTTCGGCTTCGGACCGTCGCACGGCGGGCATGCGCGTCATCTGACCATTTTCGATAAGCCGGTGGATTTCGGCCACGTCGCGTTTAGCCAGGGCGACCTTACCGGTGCGCGCATAAGCCGTGGCGCGGATCGGCAGCATCGCAACGACCGTCGATCTGGGCGCATTCAGGTCCGACCCGAACGGCGCCAGGCATTTCAGGGCTGCGGGCCAATCCTCGCGCGCAACCGCAGCATAGCCGCACAATGTGCCTGCATAGGCGGCGGCCTCCGGCGTATTCGTCTTTTCCGCCAGGCGTCTATAGGCCTCGACCAGCGCCAGAGCGTCGTCATGCCGCGAGAGAAAGCCCAAGGACTGGGCCAGATTATAGAGGCTGTCGTAGCCCGGGTTGGGGTAGCCCGAATCCGCCATATAGGTTTCGGCCCGATCAATGGCGCGCAGATAGCCGGGCACGTCATCGATCATCATGTGAGCGAGCGACACCGTGGTCCAGACTGAGGCGCCGACGCTGCCCACGCTGGCCTGATCCGCAGGGATCATCGGCGCCACGCGGGCCAGCAGGCGCAGGGCGTCGGCGATCCTCTGTTTGTCGATCAGCATGCGGGCCACAACGCTTTCGGCCGCGATCCTTGTCAGCCAGTCCGTCTGGATCGCTGCGAAAGCCTGCATTTCGTCCAAGCTTACAGCATCATCACGCAAGTAACGGATATGCATGGCGTTAACCATGGCGACGCCCCGGTAACGCGCATCGTTCTGGCGTTCGGCGGAGCGGCGCATTATCGCGTTCCAGCGCTCTGCGGCGATGTAATCGTCCTGATTGATCAGAACCCAGATGACGTGTTGCAGGCGGCTGAGACCTTCATCGCCAGGGCGTCCAGCTGCGGCGCGGCCAAAGGCTTCGAGATCTTCGAACGATGTTTTCGAGGCCCGACGTTCAACCCGTTGGGCATGGGCGACGACGGGGCTGCTCACAGCGGTCTTCGACGTATCAGACGCCGCTAGGCTTTGGGTTGAGACAGCGGAGCAGCCGAAAACCAGAAACAGGAACGCTGGAAAGATCGCGAAACGAGCTGCCATAATCTTCTCCCGATTACGCATCTGTAGCTCGCAAACATAACTCAAAGCTTAGCTGGCCGTCTTGCGGCCCGCTCAAACCCACGTCGCTGCGCTGTTTGAATGGCTGCGCAGCGGGGCATCGAGCTATGTTACATGGAGTGGTGCAACACTATCGAACTGGTGTTCCCTTCGCAGACTGCACATGTTCGGAAACTGTTGCAGCCATAAATGGCTGAATTAACACCGAAAATAATGCAGTTTGAGAGAAGCGGCCGTTGCGCTCGGCGACAGCGCTTGTGTTGCAAACCTCAACGCGCTCAGGGCGGCTGCAGAGGCGCGATGGGCACGAAACACTAGACGTAGATAGGTTGTGGATAAACGCTAGAAGCGAAGACGGAGGTCCGCTTCTGACTCAAAGCGGCCCTCCAGAACAGCCGCTTTTGGTCAGGGTGACTGCCCCAAACTGTGGGCTGCTCGCTAGCTAGGCGCTGGCGAACAAGTCCGGCTGGGCCTGCAGGGAGCCTGCAGGCATGGTTCGTACAGGCGGCGCGAGCCGCCACTTCGGTGGAAAGAAGAGTTCAAGCGATGTCGATGAGGGACGGTAGCGAGCCTTTATCCGCGACCGATTGCTTGCAAGCTCGGGCGCGGCCTCTCTGCAGTATTTATCGGTCTCGCAGAAGAGACCCTGACAGTCGATTGCATGCAATGGCCGCCCGAACAGGCCAAGAAATGGCAGATCTAGCCGCTCGAACTCAGCCTCCTGCTGGTCGACCATCAATTTGATCGCTTCGGAGGGCGTGTAATCGCCTAAGTCCTCGAATACTTTGGCTAGGCCGCGCACAGCTCCCGGCCCGGCCTGCGTATAGTCATTCTCACTGAAATCCGTGAGTTCGGAATAGTTGAGATCAACTGCTGTCTGATAGGCCATAAACGGACCCATGAGAGGGTAGCCCTCAAGCGTTCGGACGATGCTCTCGAAGGCGTTCGCGCCGATCAGCCGATCCGCGACGGCGTCCTGCACGAACATCTTCTCAAACAGGGCGGCATGGTTGTGATGTTTCTCGTCGTGCCCAAACGCCTTGTTCGCGCACAAAATGAAGGCTCCTGTGTACAGGCCACCGTCCTCGCGCTTGATCTGATTGAGCGCGGCAACAAATCTGCCGTCCGCCAAGTCTTGGATACGCGGTGGCCCGTCCAAAAGCGTTGTCAATTTCTCCCAAGTACGGATCTTGCTGAAGGTCCTAAAGGCGACGATCTGAAAGGCGCGGTCAGCGGGACTGCCGGCGTCCTCGGCGTAGCAGACGTTCCGGATCATATACTGCGAGACTCGATCAGCCGCACGGTACACGTTGCAGAATTTAAACTCCTGCAGGATGGGATCGTCGGACCAAGGCGCGCATTTGCCCGCGAGACGACGTTCGAACGCAGCCTGCCGTCTAGAGGCGAACCGCCAATACAGCTCGTAAACGCCGCGCCGAGGCTTCGGCTTCTTGCGTGTCTTGATGACTATCATCACGAGGACTGCCGAAGAAATACGCCGGTGCCGTGCAGGTTGAAGAATCGGGGGTCGCCGAGAAGGCGCTTGGCGGCCACGCGTTCGCCCAAGGTGTACAGAAAACGGTCCACACCGGTGAAGTGGTCAAACACTATGGCGCCGCCAGGGACGATCTGATTTTGAACGGCATCGAGCGCTGCGGTCGCCGAAGTATAGTTGTCGGTATCGATGAACGCCAGCACGATATCCCGGTCCGCCAATCGGGATGCAGTTTTGACGATATCGCCGGAGATGATCTCGACGTTTCGTCCCGCGAGATACCGGCGCGCTGCGGCTTCGTCCAGAAAGACGCAGTCTGGGTGGGAATACATGTCCAGAGGACTGCGGGGCGAGGGAAAGCCGTCGAAGGTGTCAAACCCGACGACCGGCCAGTCCTTGCCCAGGCGCTCGGCGAAACGAGAGAGCAGCATGGTTGTCCCACCCCGGAACATTCCGAACTCCACGATCGTCCCGTCGAGGCCCAAGCGCGCGGCGTTCTGAAGGACCTGCCATAGATGGATTAGGCAGTTCGGATATCCGTTCGCGAAGGAGGGCACGAGCGCGTTGGCGGTTTCTTGCTCAAAAGTCGGATCACGGTATCGGAAGTGATCGAACCCTCCAATGAGCAGCCGAACGCTCGCCTCGATGTAGGGTAAAGCCGCCTCGATCAGCGCCTCCTTGCGCTTGTCCGAAGCTACGATCAGGACCTCGGGGCGATCGCGCACCAGCGCCTCCATCGGTCGGCAGCGGAGCCCGGCTTCGTGAGGCGTGTCGTAGACCCCTGTCAAACGGGCGCCCAATCCCCCAGCGTTCAGCCAGGCCTCGATATCATAGGCGGCGGGGCCGACGCCCAGGATGCCGAGAGTGTCGGTCTCGGGGCGAGCTGACAGCTCCTGCTTGAGAGTTTCGAGCAGCGTCGACAAGTCGTCGGGGCTCATATCAATGCTACGCGGCGGTGGGGGTTTCATCTCGCGTACTCCATTGACGAATGAACGCCGAAAGGACTTGAGGCTGAGACTGCGCGATCGCCCCGACCAGCCGCGCCGCATGAACGCGCAACCGCCCTGCCGCGGCGATGCGCGCCTCGAGGTCCGCTTCCGCTTCGACTTTGGGCCATAGGTCTTCGAAGCTGTCGACCGCCGCTGCCAACTCTCGGTCGACCTCGTGGTCGGGCGAAGGCGTCACCCCCGCATGGCGGAGCGCCACGGTGAAATCGTCGTCGAGATCACTATAGGCCCTCGCCGCACCTTGCAGGCCGATGCGCTCAGCCAGCGACGGAACCTGTTCCGCTAGAAACAGCTCATATTTGAGCGCGTACACCACCAGGTCGATTGCCGTGTCGAAGAGCGTCTCACCGGCGAGATCCACTCCAGAGCTGCGGAAGTGTCCGAGCCGATCGACCTTGCGCGCAATGTTGGGGAGAATGCTGATACGCTCGCCGCGCCGCTTCCAAGCCGCGCCGTAACCCGCGTTTTTCTCTCGATGTAAACAATCCATAGCCTGAATTAGACCATTAGTGAGGGAGGGCCGGTGCGTCGCCCGAGCGAAGTAAGCGCGCGCGCAGGGCTGTGGGATGTCGTCCAGCAAGCTCGGCAGACGCCGCGCCAGGCGTTCATAAGTCGCCGCGGTAAAATCGTCGTCCGGGCACGCATGAAGTTCGTTCTTCAGCCTGTCTTCCGTCCAGATTTCGGCTCCCCATTTGAGGCGAACTATCCGAAGCGAGGCGAGGAGGAATGGATCCGACGGCGCACTGTCGATCGGCCAGATGTCGGGGTCTTGGCGAACGCGCGCTTCGGCCGCGAACCATTCTGCAAGGGCGGCATCCATACGGTCGTGGGCGACATCCGAGCGTGCTGAAGCAGAAGATGGCGAAGGTGAGAACAGCGCCGGCGCTCACCAAGCTCGCCGTCAGGACAGCGAGCCCGTCAAGAAGCGGGTTCGGCCGGGGCGGCGGAGGGCGTCTGCCGCGACGCTTGCCGGGCCGGCCTTCCTTCCATCGAACGGTGCGCGCCATGTCAGGCGCCGCTCTCCGGCGCAGGCTGAGTTTCGCGTCGCGCCAGCCAGAGGCGCATTCGAAGGATTTCCGTGTCGCGCGCCCGGATGAGGTCCTGGGCCAGCCCACGAGCGTCCTTGTCGGAGCCGTGCTGCAACTGGATCCGGGCCAGGGCGATCTCGCCCTCATGATGAGCGATCATGGCGCGCATGAAGTCGACGTCGGCGTCGCCGGTCCAGCGAATGTCAGTGGCCTGGTGAAGACGTTCATTGGCCTCCTTGAAAGAGCGGGTCGAGGCCGCGTCTCCCAGGGCGTCGGCATGGCCGGCGTGCTCGTCGATCGGCTGGACGGCCGCAGCCGCCGGACGATCGGGCGGGGATTGACGCGACATCATGCCGAACAGAAAGGCTGCAGCCGCCAGGAAGGCTGCGATGAGGGTGAGCCAGCTAAGGCGTTTCATGGGCTTTATCCCGGATAGGATGCGGGCGCCTGGCGATCGCGGTAGGCGAGCAGGCGCAGGGCGTTGAACACCACTAAGAGGGTGGAGCCTTCGTGCAGGGCGACGGCCGGGCCGATGCCGAGACCGAGGATGGTGGCTGGCACGAGGAAGGCGACCACGCCGAGGCTGACGAACAGGTTCTGGCGGATGACGGTTCGGGTGCGACGGCTCAGGCCGACCGTGAAGGGAAGATTGGACAGATCATCGGCCATGAGGGCCACGTCGGCGGTTTCCAGAGCGACGTCGGAGCCCGCCGCGCCCATGGCCACGCCGACCGTGGCCGTGGCCATGGCGGGGGCGTCGTTGACCCCGTCGCCGACCATGGCGACCTTGGTCTCGGCGCGGAGGCGCTTGATCGCCTCGACCTTGTCGTCCGGCATGAGGTCGCCCCAGGCCTCCGTCAGGCCGACCTGGCCGGCGATGGCTTCGGCCGCCTTCTGGTGGTCGCCCGAGATCATGATCATGCGCCGGACGCCCAGGGCTCTCAGTCTTGTCAGGGCGTCGCGCGCGGCCGCACGCGGCGTGTCCAGCAGGCCGATCACGCCGAGATCGCGTTCGCCCTGGCGCACCACCATCAGGGTGCGGCCCTGGGCGCGGAGGCGATCGACCGCCTCGGTCGCCTGGACGCTCAGAACCGGCACGCCGTCCGATCCGAACATCTCGGGCTTGCCGATCTGGACCGTGACGCCCTCGAGCTCGGCGGCGACGCCCTTGCCGGTCAGGCTCTGCAGGCTTGAAGCGGCAGGGACGGCGGCGCCGTCGAGACGCGCCGCGCCGTCCCGGGCGATGGCTTCAGCCAAGGGGTGATCGCTGAGCCGTTCCACGGCGACCGCCACCGTCAGCAGGGCGCGTTCGTCGGCGCCGTCGACGGGGATGACGTCGGTGATCCGCGGGCGGCCTTCCGTCAGGGTACCGGTCTTGTCGAAGGCGATAGCGTCGACGGCGCCGAGGCTCTCAAGCGGCGCGCCGCCCTTGATCAGGACGCCGGCGCGAGCGGCGCGGGCGACGCCCGACAGGACGGCGCTCGGCGTGGCGATAGCCAGGGCGCAGGGGCTGGCGGCCACCAGGACCGCCATGGCGCGGTAGAAGCTGTCGCGGAAGGGTTCGTCGACCACCACCCAGGCGAAGAGCAGGATGAAGGCCAGGCCCAGGACGAGAGGGACGAAGACGCGCTCGAACCGGTCGGTGAACCTTTGTGTGGGCGACTTCTGGGTCTCCGCCTCGCTGACCATGCGCACGACCTTGGCCAAGGTGGTGTCGCTGGACTTGCGGGTGGTCTCGATCTCGATGGCGCCGGCGCCGTTGATCGTCCCGGCGAAAACGGCGGATGCGGCGAGGATGGAGGCGGGGCGGGCCCGGGCCTCGGCGAGATCATCGACCGGCTGCTTGTCGACCGGCATGCTCTCCCCAGTGACGGGGGCCTGATTGATGCTGGTGGCCCCCTTGATGACGAAGCCGTCGGCGGGCAGGCGTTCATTGGGCCTGACCACCACCACCTCGCCGACTTCAAGCGCCTCGACCGGTATCTCGATCACCTCGCCGTCACGCCGCACCCTGGCGGTGCGCGGGGCGAGTTCCGCCAAGGCCTCGATGGCGCGCTTGGCCCGGCCCATGGCGTAGTGCTCCAGGGCGTGGCCGAGGCTGAAGAGAAAGAGGAGCAGGGCGCCTTCCGCCCAGGCGCCGAGCGCCGCCGCCCCCGCCGCCGCCACCAGCATCAGGGTGTCGATCTCGAAGCGCTTGCGCCTGAGGTTGTCGATCGCTTCGCGCACGGTGAAGAAGCCGCCCAGGCCGTAAGCGCTGAGGAAGAGCGCGAGCGGGATCCAGCCCGGCAGGCCCGACGCCAGTTTTTCCAGGGCGAAGCCGAGGCCCAGGGTGCCGCCGGCGGCAAGGGCGAAGATCAGTTCGGTGTTGGCGCCGAAAATCCCTCCGTGGGCGTGATCATGGTCGGCGTGATCCTCCTTCCCGGGATCGTGGTCGTGGCCGGCGTGGTCGTCTGCGGCGTGTTCAGCCCTGGCCGGGAAGGGCTGGGGGGAGAAGGTCAGGCCGTGGCCGGCGAGCGTCTTGATCAGCTGGTCGCGGGTGATCCGGTTCTGGTCGAACTCGACGCGGACCGCGCCGGCGGCGTCGAGGCCGACCTCAAGGAGGCCGGGCTCCGCCTTGAGGTCGGCCTCGAGCGAACGGGCGTGCCGCGCATGGCGCACGCCTTGGGTCCAGCCGACCAGGTGGCCGAAGCGACGGCTGATCTCGACCCCGGCCTGGAGCGCCTTGCGGCGCACCTCGTCCGGCGACAGGAGTTTGGCGTCGTAGTGCAGGCAGAGCTGGGGCCCGGTCGGGGATTCCGCGACGTGGATCTGGGACAGGCCGGGCGCGCCGGTCAGGCGTTTGACGAGGCGCTCGACGCAGGCGTCCAAGGCGTCGGGCGCTTCGGGGAGAAGGACCGGTATGTCGAGTCTGACGGTGCTAGGCATGCTTGAACTCCTCGGATGCGGAAGAGGGGGCTGAAGGCTAGGGGGCGCGTGACTCGGCCTGGACGTCGCGCTCGTGCGAAGCGAGGCGAACGGCGGCGCCCGCAAGGAAGGCGAGGGCCGCAAGAAGCGCCGCGAGAGAGGTCACAAGACGCTGGCGTTCCATGCTCCGTCTCAGGGCAGTTGGAAGATGACGCTGAACCAGCCGAACTGTTGCAGGCCTTCCAGCAATTCGAACAGGGGCAGGGCGAGAAGAAAGACGAGGCCGTCTCTCAGGGTGCGAAGGAAGAAGGCGGGTCGGACGGTGAGTTCCGCCTCATCGCGCCACAGACGGAGATCCGGAAGGAAACGCGGCGTCCGGAGGCGGTACCGTTCATAGGTCGCGCCAAAGGCGCCGGCGAGGAAGCGCTCCTCCCTTTCGACGACCGCCCGGAAGACCCCCCAGCAGGCCAGGGCGAACACAAGGCCGATGGTCAGGCTGCCCGACATGGCGCCGACGCCGAAGGCGCCGATGAAGCTGAAGACGTAGAGCGGATTGCGACAGAGGGAATAGGGGCCGTTCGAGACGATCTCCTGTTTCTTGCGACCGCCGATGTAGAGGGAGCACCAGGCGCGGCCAAAGATGCAGATCATGATGGCGATAAGGCCGAGGTGTTCGACGGGGTGTTCAAATTCGGGGCGGGCCCTGACCAGGGGCGTCCATGCCAGGAGAGCGAAAAGGCCCGCCAGGATGAAGAGCTTGCGCCATTTCTGGACGCCCTGGATGTCGATCGGGACGGCGGTGCCGTCACGCCCGTGTTGTTCGGGAAGATTCACGAGATTGCTCCTTCAACTGCGACGCTGCGTGCGTCGCGGAGGATGTCCATTCCGCCCTTGAAGGCGATGCCGGCGACGATCAGGCCTACCGCCAGATCCGGCCAGGCCTGATCCATGACCATGACCAGTCCGCCGGCGACGAGGATGCCCCCGTTCGAGGCGAAGTCATTGAAGCTGAAGGTTCGCGCCGCCCGCAGGTTGACGTCGTCGCCGTCTTGACGCCTGAGCAAGGCGAGGCAGATCAGGTTCACGGCCGCCGCGATGACGGCCAGGCCCATCATGGTCCAGCCGACCGGTTCGGTCCCGACGATCCAGCGCCGTCCGACGTCCAGCAGGACGCCGGCGGCGAAGATCAGCAGCATGATCCCCGACAACCGGGCGGCGCGGGTTTTCCAGATCATCGCCCGACCGACGGCCAGGAAGCTGATCAGATAGACCGCGGCGTCGGAGCCGTTGTCGAGCGCGTTGGCGAGGAGGGCGCTGGAGTCGGCGAACAGGCCGCCGACTCCGAGACCCACGAACAGGAGGACGTTGAGCGCCAGCACGACGAGAAGCGTGCGACGTTGAAGCATCTCCTGTTCCTGGGATCCGCCCATCAGTCCTCGATCCCTTCTGCCTTGCGATGACGGACCGCCTTGGCGGCGAAGGTCGGCAGGACCAGCAGCGTCAGGGCCGTGGCCGTCAGAAGGCCGCCGATGACCACGGTGGCCAAGGGTTTCTGGACGTCAGCGCCGGCTCCCGAAGCGATCGCCATGGGAATGAAGCCGACGATGGCCACCAGGGCTGTGGTCAGGACCGCGCGCAGGCGGCTGAAGGCGCCGAAGAGGGCGGCGTCGTGCGGGTTCTGTCCCGTCTGAAGCCGCTCTCGAATGGCCTGCATCAGCACCAGACCGTTCAGGGTCGCGACGCCCGACACGGCGATAAAGCCGACCGCCGCCGAGACCGAGAAGGGCATGCCCCTGAGCAGGAGGGCGAGCGCCCCGCCGACCAGCGCCAGAGGCACGCAGGCGAACACCAGCCCTGCCTCCGCGAAGGATCCCAGGGCCATAAACAGCAGGATGCCGATCAGGACGAAGACCACAGGGATGACTAGGCCCAGCCGCTGTTCGGCCCGCTTCAGGTTCTCGAACTGCCCGCCCCATTTGAGCGAATAGCCGGTCGGAAGCTTGACCTGGGCGCCGACCCTGTCTTGGGCGTCCCCGACGAAGCCGCCCAGATCGCGGCCGCGCACATTGGCCTGGACCACCATGCGGCGGCTGCCGTCGTTGCGACTGATCTGGTTCTGACCCTCGGCCACCTGGATGCGGGCGACCGAGGACAGGGGCACCGTCAGGCCGGTCGAGGTCGTGACCGGCAGGGCGGCGAGGGCGGCGGGATCGTTCCGCTGGGCGTCGTCCAGACGGACCACGACGTCGAAACGGCGGTCGCCCTCGAAGATCTGCCCCGCCTCGGCGCCGCCGACAGCGGCCGAGACCGCTTCCGACACGTCCGCAGCCGCCAGGCCGTAGTTGGCCGCCGCGAAGCGGTCGACGCTGACCGTCAGGGTCGGCAGACCTGACGCCTGCTCCACGCGAACGTCCGCCGCGCCCGGTGTGGCGCGCAGCGCGTTGGCCACTTGGTCGGCCGTCGCCTGGAGCTGGGCGAAGTCGTCGCCATAGACCATGACGGCCAGATCGGTGCGGACCCCCGAGATCAGCTCGTTGAAGCGCAGCTCGATCGGCTGGCTGAACTCGAAGCTGTTGCCCAGCTGGGTCGAGGCGGCCTTTTCGATGCGGGCGATCAACTCCTCCTTCGGCAGTTTCGGATCAGGCCATTCCTTGCGGTTCTTCAGCACGATGACGGCGTCGGAGATGTTCGCCGGCATGGGGTCGACCGCCGCCTCCGCGGTCCCCGTTCGGGAGAACATGGTCTTGACCTCGGGTTGGGCCTTGATGACACGCTCCAGCGCCATCTGCATGGCTAGGGATTGCTCCAGCGAGGCCGAGGGCACGCGCAGGGCCTGCATGGCGATGTCGCCTTCGTCCAGGGTCGGGATGAACTCCCGGCCGAGCGTGGTGAAGGCGACGCCGCCGATCACGAGGGCGCCGACTGCGGCGGCGAGGACCACCTTGGGGCGATCGACGGCCGCACGGATGGCCGGTTCGATCCAGCGGCGCGCGTGGCGCAGCAGGAAGGTTTCATGCTCCAGGGCTTCTCCCTTGTCATCGACATGGACGGTCTTGGGTTCGCGCACGAGCAGGGCCGTCATGGCCGGGACGAAGGTGAAGGAGAAGATGAAGGCGCCGACCAGGGCCAGCATGACCGTGGCGCCCATGGGGATGAAGGTCTTGCCCTCGACCCCTTCCAGCATCAGCAGGGGGGTGAAGACCAGCAGGATGATCAGCTGGCCGAAGGCGGCGGGCTTGACCATCTGGCGCGCGGCGCTGGCGGCGACGCCCAGACGTTCGTGGCGGGTCAGGGCGCGGCCCACATCCGCTCGGCGCTGGCTGAGCATGAGCAGGGTGTTCTCGACCACCACCACGGCGCCGTCGACCAGCAGGCCGAAATCGAGGGCGCCGAGGCTCATCAGGTTTCCGCTGATGCCAAAACGGTTCATGCCGATGACCGCGAACAGGAAGCTGATCGGGATCATCAGGGCCGTGATCGTCGCGGCGCGGATGTTCCCCAGCAGCAGGAACAGCACGACGATGACCAGCAGCGCCCCTTCGGTCAGGTTCTTGGCCACCGTCTTGATGGTGGAGTTGACCAGGGCGCTGCGGTTCAGCACGGGTTCGGCCACGATGTCGGGCGGCAGGCTGGCGCCCACCTCCTGGAGCCGGTCCGCAGCCGACTGGGCCACGGTGCGGCTGTTTTCGCCCGCCAGCATCAGGGCCGTGCCGATGACCGCCTCATGGCCGTCGCGGCTGGCCCCGCCCAGACGCGGCGCCTGGCCGATCTCGACCACGGCCACGTCGGCGACGCGGACGACCAGGCCGTTGCGGTTGACCACGGGGGCCTGGGCCAGATCTTCGATGGTCTGGGCCAGGGCGTCGGTGCGGACGGTCAAGGCTTCGCCCGCCCGTTGCACATAGCCGGCCCCCGCCTGGTTGTTGGCACGGTCCAGGGCCTGGATCAGGTCGTTGAGGCCCAGGCCGTAGCCGGCCAGGCGCGCGGGGTCAGGACGGACAGCGTATTCCTTCACATACCCGCCGTTGACGTCCACGCCCGCCAGGCCCTTGGCCGTGCGCATGCGCGGCGCGATGATCCAGTCCTGCACGGTGCGAAGATAGGTCGCCCTCGCCTGGGGGGTCGCCAGCCGCTCGCCGTCGGGCGTCAGATAGGCCCCGTCGGGCTGCCAGCCGGGCTGGCCGACCCGCGCCTTTTTGGCGTCGAAAGGCTTGAAGTCGACCGTCCACATCAGGACCTCGCCCAGACCCGTAGTGATCGGGGCCAGACCGGGCTCGACGCCCTCGGGCAGGTTTTCGCGGGCTTGGGCCATCCGTTCGGCCACCTGCTGACGGGCGAAATAGATGTCGGTCTGGTCGGTGAAGATGACCGTCACCTGGCTGAAACCGTTGCGGGTCAGGGAGCGGGTTGATTGCAGGCCGGGAATGCCGGCCATGGCCGTTTCCAGCGGATAGGTGACCTGGCGCTCCATCTGTTCAGGGGCCAGGGCCGGGGCCACGGTGTTGATCTGCACCTGGCGGTTGGTGATGTCGGGCACGGCGTCGATCGGCAGCTTGGTGAGCTGGAACAGGCCCCAGGCCGCGACCAGCGTCGTGGCGAGGACGATGAACCAGCGGAAGCGGACGGACGCCTCGATAATGGCTTTGAACATTGTCGCTCCCCCTAGTGGCCGTGCTCGGCTTCGCCCTTGGCCAGTTCGGCCTTGAGCAGGAAGGCGTTGGTCGAGGCGACGCGTTCGGCTCCGGTCAGGCCGCGCAGGATCTCGGTGGAGCCCCCGGCCTGACGGCCCGCGAGGACGGGCTGTGCGCGGAAGCCGTGATCATTCTGGACGAAGACCACGGTGGCGCCGTCGACTGTCTGCACCGCTTCGGACGGCACGGTCAGGGCGTCGCCGGCAGGATTTCCGGTGACCACGGCGCCGGTGACGGGCGAACCCGCCGGCGGCAGGCCGCCGCCGTCCGGACGGGCGCGGATCACGGTCGCGCCGCTATCCTGCAAGCCGGCGTCGGCCGCGACCCCGACCACCAGGGCGTCGAACTCGCCCTGTGGGCCGGTGACGCGCATGTGTGAGCCGACACGGACCTGGGCCGCCAGTTGCGGCGGGGCGTTGAAGACGAGTTCGACGCGGGCCGGATTGGTCACCTCGGCGACCACGCCGCCCTGGGCCACGAAGCCGCCCGGGCCCACCTGGACGTTGGTGACAACGCCCGAGATGGGGCTGACCACGCTCATCCGGCCCGAGGCGTTGGGCGAGCCGGCGGCCGTCGCCCGCGCCCGCGCGGCGCGGGCCATGGCCTCAGCGCTGGCGGCCTGGGCCTGGGAGGCCTCGACCTCCTGACGGGCGACAACGCCCTGGTCGGCCAGGTTGCGGTTGCGCTGGAAGGCCTGGCGGGCCGCCGTCGCCGCCGCCGAGGCGGCGTCGATATCGGCGCGCAGGGCGGCGCCTTCGCCGCTGACGAGGCTGACCAGGGGCTGGCCGGCGCGAACCGCCTGGCCCGGCGCCACCAGCACGCGCTCGACCGTGCCGCCGACCATGGCGCCGACGGCGGCGCGCGCGTCCGTCATGGCCTCGACCCGGCCGGACAGGCGCGTCTCGCCGCCGCCGCCGCGGGACACCGCCACGACGGAGATGCCGGCCGCCTTGAGCTGTTCGGCGCTGAGCTCGACCACGCCTTCCGGGGTCTCGCCTTCGTCGGCGTGGCCCGCTTCGCCCTCGGCCTGGTCCGCGGCCTTCGGCGGAGCGGCTTTTTCCGCCTGCGTCGCCGTCGGCTTCTGCAGGGTCATATAGAGCCCCCCGCCGCCCAGAAGGACCAGGGCGGCGACGCCGCCGATCAACAGGGTCTTGTTGGATGTCTTGAGGCGCATCAGGAGTTTCCTTGGAACGGGGCGCGGCCTTCCAGGCGCGCCAGATCGATTTCGGCGCGGACGCGCGAGAGGCGAGCGTCGACGGCGGCGGAGCGTGCGTTGATCAGGGCGGTGCGGCTGACGCGCAGTTCGAGCTGGGAGATGCGTCCGGCGTCTGCGCCGAGCCGCGACAGGCGGTAGGCTTCTTCGGCCGCCTTCACCCCTGCGTCGGCCGCCGAGACACGGCTGCCTGAGGAGGCGAGGCGGGCCGTCGCGGCCGACCGGTCTGCATTGGCGTCCTGCCGCGCCTGGAGGACGCGGGCCTCGGCGGCGCGGAACTCGGCTCGGGCCGCATCAATATTGCCGCGGTTCCTATTAAACAGGGGCAGGGGTAGGCTGAGGCCGACAGTCAAGGCGGTCTCGTCCTCCAAGCCGTACCGGGTCACGCCGACGCTGGCGGTGACGTCTGGTCGGCCGTTGATGCGCTCGACCTCGATGCGGCGCTCGGCGGCCGTGGCCTCGGACTCCGCGACACGGACCGTCGGGGCGCTGTCGACCGGAGTCGGTTGGACGCTGACTGCGGCGTCGAGCAGGCTGGCCTCGATCGAGGTGGCCGGAGCGGGCAGCATGGCGACAGCAGTCAGTCGGGCTAGGGCGGCCTGGCGTTCGGCCTGGGCTTCGTCCAGGCGGGCCCGGGCGGCGGCGGCTTCGCTCTCGGCCTGGACCCCGCGCAGGAGAGGCTCGCGTCCTTCCTCGACAAGGGCCAGGGCGGCGCGCGCGTCCGCCAGTGCCAGGGAAAGACCTTCCTCGGCCAGTTGGGTCCGGCGCTGGGCGGCTTCGGCCTCGGCGTAGGTCAGGGCCAGTCGGCCGCCAGCGTCAATGAGGGTCAGGTCGCGACGAAGAGCCGCTGATCCTGCTTCGGCCCGGGCGACGTTCACTCGCGCCGGCCTGCGCCCCCACAGTTCGAGATCCTGGCTGAAGGAGAGGCTGAGATCAGCCGCGCCGAAACCAGAGTAGGGACCCGAGCCGCCGACATTCTCGGCGGTGAGGGAAAGATTGGGATTGGGCCGAACGCGGGCCTGTCGAACACGGGCCTCGGCGGCGTCGACCAGGGCGACCGCTTCGGATGCGGCCGGCGTCTGGTCCAGGCGGGCCAGGAGTTCGGCATAGGCGGGCGCAGGCTCGGCCCAGGCCGGCCCGGCCGCAAGGGCGGCGAGCACGACCAGCGCGCAGCCGGCCGCGAGGCGCGGCCGACGACGAATTGTCGGAGACATGTTTGGACTTCCAGAATTGATTCAGAAGGAGGGCGCGCGAAGGCGCAGGCTTCTGATCAGGCTCTGGGAGGGCGCTTGAGGCCGTTGGGGGCGAAGGACACGGTCGTGTCGTCGCCGGGGATCAAGCGCGGGGCAGGCGCATGCGGCGCCGTCACGTCGACTTCGGGGATGGCGTGACGCTCGCTGGCCGTATGGTGGCAATGGCCGTGTGCGCAGGCCCCAGGTTCGGCGCCCTGGCCGTCATGCGTATCGCCGGGATGAGCATCGAGCACCTGCTCGAGAGCGGGGATCTCGGGGGCGCAGGCTGCGGCATCGGTCGCCGGAATCACGGCGAAGACGGCGATGACCAAGGTCAGCGCCGCAAAAATTCTCGCCAATCTGATTATCGACCGAGACATCAGGGCGTAGCTAACGGTGTCAGGCAACCATGGCAATCTGTTATAAGGTTCGCTTTGGAGCCGACTTATCTTGTTCGATACCTACGCATGAACAACCTCAGGCTGGGTAAGGCCCCAGCACAGCCCGTTCCAGTCTTCAACCGCGCTGACATCCAAATCCAGACGGCTTGGCTGTGCCTTAAGCCCTGGTCGGATCATCCGCAGATCATTTCTGGCAGCGGTTATTAACGATGCTAGGACGCCAATCCCTGACAGGCGAGTGCGTCCGCTACCTTATTTACGGAAGTATCAACCTTCTCTTGTTGGTGCAGCTTTGAACGTGATCCGAAGCCCAGCCGCTTTCCATAGAGTAACGACTGTAGCGAATGGTGGACTTCGCTTGCCGGAGAGGAGTCCTATAACTCTCTGTGACGTCAACCCTGCTGCTTTCGCTACATCCCCCAGCAACCCAAACTCCTCTAAGTCCTCGATAAAACACAGCAGTGCGGCGCTTGGACCTTCTGAGGCAAGGGCTGCGTTCATTCGCGCGGCCATGTGAAGCTGAACGTCGTGAACCGGCGTCATTACAGGTTCTTATATGCTTCGGTGTCGATATCCTCATGCCACTCGCTGAAAGCTGCAAAAGGATCACCTCCGCGTGGTTGATGTGCAGGTTGCGAACTGGCGCGTCTAGGAACGCTGTTCTGATCGGCTTTTGAAACCCCTTCAGTCTCGGATGCCGTTGAGGCCCGGCGCCCGGTCGTTGCCTTGCTTCGACCCGCCATCGTTACATCCCTAGGGGAAACGCTCCGCCTATTGGCGATCATGACGACTTTGGTAGCAAACTGCCGTGCGGCCTCGGAGATCGACTCGTTCATGAATTTCCCCGTGCTCGCGGCCTGCGAAGCCAACGCCAGAAATGCAGCATCCAACGCCTGGCTATTGCGAAACGCATCGCCCCCCAAATGGCGCATCAGCGAGTACTGGAATCCTGCAATCTCGAAATACATACCGAATATCCGTCCGCGCCCTGGATCCGTACGCAAATAGCCTAGTGGTAGTTGGGGCGGCGGCATGGGAGGACCTCCGCTGGCGAGGTTACTAACTATGACGTCATGATGCTGGCCAGTGATTTGGCTGAGCGCCTCGATCCGTTCAGCTAGCTCGGGCGATGGCGTGAATTGTATGGCGGCCACATCGATCGGGATGGCCAACCATGTTGGGGATGGTGCGACTAGCTCGACTGCGGCGCGCATCGAGACTAGGTCCGCAACGTACTGGGGCAGCGAGATACCCTCATTACGCGCCATTGCAGACAATTCACCACAGGCCGAATTGGCCACCAGAACCGTCCAGGCTGGGGAGGTGTCGGCTTCAGAATCCGGAGCATCAGTGAGGACCATGGAATGCTACTTAACGTCTGTCGACGTAAAGTCATCATCCATCGACGTTCCCGCTCATGTCAGAGGGGAGAGGAGAGGGGCTTCGCAATATCGTAGCGGCTAACGTGCGCCGCTTGCGTCGCGCCAAGCACCTAAGCCAGGAAGACCTGGGCGCGGCGTCGAACCTCCATCGAACCTATGTGGGCTCTGTCGAGCGATCGGAGCGCAATTTGTCGATCGACAGCATTGGCGCTTTGGCAGACGGCTTGGGCGTCGAAGCCTGGGTTCTGTTGCAGCCCCAATCTGACGATATGGCCGACGGAAGTTGAGCAACTTCGGCAGACGGAACTCCGCCCAACTCGCGTAGCTGCTTGAAGGCTTCGCTATAGACAGGGAAGTGCTCCTGCCATGCGGCGGCTCCCCCGAGGCGACCGATGGCGAGCAATGATGCCCGAAGCCCGGCAATGAGCAACTTGTTCTGATCCTCCAAGTCCCGGACACGGGCCTCGGCGGCGCTCAATCTTGCCGCGGTTACAAGTGGTCCAGACTTGCTTAGCTTTGAGGCGTGAACCCTCACCGCATTCTGCCGACGCCGGGCTTCTTCAACGGCATTCTTCAGCATTGAAGGCCTCGAAAGCGATGACGCAAAGGGGAAGTGACTTTGGGCCTTACGCGACACCGCGTTGAAGGTAATGGTCTCGTCGAGCAGAATCATCTCTTCGAGAATGCGGGCCAGTTCAACCTGCTTTGGATGTGGGGGCTTATTCATTCGGGTGGCAAATAGCGACTGTTAGAGCTAGGCTCAGGACCCATTGATGTGAGGCGCGCGATCTGATTCAGGCTCCTGAGGAGTCTGGATCATGAGTGACCTGTATTGGCTGACGGACGAGC
>NZ_JAEPWN010000012.1 GCF_016654005.1 Brevundimonas nasdae | reverse complement strand
TCAACCCATTGCTGGATCTGCTGGGCGTGGGGCTGGGCGAGGCGGACGTGCGGGTGCACGGCCTGTCCTGCGCGGAAGGCGGTTATGCGGCGCCGTATCTGGTCGGATGACGAACGGCGTCAGCCCTGTGCGGGGCGCAGGCCTTCTGCGGACGCCTGTTGCACGACGGGGCGTTTGTGGCCCCCGGCGGCGATGATGCGGTCGATGCGGGACTTTTCGGCGCGGAAGGCGGCCAGATCGGCCCCGGCCAGTTCAGTGCCTTCCTGGGTGCGGACGCCCGCGGGATTGATCCGCTGGCCGTTGCGCCACAGTTCATAGTGCAGGTGCGGGCCGGTGGAGGCGCCGGTCGAACCAACATAGGCGACGACCTGGCCCTGGCTGACGCGCTGACCGGCGCGCAGGCCGGTGGCGTAGCGGGAAAGGTGACCATAGCCGCTTTCCAACCCGTTGTTGTGGCGGATGCGCAGCCAGTTGCCATAGCCGCCCCAGCGTCGCGCCTCGACCACCACGCCGTCGGCGGGGGCCACGACGGGCGTGCCGGATGCAGCGGCGAAGTCCGTGCCCTGGTGCATCTTGCGATAGCCGGAGATCGGGTGCGTCCGTACGCCAAAGCCCGAGGACACGCGGCGGAAGCTCTGCAACGGCGTGCGCATCATCGAGGAGCGCAGGTTCTTGCCGTTGGCGTCGAAGAACTGGGCTTCCTTCGCGCCCGCAGGCTTGAAGCGGTAGAAGGTCACGCCACGCAGTTCGGCGTACAACAGGTCGCCGACATTGACCGTGCGGCCCGCCTCGGTGATGTCGCGGTCGAACACCATGGTGAACTCGTCCGATGCGCGCACGTCGCGCTGCATGTCGAACTTGGTGGCGAACAGGCGGCTGGCGGCGCTGACGATCGAGGCGGTGGCGCCCAGTTCGCGGGCGCTGGCCGACAGGGAGCGTTCCACGTCGCCCTTGACCACGACGGTCTCGCGCGAAACCTTTTCCTCAAGCGAACGCAGACGCAGGGCGCCGTCGAAGCTGCGCGATACAGTCAGCTGCGTCGCCGGGCCGGTGCGCATCGTCAGGCCGATCAGCCGGGCGTCGCCCATGCCGTTGCGGGGTTTGGCGATGGCGGTTTCGAAACGCAGGCCCGCGCGCAGGTCTTTCAGGTCGAAGGCGTTGGCGACGGTGGCGGCGACGGCGCTGGCTTCTTCCGGCGCGACGCCGGTGCGGCGCACGGCCTGTTCAAAGGTTTCACCGCGGCGAATCTGGACGGGGACAGCCTCGGGGGCGGTCATGCCGGCGGGGGCGTTGGCCGAGGCGAAGGCCTGAACCTCCAGAGCGGCGATCTGCGAAGCGGAAAGTGTGGGAACTTCTTCAGCCTGAGCGGGTTGATAGGCTCTGCTGGCGAAAAGCGCGACTGACAGTGCGGCGACCGCCGTCATCATATGCGGTGCGAGGCGCATCGGCTGGCGGCGTGGGTCGAACTGAGCCATCGTTCCCGTCGTTTTGCGACGCCATCCGGCGACAAGGCGGTCTTTAAGCAGGCATACTCAAATCAGGCTCGCCCGTGAACAGCGTCCAGGGCGAAGGGAAGCCGTATAGCGAGCCTGTGTCAGTTTGGGAAGACAGAGGGTTACAAACTGTTAATAAGCTAGGCTGTTTGGTGCGAATTCGCACGAAAACACCCTGTTTGTCCCCTGTGATGAACGCGTCATCGCGTGCGGGCCGGTAGCTCTGGGCCCATAAATCCGCCGCCATCCTGTCGTCTGTCACTGCAACGGTTCGTCGAATTGGGCGTTGATCCGCGCGCATTAAGCTTGTGCTGACGCTTGGGGTGGCGAAGATCGTGCGAAACCAGTTCCAAAAGACGACACGTCCGCTTGACCGATAACTCATCAGAAACCGCCATTCCCGCGCCGCAGCCGCGCAAGCGCGCGCCCCAGCGTCGCGTGCGTCGCCTGTGGCTTGTTCTGCTTGGTGTTCTTGTCGTCGCCATTGTCCTGGCCAGCGCCCTCTATCTGAACCGGCGCGCGGCGGCGCGTGAAGTTCTGGTCGGCTGGCTGGACCGGCGCGGCATCCAGGCCGATGTCGATGTGCAGCGGTTGGAGCTGGACGGTTTCGTTGGGCGCATCCGCATCGGCGATCCGCGCGACCCGGACGTGCTCGTCGAACGGGTCGAGGTCGATTACGCCATCGGCATGCCCTGGTCCAAGACCGGGCTTGGCGTCACGCCCAGCCGCATCCGTCTGGTGCGGCCGGTCATGCGGGCCAGTTGGAAGGGTGGAAAACTGTCGCTGGGATCGCTGGATTCGCTGATCGAGGAGTTCACCGGCGGGCCGCCCCGACCGGATTCGCGCGGGCCGCTGGTGATCGTGGAAGGCGGTCGCGGGCGTCTGGATACCGAATACGGCCCCGTGCAGGCTCTGATCGACGCCCGCGTCGATGACGGCAAGCTGATGCGGCTGAAAGGTCAGGCCACGGCCCAGACGCTGAAGAGCGGTGAGGTCGCAGCGCGCGACCTGAAGGCGGACGTCGACCTGACCACGACGGGCGACCGGGTCAAGCTGCTGATTGACGCCGGCGCGGCAGGCTTCAAGACCCAGGCGCTGAATGGGGAGACCGCGCATCTGCTGTTGAACGGCGATCTGCCCTATCCCGACATGAAGACGCGGCGCGGCGACGGGCGCGCAGTGATCGACGCCGTCCTGACCGGCGCCGTGCTTGGAAATACAGATACAAGCGCGCGCGACGCCGCCCTGACCGCGCGGTTTGACGGCGCGGTGTCCGGCTGGATCGAAACCTTCCGCGCCGAGGGCGCAACGGCGCTGAGCCTGAAGTCGGCACGTATCGATGGTCCGGACCTGCAGGTCGTGGGCGCGGACGCCGTCGCTGACGGCGGACGGCTGGCCCTGTCGCAAGGCAAGGATTTCCGCTGGAGCCTGACGACCCCCCTGACCCTGAACGCGGCCTCGGGTCGAGCGGGCGAAGCCAAGGCGCAGGCCCTGGCGATCCGCTCTTCCGGTCTGACCATGGGCGGGCGCAACGCCACCTTTGAACTGACGGGGGCGGTGGGGACAACGGCGGGGGCCGTCGGCTTTGGCGATCTGTCGCTGAAGCGGGCGCGCAGCACCCTGAACCTGGATGTCGTCTATGACGGCGCGACGCGGATTTCGGCGGAAGGATCGGTGGCGTCCGACGACGGTGCCTGGCCGCTGTTCGGGCCTGAGGCGACGGACGAGGTCGCCGAACTGAAGGCGATGAAGCGCGCCCTGGGCAGTTTCGCCTTCAATGCGCCGGCGCTGCGTTTCTCCACCGGGACAGGCGGCACGGATGTGGTTCTGGCTCGACCCGCGACCCTGAGCCCGCGCAACGGCGGGGTGTTGACCATCGCCCAGGCCGGACAGGCGGTCTATCAGGCCGAGCCGGGCCGTGCAGGCGGCGGCGCCTTGCAGGTCAATGCGACGCGCGCCGAAGGCTTGCCTGAGCTGGCCATCGCTGTTCCAGAATGGCGTCTGACCGACGCCGGGTTCGAGGCGCATCTGGATGGCCGCGCCAAACTGGACTTTGATCTGGCGCGCGGCATCGACGCCCAGACCAAGGGCGTGCTGGCCATGACGAACGGGCGGCTGACCTATGTCGCCGACGACTGCGTGGCCCTGACGGTCGAACGTCTGGCGATGGAGGAGAATGACGTCCGTGACATCGCGGGCAAGCTGTGCCCGGGCGCAGAGCCGCTGCTGACCTCCAAGGACGGGGTCTGGCATGTGGCGGCGGGCGTGCAGGATTTTGAGGCTCAGGCGCCGTTCCTGGCCATGCGCTTCTCGGGCGTCGGCGGGACGCTGGCCGTGGACGGAGCGTCATCGGGCGTCGGCCTGACCGCCAAGGTCGCCGAGGGGCGGGTGTCTGACACAACGGACCCGCAGCGATTCACGCCTCTGGCCGCCTCGGGCGAGGTTCAACTGGCCAATGAGCGCTGGTCGGGCGGCTTTGACCTGAAGGGCGCGGGCCAGGCGGCTTCTGCGCGGCTGGGCCGTCTGACCCTGGCGCACGACGGCCGCACCGGGGCGGGGGGCATTCAGATTTCGGCTCCCGACATCGTTTTCGCCGAACATGGTCTGCAGCCGGACATGCTGTCGCCGCTGGTCGAAGAATTCATCCAGTCGCCGGTCGTCGGCGCGATCGGCTTCGCGGGACGTTTCGACTGGACAAAGGGGGGCGAGCCCACCTCCAGCGGGCGCCTGACCGTGCCCGGCCTGGACTTCACCAGCCCTGCCGGTGCGGTGAAGGGGCTGAAGGGCGACATCGTCCTGACCAGCCTGACGCCTTTGATCACCGCCCCCGACCAGGAGCTGACCATTGAGGCGATGGAGATCGGCACCGATGTCACGGCGCTGAACCTGAAGTTCGACCTTGACGCCAATGGTCTGAATGTCGCGGGCGGTCAGGTGAACGCCGCGGGCGGCACGATCGCGCTGGAGCCGTTCGTCATTCCGCTGGACATCGAAAAGGGCTTCAACGGGGTGATCGTGCTGGACCGGGTCCAGTTGGGCGACGTGGTCGCCGACACCGGGTTTGACGACAAGGTGCTGCTGGATGCGGTGGTGTCGGGGCGCTTGCCCTTCACCTATGATCCCAAGAACGGGTTGAAGATCGTCGCCGGGTCGCTGGGCGCCGTCCAACCCGGCAAGCTGTCGATCAAGCGCGAGGTCCTGACCGACGTCAGCGCAGGCGGGGCAGGCGAAGACGTGCCCCCCAACATGGTCGAGGATCTGGCCTATCAGGCGATGGAGAACCTGTCGTTTGATCTGCTGACCGCCGATGTGAACAGCATGGACGGCGGGCGTGTCGCGGTCCTGTTCCATATCCGCGGCGACCATAATCCGCCCAAGCGCCAGGAACTGCGTCTGACCATTTCGGAGCTGATCAGCCGCAAATTCCTCAATCGCACCCTGCCGCTGCCGTCGGGCACCAAGATCGACCTGACGCTGGACACCACCCTGAACGCCAATCAGCTGATTTCCGATCTGCTGCGGGTCAATCGCGCCCGCAACGGACAGCAGGATGAACCTCAATAATATCAAACCCCCATTCAGCGTGCGTTCACGCCGCGACATGTTATTAGACGCATCAACCTTGGCCGAACCGGAGCCTAAGCCATGATCAACAAGCGCCAACTGGCGGGCCTCGGACTGGGGGCGGTCGTCGTCGCCGTCTCGGCCTGCGCGCCGACCATCCGTCTGGAGGTTGCGCCGATCCAGATTTACGCCAAATTGGATGCTGATGTGCGCGTCCGACTGGATCAGGAACTGCAGCAGCTGCTGCAGTCGAACCCGAACCTCTTCTGACCGTCGCGCTTTTCTAGAAAGGACAGGCTGACATGACCTTCCGCAAATTCTTCGTCATCGGCGCGGCTGTGGCTGCGCTTGGTGTTGCTGGCGCCGCCGTCGCTCAGACCGGCGCTCAAAAGGCGCTGATCGACCAGGCCAAGGCCGCCGGCACCGTCGGCGAACAGGCTGACGGCTTCGTCGGCTTCCGCGTGCCGTCGTCGGACGCCGATCTGCGCTCCGCCGTGGACGCCACCAACGCCGGTCGTCGCGCCGCCTACGCCCGCAGCGCCGCCGACGCCGGCACCAGCGCCGACGTGGCGGGCGCCCGCATGTTCGAAAGCCAGCTTCTGCCCCGCATCTCGTCGGGCCAGTGGTACCGCAACGCCCAGGGCCAGTGGGTCCAGCGTTAAGACAAGCCTGAGGCGGATGATCTGATGAACCGTCGGGTCGTCCGCCTTCTTGCGTCTGTCGTGATCGCCGCCGTGATTGCGGCGGCCATGACTTGGGGCGTCGGCCTGGCCTGGACCGCCATCGGCGGCGGGACCATGTCCCTGCACGGCTGGATCGCCCTGACGCTGGGCATCGCCGGAACCGTGGCCCTGAGCTGGCTCTTGATGGGGCTGGCGTTCAAATCGGACCGCGAGGGCTGGGACGATCAGGTCGATAACCGGTTTGATCCCGGTCGTAAGGGCAAGAACTGAACTCTGTCAGGCCGCCGCGCGTCGGTTGTTCAGCGCAGGCGCCAACAGCCCCTCGGTCAGGGCGCGCACGACCGGAACCGCCACCGCATCCCCCATCAGCTTCAACGCCGCGCTCTGGCTTTTCGGCAGCTGATAGTCGTCCGGCACCCCCATCAGACGCGCCGCCTCGCGCCCCGTCAGGCGACGCAGGCGCACCTGCCCTTGGTCGCAGACCACCACATACTGCCGCGATGACCCGCCCGCAGGGGTGCGCAGACAGCCTGCCAGACCGTCGAAGCGGATCTCCAGCCGCTGGACCTTCTCGCCCTTTTCCGTGCGAACCCGGCGATAGGCTGCCCCGACCCTGCGTTGGCCCGAGGCGAGGGCGGCATCCAGGCGCGCCCGGTGTAGCGGCGAGGCCAGGGCCAGAACACTGTCTGCATTCTCCAGCCAGCTCACATCAGCGTCCGCCTCCAGCAGGGCGTCGAGATCCAGATTGCGGCGCGGTGGCAGGGGCAGGGACCACCACGCCCAGACTTCATGCACAGCCTGCGGCAGGCGCTCATAGGCCGCGATCAGGCGCGGCGAATGGAAGGGCGCGGCGGGGGTGGACGTGACGGGCGCTTCGCCCTTGATGGCGACCACGAACAGGCGCGGCCTGGACTGCGGCAGCCACAGGGCCGCGTCCATCTCCAGCGCTCCGACCCGATAGCCCGCCTCAGCCATGGCCGTGCAGACGGCGGCGAAGTCGCGACCCTGGCCCGAGGTCAGAAGCCCGATGACATTCTCCAGCACGATGACGCTGGGCCCCCGGTTCTCGGCCTGCAACCCCTGCATCAGCCGCCAGAAACCCCAGAAGGCGCCCGAGCGTCCGGCCTCCAGCCCGCCGCGCGCGCCCGCCAGACTGACGTCCTGACAGGGAGACGAGGCCCAGCACAGGTCGGGCCGACCCGGCAGGTCGGCGACATTCAACGCCCAGACGTCGCCGTGGTGAAAGGGCGTGTCGGCGTGATTGGCGCGGAAGGCGGCGGCCTTCATCCCATCCATGTCATTGGCGAAGACGGTGTCGATGCCCGCCAGGCCGCGGCCCCAGCTCTGGCCCTGGCCCAGCCCCATGCCCGCCAGGCCGCCCCCGGCGAAAAACTCATAGGCGGACGGGCGAATCGACATGACGGACACCATACCGCAGGCCCCGGCCTTGACCGAGGCCGCCTTCATCCTCACTTGCGCCGGGAGTGAGGAAGTCTGTCATGCGTCGCAATCTTATCGCCCTGTCCGCTCTGGCCGCTGTCAGCCTGTCGCTGGGCGCCTGTTACGAGCGTGAGCAGAACAAGCCGCAGTCGGCGCCCGTGCCCGAGACGCAGGCGGTGCTGGGCGGGGTGGATCTGGCCAAACCGGTTCGCGCCGTCGGCACTGAACCCTTCTGGAGCGTGGACATCACGCGCGACGGCCTGACCTACACCCGCGTGGATCAGCCCACCCGCCGCGCGCCGAACCGGGGCGTGACGGTGCAGGGCACGGTGGCCACCTTCGCCACCTCGACCGACATCAAGGAAGCCCTGAACGTCACCCTGATCGCCACCGAATGTTCGGACGGCATGAGCGACCGGGTCTATCCGCTGACCGCGCGGGTGGAGATCGGCAACGACACCCTGACCGGCTGCGCGGCCTCGACCTCGGCCATCATGGGCGCGGGCGAAAGCGGTCCGGTGGTGGACCGTCCGGCGCGCTGAGCCGGGTTCACCACCAGCTGGCTTCACGCAGGGCGCGTGCATAGCGGCGGCTGACCGGCGCGGACAGTCCGCCGACCAGCGTCAGGGTCGCGCGGCCGTCCCCGCGCTCGACCCCGCGTACAGCGTCCCGGGCCACCCACCAGCTGCGGTGCGTCTGGGCGCCCTCCAGCCCCTCCAGCTCTTCGACGGCGTCTGACAGCCGCATCAGGATCAGGTCCGAACCCCGGTCGGTGTGGATGCGCAGATAGTGGTCCTCGGCTTGAACGGCATGGATCTTCGCGCCCCTCAGCTTCAGCGGCAGGCGGTCGAGAAAGCGCGGCGGCTGCGGCGCGTCCGGCGGTGCGGCATGGGTCTGGGGCGGCTGGGCGCGGCCCAGGAACACGTTCACGGCGGTGACCACGACGGTGATCACCGCGACCGGACCCAGCAGATAGGGCAGGGCGGTCAGCGGATAGGGAGCATGGCCGAAAAAGGGGCCGGTCGCCGCCCAGATCAGCACGCTGAGCGGCCCGGTGATGATGATGCTCAAACTGGCCACGGCCAGCCAGGGGCGTTCGTCAGCGTCGACGAAACGTCCGACGACGATGCTGCAGACATGGCCCCAAAGGCCGCCGGTGATCATGGCCGCCGCCCAATAGATCAGCCGTTTCAGGAACGGCGCCTCGCCGGTCTGGAACGCGCCCGTCGCCGTCATCAGGAAGGCCGCGATCAGGGCCACGACCACGCCGCGCAGAAGGATGGGATGGCGCTCGGGGAGGGCGACGGTCATGGCGGCCTTGAGATCATGATTTCCGTTCTGGCGGAAGCGCGGTCATTGGCGAATGGCGCGCGGTCATTGGCGAAGAGGCGGCTGAAAGACGTCGGTCGTCGAGGCAGGGAGGGGGAAACGGAGATCCCTCATGCCCACAGTCCGCCGCTTCCTAGGCCCCGCCATCGCCCTTTCCATCCTGACGCTTGCGCTGGTCGGCTATCTGCTGGCCGACGAAGGGCGTCTGGCGCGGATGGGCTTTCGACTTCACACGCCCGACTGGCGCCTGCTGCTTGAGGTGTCGCCGGTGATCCAGCTTCACATCGCGGCGGCCCTGACGGCCCTGGTTATTGGAACCGTGCTGCTGATCGGGGTGAAGGGAACGCAGCGTCACCGCATTCTGGGCTGGGGCTGGGTCGCGGCCATGGCGACCACCGCCGTCAGCTCCCTGTTCATCCACAGCATCAATCCGGGTGGGTTTTCGCTGATCCATCTGCTCAGCGGCTGGACCGTCATCAGCCTGCCGATGGCCATCTACGCCGTTCGTCGCGGCAAGGTGCAGGCGCATCGTCGCGCCATGACCGGCATGTTCGTCGGCGGCCTGATCGTGGCGGGGGCGCTAACCTTCCTGCCGGGGCGTCTGATGTGGGCGATCTTCTTTGGCTGAGGGCCCAGGTCAGGGCCGGGGCGACATCCCGACCACGGCGCGGAACCCGGCGGCGGCGAAGCGAACCATATAGTCGCCCGCCGTCTCCAGGTCGCCGGACCGGGCCTTGCCCCCCGACAAGCGGTCCAGACGCCCCGTCTCGCCCAGCGTCAGGGTCAGGGCGCCCGACAGGTTGTGATAGGCCCAGTACAGATCGACCTCGCTGGCCTCGGGCAGGGTGAGGGCGATCAGTTCGATCAGCCTGTGGATGGCCGGGTCGAAATAGCGCGCCATCGTCTCGCCGCCGAAGGCCGGGTTGGCGTTGGTCTGGGCCACCAGGGCGGCATAGTGTTTCCAGCCCGGACCGCCCTTCAGCGACCATTCGAACGGCGGGCGCAGGAAGGCCTCCAGCAGACCCTCCAGCGTCATGGCCGCGCCCGCCGTCTCGGCGTAGCGGTTGATGGCGGCGACACGGTCGTCGTTCCAGACCTCGGCACGGCGCAGGAAGACCGCGTCGAACAGTTCGCGCTTGGCCCCGAAATAATAGTGGACCAGGGCCGTATCCACGCCCGCCTCACGCGCCACCTCGCGGATTGTGACGCCATAGAAGCCGTGCTTCGAGAACAGGTCCTCGGCGGCGTCCAGGATCAGGTCGCGCGTCTCGCCCGCCGGATTGGCCTGGGACTTGGGCGGGCGGCCGCGCCGGGCTGCGGGCGCGCCGGGCGGCTTGCGGCGCGCGGCGGCGACAGCGCGCGACGGAATCGCAATGTCAGTCTTGCTCATATGTCCACGCTATGCGGCCACAGCCCCTGGTGCAACGGCGCCACTCTTTTCCCTCAGCTTGACCCTGCGGAACAGCGAAGGTTTGACAGCCAGAGGAAACCGCGCCACCAATCTGCGAAATCATTGAACGCTGAATAAAAGCGTCATTGGGTCGGAAACCAAAGAGAGTCATCATGAAGCATTGTGTGAAAGCCGCCCTTCTGGCGGGAACGGCCTTTGCCGCCATGTCGTCGGGCGCCTGGGCGCAGACGGCTGCCCCGCAAGCCGAAGCCACCGCCGTTGAGGACATCGTCGTCACTGCTCGCCGCACGTCGGAATCGGCCCAGCGCACGCCTCTGGCCCTGACCGCCTTCTCGGGCGAGACCCTGGCGCGCACGGGCGCCCAGCAGGTCACCGATCTGCAAGGTGCAGTGCCGAACCTGAACCTGGTTCAGGGGCGCGGCTCGTCCAACGCCACCAACATCTATATCCGCGGCGTGGGCCAGCCGGACGCGCTGCAGACCTTCGACCCTGCCGTCGGCGTCTACGTCGATGACGTCTATTACAGCCGCATCCGCGGCACCCAGTTCGACCTGCTGGATCTGGAGCGTGTCGAGGTCCTGCGCGGCCCGCAAGGCACCCTGTATGGCAAGAACACCATCGGCGGCGCGCTGAAACTGGTGTCGCGTCGTCCGGGCCAGGACTTCCGCGCCCGCGCCTCGGCCGCTTACGGCGACTATGACATGATCGACGTTCAGGGCTCGGTCTCGGGTCCGATCACCGACACTCTGGCGCTGGGTCTGTCGGCCCTGCACTCCGAGCGCGGCGGCTATGTCACCGACCCGGCCACGGGCGCCGAATACAATGACAAGAACTCGACCGCCGTTCGCGCCAGCCTGGCCTGGGACCCGGCCTCGAACCTGCGCATCGACCTGAACGCCGACTACGCCAAGGACGATGCGGGCATGACCGTCGGTCAAGCCCAGAACACCCTGATCGACTTCTCGGGTAATGTGATCAAGGCCTTGCCTGCGGTCGCCCCGAAATATGACTTCAAGACCCGCGCCACGCCCGGCCTGCCCAACGAGACGCGTCTCGAAACCTGGGGCACGGCGCTGCGTATTGGTTGGGATCTGACCGAGCGTCTGTCGTTGAAGTCGATCACCTCTTATCGCCAGCTGAAAACCCACGACTATCTCGATTTTGACGCGACGGAGCTTCAGGTCGCCGACGCCTTGGTGGCTGTGGATCAGAACCAGACCAGCCAGGAATTGCAGTTGACCTATGGCGGCGAGCGCCTGACCGCTGTCGGCGGCCTGTACTGGCTGAAGGAGGACGTGACCTCGCATCAGGAAAGCTACAACGACGCCCTGCTGGGGTCGGCCTTCCTGAACTCTGGCTTCCTGCGCACCATCGACGACACCCTGACGACCACGTCCAAGGCGGTGTACGGCAACGTCAGCTACGCCGTGACCGACGCCCTGCGTCTGTCGGCCGGCGTCCGCTATTCGGAGGAAGAGAAGGACTACTGGCGCACGACCTCGGCCTTCTACAACAAGCTGCCTGCCTTCAACTCGACCTATGTGTTCGCCCCGCCGGTCGGCAAATGGGATGACACCTCGATCATGCTGTCGGCGGATTATCAGCTGAGCGCCGACGCCATGGTCTATGCGCGCTATTCTCAGGGCTTCAAGTCGGGCGGCTTCAATGGCCGCGCCAACTCGCCGACCGAAGCGACCAAATATGATCCGGAGACCGCCGACACCTTCGAGGTCGGCGCCAAGACGACCTATCTGGATAATCGCCTGCGCCTGAACCTGGCGGCCTTCCTGACCAAGTACAAGGACTTCCAGGCGCGCGTTTCGGGCCTCGACACCGATCCGATCACCGGCCTGCCCGCCCCGGTTCTGTCGGTCATCAACGCCGGTTCGCTGGACATCCTCGGCTTCGAGATCGAAGGCGTCGCCGTGCCGGTTCGCGGCCTGACGCTGGACACCCAGATCGGCTTCCTCGACGCCGACTACAAGGAGTTCAACGACGCCCGCTTCACCAGCTTCGGCGGCAGCCGCGCCTTCCAGGACCCGGCCTTCTCGCCGCGTTGGACGATGCGGTTCGGCGGCCAGTACGAATATGCTTTGGCGGGCGGCTCCAACCTGACGTTCGGCGCTGCGGCCAAGTATCGCTCCCGCATGGCGCTGGCGGTGGACAACACCCTGGTCAACAGTGCGACCGAGCTGCCGGGCATGTATCAGGAAGAATACTGGCTGTATGACGCCCGCGTGGTGTGGAACGACCCGTCGAACCGTTACTCGGTCGGTCTCTATGGTCAGAACCTGTCTGACGAGGTTTACAAGACCGATGCTCAGGAATTCTCGTCCATCGGCAACATCCGCACCGCCTATTACGGCGCGCCGCGGACCTGGATGGTCAAGTTCACCGCGCGTTACTGATTTGGCGCGCGCCTGAATACGGCATTCGTGGGACGGCGATCGAGAGGTCGCCGTCCCATTTGCTTTTCAAGCCACGGGCTTACGGCTAGGCCTATCGTTGACAATAAAAATGTACCGGGGAGTTTCGATGACCACTGAGGCCCAAACTGCGGAGGCGGAGCCAGGGCATCGGCCCGCCTATCGCTTCTATGTGCTGGCGGTGCTGGTGCTGATCTACATGCTGAACTTCCTGGATCGGCAGATCATCGGCATTCTGGCCGCGCCGCTGAAGGCCGAGTTCGGTCTGACGGACAGCCAGTTCGGTCTGTTGGGCGGCATCGCCTTCGCCTCGGTCTATTCGACCCTGGCCATTCCCCTGGCCTGGCTGGCGGACCGTTACAGCCGCGTCTGGATTATGACCGGAGCGCTGGCCGTCTGGTCGGGCTTCACCGCCCTGTGCGGCATGGCCGGGTCGTTCACACAACTGTTCCTGTGCCGGATGGGCGTGGGCGTGGGCGAAGCGGGCGGCGTGGCGCCGGCCTATTCGCTGATCTCGGACTATTTCCCGCCGCATCAGCGCGCGCGGGCCCTGGCCGTCTTCGCCTTCGGCATTCCGCTGGGCATGGCGGCGGGCACGCTTGTCGGGGGGCTTCTGGCGGCGACCTATGGCTGGCGCACGGCCTTCATCGTCGTCGGTCTGCTGGGGCTTCTGGTGGCGCCTCTGCTGCGTCTGACAGTGCGTGATCCCAAGCGGGGCGGAACCGATGCGGTCAAGACCCAGGCCCAGGTCGAAGCCCTGGCCGCGGCGCCCGCCGGTTCGGACAAGGCGGGCAAGATCGCCGCCCAGATCATGCTGGGCATCGGCGCCAGCGCCCTGATCCTGGCGGCCCTTGTCCAGTTCGCGGGCCTGAAGCTGGGCAATCCGCTGCTGTCCGTCTTTGGCGGCCTGCTGGCGGTGGTCATCGGGATTTCACTGATGGTGGCGCGCCGGACGGCCTCGGTGGTCATTCCCAAGCGCAGCTTCTGGCTGCTGGCCCTGGGCGCGGCCTCTTCATCGGTCTGCGGCTACGGCGTGGCGGGCTGGCTGCCGCTGTTCTTCATGCGCAGCTTCAACCTGACCCTGGCCCAGACCAGCTGGTATTATTCCGGCATCGCCCTGATCGGCGGCATCTTGGGCATCTGGATGGGCGGCGCCATCGCCGACAAGCTGTCCAGGCGCGGCAAGGGCGCCTATCCGCTGGTTCCCGCCATCGCCTTCCTGATCTCGGCGCCGTGCTTCATCCTGGCGATGAACTCGCCCTGGTTGATCGGCCTGGTCCTGCCGGGCGGCGGAAGCCATTCGCAGCAGCTGATCCTGGCCTTCCTGATCTTCCTGCTGCCGACGGGTCTGAACCTGGCCTGGCTGGGTCCGGTGTCGGCGGCGGTGCAACATCTGGTGCCATCGGCCATGCGCTCGACCGCCTCGGCCCTGTTCCTGCTGATCAACAACCTGCTGGGGATCGCGGTCGGCTTCTTCTACTTCGGCTGGATGAGCGATCTGCTGGCTCCGCGCTTTGGCGACGAGAGCCTGCGCTGGGCGATCTACACCGGCATGGGCTTCTATGTGCTGGCCGCCGTGCTGCTGTTCGGCGCCTCGCGCACGCTCAAACGCGACTGGGTCGACTGAGGCGCCAGAGCATGATCGTTTTCGTCGGACCCGCTGCGCGGTTCCGACAGAAGCGTGAATCAGGCTCTAGACCAAAAGCATGGGCCCCGGCTGTTGCGCCTGCGAACAGCCGGGGCCTATAAGCCCCGCAACTTTCCCAGCAGCAGTTGCGGCGGTCCCTCATGAACATTCACGAATATCAGGCCAAGCAGGTCCTCAAAGGTTTCGGCGCACCCGTCGCCGAGGGCGTGCCCATCACTTCGGCGGATCAGGCGGAAGCCGCCGCCAAGCAACTGCCTGGCCCCCTCTATGTGGTGAAGTCGCAGATCCACGCCGGTGGCCGCGGCAAGGGCAAGTTCAAGGAACTGCCTGCTGACGCCAAGGGCGGCGTGCGCCTGGCCTTCTCGATCGAGGACGTGATCAAGAACGCCCAAGAGATGCTGGGCAACACCCTGGTCACCGCCCAGACGGGCGACGCCGGCAAGCAGGTCAACCGCCTCTACATCGAAGACGGCGCCGACATCGCCCGCGAACTGTATTGCTCGCTGCTGGTCGACCGTGAGTTCGGCCGCGTCTCCTTCGTCGTCTCGACCGAAGGCGGCATGGACATCGAAGCCGTCGCCCACGACACGCCCGAGAAGATCAAGTCGGTCGTCATCGACCCGGCCGCCGGCGTGACCGACGCCGACGTCGCCGCGATCAACGACGCCCTGGCCCTGACGGGCGAGGCCGCCGAAGACGGCAAGTCGCTGTTCCCCATCCTGTACAAGGCCTTCGTCGAGAAGGACATGTCGATGTTGGAGATCAACCCGCTGATCGTGATGGAGAACGGCCGCCTGCGCGTTCTGGACGCCAAGGTCAGCTTCGACGGCAACGCCCTGTTCCGACACGAAGACATCAAGGAACTGCGCGACGAGACCGAGGAAGACGCCAAGGAAATCGAAGCGTCCAAGTGGGACCTGGCCTATGTCGCCCTGGACGGCAACATCGGCTGCATGGTCAACGGCGCGGGCCTGGCCATGGCGACGATGGACATCATCAAGCTGTACGGCAAAGAGCCGGCCAACTTCTGCGACGTCGGCGGCGGCGCCGGCAAGGAGAAGGTCGCAGCCGCCTTCAAGATCATCACCGCCGACCCCAAGGTCGAAGGCATCCTGGTCAACATCTTCGGCGGCATCATGAAGTGTGACGTCATCGCCGAAGGCGTGGTCGCCGCCGTGCAGGAAGTGGGCCTGAAGGTGCCGCTGGTCGTGCGTCTGGAAGGCACCAATGTCGAACTGGGCAAGAAGATCCTGAACGAAAGCGGACTGGCCATCACCGCCGCCGACGATCTGGACGACGCCGCCCAGAAGATCGTCGCGGCCATCGGCTGAGTTCGTTCGCTCACCGTCCCTGAAACGGGTCCGGTCGGAGACAGGCCTTGGCCAAGTTCGAAGTGGTCGCTCTGGCGTTGGCGCCGGAGCGGCACATCGCCACCTTCATCGCCCATTACCGGCGCAGAGGCGCGGATCGCATCCGCGTCTTCTTCGACGGCGAGACGGCCTTGGCGGGGGACTTCGAAGGGGCTGAGGTGATCGCCTGCGACGACGGTTTCTGGCGCGATCTGGGCGTTCGTCCCGACAGCGTCGAGAACCGTCAGCGCGCGGTCTATGACCTGGCCTACCGCACCGCGGACGCCGACTGGCTTCTGGTGGTCGATGTCGACGAGTTCATTCTGGGCGAGGGCTCGCTCCCGGACCTGCTGGACACGATCGAACCCGGTCGCGAGAGCGTGATCTTCTCCACGGTCGAGGCGGTCTATGACACCCGTCATGACCTGTCCCAGGAGTATGGTGCGGCTTTTTTCCGCAAATCCTACGGAAAGCCGTTCAGCTCGATCCTGCCGCATCTCTTCTATCCCGGGTGCGGGGGCTTCTTCACTAAGGGGCTGCTCGGTCACGACATGGGCAAGCACGCGGTCAGGACGGGGCTGGAGGGGGTCGAGGTCGACATCCACGAATCCAAGCGGGGCGGCGTTCCGTTTCAGGCCGTGCAGACCAGAAGCCTGCTTCTCGCCCACTATGACGCCATCAGCCTGGATCAGTGGCGCGCCAAATGGGACCGGCGGCTGGCGGTGCAGGACACGATGGAGATGGGCCGCAAGCGAAGCCTGCAATCAACGATCTACAGCCGGGCGCGACGCCTGGGCGCCGAGGTTGAGCTGTTCCGGCGGATCTATGTCGTCGGCGGATTCCAGACCTTCGTACTTCGCAGCCTCAACCTGATTATTCCAAACAAAACCAACGATTTGACTGTCTAGAGAGAGCCTTACATGTCCATCCTAGTCAATAAAGACACCAAAATCATCGTCCAGGGCCTGACCGGCAAGACCGGCGGCTTCCACACCGAACAGGCGCTGGCCTACCACGGCACCCAGATGGTTGCGGGCGTTCACCCCACCAAGGGCGGCACCAACTGGACCGGCTCGCACGGCGAAACCCTGCCGATTTACGCCTCGGTCGCCGAAGCCAAGGACGCCACGGGCGCCGACGCCACCGTGATCTACGTCCCGCCTGCTGGCGCGGCCGCCGCGATCATCGAAGCCATCGATGCGGAAGTCCCCTTCATCACCTGCATCACCGAAGGCATCCCGGTGCTGGACATGGTCAACGTCAAGCGCCGCCTGGAAGGCTCCAAGTCGCGCCTCCTGGGCCCGAACTGCCCGGGCATCCTGACGCCGGACGAGTGCAAGATCGGCATCATGCCGGGCTCCATCTTCAAGAAGGGCAACGTCGGCATCGTGTCGCGCTCCGGCACCCTGACCTATGAAGCCGTGTTCCAGACCACCAACGAAGGCCTGGGCCAGACCACGGCTGTCGGCATCGGCGGCGACCCGGTCAAGGGCACCGAGTTCATCGACGTGCTGGAGATGTTCCTGGCCGACCCGGAAACCACCTCGATCATCATGATCGGTGAAATCGGCGGCGGCGCGGAAGAAGACGCCGCCCAGTTCCTGATCGACGAAGCCAAGAAGGGCCGCAAGAAGCCGATGGCCGGCTTCATCGCCGGACGCACCGCACCCAAGGGCCGCACCATGGGCCACGCCGGCGCCGTGGTTTCGGGCGGCAAGGGTGATGCAGAGTCCAAGATCGCCGCCATGGAATCGGCCGGCATCAAGGTCTCGCCTTCGCCCGCACGTCTGGGCAAGACCCTGGTCGAAGTCCTCAAGGGCTGAATTAGGTTCAGCTTTCTCCTTTTCCGAGCGAGGGGAGAAGGCTGTAACATTCCGATCTGCGCATCAAATGTGCGGATGTCGGCTCAGATTGGCGCCCCCGACTTTGGTCGGGGGCGTTTTTTTAACCCCTGCGACCAAATTCTCACCGAATTGCCCCCTTTCGGCCATGACCCATTAGGAAAGCGGGCCTATATGAATGGCGCGCCCCTCACGGAGATGTGTCCGGTCGGGTCCAGGGATTAGACGAGAACTATGGCGGACGATGCAGGTCGGCTGAATCAGGTCTTTGCCGAGACCTCTTTCCTCTACGGGGCCAATGCCGCCTATATTGAGGAACTCCACGAGAAGTGGGCCAATGATCCGGCCTCCGTCTCGGGCGAATGGAAGACCTTCTTCGACCAGCTCCGTGACAACGCCGCCAGCGTGAAGGCCTCGGCCGACGCAGGCAGCTGGGGACGCGGCGTCGCCACTGAACCGACCGAAGAAACCGGCGTCTTCGACGGCCGCTGGCCCGCACCCAAGCCCGATCCCAAGAAGCCGGGCGCAGCCGCGCCCGCCGCCGCCAAGGCTGCGCCGGTCGAGGTTTCGGCTGACGTCATCCGCGCCGCCGCCCACGATTCCATCCGCGCCCTGATGCTGATCCGCGCCTATCGCGTGCGCGGCCACCTGCAGGCGCAGCTCGACCCGCTCGGCATCGAGCAGCCGGTCGAGAACCCCGAACTGACGCCTGAATTCTACGGTTTCAACGGCGCCGATCTGGATCGCCCGATCTTCCTGGACGGCGTTCTGGGCCTGCAGACCGGCTCGATCCGTCAGGTGCTGGAGATCCTCAAGCGCACCTACTGCGGCACGATCGGCATCCAGTACATGCATATCGCCGAGCCGGAGGAGAAGGCCTGGCTTCAGCAGCGTTTCGAAGGCCCGGACAAGTTCGAGCAGAACGCCTTCACCAAGGAAGGCAAGCTGGCCATCCTGAACAAGCTGATCGAGGCCGAAGGCTTCGAACGCTTCCTGCACAAGCGTTTCCCCGGCACCAAGCGTTTCGGTCTGGACGGCGGCGAGGCCATGGTCCCGGCGCTGGAGCAGGTCATCAAGCGCGGCGGCAATCTGGGCGTCGATGAAGTCGTTCTCGGCATGGCCCACCGCGGCCGCCTGAACGTGCTCGCCGCCGTGATGGGCAAGCCGTACAAGGTCATCTTCCACGAGTTCCAGGGTGGTTCGGCCGTGCCGAGCGACATCGAAGGCTCGGGCGACGTGAAATACCACATGGGCGCCTCGTCGAACCGCGAGTTCGACGGCAACCACGTCCACCTGTCGCTGACCGCCAATCCGTCGCACCTTGAAATCGTCAACCCGGTCGTCCTGGGCAAGGCGCGTGCCAAACAGGCGTTCGACATCCGCGAAGCCAACGAAGGCGTGCCGGAAGGCCAGTGGGCGCTGGACCGCTCCAAGGTCGTGCCGCTGCTGATCCACGGCGACGCCGCGTTTGCCGGCCAGGGCGTCGTGGCCGAATGTTTCGCCCTGATGGGCCTGAAGGGCTACCGCACCGGCGGCACCCTGCATTTCGTCATCAACAACCAGATCGGCTTCACGACCAGCCCGCGGAACTCGCGCTCGTCGCCGTACCCGTCCGATGTGGCCCTGATGGTCCAGGCGCCGATCTTCCACGTCAACGGCGACGACCCCGAAGCCGTCGTCTTCGCCTCGAAGGTCGCCACCGAATACCGCCAGAAGTTCCACAAGGACGTGGTGGTGGACATGTTCTGCTACCGCCGCTTCGGCCACAACGAAGGCGACGATCCCACCTTCACCCAGCCGCTGATGTATTCGAAGATCCGCGCCCAGCCTTCGACGCGGGAGCTGTATTCGCAGCGTCTGGTCGAACAGGGCGTGGTGACCCAGGCCGATGTGGACGCCGAGGTCGCCCGCTTCGAAGCCTTCCTCGACGAGCAGTTCGAGGCCGGCAAGACCTGGTCCGCCGACAAGGCTGACTGGCTGGACGGCCAGTGGAAGGGCCTGCAGGCGCCCAAGGATGAAGCGCGCGGCGAGACCGCCGTTCCCCTGGCCAAGCTGCAGGATCTGGGGCATCGCCTGACCACGATCCCCAACAGCGTCGACATGCACAAGACGCTGAAGCGCGTCATCGACGGCCGCCGTGAAGCCATCACCTCGGGTGAGGGCCTGGACTGGGCCACGGCCGAAAGCCTGGCCTTCGCCTCGCTGGTCGATGAAGGCTTCCCGGTCCGTCTGTCGGGTCAGGATTCCGTGCGCGGCACCTTCTCGCAGCGTCACTCGGGCATCATCGATCAGACGACCGAAGAGCGGTACATGCCGCTGAACAACCTGCGCGAAGGCCAGGCGAACTTCGAAGTGATCGACTCGGCTCTGTCGGAAGAAGCGGTGCTTGGCTTCGAGTACGGCTATTCGCTGGCTGACCCCAACACCCTGGTCATGTGGGAAGCCCAGTTCGGCGACTTCGTGAACGGCGCCCAGGTGGTGATCGACCAGTTCATCAGTTCGGGCGAACGCAAATGGCTGCGTATGAGCGGCCTGACCATGCTGCTGCCGCACGGCTATGAAGGCCAGGGACCGGAGCACTCCTCGGCCCGTCTGGAGCGCTTCCTGCAGCAGTGCGCCGAAGACAATATGCAGGTTGCCAACTGCACGACCCCGGCCAACTACTTCCACATCCTGCGTCGCCAGATGCACCGGTCGTTCCGCAAGCCCTTGATCCTGATGACGCCGAAGTCGCTGCTGCGTCACAAGAAGGCGGTCTCCAGCCTCAAGGATCTGGCCGAGGGTTCGTCCTTCCACCGCCTGCTGCGCGATGACGCCGAACTGCGTCCCGACGTCGCCGGCATCAAGATCAAGGCGGACAAGGACATCCGCCGCGTCATCCTGTGCTCGGGCAAGGTCTATTACGACCTACTGGACGCGCGCGAGAAGAAGGCCAAGGACGGTCAGGCCGTAGACGACGTCTACATCCTGCGTCTGGAGCAGTTCTATCCGTGGCCGATCCAGTCGCTGCGCAAGGAACTGGCGCGCTTCCCCAACGCTGAGGTCGTGTGGTGCCAGGAAGAGCCCAAGAACATGGGCGGCTGGACCTTCGTCGATCCATGGCTGGAGCTGACCCTGGACAAGCTGGACGTCGCCTCCAAACGCGCCCGCTACGTCGGACGGCCCGGCTCCGCCTCCACGGCGGCCGGCCTGATGAGCCGACACCTGAAGGAACTCGAGACCTTCACCAACGAAGCCTTCGCCTGATACACCCTGTAAAAGACCGATCTAAAGACAAGCTGGACCTGACATGGCCGACATCCTGACCCCCGCACTCGGTGAATCCGTCTCCGAAGCCACCATCGCGAAATGGACCAAGAAGGTCGGTGATGCGGTCAAGAAGGACGAGGTTCTGGTCGAGCTTGAGACCGACAAGGTCTCGCTGGAAGTGGTGGCGCCCGCTGACGGCACCCTGAGCGACATCAAGGCCGCAGAGGGCGACACCGTCGTTCCCAACACGGTTCTGGGCGTGATCTCGGAGGGCGCTTCGGCGGCTCCGGCCAAGACGGCTGCGGCGCCCAAGGCGGACGCCAAGGCGGCCCCGGCTGCCGCCGCGCCTGCCGCTGCCGCCGCCATCGACATCAACGTCCCGACCATGGGCGAAAGCGTCGCTGAAGGCTCGATCGGCAAGTGGGTCAAGAAGTCCGGCGATGCGGTCAAGAAGGACGAACTTCTGGTCGAGATCGAAACCGACAAGGTCGCGGTCGAGGTTTCGGCCCCGGCTGACGGCGTTCTGACCATCGACGCTGACGAAGGCGCGACGGTCACGCCTGGCCAGAAGATCGGCTCGGTTGCCGCTTCGGGCGCTGCATCGGGTGCGGGCTCGGCTCCTGCTGCCGCTGCTCCGGCGGCTGCGTCGGCCAACACCGGCTCGGCCCAAGTCTCTGGCCAGGTCTCGGGCGCCAAGAACGAAACCCTGTCGCCCGCCGTTCAGCGCGTGGTCGGCGAGAACAACCTGGACCCCAAGGCGATCGCCGCAACGGGGCCGAAGGGCAACATCACCAAGGCCGACGCCATCGCCGCCATCGGCCAGGCGGCTCCGGCTCCTGGCGCCGCTGCCGCCCCTGCCGCGCCGCGCGCCGACCAGCCGCGCGAAGAGCGGGTGAAGATGACGCGCCTGCGTCAGACCATCGCCCGCCGCCTGAAGGAATCTCAGAACACGGCCGCCCAGCTGACCACCTTCAACGAGGTGGACATGACCAACGTCATGGCCCTGCGCGCCCAGTACAAGGATGTCTTCGAGAAGCGCCACGGCGTGAAGCTGGGCTTCATGTCCTTCTTCACCAAGGCGGTCGTCGCGGCCCTGCACGAAATCCCTGCCGTCAACGCCGAGATCGACGGCACCGACATCATCTACAAGAACCACTATGACATCGGCGTCGCCGTCGGCACCGACAAGGGCCTGGTGGTTCCGGTCCTGCGTGACGCCGACACCCTGTCGCTCGCGGGCATCGAAAAGGGCATCGGCGCCCTAGGCAAGGCCGCCCGTGACGGCGCCCTGACCATGGATCAGATGCAGGGCGGCACCTTCACCATCACCAACGGCGGCACCTATGGGTCGCTGATGTCGACGCCGATCCTGAATGCGCCGCAGTCGGGCATCCTGGGCATGCACAACATCGTGCAGCGTCCGATGGCCATCAACGGCGAGGTCAAGATCCGCCCGATGATGTACCTGGCCCTCAGCTACGATCACCGCATCGTCGACGGCAAGGAAGCCGTGACCTTCCTGGTCCGCGTCAAGGAACTGCTGGAAGATCCGCAGCGCGCGCTGCTGGACCTGTAAGACCTGAAAAGGCGGCGAGGCTCTCGCCGCCTTTTCTCATTGCGGCCCTCTGTGCTCATGCGGCCAGGGCGGCGATGATCGATATGCCACCGATGGCCAGGATCAGCACAACACCGATCCAGTGAACCGGTCGAAGGCGTCGCGGCAGGCTGTTGCCCCAGAAGGCGCCCGTGGCCGCCAGGATCAGGGCCAGTCCCCGTCCGACGGTGCGGGTGGTCGGGTCGGCGGCAGGCAGGTCGTCGTCATTCTGGTCATCGGCGAATTCACCCCGCGCCGCTCGGGCCAAGAGATCGCGCGCCGCCTCCACCTGATCCGACGGCGCCATCAGGCGCAGGCCCAGCGCCCGCTGCATCAGGGGATCGACCGTGGTCTGAAAGCGTTCGGTCACATCCACGTCTATGCCGCGGTCGGCCAGAAAGGCCGCCGCCAGATCGGCTTCATAGACATCCTGAAAGCGGACGATCTCGGCCAGGGCCATGGGGTGCTCATGTGACGTGGGGTTTGCGCAGGACAGTATGCCGCCAGCCCCAGGCGCGCACCACAAAACAGACGGGCGCCTTGTGAAGTCTGCAACCGTGAACATCGATTAGTTACGCTGATATGCGTAAGCTCATATATCGTCGGTTGTGTCTTTAAGGTTTCGATTCGTCGCGGATCGTTCGTCTTTCGGATTTTGGCGGATTACAGCGCGCGCAAACGATGGCCATATTCCCGCCATGGAATGGGCGGCGCGCGCAATCGGGGTGTTCTATGTGGTCGGGGGGCTGCTGCTGTTGAGCCAGTCCTGGCTGAACTGGCGCCTGCAATGGGAGCTGTCGCGGGTCGTGCGAATCCGCCTTGCCGACCATGTCGAAGAACTGACCACCGCACTGGGCGGGGCGATGGTGCTGGTGTCGGGTCTGGCGCTGGCCTTGCTCAGCACCTGGGCCGTGGCGGCTTTTGTGGCGGGCTGGGTGATCCAGGCGATCTATCTGCTGTGGGCCAGCCGCGGCGCATGGAGCCGCAGCGCCTTCGTGGTGCGCTGCCGCCGCCAAAGCGTCCACGCCTTCGCCGGCTTCACCGCCGTCACCGCCCTGGTGTTGTGCCTGCCCCTGCTGGGCCTGCTGCGCTGATCAGCCGAACTCGGCTTCCAGGTCGGCCAGGCGCGCGGCCTGATCTTCGGCGATCAGGGCGTCCAGCATCGGATTGAGGTCGCCTTCCAGAATCTGCGGCAGGCTGTGCAGGGTCAGGCCGATCCGGTGATCGGTCACCCGCCCTTGAGGGAAGTTGTAGGTGCGGATGCGTTCCGACCGGTCGCCCGATCCCACCTGCGACTTGCGCGAATCCGCGCGGGCCAGGTCCTTGGCCTGGCGCTGCATGTCGTACAGGCGCACGCGCAGGTTCTTCATGGCCTTTTCGCGGTTCACGTGCTGGGATTTTTCCGAGCTGGTGGCCACGATCCCGGTGGGCAGGTGGGTGATGCGCACCGCCGAGTCCGTCTTGTTGACGTGCTGGCCGCCCGAGCCGGAGGCGCGGAAGGTGTCGATGCGGATATCCTTGTCCAGGATCTCGATCTCGACATCCTCGACTTCAGGCAAGACGGCGACGGTGGCGGCCGAGGTGTGGATGCGCCCGCCCGCCTCGGTCGTCGGCACGCGTTGCACGCGGTGGACGCCGCTCTCGAACTTCAGCCGCCCGAACACGCCTTCGCCGGTGACGGTGGCGATGATTTCCTTATAGCCGCCCGCGTCGCCCTCGGTCGCGGAATCCAGTTCGACCCGCCAGCCGCGCGTGGAGGCGTAACGCGAATACATGCGGAACAGGTCGCCCGCGAACAGGGCCGCCTCATCACCGCCGGTGCCGGCGCGCACTTCCAGCACGGCGGAGGCGTTTTCGTCGGCGTCGCGCGGCGCCAGCAACAGGGCCACCTCGCGCTCCAGCGCGGGCAGACTGTCGTTCAGGACCTGCAGTTCGTCCTGGGCCATCGCCGCCATTTCCGGATCGGCCGTCATGGCTTCCAGATCGGTCATCTCGGCGCGGGCGCGGGCCAGGCCCTGAACCGCATCGGCGACGGGTTTCAGTTCGGCGTGTTCTTTCGACAGACGCACGATCTCGGCCCCGTCGGTCGCCGCGCCCATGCGCGCCTCGACTTCATGGAAGCGGTCGAGAACCTGATCGAGACGGGCCTGGGGCAGACGCAAGGCGGGGAAATCCTGAGGGAGAGGGAGGGCGTCCTTACCGCGTCAGGCCCCGTTTTGTCGATTGCAACCGCGGCGCAAGGGGCGGCGCCGGGTTTGTGATCCCCGATAACGATGGCGTCAGACGCGGTTACAGATCAGGTTCCAGCCGTTAACAAATGCCCAAGCTTCAAATGAGGAGGACGGAAATGTTCGATCGCCCGCCCCAATCGACGCCCGGAACCGCCATTCCGACTGATGACGCCGCCGCCAGCGTGGAACGCCTGTGCCGCCAGTACGACAGCCGCCTGAACGAGAATGACGGCGCATTGTCGCCCGAGGATGAGCGCGAACTGAAGGCCATGGCCGCCATCTATGATCTGGATACGGATCGTTCGCCCGCCGAGGTCTGGCGGGATCTGCGCGCCGTCGTCACCCGCCAAGCCCCACTCCCCAACGAGGATACGCCATTGACTGCATCGACCGCGCCCCTGACCCTGCTGGTTGTCGAAGACGACGCCGATTCAGCCGCCGCCCTGACCGAACTGCTGACTGAGGCGGGCCACAGCGTTGTCGGCCCCTTCCACAGCGCTGCAGCCGCCGAGGCGGCGGCGGCCCTGCACCACATCGACGCCGCCCTGTTGGACATCAACCTGTCGGACGACCGCACGGGGATTGAACTGGCGCGGTCATTGACCGACCGTTGGAAGGTGCGGGTCGTCTTCATCTCCGGCGACGTGACCGCAGCTGCCCAGCACGCCGATCTGGCCGAGGCCCTGGTGCTGAAACCCTATACCGGGCCTCAGATCCTTGAGGTCGTGGCGCGGTTGGGCGAACGTCTGGACGCCTGACGCACGCCTGACTTGCGTTGCAGCGGCGGGCGGGCGATCACAGCCTATGCTGTCGAACCGCTCCCGCTATGCGCTGCGTGCGATGATCCATCTGGCGGGCCTGCCCGGCGGCGGGCCTGCGACCATCGCCGACATCGCAGAGGCCTCAGCGGCGCCGCGCAAGTTTCTTGAGGCCATACTTCTGGATTTGCGCCGCCAGCACCTGCTGGCGTCCAAACGGGGGCGGACCGGCGGCTACGCCCTGGCCCGTCCTGCGGAGGCGATCAGTTTCGCCGATGTGATCCGTGCATTGGAGGGGCCGCTGGCCCTGGCGCCCTGCGCCTCGCGCACCGCCTATGGGCCGTGCGAGACCTGTCCCGATGTCGAGACCTGCCCCCTGCGCCCTGTGCTGAGCGACGGCCGCGACGCCCTGGCGTCTGTATTCGAGGGGCGAACCCTGGCTCAGGCCGTGGCGAGCGCCTGAACGGAACGGCGGAACGGCGAAACGGCGAAACGGCTTTCGCCATCCCGCCGTCCCTCTTCAGATCACCGCGCGCGTTCGCGGAAGCGGCGCAGGAACTCTTTGATGTTTTCCTGGATCGATTTCTCGTTGGCGATCTTCAGGCGTTCGGTGGCGATAAGCGCATCGCCCATTGAAGCCGTGCCTGTCGCCCCTACTGTCTCGTCAAACAGGGTGCGGCCGCCGCCTTCGACGCTGTAGCGAACCTGACTGGTCACCGACAGATCCAGACCCGCGAAAGGCTGTTTCAACTCGATCAATGAGGCGGTCACAGTCAGCGGACGGCCTTCGGTTCCCATATATCCGGCGGCGGCAAGCGAGGCTTCCAGGGCTATCTTGAAGGCGGCGTTCGAAACCTGGGCCGTCCAGAGCGGATTTGTTTCCTTGCCGCCTGAAACATTGACCGTGGTTATGGACCTGTAGCCCACATCTCCAGATGAGGCCGTCAAACCAGGCGTGGCGGGTACAGTCATCAAGGCCGGGTTGGAAGGGGTCGCGCATGCCGCCAGGCCCATGAGCCCTGCAATTGCGACGGCGGTTGTCACAGATCGGATCATCATGGCTTGGCTCCCGGATTGGCGGCGGGCTCTGCGACGACAGGCGCGGCGTTCTGGTTTGCGGCCTGCTGGCTCGGGGTTTGCAGCGTTACGAGCAGCGGATTGGGCTTAAGATCATTCATGGCGCCGGACGTGGCGTCCACGGCGCCGCCGATCAGGCCGCCGACCAGTATGTTGCCCGCCATCGCGGTTCCACCCGCGCCTGAAACGCTGCTGGTGACCTCGACGGTCTGGGTGACATAACCGTCCAGGGCCACTGTGACGCGGAACGGGTCCTTGCGTGGCATGCGGAAGGTGCAGGGCGTGCTGACGCATTCGAAGCCGTTGGAGGTGCTCACCCGTGCGCCTGGCGGCGTGCTTTCGACAGTGAATTGCTGTGTTGTGCCACGCGTGATCGTGGCGCAGGCAGGCAGAGACAGCGCCAAGCCTGCAAGCATGAGCGCACGCGCGCCAAAGCGCACGTTGATGGTGGAAATCATTGACCCCTCAGTCGATAGGAGCACGTCGAGTTGACGGCTCTAATCGTTCCAGTTGCATTCGCTGCAACCTGCGTCAATCGCGAACCGACGCTATTTCGCGCAGCATGGACGCCGCGCATCATCGAAGGGTGAACGACGGCTGGGTGAGCGCTTTAAGCCGCTATTCTGCTGGCTCCAGCGCCGGTGGTGCGGCTTCCAGCGCAGCTCGGGCCGCGTTCAGCTCTGCAGCCTTTTCTTCGACCAGTTCGACGATGTGGTCGATCATGCCGTCGTTGGCCTGTTTGTGGGCGATCTTGCCGTTCAGGTAGACCATGCCCGCGCCCTTGCCGCCGCCGGTGAAGCCGATGTCGGTATAGAGGGCCTCGCCCGGGCCGTTCACAACGCAGCCGATCACCGACAGGCTCATGGGCGTGGAGATATGGGCCAGTTTCTCTTCCAGCAGGGCGACCGTCTCGATGACGTTGAAGCCCTGACGCGCGCAGGACGGGCAGGCGATGATGTTCACGCCGCGGTGACGCAGACCCAGCGACTTCAGAATGTCGAACCCGACCTTGATCTCTTCGACCGGATCGGCGGCCAGGGACACGCGGATGGTGTCGCCGATGCCCGCCCACAGCATGGAGCCCATGCCGATGGCCGACTTGATCGTGCCGGTGCGCAGCGGCCCGGCCTCGGTCACGCCCAGGTGCAGGGGGCAGTCTATGGCGTCGGCCAGCTGCTGATAGGCGGCGACGGTCAGGAAGGGGTCAGACGCCTTCACCGAAATCTTGAACTCGTGGAAATCGTGGTCCTGCAGGATGCGGGCGTGGTTCAGCGCGCTCTCGACCATGGCGTCGGGGCAGGGCTCGCCGTACTTCTCCAGAAGCTCCTTCTCCAGCGATCCGGCGTTGACGCCGATCCGCATGGAGCAGCCGTGATCCTTGGCGGCCTGGATGACTTCGCGCACGCGGTCGGGGCTGCCGATGTTGCCGGGGTTGATCCGCAGGCAGGCCGCGCCCGCCTGGGCCGCCTCGATGCCGCGTTTGTAGTGGAAATGGATGTCGGCGACCAAGGGCACCTTGGCCTCGCGCGCGATGATCTTGAACGCCTCGGTCGATTCCACATCGGGGCACGACACGCGCACGATGTCGGCGCCCGCCTCTTCCAGTTGACGGATCTGGTCGATGGTCGCCGCCGCGTCGGCCGTCGGCGTATTGGTCATCGACTGGACGCTGATCGGGGCGTCGCCGCCCACCAGGACGGAGCCGACGCGAATCTGGCGGCTCTTGCGGCGCTCGATGTGGCGCCAGGGTCGGACGTGCGTGTGGTCGCTCATGATGGCCCTCATATAGGCCGTTGATGACGGCGGGACCACGGCCCTCGCATCACTTCGTTGATTAGGGCTGCGGGGTGTAGGGGCGGGGGCCGGAGGTCACGGTGACAGGGCGCGGCGCGGCGGCCTGGGGGCGTGGCTGGGGCGCGGGCGCAGAGGCTTCGCGGTTGGCTTGACCGGCGCGCGCGTTCAGTTGCGCCAGGGACGTCTGCAGCGCAGGCAGGGCCCCGCCCAGCTCGCCATTCAGATAGACGTCGAAGGCCGTCGGGTCCGACACGTCGATGGTCGCCGACACGCCCAGCGGCGCCCGCCAGGCTTCGCCCGCCGCCATTTGCCGCGCGAACAGCACGCGGTCGCTGCCCATCCGCACGACGAAGGCGCCGGGCTTCTTGGCCTGGATCACGACCTGAGAGGCGTTGGCCGGGGCGCCATAGACGGCGCCGCGCGGGTTGAAGGCCTTCTGCACCGTCGCCGCTGGCGCAGGGGCGGCGTCGCCTGATGCGGGATCGTTCGGATCAACGCCGGTCAGCTCCGCCTCCAGCCCGCGCGTGATGTAGGGAGCGGGCGTGGTCTGATCCTGGGGCGCCGCGCGCGGGGCGCCCAGGTCCATCTCGTGGGCGGAGGCTGCGCCCTGGGCCCAGGTGTTGGGCAGGGTGGCGATGTCTGACGGATGCGGCGCCTGAACCCGGCTGATGCGCTGGAACACGTTCCAGCCGACGATGGCCACGGCGGCGATGATGACGCCGGCCATGATGCGCGGCGTATTGCGTTTGACGTCCTCGAAGGCGATGCCCACCGGCGCCTTCAGCGGCACGGAGGTGTCGGGGCTTTCGCGTTTGAACCGTTCGACGGCCAGTTGTTCGTCCAGGCCCAGCGCCCCGGCGTAGGCGCGCACATAGCCGACCGCGAAAACGCGCGAGGGCAGGGAGGACCAGTCGTTCTGCTCCAACGCCGTCAGAAAACGCGCATTGACCTTGGTCTCGGCGGCCAGGATCGCCAGCGTCTTGCCGGACTGGGCGCGGGCGTGGCGCAGGGCCAGACCCAGGTTCGCCGCCTCGTCGATGGAGTGGTCAGGATGATGTGCGGCGTGGTCGGGCGCGTCGACGGCGGGCCCCTTATCCCGCGCCATGACGTCCGCCTCCAAAATCGGCCCCGTATTCGGAACGGTTTCTCGCGCCGTACTCAAAAGGTCCCACCGGATAAGATGTCATGAAAACGGGCCGCGCCTCTGGCGGCTGCGCCTGAATTGCCCTTTCGTGGATAAACTAATCCGGTCTCGCCAGCAACGCGGTTCCCGTCAAACGCGTGTCAGACCGCGATGTTCAGCTTGCGGGCCAGGGACTGAAGTTCGTTGCGCACCGAGCCGGTCGACAGGTTCAGCAGATTGGCCATCCCCCGCTTCGCCGCCTTCAGGTCCGCCGACAGGATCATGCGCTTGACCGGACCCACGCCGCCCGCCGGGGCCGACAGGCGCGTGAAGCCCAGGGTGATCAAGGCGAAGGCCTCCAAGGGCCGCCCCGCCAGTTCGCCGCAGATCGAAACCGGCGTGCCGGTGTCGGCGCAGGCCTTCTGGATGGTCTGCAGCGCCCGCAGCGCAGGCGGCGACAGCGGGTCATAGCGGTCCGACACCAGCGGATTGGTGCGGTCGGCGGCGTACATATACTGGAACAGGTCGTTGGTGCCGATCGACACGAAGTCGGTCAGAGGCAAGAGGGCGTCCAAGTGCCACAGCAGCGACGGGCATTCGATCATGGCCCCGACGCGCAGCAGGGCCGGCAAGGGGCGACCCCGGCGCTTGGCCCATTCGCACTCGATGTCGACCAGTTCGCGCGCGGCCCGGAACTCGTCCACCGTGGCGATCATCGGGAACATGACGCGCAGTTCTCGCCCCGCGCCCGCCGTCAGCAGGGCGCGCAACTGCATCCGCAACAGCGAAGGCCGGTCCAGACCCAGACGGATGGCGCGCCGACCCAGGGCCGGGTTCTCCTCCCGCTCCGATTCCAGATAGGGCAGCACCTTGTCGCCGCCGATGTCCAGGGTGCGGAACGTCACCGGCTTGTCGCCCGCCGCGTCCAGCACCAGCTTGTAAAGCGCCGTCTGGGCGTCCAGTCGCGGCAGTTCGTCGGACACCATGAACTGGAACTCGGTGCGGAACAGGCCGATGCCCTCGGCGCCCGTCTCGACCATGTTCTCCAGATCGACGGCCAGACCGGCGTTGGTCAGGACCGTGATGCGCTGGCCGTCCAGCGTCACCGCCGGAACATCGCGCAACTGGGCGAACTCGGCCTGACGCTGCTCGCGCACGGCCATGCGCGACTGCACAGCCTCCAGCATGTCGGGGCGGGGGCGCAGATAGGCCTCGCCCGTCTCGCCGTCGGCGATGACCATGTCGCCTTCCGACAGGCGGTCGCGCAGTCCCTGCAGGCGCCCGACGCAAGGGATCTGCAGCGCACGGGCCACGATGGCGGCGTGGCTGGCGGCCGAGCCTTCCTCCAGCAACAGGCCCTTCAGCTTGTCGCGCGGATATTCCAGCAGGTCGGCGGGGCCCAGGTTCCGGGCCACCAGAATGGCGTCGTCGGGCAGTTCGCGCTCGCCCGGCTTGTCACCCGCCAGCACGCGCAGCAGGCGATTGGCCAGGTCTTCGAAATCGTGCAGCCGCTCGCGGATATAGGGGTCGCGCGCCTGGGCGAAGCGGGCGCGGTGTTCGTTCCTGACACGGTCCACCGAGGCTTCCGCCGTCAGGCCATTGCGCACCGCCTCTTCCAGTGACCGGTTCCAGCCCCGGTCGTCGGCGAACATTCGATAGGTTTCCAGCACCTCGAACGAGGGACCGGCCAGGCCCTGGCCCTTGTCCAGCATGGCGTCCAGCCCGGTCTTCAACGAGGCCAGCGCCAGCTTCAGCCGCGCCTCCTCCAGGGCCGGGTCGTCGCTGAGCAGTTGCTCGGGCGCCAGGGGGGCCTCGTGCAGCACCACCTGACCAAAGGCCAGACCGTCCGCGAACTTCTGACCCTTCAGCCGTTCGGGCCGGTGGGGCGCCAGTTCGACGTCGCGCAGTTCGTCTTGATCCAGCAGTTCGCCGGACGCCACCGTCTCGGACAGGACCATGGCGATGGTCTGGATGTCCTCGACCTCTTCCTCGTCATAGCGACGCTCGGTGCGGTTCTGGACGACCAGAACCCCGATGGCCCGCCCGCCGCGCAGCAGGGGCGCGCCGAGGAAGGCGTGATACGGGTCTTCGCCGGTTTCCGGACGGTAGGAGAAGCTGGGGTGGGCAGGCGCGTCCGACAGGCTGATCGGCTGGGCCATGCGGGCCACTTCACCCACCAGACCCTCGCCGGGCCGCAGCCGGGTATTGTGGACGGCTTCCGGGTTCAGACCCTCGGTGGCGAACAGCTCAAGCTCGCCAGAGGCGCGGCGCAAGTAGATCGAACAGACTTCGGCGACCATCGAGCGGGCGATGATCTGCACCACCATGTTCAGGCGATCCTGAGCCGGCGTGGCGCCCGCACCGGCCCCGCCCAGAGCCTCACGGATCTGGCGCAGGAGGATGCGAGGTCCCCTGGTCATTACGCCGCCTACCGGCATGGTGGCTCCCGCGCTTCGGCGCCGAGGCGCCCGCTGTCCGTCATATCATAGCGCGCCGAAGTTGCGGCGCGCCTCCCATCAAGACGCCGCAGCGTCCGCCCGAACCTAGAGCCTGATCCGCAGAGATGGAATCGCTGCGCGATTCCGTCGATGCGGTGAATCAGGCTCCAGATTTATGCGAGAGCATGATTCACGCTTCTGTCGGAACCGCGAAGCGGCGCCGTCAAAAACGATCATGCTCTAGACCGCGTCCAGACCGTAGGCCGAATGTAGGGCGCGCACGGCCAATTCGGCATAGGCGGCGTCGATCAAAACGCTGATTTTGATTTCTGAGGTCGAAATCGCTTGGAATTTCACGCCCTTGTCGGCCAGCGCCTGGAACATCAGCTGGGCGACGCCTGCGTGGCTGCGCATGCCGACGCCGACGACGGACACCTTGGCCACGTCTTCATCGACGCGGATTTCCTCGAAGCTGAGCTGCTCCTTGGCGGCGGTCATCAGTTCGGCGGCGCGCACGGCGTCGCGGCGGCCGGTCGTGAAGGTCAGGTTGACCGTGCCCGCAGTGCGGGCCTGGCTCTGGACGATCATGTCGACATTGACGTTGGCCTCGGCCAGACGGGTGAAGACGTCGGCGGGCGCGTCCACACGGTCGGCCAGACCCAGCAGGGTGATGCGGGCTTCGTCACGGCTCATGGTCACACCGGACACGATGCGTTTCTCCAAGATCTCCTCCTCGTCGCAGATCAGGGTTCCGCCCTTGTCGGGCATGACGCCATTAGCGTCGGGTTCAATAAAGCTGGACAGCACGCGCACCGGCACCTGCTTGGCCATGGCCAGTTCGACCGAGCGGGTCTGCAGCACCTTGGCGCCCAGGGACGCCATCTCCAGCATCTCCTCGTAGGAGACCTTGTTCAGGCGCCGCGCGCGGCTTTCGATGCGCGGGTCGGTCGTATAGACGCCGTCCACGTCGGTGTAGATGTCGCAGGGCGCGCCGATGGCGGCGGCGACGGCGACGGCCGAGGTGTCGGAGCCGCCCCGGCCCAGGGTGGTGATCTTGCCGTCGGTCGTGACGCCCTGGAAACCGGGGACGATGGCGATCTCGCCGGAATCGACGGCGGCAGCCAGCTTCTCACCGGGAATGTCGATGATGCGGGCGCGGGCGTGGGCGTCGTCGGTGATGATCGGCACCTGCCAGCCCATCCACGAGCGCGCGTTCAGACCCATGTTGCGCAGGGTGATGGCCAGCAGGCCGGACGTGACCTGTTCGCCCGAGGCGACCACCACGTCATATTCGTCGTCGCTCAGCGGCAGGCCGGCGGCGGCAGGGCCTGCGCCGTCGGTCCAGGCGACCAGTTCATTGGTCTTGCCCGCCATGGCCGAGACGACCACGGCGACCTTCTTGCCCGAAGCGGCTTCGGCAGCGATGATCCGGGCGGCGCGACGGATGCGCTCCAGGTCGCCCATCGAGGTGCCGCCGAATTTCATCACCAACCGTTTGGTCTCGCCGCCCGCTGCGACAGGCTGCGTTGTCTCTGGTCGTGAAGAATTAGGCCGCGTCATCGTGGCGATCCGCCCCCTGCTTGCGTGAGAAGCCGCGAAGGTCCATCCCTCGCGTCATGACCGCTTCTAACGGCGCCGCCCCGTCTCGCCTACCCCGTGAAGGGCATGGTTTTTCGCAAAATTCGCCTGAGGGCGCGTTTGGCGCATCGATTGACCCTGCCGACGTCGCTCGGTTCTCGGCCCAGGCGGCCGAATGGTGGGACGCGCATGGCCCCTTCGCCCCGCTGCACCGGTTCAATCCGGCGCGTCTGAAACTGATCCGCGAGCAGCTTTGCGCGCGTCTGGGCCGCGATCCGAAGGCGCGCAGCCCCTTCGAGGGGCTGACCTTGCTCGACGTCGGCTGCGGCGGCGGCCTGATCGCCGAGCCGATGCGGCGCATGGGCTTCACCGTCATGGCGGTGGACGCCTCGTCCGAGAATATCGGCACCGCCCGCGCCCACGCCGACATGGTGGGTCTGGACATCGCCTATCGCGCCGCCACCGTCGAACAGATCGAGGGCGAGGGCGTCGGTCCCTTCGACGTGGTGCTGACGATGGAGGTGATCGAACACGTCGCCGACCCAGAGGCCTTCGTTCGCGCCTGTTCGCGGCTGGTGAAGCCGGACGGCGTCATGATGGTGGCCACCCTGAACCGCACCCTGAAGTCGCTGGCTCTGGGCAAGATCGCCGCCGAATACATCCTGCGCTGGGTGCCTGCCGGAACCCACGACTGGCGTCAGTTCCTCAAGCCCGACGAAATCCGCCAGATGCTGTCGCAGGAGCCTGTAACGGTCGAAGGCCCGTACGGCCTCAACTACGACCCGCTGAACGACCGCTGGAGCCAGACCGACGACGCGGGCATCAACTATATGATGGTGGTCACGCCCGGATCATGACCGGCGTTGTCGTCACCGGCGGGCCGGGGTCGGGCAAGACCACCTTGATCGAGGCGCTTGCTGCTGCGGGACATCATGTCCAGTCGGAAGCCGGGCGGGCCGTCATTCGCCGCCAGACGGTCATCGACGGGCAGGCGCTGCCCTGGCGCGACCGGACCCTGTTTGCGGAACTGATGCTGGACCACGATCTTGAGGCGCACGGGGCGTCAGCTTCCTCGCCTGAGGTCGTGTTCCATGACCGGGGCCTGCCTGATGTGGTGGGCTATCTGGAATTGTGCGGTTTGCCGCCGCCGCATCATCTGCTGACAGCGGCGCGGGAGTTCAGGTATGCGCGACGTGTCTTCATCGCGCCGGTCTGGCCCGAGATATTCGGCCAAGACGCGGAACGTCGTCAGGATCTGGATGAGGCGCGCCGCACCCATGACGTCATGCGCGCAGTCTATCCCCGTTTTGGCTATGAGTTGATCGAGTTGCCCCAGGCCTCGGTCGAGGCCCGGGTCGCCTTCATCCTGGAGCAGGTCAGGCCAGAGGTCTGACCATATAGCGGGCGTCGTCGCCGTAGCTGGCCAGTTTCTCGGCCATGCCTTCGGCCTCGACCAGTTCGAAGCCATGACGGCTCCAGAAACGGGCGGCGTCGTTGACGGCGACCAGGGCGATGGCGGGCCAGCCGTCCTCTGTCGCCTGTTCGGCCAGGCGTTCGACGATGGCCCCGGTGACCCCGCCGCCGCGCGCCTCGGGGTGAAGCGCCAGATCGTGCAGATAGATCAGGGTCGGCTCGGCGGGCAGGCCCTCGATCACCGTGTTCAGCGGCGGGGCCGAGGCGTCGCGCCACGGATAGGCGATCAGATAGCCTTTGGCCGGACCGTCGTCGGCCAGAACGAAACAGCCGCGCGGATAAAGGGCCAGCCGGTTTTCGAAACAGGCCTGGTCCTCGAAATGATCGGGAAAAGACACGCGGGCCACATTGACCACGGCCTCGATGTCGTCGGGCCGCATGGGGCGCCAGTTCAGGCCGGACAGCGGCTGTTCAGCTCCGCCTTGTTGAATCGCCACCTTACAGTCCTCGTCTCGCCGCCGATCTCGCCCTCGATCCGGGCGGACAGCACATCACCGTCGCGTTCATAGACGATCCGCTTGGGAAAGTCGTCGTCCGCCGCCTGCTCGAAAACGACGCGGCGGTCGCTTGAGGCGACGACGGGGAAGACGGTCACGGGCTGGCCGTCCGGCTGGGCGAAATAGGCGAAGGGCGCGTCCGGCGCTGGCCCGACAGGGGCGATGCGCGACTGTTCATAACCGACGCGGCCGTCCCGCACCGTCACGGTCATGCCGGTCATCAGCGACAGACGCGGATCGGTCCAGACCTCGGACACCTCGCGGCCGGGATCGCAGGCCAGCCAGTAGCCGGACATCCAGCCCAGGTCGGGCCGCGTCTCGGCCTGCAGGGCGGCGCTCATCATCAGGACCGTCAGCATGGTCGTGTCTCCCCTCGTTCCGGCTCCGGTCCTACAACGAGGTGCCGTGCTGCGGCTTGTAGGTTTGCGACGCGATGACGCGGGCCAGCTCGTGCTGCTCGCGCGCCCAGTCGGTGGCGGTGCAGCCCAGAAAGCGGCGGAAATCTCGCGCCATCTGCGGCTGGTCGAAATATCCGGCCTCCAGCCCCGCCTCCAGCCAGTTCAGCGCCTCGGCCGGGTGGGCCGCGTGGTCGAAAATGCGGCGGAACCGAAAGATTGAACGCAGCAGGCGCGGCGATACGCCGACCCTGTCGGTGAACCGGCGTTGCAGGGCGCGCTGTTCGCTGGGCGCGCGAACGGGGGCGGGTTGTTCGGCGGCCGCGGCCTGCACTTCGGCGCGGACCAGCGGGTTGATGGTCCAGTCCGCCCCGCGTCTCTGATCCTCCAGCCATGAAACAAAGGCGGCGGCCTGACCGGCGGGATCGCCCGGCGGCGGGGCGAATCCGGCCAGCCGCTCGACCATGTCCAGACGCCGGTCGGTCGCATCGCTCAGCGGGCAACCCAGAAATCCTCGCGCCCCGTCCGGCTCGAAGCGGATGGCGGCCAGTTCGGTCGGGCCTGTCGGGTGCATGACCAGGGGCCGGGTCATCTGACCGGCGAACAGGGCGGACGGCTGCAGCCGAAACGTCCCGTCCGCATCCTGTTCGGCATAGGGCGCGCCCAGATCGAAGATCAGCTCGGGACAGCCATCCGGTGCGATCCGCTGGATGGTCGGCGAGGGATTTGGCGCGGCATAGGTCCAGATCACACGGACGAAGGGACGCAGGGCCGCGGGCGGCGCGAACTCCTGATAGCGATCTTCTGATCTCGCCGCCTCCCCCGAGGTCATGATCAGTTGACCTTGGACGGGTCCGGCGGGGCGTCAGGCAGGGCCGAGACGGGCACCCCGTCCTCCTTCAGCTTCTTGACCTCGGCGGGCGTGGCCTCGCCATAGATTTCGCGCTTCTCGGACTTGCCTTCGTGGATGTCGCGGGCCTCGCGGGCGAAGCTGTCGCCGACATAGTCGAAGTTGGCCTCGACATGGGCGCGCACCTCGCGGGCGGCCTCCATCATCATCGACTGCACCTTGGACGCCACATCGGGCGCAGGGCCGGACTTCTTCGTGCCGCTGATAGACGGGGCCATGACGGCCTTCTCAACCGCGCGAGAGCCGCAGAACGGACACTCCACCAATCCGCGGGCGGCCTGATCGTCATAGTCGGAAGACGAACCGAACCAGGCTTCGAAGCCGTGAGTCTGGTCGCATTTCAGGGCGTATCGGATCATGAAACGGGCAGGAAATCGCGGTCGTGGGTCAGGGCGGGCACGGCTGAACGCGCTTTGCCCACCGCCTCCATGTTCAGCTTCGCCGTCACGATGCAAGGCTCGTCATGATCGGCCTTGGCGATGATTTCGCCCCAGGGACCGACGATGGTGGAGCGGCCCCAGGTCCGTCGACCGTCCTCGTGCAGCCCACCCTGGGCCGGGGCCAGGACGAAGGCGCCCGTCTCGATGGCGCGGGCGCGCAGCAAAGTCTCCCAGTGGGCCTCGCCGGTCGGTACGGTGAAGGCGGCGGGCACGGCGATCATCGACGCCCCGGCCTTGGCCAGCTGGCGATGCAGGTGGGGAAAACGGATGTCGTAGCAGATGGTCAGGCCCAGACGACCCCACGGCGTGTCCGCCACGACCGCCCCGTCGCCGGGACGCACCGTGGCGCTTTCGCGATAGGTCTCGCCATTGGGCAGATCGACGTCAAAGACGTGCAGTTTGTCATACCGCGCCGTGATCGCCCCCGTCGGATCGACCAGCAGCGACCGGTTGGCCGCCCGGTCGTCGCCGGCCCCGTCCTGCCCGGTTCGCCCGGAGCGGACGATGGCCGACCCGATCAGCAGCCAGACGCCCAGCTCCGCCGCCAGGCGACGCAGGCCCAGCACGGCGACATCGGCGTCCTCTTCGCTCAGCACGCTGGCCCGCAGGTCGCGGCGCTGCTCCAGGACATTGGTCCCTTCCGGCGTCAGGATGAACTTCGCCCCGCCCGCCGCCGCCTCACGGATCAGGGGCTCGACATGCGCCAGCCCTCCCGCCGCCGTCGCCGGCGTGCGGGTCTGGATCAGGGCGATGTCGAGCCCGTTGCCCATGGTCAGGCGGCCAGCAGCGGGTCGAGCCTGCCGTCGCGGTCCAGCGCATGGATGTCGTCGGAACCGCCGACGTGCTGGTCGTTGATGAAGATCTGCGGGAAGGTCATGGCCCCGCCCGCGCGTTCGACCATCTCGGCCTTTTTCGCGGGGTCGTTGGACGCCACGATCTCGGTGTAATCGACGCCCTTCTTCTTCAGCAGCGACATGGCGCTGAAGCAGTAGGGGCAGCCGGGCTTGGTGTAGATGACGACGTCGGCCAATGCAGCACTCCAGGATTACAGGTCGTCGCCGACGGGCGGGTCCGCCGACGGGTGTTGAACACCTACATAGTCAGATCGCGGGCGTTTCGCACCCTTGCGATGACGGCCAGATCAACGGCCCGCGCGTCGGCGTCGAGCAGGGCGCGGGCGCAGGCCTCTGCGGTCGCGCCTGTGGTCAGCACATCGTCGATCAGAAGGATGCGCCGCCCCTTGATCCGACGCCGCCCCGCCTCGGTGACCGCGAAGGCCTTCTTGACGTTCAGGCGACGGCCCCGGCGGCTCTTTCCGCCCTGGGTCTGGGTGTGGCTGGTGCGGATCAGACTGTCGGGCAGATAGTCCAGCCTGCAGGTCCGCGCCAAAGGCCGGGCGATCTCGGCGGCCTGATTGAACCGGCGCGACAGCAGCCGCATCGGGTGCAGGGGGACGGGAATTACGGCGTCGGCGTCTGCCGTCAGTTCGGCGGCGGCGCGGCCGATCCAGCGCGCGAACAGGGGGGCGAACTGCTGCTGGTCGCCGTGCTTGTATCGCAGGATCAGCCCGCGAGAGGCGTCGTCATAGACGCAAGCCGCCCGCGCCCGGTCGAAGGCGTAGGGCAGGGTGACGCAGGCGGCGCAGCGGTCCTCGGCGAAGTCGCCGCCGTCGAACTCGAACGCCGCCCCGCAGCCGTCGCAGACCGGGGCCTCCAGAAAGACGATCCGGCTCCAGGCGTCGGGCGTCAGGCCCGCCGCCGCCGTGGCTTCGCGGCTGTCGTGGGCCATCGGCGGCAGGATCAGGTCGGCCAGACCGCGCCCGGTGGTGCGGCCAAAGCGCAGCAACTGGGACCTGGCCCCTTCCCAGGCCGCGCGCCAGACCCCATCCTGTGCGTCCATGACTTCCCCCACGCCTTCCTCTTCCGGCCCGCCGCAGATCTTCGACGTGCGTCGTCGACAAGCCCGCCTGTCGCGCGCAACCCCCCGGTTCCGCAGCGCAGACTTCCTTCACGCCCGCGCCGCTGACAATGCGGCCGAAAGCCTGGCCGCCATCCTGCGCGACTTTCCTGTCGCCGTCGATCTGTCCGCCCATTCCGGCCCCTTCGCCGAGGCGGTGTCGATCAGCGACGCCGCGCCCCGCGTCGGTCCGATCCTGACGCCGACGACGCAGGCCCAACGCGCGGCCCCGGGCGCAGACGCCCTGCCGCTGGGCGATGAATCCGCCGATCTGATCGTGTCCCTGCTCAGCTTGCACTGGGCCAACGACCTGCCCGGCGCCCTGGCCCAGATCAAACGGGCGCTGAAGCCGGACGGCCTGTTCATCGGCACCCTGTTCGGGGCGGGCACCCTGAAGGAGTTGCGCGGCGTCCTGACCGAGGCCGAACTGTCCGAGCGCGGGGGCGCCCAGGCGCGGGTTTCGCCCTTCGCAGACGGCTATGACGGCGCGGCCCTGCTGCAGCGGATCGGTTTCGCCCTGCCGGTGTCGGATGTGGATCGGTTCACCGTCCGTTATCCCGACCTGTTCGCCCTGATCCGCGATCTGCGTGCGATGGGCGAGACGAATGTGCTGCACGGCCCGATCCGGCCTCTGACCCGCAGCGTCGTCGCCAAGGCCGCCGCCCTCTATGCGGAGCGCTACGCCGACGCGGACGGGCGCATTCCGGCGACCTTCGAGATCGTGCATCTGGCGGGGTGGAAACCGCATGAAAGCCAGCAGAAACCGCTGGAGCGGGGATCAGCCAAGACCCGTCTGGCCGACGCCCTGGGCGTTCGCGAGCACAACGGCCTCGAACCCTGAGATCAGCCCTTGCTGATGGCCTCGGTGATGGCGGTGATGGCGGTGTTGAACACGGTCGTGGCGGCATTGCCGAAGGCGACCACCGAACCGATGATGACCAGGAAGATCAGGGCGCAGATCAGGCCGTATTCAATGGCGGTTGCGCCGCTGTCGTCGCGGTGGAAGCGGGCGATGAAACGTCTCATGGCCGGCCTCCCTGGTCGGCGGTTTCAGAGCAGGTCGCGCAACCAGGCGACCAGAGGTTCGTCCGCCGGGGGCATGGGATAGTCCGAAAGCCTGTTCGGTTTCACCCAGGCCAGAGCGTCGTGTTCACGGGCCGTGACCACGCCGTTCCAGCGCCGACACAGGTACAGTGGCATCAATAGGTGAAATGAATCGTAAGCGTGGCTGGCGAAAACGAACGGGGCCAGACAGGCCTCGTTGACGTCGATGCCCAACTCCTCGTGCAGTTCCCTGATCAGGGCGGCCTCGGGGCGTTCGCCGGGCTCGACCTTGCCGCCCGGAAACTCCCACAGACCGGCCAGCTTCTTGCCCTCGGGCCGTTTGGCGATCAGCACCCGGCCATCGACATCGACCAGGGCGACGGCGACAACCAGAACGGTAGGCAGGACGGCGGCGTCGGTCATGAGCGGTAGTCGCCGTTGATCTCGATATAGCCCTTGGTCAGGTCGCAGGTCCAAACCGTCGCCGACGCCCGGCCTGAACCCACATCGACGGTGATGTCGATCTCGGGATTCTTCATATAGGCGGTCATCTTGGCCTCGTCATAGGTCGGGGACGGGGCGCCGTCGATGGCGGCCTCGTGCGGGCCGAACCAGATGGCCAGATGGTCGCGGTCGACCGGCTCCTCGGTCTTGCCGACCGCCATGACGACCCGGCCCCAGTTGGCGTCTTGCCCGGCGATGGCGGTCTTGACCAGGGGACTGTCGGCGATCGACTTGGCCAGTTTGCGGGCCGAGGCGGGGGAGGCGGCGCCGTCCACCGTCACCTTGACGAACTTGGTCGCACCCTCGCCGTCGCGCACCAGTTGGTGCGCCAGATCCAGCATCACCTTGTCCAACGCCGCCGAGAAGCTCTTCAGGCGGCGGTCGCCCACGCGCCCGATGCGCGGCGCGCCCGATGTCCCGGTGGCGAACAGCAGGGCCGTGTCATTGGTCGAGGTGTCGCCGTCCACGGTCACCGAGTTGAAGGTGGTGCGGACGTGCAGGCCCAGCAGCGCCTGCAGCACATTGGGATGGATGTCGGCGTCGGTGACGATGAAGGCCAGCATGGTCGCCATGTCCGGCGCGATCATGCCCGACCCCTTGGCGATCCCGGCGATGCGGACTTTGTAGCCCTCGATCTCGGCCTCGGCGTAGGAGCCCTTGGGGAAGGTGTCGGTGGTCATGATGCCGCGACCGGCCTTGGCCCAGGCGTCGGAATCCAGCCCCTGTTCGACCTCGGGCAGTTTGGCGATGATCTTCTTTTCGTCCAGCACCACGCCGATCACTCCGGTCGAGGCCAGCATGACGTCGCGCTGGCGGCAGCCGAAGCGTTTGGCGACCTCCGAGGCGGTGCGGCGCGCCGCATCGGCCCCGGCCTTGCCGGTGAAGGCGTTGGCGCAGCCGGCGTTGACCACCAGGGCGCGCACATCCTTGCCGCCTTCGGCCGATCCCAGCTGTTTCTTGCACCAGTCGACCGGCGCCGAGCCGATCTTGTGGCGGGTGAAGACCCCGGCGCAGCTGGTGCCGCGCGCAAAGCGGAACACCACCAGATCGTCGCGCTCATGTTTGTAGAAGCCCGCGCGGGCGGTGGCGATCTCGACCCCGCCGATGGGCGGAATGGCGGGGAAGGGCACGGCCAGGGGCGAAATCGCCAGACCGGGCTTTCCGGCGGCGGGAGCGGGCGCCGCGGCGGGCGCGTCCGATCCGGGGCGCGTCGCGCGTTTCAGCGCCGTGGCGAACGGATCCAGCGCCTTCTCCAGCGCTTGTTCCAGGGCCTGTTCGATCTTGTGGCCGGTCTTGGAGGGGGGCTTGGTCATGTCAGGCGGCCGGTGCGGGGGTGTTGGTCGGGTTGGAGGTCTGGTCGGGCGCCTGGCTGGCTCCCTGGGCGGAGGCGGGTTCCTGACCCTGGCGCGCGCCGTCACCGGGCAGCAGGACATTCACCTTGGCCTTGTTGCGAAGCTGCTCCAGCAACTGTCGCACCCCCTCATAGGTCAGATAGCGGACAATTTGCGGACGCGCCTGCTCCAGCGTGGGCGGGTTCTCCTTGCGGCGGTCCTCGACCCGCAGCACGGCCCAGCCGCCTTCGGTCTGGAACGGGCCGACTGTGGAGCCGGCCGGTTTGTCGCGAAGGGCGCTGGCGTAGGCCTGCGGCATGACGTCCAGCGTCGAATAGCCCAGATCGCCGCCGGAAAAGCGCGTCGCCTCGTCCACCGAACGCTCCATCGCCACGGCCTCGAAACTGGCGCCCTGACCCAGAATCCCGATTACGGCGTCGGCCTCGGTCTTTGTGCGGGACAGGATCAGGCGGACGCGGATCTCTTCCGAGGTCTTCGCCAGCCGAAGCTGCTCATTATAGAGGTTCTGCACCGCCTGGTCGGAAATGGCGCCGTTGACCACGCTTTCGACCAGCATGTCGCCCAGGATGCGTTCGCGGGTCGCCTCCAGGCGGCGCTGGGCCAGCGGCGAATCGTCCAGACGGCGGCGTTCGGCCTCCTTGGCCAGCAGTTTCTGGTCGATGACCTCGTCCAGAACGCGCCGGAACAGGTCCGATGTCACGTCCAGCGGCTCGCCTTCGCCGATCAGGCCCTGCGCCACCGCCTCGCGTTTCACGTCCGAGGCCCAGATGGTTTCCGACTGGACCTTGGCCACCGCCCGGTCGCCCGGTTCAGGCGCGCGATCCGCGCCACCCGTGCGATTGCAGGCTGAAACCGCCAGTGTCGCCGCCACAAGCGCCACGGTCAGGGTGCTGAAGGGCCGCCGGAATGGGGTCAATGGGGCGCTCCGTCGAAGGCGGCCGAAAGCCCCTCGCGTTGACAGGGGTTAGGGCGGTGCTTAAGTCCCGGCTGCGCCCAAGTCGAGGGGTTTTGATCGTCTGCGCGGCCCTTCGCGCGCGCCAGCTTGCGGCGCTCCGGGGCCGCCATCGGTTCGGGCCTCTCTTGAAGCGCCCCTATCGCCGCCCCTAACGGGATTTCAGAGCCGCCCAGCTCGCAGACGCTCGACCGCTTACCGGATCCAACATGCTCGGCTTCGCCAAGAAACTTTTCGGCTCTTCCAACGACCGCAAGGTCAAGGCCTTCCAGGACCACGCCCAGCGCATCAATGCGTTGGAGCCGAAGTTCGCGGCCCTGTCCGACGACGAACTGCGCATGATGACGGACGCCTTCCGCGACCGTCTGGCCAATGGCGAAACCCTGGACAAGATCCTGCCCGAAGCCTTCGCCGTCGTGCGCGAAGCCTCCAAGCGGGTGCTGGGCCAGCGTCAGTATGACGTGCAGCTGGCCGGCGGCATGATCCTGAACGAAGGCGGCATTGCTGAAATGCGCACCGGCGAGGGCAAGACCCTGGTCGCCGTGGCCCCCGTCTATCTGAACGCCCTGCCGGGCAAGGGCGTGCACGTTATCACCGTGAACGACTATCTGGCCCGCCGCGACGCCGAGACGATGGGCAAGGTCTATCGTTTCCTGGGTCTGGAGGTCGGCGTGATCGTCAACGGCCTGAGCCAGGGCCAGCGCCAGCAGGCCTACAACGCCGACGTCACCTACGGCACCAACAACGAATTCGGTTTCGACTATCTGCGCGACAACCTGGTCTATGACCGCCGCGAGATGGTGCAGCGCCCGCACAACTTCGCCATCGTCGATGAAGTCGACTCGATCCTGATCGACGAGGCGCGCACGCCCCTGATCATCTCGGGCCCGACCGAAGACCGTTCGGACCTCTATAAAATCCTCGACGGCCTGATCAAGGAGCTGATCAAGGACAAGGACACCTTCGAACTGGACGAGAAGCAGAAACAGGTTCTGCTGACCGAACTGGGCTCCGAGCGGATCGAAGAGGCGCTGGAGCGCGGCGGGCATTTCGCCGCCGACACCACCGGCCTGTACGACGCCGCCAACATCAGCCTGGTCCACCACTCCAACCAGGCCCTGCGCGCCAACACCCTGTACCAGCGCGACAAGGACTACATCATCAAGGACGGCGAGATCGTCCTGATCGACGAGTTCACGGGCCGCATGATGACGGGCCGCCGCCTGTCCGAAGGTCTGCACCAGGCCATCGAGGCCAAGGAGGACGTCAAGATCCAGCCCGAGAACCAGACCCTGGCCTCGGTGACGATCCAGAACTACTTCCGCCTGTACGACAAACTGTCGGGCATGACCGGCACGGCGGCGACCGAGGCCCAGGAATTCGGCGACATCTACAAGATGGACGTGCTGGAGGTGCCGACCAACCGGCCGATCCAGCGCAAGGACTACGACGACGAAGTCTATCGCACCCACGACGAGAAGAACCAGGCGATCGCCAAACAGATCGCCGAATGCCACCTGGCGGGCCAGCCCATCCTGGTCGGCACCGTGTCGATCGAGCGTTCGGAGCAGCTGTCGGACCTGCTGAACCGCTACGAGCACAAGGTCGAGGTCTCGCGCACCCTGAAGAAGGAATATGCGGGCAAGGCCAAGGAAGCCGAGAAGATCGGCGACGCCGCCTATGACATCACCTACGAGACCAAGCTGCGGGGCATCCCGCACAGCGTCCTGAACGCGCGCCAGCACGAACAGGAAGCCTATATCGTCGCTGACGCGGGCCTGCCCGGCTCGGTGACCATCGCCACCAACATGGCGGGCCGCGGCACCGACATCCAGCTCGGGGGCAACCTCGAGATGAAGATGCAGAAGTGGCTGCTGGAGCAACGCAATCTGGCGGTCGAAGTCACTCACGAGATGGAAGTCGCCAAGGAGGCCGAGTTCAAGGCCGAGATCGCGGTCCTGAAGGAACAGGCGATGGCGGCGGGCGGCCTGTTCGTCCTGGGCACCGAGCGCCACGAAAGCCGCCGCATCGACAACCAGCTGCGCGGCCGCACCGGCCGTCAGGGCGACCCCGGCACCTCGAAATTCTATCTGTCCTGCGAGGACGACCTGCTGCGCATCTTCGCCGGTGATCGTCTGGACTCGATCATGAAGACCTTCGGCGTGGCGCCGGGCGAGGCCATCACCCACCCCTGGCTGAACCGCGCCATCGAAACCGCCCAGAAGCGCGTCGAGACCCGCAACTACGACATCCGCAAGAACCTGCTGAAATACGACGACGTCGTGAACGACCAGCGCAAGGCCGTGTTCGAGCAGCGCCAGGAGTTCATGGATTCCGAGGACCTGTCGGAACTGGTCGGCGATTTCCGCCGCGACGTGGTCTCCGACCTGGTCGAGCGTTACATGCCGCCCAAGGCCTACGCCGAGCAGTGGGACATCGACGGCCTGGACGAACGCGTCCGCTCGACCCTGGGTCTGGAACTGCCGCTGCATGACTGGGCCGCCGAGGAAGGCGTGTCCAACGAAGAGATCGAGGAGCGTCTTCTGGCCGCCGCCGACGCCCGCGCCGCCGAACGTCTGGAACAGATCGGCGCCGACCAGACGCGCGGTCTGGAAAAGCAGTTCATGCTGCAGATGATCGACATGCAGTGGCGCGAGCACCTGGTCCATCTGGACCATCTGCGCGGCGTCATCGGTCTGCGCGGCTATGGCCAGCGCGACCCGCTGAACGAGTACAAGACCGAAGCCTTCAACCTGTTTGAAAGCCTGCTCTACGACCTGCGCCACAACGTCACCCGCTGGCTGATGACGGTCGAGTTCCGCTTCCAGGCGCCGCCTGAAATGCCCGAGTTCCAGGAAATCCACCTGAACCCCGGCACCGGCGAAAACGAGATGCTGAACCCGCAGGCGCAGAACCCTGAGGGCACGCTGATCGGTGACGAGCGTTCACGCCTGCCCATCGACGCCCTGCCTGCCGGGTGGGAAGTCACCGGCCGCAACGCCCCTTGCCCCTGCGGCTCGGGCCGTAAGTTCAAGCACTGCCACGGGGCCTTGGTCTAAGCGGGGCGCCGCGCGCGGGCGCTATCGCTCGCCGCGCACCAATGACAGTAGGCTGCGCTAAGGGCTAAGAAGAGGGATGATCCACAAGTCCCTCTTCTCCCGCGCCCTGTCGCTGGCCCCGGAGCGGCTGCATTTCGCCGCCCACAGTCATCATCTGTGGCCTGACATCAGTTTCGAGGCTCAGCAGCAGGCCTGGATCGACGCCAACATCCATGCCGACAACAAATGGGATCTGTTGTTCGGCCAGGTGATCCCGCAGGCGCAGGCGAATGTCGCGAAGGAACTGGGCCTGCCGTCGCCGGACAGTCTGGTCTTTTCGTCCAACACCCACGATTTCCTGCTGCGTCTGTTCTCTGGGTTCGAGAAGAAGCCCGTCCGCATTCTGGCGACGGACGGCGAGTTCCACTCGTTCCGCCGACAAGCCGAGCGCTGGCAGGAGGCGGGCGAGGCGGTGGTCACCCGCATCCCGCTGGCGCCCTTCGACACCTTTGCCGACCGGTTCGTCGCTGCGGCGCGTGAAGCTCAGCATGACTGGATCATGGTCAGCCAGGTCTTCTTCCGCACCGGCGGCCTGTTCGACCGAATCGAGGACCTGGCCGATCTGGCGCGGCCCGAGGGACCCTGGGTGCTGGTTGACGGCTATCACGGCTTCATGGCCGTCCCGACGGACCTGTCGGCAGTGGCGGACCGCATTTTCTATGTCGCAGGCGGCTACAAGTACGCCATGGCGGGCGAGGGGGCCTGTTTCCTGCACGCGCCGCCCGGCTTCTGCCCTCGCCCTGTCGTCACAGGCTGGTTTGCGGAGTTCGGCGATCTGTCCGGTCCGCCGGGAGGGGTTCAGTATCGTTCTGACGGTGGCCGTTTCTGGGGCGCGACCTTCGACTGTTCGGCCCTGTACCGTTTCAACGCCGTGCGCGGGATGCTGGCGGATCAGGGCCTGACGACCGCCGATGTCGCCGCCCATGCCCGCGCCCTGGCGCAGCAGTTCCAGACCGCCGTCCAGTCGGGACAGGCCGGCGTGTTGGACCAAGCTGAAATCCTCAATCCCGTGGATGCTGACGCGCCGCGCGCCCGCTTCCTGGCCTTGCGCCACGCTGACGCCAAGACCTGGCAGGCGCGCCTGCTTGAGGCCGACATCGTCACTGACGTGCGCGACGATGTGATCCGCTTCGGCTTCGGCCTCTATCAGGACGAGGCGGACGTGGAGCGCCTGATCGCCGCCTGTCGAGCCCTCTAATAGAAGGTCGTATCGTCCTGCTTCTGGGCCTGCGGGGCATGGCGTGTCGTCGCGGGCGGACGCGGCCGAGGTTGTGAAGGCGCAGGCGGCCGGGCCTGAGGCTGGGACTGAGGACGAAACTGCGGCTGCGGTGCTGGTGGCGCGAACGGGCCAGGCAGAGGTTCGGGACGGGCCAGCGGATAGGGCGCATAGGGCTCGGACGGCGCTGCGGCAGGCGGCGGCGTGGGCGACAGTTTGGGATAGGGCAGGGCGCCGTCATCGGCGGGCTGGACCGGCTCGATCTGCAGGGGCTCCTCGACCGGGTTGATCGCCTCGTCATCCGGCGCTGGCTGGCCCACGCGGTCGGGCGCGCTCAGATCATCGCGCAGGGCGGGCCAGGACCGGCTGTCGACGCAGGCGCAGGCCTTGAGGAAGCCCTGTCGGTCGCGCCACAGGATCAGCGGATAGGTCACCCGCACACCCGCCTGTTTCAGCAGCAGGCTTAACTGCTCATCGAACTGGCGGCTGGCGTCCACGACCGCCGTGCGGGCCAGATTGCCGTCCGCCTGGGGCACGCCCGCCGCCGTCCAGCTGCGAGACGGGGTGGCCATCCAGCGTTGATGCAGCATCCAGTCGCGGCTCAGCCACAGTTCGGCGACCGTGGCCCGTTCCGCCGCCGTGGACTGGGCCAGACCCTCGCGGTCGGCGCGGGCGAACACGATGTAACGAACCTCGACGCCCGCTGCCCTCAGCTTGGCCGCCTCTTCGCGCTCGTAACGCTGGGCCGAGCCGCTGTCGCGATAGCTGACGATATAGACGGCCTTGCCGCCTGCCCCGTCAGACACCCACGAGGCCTCGTCCAGCAGCCGTTGAATCTGCGCCTGATTGCGGTTGATCGTCACCGGCTGGAAGCGCGCATGGAAATGCCAGTAGGCCCAGTAGGCGCCGCCCGCGAGCAGCAGGCCGATCAGGGCGGCGGCGGCTGATCCTATGAAAAAGCGACGCATCAGGGCCGAACGCTCCAGCTTCACCTCGGACGAGGCCAAGCCATAGCATCGAAAATCGCCGCCTGCTCGGGCGGGCGGCGATTTCTGATTTCAGGGCGGACGGCGGATCAGGGCTGCCAGCCGGTGACCTGACCGGCTTCGCTTTCCTCGGCCAGGGCGCCGCGCGTCTTCTTCACCTCGGCCCAGGCGGCGCGCAGCAAGGCGGGGACGCCCTCGCCCGAGACGCCGGAGACCAGCATGGGGCGGCGGCCGGCGACGGCCTGCAGTTGGGCGGCCTTTTCCTCGCGCTCTTCAGGCGACAGGGCGTCGATCTTGTTCAGGGCCAGGATCTCGGCCTTGTCGCCCAGGCCTTCGCCATAGGCTTCCAGTTCGCCGCGAATGACATGATAGGCGGCGACCACGTCATCCTGAGTGCCGTCGATCAGGTGGATCAGGCTGGCCGACCGCTCGACGTGGCCCAGGAAGCGCGTGCCCAGGCCTGCGCCTTCGCTGGCGCCTTCGATCAAGCCGGGGATGTCGGCGATGACGAACCGCTCGGACGGCGACAGGTCCACCATGCCCAGGTTCGGCGTCAGGGTGGTGAAGGGATAGTCGGCGACCTTGGGCCGTGCGGCGCTGGCGGCGGACAGGAAGGTCGACTTGCCCGCATTGGGCAGACCCGCCAGACCGATGTCGGCGATCAGCTTCAGGCGCAGCCAGATCCAGCGCTCCTGACCTTCCTGGCCCGGATTGGCGTGGGTCGGCGCCTGGTTGATCGGCCCCTTGAAGCGCACATTGCCCCAGCCGCCGTTGCCGCCCTTCAGCAGCATCTCGATCTTGCCGGGCTTATCCAGGTCCAGCAGGACGGTTTCCTTGTCTTCGTCCAGCACCTGGGTGCCGACGGGCACCTTAAGATGGATGTCGTCGCCCTTGCCGCCGTGCATCTGGCGGCCCTGGCCGTGGTGGCCGGTCTGGGCCTTGAAATGCTGCTGGTAGCGATAGTCGATCAGGGTGTTCAGCCCCTCGACCGCCTCGATCCAGACGTCGCCGCCCTTGCCGCCGTCGCCGCCGTCGGGGCCGCCGTTGGGAATGAATTTCTCGCGTCGGAACGACACGGAGCCCGCGCCGCCATTGCCGGAACGGATGTAGATTTTTGCCTGGTCGAGGAACTTCATCGCGGGCTTATGCCAAAAGACCGAGGCGAGGGCGAGGCGTAGCGTAATTCACAGGTCATTAAGCGGTGCGGTCCAGACTCTTCGCCCATGAACGTCTCGTCCGCCGCATCCCTGGTCAATGTCCTGGCCGAAGGCCGCGCCCAGCGCGAAAAGGCCGCCCAGGATCGCACCGAGACCAAGCTGCGTGACGCCCGGTCGGCGGTGGCGACGCTGAAACACATGAACTCGGCCTCCTCCAGCCAGGCGTCGGAACAGCGCAAGGCCGCCGCCAAACAGAAGGTGGATCAGATCAAGGCCCGCCTGCGGATGTTGCAGATGAGCGGTTCGGTCGATCCCAAGGTGCTGGCCCAACTGGCGCGCGAGCTGAAGTCTGCGGTCAAGGGCTACACCGGCGCAGGCGGCTCTGTTGGTGATCTGGGGGCGACGCCCGCCCCGGCGTCCGCGACCGCCTCATCGCCAGATGCCGCGTCAGCTCAGGCCGCATCGGGCGACGGCGCCGAGGCGGGGGCCAACGCCCAGAACGCCCAGACGACATCGGCTGAGCCCGACGAGAAAACCGGCGACGGCGACAAGGAGGCCGCGGCCAACCCGGCGGACCCGCGCGCCGAAACCAATCCCTACAAGCGCATGGCCCAGGAGGCCGAGGTCAGGTTCGCCGAGGCCGCGCGCCACGGTGAGGCCGCCAAGGCCGACCGCGAGTTTCTGTCGGACGTCCGTAACCTGGCCAACCGCATCAAGAGCCTGGCCAAGTCGGCGGCTGCGGCCAAGGCGGATCCGGCCAAGCAACGCGACGGCGTCGAGGCGGAAAAAGCCGCCGCCGAGGCCCTGAAACAGGTCGAGGACGCGGCCAAGGATCTGGGTGCGCCGGGTATCTCCCTGACCGTCTGAGACGCCCGGATTCTGGTCTGAAATGCGCCTATTTCAGCGCCAGGGTCACCGTCTTGATGTCCACATATTCGTCGATGCCGTGGATCGAGCCTTCGCGGCCATAGCCGGACTGCTTGACCCCGCCGAACGGGGCCACGGCGGTGGAGATCAGGCCGGTGTTGACCCCGCACATCCCCGCCTCGATCCCGCGCGAAAACCGCATGGCCCGGTCCAGGTCGCGGGTGAACAGATAGGACGCCAACCCGAACTCGCTGGCGTTGGCCTTCTCCAGCGCCTCGTCTTCGGTGTCGAAGGCGAAGACGGGGATCATCGGGCCAAAGGTCTCTTCCTCACGGAACAGTTCGTCGTCGCCGCCCAGGGTCACCGTCGGCTGGAAGAAACGCCCGCCCAGTTCATGGCGTGATCCGCCGGTCAGCACCTTGCCGCCATCGGCCCTGACCGCCGCGACGTGCTTCTCGACCTTGTCGATGGCCTTTTCCTCGATCAGCGGGCCGACCTTGACGCCTTCGTCGAAGGCGGCGCCGACCTTGATCCTGGCCACCTCGGCGGCCAGCTTTTCGGCATAGGCCTCGGCGACCGCACGTTCGACATAGACGCGGTTGGGGCAGACGCAGGTCTGGCCGGAGTTCCTGAACTTGCCCTTGATGGTTTCGGCGACCGCCAGATCCAGATCGGCGTCGGCGAAGACGATCAGGGGCGCGGCGCCGCCCAACTCCATCGACACCCGCTTCAGCGTCGGGGCGCACTGTTCGGCCAGCTTGCGGCCCACGCCGGTCGAGCCGGTGAAGCTCAGCTTGCGGATCAGGGGACTGTCGGTCAGCACCTTGCCGATGGTCGCGGCGTCGCCCGTCACGATGGACAGGGCGCCCTTGGGCAGTCCTGCCTGATAGGCCAGTTCCGCCAGGGCGATGGCGGTGAAGGGGGTCTGGCTGGCGGGCTTGACCACGGCGGTGCAGCCTGCGGCGAAGGCCGGGCCCAGCTTGCGCGTCAGCATGGCGGCGGGGAAGTTCCACGGCGTGATCAGGGCGCACGGCCCGATCGCCTCGCGATAGGTCAGGATCAGATGGCCCAGGGGGCTGTCCTGCGTCTCGCCGATCAGCCGCTCGGCCTGACCGGCGAACCATTTCAGGAAGCTGTTGGCGTAGGCGACCTCGCCCTTGGCCTCTTCGAACGGCTTGCCGTTCTCCAGCGCCATCAGGGCGCCCAGACCTTCGGTGTTCTCATCGATCAAGGCGGCCCAGGCGCGTAGGAAGGCTGCGCGCTTGTGCGGATCGGAACGGGACCAGTCGGTGAAGGCGTCGGCGGCGGCCTGGATGGCGGCCTCGGTTTCCTTGGCGCCCAGATCGGGGACGTGGCCGATGATGTCGCCGGTCGCCGGATCGTCCACGGCGATGCCGCCGCCCTTCGCAGGGATCGGTTCTCCAGCGATCAGGGCGTGCTGTTTCAGCAGGGCGAGGCCGGCGTTGCGGGCGGTCTGGTTCACAGCGATCTCCTGAGGCGGTCTTGAAACGAACAAGGCCCCGACGGAGCGGGGCCTTGCAAGCGTCTTTGGCGCGGCGAGGCCGCGTGCGGATTAGTTCTTGGCGTCCTGGGCGGCGCCGGTGACGGCGTGGCCGGCGGCGGCGGTGTCGCGGCCCACGCCTTCAACCGTGTTGCAGGCGGCGGTGGTCAGGGCTGCGGCGGCGGCGACCAGAATAAAGATCTTGCGCATGGGTGTCTCTCCAGATTGCCGACGTCGAGGGGCGTCGGTTCGCTGGTCTAACGCGACGCTTTGGCGGCGGTTCCGGCCTTGTCGGTCGGATCGTTGGGCGTCAGGGCCTCAGGGGTCACAAAGGTCATGCGGGCGATGGCGCCGCCTGACGGCGCCTCGACGATTTCGGCCTCGCCGCGCAGCTGTTTGGCGAAGGCCCCCATCAGGGTGCGGCCCACCCCGGCCTCTGCGATCCCGGCGGCGCCGGGACCGTCGTCCTCGACCTCCAGCAGGCTGGTGTCGCCATTGACCTTGAAGCGGACTTTGAGTTCGCCGCCGCGCCCGGCGAAGGCGTGTTTCTGAGCGTTGGTCACCGCCTCGACCAGCCACAGGGCCAGGGGCGCCAGCTTGTCCGGGTCGACAAACAGGCTGTCGGCCTCCACCGAACTGGTGACCAAGGGGCCGCGCCCCGCCTCGCTGGCGATCAACTGGCCGACCAGTTCGGTCAGGAAGACCTTGGCGTCGGCGTGGCGGATGTCCTCGCTCTGGTAAAGGGTGCGATAGATCAGGGCCAGGGCTGAAATCCGCTGGCGCGTATCCCCCAGCGCAGCCTTGGCCGGGGCGTCCGTCAGGGCGCGCTGCTGCATCGACAGCAGGGACGAGATGATCTGCAGGTTGTTCTTCACCCGGTGGTGGATCTCGCGCATCAGCGCGTCCTTTTCCGCCAGCGAGGCATTCAGTTCGATGTCGCGCTCGGTGATGGCCTCGGCCATCTCGTCCAGGGTCTTGGCCATGACGCGGATTTCGGACGGAGCATTCATCGCCTGCAGCGGACGCACCGAGAACCGGCCCTTGGCGTAGATGGCTGCGACCCGCTCCAGATAGTCCAGCCAGCGGATGAAGATGCGCTCCGACAACAGCATCACCGCCGCAAACGCCGTCAGCCAGGCGCCCAGGGGCAAGAGCAGGGTGCTGATCGGATTGAGCCGCGCCCAGGACAGCAGGACGGGTGCGGGGGCGGACAGCAGGGCGTACAGGTCGCCGCCGGCCAGGGGCGCCGCGGAATAATCACGCCGGTGCCCGCCGGTGTCCCTGGCCTCGAACACCGACGAGCCGTGTTCGCTGGCGCGTTTGATCCAACTGCCGACCTTGCCGCTCTGGTTCAGGACGAAGGCCTCAGGATTGCTGGCGACCAGAAGCCGTCCCGTGGAATCGGCGATGGCGGCGTCGGAACCTGCGGGCAGGGCGCGGTCATGGGTGTTCGGCTGCAGGACTGACAGCGGAATGACCGCCGCCATGGCGCCGTCGAACGCGCCCATCGGCCGTTCCGCGCGGATGGCGATGATCAGCGCGGCCTGATAGCCGGAACTGGCGGGCGCTCGCTCCACCACCAGGCTTTCGCCGCCTTTCAGTCGCCGGAACCAGGGGGCTTCGGACGCGGGGGCCACGTCCGACCTTGCGCCGTCGCTGCGGCCGGAGGCGCAGATGGCCTGTCCCCCTGCGTTCAGCCTGTAAAGGCCTTCATAGCCCTCAAGCTGGTTCACCAGGGCGGTCAGGCGGGAAGCGCAGTAGGGGCCCATCGCGTCCGGCGCCAGGGCGCGCAGCAGGATATGGGCGCTGTCCAACTGCGCCTTGGCGTTGTCGGCGGAACGTTCGGCGGCCAGTTGCAGTCCGACCTGCCGGTCCTGCGCCTGTTGCCGAAAGTCGGCCTGCGTCTGGATCAGGCTCAGGATGAAGATCGGCAGCAGGGCGGCCGCCATCGCGACGCCCAGTCGAAACCGGATGCCCTGGAATCGTTCGGAACCCCGGCCGCGTGAAAACTCCGGCGTTCGCCGTTGGACGTTTCCGTGCCCCGACGACTTCGCGTTCACGGACAATGAGGTCTAGCCACGCGCGCCGCTTAGGCGGTCGGCTTCTCCCAGAATGCTGCGCATGGCGTCGCCCGCCGCCTTGCCGTCACGGTCATAGCCGCCCCGTTCCAGCGTGGCCTGAAGGGCGCGGCGCGCACGGCTGACGCGGCTCTTGACCGTGCCGACGGCGCATCCGCAGATCTCGGCCGCCTCTTCGTAGGCGAAGCCGCCGGCACCCACCAGAATCAGGGCTTCGCGCTGTTCTTCGGGCAGGGTTTTCAGGGCCTGACGCAATTCGTCCAGGGCGACCGGGGCTTCCGGGTCGTCGACGGCGACTAGGGTGCGTTCGGCGGCTTCCTGGTCCAGTTGCGACTGGCGCCACGACCGGCGCTTTTCGGAATAGAACTGGTTGCGCAGGATCATGAAGGTCCAGGCCTTCATGTTTGTGCCCATCTGATAGCTGGCGCGGGCGTCCCAGGCCTTCATCATGGCGTCCTGCGCCAGATCGTCGGCGGCTGTCGGATCGCCGGTCAGGGTTCGGGCGAAGGCCCGCAGATGCGGAATCAGCGCGACAAGCTCATGTTTGAAGGCGTTATCGTCCGCCGACGGAGGCTTGGGCGCAGCGCCCAGGCGCGAGGTGCTCATGCGGCGCCCCCAGACGAGCGTTCATCGGCTCGTCGCAAGATGTCGAGAAACTCGTCCGGAACCGGCTCATTCACCACTTCATCGAACATATGACGCAGCTTCACCCCGATGGCCTGCTGGCGCAGTCGGGCTTCTTCGAGCACCACCTCATCATGCTCGTCGACGTCCGTGCGCCGCGAAGTCTCAGTAGAATCAATCATAGACAGAACACCGCCCACCCAACTGCAGTGCAGAAATGCAGCAGGCTTAACGCCCGCCACCCTGCACGGTTCCGCATCAATCGCTTTTAATGCTCAAGCTTCTCTGATGATATGGAACCGTGCCGTGTCCAATACGTTTCTGTTCGCTGTAGCGCTTTCTCGCGGATCGAGAGGGCCGATTAGTCGGGGAAAAACCGGAATGAGCCTTCTGGCTAGACTTGCGCCTCACCTGCCTTACGTCCGCCGTTACGCGCGGGCGCTAACCGGCGATCAGGCGACGGGCGATAATTATGTACGCGTAGCGCTTGAGGCCCTGGCGGCTGGCGAACAGCAGCTGTCTCCCGAAATGACGCCGCGCGTCGCCCTGTATCACGTCTTCCACACCATCTGGTCCGCCACAGGCGCTCAGTTGGAAGACAAGGGACCGACCGAAGGCCGCGACGATGCGTCCCGCCGCCTGCTGCTGATCGCGCCGCGTTCGCGTCAGGCCTTCCTTCTGACTGCGCTGGAAGGCTTCACCCCTTCCGAAGCCGCCCAGATCCTGGGCGCTGACCCGCGTGATGTTGAACGTCTGATCGCCGACGCCCAATCCGACATCGACGCCGAACTGGCCACGGACGTCCTGGTCATCGAAGACGAGGCCATCATCTCGGCCGACATCCAAAGCCTGGTGAAGGAGCTGGGCCACCGCGTGACCGGCGCCGCCACCACCCACGACGAAGCCATCGAGGCCGTGGCCCGCCATCGTCCGGGTTTGGTCCTGGCCGACATTCAACTGGCCGATGGTTCGTCGGGCATTGATGCGGTCAAGGAGATTCTCAAGGACTTCGATGTCCCCGTCATCTTCATCACCGCCTTCCCCGAGCGGTTGCTGACCGGCGAACGGCCTGAGCCGACCTTCCTGATCACCAAACCCTTCCAGCCGGAAACGGTGAAGGCGGCGATCAGCCAGGCGCTGTTCTTCCACCCGTCGCGCCAGCGCGAAGCCGCATAAGGCGACACCTCGATCATATTGCGAAAGCCCCGTCCCCTTCGGCGACGGGGCTTTTTCATGCGTCTCACCCAAATGATCCGGCATGGGTTCGAAAAAAGCGTATGCGCCGGGGAACCAGTGTTCTGACGCCTCGTTATCGGTCTGCGGAGGCGGCGACGCCCCCCCGACTTGAGATTGGCGACAGCCAATCTGTCGCCTCCGCGCCTCATTCTCGATGATGCCACTTCAAGGCGGCCCGCTTGGGTCGCCTTTTTCTTTGCGTGTCGTCTCGACCCTGTGGTGCGGGCGGGCCAAGGTGGCGGTTGGGAGAAACGTGCGGAGAAGCCTGATGGCCGGCATGAACAGACAATGGGTGCTGCGACAGCGCCCCAAGGGCTTGATCAAAAAGGGCGATCTGGAGCTGGTGGAGAGCCCGATCCCGGATTTGAAGGAATCGGAGGTTCTGGTTCGGACCATCTATCTGTCGCTGGACCCGACCAACCGCACATGGATGAATGATTCCGAAGGCTATCTGCCGCCGGTCGCCCTGGGCGAGGTCATGCGCGGCCTGACGCTGGGGGTGGTGGAGGCGACGCGGTCGTCGCGGTTCCGTGTCGGCGACGTCGTATCACCCCTGTCGGGGGGTTGGGCGGACTACGCCGTGGTCAGGGAGCAGGCGCTGCGTCCGATCCACCGTGCGCCCGGCCTGCCGTTGACGGCCAATATGTCGGTTTTGGGCATGACGGGTCTGACGGCCTATTTCGGCGTGACCGACGTGCTCAAGGCCAAGGGAGGCGAGACCCTGGTGATATCGGCGGCGGCGGGCGCCGTCGGCTCGATCGCCGGTCAGATCGCCAAACAGCGCGGCTGCCGGGTCATCGGCATTGCAGGCGGACCGGAGAAATGCGCCTGGCTGACCGGCGAACTGGGGTTCGACGCGGCCATCGACTACAAGAACGAGGATGTGGGCGAGGCGCTGGACCGGCTGGCGCCGGACGGCGTGGATCTGAATTTCGAGAATGTCGGCGGCGACATCATGATCGCCGTCTTCAACCGGTTGAAGGTGCATGGCCGCATGGCGGTGTGTGGTCTGGTTTCGTCCTACAACGCCACCAAGGCGCCGCCGTCGCCGAATTTCGCGCGCATCATCACCCATCGGCTGGACGTGCAGGGCTTCCTGGTCCTGGACTACGCGCACCGCGCTCAGGAAATGGCTGCTGAAATGGCGCCCTGGCTGATCGATGGCCAGGTGAAGTGGAAGGTGCACGTGGATGACGGGCTGGAAGGGGCCGTCACTTCGCTGAACCGCTTGTTCACCGGCGATCACGACGGCAAGCTGCTGGTCCGCGTTTCCGAAGAACCGGCCTGACGCGAGAACTGAGAGACGCCATGAGCGACCCGTTGTTCGTCCATTTCGAAGACCTTGAGACCGGTCAGGTCGTGCCCCTTGGCGCCTGTGCGGTCGATCAGGAGGCGATGGACCTGTTCACCGAACGGTTCCAGCCCGGCTGGGACACCGCCTATGGGGCGCCGGACGCCATGGTCTATGTGCTGTGGAGCCGTCTGGCGGCGGACAAGGCGGCGCACTGGGCCCAGACCAAGGTGCTGGCCGTCGACGCCCTGCGCTATCTGCGCAATCCGCCCGCAGGCGAGCTGCTGCGCGGCCGCATGACCGTGATGGGCAAGGACCCGGTCGGCGACGAAAAGGGCATCGTCATCGCCTCTCATGACCTGCTGGATGAGGCGGGGCGGCTGGTTTTCTCGTGCCTGACGCGGGCGCTGTTTTCGCGCCGCTGAAATGAAAACGCCCCGCTGGTCGAACCAGCGGGGCGAAATCTTTTCAGGCCTTGAGACGTCTTAGTTGACGGTCGCGGCGGTCTGGTTGCGCACGAAGGCCAGGGCGATCAGACGATCCCAGCCCAGCAGCGACACCAGGTGGGCATAGATCTGGCCCAGGGCGCCGTTGTCGCGCAGTTCGGCCAGCTTTTCAGGCGACAGGGCGCGCAGCTTGTCTTCCGAAACGGCGTAGTATTCGGCGATCTTCTGCGGCTCGCCGGGGGCGCCGTTCTCGTCGCGCGGCGTGAACAGGGCTTCGCGCACGTCCAGCAGGTCCAGCTCGTTGACCAGCTTGACGAAAGACTCGGTGCGCAGGCGCTCCTGTTCGAAGTTGTTGCAGAACTCCATCGCCATGTTCGTGTAGTCGCTGGGCTGGCCATTGACGAACAGCGGGTTCTCGCCGCCCTCGGCGACGATGTCGGCGCCGCGATCGATGCACAGGATCAGGCGGCCGTTGGCCTTGTCGTCGGCGAAGACGAAGGGATAGCGGCGCACATAGGCGGGGATGTAGGCGTCGTGACGGAACACGCCTTCCGGCGACACGAACAGATTGTCGTTCTGGTTCAGGCCCATGACGGCGACCGGCTGGCGGCTCTCACCGACGAAGATCACGGGATAGGACAGGGCGGCGGCGGCGAACTCGGTCACCGTCAGCGGCACCACGTTCGTCTGGGCGACGAAGGCGTAAGGCTCGGCCTTGGCGTTGACGCCCAGGTTGCCGTGCTGGGCGGCGTCAAGCGGCTCCGGCTTGTTGTAGAATAGGACGTTGCCTTCGAGCGGCGATTGAGTGGTGTCGGTCATAAAAGGCCAGGACGCTCTAGAATGGGATGAAGCGGGCCTTCTAACGCAAGCCTGCCCCAGCGGCAAACGCCGTAACCTGAACCTTATCTGACGATATCGCGATGTAGGCGTTGACGCCCTGTGTTGCGGTGCGGGCGTTCAGCCATTAGCTGTGTGCCATGGGTTCCGCCTGCGATCATGACCACGACCATTCGGGCCTGCACGGCTCTACGCTGACGCGCGCGCTGGAGGCGGCGGAAGCGCGCGCGTCAGCGGCGGGTGAGCGGATGACGGCGCCGCGTCGCCGCGTGCTGGCTCTGCTGCTGGAGACCGGCGAGCCGGTGAAGGCCTATGACCTGATCGCCCGTTTCGGCGAGGACGGACAGGCCGCAAAGCCCCCGACCGTCTATCGCGCGCTAGAGTTTCTGGAGCGTCTGGGCATGGCCCACCGCATCGCCTCCATCAGCGCCTATGTCGCCTGCGCCGAACATGAGGGCGCGGCGTCCCACGCCGCCGCTTTTCTGATCTGCGACTGCTGCGGCTCGACGCGCGAAGTCGCAGGCCCGGATCAGGGCGCCATTGACGCCGCGGCCGTCGCCGCCGGCTACCAGATCGCCCGCACCACGATCGAGGCGCATGGCCGTTGCCCCGCCTGCCGCGAGGCTGCGTGATCATGGATGCGGCCCTGATGGCCCCGCCCCGCCGCCTGAGCGTGCCCATCGACAACCGCTGGGGTGCCGGGGAAATGTCGGTGCTGGATTTCGGTGATCCGAAACGTCCGGTCGACCTGATCTTCTCTCACGCCAACGGCTTCAACGCCGCCACCTACCGCAGCCTGCTGTCGCCGCTGTCTGCCTCGCTGCGCATCTGGGCGCCGGATCTGCGCGGGCATGGTCTGACGCGCCTGCCGACCGATCCGCGCGTCAAGACCAGCTGGCTGGACTACCGCGACGACCTGCTGGGCCTGCTGAAGGCGGTCGAGGGACCGCCGGTGGTTCTGGCCGGGCATTCGATGGGGGGAACCTCGTCTCTGATGGCGGCGGCGGAACAGCCGGACCGGGTGTCCAGTCTGGTTCTCTTCGATCCGGTGATCTGGAGGCGGTCTGCAGTCTTCGCCTTCAACCTGCCTTTCGCCCGTCTGGCCCTGGACAACATCCCCATCGCCAAGTCCACGCGCCGCCGCCGCGCCGTGTTCGACAGCCCCGAACAGGCCATGGCCGCCTATCGCGGGCGGGGCGCCTTCAAGGGCTGGCCCGACATGGTTCTGGCTGACTATCTCAGCGACGGCCTGACCCAGACGCCTGAGGGCTGGGCCCTGACGGCGAAGCCGGAGTGGGAGGCCGCCAACTATGCCGCCCAGGCCCATGATCCATGGCGGGCGCTGCGCCGCTATCCCGGCCCGATCCGCGTTCTGAAGGCCGAGCACGGCGCCCTGACCAGCGTGCCGGTCGGCTCCCACGCCGCGCGCAATCTGACGGTCGAGGTCGTTCCCGGCGGCGGCCATCTGTTCCCCATGACCCACGCCGACATCGCCCGCGACGCCCTGTTCGAGGCGGCTGTCTGACGACGGACGATAAACTGAGACAGCGTCGCACCCCCGTGTTAAGGGCGCCGCTGAGCATAACTCCCCCGTCAGAGACGCCCGCTTGACCTTTTTCCACGCCGGTTCTGCGCCCAAGGGCGCCGGTCCCCGCTCTGGGGCCTTGCGCGATGGGTTGATCCTGTCGCCGGGGATGAAGGTTGGCCTGTTCGGCGGCTCCTTCAATCCGGCCCATGACGGCCACGCCCACGTCGCAGAGACGGCCCAGCGCCGCCTGGGTCTGGACCGGGTCGTCTGGCTGGTCTCGCCGCAGAATCCGTTGAAGGACGCCCGCCACAGCGCGCCTCTGGCCGACCGCATGGCCTCGGCCCGCGAACATGCTCACGGCCCATCGATGATCGTGTCGGATTTCGAGACGCGCGCGGGCGTCGCCTGGACGGTGGACACCCTGCGCCTGTTGGTCGCGCGGCATCCGGGGGTGCATTTCGTCTGGCTGATGGGATCTGACAATCTGGCCAGTTTCCACAGATGGCGCGGCTGGACTGACATTATGCGGCTGATGCCGGTGGCGGTCATCGCTCGGCCCGGCTCGCTGCTGGACAGCCGCACGGCGCCCGCTGCCGCCCGGTTCGCCGGGGCGCGGGTTCCGGCCGAGCAGGCGGGGCTTCTGGCCACGCTTGCGGCCCCCGCCTGGACCTATCTGACGGCGCCTTTGAATCCCCGCTCCTCCAGCGCGATACGGGCTGCACGCGGGTCTGAAAAGCCGTCCTGACGCCACGGTGATTCGGGTTTGATCCCTTCGCCGGTTCACGATCGGGCCCATCCGTGCTACAGGTCTGCTTTAGTCAACGCTCCCGGAGCCCTCCGCTGACCCCCTCGCCCGCGTATGATGCGCAAGACGCCGCCGTTTCGAACACGGCGCACGAGATGGACGCTATCGAACCTCTCCATTCCGAAGACGGCCCTGCTTTCGGCGATTCCGCCCCGCGCCCGGTCGGCTCGACCCCGCTCGAAGAAGCCCTGCTGATCCGCCTCGACGAGGACAAGGCTCAGGACATGGTCCTGATCGACCTCAAGGGCAAAAGCGCCATGGCCGACACCATGATCGTGGCGTCCGGGCGTTCGCACCGTCACGTCGGCGCTATCGCCGACCACCTGCTGCGCACCCTGAAGGAACAGGGTCTGGGCAAGGCCAAGGTCGAGGGCCTGCCGCACTGCGACTGGGTCCTGATCGACGCCGGCGACGTGATCATCCACCTGTTCCGTCCCGAAGTGCGCACCTTCTACAACATCGAGAAGATCTGGGCGGTCGATTCCGCTCACCGCACCGCGCGCGACTAAACGATGAAGCTTAGCATCGTCGCCATCGGCCGGCCCGGTCGCGGGCCGGAAGCGACGCTTGCCGACGACTACGCCAAGCGCGCCACCCTGTCGGGCCGGGCGCTTGGCCTGGGTCCCCTCGATCTGATCGATCTGGAAGCGAGAAAACCCGGCAAGGCGCCCGAGGCCGAACTGATCCTGGCCGCCGCCGAGGGCGCACACCTGATCGCCTGCGACGAACGGGGAAAGACCTATTCCTCGCGCGCCTTCGCCGACCATATCGCCAGGCTGCGTGATCAGGGCGAACGGCGTCTGGTCTTCGCCATCGGCGGGGCGGACGGGCTGGACGAAAGCGTGCGCCAGGCCGCGTCCTCGACCCTGGCCTTTGGTCCCCAGACCTGGCCTCACGCCCTGGCCCGCGCCATGTTGGCCGAACAGCTGTATCGGGCCGTGACCATCCTGGCCGGATCGCCCTATCATCGCGACTGACATGCGTCGCGCGCCCTACATCCTCATTCTGCTGGCAGGGCTTATGGCCGCCGCCCCGGCGACGGGCCGTCAGGCGCCGGAGAGCGAGCTTTCGCGCGTTCAGGCCGAATATCGCGACGAGGCCGTGCGCGCGCGCCGCCTGCGCGCCGACGCCGACGCCGCGCGCCGTGAGCTGGGCGATCTGGAGCACCGGCTGGCCGAGCTTCGGGTGCAGGAGAATGACGGCGACATGCAGATCGAGGCCCAGCGCGCCCGTCTGCGCCAGCTTAGTGACCGCGAGGCCGCCCTGGTCGCCGATCTGGCTCGCGAACGCGGCGCCCAGGGCCGCCTGCTCAGCGCCCTTCAGATGATGAGCCGCCGCCCGCCGCCGCCGCTGCTGGTTCCCGCGGACAAGGCCATCGACACGGTGCGCGCCTCCATCCTGCTGAAATCCATGACGCCAGAGCTTGAGCGCCGGGCCATTGCGTTGGGCGAGCAGCAGGCCGAGATCATGCGCGTGCGGCGTTTGGCTGTCCTGTCCTCCGAACGCCTGCTGACGACCGAGAGCGCCCAGGGGGACCGGCGCGGCGAGATCGAGGCCCTGACCACGCGCAAGTCCGCCCTGACCGCCGTACTGGGCGCCGAGGCCCGCGCCGCCGAACGCGCCGCCCGGGTGCTGGAGGCCCGCATCCGCGAACTCGGCGGCGCCGTGCCCACGACCGAGGCGCCAGAGCCGGAAACCGCGCGCCTGCCCGCCAATCGCAGCCGTCTCAGCAGCCCGATCAAGGGCGAGCCCAGCGAAACCTATGGACCCAAGACCTCCGGCTGGCGCTGGCGGGCCGACCGCGCCGCCGTCACGGCGCCCGCCGACGCCAAGGTGGCCTATGCGGGACCGCTCACCGGCTGGGGGCAGGTGGTCATCCTGGATCTCGGCCCCGGCTGGCGCGCCGTCATCGCCGGGCTGGAGGCTGTGGACGTGGCCCCGGACGCCCGCGTGTCGGACGGCCAGCCCCTGGGGCGCAGCGGACCTGACGGCGACATCTATTTCGAGCTTCGTCGCGACGAACGCCCCATCGATCCGGCGCCCTGGCTGCGGTGATCCGTGACGCACGCTTCCCTGCTCGTCATCCTCGGTCTCGTGCCGAGGATGACGAGAGCTGGGTGATTGAGACGTCGCATTCTCTGCGTCATTGATCGCCAAGGTACGATAAGACCTTGCTTTCCCTTCTGACGCTGATTTTATCCAGTGGACGCTGCGTCGCCATGATTTCATCGTGTCTGCGGGGCCTTACCTTATCGGGCGCCATCGATGATCGGCCCCACCGAAAGAGACCGAATGCGTAAACTGCTCCTCGTCGGCTGCGCCGCACTGGTGCTCGGCGGATCCGCCGCCGCTGTGTCCAGCCAGACGCCTCGCAACGAAACCTTCCGCCTGCTGGAGCTGTTCGGCGACGTGGTGGGCATCGTCGAGCAGGCCTATGTCGTCCCGGTCGACAACAAGAAGCTGATCGAGGCCGCACTCAGCGGCATGATGACGGCGCTGGACCCGCACTCGAACTATCTGCCGCCCGACAGCTACGGCGACCTGCGCGAACGCACCTCGGGCGAATATTCCGGCGTGGGCCTGACCATCACGTCCGAGGGCGGCATGGTGAAGGTCATTTCGCCGATGGATGACAGCCCCGCCGCCAAGGCCGGGGTCCAGGCGGGCGACGTCATCTCCTCCATCGAGGGCCAGAACGCATCCGGCCTGACCGTCAGCCAGGTGTCGGAAAAGCTGCGCGGCACGGTCGGCACCAGCATCAAGGTCACCTTCCTGCGCGACGGCGAAGAACCGCGCGAGGTCGTCCTGACCCGCGAGCTGATCAAGATCCAGTCGGTCACCGGCCGGATCGAGGGCGATTTCGGCTATCTGCGCGTCTCGACCTTCAACGAGAACACCGGCCGCGAACTGTCCGAGGCCATCGCCAAGATCAGGGCCGAAAAGCCGGGCGTGAAGGGCTATGTCCTGGATCTGCGCAACAATGGCGGCGGTCTGCTGAATGCCGCCATCGACGTGTCCGACGCCTTCCTGGAGCGCGGCGAGATCGTCAGCCAGCGTGGGCGCAAGCCTGACCAGATCCAGCGCTATTCCGCCAAGCCCGGCGACCTGACCGGCGGCCTGCCGGTGGTGGTGCTGATCAACTACGGCTCGGCCTCGGCGTCGGAAATCGTCGCGGGCGCCTTGAAGGATCACCAGCGCGCCACGGTCGTCGGCCTGACAAGCTTCGGCAAAGGGTCGGTCCAGACGGTGATCCCATTGCGTCAGGGGCAGGACGGCGCCCTGTCGATCACGACCGCGCGCTACTACACCCCGTCCGGCGCCTCGATCCAGAAGATCGGCATCGAGCCGGACCTGGAGGTCGCCCGCTCGGAGGCCGAGGCCCGCATCGTCTCGCGCTCCAGCTTCATCTATTCCGAGGCCGCCTACGCCACGGCGCTGGATTCCTCGATCGGCGCCGAGCGCAAGGGCGCCCACATCCCGCACGAAGCCCCCGGCGACAAGTTCCCCAAGGACAAGGACTATCAGCTGGAGCGCGCTCTGGACGTCCTGCGCGCGGGCGGCGATCTGTCCAAACTGTCGGCGGCGCCGGAAGGCATCGTCGTCTCCGAACCCGGCGCCAAGGCCAAGCCGGAAGACGCGCCCGCATCGGACGAACCCGAACAGCAATAATCCTGGCGCTGCGGCGCCTGGTTGCGTCAGTTGGCTGTCAACCAGCCAACTGACGGCGACATGACCGGCCGATCAGATCTCCTGATTGAACGCGCCGATCTCGGGATAGGCGGCCAGGCGCGGTTTGATCTCCTTGCGGAACAGGTCGCGCATGTCGTCTTCGCTGCGCATGCTTTCGACCACCACCACCAGTTCGGGCTTGTTGGACGAGGCGCGGACCAGGACCCAGGAGCCGTCGTCCAGGTGCACGCGCACGCCGTTGACGGTGATGGCCTCAATGATCTTGCGGCCCAGGATTTCCCCTCCGGCGGCGGCCAGATCGACGTATTCCTTCACGATCCGGTCCAGCACGCCGTATTTCAGTTCGTCATCGCAATGCGGCGACATGGTCAGGCTGGTCCAGGCGTCGGGCAGGGCGGACTTCAGCTCGCTGAGCCTCCTGCCCGGATTGCGGTCCAGCATGGCCAAGACCGCACCGGCCGCGACCAGACCGTCGTCGTAGCCATGGCCCAGCTCGCCCGCCATGAAGAAGTGACCCGACTTCTCGAACCCGGCCAGGGCGCCCAGTTCGGCGGTCTTGCGCTTGATGTAGGAATGGCCCGTCTTCCAATAGACGACTTCGGCGCCATTGGCCTTCAGCACCTCGTCGGTCTTGTACAGGCCCGTCGACTTCACATCGACGACGAAGGTCGAGTTGGGGTGGACCCTGGACAGGTCGCGGGCCAGCATCAGGCCGATCTTGTCGGCGAAAATCTCCTCGCCCGTGTCGTCCACCACGCCGCAGCGGTCGCCGTCGCCGTCGAAGCCCAGGGCCAGGTCGGCGCCCGTCTCCTTCACCCGCTGGGCCATCTGCACCAGCATGGCGTGGTCTTCCGGGTTCGGATTGTATTTGGGGAAATTGTAGTCGAGGTCGGTGTCCATCTCGATCACCTCGACCCCCATGCGGCGCAGGGCGTCGGGGGCGAAGGCGCCGGCCGTGCCGTTGCCGCAGGCGCAGACGACCTTCAGCGGGCGCTTGATCCGAACCTTGGACGCCACGTCGGCGATGTAGGTTTCGCGGAAGTCGTCGACGCGCACCAGCCTGCCGCCGTCGCGCGCCACACCCTGTCCGCCCAGCACGATCTCCTTCAGGCGGCCCATTTCGTCGGGTCCGAAGGTCAGCGGCTTGTTCGCGCCCATCTTCACGCCGGTCCAGCCGTTCTCGTTGTGGCTGGCGGTGACCATGGCGACGCAAGGCGCGTCCAGTTCGAATTGACCGAAATAGGCCATGGGCGACAGGGCCAGGCCCACATCCAGAACCTCCATCCCGCCTTCCAAGAGGCCGATGATCAGGGCCTGTTTGACGCTGAGGCTGTAGCCGCGGAAGTCGTGGCCGACGACGATCCTGGGCTTGACGCCGATCTCGTGGACGAAGGTGGCCAGGCCAAGGCCCAGCGCCTGAATGCCCAGAAGGTTGATCTCCTTCTCCAGAATCCAGCGTGCGTCGTACTCGCGGAACCCCGTCGGCTTCACCAGCGCCTGGGTTTCATACGCAGCCGTGTTCGGCGTCAGATCCTGGCGGGGTTTCAGCATGGAGATGACCTTGAAGATTGCAGCGGCGTCAGGACCACAAAGTCCTGTCCGACGATAAGGCGGGCCGCAAATGGATTGCGCGAAGCGATGGGCGGGTTACCCTATAGCCTTGCAGACTGTTGCGCTGCAACACGATGCGAACGTTGTTATGGCTGTCGGCGATGCAGGACGATGGCGAAACCTTGACCGGCTGATGACAGCGGCCTACCCCGAACCTCTCCCCTTTACGCCCGTCTTTTACGGAGCCTGCTGAATGTCGCGTCTGATCCTGCTTCGCCACGGCCAGAGCCAATGGAACCTCGAAAACCGGTTCACCGGCTGGGTCGATGTCGATCTGACGGCGGAGGGCGAGGCCCAGGCGCGTCATGGCGGCGAACTGATCGCCGAGGCCGGGTTCAAGCCTGCCGTGATGTTCACCTCGGTCCTGACGCGCGCCAAGCGCACCGGCGCCCTGGCCCTGCAGTCGGCGGGCCTGACGGATGTGCCGGTGATCGAGGACTGGCGTCTGAACGAGCGCCATTACGGCGGCCTGACGGGTCTCAACAAGGCCGAGACCGCCGAGAAACACGGCGAGGATCAGGTCAAGGTCTGGCGCCGCAGCTATGACGTGCCGCCGCCGCCCCTGCAGCCGGGCGGCGAGTTCGATTTCAACGCCGACCCCCGCTATGCGGGCAAGGTCATCCCGGACACCGAAAGCCTGAAGACGACGCTGGACCGGGTCGAACCCTATTGGGACGCCGAGATCGCGCCGCGCCTGAAGGCCGGTGAAGACGTGCTGATCGCCGCCCACGGCAACTCGCTGCGCGCCATCGTCAAGCTGCTGTTCGCCGTGCCGGACGACAAGATCGTCGGGGTGGAGATCCCGACCGGCAACCCGCTGGAGATCGACCTGGACGCCGACCTGAAGCCGACCGCAGCCCGTTATCTTGACGCCTCGCGCGCCGAAGAACTGCCTCCGGCCGTCGCATGAGCTGGAGCGACGCCGACCGGGGCTTCATGGCCCAGGCCATTGAACTGGCCAAGGGCCGCATGGGCGAAACCTGGCCCAATCCTGCGGTCGGTTGCGTGCTGGTCAAGGACGGCCGCATCATCGCCCAGGCCGCCACGGCGCCGGGCGGACGCCCTCACGCCGAGGAGCAGGCTGTGCCCGCCGCTGGCGCTGAGGTTGTCGGCGCAACGGCCTATGTGACGCTGGAACCGTGTGGCGCACGGTCTTCAGGGCGTAAATCCTGCGCCCATTTCCTGGCTGAGGCCGGGGTGGCGCGCGTGGTGGTCGCCTGTCTTGATCCGTCGCCGTTCGCGGCGGGGCGTGGCACAGAGCGGCTGCGCACGGCGGGCCTGACGGTGGAGACGGGATTGCTGGCCGAAGAGGCGGTGGTTCTGTGCGAAGGCTTCCTGCACCGGCTTGAAACCGGGCGGCCTCTGGTGCGCGTCTCTGCGGACGGCGTGGGTTTTGACGGGCGTTTCGTCGCCTCGCCCAAGGCTGATCTGGTCACCGAGCTGAAACGACTGGGCGAGGCAGGCTACACCCGTCTGTGGACCGGGCCGGGCGAACTGGCTGACGCCCTGCGCGATCAGGGTCTGTTGGCGGGCTGAGATGCGTGTCCGGCCTGGTGGTCGCCAGGCCGGAACATCGTGATCAGGCGAGGGCCTTGAGCGCCTCGACCAGATCGGTCTTTTCCCAGCTGAAGCCGCCGTCGGCGTCAGGCTCGCGGCCGAAATGGCCGTAGGCGGTGGTGCGGGCGTAGATCGGCTTGTTCAGCTTCAGATGCTCGCGAATGCCGCGCGGCGTGGCGCCGCCGATCAGCTTGGGCAGTTCGCGTTCCAGCACGGCGGGATCGATCTTGCCCGTGTTGTGCAGGTCCACGTGGATCGACTGGGGCGCCGCGACGCCGATGGCGTAGCTGATCTGGATGGTGCAACGGTCGGCCAGACCGGCGGCGACGACGTTCTTGGCCAGGTAGCGGCCGGCGTAGGCGGCCGAGCGGTCAACCTTGGTCGGGTCCTTGCCCGAGAAGGCGCCGCCGCCGTGCGGGGCTGCGCCGCCATAGGTGTCGACGATGATCTTGCGGCCGGTCAGGCCCGCGTCGCCATCGGGGCCGCCGATTTCGAAAATGCCGGTCGGGTTGATGTGCCAGACGGTCTCGTCGGTGATGAAGCCTTGCGGCAGTACGCTTTCGACCACCGGCTTGACCACGGCGGCTACGTCAGCCTGGGTCTTGCCCTTGGCGTGCTGGGTCGAGACGACGATGGAGGTGGCGCGGACGGGTTTGCCGTCTTCGTAGTGCAGGGTGACCTGGGACTTGGCGTCCGGCTCCAGGATCGAGCCGCCCGCGTGGCGCAGCTCCGCCAGCTTTTTCAGAATATTGTGACTGTAGGCCAGAGTCGCCGGCATCAGCTCAGGCGTTTCGTTCGATGCATAGCCGAACATGATGCCCTGATCGCCTGCGCCCTCGTCCTTCTCATTGGTGGAGTCGACGCCGACGGCGATGTCCGCCGACTGGGCGTGCAGATGGCAGGCGTATTCGGCCGTTTCCCAGTGGAAGCCGTCCTGCTCATAGCCGATGTCCCTGACCGCAGCGCGGACCAGCGGCTCCAGGCTGTCGATGATGCCTTGGGTGAAGGCCTCGTTCTGTTCCTTGGTGTTGCCCGGCTGTGTGGCGCGGACTTCACCCGCCAGGATGATCCGCTGCGTCGTCACCATCGTTTCGCAGGCCACGCGCGCTTCCGGGTCCTTCGCCAGGAAGGCGTCCACCACGGTGTCGGAGATGCGATCGGCGACCTTGTCAGGGTGTCCTTCGGACACGCTTTCCGAGGTGAAGAGGAAGGAGGAACGGGCCAAGGAAGGCTCCTGTCTGATGGTCAGGCGATCAGACATATAAAGATATGCTTATATCTTCAAGACGTAGGGCGTGCCTAGGTTTCGTTCTCGACGCGAAAAGCTTGTATCTCAGGCGCAAAAAAGAAAAAGCGCACCCCGCAGGGCGCGCCTTTATCGGTCTGGCGTCATCGCGGCGGCGCCGAACGCGCACCGCGTTTCGTCTTACTGGCGCAGGCTCTTGGCCACCAACAGCAGGGCGTCGCGCTTTTCGGCGTCCTGAATGTCGCGGAAGGTCGAGAGCAGCTCAGCGGCGCCCGGGGCGGCCAGAGCCAGCTCGTCACCCTCTGCGCCGTCCAGCTCGCCCAACAGGGCGGCGCCGGTGGATTTCAGAACGGCGGCGATCTGCAGCAGGCGGGCTGCGGACACGCGGTTGACGCCGCGTTCGTACTTTTGAATCTGTTGGAAGGTCACTCCGGCGCCAGCCGCAAGTTGCGCCTGAGTGATGCGGAGTTCTTCGCGGCGGGCGCGAATGCGCGTGCCGATCGCGACGTCTACGGGGTCTACTAGGTCGTTCATCTTGGCCTTCAGGATACTAGGCGGTTGAGCGCGTGAGGCCCCAAAAACCTGCCTACGTCAAGCAAAAAGCGTAGCAGTAAAGGGCGAATACCAAGGGAATATCGACATCATTCCGTTATCGGGGAAGTAGTATGAACATTCCTGTCAGTGACGATGGCGGCTACTTAGCGTTGTGCAATTCTTGATCTGTCGTTCTTCCTCATCGCAAACGTTTCTATGCGATTTATAATGCCGTTCTGCGTGTATGGTTCACAACCATCGTTCGGTGAATGCTGAAGCTTGCCGTTAGAACAGTATCTTGCGCAGGTTGATGCGGAAGGTCCGCCCCGTCGGGTCCAGAAAATCCGATTGATAGTTGAGCGGCGTCTGACCGTCGCTGGAGGTCACAGACACCCGGTCGTCGAAGATGTTCGTCACCCCGAAACCGATGCGCGTGCCTTTCAGGAGCGGGAATTTTTCGACCCATTTCGTCCTCTGGGTCAAATCTGCGAATGCGAATAAATTAATCGTCGTTCGGCCAGAGAAATCCAGATTGGGCGACGCGACGTCGGTGCTGTTGACGTGGGTTCCCGCGCGCCAGTTGGCGTTGACGAACATGCCCAGGCCGTTGCGGAAGGCCCCAGCCTGAAGCTGGACCTCATGTCGTGACTGGCCGCCGCTGCCGCTGATGGCGTCGCCGTCCAGCAGGTCGAGCGGCGCCAGACCGTCGCGGATGGTCACCTCGTCCTGCAGTCTCCAGGTGTGGGTCAAGGACAGGTTGAACATGCCCTGGCCCGGCTGCATCCCGCCGCCGCCGCGTCCTCCGCCGCCTGGGCCGCGCGGACCGCCAGGACCGCCAGGACCGCCTGGACCCGCCATGCGCGGGGCGCCGTCGCCCCCGCCGAAACCGCCCGGACCGCGCTGGCCGCGTTCAGCGGTCGGATTTGGCTTGCCGAAGGGGCGCGAGAAGTTGAAGCCCCATTGCACGTCCTGCTGCTCGCGGCGGCTGAAGTTCAGCGGACGGGCGTCGATGGACAGCAGGGTTCCGTCGCTGTCGCGCTGGAACCGTTCCGGAAGCGCGGCTTCCAGAGCGGGGGTGATCGTCGGGAAGCTGGCGATCTGGTCGTCCGTATCGGTGCGGGTGTAGGCCAGGTTGAAGCGCAGGTCGCGGGCGCTATAGGGTTGCCAGTTGGCGCTGAGCTTCAGGGACCGGGCGTTCTCGGCGCTCAAATTGGGCGCGCCGCCTGTGACATAGGCTACTTCGACCGTCTCGCCCGTTCTGAAGTCGAACACCGGCGTGTTCGGCGTCGAGACCGTCGGATCATTCAACTGCTGCATCGTCGGGGCCTTGCCCGCATCCGAATAGTCGACGCCCAGCGACAGGCGCTGGATGGGCGACCAGTTCAGGCCCCCGCCGATGGTGCTGACCCCGCCGAAGTCCGACAGTTCGTCATAGGCCAGGTTCATGCTGGCCGACAGGTCGCCGATCTTGGCTAGAACGCCCCGGTCCCGGCTGGCGATCGGCAGGCTGAAGTTCGCCTGGAGCCGTCCCAGATCGCGCGACAGCGACCGCTCGTCAGCGACGCCGTTGCGCAGGCTTTCGGAATCCAGCGACTGATGCTGTGCGCCGACCTTGAAGGTTGAGGTCAGGTCGCCCGCCGGGCCGCTCCAGGCCTTGCCGTTGACCACAAGCTCGGCGTTGGCGACGCCAGACGTGGACTTGGCCGTATCGCGCAGGCGGTCGGTCACGCGTCCGTCGATGTCGCCGAACGGGTTCGCCGTGGGGGCGCCCGCGATCAGGCTGGCCTGCAGGGCGGCGGGGTCGACGCCCCGGCCTGTCGAGGTCTTGGTCTCGACCCAGTCATAGGTTCCCGTCAGGGTCCAGCGCCAGTCGCCTGCGAAACCGTCCAGCACCGTGCCGACGCCGGCCGTCTGGGTGTCGACCTCGCGTTTCAGGGCGTCTGGGCGGTCCAGATAGCGGAACAACTGCACATCATCGCCGAACGGCGAATAGGGATTGCCCGACGGCAAGGTCAGGGTCACGCCCGGCAGGCCCAGATAGCTGAGGCTGGAGGCGGTCTTGTAGCTGCCGCTGAAGGTGGCGCCGATGTCCCGGTTCAGATCCTTCTTAAGCGTGCCGGAGATTTCCGCCGATCCGGTGTTGGGCAGAAGGGTGCGATAGGCGTTCAGGTCGCCCTGACGCGGGCTGTTCGCCGTCCCCAGGAAGTCGTTCAGCGACGGGGCGCCGTTCGCGGCGCTGGCTGGCGCGCCCGCAACCGTGACGGCCTGACCCGCCAGAGCCGACAGGGCGGGGTCGATCTGGGCGCCGCGTGGCAGGCCGACGATATTGCCCTGCAGGTCGAACAGTTCAGCGGCCCCGCTGCGGTCGATGTTGCGCTCGGTCTCGAACAGGGCGGTCTGGGAGTTCAGGTTCAGGTCCATCGACCAGCGGGTCGATCCTGCGATGCGCAGCACGTTGTTGCTGTTGTCCAGAACGGTCTGGCCGCCGCTGGTCGGGCGGGTCACGGTGCCCGAGGCGGTGATGGAGCGGAAGTCGGCCTTCAGCACGACGTTCACGACGCGTTGGTCGGCGCTGTAGCCATAGGAGAGGGCGGTCTCCTCAGGCAGGACGTCGAACCGTTCTATGGCCTCGGGAGGCAGGCCGCGGATTTCGCGGAAGCCCGAGATGCGCCGCCCATTGACCAGGAAGACCGGGGCGCCGCCCCGCGCGCTGCGGGTCTGGGCCTCCAGCAGGCTGACCAGTTCGCCGATATTGGTCGCGCCGAAGGCCTGAATCTGCGCGGCGTCATACGAGACGATCGGCTCCTGACCGCCCAGAGCCACGCCGCGCCGCGTGGTCGTCACTTCGACATCGGGCAGGACGACGACGGGTTCGTCGGTCTGGGGGTTTTGCACCTGCACGGCTTCGGCGTTGGGAGCCAGAGCCAGCAGCATCAGGGCCGAAAGGGTCATGAGAGGCGTATTCCGGGGACGTGGACAGGCCCTCTGGAGGCGCGCCAATCGTGGCGGCAAAACGGCCAAATTAATGAAGTTTTGGAAAGCGTTGCGCGGTTTCAACACCGGCGAATTTCGAGCGACGGAAATCCGGAATTGGGCCGTTAAAGAGCGTTTGGCTCGATCCGGAAACCGGGCTTTAGGCGGGCTGCGGCCGTCGCTGGCGCTGCGCCGCCTCCATGGCCGTCGCGATGCCGTCGAGCAGACTGTAAAGGGTGATCGGCTTGGTCAGGTGGCCGTCTGCGCCCGCCGCCGCGCTCGCCGCCACATGTTCGGGCAGGGCGTTGGCGGTCAACATGATGATCGGCGTGCGGGGGCGGTCCTGATCCTGCTCCAGCGCGCGGATGGCGGTGGTTGCGCTCAGGCCGTCCATCACCGGCATCTGCATGTCCATCAGCACCAGTTCAAAGCCCCCGTCGCGGAAGGCGGCCACGGCGGCGTCGCCGTCATCGACCGTGACCAGTTCGGTGGGCAGGTGCGCCAGCATGATCTCCACCACCTTGCGGTTGGCGGGATGATCGTCCGCCAGCAGGATGCGGGCCGGGAAGGCGGTTTCATTAAGGTCTTGTCTGGCCTGGGCGTGCGTGGTGATCGGCGCGGCGGCCGTCGGCAACGGCAGTTCGAACCAGAAGCGGGCCCCCTCGCCGGGGACGCCGTCGCAATCCATCAACCCGCCCATCAATTCGACCAGATGGCGTGAAATGGCCAGGCCCAGCCCCGTCCCGCCAAAGCGGCGCGTGATCGAGCCGTCCGCCTGCTGGAAGCGGGTGAATATCCGATCCTTCAAATCAGCGTCGAAACCGCAACCGGTGTCGGTCACCGTGAACCGCACCCGATCTGGTCCCGCCGCATCGACGGCGATGGAGACGGAGCCTTCGGTGGTGAACTTCAGCGCATTGGAGATCAGATTGGACAGCACCTGACGCAGGCGCACCACATCCCCTTCGACCAGACCTTCCAGCGCGGGATCGATCTGCGTCTGGAGGATAAGGCCCTTCGCATCCGCCTTGGGGCGATACAGGGCGACCGCGCCGCGCACCGTGTCGCCCAGTTCGAAGGCGGCGTGTTCGATGGCGATCTGGCCCGCTTCGATCTTGGCAGAGTCCAGGATGTCGGACAGCAGACGTTCCAGCGTCACCCCGGATGTGCGGATGACATTGACCATCTCCTGTTCTGGCGGGGGCAAGGCCGTGCGCGACAGGGCGTCCGCCATGGCCACCACGCCGTTCAGCGGAGTGCGGATCTCGTGGCTCATATTGGCCAGGAACTCGGACTTGGAGCGACTGGCGTCCTCGGCGCGGCGGCGCGCGACCCGCAGGTGGCCGGCCTGACGCCACAGCCAGAACATCGCGGCCAAGGCCGACAGCACGAAGATGACCGCGATCACCATGCCGCCGTTCTGGGCCTTGATGACATCGCGCTGCAGGGTGGTGTTGACCCGCGCAGTCTCCAACTGGGCGCGCCGTTCGGCCAACTGCTGCTGCATGTCGCCGGTGACCTGGCGAATGCCTGCGCTGTAGCGGCGGGCGTCGTTGATCTTGTCCTGTTCGGCATAGTCGCGCAGCGTCTCGTAGGCCTCTCGGGGCTTGCCTTCCGCGAACAGGATTTCGGCCTCGATGCGGCCTAGCTTGTAGCTGTTCTGATCCCGGTACTGGCCTGCGGCGATGCGTCCCTTGATGGCCGCCAGATCGCGGCGCGCCAGGGCCAGTTGTCCGGTCTGGGCATAGGCGATGGCCCGCGACGGCAGCAGATTGGCCGCCAGGAAGGAGGCGGCGCCCAGGTCCTGACCATAGGGCGCCAGGCAGGCCAGGACGTCGTTCGGGGCGTGTCGCGCCTCAGCCGTGGTGACGCAAAGATTGGCGTCATAGATGGCCAGGCTGGGCAGGCCGGCTCGCAAGGTCAGCCGGTGGTGCGCCATATAAAGGCGCTGGGCCTGTTCAGGATCGCCCAACTGGGTCGACAGCCGCGCCAGATTATAGATGGCGTCGAAATCAGGGCGCGGATAGGCGGGATTGGCCAGATCAATCTCGAACCGGCCGAAGGCGGCGGTGGCGCCGTCGATGTCATTCAGCTTCATCAGGCCCAGACCGGTCATCTCCCACAGGCCCGCCTGCGCGGTTTCGGCATAGGCGGAGGTGCTCGGTATGAAGGCGTCGGCGTCGGCCAGCAGTTTCAGCCCCTCGCCGATCTTGTCGCGGTCCATCAGGGCCAGGGCCCACAGGCGGGTGGCGTGCGCCCTGGCGAACCAGTCCTGTTCGCTGGCCGCGATCTGGCGCATCTCTTCGGCGACGCCGGTTTCACCCTGATTATAGCGCAGGCTGAGCGCGTTCAGCCGGGCGACTTGCTGGTATCGCAGATCGTTCTGAAGTCGTGCGGCCTGGGTCAGACGGTCGTTCCAGGTCCGGGCCTGGACGAACTCGCCCTGGTTCAGCAGAATCCAGGCGACATGATGCAGGCGCTGCAGGCCCTCGCGATCATGACGGTTCATCGCCGTGCGGCCAAAGGCGTCAAGGGCCGCGAAATCAGTTGCGGCGGCGCGTTTCTCCACGGCGGCGGCCAGCTCCAACGGCGTCCGCACCGGGTCGGGGGGCTGCGCCTGTGCGTTCTGCACAAGCAACATCGTCAGACCCAGGACGGTCAGAACGGTCAAAACTGAGTGTCTGGGACGCGACATGAAACTTCCGTGTGAGCCCCGACCTTTGGCATAGGGTGTGTTGAACGAAGGTTTATCAGAGGGGCGAGCGACGAACTGAGAGGGCGCCGACCGGACAGAGGCACCGGGCAAAGGAGTCAGACTCCGCGTTGACCGATCCCGGCCTATCGGCTATAGGCCCGCCCTCTTGAGATTTCTGCGCCGTGGACGTGTGCTCCGCGGCGTTTTCCGTTCGAAGGTTTGACATGGCCAACAACCCCGGCGCCCGCAAGGCGATCCGCAAGATCGAAGCGCGGACCCAAGTGAACAAGGCGCGTCGCTCGCGCGTTCGCACCTATCTGCGCAAGTTCCAGGAAGCTCTGGCCGGCGGCGACGCTGCTGTCGCCAAGACCGCTTTCGTCGAAGCGCAATCCGAGCTGATGCGCGCCGTCTCCAAGGGCGTCGTTCACAAGAACACCGGATCGCGCAAAGTGTCGCGCCTGGCGGCTCAGCTGAAGAAGCTGTCGGCGGCCTGATCCATTAAGGATTATCCCTGATACGGAACGTCTATCGTCGTTCTGTTATAGGATTTTCTAGTGATTTCAACGGCGAAGGGGCGAAAGCTCCTTCGCCGTTTCGCGTTGTGCCGTTAACCTCCACCTCATGGCGAGGGGAGGCTGGCAGGGGTGAAATCCGGAATTCCTCAAGCGGGCGCAGGGTTTGTCGGAGTCAAACAATTTAACTGCGAATCAGCCAACGAATCTCCGTTGACCCAAGAGGCTCTGAGCGTAAGTTTTGGCCTCTAACGCACTTCCATCCCAATACGGATGAAGACGGCGCGAGACTGTAGTTTCGCGTTGGCGGGAGATGTCTGTTCAAGAGTTCGGCCCCGTCCGGAAAGCATCGCTTTTCGGCGCAGGAGAAGTCGTCCCTGAACCATCGCCCTGAAGCGCCGAGGTTCGGATTGGATTTTGCAGCGAGTGGCTGAAATATGGTTGGGGGCGCAGCGGCAATGGCGGGCGGATCGAGCAGGCTGGAGACGACGGATCTGGATCGGATCTGGGGCGAGGCGTCCGTGCGCCTGCGCGCCGAGATCGGCGACGGCCCGTTCAACTCCTACGTCGCGCCTTCGGCTGTCCGCGTGGATTCCGCCGGTCAGCTGATCCTGGTCACCCCGACCGCCTATGCCCGTGACTGGGTGCGCAAGAACGCCCTGCGCCGCATGAACGAGCTGTGGCTGGGCCTGGACGGCCTGTCGCGCCGTCTGGACGTGCGCTGCCGCGCCGAGGTGGGTTCGCCCGCGCCGGCCACCGCCGTTCCGGCCGGTCACGTGCTGGACGCCTCTCCGCGTCTGGTGGCCCTGTCTTCGGCCAATATGGCGGTCCCCACCATCGCCCCTGTCGCCGACAGCGCCCGCGCCGTGCGCGCCGCCGGTCTGCAGGAGCGCCTGACGTTCGACAGCTTCATCGAGGGCCAGGGCAACGCCTTCGCCCTGGCCATCGCCAAACAGGTCGCCAGCTGGGCCGACGGTCATTTCAACCCGGTCTTCTTCTGCGGCCCCTACGGCTACGGCAAGACCCACCTGCTGAACGCCATCGCCTGGGAGGCCCAGCGCCTGCGTCCCCAGGCCAAGGTAGTCTATCTGACCGCCGAGCGTTTCCTGTCCACCTTCGTCAAGGCGATGCAGGACCGTTCGACAGCCGCCTTCAAGGAAAGCCTGCGCTCGGCCGACATGCTGCTGCTGGACGACGTCCAGTTCGTCGGCGGCAAGACCTCGACCCAGGAAGAACTGCTGTCGACCCTGACCGCCCTGATCGAGGACGGCAAACGCATCGTCTTCTCGGCCGACCGCGCGCCGATGGCCCTGACCGATGTGGAGCCGCGCCTGCGCAGCCACCTCGCCGCCGGTCTGACCTGCCCGGTCGAGGCGGGCGACCGTGAGCTGAAGATCGCCGTGGCCCAGAACCGTCTGCGTGCCCTGTCGGCTCTTGGCGTGGTTCAGGGCGAGGCCGCCCCGGACGTGCTGGCGCAGCTGGTGGACCGCACGCCCGGCTCGATGCGCGAGCTTGAGGGCGCCGTGAACACCCTGGCCGCCGCCGCCGGTTCGCGCCTGTCCGCCGTCTCGGTCGATGAGGCCTCGACCCTGCTGGGCATGGCCATGCGTGGCGGGCCTGAGCGCCGCATCACCGTCGACGAGATCCAGAAGACGGTCGCCGAACACTTCAACCTGAAACAGGCCGACCTGCTGTCGGAGCGCCGCACCCGTTCGGTCGCCCGCCCGCGCCAGATCGCCATGTATCTGTGCAAGCAGCATACGACCCGCTCCTATCCCGACATCGGCCGTCGCTTCGGCGGTCGCGACCACACGACCGTCCTGCACGGCGTGCGCAAGATCGAGGAGCTGATGCCGCAGGACGATCAGATCGCCCGCGATGTCGAGGCCCTGACCCGCAAGCTGCGGGGCTGATCTCCAGGGTTTGCGGGGCGCAGGGCGGCAGGTTCGCTCGATTTTTGCGCTCCGTCCCCGCACTCGGCCCACTTATCCACGCGTGGACAACAACTAACCACAAGCCGCTTCCTTGCTCAGCGCGCTTAATTCGCTAGTGTCTAAACCCCTCAATCGCGGCGTCTCCGGGGAGGCGCCGTCTCCGGGCGAGACGACATGCAACTGACTATCGAACGATCCGCGCTCCTGAAGGCATTGGGCCACGTGCAGAGCGTCGTTGAACGTCGAAACACCATCCCGATCCTGTCCAATGTCCTGCTCAGCGCAGGTCGTGACCGGCTGGCGTTCGCGGCCACCGACCTGGACATGGAGATGGTCGACGAGGCCGAGGCCCAGGTTCAGGTCGAGGGTCAGATCACGGCGCCCGCCCACACCCTGTACGAGATCGTGCGCAAGCTGCCGGAAGGCGCCGAGGTGTCGCTGCTCTATTCGGGCGATGATCCCCGTCTGGTGGTCTCGGCCGGACGTTCGCGCTTCAACCTGCCGGTCCTGCCTGCAGGCGACTTCCCCGTCATGTCGACCGAGAGCGCCGGGGCCTCCTATGTCCTGCCCAAGGAAGACCTGGCCCGTCTGATCGACAAGACCCGGTTCGCCGTCTCGACCGAAGAGACGCGTTACTATCTGAACGGCCTTTATCTGCACACGGTCGCCGAGGCGGGCATTCCCCTGCTGCGCGCCGTGGCCACCGACGGCCACCGTCTGGCCCTGGCCGAGACCCCGGCGCCGGAAGGGGCTGCGGGCGGTCCCGGCGTCATCGTGCCGCGCAAGACCGTCGATCAGGTCCGTCGTCTGCTGGACGACACCAACGGCCCGGTCGAGGTTCAGGTCTCGGCCCAGAAGATCCGCTTCCAGCTGGGCGAGGCCAGCCTGACCTCCAAGGTCATCGACGGCGCCTTCCCGGACTATTCGCGCGTCATCCCCAAGGGCAATGACAAGCAGGCCGACATCGACAACGCCCTGTTCGCCAAGGCCGTGGACCGCGTCGCCACCATCTCGGCGGAAAAGAGCCGCTCGGTGAAGCTGGCCTTCGACAATGACCGGGTGAAGCTGACCGTGCGCAACATGGAGGCGGGCCAGGCCGAGGAAGAGGTCGAGATCGGCTATTCCGACGAACCGTTCGAGATCGGCTTCAACGCCCGTTATCTGCTGGACGTCGCGGGTCAGATCACCGGCGAGAACGCCGCCTTCCGCTTCGCCGACCCGGCCTCGCCGACCCTGGTGCTCGATCCCGGCGATCCGGGCGTCCAGTATGTGCTGATGCCGCTGCGGGTGTGACCGTCGTCAACGGCAATCCGACGGGCGAACGTCTGGTCCTGACCACGTCGCGCAGCGTGGTGGCCTGGTCGCTGGCGCTGTTTGTGGCGACGGCGGCCCTGGGGTTGTGGTTCATCAAACAGTCTGGCGACGCCATCGAGACGCTGTGGAGCTGGGTGGGGGTGTTCTGTCTGGCCGCCGCCGCCGGGGCCTCCGTCCTCGCCCTCGTCAGGCCGCCGAAGCTGATCCTCACGACAGAGGGTTTCCATCTGACGGGCCCCCTTTCGCCGGGCCTGATCCCCTGGAGCGAGGTTGAAGGCTTTTCTCTCTACAGCGAGGCTGCAAGCCGGGATGCCGACGGCCAGTCCGTCGGCGGCGTTGCGCCTCATGCGGTGTGGCGGCTCAAGGAAGGTTCGTCCTTTTCTGGCGGGCTGGCCTCAAGGCTGAACAGAGCGGGCGACGTGCCGATCGACGGAAGCTTCCCGCGCAACATCGGCCTGGCGCCCGAGCCGCTTTCGACGCTGTTGGAGCAATGGCGCATCCGCTACGGATGATCCATAGGATGTCCGGCGCCGCGAAAGCCCTCATTCCTTGATCGCCTCCCTCACCCTCACCGACTTCCGCTCCTATGCAGCCGCGCGGCTGGCGCTCGATGCCGGGCCGGTCGTGCTGCATGGGCCGAACGGGGCGGGCAAGACCAATCTGCTGGAGGCCGTCAGCCTGCTGACCCCCGGCAAGGGGCTGCGGGGGGCGACGGCCGCCGAGATGGGCCGCCGCGAGCCGGGCGAGGCGACCGGCCGCGCCTGGGCCGTCATGGTCGAACTGGACGACGAGACGCGGCTGGGCACGGGCGTCCAGACGGCGGGCGCGTCACGCCGCATCGTGCGCATCGACGGCGAAACGGCCCAGCCCGGTCGGCTGCTGGACTACCTCCGACCCGTATGGGCCACGCCTGAACAGGACCGGCTGTTCTCCGACGCCCGCGCCGAGCGGCTGAAATTCTTCGACCGTCTGGTCTTCGCCGCCGACCCCGACCACGCCGCCAGCGTCTCGGCCTATGAAAAGGCCCTGCGCGAGCGGCTGCGGTTGCTGAATGACGCTGCAGATGGGCGTGAGGCCGACCCGGTCTGGCTGGATGCGCTGGAGGCCCGGCTGGGCGAGGCGGGGGCGCGGGCCGCCATCGCCCGTGTCGCCGCCCTGCATGCGCTGCAGGCCGCCATCGACGCCCGAGGCGACCGGCCTTTCCCCCAGGCGGACCTGGGGCTGGACGGGGCCGCCGAACAGATGGCCGAAGCCGGCGCCGAAGAAGACGAAATCGCCGCCTCGATCCGCGAAGGTCTGGCCAGGGCCCGCGCCCGTGACGGCGCAGCGGGCAGGTCCCTGTTCGGCCCGCACCGCACCGATCTGACCGCCATCCATCGCGAAAAGAACCGCCCCGCCGCCGAAGGGTCGTCGGGCGAACAGAAGGCGCTGGTTCTGAACCTGATCCTGGCCCAGATCACCCGTCTGTCAGGTCATGCAGGCGCAGGAGCCGCCCGGCCCGTCCTGCTGCTGGACGAGGCCCCCGCCCATCTGGACGAACGTCGCCGCGCCGCCCTGTTCGACGAGATTGTCGCCCTTGATCTGCAGGCCTTCATGACGGGCACTGAGCGCTCACTGTTCGCCGGTCTGGAGGGGCGTGCGCAGTTTGTCCGCGTCGCGGGCGGGGCGCTGGAGAGCGACTGATTTATCGGCGGAACCGCCGCTGCCGATGGACCCGCGCAAAACGGCTGTTCCCCTCGCAATTGCTGCTAAATTTCCTATATATTGACGGCTTCGGGCGCCGCCCAGATTCGCGGCGTCCACACCCTGTCTCGAAGCCCGTTCCCCGGGCGTCACATTGACTGACTTCATGACCGATCCGATTGCCGACCAGCCCGAATACGGCGCCGATTCCATCAAGGTTCTCAAAGGCCTGGACGCGGTGCGGAAACGCCCCGGCATGTATATCGGCGACACCGACGACGGGTCCGGTCTGCACCATATGGTCTATGAGGTGGTCGATAACGCCATCGACGAAGCCCTGGCTGGCCACGCCGATCTGGTTCAGGTCATCCTGAACGCCGACGGATCGGTCACCGTGACCGACAACGGCCGCGGCATTCCCACCGACATCCACGCCGAGGAAGGCGTGTCGGCGGCCGAGGTCATCATGACCCAGCTGCACGCGGGCGGTAAGTTCGACCAGAACTCCTACAAGGTTTCGGGCGGCCTGCACGGCGTGGGCGTCTCGGTCGTGAACGCCCTGTCCGACTGGCTTCAGCTGAAGATCTTCCGCGACGGCAAGCAGCACGAGATGCGCTTCGAACGCGGCGACACGGCCAAGTCGCTGGAAGTCACCGGCGTCGCCCCGATCCGCACCGAAGGCCCCAAGGCCGGACAGCCTCTGAGCGGCACCGAGGTCACCTTCTATCCGTCGGTCACCACCTTCAGCCATATCGACTTCGATCTGAAGACGCTGGAGCATCGCCTGCGCGAACTGGCCTTCCTGAACTCGGGCGTGGTCATCCGGCTGGCGGACCAGCGGCACGCCGAACCCATCGAAATGATCCTGCACTACGAGGGCGGCGTCGAAGCCTTCGTGCGCCACCTCGACAAGTCCAAGACGCCGATCCTGAAGGACGTCATCGTCATTCGCGGCAAGAAGGACGGGATCGAACTGGACCTGGCCCTGTGGTGGAACGACAGCTACCACGAGACGATGCTGTGCTTCACCAACAACATCCCCCAACGGGATGGAGGCACCCACCTGTCGGCCTTCCGCGCCAGCCTGACACGGGTGATGGGCAGCTATATCGAAAGCTCCGGCCTGGCCAAGAAGGAGAAGGTCGCGCCGACCGGCGAGGACGCCCGCGAAGGCCTGACCTGCGTGCTGTCGGTCAAGGTGCCGGACCCCAAATTCAGCTCCCAGACCAAGGACAAGCTGGTCTCGTCCGAGGTCCGCCCGGCGGTCGAGAACCTGTGCTCGGAAGGTCTGGCCGAATGGTTCGAGGAGCACCCCGTCGAAGCCAAGATGATCGTCTCCAAGATCATCGAGGCGGCGTCGGCCCGTGAAGCCGCCCGCAAGGCGCGCGACCTGACGCGCCGCAAATCCGCGCTGGAAATCAGCAGCCTGCCCGGCAAGCTGGCTGACTGTCAGGAACGCGATCCGGCCAAGTCAGAACTGTTCATCGTCGAGGGCGATTCCGCAGGCGGCTCGGCCAAACAGGCCCGCAACCGCGAGAACCAGGCGGTGTTGCCCCTGCGCGGCAAGATTCTGAATGTCGAGCGCGCGCGCTTTGACCGGATGCTGTCGTCCGATCTGATCGGCACCCTGATCCTGGCGCTCGGCACCGGCATCGGCCGCGACGACTTCAACGCCGACAAGCTGCGCTATCACAAGATCATCCTGATGGCCGACGCCGACGTTGACGGCGCTCACATCCGCACCCTGCTGCTGACCTTCTTCTATCGTCAGATGCCGGAGCTGATCGAACGCGGCCACGTCTATATCGCCCAGCCGCCGCTTTATAAGGTCTCCAAGGGCAAGCAGTCGCGCTACCTCAAGGATCAGGCCGAGATGGATTCCTACCTCATCGAGGAAGGTTCGTCCGAGGCGGAACTGGACCTGTCGACCGGCGAACGCCGCCTGGGCCTGGACCTGCAGGCTCTGGTGCGCGAGGCCAAGGCCTTCAAGGCGGGCGTGGACCGTCTCAGCCAGCGCGCACCCGCCTTCGCCATCGAACAGGCGGCTCTGGCCGGTCTGTTCGTCGAGAACGCCGACACGGCGCAAGCCGCCGCCGACGCCGCCGTCCGCCTGAACCTCTATGCCGAAGAAGGCGATGGCGAATGGTCCGGGGCGCCGGGGGCTCAGGGCGCAGTTGTCTTCTCCCGCACCCGTCGCGCCGTGCAGGAGACCATCGTCTTGGAAGAGACGCTGATCCGCTCGCTGGATGCGCGTCGTCTGGCCGAACGCGCCGCCGCCTTCGACGGCGTCTTCTCCGCGCCCGCCGTCTATCGCCGCAAGGACAAGTCGACGACGATCCGCGGACCTCTGGACCTGCTGAACGCGGTGCTGGACGCCGGCAAGAAGGGCCTGGCCATCCAGCGCTACAAGGGTCTGGGCGAGATGAACCCCGAGCAGCTGTGGGAGACGACGCTGGACGTCAATGCCCGCACCCTGCTGCAGGTCTCGGTCGAACACGAGGAAGACGCCAACGACCTGTTCGCCAAACTGATGGGCGACGTCGTCGAACCCCGCCGCGAGTTCATCCAGGAAAACGCCCTGGACGCCGCCGTCGACGTCTGAATCCCGTGTCGCGGACGCGGCCTACTGGCCGCGTTTTGCGGCGATCAAGGCCGCGATGGTCGGGTAGGGCGTGCTGGCGGGCAACGCATTCTCGCAGGCGATGCGCTTGATCGATTCATAGACGCCGCCGGACGCGCCCCACGGCCCCTCGTCGGTGTAGCGATCGGTTTCGGCGCCGTCGGGGCCATAGGTGACGATCTCGCCGGGCTTGGACTGGCCGTCGGCGCAGCGCATCAGGACGACCTCGGTGTCATAACTGAGGTCGCTGGCGTCGCCCTTGGCCGGCACCCGGCCCATGTGGGCGCTGACAATTCCATCCACCGGCGTCAGCGTATCCAGATCAATCACATAGAGCGTCTGATCGTTGGACGAGAACTGCGCCCAGCTCTCGGCGGCCGCTGGTGTGGCGATGGCGAGGGCCGCAGCCCCGATGGTGAGATATTTGGCGATTCCGCTCATGATGACCTCCCTCTGAACGGTGATATTTCATACCCGTCCGAGGAAAAGCGCAATCGTCTCGTGACAGGCCCCTAGGGACGAACCCGACTGGGCAGGGCCGCAATCTCCTCGGCGCTGAGGCGTTTGCCGATCTGCACGCGACAGGTCGAGTGTCCTGGACTGCCGACATTCAGGGTGGCGAAGTCGCCGGTGCAGAGATTGCTGAACCCGTCGAGAGGCCGCAGTTCGATGGCGATCGCGCTGTCCAGATCCTTGCAGACCCCGGCGGACTGGATCTGAAACACGTCCTGGGCCGAGGTGCGGACATAGAGGGTCTGCCAGTCCTCGGCGCGGAAGTTGCGGACGTTCATCGTGCGAAAACAGGTGCGCGCGCTGGCCTGTTCGTTCGGGTTGGCGGTGCGGGCGGCGCCGGTCGGCGCGCACCCCGCCAGGGCGGCGATGGCCAGGAGCGGGAGTGTGGAGACAAGACGCATGGTTTTGATCCCTGAAAAGCCCCGTTCCAGATTTTGTCCTGACGAATGTTTCAGCAAATCAATTTCTGGCGACGGCGGGACGCAGCGGTCCGACCCGCGCAGCAGCGGACTGCGGCAGGGGGGAAGGCGCGCCGATGATCTGGGCGGCGATGTGCTCGCCCAACAGGGGGGCGGCGGACAGGCCGCGCGAGCCGAGGCCGCTGAGGATGAACAGGCCGGGGGCCAGGGCGCCTGCCACGGGCAGACGGTCGGCGGTGGTGGCGCGGATGGCGGCGCGGCCCTGGATCGCGCCTGGTTGTACTGAAGCGGCCAGTCGCGGCAGGCGCTGCTCCAGGGTCGTCAGGTTGCGCGTGGTGTCGTCGTCGCGGACGTCGGTAGAGGCGTCGCCCCGGTCATGGGTCGCGCCGAACAGCAGCCCGTCGTGCATCGGAGCCGCATAGCCGCCCCAGGCGACGGGGGCGGGGGCGGGCCCGCTGATCCAGTTGGCCTGGCCGCGAACGGGCGACAGGCGAGGAGCGGCGTCCCTATCTTCCAGAAGAGAGGCGGAGCCCCAGCCCGCAGCCAGGACCACGGCGTCGACCTGGGCCAGCACGGCGTCGCCGTTGAACAGCCGCCAACCCGCGTCGCTGGGTTCGATCCGTGTGACGACCGCCTTGATGATCTCGGCCCCGGACAGCCAGTCGGACAGGATGGCGGCGGGGTTGACCGCACATGCGCCGCCCATCAGCAGGCCTCCGGTCGAAGCCGGTTCGCCGATGCGGGCGGCGGCTTCGTCGGGCGACACCACCGTCATGGCGCCGCTTGGCCAGATCGGCTGGGCGGCGATCTTGGCGTAGCGGGCGGCGTCACGCTCGGCCTGAGGCAGTTGCAGCACGCCCTCGGCGACTATGGCCCCCGGCGTGGCGCGATAGAGGTCACGCGCACGCTCCAGCGCTTGGGCGTAGAGCGCGGCGATGCCTGCATCTCCGGCGTCCAGGCGGGGCGTCACCAGACCGGACGGAAAACCCGATCCGCCCGCACCGGGTCTGTCGGCCTCGAACACGAGCGGGGCGACGCCTGCCGCCGTCAGGGCGCGCACGACCGAAGCGCCCGCTATGCCAGCCCCGATCACGGCGACGCGAGGCCCGGTTTCGGGGGCGGGATGTGTCGGCAGCCGGGCCTCCAGCCGTTCGCGCTTGCGGCCATGCCCCGGCATTTTCTCGACGGTGAAGCCGCGTTCGGCCAGGCCGCGGCGCACGGCTCCGGCGACGGTGAAGGTGGCGACGCGGGCGCCGGGGGCTGAACGTGCGGCGATCTGGTCCATCACCTCCGGCGACCACATGCCGGGGTTCAGGGCGGGGGAGAAGCCGTCCAAGAACCAGGCGTCGGCCTGGCCCGACCATTCCCTCAGCGCCCATTCGGCGTCGCCGACCGCCAGATCGAGGACAGCGTTGAAACCGGGGAGGTCCAACCGGTGGAAGCCGGGCGTGCCTGACGGCCAGGCGTTCGTCAGGGCCTGCGCCGCCTCGGCCAGTTCCGGCCAGTTGGACAGGGCGCGGCGCGCTTCGTCCGCCGTCAGGGGAAAGCCCTCGATCGAGAAGATGTGCAGCCGTCCGCCCTCGGGCCGGTGCGCCTGCCACAGGCTCAGCAGGGCGGCGATGTTCAGACCGGTGCCGAAACCCAGCTCCGCCACCGTGAACCGACGCCGACCGGCCCAGGCGTCCGGCAGGCCGCAGCCGTTCAGGAAGACGGCGCGGGTCTCGGCCAGGCCGTCGTCGCGCGAGAAATACACATCCCCGAACCGGCCCGAGCGCGGCTCGCCCTCTTCGGTCCAGGTCAGTTGCGGCGAGGCGTCTTGGGTCGTCATGCGCGCCCTCTAGCACGCGTCAGCAAAAAGGGCCGCCCCTTGCGGAGCGGCCCGTGTCGGACGTCGATCGGCCGTCTGGATTTAGTGAGCGGCAGCGGGGGCTGCGGCAGGGGCGGCGGGGGCCGCAGCAGGGGCCGTCTGGCTGGGCAGGGGCGTCATGGCGGCGGTGTCGACGCTGTGGGCGTCCTGCGCCGCCTGGTCGGCGGCCTGAGCAGCGGCCTGGGCGGACTGTTCCGTGGTCAGAACCGAGTCCTCGGCGACGCCCGCAGCCTCGACCGCGTCATTGGCGGGCTTGGCGGCGGCGGCGTGTTCGTCCGCGCCCTTCCCACAGGCGGCGAGGGCCAGAACGGCGGCGGAAACGGTGATGAGGGCGGTGATGCGCATGGGAAATCCTCCGTATGCATGTCGCGAGGGCGGGAGCCTCTGTCCAAACGATAGGGCCGCCGTGATCGACGGCGCAAGCCGCAATCCCGGCGGCGTGAAGCCGCATGAAACGACCGGCCGCCTGCTCAGTCGTTGGTGATGTTGTTCAGCGTCTCTTCCATCTCGACGAAGGACGGCTGGGCGATCGAGGGGATATCGCCGCGACCGATCTCGACCGAGATCTGGGCCGCATTGCCGTGCAGGTGGGCGACCAGCACGGACTGGATGATCTTGTAATAGGCCGCTTCCTCATCGACGATGGCCTTCAGCCGCGCCGCGAACGGCCCGACCAGCCCATAGGCCAGGAAGACGCCTAGGAAGGTGCCGACCAGGGCGCCGCCGATCATGCCGCCCAGGATTTCCGGCGGTTCGGTGATGGAGCCCATGGTCTTCACGATGCCCAGGACGGCGGCGACGATGCCCAGGGCGGGCAGGGCGTCGGCCAGGTTCTGCAGGGCGTGGGCCGGCTCCAGATGCTCGTGGTGATGTTTCTCGAGCTGTTTCTCCATCGCATCCTCGACCTGGTGGGGATCTTCCAGGTTCATGGTCATCATCCGCAGGGTGTCGCAGATGAAGTCGACGGCGAAATGGTCCTTCAGCACCTTGGGGTACTTCTGGAAAATCGTGGATTCCTTGGGCTTCTCGATATGGCTTTCCAGCGCCACCACGCCCTTGGACTTCATGGTCTTGGTCAGTTGGAACAGCAGGCTCAGCAGGTCCTTGTAGTCCTGCTTCTTCCACTTGGGGCCGGAGAAGGTCTTGCCCAGTCCCCCCAGGGAGGCCTTGATCACCGGCAGGCTGTTGGAGATCAGAAAGGCGGCGACGCCGGCGCCGCCGATGGCCATGAACTCATGCGGCAGGGCGTGGGCGATGACGCCGAACTTGCCGCCCGCCAGGATGTAGCTGCCGAACACCATGCCGAACAGCATGACGATGCCGATGATCTGAAACATGGGTGCGGGCGATCCTCACGCGAGAGGCGTGAAGCATGGCGATTAATGATTAAGACGGCGTTTCGCGAACGCCGTCTCTCATCGTCACAGGATCAGATGCGGCCTTCGCCGTTCAGGATCGCCTCGCGCGCCGCAGGCGTCAGCTTCTGATAGCCGGACTTGCCGCCGCGCACATACAGGGTCGCCGCGCCCGCCTTTTCCGGGTCGAAGCCGTCTGCGACCAGGTCGGCCTTTCTGAACTTGAAGGTCCCGGTCGTCTCGACCGCCTTCATCAGACGCACGAACACCGGCTGGGCATAGCCCGGCAGCTTGCTCTCGACATGGTCGGAGAAGGTCTTGGCGTCGAACTTGCCGTCCACCACCAGGGCCGCCATCCCGGCCTTGCCGTCCTGGCCGGGCACCGGCACGCCATAGACGATGGCCGTCTCGACGCCCGGCGCCGTCATCAGCACCTGTTCGACCTCGGAGGTGGAGACGTTTTCGCCTTTCCAACGGAAGGTGTCGCCCATCCGGTCCACGAAGTAGAAATAGCCTTCGCTGTCCTGCTTCATCAGGTCGCCGGTGCGGAACCAGCGGTCGCCCTTCTTGAACACGTCGGTCAGGATCTTCTTCTGCGAGGCGGCCTTGTCGGCATAGCCGGAGAAGTCGTGACGGATGTCGTTGCCGATCTCGCCGATGGCCTCGCCGACTTCGCCGACGCGCGCCAGACGGCACAGGCCGTCGGGGCCGCGAATGGGCTGTTCGGTGTCGACGTCGAACTGGACCAGACGGATGTTGATCTGCTTCTTCAGATAGCTGGGCACCCGGCCGATGGCGCCCTGTTTGCCGTCGAAGTTGAACAGGGACACATTGCCCTCGGTCGAGCCGTAGAATTCCAGGATCTCGGGGATCTTGAAACGGCTCTGGAATTCGGGCCAGACGTCGGAGCGCAGGCCATTGCCGAAGGCCAGCTTCAGCTTGTGCTTGGTCTCGTCCTCATTGTGCGGCGCGGCGGTCAGGTAACGGCACAGTTCGCCGATATAGACGAACATGGTGGCGCCGGACGCCTTCACGTCGGGCCAGAAATTGGTGGCCGAGAACTTCTTGCGGATGATCAGCCGCCCGCCGTTCAGCAGGGCCGCGCCGACGCCGACCAGACCGCCGGTCGAATGGTACAGCGGCAGGCAGTCATAGATGCGGTCCGTGGGCGTGGAGCGCGTGGCGCCGGCAAAGGCGCGCATATAGGTCCGGGCGCGCGAGTGCGGGATGCGCGCCGCCTTGGGCAGGCCGGTGGTGCCAGAGGTGTAGATGAACAGGGCGGTGTCGCGATTGGTCAGTCCTTCGCGCGCCGAGCGGGTCGGGCGCACCGACGAACCGCCGCGCACCGGCTTGTCCAGACCGCGGCGCTCGCTGGACTCGTCAGCCTCGGTCAGGCCCATGACCCAGAGCATGAGGTTGTGCGGCACCAGGGCGCGGGCGTCCTCGACCTGACGCCAGCAGTCCTCGTCGGCGACCACCTGGAAGGCGCCCGAGATGGCCAGGCAGTGGGCCAGGCCCTCGCCGGTCAGATTGGTGTTGATCAGTGCCGTCGAGATGCCGACCTTGGAGAAGCCGAGCCACGCCGCCAGATATTCGACCCGGTTGGTCATCATCAGGGCGATGGTGTCGTTGCGGCGCAGACCCCGGCCCTTGGCCCAATGGCCGAACCGGTTGGCCATGTTGTCCAGCTCGCGATAGGTCAGGCTGCGGCGTTCGTCCTCGACGGCGATGTTGTCGGCGAACTTGTCGACAGCCTCTTCGAAGTCGTCGCACAGCAGCACGTCGCTATCGAGTTCGATCGGCTTGATGCGCTTCAAAAGGCGGAACAGGCCACGCGCGAACCGCACATCCCGACGAATATTCGCGACCAATCCCATGCTCTTCGATGCTCCCGTCTCTGTGCTGGCGAGACGCCCGGTGATGGACGAACGCGTCCCCTTCGGCAACTGCGTTGGACACAATCCTTCTGGGGATTTCCATTTGTTCCGTTGACGCCGGGGAAATCCAGAGGCCGAGCGCTGTTTTTCTCGCTCCTATCGTCGCAGTGTGGCGGATCGCGCAGGCCTGGGCGCTCCGGCGCGCGGGTTGGCGGCGTTTTAACTTGCTCCGCGACGGCGAGCGGTTTCATTGTCCATGCAAATAAGGGGGAATATTCATGTTGGATCGTCGTCGCCTTCTCCAATCCGCCGCCGCAGGCGCAGGCCTGGCCGCCCTTGGCGACGCCGCCTTCGCTCAGGTTATGGCGCCGGCAACGAACGCCGCAGGCGAGACCCTGCGGGCATTCATGGACAAGGCGTTCGAAGAGACGCTGGATCTGAGCCCCGAAACCGTGACCGCCTTCGGCCTGGACAAGGGCGCGCGCGCCGCCGCCAAGTCGAAGCTGACCATACCGACCCGCGCAGAAGAAGAAGGCCAGCGCGCCTTTTTCCGCGCCCAGCGCGCCCAGCTGGCGGGCATGAACCGGTCCGCGATGCAGGCGCAAGACGGGCTCTATTACGACAGCCTGACCGCCAATCTCGACGCCGTCATCGCCACCTTCGACATTCCGTATGGCCAGGGCGGCTGGCCCAATCCCTACCGCGTCAGCCAGCAGGGCGGCACATATCAGTCGGCGCCGGATTTCCTGGGTAATCAGCACACCATTGAGACGGCCGCCGACGCCGACGCCTATGTGGCGCGCGTGCGGGTTTTGTCCGATGTCTTCCGCGCCGAGACGGACCGCCTGAAGGAAGAATACGCCCTGGGCGTCGTGCCGCCCGACTTCATCCTGGCCAAGGCCGTGCGCCAACAGGAAGGCATGCTGGCCACCGCCGCCTCCGCCTCGCCCATCACGCGCTCGGTCATCGACCGCGCCCAGGCCAAGGGTTTGAGCGGAAACTGGGGCGCCGAGGTCGAGCGGCTGCTGACCGAACAGGTCTATCCGGCCCTGGCCGCGCAGAACGCGGTGCTGAAGGCGGCCCTGCCGGGCGCCACGCACGAGGCGTCTGTACGCCGCCTGCCGCAGGGCGATCAGTATTACGCCAACAGCCTGCACTACATCACCACCACGCGTCTGACAGCGGACGAGATTCACCGCACCGGCCTGGAGCAGATGGCCAATCTGACCGGCCGCGCGGACGTCTTGCTGAAGGCACAGGGCCTGACGCAGGGATCGGTCGCCGAGCGGATCAAGGCGCTGGGGGATGACCCGAAATACGTCTATCCCAACACGGATGCAGGCAAGGCGGAGCTGATCGCCAAGCTCAACGCCCAGATGGCCGACATGCAGGGCCGCCTGCCGCGCGCCTTCGGCCGCCTGCCCAAGGCCCCGGTCGAAATCAAGCGCGTCCCGCCCGAGATCGAGGCCGGCGCCCCGATGGGCTATTACAACTCCGCCAGCCTGGATGGGACGCGGCCCGGCATCTACTGGATCAATCTGAAGGACACGTCGGAATGGCCGTCGTGGAGCCTGCCGACCCTGACCTACCACGAGGCCTCGCCCGGCCACCATCTGCAGATCAGCCTTCAGCAGGAGAGCCCGTCGGCGCCGATGCTGATGAACCTTCTGGGCTTCTCCAGCTATGTCGAGGGCTGGGGCCTGTACGCCGAGCAGCTGGCCGATGAACTGGGCGCCTATGAGCATGATCCGTTGGGGCAGATCGGCTATCTGCAGTCGCTGATGTTCCGCTCGGCCCGTCTGGTCGTCGACACCGGCATCCACTCCAAGGGCTGGAGCCGTGAACAGGGCATCCGCTACATGATGGAGGCCTATGGCGATCAGGAAGGGGCGGCGACGTCCGAGGTCGAACGCTACTGCGGCTGGCCCGGCCAGGCCTGCGCCTACAAGGTCGGCCACAACGAATGGGTCCGTCTGCGCGAAAAGGCCAAGACCGCGCTGGGGCCGCGCTTCGACATCAAGGGTTTCCATGACACGGCTCTGGCGGCGGGCGGGGTTCCCCTGTCGGTGCTGGAGCGGATCGTGGACGGCTGGGTCGCGACCCAGGCCTGATCCGGCGCTGATGTCTGCAGGCGCGCCGGTCTGAGTGTTGTTTATGGGGAGGCGTCCGGCGTGACGCGCCCGCTCGGGGGAGTAACCGAATGATTGATCGTCGCCGCCTTCTGCTGACCGCCGCCGCCACGGCTGCGGTCGCGCCGACCCTGGCCCAGGCCGCTTCCACCGACGCCGATGGGCGCCTGAACGCCCTGCTGGACGGCTGGTTCGAGGCGGACATCGACGAAAGCCCCGAACACGCCACCAGCCTGGGGCTGGACAAGGGCGCACGCGCGGGACTGTCCAGCAAGCTGAGCGAGGCGGGACCTGACGCCATCCGCAAGGATCGTCAGAAGGCCGTCAGCCGCTGGGAGCAGCTGCGCGCCTTTGACCAATCAGGCCTGTCGCAGGCGGGCGCCCTGAACTATGCGATCGCCTCTTTCGGCCGCGAAACGGCGGCCCAGACGTCGCGCTTCGCCTATGGGGCCGGACCAGGCCGTCCGTCGCCCTATGTGGTGACCCAACTGTCAGGCTCCTATTTCAGCGTGCCGGACTTCCTGGACAACCAGCACCGGATTGATGATGCGGCGGGCGCTGACGCCTTCCTGTCGCGTCTGGAGGCCTTCGCAGGCGTTCTGGACGGCGAGACGGCCAAGATCCGCGAGGACGCCGGTCTGGGCGTGATCCCGCCCGACTTCATCATCGACCGGATGCTGCCGCAGATCCGCACCCTGCGCGACGCCTCCCCCGCCGACATGGCCATGATCAAGTCGCTGGCGCGCAAGACCGGCGCGCTGAACCTGTCGGGTTATGAGGCGCGCGGCGTCGCCATCGTCGATCAGAAGGTCAAGCCCGCCCTGGCCCGTCAGGTGGCCGCCATCGAGGCCCTGCGTCCGCAGGCGGTGCATGACGCGGGCGTCTGGCGCCTGCCGGACGGGGAGGCCTTCTACGCCGCCGGTCTGAAGGCCAATACGACCACGACCCTGACCGCCAAAGAAATCCATGCATTGGGCCGCGAACAGGTCGCCGAAATCAGCGCCGAGATCGACGCCATCCTGAAGGCGCAGGGCTATACGCAGGGGACGGTGGGCGAACGCATTCAGGCCTTGAACAAAGAACCGGCCCAGCTGTTCGCCAACACCGATGCAGGCAAGGAGGAGCTGCTGGCCTGGCTGAACCAGCTGGTCGCCGATCTGGACCCGAAGCTGCCGCAGGTGTTCGGCCGCCTGCCGAAATCCCATGTCGAGATCCGGCGCGTGCCGGTGTCGATCCAGTCGGGCGCGCCGGGCGGATACTATCAGGGGCCGCCGCTGGATGGGTCGCGTCCGGGCGCCTATTACATCAACCTGCGCGACAGCGGGAACTGGCCGAAGTTCGCCCTGCCCACCCTGACCTATCACGAGGCCTCGCCGGGCCACCATCTGCAGGTCGCGCTGCAGCGCGAGTCCGGTGAACTGCCGCAATGGCGCCGGGCGGGCGGATTCTCGGCCTATAATGAAGGCTGGGCCCTGTATGCCGAGGCGGTCGCCGCCAATGATCTGGACGTCTATGCGGCCAATCCGCTGGGCCGCGTCGGCTTCCTGATGTCCTATCTGTTCCGGGCGGTGCGTCTGGTGGTCGACACCGGCATCCACTCTGAGCGTTGGAGCCGTGAACAGGCCGTTCAGTACATGGCGGCCTCGGGCGCCAAGCCGCTGGACGCCTCGAACAGCGAGATCAACCGCTATTCGGTCTGGCCGGGTCAGGCCTGCGCCTACAAGGTCGGCCACACCGTGATCGCCCGTCTTCGCAAGGAAGCTGAGGCCAAGCCCGGTTTCGACCTGCGCGCCTTCCATGACGCGGTGCTGGAGAACGGCTCCCTGCCGCTGGCGGTGCTTGAACAGGTCATGAGCCGCCGGGCCTGATCCGCCCGCAGCCGTCAGCCCCGCTGCGTCAGGCGGCGGGGCTGATGATCCTTGTTTGTCACTGCACCTTGGCGCGGTAGCTGATCGGCCATTGATCCGGCGGCACGCCGTTGCAGCTGTCCATCGACTGTTCCAGCGCCAGGGCGAAACTGCGCCCTGTCCAGACCCAGGTCTGGGCGATGCCGCAGTCGCCGATGCCCCGCCCCTTGGCGAAGGCGACCAGTTCGCGTTTGTCGGCATTGTAGAAGCCGTTGATCACTTCGTTGGACGTCGTGCCGTCGGCCTGGGGCAGGCGGGCCGCGACCGGGTTCTGGCCGTTTGGTCCGGTGATGTAGAGGTTGCTGGTGAAGTTATAGGCGCCTGACCCGCACGGCACGCCCCACAGCTCCTGCTGCGGACCCAGCTTGGCCGAGATGACGTCGCCGCCGCCCGAGTTTTCACTGCGGCATTCGCGGACGGCGGGCAGGATTTCGATGGACTTGGGCAGAACCTGATTGTCGCCGCCCAACTGTCCCTGAGCGATGGCGGGGGCAGGGGTGATCACGGGTATGGCCGGACCCTGGACGGAGGCGACGCGCTGGCCGACCCGGATCAGGGCGTTGGGCGTATCCAGGCGGCCCTGACGATCATCAATCCACAACAGCGAGGCCGAAGCGCCGGTCAGCGAAATAGGCACTGTTTCACCTGCCGCCCTGGCGGTTGCGACCTTGCCCGACGCCAGGGCGCGCACGGCGTTCAGGGCGTCGGCGACGACCACGCGGGCCGTTGGAATGTCGGCGTCGGTCACCGGTTCAGTGCGGAAGCTGCGTCCGTCGATGGTCAGGGTGACGGGGGTTGCACGGCTGGTGTTGTCGGTGTTGTCCAGCCAGACGCCGACCAGAATCTTGGGAACCGCCGCTGTCTCGGGCGCCATCTCAACGCTCAGCCAGCCCTGGGCCTCCTCGACCGAGGGGGCGACGGCGGCGCAGGTTGCGCCATTGTCGCAGGTCACCTTCCAGTCGCGGAAGCTCTTGCTCTCGGGGCGGCTGGCCAGGGTGATCGTCGGTCCGGCGTCCGGCGCAGAAGCGACAGGCGCATCGGCCGACTGGCCCCCCGTCGGGGCGTCCTTGCTGGCTTCACCGCGTCCGCACGAGGCGACAAGCGCCGCCATGCCCGCCACCGCCATCCATTTCATAGCGTACCGCGATCCCATCATTCCCCTCAGCCTTATTTCCGTGTTAATTGAGCGTCGTGCAGTTTGCCTCATCTGCATCAGCGAGCAAGTCTTTCATCAGTTCCACGTCGATGATGCTGGGCGGTTCGCCGAACCGTTCGATCCAGGCGTCCACCAGGATTTTGGTCTCTTCGGTCATGGTGGAGGGCCTTATGCTCAAGCTTTGGCCTGGTTAAGCGCATGTCGGCCGATCCGGTTCACCGGCGCAGCGACGTTTTCGCAATCCGCCGAACCCATGTCGGGGTTTGCGTGGCGGCCCTGCCTCGCTATACCGCCGCCACGATATTCCTTCCCCAACGTTCAGAGGCGGACACGCGCATGGCCAAGATCAAGGTCGAAAACCCCATCGTCGACATCGACGGCGACGAAATGACCCGCATCATCTGGCAGATGATCAAGGACAAGCTGGTCTTCCCGTTCCTGGATCTGGAGCTGGACTACTACGACCTAGGCATGGAGCACCGCGACGCCACCGACGACCAGGTGACGATCGACGCCGCCCACGCGATCCAGAAGCACGGCGTCGGCGTCAAGTGCGCCACCATCACGCCTGACGAAGCCCGCGTCGCCGAGTTCGGCCTGAAGAAGATGTGGAAGTCGCCCAACGGCACCATCCGCAACATCCTGGGCGGCGTCGTCTTCCGCGAGCCGATCATCTGCTCGAACGTGCCGCGCCTGGTTCCGGGCTGGACCCAGCCGATCGTCGTCGGCCGCCACGCCTTCGGCGACCAGTACAAGGCCACCGACTTCCTGATGCCTGGCCCCGGCACCCTGACGATCAAGTTCGTCGGCGACGACGGCGAAGTGATCGAACACGAAGTCTACAAGGCGCCGGGCGCCGGCGTGGCCATGGCCATGTACAACCAGGACGCCTCGATCCGCGAGTTCGCCCATGCCTCGTTCGCCTATGGCCTGCAGCGCAACTACCCGGTCTATCTGTCGACCAAGAACACCATCCTGAAAGCCTATGACGGCCGTTTCAAGGACCTGTTCCAGGAAGTCTTCGACGAACATTACGCCGCCGAGTTCAAGGCTCGCGGCCTGACCTATGAGCACCGTCTGATCGACGACATGGTCGCCGCCGCCATGAAATGGTCGGGCGGCTTTGTCTGGGCGTGCAAGAACTATGACGGCGACGTGCAGTCGGACGTCGTGGCGCAGGGCTTCGGCTCGCTGGGCCTGATGACCTCGGTTCTGATGACGCCGGACGGCAAGGTGCTGGAAACCGAGGCCGCCCACGGCACCGTGACCCGCCACTATCGCCAGCACCAGAAGGGCGAGGCCACCTCGACCAACTCGATCGCCTCGATCTTCGCCTGGACGCGCGGCTTCAAGCACCGCGCCAAGCTGGACGGCAACGCGGCTCTGGACCAGTTCGCCGACACGCTTGAGAAGGTCGTCGTCGACACCGTTGAAAGCGGCTCGATGACCAAGGACCTGGCGCTGCTGGTCGGCGACCAGCAGGGCTGGCTGACCACCGAGGGCTTCCTCGACAAGGTCGCCGAAAACCTGCGCGCCGCTCTGCCGGACGTCGGCTAAGCCGTCACTATCCTCCCCCGCAAAGTGGGGGAGGACCTGTCCTGATGCGTGCGAAGCACGGCAGGATGCTCGAAAGAACTCAGCCCCGCTGGATCACTCCAGCGGGGCTTTTCGTTGTGCTGGGGTGAAAGCCGTGCATGATCAGTGAAATGAAGGAGGTCGGGTGAAGCGTCTGTTCGGAAATCTGCTGCTGGCGGCGATTGCGCTGGCGGTCGTCTCCTTCTTCGCCGCGCCCGCCGTGGGCTTTTTCGCCATCCGTTCGGCGGCGGAGGCCAGCGACGTGCAGGGACTGACGCGGCTGATCGACTTCTCCGCCGTGCGCCAGTCGCTCCGGCCCCAGCTGATCGGGCGGCCCGAGGCCATGGCGCCCGCGCCCTCGTTTCTGGAAGACCCCATCGGCGCCTTCCGGGCGCAGCTGGATCGCAACCCCATCATCCGCCCGCCGGACGTGGATTCCTATCTGACGCCCGCCGCCCTGTCGGCCCTGATGCGCGGCGAAGGGCGCTACGCCAGCCAGTGGAAGACCACGGCGGCGACGGACGCCAAGGTCAGGAAGCCCTGGCCCAGGCCCATCTTCTGGGGCGTGAACCGGGCGCGGTTCGCTGTGGACGACAAGGGGGGATCTCGCACCGTCTTCACCTTCGAGCGGCGGGGCCTGTACGAATGGCGTCTGGTTCAGATCGGCCTGCCGGAGGGCGCGTCGCCTGCCGCTCCCGCCGCGCCCGCACCCTCATCGCCCGCCCTCGGCGAGAGAGGTTGAGGCCATGAGGCTCCCGCCCCGCTTCCTTCTGGAGACGCCATGAACCGCAAGATCATCACCGGCCTGCTGATCGCGGTGGTCGCGGGCTTCCTGTTCGTGTGGATCGCCTCGCCGTTCGTGGCGGCGCAGGGGTTGATCCGCGCAGCCCGGACGGGCGATGCGGCGGGGCTGGAGCGCTATGTCGATTTTCCCGCCTTCCGCACCAGCCTGAAGGACGAACTGAACGCCCGCGCCCGCATCGAAATCCGCGACAGATCCAAGGGGGACGTCGGGTTGGCGGCTCTGGGCGCCCTGATCGCGCCGTCCCTGGTGTCGGGCGCGGTCGACAACTTCGTCACGCCTCAGGCCATCGCCGCCATGGTGCGCTCGGCCGAGAAGCCTGAGCCTGAGCGCCCCGTCCCGCCCGCCGACACGCCTGCCGTGCCCAAGGAGCGGCTGCATCAGTCCTGGTCCTATCGCGGCCTGAACAAGTTCGCCGTGGCCCTGACGCGCAAGGACAGGCCGGATGACTCGCTCGTGCTGCTGATGACACGCCACGGCCTGTTCGGCTGGAAGCTGTCGGGCGTGGACCTGACGCCGGACCCGATGGAGTAGGGGGCGGCCTCACCCACCTCTGAAATGCAATGAGGGGGCGGTCAGTGACCGCCCCCTCATCTGTATCGCTTGGCCGTTAGCGTGGCGGATCAGCCCGCCAGCGCCGCCCGCACCGCCGCCAGGCCGTCCTCGGCCTTGCCGCCATCCGGCGCGCCGCCCTGGGCGAAGTCCGGCTTGCCGCCCGCGCCCTGGCCGCCCATGGCCAGGACCGCAGCACGCGCCAGATCCGCCGCATTCACCTGACCCGCAAGGTCGTTGGTCACGGCGACGGTGACCGCCGCCTTGCCGTCTGTGACGCCGATCAGGGCCACGACGCCCGTGCCGACCTGTTTGCGGAAGTCTTCGGCGACCCCGCGCAGGCCCTTGCCGTCCACGCCGTCCAGGACGCGCGCGATCAGCTTGACGCCGTTGATCTCTTCCGGCGCCGAAGACGCGCCTGAACCGCCGCCCAGAGCCAACTGCTTCTTCAGCTCAGCGACCTGTTTCTCCAGCGTCTTGACCGAGGCGGTCAGGCTTTCGACGCGGGCCGGGACATCGGCCGTCTGGACCTTGAAGCCCTGCGCCAGCGAACGGGCCACGCCCGCCTGGGCCAGCAGATATTGACGCGCCGCTTCGCCCGTCAGGGCCTCGATGCGGCGCACGCCTGCGGCGACGCCCGTCTCCTGCACGATCTTGAACAGAGCGATGTCGCCGGTGCGGGTCACATGGGTGCCGCCGCACAATTCGACGGAATAGGGGGCGTTATCGCTGGTCAGCGAACGGCCCAGCGTCAGGACGCGGACCTCATCGCCGTATTTCTCGCCGAACAGGGCGATGGCGCCCGCTTCGATGGCGGCTTCAGGAGCCATCAGTTTCGTCTCGGTCGGGACGTTCTGGCGGATGACCGCGTTCACCTCTGTCTCTATGGCGGCCAGTTCAGCCTCGGTCAGGGGGGCGCCGTGGCTGAAGTCGAAGCGCGCGCGTTCGGCGTCAACCAACTGACCCTTCTGGGCCACCGTCGCGCCCAGCACATTCTTCAGCGCCGTATGCAGCAGGTGGGCGGCCGAGTGGTTGGCGCGGATGGTGCGGCGTTTTTCGGCATCCACCGTCTGGGCCGCGCGCGTTCCGATCTCCAGCTTGCCGCTGGTGATCTCGGCCGACAGGACGTGCAGGTCGCCCGCGTGCTTCTTCACGTCGATGACCTCGGCGCTGCCCCCAATTCCATTAGAACCGGGCCATTCGATCACGCCGTGGTCGCCGACCTGGCCGCCGCTTTCGGCGTAGAAGGGGGTGGTGTCGAACAGAACCTCGACGATGTCGCCCGCCTCCGCCGTCTCGACCGGCTGGCCCGCCTTCATGATAGCCAGGACCTCGCCCGAGCCGTCGATATTGTCATAGCCGGTGAAGACGGTCGGCCCCATCCGGTCGCGGATGGCCAGCCATTCGTTGGTGTTGGCCGTCTGGCCCGAACCCTTCCAGTGTTCGCGCGAACGCTGGCGCTGTTCGGCCATGGCGGCTTCGAAGCCGTCCACGTTCACCGAATAGCCGCGACGGCGCGCCTCATCCTGCGTCAGGTCCAGCGGGAAGCCATAGGTGTCGGACAGCGTAAACGCCGTCTGGCCGTCCAGCATGTCGCCGGGCTTGAAGCCCTGAACCGCCGTGTCGAACAGGGCCATGCCCCGGCCCAGGGTGGTGCGGAAGCGGATCTCTTCCTGCTTCAGCGTGTCTTCGATGAAGGGCTGGGCGCGGGCCAGTTCGGGATAGGCGTCGCCCATCTCGGCCACCAGCGTCGGCACCAGACGGTGCATCAGCGGATCCGTCGCGCCCAGCAGGTGGGCGTGGCGCATGGCGCGGCGCATGATGCGGCGAAGCACATAGCCCCGCCCCTCGTTCGACGGCGTCACCCCGTCCGCGATCAGGAAGGACGACGACCGCAGGTGGTCGGCGATGACCTGGTGCGAGGGTTTGCGCTCGCCCTCGGCCTTGGTCGAGGTGGCCTCTTCGGATGCGGCGATCAGGGTCTTGAACAGGTCCGTCTCATAGACCGAATGCACGCCCTGCAGCACGGTGGTGATCCGCTCCAGACCCATGCCGGTGTCCACGCTGGGCTTGGGAAGGTTGCGAACGATCTGATCGTTCTCCTTCTCGTACTGCATGAAGACGTTGTTCCAGATCTCCACGAACCGGTCGCCGTCTTCATCGGGCGAACCGGGAGGGCCGCCAGCGATCTTGTCGCCGTGGTCCCAGAAGATTTCGGTGCAGGGACCACACGGGCCGCTATCGCCCATGGCCCAGAAATTGTCCGAACCGGCGATGCGGATGATCTTGTCGTCGCCAAAGCCCGTGACCTTCTTCCAGATCGCGGCGGCCTCGTCGTCGTCGATATAGACGGTGACCAGCAGGCGTTTGGCGTCCAGCCCGAAGTCCTTGGTCACCAGGCTCCACGCCTTCTCGATGGCGTGTTCCTTGAAATAGTCGCCGAACGAGAAGTTCCCCAGCATTTCGAAGAAGGTCAGGTGCCGGGCCGTATAGCCGACATTGTCCAGGTCATTGTGCTTGCCGCCCGCGCGCACGCACTTCTGCGAGCTGGTGGCGCGGGGATAGGGCGGCTTGGACGCGCCGGTGAAATAGTCCTTGAACGGCACCATGCCCGCGTTGACGAACAACAGCGTCGGGTCGTTCTGCGGCACCAGAGGAGCCGAGTGCACCTTCTCGTGACCATCGGCCTCGAAATAGTTGAGGAAGGTGGAGCGGATCTCGTTCAGGCTGGGCATGACTTATCGGGCTTCGAACACGGCTTGGCGGGAAGCTGGCCATATAGGGGTTTGCGCGGCAACAGGCCATGCGTTTGTGCGAAGGCTGAAACTGACGCGTGCGGGGTGGCGCCGTCCGATGCGGTTCCCATATGCCTGCAACACCTGCTGTTCCAGAAGGACGCCCCTGATGACCGACGCCGCGCCCGCCCTCAAGACCTTGAAGATCGACTTCGTGTCCGACGTCGTCTGTCCCTGGTGCGCCGTGGGCCTGGGCGGGCTGGAGACGGCGCTGGAGCGGCTGGAGGGCGAGGGCATCAAGGCGGATGTCAGATTCCAGCCGTTCGAGCTGAACCCCCAGATGGCGCCCGAGGGCGAGAACATCGTCGAACATATCGGCAGGAAATACGGCTCCACCCCCGAACAGTCGGCGGCCAACCGCGCGATGATCAGACAGAGGGGGGCCGAGGCGGGCTTTGACATGCAGATGGGCGAGGACAGCCGCATCTGGAACACCTTCGACGCCCACCGCCTGCTGCACTGGGCGCAGGAGACCGCGCCGGACAGGCAGGGCGCCCTGAAGCGCGCCCTGTTCGTCGCCCACTTCACCGAGAACCGCAACATCACCGACGCCGGCGTCCTGACCCAGGCGGCGGAGACGGCGGGCCTGGACCGGGCCGAGGCGGGCGAAGTCCTGGCCTCGGGCCGCTACGCCCAGGCCGTGCGTGCGGCCGAGGATCTGTGGCGCTCGCGCGGCATCACCTCGGTCCCCGCCGTGGTCGTTGAAGGCAAATATCTGATCAGCGGCGGCCAGCCCGCCGACGCCTTCGAACAGGCCCTGCGCCAGATCGCCGGCGAGGCGTAGGGCTCAGGGCGGGGCCGGACCGCCGGTCGGCCCCGCAGGAAAAAACAGAGTCCAATTCGTCTGAATCGTCTGAAATCGGCCCGCTAGGGCTCTGGGGCGGTCGGGGCGTCGAGGGCGGCGATGCGGGCCTCGATGGCGAGGCGGCCCGCATGGTCGTCGGGGGGCAGCCGGGCGGCGTCGCGGGCCAGGGCGGCGACCGCCTTCATCTCGGCCTCCAGCGTGTCGAGCGGGTCGGGCGAGGCTGCGGGCGGGGGGCTGTCAGGCTGTTGGCTGTCAGGTTGGGCCGCCGATTGCGGGGCCGGGTCGTCAGGGGCGTTCACGCTGGACAGCGCCCGCCAGGTCCGCAGCCACGACGCCGCCTCGGCCGCCCGCCCGCGCCGCACCGCCCGGTTCAGCCGCATCAGGGCCTGAGCCGTCATGGCGGCCAGGTCAGGGGCGTCCGCCGCCCCATCCTCGACCGGGGCGTCTTCATCCGGCCAGGGGGCGGGCCAGGCGCCTGCGTCCTCGACGACGCAGCGGCGCCAGCCCTCGCGCGCGGCGCGGGACCGCAGCGTCCCCAGCTTCAGGTCATAGCGGCGGCACACGGCCTCGGCCGCATCACCGGCCAGATAGTCGCGGCGCGCCGCCGCCCAGACCGCCTCGGCGCGGACGTGATAGCCGTCGCGCGGCGCCGGGTCTTCGTCATAATGGCCGCGCGCGACATCCTGGTGGATCGCCGGGGTCGTCTCGACCCGCTCGGCGGTCGAGGGCCGCAGATGGTCGGGGATGTAGGTGGTGCCGCCGTACTCGTCCTGCTCCCACCGGCCGGAGGCGATGATGCGCGGCGCCTCCTCATGCCAGTGTTTCTCGGGCCAGTCCTTCTCCCGCCCGCCCGAAGCCCGATCGTTCATTGCGCCGCCTCCTGCCTGAAAGGCGGAGGATGGAGGACGGGTGCGTCAGGATCGGACGGGAGGGGCATTCGCTAATGTGTGCATGTTGTAATTTGCTATTTTTCTTGCGAGCGATGGTTGCGGAATAGTTGGGGAGTTAGAAATGGCGTTACCTGCGCTACAAAAAGTGAAAATTCGTCGATTTAAGCGCATAGACGAAGCCATGGTTCGCCTTGGAGAAGTAAATTTATTTGTAGGACCAAATAATTCTGGGAAAACTAGCTTTATTCAGGGCATCCATTTTGCAATCTCGCTTCTTCAAACTATAACTTACCATAGAAAATGGGCAGTAGCTTCTCGATCAGCAGCCGTAAGCTTCGGCCCTTCAGAGTTAATATATGTTCCAACCGAGAGCATTTACAGCGTCTCGCATGGATCCGCCCTTACTCAGGACAACGCAATATCTTTTCACTTCGACATGGATGATGAAGAAGATTTCAGTGTTTCTGTGTACAAAGGCAAAAATAAAAACATATCAATAAAACTTCATCATCCATGGGCAGCAAAGGCTGCTGCTGATATTCATGCACCGTACTCAGTTTTTTGCCCTGGGCTCGCAGGAATACCTAAGAACGAGACTCTTGTATCGGAAGGCGTTCTACGGAGAGCAGTTGCCCGGGGAGATGCAAATGTCGTCCTCAGAAACGTATTGTACCGCCTATCTAAAACAGCAGAGTGGAAAAAATTTCAGGATGCATTTTCAACAATATTTCCAAATTTTGAAATTAGAGTCCAATTTGAAGAGTCTCTAGCCGAATACATAGAAGCTTATGTGTCTAACTCAGGACAGGAGATACCTTTAGAGCTTGCTGGTACTGGCATGCTTCAAATGGCTCAAATACTGGCTTATGTTTTCTATTTCTCCCCAAGATTGTTGATATTGGATGAACCTGATTCACACCTCCATCCAAACAACCAAAGATCCATGTGCAGAATGATCATGAAACTAGGCTCAGGACCCATTGATGTGAGGCGCGCGATCTGATTCAGGCTCCTGAGGAGTCTGGATCATGAGTGACCTGTATTGGCTGACGGACGAGC
>NZ_JAEPWN010000011.1 GCF_016654005.1 Brevundimonas nasdae | reverse complement strand
TTGACGAGTTCCCACGTCATCGATCCGAAGACCGACGCATGGTATCTTTTCAAAAAGACCGCAGATAGTCAGTGTCGTATGATGACCTCGAAGGGCCATCGCAAGAACACCGCCGCCTGCGTTTCTCTTTCCAAATCAACAATATCAAAGACCCAAACCGCTCCAGCGGCCCGACTTGTTTAGCGCCGGTGTCGTCGGCGGAGGCGGGTATCTAGTGAAGCCCGATCCTCATGTCAATCGCTCTTTTCAGAGATTTTGAAGACCGAAGAGCGAACCCTTCAAACCGCAAAAAATCGCCGGGAGTAAGCTGCGAGGCTGACCCCTAAACCGTAGTTCGGCGTTTCGAATGAAGCGCGGAACCTAATGAAGCCAACCGATGAAAGCAAGAAGTTTTTCAACCTCTTCTTTCGAAAGTTAACCCCACTCTCCATAAAGAACAGGAGAACGATGGTAGGCGGCGACGGGTTCGAACCGCCGACCCTCTCGGTGTAAACGAGATGCTCTGACCAGCTGAGCTAGCCGCCCTGAAAGAGAAGCAGGGCTTATGCCTGCGACCGGCGGACGGTTCAAGCCGATTCGAGCCCCCTCCCCGCATGAAAATGCCGCCGACAGTGATGTCGGCGGCATTCTCATTCAGTCACATCAATGGCTGACGGCGGATGACGGCCCTTCGACCGCCGGGACCGGAGCCGGAAGAGGCTCCGACGCCTCGTCCCACTCGACCGGCGTAAGCGTTCCGGTCAACGCCCACTTCAGCGCCTCGTCCGCCGTGGAGATCGGCACGATCTCGAGCGCCGACTTCACATTATCCGGCACATCGGCCAGGTCCTTCTCGTTCTCCTGCGGGATCAGCACGGTCTTCACACCCGAGCGCAGGGCCGCGAGCAGCTTCTCCTTCAGGCCTCCGATGGCGGTGACCCGGCCCCGCAGGGTGATCTCGCCCGTCATGGCGATGTCCTTGCGGATCGGGATGCCGGTCAGGACCGAGACCATGGCCACGGTCATGGCGACGCCGGCGGACGGACCGTCCTTGGGCGTGGCGCCGTCCGGCACGTGGACGTGGATGTCGGTCTTCTCGAAGACCGGCGGCTTGACGCCGAAGGCCAGCGAGCGGGCGCGGACGTAGGACGCCGCCGCCGAGATCGATTCCTTCATGACCTCTTTCAGATTGCCGGTGACGGTCATGCGACCGCGGCCTGGCATCTTGATGGCTTCGATCGTCAATATGTCGCCGCCGAACTCGGTCCAGGCCAGACCGGTGACGATGCCGACCTGATCCTCTTCATCCGTTTCGCCGTAGCGGAACTTCTTCACGCCTGCGTAGTCGGCCAGCTTGGCCTCATCAACAGTGATCGACTTGGCGCCGGTCTTGGCCATTTCGCGAACAGCCTTGCGGGCCAATCCGCCCAGGGCGCGTTCAAGCGAACGAACCCCGGCCTCGCGCGTGTAATAGCGGATCAGGTCGCGGATCGTGTCTTCCGGCACGATCAGTTCGCCGTCTTTCAGGCCGTGGTCCGCCAACTGCTTGGGCAGGACGTGACGCTTGGCGATCTCGACCTTTTCGTCCTCGGTGTAGCCAGAGACGCGGATGATCTCCATCCGGTCCATCAGCGGCTGCGGCATGTTCAGGCTGTTCGCGGTCGTCACGAACATGACCTGGGACAGGTCGTAGTCCACCTCCAGATAATGGTCGCCGAAGGTCGAATTCTGTGCGGGATCCAGCACCTCCAGCAGAGCCGAGGACGGATCGCCGCGCCAGTCGGCGCCCAGCTTGTCGATTTCGTCCAGCAGAACGAAGGCGTTGGTCGTCTTGGCCTTCTTCATCGACTGGATGATCTTGCCGGGCATGGAGCCGATGTAGGTCCGGCGGTGACCGCGGATCTCAGACTCATCCCGAACGCCGCCCAGCGACATCCGGACGTATTCACGCCCCGTCGCCTTGGCGATGGACTTAGCCAGCGAGGTCTTGCCGACGCCCGGAGGGCCGACGAGGCACAGGATCGGGCCTTTAAGACTGCCGGTGCGAGCCTGGACGGCCAGATACTCGACAATCCGTTCCTTGACCTTCTCCAGACCGAAGTGATCCTCTTCAAGGATGTCCTCGGCCTTGGCCAGGTCGATCGGCTTCTGCTTGGCCTTGCCCCACGGCACGGACAGCAGCCAGTCGAGGTAGTTGCGGACCACGGTCGATTCCGCCGACATCGGCGACATGTTGCGCAGCTTCTTGACCTCGGCCTCGGCCTTGGTGCGGGCTTCCTTGGACAGGCGGGTCTTACGGATGCGCTTCTCCAGATCCATGATCTCGTCACGCGCGTCGTCGGTCTCGCCCAGCTCGCGCTGGATCGCCTTCATCTGCTCGTTGAGATAATATTCGCGCTGGGTCTTCTCCATCTGGCGCTTCACGCGCGAGCGGATCTTCTTCTCGACCTGCAGGACCGAGATTTCACCCTCCATCAGGCCGTAGACCTTCTCCAGCCGCTTGGGCACGTCGAAGGTCTCCAGCAGGCCCTGCTTGTCGGCGATCTTGACTGACAGGTGGGCGGCGACCGAATCCGCCAGCTTGGAGGCGTCGGTGATCTGGGGGATGGAGCTGAGGGCCTCGGGCGGGACCTTCTTGTTCAGCTTCACATAGGATTCGAACTGCTCGACCACGGCGCGCAGCATGGCCTCAGCCTGGGAGGTTTCGCCCGGCTCATCCTCGATCTCGACGGCCTCGGCCTCGAAATACTCTTCACGGTCGGTGAAGCGGGTCAGACGCGCACGGCCCTTGCCCTCGACCAGCACCTTGACGGTGCCGTCGGGCAGTTTCAGCAGTTGCAGCACCGAGGCCAGCACGCCGATGGGATAGATGGCGTCGGGCGACGGATCGTCGTCGACGGAATTCTTCTGGGTGGCCAGCAGGATCTGCTTTTCGCCCTTCATGATTTCGTCGAGCGCCTTCACCGACTTTTCGCGGCCGACGAAGAGCGGCACGACCATGTGCGGAAAGACGACGATGTCTCTCAACGGCAGGACGGGTAGTGTCACGGAGCCAGTGCTCTGGGTATCAGTCATGATGCATACTCCTGGGCCATTGATGATCTCCGGCCCGCCGCCACGGTCGCCCGGGCAAAAGGCCCGGCCAGCGCGTGACGACCCGTCGATTCCGACGGCGTTCGAATGAGTATGTGGTTTGTGCGCGATGCGGTTCAAGCGCAACCGCGCAACAGCCCACATCTGTGTGCTGCATTGCCGCAAAATCAGTGGTTCTGTGCGAGGTGCGCGGGCGGCTTATTCAGTCGCGCGAGACGGAAAACCCCTTGTCCGGAGGGCCTTCACTCCGAAAACGCCTGAAGTCGAGCCTCGCGAATCCGCTTCCGCTCGTCGGCCTCGGCGATTTTTTCTAAAAGGATGGCGTCGAGACGTGCGTGGTGGCCGATCAGTTCGGCGCGCAGCAGTCACTTCCTCTCACTTCGTCATCCTTGGACTTGTCCCAAGGATGACGGTTTGTGGTGTGTGCTGCTTTCTTTCGTCATTCCGGGCGTAGGGCCGCTTGGCCTAAAGACCCGGATCCGAAGGGGGGCGAAGGCACCGCGCTCATGAAAAAAAGGCCGGTGCAGTCGCCCGCACCGGCCTTTCGCATCTCAGTTTTCCGCTAGATCAGGCGGCGCCATCAGCCTTTTTCTTGGAGGCTTCGGAGTAGATCAGCAGGGGCTGGGCCTTGCCGTCGATGACTTCGGCGTTGACCACGACCTCTTCGACGCCTTCGAAGGTCGGCAGTTCGAACATGGTTTCCAGCAGAATGCCTTCCAGGATCGAACGCAGGCCACGTGCGCCGGTCTTGCGGGTGATGGCCTTCTTGGCGACGGCGATCAGGGCGTCGTCGGTGAAGGTCAGTTCGACATTCTCCATCTCGAACAGACGCTTGTACTGTTTGACCAGGGCGTTCTTCGGCTCGGTCAGGATGGTGACCAGGGCCGCCTCGTCCAGATCCTCCAGCGTCGCCAGGACCGGCAGACGGCCGATGAACTCGGGGATCAGGCCGAAACGCATCAGGTCGTCAGGCTCAACATTCTTGAGGATGTCGCCCGTGCGGCGTTCGTCGATTTCCTTGACCTTGGCGCCGAAGCCGATGGAGGCCCCCTCGCCGCGCGCCGAGATCACCTTCTCCAGACCCGCGAAGGCGCCGCCGACGATGAACAGGATGTTGGCGGTGTCGACCTGCAGGAACTCCTGCTGCGGGTGCTTGCGGCCACCCTGCGGCGGCACGGAGGCGACGGTGCCTTCCATGATCTTCAGCAGAGCTTGCTGCACGCCCTCGCCCGAGACATCGCGGGTGATCGAGGGGTTGTCGGACTTGCGCGAAATCTTGTCGATTTCGTCGATATAGACGATGCCGCGCTGAGCCCGTTCAACGTTGTAGTCGGAGGCCTGAAGCAGCTTCAGGATGATGTTCTCGACATCTTCACCCACATAACCGGCTTCGGTCAGGGTCGTGGCGTCAGCCATGGTGAAGGGCACGTCGATGATGCGCGCCAGCGTCTGGGCCAGCAGCGTCTTGCCCGAGCCTGTCGGCCCGATCAGCATGATGTTCGACTTGGCCAGTTCGACGTCGTTGTTCTTCGTCGCGTGGTTCAAGCGCTTGTAATGGTTGTGGACGGCGACCGAGAGCACCTTCTTGGCGTGCGACTGGCCGATGACGTAATCGTCCAGGACGTCGCGAATCTCTTTCGGCGTCGGAACCCCGTCAGAGGTCTTCTTGAAGCCGATCTTGTGCTCTTCGCGGATGATGTCCATGCAGAGTTCGACGCATTCATCGCAGATGAACACGGTCGGGCCTGCGATGAGTTTACGCACCTCATGCTGGCTCTTTCCGCAGAACGAGCAGTAGAGGGTGCTTTTGGCGTCAGAGCCGGCTGCTTTGGTCATAGACCCTTATCTCACTCCCGCGGCGCGGACCGAAATGGCCCGAAACGCGCTTCCCTCACATTGATTCCAGCACTCTGGACGCGAAGGTCTTCAAAAAATGACAATCACCCATCCATCGTTCCGCGACAACCCCGAAGGCAGGAGGGAAATGTTGCAGCGCGTGGATCGTTCAGTCTCGCTGGGGATCAAGGCGAATGTCTGACATGGGCAGCGTGCAAGAATTTCGCCAGTCCGTCGTCGACGGACAGCCGATCGTGGCGTTCGATTTTGACGGCACCCTGACGATTCGCGACAGTTTCACCGAATTCCTGCGCTGGCGTGCGGGTCCGGGCGGCTGGATGCTGGGGCTGGTCAGGCTGGCGCCCGCCGTGGCGGCCTATGCGCGGAATCGCGACCGGGGACGGATCAAGGCCGCCTCGGTGCGCGAGTTTCTGCTGGGCGTTGACCGCGCCACGCTGGAGGCCGACGCCGCCCGCTTCGCCGACCAGATCTGGCCCCGCTTCATGCGGCCGGATGCGATGAAGACGTGGGATGAGTGGGGCGAACGCGGCGCTCATCGCGTGATCGTGACCGCCTCCCCCACCTCAACTGTCGCCCCTTTCGCCCGCAAACTGGGCGCCGAGGCCCTGCTGGGCACCGAGTTCGTGTTTGACGCCGACGACCGGATAACGGGCGAGTTCGCCGGTCCCAACTGCCGCGCCGAGGAGAAGGTGCGCCGCCTGAAGGCCGCCTATGGACAGGACATGGTGCTGACCGCCGCCTATGGCGACACCTCAGGCGACACCGAGATGCTGGCCATGGCGCAGGAGCCGGGCTTCAGAGTCTTCACCCAGAAACCCTGAACGATCAGCGCCCGTCGGCATCCACGTCGAAGACGACGGGCTTGCCGCGTGAGGCCGGGTTCCAGCCCGCCTCGATGGCGGCGGTGACGGCGTTGCGGACGGCGTCGACATTGACCCGCTGCTTCTCCACGTCCGGGCGGCCATTGGCGCGCAGGGGCATGGGGAACTGGACGATGGCTTCGCGCTTGTAGTCCTGGTGGCGCAGGGACACGGCCATGCCGTCCCAGGCGCCGCCACCCTTAGGCTGGGGCTGGCGGCGAAGCTCCCACTCGTAGTTTTCGCCATCGACTTCGACGACGCCGCTCTGATCTCTCGTGAACTGCATGGCCGCCTGATAGCACACAAAGAAAAAGGCGCACCGGGCTGGCGCGCCTTTTCCGTTCAATGATCGAACCGGATCAGTTTCCGGGCGTCTTCACGCCGTCGGCGTCAGCCTGTTCGCGGCGATCATAGACGTGGTCGACGATTCCCCAGGCCTTGGCTTCTTCCGCCGACATGAAGTGGTCGCGGTCCAGCGTCTTTTCGACTTCCTCATAGGTCCGGCCCGTGTGGTGGACGTAGATCTCGTTGAGGCGCTTCTTGGTGTAGCGGATGTCGGCGGCGTGCAGTTCGATGTCCGAAGCCTGGCCCCGGAAACCGCCCGAGGGCTGGTGCACCATGACGCGGGCGTTCGGCAGGGCGATGCGCTGCCCCGCCTCACCGGCCGTCAGAATCAGCGAGCCGGCAGAAGCGGCCATGCCCATGACCACGGTCGAAACCGGGCTCTTGATGTATTGCATGGTATCGTAGATCGCGAGCGCCGAGGTCACCTGACCGCCGGGGCTGTTGATGTACATGCTGATTTCCTTCTTCGGGTTTTCCGATTCCAGGAACAGCAGTTGGGCGCAGATCAGCGACGCCATGCCGTCTTCGAACGGACCGGTCAGGAAGATGATCCGCTCACGCAGCAGGCGCGAGAAGATGTCGAAGGAGCGCTCGCCGCGGCTGGATTGCTCCACCACCATCGGCACCAGGTTCATATTCATCAGTTCGATCGGATCGCGCATATGGTCTCTCGAGTGCGTGGAGGCGTTTGAGTCGCAGCCTCTTCAACCCAGCATATCGCGTCCGCCCCGGTCTGGCGCAAGGCGCATAAGCTGGAACAGTCAGCCTAGCGCCCGTTTCGTTGACGAATGACTTCTTCTGCGATGCCGCGCGCCTGCTGACGAACATTGGGGCGGTTTGGCACGGCCTTATACAAGGCGGCCAGATAGTCGCGATCCCATTGACTAAGTTCAGTAATGTTTTGAGGGTCAGCAAACAGATTCAGTATCGTGTCCTGCCCAGCAGTATCTCCGTCAGGGTTGACCTGGGCCAAGGCCACGAACGCCACATAGTCGACCAGCGCGCTCATGCGGATATTCGCCGTCTTGCTGAAATCAATGACGACGACGATACGCGCCAAATCATCACGCACATTCGTGCGCAGTCGCGAGGCGTCACGCACTGTATTGGTTGGATATTCTTCGCCGTCCAGGTGGACCGCCAACTCCCCGGTGTCGACATTAACGGGCAGGCTGACATGCCACCAACGCACAGGTGCGTCGCCTTCTTGGAAGCGACGCAGTGCAACAGAGCCGCGATCAGTGGCGCTGCGTGAGGGCCGAAACCCGCGCGGGTCGCTCTTAACAAGGGTTTGCGCCGTTTCCGCACCATTCTCAGAGCCGACGATCATCACGTCGGCCTTGCATCCGGGTCCCGCGACATCGCCGCCAGCCTCTATGATTCGAGCCGCGACACGATCAATCACCGCCTGAGCATACTGCGGTGACAGATAGGCGGTTGCGACACAGACCGGCTTGTTCCAACGCGCCAACGGGCGGCCCGGCGCAGGCGCCATATTGGTTTCGATGAAGGCGTCAACGCGCTCGCGGACCTGGGCGGCGCGCATGCGCGCCACGACTTCCACATCCTCGACCTGGCTTGGCGCAGCCGTTGATGCCGGGGCCTGGGACTGAACCGGCGCCTGCGCCTGAGATGTAGTCAAACCAGCTGACAGCGCCAACATCGCCCAAAACGCCATAACCATCTCCCAAAGCAAAAAAGGGCCCGCGACAGCGGACCCTTTTCATTTGCCGAAAAAGTGCAACGACGGACAGTTACCTATCCGTAAGATGGCTTAAATCACGCCTCTTCGTCGTCTTCCTTGAGCAGTTCTTCCTTGGTGATCGGCTTGTCGGTGACGTCGGCGACGCCGACGATCAGGTCGACGACCTTCTCTTCGTAGATTGGCGCGCGCATCTGGGCGGCGGCGTTCGGGTTCTGGCGGTAGAAGTTCAGGACGGCCTGTTCCTGGCCCGGATAGTTGCGGGCTTCCTGCAGGATGGCGGCGTTCAGTTCCTGGTCGGTGACCTGAACGTTGTTGGCGCGGCCGATTTCAGCCAGCACCAGACCCAGGCGCACGCGGCGCTCGGCGATCTTCTTGTACTCGGCCTTCAGGTCTTCGTCGGACTTGGCGGCGTCTTCTTCCGGCAGACGGCCAGCGGCCTTGTCGGCCTCGACCTGTTGCCAGATGCCGTCGAACTCGGCTTCCACCATCTTCGGCGGCAGCGGGAAGTCGTGGGCTTCGTCCAGTTGGTCCAGCAGGGCGCGCTTCAGCTTGAAGCGGGCGGCGCCGGCGTATTGCTGGTTCAGGTTCTGGCTCAGCAGTTCCTTCAGCTTGTCCAGCGATTCCAGACCGATGCGGGTGGCGAACTCGTCGTCGATCTTGGCTTCGGCTTCAGCCTTGATGGCCTTCACCTTGATGTCGAAGGTGGCCAGTTTGCCGGCCAGATTGGCGGCCTGGTAGTTCTCAGGGAAGGTGACCTCGATGGTCTTTTCCTCGCCGACCTTGGCGCCCGTCAGTTGCTCTTCGAAGCCGGGGATGAAGCGGCCCGAGCCGATCACCAGATCAGCATCTTCAGCAGCGCCGCCTTCGAAAGGCTCGCCGTCCAGCTTGCCCAGGAAATCGATCGTCAGTTGGTCGCCTTCGGCGGCCTTGACGGTCTTGCCCTTCTTGTCCTCGTAGGTCTTGGCCTGACCGGCCAGTTCCGTCAGGGCTTCGTCCAGATCGGCGTCCGACGCTTCATAGGTCGGGCGTTCCAGCTTCAGCGTCTTGGGATCAACCGGGGTGAAGTCGGGCATGACTTCCAGCGACATTTCATAGGCCAGGTCTTCCTGACCGGCGATGACCTTGTCCATGTCGGACGTCAGCTTCATCTCGGCGGGCGCGGCCGGACGAATCTTGGCTTCGTCCAGGGCCTTCTGGCTGGTTTCGTTCAGCTCGGCGTTGATGATTTCGCCCATGAACTCACGGCCGAAGGTCTTCTTGACGTGCGCGACCGGCACCTTGCCCGGACGGAAGCCCTTCAGCTTCACTTGCGGGGCGACTTCCTTGACGCGGGCTTCGAGCTTCTCGTTCAGCTCCGCGACTGGGATGGTCACCGCGATCACGCGGCTGAGGCCTTCGTTCGACTTTTCGACGACTTGCATGGTCGGGATTCTGACGCTCTGTGGCGCGTGAACCCCAGAGGGCCCAGCGCGGAATGGATAAAGCAAGAAGGCCGCCCCTTGTCAGGAGCGGCACCTCGAAGCCCGCCCTTATGTCGAGAAGGGCCGAAAAGGTCAACGCGGGCGTGTCCATTCGACGGTTTCAAGGGCCGCTCAGCCTCGCTATCTAGAGGAAATGAGCCAGCAAGCCTCCCCTATCGGCGTCTTCGTCACGCCCGTTACGCCGCTTCAGCAGAACTGCACGACCGTCTGGTGCACCGCCACGAACAAGGCGGCGGTCATTGATCCGGGCGGTTCGGTGGATGCGATTCTGGCCGAGGTCGAGCGGCGCGGCCTGACGCTGGACCAGATATGGATCACCCACGGGCATCTGGATCACGCAGGCGGGGCGGCGGAGATGCAGGAGAAGTCCGGCGTTCAGATCACTGGCCCGCAAAAGGCCGACCAGTTCTGGATCGACCGAATCGTTGAGAGCGGTCGGATGTACGGCCTGCCCGACGCCCGCCCCTTCACGCCCGACCGCTGGCTGGAGGACGGCGACACCGTGTCGCTGGGTCAAACGACATGGGAGGTGCGCCATTGTCCGGGTCATACGCCGGGTCATGTCATCTTCTTCAACCGGGCGGCGCGCTTCGCCCAGGTTGGGGACGTGCTGTTCCAGGGATCGGTTGGACGCACCGACTTCCCGATGAGCGACCCGCCCGCCTTGATCCGCGCCATCGTCGAGAAGCTGTGGCCGCTGGGCGACGACGTGACCTTTGTTCCGGGGCACGGGCCGATCTCGACCTTCGGACAGGAGCGCCGGACCAACCCCTATGTGTCCGACGCCGCCCTGCAACGGGCGCCGATCCAGCGCCCGGCGTCCGGTCCGGCCTAACGGCTCAGCAGAAGGCCGATGATGACGCCGATGCCTGCGGCGTAGAGGACCGACTTGATCGGGGCGTCACGGATGGAGTCGATCGCCTCTTCGGCGCGCTCGACGGCCTTGTCACGCACATGGCCGACGTCCTCACGCACCGCCTGACGCACAGACGAGACCGTGCGATCCGCACCATCCTTGGCGCTGGCGATGATGTCGTCAGCCTGGCGGCCGAGCTTGTGGGTCAGGTCTTCGCCCTCTGTGACGATGTCATCGACGGCTGATGAAACGGGGGTCTTGGCCATGATCTTCTCCAGGTTCTGTCGATCAACCCAGGGCGCGTCGCGAAGGTTCCCCGAAACATGGGACTGAACATCGCGCACATGGGCGCGTTCTCCTCCTGCAGAAGGAGAGTCCCCCATGACCGACGTGCCCCCCGAAATACAGCCCGAAACTCCAGAGCCGGGAATACAGCCCGAGATCCAGCCGGACCCCGCCCCAGCTCCGGAAATCGATCCGTCAGGCGCACCCGATGAACTACCGCCATTAACACCCGGCGAAATCACAAGGTGATGTGGTCGGATTTTGAACGACGCCAAGTTCACGGCGGACAGTGCTCAGACCTCGGAAAGTAAAAACGCTGTTCGATACGGAACCGTCACCGCTGCACCGGGTTGTTTGCGCAAGCGGAACGGCAACACCTGAAAGGACCCAAAATGGAAAGCCAGCCCACTCGACCCTCAGGCGTTTCCAAAAGAGGATTCGCCTCTATGGATCCCGAACGCCAACGTGAAATCGCCCGTAAGGGTGGAGCAAGCGTGCCCAGCGAGAAGCGCAGTTTCTCTCAGGACCGCGGCCTTGCGGCTCAGGCCGGAAGAAAAGGCGGCGAAGCATCGCACGGCGCCAAGAAGGATGATCAACCCGAATAGGGCGATCATTGTAATCACACGATAAAGGGCGGCGAACCGAATGGTTCGCCGCCCTTTTCCTTTGCCGATTCGGACGCCAGAATCAGGCGCCAAGCACCGCCAGGGCGACACTGGGCGCAGGCGACACGTCAAAATGCACCAGCCGCCAGCCGGAGGCGGCGGCCATGCTGGCGACAGAGGCTTCAGTGAACTTGCGCGAGCTTTCGGTGTGGATGGTCTCCCCCGCAGCGAAGTCGAAGCGGCGCGCGCCGATGTGGACCGTCATGGGTTCGACGGCTTCCAGATGCATCTCCATCTGGGCCTTGTCGCTGTTCCACACCGCGCGGTGCACGAAGGCGTTCAGGTCGAAATCGGCGTCCAGCTCCGCATTGGCGCGGACCAGCAGATTGCGGTTGAAGGCGGCGGTCACGCCCTGGGCGTCGTCATAGGCGGCGACCAGGATTTCGGGCTCCTTGACCAGATCGACTCCCAGAATGAACAGCGCCCCTTCGCCCAGCATCCGGCGCGTGGCGGTCAGGAAACGCTCGGCGTCGGCGGGCTGAAGATTGCCGATGGTCGATCCGGGGAAGAAACCGATGCGACGGCCCGTCGGCAGATCATCCGGCAAGGGGGCCAGATGCTCGAAATCGCCCAGCACGGGGCGGACGCGCAGTTTGGGATAGTCGGCCTTCAGGCGCGCCACTGCGTCCAGCAGGGCCGCCTCGCTGATGTCCAGCGGAACATAGGCGCCAAGGTCGGGCGCGGCGTCCAGCAAGATGCGGGTCTTCTCGCTGGCGCCCGATCCGAACTCGACCAGCACGGCGTCAGGGCCGAAATCGGCGGTCAGGGCGGCGGCGCGATCGCGCAACAGGGCCGTCTCCTGCCGGGTTGGATAATATTCCGGCAGGGTGGTGATGACCTCGAACAGGCGCGAGCCTTCAGCGTCGTAGAACCATTTGGGCGGGACCGCCTTCTGATCCCCCGACAGCCCCTCAACCAGATCATGCCGGAAGGCGGCGGTCTGGGCGTCTTCGGTGTCGCCGCTACGCCGGCGCGGCGCGTCTTCAGCCAGTCTCAAGCCCATGAACGCCCACCTCTGCTGGGGGTAATAGAAGTTCCGATAGGTCGTGCGGGCATGGCCCGGCGGCGTGGCGAAGGCCCCGCCGCGGAGCACATTCTGATTGACCATGAACTTGCCGTTGTACTCGGCGGCCGTTCCGGGCGTCGGCCGGAAACCGGGGTATGGGGCATAGGCGCTGGAGGTCCACTGCCACACCTCGCCTGACAGGTTGGAGAAGGCGCCGGGATCGGCGGTCGCCGCGTGCTCCCACTCGGCTTCAGTCGGCAGGCGCTTGCCCGCCCAGTGGGCGTAGGCATCGGCCTCATACAGGCTGATGTGCCGCACCGGGGCGGACGGATCGACAGGATGACGCCCGGTCAGGGACATGGTCGTCCAGCCCCCCTGATCGCGACGCCAGTACAGGGGCGCAGCCCAGCCTTCGGCCTGCACCGTGGCCCAGCCGTCGGCCAGCCACAGGTCGGCCTGCTGATAACCGCCGTCCTCGATGAAGGCGATCCATTCGCCGTTGGTGACCAGATCATTGGCCAGGGCGAAGGGCTCCAGCCAGACCTTGTGACGCGGCCCCTCGTTGTCGAAGGCGAAACCAGCCCCATCGTGGCCGATGGAGACCAGGCCGCCGTCAAACCGGGTCATTCCGCCCTTGGCCGGTTCCAGCGGACGGACGCGCGGCTCCACCCCATAGGCGGCCGGGTCCAGCGGGGAACAGGACATCAGGTGCAGCAGATCCATCAGGAACAGCTCCTGATGCTGCTGGTCGTGGTTCAGGCCCAGTTCGAACAGATATTGCGACAGGCCTTCGGGCGGCCCCTTGGCCAACCAGCGGATCATGCGGCGGTCGATCTCGCGCCGATAGGTCAGCACCTCCTCGACCGAGGGGCGGGTCAGGAGGCCGCGTTTGTCGCGCGCCACGCGCTGACCCAAGGCCTCATAATAGGAGTTGAACAGCTGCTGGAAGCGCGGATCGACGGGCTGATAGCCCGGTTCGTTGGCCAGGATCATGGCCTCGAAGAACCAGCTGGTGTGACCCAGGTGCCATTTGCCGGGGCTGGCCTCGGGCATGGACTGGGCGGCCAGGTCTTCGACAGAGAGGCCCGCCGCAAGCGCAGGCATGGCCCTGCGGACCTCACGGAAACGCGCGCCCGCCGCACCCGCCAACGCCATCGGCTGCAGGCGGGCGTTGATGTCAGATTCACCGTCCAAGGACGGTCCCCTGACCCTGACCGGGCGTGTGGTCGTTCATGCAGACCGAACGTCACGCCAAGGTCAGGGTTCCCGATAAGGCTGGGCGCGGGCCGGGATCAGCGAACCGGCTTGCCCCCGTGCTTGGCGTATTCCAGACGGGCGATGGTGCGGTTGTGCACCTCGTCCGGGCCATCGGCGATGCGCAGGGTGCGCACGCCTGCGTACAGTTCAGCCAGGGGCGTATCGCCTGAAACACCCGCGCCGCCAAAGGCCTGGATGGCGTCGTCGATGACCTGAAGCGCCATCCTGGGCGCGGCGACCTTGATCTGGGCGATTTCGGAACGGGCGTTCTTGGCGCCCGCCTCGTCCATCATCCAGGCGGCCTTCAGCACCAGCAGGCGGCACATCTCGATATTGGTGCGGGCGTCGGCGACGCGCTGCTCCCACACCGAATGTTCGGCCAGCTGCTTGCGGAAGGCGGTGCGGTTCAGAAGGCGCGTAACCATCAGCTCCAGCGCCCGTTCGGCGGCGCCGATCACGCGCATGCAGTGGTGGATGCGGCCCGGGCCAAGGCGGCCTTGAGCAATCTCGAAGCCCCGGCCCTCGCCCGCGATCAGGTTCTCGACCGGCACACGGACATTCTCCAACACCACCTCGGCATGGCCGATGGGCTTTTCGTCATAGCCGAACACCGACAGCATCCGCTCGACGCGGAAGCCGGGGGTGTCGACGGGCACGATGACCTGCGACTGCTGGGCGTGGGTTGCGGCCTCGAAATCGGTCTTGCCCATGACGATGGTCATCGCGATGTTCGGGTGGGCCATGTTGGTCGACCACCACTTGCGGCCGTTGATGACGTAATGGTCGCCGTCCCGCTCGATCCGGGTCTGGATGTTGGTGGCGTCGGACGAGGCGACCTCTGGCTCGGTCATCAGGAAGGCCGAGCGGATTTCACCGGCCATCAGCGGCTTGAGCCAGCGCTCCTGCTGGGCCGCGTCGCCGTACATGTGCAGCACTTCCATATTGCCGGTGTCGGGGGCGTTGCAGTTGAACACCTCCGCCGACCACAGGTGGCGGCCCATCAGTTCCGCCAGCGGCGCATATTCCAGATTGGTCAGGCCCGCGCCGTGTTCGCCGGGCAGGAACATGTTCCACAGACCGGCCTCGCGCGCGGCGGCCTTCATGGATTCCATGGCCGGCGGCTGGCGGGTCGCATCCTCGCGCACCTGAGCGAAATACTCGGCCTCACGCGGGATGACCTGCTCATCGAGGAAGCGACGGACGCGGCCGTGCCAGTCCAGCGCGCGGTCGGAATGTTTGAAGTCCATGTCGTTTCCTCGTTTAGGCAAATCGCGCCTCTGGCGGGCGCTGACATGAAAACGGCGCGGCTCCGAATGGGGCCGCGCCGTCGTCCTGGTGGCGGTCAGCCGCGCATCAGCGCTTCAGCAGAGCCGGCAGCTTCTGGGCGATCATCATGTCGCCAGCGATCTTCAGCTTGCCTTGCATGAAGGCCATCATGCCGTCCAGGCGGCCTTCCGACAGGGCGACGAAGTCGTCCCAGCTGATGGTCACGGTGGCGTCGGCAGGCTTGTCTTCGTTGGTGACGGTGTTCGGCACCGAGGCGCCGTCGATGTAGATCTTGCCAGCGTCGCCGAGGTCGAGCTTGACGGTCTTGCCCAGACCGGAGTTCTCGCCGACGGCTTCGCGGATTTTGTCGGTGGCGGTTGCGATATCAGACATTGGGGCGTCTCCCTTGGACGTTTGGATCACACGCCGTAAACCGCATCGGCGGGGGCGCCAAGATCACCTTGGGTAAAGCTCGGGTCACTTCTGCTTGGGCGAGCCCGACCACAGGGCGGCGGCGCCCAGCGCGCCCATGAAGAAGACAAAGGCCGCAACAATGGCGGCGACAACGGGAATGGCGTCTGCAGGCATCGGAAATCTCCTTTGCCGCATCGTCCGTCGGTCAGACGACGAACGCCTTGATCCGGATCAAACCGCGTTTTTTTCCGAATGAGAATTCGATTGCGCGGTCAGATCCCCCGTCGACACCGCCCTGTGCTCCTGTCCCCAGGTCGCGAAGGCGAAGATCACGGCTTCCAGCTTTCGGCCTGACGGCGTCAGCGCATATTTCCGAAAGCGCGGCGCGGACACCACCTCGTTTTCACGCGCGATGACGCCGTTGACCTCCAGTTCGCGCAGTTCACGCGACAGCATCCGGGGCGTGATGGCGTCCAGCAGGCGCTCCATTTCGGCGAAGCCCTTGGGGCCGCTCAACAGAGTGCAGACGATAGCCAGCTTCCATTTGCCGCTGACCACATTCAGCGCATCCTTGATCGCCAGAACAAAGGCCTTCTTGCACAGGTCGTCGACCTGATCTTCGTCAGCGTCGCCGTTCAGAGCGTAGCTCATCTTGCCTCCGGTCAAGCTTAAACCTGATCTTGCTATACAGTTTGACAGTTTCAAGCGCCTGTCACCGCCATAACTAGCGGCAAGACCTTAGCGACGACAGGAGCGTGTTTTGATTTTAGTCGCCGGAGCGACAGGCAACCTTGGTCGCGAGGTCATGAAACACCTGACCGGATATGGAGCCGATCATGAGGTCAGCATCCTGGCGCGCGACACCGCCAAGGCGGAACACTACGCCCGACTAGGCGTCCCGGTCCGTATCGCGGACTACGACCAGCCCGACACCCTGCCGCAAGCCTTCGCCGGGGTCAGCAAGCTGCTGCTGATCTCGACCATGTCGATGAACCGCGCCGAACAGCAGAAACGCGTGGTGGATGCCGCCGTCGCCGCCGGGGTCGGTCACATTCTCTATACGGGACTGGCGATCCGTGACATCGAGACCTCGGCCGTGCGCGATCTGATGATCAGTCACTTCGAAACGGAGAACCACATCCGGAACAGCGGCGTCGCGTGGACCTTTCTTCGCAACACCATGTACGCCGAGGCCCTGCCTGTGATCGTCGGCGCCCCGGCCGCTGGGGGCGCGATCATCCTGTCAGGCGGCGACGGGCAGGTTCCCTATGCGTCGCGTGGCGAAATGGGCGAGGCCGCCGCCAATGTGCTGTTGCAGACGGGGCATGAGGGCAAGACCTACGAAATTACGGGCGCCCAAGCCTGGTCCTATGACGAAGTCGCCATGGCCCTGACGGCCGCCAAGGGCCGAAACGTCACCTATCAGGACATCGATCCCGACACCCATCGCAGGGTGCTGGAGTCGCTGAATCTGCCTCCGTTTCTGATCGACCTGACCATCGGCACGGTCGAGGATATCCGGGAGGGTCAGTATGACATCGCCAGCGATGATCTGCAGCGACTGCTGGGCCGCGCCCCCACGCCCCTGCCCGCCCTGCTGCCGGACCTCTTTCCCAACTAACGCCTCCCTCTCACACCTGGAAAGACACCCTCATGACCTCCCCTGCCCGCGCTGTCGTCGACAAGATGTTCGAGGCCTTCCTGGCCAAGGACCTGGAGACGGCCCAGTCCACCGTGACCGAAGACACCCTGTGGGTTCATAACGGCTCTCAGAAGATGCCCGCCCTGCGCTTCGTCGGTAAATCCGGGACTGAAAAGTTCTTCAGCACCGCCTTCAACACCATCGTCTTCGACTATTTCCGTCCGCTGACCTTCATCGAGCAGGGCGACACCATCGCCGTACTGGGCGAGGAAAGCTTCACGCCCGAAGGCCAGCCCAAGGTGACCAACAAGTGGGTGCAGGTTTACACCATCCGCGATGGCCTGATCGCCCAGATGGATGAATATGCGACCTCCGCATCCGCCGAAGACTATATCGTCATCGACTGAGCCAGCGGATTTCGCTGAATAAAAGGGGCCTGGCGAGATGCTCGTCAGGCCCTTTGCTTTTTGATCCGCGCGCTTAGTCCGCCTTGGGCGCCCGCGTGCCGATGGTGCGGTCCAGGAAGTCCAGGTAGGTGCGCCACAGGTGCAGCATGCGCGGATTGCCGCGCACGCCGTGGCGCTGGCCCGGATAGAGCATGGTCTCGAACGGGATGCTCTTCTCCTGCATCGCGTTCAGGACGCGGGTGGTGTTCTGGAAGATGACATTGTCGTCGGCCATGCCGTGCAGCAGCAGCAGACGCCCCGTCAGATTATCCAGCTTTGGGATGATGTCGGAAGCGGCGTAGCCCTCGGGGTTATCCTGCGGCGTGGACATGTAGCGTTCGGTGTAGGCCGTGTCGTACAGGCTCCATTCCGTCGGCGGGGCGCCCGCCAGGGCGGCGGCCAGGCCCATCTTGGGCTCGGCCAGCATGGACAGGCTCATGAAGCCGCCATAGCTCCACCCCATCACGGCGATGCGGGCGTCGTCGACATAAGGCAGGCTGCGCAGATAGTCGGCGGCCAGAACCTGATCCTCGACCTCGACCGTGCCCATATGGCGGTACAGGGCGTTCTTGAAGGCGCGGCTGCGGAAGCCCTCGCCCCGGTTGTCCATGCGGAAGACAATATAGCCCGCCTCGGTCAGCAACTGGTCGGTGGCGGGCGCCCAGCCGCGCTTGACCCCGCCGCCCGACGGGCCGCCGTACACCTGCATCACGACCGGATAGGTCTTGGACGGATCAAAGCCCGGTGGCGTCTTCATCTGCCAGACCAGGGTCTCGCCGTGGCTCTGCAACGTGCCGAAGGTCGGTTCGCGCAGACGCGACACGTAAGGATAGAAGGGATGCTGGGCGTTGAGAGGATTCTCCTCGATCCATCGAATGCGCGTGCCGTCGATATTATAGAGGCCCGACTGCTGGGGCGTCTTCGGATCGGAATAGTTGCCGACATAGGCCGTGCCGGTGCCGTTGACCGAGACATTCCACCAGCCGCCTGCGGGGGTGATGGCGACCGGCGTCGCCGTCTCGTTCAGGCTGGCGCGGAACAGCTGCTTCTCGATCGGCAGCTCCTGGCCGTCGCGCATCGAGGCGGAGAAGAAGACCTCGCCCGTCTGCTGGTTGACGCCTTCCAGGTCCAGCACCGGATACTGGCCCTCGGTGATCGGGCGGATCAGCTTGCCGTCGCGGTCATACAGATAGAGGTGGCGCCAGCCGCTGTCTTCGTTCGACCAGATGAAGCGGCCGTCACGCAGGGGCTTGAAGTCGTTGCTGAGGCCGACCCAGGCGTCGCCCTTCTGGGTGACGATCACGCGCGAGGCGCCGGTTGCCGGGTTCACCGCCAGAAGGTCCAGCGTCTTCTGATCACGTGACAGGCGCTGCACATACAGGATGGAGGCGTCCGACGACCAGGCGACGCGGGCCAGATAGATGTCGCGGTTGGCGCCCAGATCGACCTTGATGCGGCGATTGGACGTCAGGTCCTGCACATACAGTTCGACGATGGCGTTGGGACGTCCGGCGCGGGGGTAGCGCTGCTCGACCACGCTGGCGCCGCCGCCGGTGATGTCCAGGCGCGGGATCACATCGACGGGGCTTTCGTCATAGCGTTCCAGGGCGATGCGCTTCTCGTCCGGGCTCCACCAATAGCCGGTGTCGCGATCCAGCTCTTCCTGAGCGATGAACTCGGCCGTGGCCCAGGTGACAAGACCCGCGCCGTCGGTGGTCAGGGCGCGCTCGCGGTTGGTCGTCAGGTTGAAAACGAAAAGATTCTGGTCACGGACGTAGGAGACGAAATTGCCCAGCGGCGAGACCTTGGCGTCGATTTCGTCGCCGGAGGTCTGGGTCAGGCGGCGCACCGAGCCGTCGGCGCGGCTGGCCAGAAAGACGTCGCCCTCCAGCGGTGCCAAGATGTAGCGGCCCTGTTCGTCCCACGAATAGTCGACCACGCCTCGCGCCGAGATTCGCATCCGCTCGCGCCGCGCCTTCTCGGCCTCCGACAGTTCGCCGGCGTCGGGAACCAGGGCGCGGGCGTCGATCAGCTTGTAGGGTTCGCCGGGGCCCGTCGGGGCGGCCCACAGGTCCTGAACACTGACATCGTCGTCGCGCGAGCGCAGGAAGGCGACCAGTTCGCCGTCCGGCGACAGGCTGACGCCCTTGGCCACCGGGCCGCCCAGAGCCGGGTCGGCGAAGACCCGTTCCGGCGTCAGAATGTTCGACGGGGTTTGAGCGAATGCTGGCCCGGCAAGGGCGACAGCGGCGGCGGACATAAGCAGGATGTTGCGCATGGCGACGAAGCTAACGGCGCGGCTGCAAGCCGTCACGAGGAAATCTCGCCATGCGGGACGCGCCTTTTCCTTCCCTGCGAGCGGTTCTCACACTAAATACCGCGCGATGACTGACGCAGCCTTCTCCCCCGCCCCGGCGCCCGCTCCCGTAAAGGCCAGCCCGTTCCATGAACTGGAAGTCCTGTGGGTGCGCCACTGGACCGACAGCCTGTTCAGCTTCGGCATCAGGCGGCCGGAGGATTTCCGCTTCCGCTCGGGCGAGTTCGTGATGATCGGCCTGCCCGGCGAAGACGGCGGCAAGCCCGTCCTGCGCGCCTATTCCGTCGCCAGCCCCAACTGGGCTGAAGAGCTGGAGTTCTTTTCGATCAAGGTCGCCGACGGCCCCCTGACCTCGCGTCTGCAGAAGATCCAGGCGGGGGACACGGTGCTGATGGGCAAGAAGCCGACCGGGACGCTGGTGCTGGACGCCCTGACCGGCGGCGAGCGCCTGTTCCTGATCGGCACCGGCACCGGCCTGGCGCCCTGGCTGAGCGTGGCGCGCGATCCCGAAACCTATTCCCGCTTCGGCCATGTCTATGTGATCCACACGGTGCGCGGCGTGGCGGACCTGGCCTATCGCGACTTCTTCAGCCGCGAAATCCACGACGATCCGCTGATCGGTGACGAGGCCAAGGCGCAACTGACCTATTATCCGACCGTCACGCGTGAAGAGTTCGACACACCGGGCCGGATCACCGACCGGATCAAGTCCGGCGACTTCTTCCGCGATCTGGGCCTGCCCGAGGGCTTCGACCCGGCGCGCGACCGCGCCATGCTGTGCGGCTCGATGGCGATGATCAAGGAAGCCGGCGAACTGCTGGAGACCTTCGGCCTGAAGGAAGGCTCCAACGCCGAACCTGCCGACTATGTGCTTGAACGCGCCTTCGTCGGTTGAGACAGGTTGAGTCTGGGACAGGTTGGCGGCTTGGCTTCGCGCGCTTGACGGGCTAACCCCGCCGCCATGTCGAAGTCTGATCCCGTCGCCGTAGATTCCCGGGTTGATCCCGCCGATTGCCAGTCCATGGCCGAGGTCCGTCAGGGCGTCGACGCCCTGGACCGCGCGCTGGTCGCCCTGCTGGCCGAGCGCCAGCGCTATATGGACGCCGCCGCGCGCATCAAGCCGAACCGGGACGCCGTGTTCGATCAGGCGCGCATCGATGATGTCGTGGCGAAGGTTCTGGTGACAGCAGAGGCCAAGGGTCTGTCAGCGGATATTGCCGAGCCGGTCTGGCGCCTGCTGATCGACCGCTGCATCGCCCATGAGTTCGCGACCTGGGACCAGACGCGCGGCTAACCCCGCAAGCTTTTGAGCATCAGTTCGTGACGGTAAGCTGCGACGTCACCCAGCGCCTCTGACAGGGCGGAACGCACCCGCTCCATCGCGGGCGCGGCCAACGCATCCTCGGACAGTTCCGCATCCGCACATGCGGCGACCAGATCATGGCCGCCGATGCCCGCCGCTGCACCCCGGATGGTGTGGACGGCGTCGCGCCATCCATCGACCTTGGGATCCAACAGAGGCGTCCAGAGAGCCGCCTGTTCGGTGAACAAGCCCAGCACCTCCTCATTGATGGCGTCATCGTCGCCGGTCATCGCCTCCAGTACGGAGAAGTCGACAGCCCCTGTCAGATCCCGCCGCGCCATCAGGCCGCGTTCTCCTCGCCCTTGGCCAGACGCGAGTTGCGCGAGGACCAGAGCAGATAGACGGCCAGACCGAACAGGTTCCACAGCAGGAAGTAGAGCTGGGTCGAGCTCTTCAGGCTGAAGAAGAAGGTGATGCAGCCGATGATGGCGATGCCACCGACCAGGGGCCACAGCGGCGCCTTGAACTTGCGCACCCGGTTCGGCTCACGCACCCGCAGCACGATCAGGCTGACGCCCACGGCCATGAAGGCCATCAGAGTGCCGGCGTTGGCCAGCGACGCCAGTTCGTCCAGACGCATGATGCCTGCCAGGAAGGCCACCACAATGGCCGTGAAGATGGTCACGACCGCCGGAACGCCCCGCTTGGAGATCCTGGCCAGGCGATTGGGCAGCAGGCCGTCGCGGGCCATGCCCAGGAAGATGCGGCTCTGACCGAACAGGAAGGCCAGCAGAACCGTCGGCAGGGCGATCACAGCGGCGGCGGCGATCCACTGGGCGGCGACGCCCTGACCCAGACCGCGCATGATGTGGGCCAGCGGCTCAGGGCTGTCCGAGAAGCTGGCGGTGGGCGCGGCGCCGATGGCCGCAGCGGCGACGGCTATATACAGGATGGTGCAGACCACCATCGAACCGACGATGCCGATGGCCAGATCGCGTTCCGGCTTCTTGGTCTCCTCCGCCGCCGTGGCGATGGCGTCAAACCCGTAGAAGGCGAAGAAGATGATGGCCGCAGCCGCCATCACCCCCGTCTGCACGAAGGGCGCGCCGAAACCGTTCGGCATGAAGGGCGTGAAGTTGGCCGCATCGAAGTGCGGCATGGCGATGGCGACAAACGCCACCAGGGCGGCGATCTTAACAAAGACCAGCACGGCGTTGACCGTCGCGCTCTCACGCGTGCCCAGCAGCAGCAGCCCAGTGACCACGGCGATGATGAAGATGGCCGGCAGGTTGATCAGCCCGCCCTCGACGTGCGGCCCGACCGAAAGCGCCAGCGGCAGGTCCAGACCCAGGCCCGCCAGGAACGGCACGGCATAGCCGGACCATCCGACGGCGACCGTCGACACGACCAGCGAATATTCCAGGATCAGGCTCCATCCCACGACCCAGGCGAAGATCTCGCCCAGCGCCGCGTATGAATAGGTGTAGGCGCTGCCCGAGGCAGGCATGATCGTCGACAATTCGGCATAGGCCAGGGCCGCACAGGCGCACACCAGACCGGCCAGACCAAAGCTGATCAGAACCGCAGGCCCCGCCAGACCGGCCCCCACGCCGATCAGCGTCAGGATGCCCGTGCCGACGATGGCGCCGACGCCCAGGGCCAACAGATGCGGCCAGCTCAAGGTCGGCTTCAGACCGGGCCCGTCGTGCGGCCTGAGCATGGCGTCGATCGAGCGCCGCCGGTTCCAGAATGCCATGTGCCTGTTTCCCCCGCCGCCTTGGTGCGGCTGATTCCGCTATCAGCATAAACTGTCGAAGAAAGTTTGCGAAAGCGCTTGCCAACCCCGAAACGGCTGGGTAGTAGGAGCGCCCTTCGGCAAGGGCAACCGCCGCCGAAGACATGACGATCGGTGTGGGTGATTAGCTCAGTCGGTAGAGCAGCTGACTCTTAATCAGCGGGTCCACAGTTCGAACCTGTGATCACCCACCATCGTCTTCTCTCGATTCATCTGAAAGCACAAAGCGGCTTTAGACCTGCCCGACGCGGCAGGTTCTCGGCTACGCCACATTGTCCTTCCAATCCATGCAACGGCTACCTGAAGCGCGCTGCTGCGGCTGAAAGCGATCATTGGTCTGAAATGCGAGTGCAGGTAGACTGCAGGCTTGATCATGCCGGGAGCCAACGGCCGTCCGACGGGTAGCCGCCTAGACGAGCCCAGATCCGCGTAGCGATCAACCTCAACTGCCTGAGCCGTCGTTCTCATCGCAGAGCGACGGCTCCATAGTTTTGTGCGCACTGGCGTCCGATCCACCAAGCGCCGCCCGCCCCCCCGTGTCGCACTGATCTGCAAAACGCCAGGACGATCCAGCTTTCGGAACGGGGCGCTGCGACTATCGTTGTCCTTTTCATGATGCCCCTTGAGAATGCTGTCCTCCCGATACTGGGTGCGGTCGCCGCCGGCAGTCTGATCGGGTTCGAGCGCGAATGGCGGGGGCGCGCCGCCGGTCTACGGACCCATATCCTGGTCAGCCTGGCCTCCGCGCTTCTAATGCTGGCCGCAATGTCCCAGGGGGACTGGGCGTTTCGCGCCCTTCCCGATGAGAATATCGTCACCGATCCCACGCGGATGGCGCATGGCGTGTTGACCGGTGTCGGCTTCCTCTGCGCTGGGGTGATCTTCCGCTCCGGCTTTTCCATCCATGGCCTGACAACTGCGGCCTCGCTTTGGATGACCTCGGCGCTCGGCCTTCTTTTTGGAGCGGGCCTGTTCGGTCTAGGCTTGGCCGGGACCCTGGCCACCGCCTTCATCCTCATCGGCCTGCGCCTGGTAAGACGTCGTCTGCCCATTCGCCTGACGGTCGATGTCGACGTAAGCTGGGAGAAGGACGCCGCCTGCGAAGAAGAGGTCGAGCGGGCTCTTTTGGCCGTGAACGCCAATGCACGCCCAGGCCGAATCGATCTTACCCATGGGGGAAGCCGGATCCGACGCGCCTGGCGCGTGCAAACCACCGGCGGTCAGCACCTCAAAACTCTGGCGGACCGGCTCAGTGCGGCTCCCGGCGTCGTGGAGTTTCAGATAGACCCACGCGACGACTGAGCGCGGGTCAAGCGATTGTCGCGCTCTCCCAGGCATTGAACCTCACCTGGGCTAGCGCATTGTCTTGGCATGCCGCGCGCAACCAAAAGCCCACGTCAGGCGCCGATCGAGTATGATCAACCATTAAGCCGCCCCGTTAAGGGCGCCTTTCGGGTTTCCGGCCTCATGTTCGGACTGGGGGCCCTCGTCGTCATCGTCCTGGCCGCCCTAGCGTTCATATACATTCGGGGCGGGTGACGCCGCGCGGCGATGTTGGGCCGGGAGACTGGTTCGATCTTTACGATTTTCGCCCTGATGACCTGTTTGTCGCAGCCAGGGGGCCAGCGACTTGTCATGCTGAGCGCTTCAGCGCGCGTTCACAGCGCCGGGCAAAAGGCCGCGCGGACGCATGAAATCCAATGCGCCGTCACGCAACACATTCGAATCGGAAAAGCCGCCTGAACAGTTTTCGAAATCGCGGAAAGATGGGGACCGCTTCAATGCACCCCGCAGCGAATTCACTCGACGCCGCCTGAGCGGTGTTCGAAAACTGCAACCTGTTGATACGGTTCGGAAGGAATGGTGGACGCGACAGGGATTGAACCTGTGACCCCCTCGGTGTGAACGAGGTGCTCTCCCGCTGAGCTACGCGTCCTTGCCTTGCGGAGGCGGCGATGTAGCCCGCTCCTCCGCGTCGCGCAAGCGCCCGTTTCAGATTCCTGCGGCTTTCACCGTTTCGGCGGTGTCCGCGTCCGGGTCGCCCGGCAGCCAGGCCACGTGGCCGTTGTAGATGTCCTCGTTCAGGATGCCTTCTTCCTTGGCCACCAGGACCGGCACGACCATCTGGCCGGTCACATTGGTCGCGGTGCGCATCATGTCGATGATGCGGTCGATGGCGACGATATAGCCGATGCCTTCCAGCGGCAGGCCCGCGGTGGACAGGGTCAGGGTCAGCATGACGATGGAGGTGCCCGGCACGCCCGCCGTTCCCAGCGATCCCAGGACGGCCGTCAGGCCGATCAGGACGTACTGGGTGAGCGTCAGGTCGATCTTGAAATACTGGGCGATGAAGATCGCCGCGATGGCCGGATAGATGGCGCCGCAGCCGTCCATCTTCACATTGGCGCCCAGCGGCACGGCGAAGGCGGCGTAGGCTTGCGGCACGCCCAGACGCTCGACCGTCTGGCGCAGGGTGATCGGCAGGGTGCCCAGCGACGACGAGGTGGCGAAGGCGGTCTGTTGGGCCGCGAAGGCGCCGCGGAAGAAGCTGCGGACCTTCAGGCCGTGCAGCTTCAGCAGGCCCGAATAGACGATCAGGATGTGGAACAGACAGGCCGCATAGATGGCGGCGATGAACTTCAGCAGCGGCAGCAGGGCCTCCCAGCCGTAACCGCCGACCACCGAACCGATCAGGCCGAACACGCCGATGGGCGTCAGCTGGATCACCCAGCGGGTGATGCGGAAGACCACAGCCGCGCCTTCGTCCACCAGCCGCCGAACGCCCTGCGCCCGGTCGCCCAGGGCCACCAGCGCCATGCCGACCAGCGCCGAGAAGAAGATGATCTGCAGCACCTTGCCCTCGGCCAGGGCCGCGAACGGGTTGCGCGGCACCACGCCGATCAGAACCTCAAGCGGGGTCGGGATAACCCGCTCCTTAACCTCGCCCAGCGGCAGGTTGGACAGGCCCACGCCCGGATTGATGATATGGCCGAACGCAAAGCCGACCAGAACCGCCAACAGCGAGGTGATGGCGAACCAGACGATGGTGCGCACGCCCAGACGCACGGCCCCTGCCCCCTCGCCCAGCTTGGCGATGGAGCTCGCGATGGTGAACAGCACCAGGGGCGCGACCACCATGCGGATCAGGTTCAGATAGACGTCGCCGATCGGCTGGAGCCAGACCTCGGCCTTTTCTCGCAGTATCAGTCCAGCAAGGATGCCCAGGGCGAAACCTGCGGCTGTGCGTTGCCACAGGGGGATCTTGAAGAAGCGGGCGAGCATGGACGTACTTTCAAAACAGTGCGCCAATCTGTCGATTGCGCCCGCAATCCGCAACCGCGACGGCGCGGGTTCGGGCCGCAGTTTTTCTGCAACCCACCCTCAGTTTTTCTACATCAGCCCCTGAGCGCCTTCAGGACGTAGAAGTCGGACAGGATGCCGTCGATGGCCTCCTCCACGTCCTCGAAGGCGTCGATCAGGACGTCGCCCCCCAGGGTCTCGACCGGCACGGGGGTGTAGCCGAACGTGGTCAGGATGCAGGGCATGCCTGCGTCCCGCGCGGCCCCGGCGTCAGGGGCTGCGTCACCGACCATGATGGCGCGCTCGGGATCGCCCCCCGCCTGGGCCACGGCCTCTTTCAGATGCGCGCCGGAGGGTTTGCGGGCGCTGACACGGTCAGGGCCGACGATGGCGGCGAAACGCCGGGCCAGGTCCAGCTTTTGCAGCAGCAGTTCGGACAGGTCCGACCGCTTGTTGGTGGCCACCACCAGAAGGGCGCCGCGCTCGGTCAGACGCTCAAGCGTTTCGACCACGCCTTCGAACGGCTGGCTGCCGTCGGCGATATGGGCGGAGTAGTCGGTCAGGAAACGCTGGAACAGTTCGTCGGATTCCGCCCGCTCGACCGATGCGCCTGCCGCCTCGAAGCCGTGAACCAGCAGGGCCCGCGCGCCGGAGCCGATCAGCTTTTGCGCCTCCTCCATCGCGACCGGCGGCAGCCCCTCTTCGACCAGCAGGCGGTTCAGGGTTCCGATCAGGTCCGGCGCGGAATCGACCAGCGTCCCATCCAGATCAAAGGCGATGGTCCAGCCTTCCAGGTCGCGATCGGTCATCCATATCTCCCGCTGGCCCGCATGATGGGCTAGATCGGGACACGACTAGACGCCGGGACGATTCATGACCAGCCAGACACGCGCTCGCGCCGCAATCATTCTCGCCGCCGGGCAAGGCACGCGGATGAAATCCCCGCTGCCCAAGGTGCTGCACCCGGTCGGCGGACGGGCCATGCTGGACCACGCCATCGACGCCGCCGAGGCGCTGGGGTGCGAACGGATCGTGGTGGTGGTCGGCGTGCATTCGCCAGAGGTCCGCGCCCATGTTGCCAAACGGCTGGGCGACGCCGCCATCGCGGTTCAGGACCCGCCGCTGGGCACTGGTCACGCCGTGCGCGCGGCGGAACCGGCTCTGGCCGGTTTCGAGGGCGAGGTGGTCGTGACCTATGGCGACGTGCCGCTGCTGAAGGCCGCCGACATCGAGCCTGTCTTCGGATCGGCGGGGGTGACCGTCATCGGCTTTGAGGCGCGCGATCCCGGCGCCTACGGGCGGTTGATCATCGAGGGCGAAACCCTGACCGCCATCACAGAGGCCAAGGAGGCGTCGCCCGAGGTTCTGGCCGTCACCGCCTGCAATTCCGGCGTCATGGCCGCGCCTGCCAGGCTGTTGTTCTCGCTGCTGGCTGAGGTCAGGAACGACAACGCCAAGGGCGAATACTATCTGACCGACGTTGTCGAACTGGCCCGGAAAGCCGACCACCCGACCCGCGCCGTCTTCGCAGCCGAAGACGCCGTGATGGGCGTCAACGCCCAGGGCGAATTGGCCCAGGCCGAAGCCCTGTTCCAGAAGGTGCAGCGCGAGACCTTCCTGGCCGCGGGCGTGACCATGAGCGCGCCGGACACCGTCCACTTCGCCTGGGACACCGAGATCGGCAGCGGAACGGTGATCGAACCGTTCGTCGTCTTCGGCCCCGGCACCCGCATCGAAGGCGGCGCCCGCATCCGCAGCTTCAGCCATATCGAGGGCGCCCGCGTCGCATCCGGGGCCGAGGTCGGCCCCTATGCCCGCCTGCGCCCCGGCGCAGACCTGTCCCCGGGCGTGAAAGTCGGCAACTTCGTCGAGGTGAAGAACGTCAGGCTGGGCCAAGGCGCCAAGGCCAACCATCTGGCCTATCTGGGGGACGGCGCAGTCGGCGCGGGCGCGAACATCGGCGCAGGCACGATCTTCTGCAACTATGACGGCTTCAACAAGGCCCGCACCGAGGTCGGAGACGGCGCCTTCATCGGCTCGAACTCCAGCCTGGTCGCCCCGGTCACCATCGGCGCCGGGGCCATCGTCGCCTCCGGCTCCGTGATCACCAAGGACGTGCCCGCAGACGCCCTCGCCTTCGGCCGCGCACGTCAGGCCTTCAAGCCGGCCGCCGGCGCCGCCTTCCGCGAGAAGGCAAAGGCTGCGAAGGCGGCCGGTAAAGACTGACCCGGATCAGATGATCCTGATGCCTGCGCCGACCGCGTCGGACGCGGGACCAATGAGCAGGTCCAGATGCTCGCCGTCGAAGTTCAGACCTTCGACGCCCGCCTCGACGCGTTTGCGTACGGCGGGAATCTCGAGATCGCCGTAAACCTCCATCCGCCAGCCCGTTTCGCCGGTCGTGCGGTCACGCGTTCTGGCCAGCCAGGCTGAGCTGATCGAAGGATGGTCAAGGGCGTCTTTCATTCGGGCCACCAGAACCGATGGCGCGGGATCGGGCGTCGTCAGCTCGATATTGGGATCTTCCACGGTCGGCTGGGCGTTGCCTGCGCTCGCCAGAATGGCCGCGATGTCGGCGGGCGTCAGAACCAGCCCCTTCTCCTGACCGGGGTTCAGCACGATCCAGCCGCCCGTGAAGGCCTCAAGCAGATGGCGGCCGCGAATGGCCATGCTGGCAGGTTCGCCAAACAGGTTGGTGGCGAACTCCGTCCGGGTGAAGGCGGCGGTAGCGTTGTGCCCTTCCTTCAGGACGATGCCGTTCAGGCGGAAGGGCGCGTCACGGCCCAGCACGACGCCCTCAGGCGGTCTGCCTCCGGTCGGCGACACATAGAGTTCAGAGGCCAGCAAGGCCGTCTCCACCCCACCCTGCCGCGACGGGTCGGTGAAGGCGGCGTCCAGAGCGGTTTCCAACAGGTTCTTCGATGACACAGGCATACCTCACGCTTCACTAGAGGCGGCGAATAGCACGAATGTCGCCCGTCCCAAGCCCTGCCCCCTTCACGCCTTCGCGCGCAGCCCCTATGGAGCGGACATGAGCGCAGATGATCAAAAACGCCTTGCCGGCGAAGCCGCCGCCCAGCACGTCGAAGCGGGCATGATCGTTGGATTGGGCACCGGCTCGACCGCCGCCTGGTTCGTCAAGGCGCTGGCGGCGCGCAACCTGTCGGGCCTGCGCTGCGTGCCGACCTCTGAAAAGACGGCCGATCTGGCGCGTGAACTGGGCCTGACCCTATCCACGCTGGAGGATACGCCGCGCATCGACCTGACCGTCGACGGCGCCGACGAGATCGGTCCCGGCCTGGCCCTGATCAAGGGCGGCGGGGCGGCCCTGCTGCGTGAGAAGCTGGTGTGGGAGGCGTCGGCGCGCTGCATCGTCATCGCTGACGCCGCCAAGGTGGTGCCCGTGCTGGGGACCTTCCCCCTGCCGATCGAGGTCGTCGCCTTTGGACACAAGACCACCGGCAACCGCATCGCCGACGTGCTGGCCGATCACGACATCGCCGCCCCGGCCCGCGTGCGCCAGGCGGATCGTGGACTGGTCCGCACCGATGGCGGCAACCTGATCTATGACGCCGCCTGCAAGGCGATCACCGACCCGGCGCGTCTGGCCGACGACCTGAAGCTGATCACCGGCGTCGTCGAACATGGCCTGTTCCTGGACCTGGCCGATCTGGCCATCATCGGCCACGACGACGACGTGGAGACCATCACGCCCTGAACCTTGCCGCGTCGTCCTTGTCCGGTCAGGCCTGGGCGCCTAAGTCGGGTCAGCGCTGCGGCCAGGCCCGGCGGATTTCAGACTATTCAGACGAATTGGACTCCTTTTTTCGGGTCCGATGCCGGAGCGCCCGATGACCACCTACGACTACGACCTCTTTGTCATCGGCGCCGGTTCGGGCGGGGTGCGGGCGGCGCGGCTGACGGCGCTGGACGGCAAAAAGGTGGCGGTGGCCGAGGAATACCGCGTCGGCGGCACATGCGTGATCCGCGGCTGCGTGCCCAAGAAGTTCATGGTCATGGCCTCCGAGGTCAGCCACGCTCTGGAGATCGCCGAGGGCTATGGCTGGTCGTTCGACAACGCCCGGTTCGACTGGCCCAAATTCCTTGAGGCCAAGGATGTCGAGATCGCCCGCCTGTCCGGCATCTACGCCGCCAACCTGGGCAAGGCGGGCGTCGAACTGGTCCACGGCCGCGCGGTGCTGAAGGACGCCCACACCGTCGAAATCATCGGCAAGAACCGCACCATCACCGCCGAGAAAATCCTGATCGCCACCGGCGGCCGCCCGTGGAAGCCGGAAAACCTGCCCGGCATCGAACACGCCATCACGTCCGAGGAAGCCTTCCACCTGCCCGAACTGCCCAAACGCATCCTGATTGCGGGCGGCGGCTATATCGCGGTGGAGTTCGCCGGCATCTTCGCCGGTCTGGGCGTCGAGACGACCCTGATCTATCGCGGGCCCAACATCCTGCGCGGCTTTGACGACGACGTGCGCGCCCATCTGGCGGCGGAAATCGAGAAACGCGGCATCAAGGTCATCCTGGGTTGCCAGCACCAGTCGATCGAAAAGACCGAGACCGGCCTGGTGAACCACCTGGAAAACGGCATGAAGCTGGAGACGGACGTGGTCATGTTCGCCACCGGCCGCATTCCCTACGTCAAAGAACTGGGCCTGGAGCAGGCCGGGGTCGAACTGAACGACGAGGGCGCGATCAAGGTCGATCCCTATTCAAAGACGACGGCGCAAAACATCTGGGCCATCGGCGATGTGACGGATCGGATGAACCTGACGCCCGTGGCGATCCGCGAGGCCGTCGCCTTCCACCAGACCGTCTTCCGCGACAATCCCCAGCACTTCGACTACGAGGCCGTGGCCACCGGCGTCTTCAGCCAGCCCCCCGTCGGCGTGGTCGGCCTGACCGAGGCCGAGGCCCGCCGGTCCTGCTCGAACGGCGTTGATGTCTATGTCACCCGCTTCCGCCCGATGAAATACGCCTTCACCGGCTCGGACGAGCGGGTGCTGATGAAGCTGGTGGTCGACGCCGACAGCCAGCGCGTCGTCGGCGTCCACATCGTCGGCCCGGAAAGCCCCGAAATGATCCAGCTGGCCGCCATCGCCGTGAAGGCGGGCCTGACCAAGGCGCAGTGGGATGCGACCTGCGCCGTTCACCCGACCATGGCCGAGGAACTGGTCACCCTGAAGGAGAAACAGTCCGGCGCCACATCAGCAGGCTGATCTCCTCAACGCCGTATGGTCACCACGGGCGGCGGCGTGCGCGGCCGCTCGCGGAACCGCTCGATCAGGTCCAGCTTGGCCGTGTCCGGCACAGGCATGGCCTCTGGGCCCTCGTTGCTGAACATCATCAACTGGGTGTCCCCGCCCCGCGCCCTGGGCCACTCGGGACGTCCCACGCCATTGGGATCGCCCGAGCGCGCAAAGGCAGTCCAATAGGCCATCATCGCTTCGGACGCGTTCCGGTCGACCTCCGTGACGGGATAAGGCAGCTTCGACAGGGCTCCGAACACATAGGGCCGCTCAATGGCGTGCGACGCCCCGCCGTGCGGTTCCGGATTGTCCGGCGAGGTGACGTCGAAACGATACAGATAGGCTTCCCTGCCCGCCGCCGAATGCAGCCGCGCCAGCATCCGCGCGGGTTCGGAGAATACGGCGTCGGTGATGAAACCCTTGTCGAACCCGTCCTGTCCGCCATAGGCGGCGACCAGCGAGGCGCGCTCCAGCCAGGTCGTGTCGTCGTCGATCATGCCATAGCCGTTCCGGTCGGTGGGCCGCATCCACCAGAACTCGGCGCTGTTGGAGCCGATCATCATGGGCACAGGCGCCTGACGCCCCGCCTTGAACGCCGCCTCGATGGTCGAGGGCACGATCTTGCCGTCGATCAGGGTCAGGTCGCCATTGGCGAAAACGGGCGAAGGGGTCAGGAAGACTTGGGCCGGTGCGGCGCGCAGATCGGCGGCGGTGCGAAGTCCGGCGCCCAGCGCCCAGGCCTCGCCCCGTTCACGGGCGGACGGCAGGCCGCGCACATCCTTGGCGTTCAACGGGGTCTGGAACTCGCGCCCCAGTCCCGACTGGATCACGGCCTTGTCGAACAGGCCGCGTGCGGGGGGCGAGATCATCAGGCGGGTGACGATGGCGCCGCCCGCCGACTCGCCGAAAATGGTCACATTGGCCGGATCGCCGCCGAAGGCCGCGATATTGCCCCGCACCCACTTCAGGGCCGCGATGACGTCCATCAGGCCGTAGTTGCCACCCGCCTCGCCCGCCGGGCGCTCCGCCGCCAAAAGGGGGTGATCAAAGAAGCCCAGTCGGCCCAGCCGATAGTTCAACGTCACCACGACCACGCCGTCGCGGGCCAGATGCGACCCGTCATACAAGGCCGCCGTGCCCGAACCATTGTTCAGGGCGCCGCCGTGGATCCACACCATGACCGGCGCAGGCTCCGTCGCTGTCACAGGTCGCCAGACATTCAGGTTCAGGCAGTCCTCGCTCATCGGCAGAGGACCGACGCCCGGATCACCGCTGGGTGGAGGCTGGATGCACAGGGGCCCATAGGTCGAGGCGTCGCGCTCGCCCCGCCATCTGGGCGCAGAACCGGGCGGCCGCCAACGACGCGCCCCCGCAGGCGATGCGGCGTAAGGAATGTTCTTGAAACTGGCCACTTCAGCATCCGCACGGCCCATGAGGGCGCCCTGCTGGATCTGAACTACGGGCTGCTCGGCTGTGGGCGCCATCATGAGGGAGAGGGTGGCGAAGATGCCGGCGATTGTCATCCGCGCTGATTAGCAAATCCTGCCGGCAGGCCAAGCTTGGCAGGAGCGCAGTTCAAAATTCTTGCAGCCGAACACCGGCGTCGACCGCAGCGGCATGGAGCGAACGGCTTGAACGACGCGGATGCCGCCCATCGAACAGTTTGATCGTCCGAAACTTTCGCCCTTGGCTGGCGAATTTCAGCGTTCTGGTTTACCCCCTACCGGATTGGTCGTGGAGCGAACTGTTCCACGCGACAGAACAGGCGTCGAATGACCCAAGCACTGAATGGCCGACGCGTGCTGGTGGTGGAGGACGAGTCCCTCGTCGCCATGCTGCTGGAAACCATCCTTGAAGACATGGGCTGCACGCCTGTCGGTCCGGCGTCCAACATCGACGAGGGTGAGGCGATGGCCCGCGACACCGTCGATCTGGACGCAGCCCTGCTGGACGTGAATGTCGCCGGTCGTCAGGTCTTCCCCGTCGCCGCCGCCCTGAAAGAACGCGGCGTGCCCTTCGTCTTCTCCACCGGATACGGCGAAGGCGGCCTGCCCGACGAATGGCGCGGCGCCATCACCATCCAGAAACCCTTCACAGAGGCCGCCGTCCGCGACGCCCTGATGAAGGCCATGGGCGTCGCAGACGTCTGATCAGTCAGTGCGGCGTTCGGCGGGGTGCAAACCATCCTGCGTCAGACCGTTGCACCGCGCCGGTCACGGCCAGCACGGCCAAGGTTTGCTCAACCTGTCGGCGCACAGCCGCGCGGCCGCCATCGAACTCGTCGATCAGCAACTTTGAAGGCATGGGAACCCCCGCCTTCCGCATGATCGTCAAAAGGTTGGACGCCATCTCACCAGGCTCCAGCGACAGGTTGGTCCTGACGGGCGCGCTGGGCAGGTTGATTTCGGCCGTGCGTGGGCGTCCGGTCATCGTCACGCGTGTGGCCTGATAGCCAGGCCTCAAGAAACGTACTTCGCCACAGGTCTCCTGTTCAGCACGATGCTGATTCAGCACAATCAAGCGGTCGACGATTTGCGCATCGCTAAGGTCATTCGGCCAGCCGTAGGCCGCCGCCACGGCCTGATCGAGGCGCTGGTGCAGATAGTCCAACACGCCGATGCAGCCCATTTCGTGAACCTCCTGCTCCGCTTCAGTCAGAACCACGCCGTGGTTGAGCTTTGCTCGCGCATTGTACAGGCCTGTCATTGTCAGCGAAGGATGGCGGGCCAAAACACGCGCCCTCAGTTCATCAACCTCTTCGGCCAGGGCTGCGATCTCAGCGGCCCTGCAGCCATTCAAGTCTGGGAACGGGAATGCGTCGAAACAACTGCCCTTCACATAGACGGCTTCCCGCTCGTACTCGCCGATGCGTCCTGCATTGGCGGCGAACCAGGCGCGATGCTGGCGGGAAGACAAGACGCCCAGATGCATCGGGTCGTCGCTGGCGATGACGACCAGTTTGTTATCGGCCGCAACCGCGCCGTCCATAAAGCGGAACCAACGATGCTTCGCCGTCTCGATCGTGACGATGTATCGGTCCAGACCCTGCGCCGCCGCGCGCAGTTCACGCCGCGGCTCACCGAAAATCCACCAGTTGTCGCGGTAGGTCGCGCGGTTATTGCGATCACGCTCCGGCTTCACCGTTTCCAGAAGATGCTGATAGATCAGCGGATGCTGGCGTCGAACCTCACCCTCCTCCCAGCCGAAAAAGTCGATCACCTTCAGTCCGCGCGAATGATCGGCCAAGTCGCGACCGTTGCGATAGTCCAGAAAAGGCGACGGCGCACCTGGTTCGGAACCGGCTGAAAGGGCGAGAGCCTTTTCCGCAGTCACCAGGAACCCGCCGCCCTTCAGTTGAACCCCTCAATGCGCCAGCAGTGCATTTGCTTTCAGGGGGATGAGGCGAGTCAGGCGACTGTCCAACTTCAGGTCGGCGTCAATCACGCCGTGGCGCTCCTCAAACGTCAGTTCGGCTTCATTTCGGATCTGCCCTCGATAGCTTTTCAGCAGCTCAAGAAAACTGCGCCGTTCGATCAGTTCGACGCTGTCCGCGAACATGGCGAAGATGCACTGCATCACAAAGAGAGCTGTCTTGTCCGACTGCGCGGCGCGTTGAACGCGGTCGAGCCCGACCTGAAGTCGCGTGTTGATCGAACGAACGGTCCAGGCCAGGCGGGTGGCGATAGCCGTCGTTACCTCAAGCGATTTCGCCGCCGGATCAAGGGACATGGGCTCGGTCCACACGCGGCGAAGCCGTTCACGCACTTCCGCAGACCGCAGTTGGTCCAGCGTAATTTTATGAGTCGTCCGACTGGGGAACGGGGCGTAGATATTTCCCTGTCTGGCGAAGTCGGACCAGAGTTCAATCGACCGCCCGACATCTACCAGCACCAGAAACGGCGGCCATTCATCCAGCGCCTTGGCGTAGTTTTCAGCCTGCCGTTTAGCGGCCCGCATGAAACCCTCTGCGGTGGTTTCACTTTGAGGCTTTGGCTTTCTTTTGGACATCAATGAAAGCTGGACGACCTGATCCAGAGGGCCGCCGTCGCGTCGCTTTCGTGACTGTTTCGCCTCCAGCACGAAGCAACCGCGCTTGGCGCAATCGATATAGCCAGGCTGGGCGGATCCGTCGTCATGCTCAAAGCGAACGGGCCGCTCAAAACAGTAGTCCAGATCCCCGGCGCGCTCGTCATCCGGCGCCGGCGCACCGATCAACCGACAAAGCTGGATGATGAATGTCTGATAGTGCGCACGCTCGCTGATGGGCGCGACGGACCAATGATCGATGAAGGCTTCGACATCCATAGATTGCTTTCCCGACATGAAAACAATCTGTAGTTACCAGATCTAAAATGCAACCTATTCGTGCGAATACCTTTTATACAACATCGGCTTGCCCAGCCAATAAGCCAGTTCGGCCGGTCGGGTGATGCTCCACACCGCCAGATCCGCAGCCTTGCCGGTTTCGATGGTTCCAACCTCGTCCAGAACGCCAAGCGCCCTCGCCGCCTCGCGCGTGGCGCCGGCCAGGGCTTCTTCGGGCGTCAGGCGGAACTGGACGCAGGCCAGGTTCAGCACCGCCGTCATCGAGGCCACCGGCGATGTGCCGGGGTTGCAGTCGGAGGCGATGGCCATGCGCACGCCGTGCTTGCGCAACAGATCGACCGGCGGAAGCTTGGTCTCGCGCAGCATCAGGAAGGCGCCGGGCAAGAGGACCGCGACCACGCCTGCCTCGGCCATGGCGGCGACGCCCGCCTCGGTAGAATGTTCGATGTGGTCGGCGGACAGGGCCTGGTATCGGGCAGCCAGGGCCGCGCCACCGCCGTCCGACAACTGATCGGCGTGCAGCTTGACCGGCAGATTCAGCGACTGCGCCTTTTCGAACAGGCGCGACACCTCGTCCTGCGTGAAGGCGATGGGCTCGCAGTAGGCGTCCACCGCATCGACCAACCCCTCGGCATGGGCGGCGGGCAGGATGTCGTCCACAGCCTTGTCCACATAGGCTGCGCGGTCCGAGCGATGCTCAGGCGGAGTGGCGTGCAGGCCCAGATAACTGGTGCGGACGCGGACCCCGCCCTCGCGCCCGATGCGGCGCGCGACCCGCAGCATCTTCAGTTCGCTGTCATGATCCAGTCCATAGCCGGACTTGATCTCGATGGTGGTGACGCCCGTGGCCTTCAGCCCCTCCAGACGGGCCATGGCCGAGGCGAACAGTTCGTCCTCCGACGCCTCACGCGTCGCCTTGACCGAAGAGACGATGCCCCCGCCGGAACGCGCAATCTCTTCATAGGTCGCCCCGCCCAGACGTTTCTCGAACTCGCCCGAACGGTCGCCGCCAAAGACCAGATGGCTGTGGCAGTCGATCAGCCCCGGCGTGACCCAGCGCCCCTCCAGACGATCGGTATCCACAGCCTCATGCACAGGCAGGTCAGCACGGGCGCCGGCCCAGGCGATGCGGCGGTCCTTGATCAGGATGGCCGCATCCTCGATCGCGCCATAGGGGACGCCGCCCTCGGTCATGGTGGCGACGTGACAGTCGGTCAGAAGGCGGTCGGCCTGGATCATCGGCTGGAGACTCCGCTCAGGATTTCACAGAACCAGCGCCCGACGGTCAGGGAGCTTAGGTCGCCGATCTCCAACGACGGATCATATTCGGTCAGGTCAACGACGCGCACCTTGGGATGGGCGCCGATGACACGGGCGGCGTCGAAGAAGTCATGCACCGACACCCCGCCCGGTCGGGCGCCAGGGCTGGCGGGCCATTGGCTGCGGTCGATCACATCGATGTCGAAGTCGACGTAGATGACTTCGCACAGGGCTGACAGACGCTCCAACTCCTCGGCGACCACGACCGCCAGACCCCGCTCATGGCATTCGCGCGCCATGCGGACGCTGATGCCCGCCGCCTTGGCTTTTTCGTGGGCGCGGCGGGTGTTGGCGAAGGGGGCCAGGCCGATCTGGCTGATGCGGGCGCCGTCCAGACCGTCGTCCAAAAGGGCCTGTATGGGATTGCCGTTGGTCAGGCCCTGATCCGTATCGCGCAGGTCGAAATGGGCGTCCAGGGTCAGGACGCCGACGCGATCCAATCCCAGAGCGTGGGCGCCCGGACGTGTGATGGCGTTGTTGCCTCCGATCAGGATGGTCAGGGCGCGGTGGGCCTGCGCCTTCACCGCATCGCGGACAGGTTCAAAGGCGTCGGCGGGCGAGACGGCCTTCAAGGCCACGTCGCCTGCGTCATGCGCCTGCACCGCCAGTTCCAGCCCGGTTTCGACATCATAGGTCGACAGGCGCGGCAGCACGGCCCGGAACGCCTTTGGTCCCAGATCACAGCGTCCGGGCGTCAGGGAACGCTCGTTCAACGGCGCGCCGATCACGGCGACGGGGGCGTCGGGGTGATCGCCGACCAGATCGGCGACCGAGCGCCAGCCCAGGGCTTCAGACGGTTCGCTCATGCTCATTCCTTGATCGGCGTCTTCATCGGGGATTGGGTCGGGGAAAATCGCGCAACCAGATCATAGGCCGCGCCGGGGAAGGTCTGCCACGCCCAGGTGACCGCCAGGCCATCGCGCCACGTCCGCCGTTCCAACCGCAGGCAGGGCGTGCCGTCCGACAGGCCCAGACGCGTCGCCGTCTCCCCGTCTGCGCCCACGGCGGAAATGCGATGCTCGGCCTCGGTCCAGGGCATGTGCGCCAGCAGCCAGCCGCCCGGAGGCGCAGCGGTGAAATCGGCGTGTTCCGCCTCCGGCGCCGTCGTCAGAGAAATCAGACGCCGCTCCAGCGTGAACGGCATCGCATCGGCCAGATGCAGGGTCTCCAGTTCGATCAACCGTGCGCCCATTCCGTCTTCGTCCGCCCGGCTCGGGCGTACGATGCGCAAAAGCAGTTGGTGCGAATAGGCCAGCCCCCTGCCCTCGATCTCGGACTGGATGTCAGGAATGGCGACCAGGGCCGATGAGTGGACGGGCGGGTGGGCGACCACGGTTCCAGCGCGCCTGCGACGCACCACCAGCCCACGCGCCGACAGATCGGTCATGGCCCGCGACACCGTCATCCGGGCGCAGCCGTATTCGGCCATCAGTTCGGCCTCGGTCGGGATGCGAAAGCCCGGCCGCCATTCGCCAGAAGCGATGCGACGCTCAATGTCGCTGGCGATCCGCCGATGCAGAGGCTCAATATCCATGGTCGAACCCTGCCTCTTGCGCGCAATAATGTCTAGACATTAGACTGCCTCCACAATGCACGACGACGGACGACCGTCGCATGGAGGATTGATGACCGCCACGCCCAACACCCGCGTCATCCGCAGCCCGCGTGGGCCGGAAATGACCGCCAAGACCTGGGCGGCCGAGGCCGCGCTTCGCATGTTGATGAACAACCTCGATCCCGAGGTGGCCGAACGTCCGGAAGACCTCGTGGTCTATGGCGGCATCGGCAAGGCGGCGCGGAACTGGCAGGCCTTCGACCGCATCGTCGAGGAGTTGCGCGCGCTGGAGGCCGACCAGACCCTGCTGGTCCAGTCGGGCAAGCCGGTCGGCGTCTTCCGCACCCATGCCGACGCGCCGCGCGTGCTGATCGCCAACTCCAACCTGGTGCCGAAATGGGCGACGTGGGAGCATTTCAACGAACTCGATAAGAAGGGTCTGGCCATGTACGGCCAGATGACCGCCGGGTCGTGGATCTACATCGGCACCCAGGGCATCGTGCAAGGCACCTATGAGACCTTCATGGAGGCGGGCCGCCAGCATTACGGCGGCGACTGGTCGGGCAAATGGATCCTGACAGCGGGTCTGGGCGGCATGGGCGGCGCGCAGACGCTGGCCGCGACCATGGCGGGCGCATCCTGCGTGGCGGTCGAATGCCAGCGCAGCCGGATCGAGATGCGCCTGCGCACCCGCTACCTTGACGTCATGGCCGAGACACTGGACGAGGCCCTGGCCCTGATCGAAGACGCCAAGGCGACCGGAAAGGCCATATCTGTCGGCCTGTTAGGCAATGCAGCCGATGTATTGCCTGAACTGATCAAGCGCGGAGTACGCCCCGATCTGGTCACAGACCAGACCAGCGCCCACGACCTGATCAACGGCTATCTGCCGTCTGGCTGGACCGTGGCGGAATGGGAGGACAAGCGCGTGTCCGACCCCGCCGCCGTCACCGCCGCCGCGAAGACGTCCATCGTCGAACACGTCAAGGCGATGCTGGCCTTCCAGGCCATGGGCATTCCGACGACCGACTATGGCAACAACATCCGTCAGGTCGCCTTTGACGCTGGCGTCGAGAACGCCTTCGACTTCCCCGGCTTCGTGCCCGCCTATATCCGCCCGCTGTTCTGCCGCGGGATCGGGCCGTTCCGCTGGGCCGCTCTGTCGGGCGATCCCGAAGACATCAGGAAGACGGATGCGGCGATGAAGACGCTGTTCCCCGACAATGCAGGCCTGCATCGCTGGCTGGACATGGCGGGCGAGCGGATCGCCTTCCAGGGGCTGCCCGCCCGCATCTGCTGGATCGGCCTAGGCGACCGCCATCGCGCGGGACTGATGTTCAACGAGATGGTTGCGTCTGGCGAACTGTCGGCCCCCATCGTCATCGGTCGCGACCACCTGGATTCAGGTTCGGTCGCCAGCCCCAACCGGGAAACCGAGTCAATGATGGACGGATCGGACGCCGTGTCCGACTGGCCGCTGCTGAACGCCCTGCTGAACACAGCCTCGGGCGCGAGTTGGGTGTCGCTGCACCACGGCGGCGGGGTCGGCATGGGCTATTCCCAGCACTCGGGCGTGGTCATCGTCGCCGACGGCACGCCGGAAGCCGCCAGACGTCTGGAGCGCGTGCTGTGGAACGACCCGGCCACCGGCGTCATGCGCCACGCCGACGCCGGATACGACATCGCCAAGGACGCCGCGCGCGCCAATGGCCTGAACCTGCCCTCGCTGGACCTGTAAGCGCATGACCAACACACTCACCATCGGCGCCGCGCCACTGACCCTGGCCCAACTGCGGGCCGTTCTCGATGGTCCCGTCAAGGTCGAACTGACGCCCGACGCCTGGGCCGACGTGGACAAGGGCGCGGCGGTCGTCGCCGCCATCGTCGCCGAAGGCCGCACCGTCTATGGCGTGAACACCGGGTTCGGCCTGCTGGCCAACACTTCCATCGCGCCCGAAGATCTTGAGACCCTGCAACGCAATCTGGTGCTCAGCCACGCCTGCGGCGTCGGCACCCTGCTGCCGGATGCGGTGACGCGCCTGCTGATGGTGCTGAAGATCGCATCGCTATCACGCGGCGCATCAGGAATTCGTCGCAAGACGTTGGAAACTCTGATCTCACTCGTCAATGCAGATGTGCTGCCCTGCATACCGTCCAAGGGTTCCGTCGGGGCGTCCGGCGATCTGGCGCCCCTGGCCCATATGTCATGCGTCCTGATCGGCGTGGGCGAAGCGCGGCTGAACGGTGAGACGCTGGATGCGGAAACGGCGCTGTCGCGCATCGGCCTGTCGCCCCTGACGCTGGGACCAAAGGAAGGCCTGGCTCTGCTGAACGGGACCCAGTGCTCGACCGCGCTGGCGCTGGCCGGACTGTTCGCAGCCGAGGCTGTGTTCGCCGCCGGCGTCGCAGCCGGCGCCCTGTCAGTCGATGCGCTGAAGGGGTCCGACGCCCCGTTCGATCATCGCATCCACGTCCTGCGCGGACAACCGGGTCAGATCGCCGTCGCCGCCCGCCTGCGTGAACTGATCAGCGGCTCGGCCATTCGCGACAGCCACCGCGACGACTGCGCCAAGGTGCAGGACCCCTATTCCCTGCGCTGCCAGCCCCAGGTCATGGGCGCGATCCTGGACGTGCTTAACAACGCCGCCGCCACGCTGGAGCGCGAAGCCAATGCGGTGACCGACAATCCGCTGGTCTTTATCGAAGACGGCGACGTGATTTCTGGCGGTAACTTCCACGCAGAACCCGTTGCTTTTGCAGCAGATCAGATCGCCATGGCCCTGTGCGAGATCGGCAATATCTCCGAGCGCCGCACCTCGATCCTGGTCGATCCGAAGATGAGCGAACTGCCCGCCTTCCTGGTCAAGGAGAGCGGCCTGAACTCCGGCTTCATGATCGCCCAGGTGACGGCGGCGGCCCTGATCGCCGAGAACCGCATGGTCGCCCATCCGTGCAGCATCGACACCGTGCCCACCAGCGCCAATCAGGAAGACCATGTGTCGATGGCCACCCACGGCGCGCGCCGCCTGCTGGACATGGCCGAGAACACGGCGACCGTGGTCGGCATCGAACTGCTGGCCGCCGCACAGGGGATCGAGTTCCACCGTCCGCTGACCAGTTCGCCCGCACTGGAGCAGGTGTTCGCCATCGTCCGTGAAGCCGCCGCTCCCTATACGTCCGACCACTATTTCGCGCCCGACATCGCCCGCGCGACGGACGGGGTGCGGGCCGGTCGCTACCGGTCCTTCGCCGAGGGTCTGCTGCCCTCGGCCTAGGCCAAAAATCAGCCTGCCAGAACGCCCAGGTGCTCCAGCAGGATCATGGTTCCAAGACCGATCAGGGCAAGGCCGCCGACGAACTCGGCGGCCTTGCCGAATTTGGCGCCCACCGCGCGGCCGATCAGCAGGCCGATGGTGGTCAGGACGAAGGTGGTGAAGCCGATCGAGGCGGCGATCACCCAGATGTTCGCGCCCAGGAAGGCCAGCCCCACGCCGACGGCGGCGGCGTCGATGCTGGTGCCGACGGCGGTGGCGATCAGGGCCCAGCGGCCCGTGCGGCGCGGTGCGGCGTCTTCTTCGGCGTCACGCGGCTTGCACGCCTCCCAGAGCATCTTGCCGCCCACCGCGCCCAGCAGGCCAAAGGCGATCCAGTGGTCGATTTGTTCGACAAACCCCGCCGCCACAATGCCCAGCGCCCAGCCGATCAGCGGGGTGATGCCCTCGATGACGCCGAACACCAGGCCGGTCTTCACAGCGTCGATCCAGTTGGGGCGATGCGACGCGCCACGTCCGATGGCGGCGGCGAAGGCGTCCGTCGACATGCTGAGGGATAGGATCGCGATGGCTCCTGGGGTCATAAGCAACTTCCACCGGACGCAGAGCAACGCACTCCACTCCGGCCGGTGCGGCGGTGGAACGCGCTGGTCTCGCTAGGCGGTGGTTCCGCTGATCGCGCCACGCGCCGAAGCGCGAGTGTGTTGACCCGATCCCGGCTTAATCGCGCCGGAAGCTACTCCCCAACAGGAAGCGGTCCCCTACACGCAGACTCGGGGCGTTGGCAACCGCGTCGGGCGTGGGGTTAATTGGCGGCGGCGGGCGTGCGGCCGATGGTTTCGGGTTCGCTGTCATCCTCCAGCGCGCCCAGTTCGCCCCGCTCACGCGCCTGGCGGCCATAGACCCATTCGAACACCGGCGAGGTCATCAGGGTGGTCACAATGGCCATCAGCACCAGCATCGAGAACAGGGCCGGGCCGATGATGCCCTTCTGCAAGCCGATGTTGAGGATGATCAGCTCCATCATGCCTCGCGCATTCATCAGGACGCCGATCCCCATGGCGGTGGGGTTGTCATGGCCGGTCACCCGCGCCGCCGCCCAGCAGGCCACGGCCTTGGCCAGGATGGAGCCGATCAGAATGACCATCGCCACGCCCAGCAGCGACAGGCTGGAGACCATGGTGAGTTGCGTATTCAAGCCCGAGAAGGTGAAGAACATCGGCACCAGAACGACCAGGGCGAACGGCTCCAGTTGACGCTTCAACTCCCGGGTCAGGACACCGCGCGGCATCGCGGCGCCCAGGATGAAGCCGCCGAACACCGAATGCAGCCCTGCCGCATCCATGGCCCAGGCGCAAAGCATGAACAGCACCAGCACAGCGCCCAGCAGGGCCGGGCTGACCCTGCCCTCACGCTCGGCCATGCGGGCCAGCGGCGCCAGCAGCTTTGGCCCCATGGTCAGCATCAGGCCGGCGAACAGGCCGCCGCCGACGATGGCCTTGACCGCGACGGCGGAGCCGCCGCCCATGCTGGCCAGAACCAGCGCCAGAACCGTCCAGGCGCAGGCGTCGTCGATGGCCCCCGCCGAAAGGGTCATTGTGCCCAGCGGCGTCCTGGCCAGCCCACGCTCCTGAATGATGCGGGCCAGGACCGGGAAGGCGGTGATGGAGATGGCCGCGCCCAGGAACAGGGTCGCCTGCATGGCGTCCACACCCTTGCCGAACAGGCCCATGTGCATCAGCCAGGGCGACAGGGCGATGGCGACAAGGAAGGGCGCGATCATGCCGGAGAATGACACAGCGGCGGCGCTGCGGACGTTGGAGCGGAAATGGTCGGAGCGGAAGCCCAGCCCGACCATGAACATGTAAAGGCCGATGCCCAGTTGGGCGCCGACATAGAGGACCGACTTGGTCTCCTTGGGGAAGATCATGGCCTGAAGATCGGGGGCCAGAAGGCCGAACAGCGACGGGCCCAGGATCACGCCCGCGATCATTTCACCGACGACCTGGGGCTGGCCCAGATAGGTCTTCACCAACCAGCCGGCGGCCCGGCAGGCGGCGATGATGACCGCCATCTGCAGAAAGAAGGCTACGCTGATTTCAGCATTCGACATTGGTTCCTCCCCCGAGGCGCGCCGCTCTTGAGAACGATCACATTTCGCCAGCATTATCCCGACTGACGCCAAACTCAAGAGGCGTTCGGCAGCCGGAACTTCACGGGAGCGTCAGTCGAAGGGCTGCAGCGGCGCGCGGCGCAGGGCCGCCAGATTGGCCGAGTTGGTGCAGAAGCAGACGGTGCGCAGTTGACGCATGATCGTCTGGAAATGCCCGACCACCGCCTCGGTCGAGAGGGTCGCGGCCTGAAGCACGCCGGTCGCCTGCCCCACGATGTCGGCGCCGATGCGGATGGCCTTGGCGACATCCAGACCGTCGCGAACACCACCGGAGCCGATCACTGTCGCTTCTGGGCAGGCGCGGCGCACATCAACGATGGCGCGGGCGGTCGGAACGCCCCAGTCGGCGAAGGCGGCGGCGTGTTCCGCGTCGATGGGATCGGTCGCGCGCTCGCCTTCGATCAGGCCCCAATTGGCGCCCCCCGCGCCCGCCACGTCCACGGCGGCGGCCCCCATATCCATCAGACGACGCGCGGTGCGGCCCGACAGGCCCGCCCCCGTCTCCTTGACCACCACCGGGACATCCAGTTTCAGAATCAGCGCCTCCAGCGCCGCGCCAACGCCCCACCAGTCGCGGTCGCCCTCAGGCTGACAGGCTTCCTGCAGGGGATTCAGATGCACGATCAGGGCGTCTGCGCCGATCATATCGACCGCACGGCGCGCTTCATCGACGCCAAAGCCGCGCGTCAGCTGGGCCGCGCCGATGTTGGACAGGATGAAGGTGTCCGGCGCCCGGTTGCGCAGGGCCATGCCCAGGCCGCCGGTCGCCGCATCCTCGATGGCCGTGCGCTGCGAACCGACAGCCAGGGCGATGCCCAGATGCTGGGCCGCCTCGGCCAGTCGGGCGTTGATCTCCTCGGCGCGCGAGGGCCCGCCTGTCATGGAACTGATCAGCAGGGGCGCTTTCAGACGCCGCCCCAGGAAATCCGCGCCCAGGTCGATCTTGTCGTGGTCAAGATCCGGCAAGGCTTCATGCACGAACCGGATGGTGTCGAAGCCCGCGTCGCGCCTATGACGCCCACGCCCGGACAGCACCACATCGAGATGCTGGTCCTTGCGGCCGGATGACGGAAAGCCAGTCATCCAGGCCGCTTAGACGTGGATCATGGCTCCCTTGCGGCGGGGACGTTTTCCCGCGGCGTGCTGACCGGCTGACGCTCCAGCGTCAGGGCGTAGGCCCCCGTCTGGTTCGGGCCGTAGGCGCGGGCGCGGATGACGTACCAACCATCGCTGGGGGCGGTCCAGTCCAGCCGGGCGTGCATGTCCGACAGGCCGTCGTCGTCGTGAGCGATGCTGGAGAAGCTGTCGCCGTCCTCGCCCAGGTCGATGTAGGAATCGAAGGCGTTGGACACCATGGTGATCCGCAGCTTGTCGTCCTTCTTCGCCTGGAAACGATAGGCGTCATAATAGGCGCCCTCGTCCGACAGTTCATCCTTGTCCGTCAGGGTTCCGCGCACCGTGGCGCCGATCAGCAGGCTGCCGGGCTTGGGCTCCGGCCCGCGATCCGACAGCTCCAGCGAGTACAGACCCTTGCTGTCCGACGAATAGGAGGTGGCGCGCACGATGTACTGACCGTCCGACGGCAGGGTGTAGATCAGGCGCGCGTCCGTCCCCTCGCCCAGTCCGTCGTCGTCCGTGACGTCGGCGCTGAACTCGCCATCCGCTGACCCGATCTCCAGATAGGCGTCGAAGTCGCCGGATCGCAGAACGGCCTGAATGCGCTGGCCCTCCGTGCCGGTGAAGACATAGTCGGTGTAGCGCTTTCCGCTGTCGCTTTGAGGACCGTCTTCCTTCAGTTCGCCCTCGACGGTCTGGCCAAAGACAGCCTCGGTCGGGGGGGGCGGCGGCGCGGTCTCGGTCAACTCCAGCGTGAACTTGCCGTCGCTGTCGGCGCTGAAAGCCCGGGCTTCGAGAATATAGTCGCCGTCTGCATCCAGCGTATGGGCGAGGCGCGAATCCGTGCCGCTGCCGCCATCGTCATTCTCGGCCAGGATCGTGTTGTCAGAGGCGCGGCGCAGGGTCAGATAGGCGTCGAAGTCGCTGGACTTCAGGTCGGCGGCGATGCGCTGGCCGTTGGTCCCGGTGAAGCGGTAGGTTTCGACGCGTCGGCCATTGTCGTTGGTCGGGCTGGAGCGGTTCAGCGTGCCGTCGACCTTGTCGCCGACAGCGATCGGCTTGGACGGGGGCGCGGGCGGGGCTTCCGCCAGGCCGACCGTGAACCGGCCCGTGCCGCTGGAGAACGAGGTCGCGCGGATGACGTATTCGCCCGCCGCCGGAGCGGTGAAGGTCAGGCGCGAGTTCAGACCGCCGTCGGGGCCGTCGTCATTGCGGCCCAGTTCGACAAAGTCAGGCCCGTTCATCCGCCCGACCAGCACCACCGAATCAAAGGCGTCGGAATCCTGGGTGATCGTGAACCGATCCCCAGCGGCGGCGCGGAACGAATAGGCCTTGTAGCGCCCGCCGTCGTCGCTCTCGGCATCCCGCGACGTCAGCTCGCCCGTGATGGTCGCGCCCAGTCGGATGGGCGTGGGGCGCGGCCCGCGCGGCGCACGTGGGCGTTCCGTCAGCGACAGGCGGTAATCCCCGCCGTCCAGACCGCTGTAGGTGCGGGCCCGCAGGATATAAACGCCGTCCGTTTCGGGCGTGTAGCGCAGCCGCGCATCCGTGCCTTCGCCCAGTCCGTCGTCATCCTCGACCAGGGCCGTTGTGGATCCTTCTGCATAGAGGGCCAGATAGGCGTCGAAATCGTTGGAGCGCAGAATGGCTTCCAGCGGCTGGCCCGCGCGGGCCTGGAAGCGATAGTCGTCATAGACATAGGCGTTGCGCGGGGCCTTGCGGTCGCTGGACGTCAGCGCCCCCTCCACCGTGCCGCCGATCCGTATCGACGCCGCATCCTGAGCCAGTGACGGTCCCGCCGCCAATACAAGGGCCAGCGTGCTGACAGCGACAACAAGGCTCGGACGCTTCATGAAATCCTCCGTAGGGTTCGGCCGATCATAGACGACGAACCGAGACGCCTGTAAATCGCCGCCATCCTGAATTTCCTCCCACGGTAGTGATCTCATGTCGGCACAGCCCACCAGCGCGCACCTGATTGACGGCAAAGCTTTTTCCGCCGCCCTGGTGGATCGCGTCGCCGCTGCTGCGGCCAGGCTTGAAGCCGAACATGGCGTCAAACCGGGCCTGGCCGTGGTCATCGTGGGCGAGGATCCGGCCAGTCAGCTGTATGTGCGCAACAAGGGCGAAACGACCGTAAAGGCCGGGATGCGATCCGACACGCACCGCCTGCCCGACACCACGACACAGGACGAACTTCTGGCCCTGATCGCGACCCTGAACGCCGACGACGGCATCCACGGCATTCTGGTCCAGCTGCCTCTTCCCAAGGCCATTGATTCCGCTGCGGTTCTGGACGCCATCTCTCCGGACAAGGATGTGGACGGCTTCCACGTTGTGAACGCGGGACGCCTAGCGGTCGGCCTGCCCGGCATGGTGCCCTGCACGCCCCTGGGTTCGCTGATGATGCTGAAGGATCAGTTGGGCGATCTGACCGGCCTGAACGCCGTGATCGTCGGCCGTTCCAACATCGTCGGCAAGCCGATGGCGCAACTGTTGCTGGGCGAAAGCTGCACCGTGACCATCGCTCATTCAAAGACCCGCGACCTGCCCGCCCTGTGCCGCACCGCCGACATTCTGGTGGCCGCCGTCGGCCGTCCGGAGATGATCAAGGGCGACTGGATCAAGCCGGGCGCGACCGTCATCGACGTGGGCATCAACCGCGTGCCGTCCGCCGACCCGATCAAGGCCGCCGAGGGCAAGACCCGCGTGGTCGGCGACGTGGCGTTCAAGGAGGCCGTCGAGGTCGCCGGACGCATCACCCCCGTCCCCGGCGGCGTCGGCCCCATGACCATCGCCTGCCTGTTGGCCAACACCTATTCCGCCGCCTGCCGCGCGAACAATATTCAACCGGAGCCACTGGACGCTTGATGCATTAAGGCGGCGGGTGAATAGTCGCCCAACGGCGATAGCGCCGACAGGGAGATGTCATGGTCCGCCTCAACGCCCGCGCGCTCACGTTCACGACGGCGCTCCTGATCACGCCGGTCGTCGCCGGCTGCGGCTACAATACGATTCCGACCAAGGAAGAGCGCGCCCAGGCCGCCTGGGCCGATGTCCAGAGCCAGTATCAACGCCGCGCCGATCTGGTTCCGAATCTGGTCGCCACGGTCCAGGGCGCCGCCATTCAGGAACGCACGACCCTGACGGACGTGATCAACGCCCGCGCCCGCGCCACCTCGGTCAATGTTTCGGCGGACAGCCTGAGCGACCCCGCCGCCTTCCAGCAGTATCAGGCTGCGCAGGGCCAGTTGTCGGGCGCCCTGTCGCGCCTGCTGGTCACGGTCGAGGCCTATCCCCAGCTTCAGGCCAATCAGAACTTCCTGACCCTGCAGTCGCAGTTGGAAGGCACCGAAAACCGCATCCAGATCGCGCGGCGCGACTACAACGAGGCGGTCCGCGACTACAACACGACCCTTCGGACCTTCCCCAGCGTGATCTGGGCCAAGACCATCCAGTCCGGCTCCAAGCCCATGCAGCTGTTCACCGCCACGGCCGAGGCTCAGGCCGCGCCGTCGGTGAACTTCAACCTGGGCGCCCCGCCGTCGAACGCCTCTGCGGCGCCGGGCGGAAACGCAGCGCCGGTGACGCCGGGCGCGACGCCTCCGGCCCAGTGATGCAACGCGCTTGACCCGAACTCTAGCCCCGGCGCGACGCCTGACCGGCGTCGCGGCCCTTCTTCTGGGCCTGATGGCGGCGCTGTTGTTCGCTCTGCCGTCGATGGCACAGAGCAAGCCGACCTTCCCTGCCCTGACAGGCCGGGTGGTGGATCAGGCCAATCTGCTGGACCCCGCCACTGAACAGGCCCTGACCGAGAAGCTGGCGACGCTGGAGACCAAGTCCAGCGATCAGCTTGTAGTGGTCACCGTCAACAGCCTGCAGGGCTATGAGATCGGGGACTACGGCTACCAGCTGGGCCGGGCCTGGGGCATCGGCCAGAAACAGACCAACAACGGCGCCCTGCTGATCATCGCGCCGAATGAGAAGAAGGTTCGTGTCGAGGTCGGCTATGGGCTTGAGCCGATCCTGACAGACGCCTTTTCCAGTTCGGTCATCCAGAAAGACATCCTGCCGTCGTTCCGCAGCGGCGATTATCAGACAGGCGTGGTCAAGGGCGTGGACGCCATCATCGGCCAGCTGTCGCTCGATCCCGCCGAGGCCCAGGCCCGGGCCGCCGCCATCGCCGAGGAGCAGGCCAAGGTCGACGTGCCGGTGGGGCCGATCATCTTTGTCGTGCTGATCTTCCTGTTCATCTTCATCAACGGCGTTCGCGCCGCCGGACGTGGCCGTCGCACGGGCCGAGACGGATTCGGCTCCATCCTCCTGTGGGCGGCGTCAGAGGCCCTGCGCAATTCTGACCGCAATGATCGCGGCGGCGGTTGGGGCGGCGGAGGCGGAGGCTTCGGTGGAGGCGGCGGCGGATTTGGCGGCGGCGGCGGCTCATTCGGCGGCGGCGGCGCCTCAGGAGGATGGTGATGCATTTCTCCGCTGAGGACCAAACCCGGATCGCCAGCGCCATCGCGGCGGCCGAAGCCGCCACGTCAGGCGAAATCTTCTGCGTCGTGTCGCGGCGAGTGTCGTCCTACATCGACGTCAGCCTGGGCTGGGCGGCGGCTGCAGCGCTGATCCTGCCAATGGGGCTGATCCCGCTGGGCTTCGGTCCCGGCTGGCTGCCGCAGTTCGGCGGCGGTTGGGAGGCGGCCCACGTCAACGGCGGGCCGCAGGACGTCGCCCATGCCCTGGGGGCTTACGCCATGGTTCAGGCTGTGGTGTTCGTTCTGGTCTTTCTGCTGACCCGTATTCCGACAATCCGGCGATGGGCCACGCCCCGCAATGTGCGCCGCGACCGCGTGCGCCGCGCCGCCCTGCAGCAGTTCCTGGCCCACGGCGTCCACGTCACCCGCGAACGCACGGGCGTGCTGATCTTCGCCGCGCTGGAAGAGCATCAGGTCGAACTGATCGCCGATGAGGCCATCCACGCCGTCGTCGCCGCCGATCACTGGGCCGACGCGGTCGCCGCCCTGTTGCGAGAGATCGGCGCAGCCCGCCCAGCCGCTGGGTTCGAGGCGGCCATCGCCCTGTGCGGACAGGTGCTGGCCCAGCACTTCCCGCCGCGCCCGGACAACCCCAACGAACTGCCGGATCACCTGATCCTGCTCTGACTGTCGCAACCCGGTCGCATTCTGCGCCGAAAAGACCAGTTCTTCGCCGCTCGGTTCACCTAATTCATGCCTCGTCTTCTGACTTACAACGTCCATCGCTGCGTCGGCACCGACAAGCGGCTGGATGTCGACCGCATTGTCGCGGTGATCGGCGAGCACGAGCCGGACATCGTCTGCCTGCAGGAACTGGATGTGGGCCGCGCCCGCACCGGCAAGGTGGATCAGGCCGAACGGATCGCTGAGGGCCTGTCCATGACGTCGCGCTTCCATCCGGCGATGCAGGTCGAGGCCGAACTGTATGGCGACGCCATCATGACGCCGCACCCGGAGAGACTGATCCGCGCCGACTCCCTGCCTTCGGTTCGCGGCATTCCAGGGCTTGAGCCTCGCGGCGCCATCTGGTCCCAGATCACCATCGACGGCGTGGCGGTCAATGTCTTCAACACCCACCTGGGCCTGGTGCCCAAGGAGCAGAGGCTGCAGGCCGCCGCCCTGACCAGTGCGACCTGGCTGGGCGGCTGCACGGGGCCGACCCTGCTGGCGGGCGACTTCAACGCCACCTCGATCACCCGTCCCTATCAGACCCTGTGCCGCAAGCTGGAGGACTGCCAGCGGCAGCTGAAGCTGAAGCCGTCGATCAAGACCTTCCCGTCCGGCTTCCCCGCCATCCGCATCGACCACTGTTTCGTCAGCCCGGAAATCCGTATCCGCTCGGTGCGCGCCGACTATTCGCCGCTGGCGCGCGTGGCGTCGGATCACCTGCCGCTGATCATTGATTTCGACGTGGTTCAGTCCGGCGTTTGAGCCCTCGGCAGGGGTTCGGGCCGCCGCGCATGGGCCAGCCGCTTCCACGGCCGCCATGCATCCGACGAAGAGATCGGGTCTCCCAACTGCCATTCCGCAAACAACTGCTGCAGACGCGTGGGCTGGTCATGCCCCAGCAGATGCAGGCGCGGGCTTTTGAAACTGGATATGGCGGCGCCGACCGAGCCCATGACCGCCTCGACCGCCGCATAGTCGTCGGCGCCGATGCCGATCCAGTGGCTGATGGTGTGATGACGGTGGGCGGTGATGACGCCCAGCCCTGCCGCATCGGTCGGCTCGACGGCGATGTCGCACTCGGTGTCCAACCCCATCGAGCGGTTGTTCAGGTTGGTCGACCCGATACGCAGCAGCCGGTCGTCGATGATGGTCGACTTGGCGTGAACAATGATCCGGTCGCCGTTCTCAGTCAGCGGCGCAAAGGCGAAGAAGCGATTATATCGGTCGGCGCTTTCCAGCCGGTACAGCACCTCGGCGCGCGCCGTGTCCATCGTCAGGCTGTCGAACCAGCTGGGGCTCTTGGCGGTCGTGATCAGCACCACCTCCGGCCCGTCCTCCTCAGCCAGACGCGCAGCCAGGGCGGCGGCGATCACGGGCGAGGTGAAATACTGGTTCTCCATGTAGATCAGACGCTTGGCGCGACGGATCGCCTCCAGGTGCAGGGCTTCGTTCTCGCGCACCTCGTGCCGTCCGGCCCATTTAGGCTCGGTGCGGGCGACGCCGACCGGCACATCGGTCATGTGGACCGGCACATTGTCCGGCCACGGATCAGAGGCCACGTCGTCGGCGACCGTCCGCTCCCAGGTCGCTCGGAACCAGCGTTCGCGCGCCAGATCGCCCAGCACCCGCGCGGCCGGACCGTCGAACACGCTCATCATCTCGTGCCGCGCCTTACAGATGGCGCCGTTGGGCAGGGCGCGACGCGGGTCGCGATCCAGATGCTCTTCTGAATCCCAGCGGTCGGTCGATATGTCACCGCCGCCGACAAAGGCGATCCTGTCGTCGATGACGATGACCTTCTGATGGTGGCAGGCGCCGATGGGACCGGGCGAATCCATGCGGAACTCGACCATCCGCTTGCGGAACCACCGCTGCGCCCGATGCGGATAGAAACCCTGCGACGCGGCGATCAACAGCGGCGACTTCCAGATCAGCAGACGCACGTCCAGATCAGGCTTCTTCTTGACCAGCATACGCAGCTGCCGTCCGATCTCGGCGGCCTTGTCGCCAGGGCGTGTCTCCGGGTCCAGATGGGTGCGCGGGTCGAACTGCCAGCCCAGGACGACAATCGACCGCTCGGCCTTGTGAATCGACGACGCCAGGGCGTCGAAATAGGCCTCGTTCTCCATCAGGACAGAAAACCGATGCGCCACCTCGGTGCGCCAGATCCCCGGCCCCGGCGTCAGCAGGCTGCCTTCATAGCTGTGGCCGTCGGTGGTCATGCAGCCTGTCTGTCTGATTCGCGTGACGTCGTTAGCGAGGCGGCGTCTGTCCCTTTCGTTTTCATGCGGACAGCCTCGGGTCAATCTTTAGGGGACGGGATTGTGACGTTCGTTGATATGAAGCATAATGAAGGCGGCCATTCAGGCTAGGGAGGTCACGGGAAATGCAGGCGCTGGTCGAACTTATCGCCGGCTTGATTGCGTTCCTGGCCGCTGCCGTCCTGTCGCAATTCGGGGTGGAGATCCATTCTCCGCGCCAGATCGACCGCGAAGTTCACCGCACCACGGACTGCAATGTCGCCCCTCCGTCCAGCGCCCTGGTCGTCGACGCCAAAAGAGACTGTTGATCGCGACCGCTTCCTCTGCGGATTGCTTTGACCTTGGGCTTTGACTCGCTAGGGTAATCGGCGAGTTTTCGCGCGCCACGCGATTTGGATCGAGATCGACCGCTGATGAAATCCCGGAACAGGCCGCCTCTGAAACTGACCAACGACGAAGCGCCTGTTGAGCCGGTCGAGACCCTTGAGGCTGTCGAAACGCCTGCAGAGAATGCCGACGCTGCGACCCAGCATGACACGGACATCGTCGAAGAGCCCGTGACAGAGGCTGAACGCCCGTCTGAGCCGGTTCTGGAGCGCCCGATGTCCGAACGTCGCCGCCGACGCCTGCTGGAGGAACAGCGCCAGGCCGAAGAACGCGTGGCGGCGGCTGTAGCGGCCAAGACGGCTGAAAACCAGAGCTTCGACATCGCCCCTCATTCTGATTCCGTCGCAGCCGCAGAATCAGCCACCGCGCCGAGCGCCGCCGTCGAGATGGCCGTGGCGGCCGGCGGCCCGCCCGCTCCGATCAAGAAATCCACCGCCCCGGCTGTGAAGACGACCGCAGCCCAGCGCCAGGACATGCCGTCGGGCCGTCACGCCTATCTGATCGCCGGGGTCGCCTCGACCCTCTGGATCGGCGGCGTCGCCTCGTGGGCAGCCTATGAGTTCGGCGCAGGCGGAGCCGAGCTGGATGGCCTGCGCATCGCCATCTACGCCCTGATCGCCCTGGCTCCGGCCGGTCTGGCGATCATGCTGGCTCATGCCGTGCGTCAAGGCGCAGGTCTGGCCGCCGAAACCAAACGCGCGCGTGACCTGGCCGAGGCCCTAGTCGCCCCGACCGCCCTGGCCGCCCGTCAGACCGGCGAGGTTCTGCATTCGCTGCGCGCCGACATCGACCATGCGGCGCTTGCCGCCGAGCGCGCGCGCAATGACATGGCCCTGCTGCGTGAAGCCCTGGCGCAGGAGACCACGCGCCTGAACGAGGCCGCCGAGAACGCCAGCCGCACCGCCCGTCGTCTGGCCGAAGGCCTGGGCCGCGAGCGCGAGGAAATGACCAAGCTGGGCGTCCATCTGGACAGCCAATCGGAAGGCGTGATCGTCGCGGTCGAGCGCCAGTCGCGCATGGTCGCCGACGCCTCCGATCTGGCGCAGGCGCAGTTGCGCGAAGCCGAGGCGGCCCTGGCCGCCCGCGCCGCTGACCTGGCCGCGGCCGCCGGAGAAGCTCAGGACGCCGCCCGCGTCGCCGCCGAAGACCTGGCCCGCCAGACCATCCGGCTGGAGAACGCCGGCTCCGGCGTCGCCGAACAGATTCAGTCGGTCGAAGAGGGCCTGGGCCAGCAGCGCGCCGCCCTGGTCACCGCCGCCTATCAGCTGCGCACCGATCAGGAAGACTTCTCCGCCCAGGTCGAAAGCCAGCGCGCCCAGATTCTGGAGCAGTTGTCGGCCACCCGCACCGCAGCCTCTGATCTGGGTCAGGCCTCTCAGGCGTCCAGCGAGACCCTGCGCGATCTGGTCGAGGCCGCCACGGATCAGTTCCGCGCCCTGGTGGACATGTCTCAGCGCGAGGCCGACGGCTTCGACGCCGCCACCAAGGTGTCGCTGGATCGGTTCGAAACCCTGGCCGCCGAAGCCCGCGACACCCTGATGGAGGAAACCCGCCGCGCCCTGGAGCAGATGCGCGCCACAGCCGAGGATTCCCGCGCCGCCGCCGCCGACGCCGCCGAACAGGCCCGTCTGCGGGCCGACCGCCTGGGCGAGGCCCTGTTCGACGCGGCCCAGAAGGCCGATCAGGCCGCCGACGCCCGCATCGACGACGCCCGCCGCATCGTCAGCGAAAGCGCCGGACTGGTCGAACAGACAGGCGACCGCGCCATCCAGCGTCTGGAAGGCCTGCTTACCCGACTGAACTCGGCCCTGTCCGAGATCGACACCGCCGTCGCCGACGTGGACGAACGCGCGGCCCGCCTGCCCGAACTGGCCCGCGCCCGGGTCGAGGCCGTCCGCGCCTCGGTCGAGGAAGGCCTGGCCTCTCTGTCCGCCGCCTCGCGCAAGGCCGCCGAAGACACCGAGGCCCTGGATGTCGGCTTCCAGGAACGCGTGCGTCGCAACTACGACATGCTGACCGAGGCCGTGCGCCTGATGGGCGTCGTCTCCGGCGATGCGCCGGTCGCCCCTCGCCGCCGTGAAGCCCCGCCTGAGCCGGACGCCCGCGCCGCCCGTCCACAACGCGCGCCGGTCGAAGACCGCGCAGATGATCGCAGCACCGCGCTTCGCGGTCGCCTGCGTCTGGAGCCGTCCGAGCCGGTCCGCGCGCCCGTCACCGAACGTCTGGACTGGAATGACCTGGTGTCGCGCGACGAGCCGTCTGAGGCGCCGCTCGACCTGGACACGCCCGCCCTGCCCCGCGCCGACGCCGCCGCTCTGGCCGACCGCGTCACCGCCGCCATCCGCCGTATGGGCGTCGATCCCAACGCGCTTCTGCCCCGCTCGCGCGTCGAAGAAGCGGCCCGCGCCATCAGCAAGGGGGACGCCGACGCCGCTCGCCATATCGTCCGCCGCGTGGCCCCTGCCGCTGTGCGCAGCGTGTCGCGCCGCGTGATGAACGACGCCGAACTGCGCAGCGACGCCGAACACTATGTCCGCAGCTTCGGCAAGGAGTTGTCGGCTGTAGCCCGCGCCGGGGACGGCGCCGGGGTGCAGACCCGCCTGACCTCCGACGGCGGCCGCGCCTTCATGCTGTTGGATGCGGCGGTCGGCGACCTGGGTTAAAGCTTGACGTCACGCCGAACTTCCCTCCTCCTGACGTCGTCACGAAACCGTGACGAGTAACGCTAGAATGGCCAGCATGACCTCCTCCAGCGACAGCGCCCGACGCACGGATCGACGCCCCGGCATCGCCATCTGCGCCTATGATGTCGATGATCAGGGCTGGGATCTGGTCGAGGACCTTTCCGGCCAGCCGTGGAGCCCGACCGGCGCCCGCACGGTTGCCGTCACAGCAGCAGACCCAGAATCTCTGGCTTCGACCCTGAGCGCCCATCTGCAGAGCGGCGATTGCCGCGCCGTCCTGCTGGTCGGACGAAACCACAAATCCGGGGGCTTTCGCGTGCAGATGCGGGCTGAGAACCGGGACCTGACCCACAAGAACCGCCAAACCCTGACCGGCCCCGGCGTCGCCCGCACCACCGCCCCCGTCGCCGACATCGTGCGGGCCCTGAACGCGGCGGGCCTATCGGTCGATGCTTCTTCCGAAGCCGAGGACGACATCGGCTCGTACCTGCTCTACCGCGTGCTGTCGGAACTGCCCGAGGGGCCCCACACCCCCGCCATCGGCCTGCTTCGCGCGCCCCTGCCCGCCGACGAAGCCCTGATCCGCAAAGGCGTCAAAGCCGCCGCCAACGCCATCGCCAGCCACCTGTAGGGATCAGGCGGTCCGGCTCAGCACCGGCCGCAGCAGCAGATTGGCCAACAGGCTGACCGCCGCCATTCCGGTCATGGCCAGATAGCCGCCCGCGCCGAAGGCGTCGTACAGCGGCCCGCTGGCCAGGGTCGCCAGGCCCATCAGCACCCCGGCCGACAGCATGGAGTTCAGGGTCTGGGCCGCGGTCTGGCTGTCGCGCGGGACCAGCTTCTCGATCACTTCGACACCGGCCAGGAAATTGGCGGCGAAGCTCAGGGCGTGCAGCGCCTGCAACGGCCACAGCGCCCACAGGGGCGGCGACACGGACATGAAGGCCCAACGCACCACCGCCGCGCCCGAGGCGATCATCAATATGGGCCAGGGACCGATGCCGCGCCGACGGCGCCACGGGTCGATCACCCACATAAAGCTGATCTCGACCACCACGGCGAAGGCCCACAACAGGCCCGTCATGTCGGCCTCGACCCCTTGCGCGCGCCACAGGATGGCGGAGAAGCCGTAGTAGAAACCGTGCGCGGCCTGAACCAGACCGATGGCCAGAATGGCCGTCACGACCGCCGGGTTCTTCAACAGTCGGCCCATGCCGCGGAACCGGTCCCAGCCCAGCACAGGCGCCCCGTCATGCACCGGCTCGGGCGGCAGCACCCGCCAGGCCGCAAGGGCGATTCCGGCGCAGGCCAAGGTCACCCCGATGATGACCACCTCGGCGCCCGTCGCGCGCACGATGAAGCCGACGACGATATTGGTGACGAAGAAGGCCGCAGAGCCGAACCCGCGCGGCACTGCAAAGGCGAAGCCCTCCTTGCGCGACAGCCGCAGGTTCAACACGTCCGTCAGCGGAATGATGGCCGCCGCCCCGGTCGCGGCGATGAACCAGGTGACGGCCCAGGCGGCGAACCCATCGACCAGGCCCGCCGTCCCATAGGCAAGGGCCGACATGGCGGCCAGCAGAGCGATGGGCGTGCGACGATATCGGAACCCGTCGGCCCAGACCGCGATAGCCGGACCCGTGACCAGACGCGCCAACATGGGGGCGGCCAGAATGACCCCGATCTCGGCCCCGCTCAGCCCCTGCGACCGCATCCACAGCCCGGCGTAAGGCAGGCTGACCCCGGTGCCGATGAACATCAGGGCGTACTGAAGGGCGACGCGGGAACGGGCTGATGGGGACATGACGCCGCATAGCAGACTTCGCGGATTCGTCAGGCTAGGCTCATCGCATGAATCCGACTCGCAGCCTGATTTTATTCGCCGTCCTGAACGGGGCGCTCGCCGTCGCTCTGGGCGCCTTCGCGGCTCACGGGGCCGAGCCGCAGTTAAAGACCCTGCTGACCACCGGCACGCACTATCAACTGGTCCACGCCGTCTTCGGCTTCGGCTGCGCTCTGTGGACGGGTGGCGGCCGACTGGCGCGGACAGCGGGCTGGCTGGGCTCAGTCGGGGGCCTGATTTTCAGCCTGTCTCTGGCCGCGCTGGGTGTTCTCAGCCTGCCGGTTCTGGGCGCCATCACCCCCATCGGCGGCGTGCTGATGATCGCAGGTTGGCTTTGCGTCGCCTTTGCGGCATTCCGATCCGATAAGTGATTTTCGTGACTCCCTCGTAGAAAGACCTGCAAATCCATGGCCTTCCCTGCACCTGTCGATCCTCGCCGCGAACTCTATCCCGAGATCGAACCCTATGCGTCAGGCTGGATGCCGACCGATGGCGTGCATGAAATCTACTACGAGGTTTCCGGCAATCCGCAGGGCCGTCCGGTCGTGGTGCTGCACGGCGGACCGGGCGGGGCCGTCAATCCGGGAATGCGCCGCTACTTCGATCCGGCCCGATACAAGATCGTGATGTTCGACCAGCGCGGATGCGGCCTGTCGCGGCCCAACGCCTCGCTGGAGGACAACACCACCTGGACCCTGATCGACGACATCGAACGCCTGCGCGAACGCCTGAACATTGATCAATGGGTCGTGTTCGGCGGATCGTGGGGGTCCACCCTGTCGATGGCCTATGCGATCAAACATCCTGAGCGGTGTCTGGCGCTGGTGCTGCGCGGCATCTTCCTGCTGACCAAAAAGGAGCTGCACTGGTTCTATCAGGACGGCGCCTCGATGATCTTCCCTGACGCCTGGGAGCGGTTCCTGGCCCCCATCCCGGAGGCCGAGCGCGGCGATCTGATGGGCGCCTATTACAAGCGTCTGATCGGCGACAATGTCCAAGAGCGTGAGCGCTGCGCCCTGGCCTGGGCCGGTTGGGAGGGTGAGACCGTCAGCGTCGAAGGCCCGAACGCCAAGCCGGACAAGTTCGCCGAACCCGACTTCGCCGTCGCCTTCGCCCGCATCGAGAACTGGTACTTCACCAACGGCGGCTTCTTCGACGACGAGAACTGGATCATCAACAACGTCGACCGAATGCGACACATCCCCTGCTGGATCGCGCAGGGGCGGTTCGATGTCGTGACGCCCATCTCGGGCGCCTGGGCGCTGCACCGCGCCTGGCCCGAGGCTAAGCTGGACATTGTGGGCGACGCGGGCCACGCCTCGTCCGAACCGGGCATCGTCGACAGCCTGATCCGCGCGACCGACTGGGCCGTGACCGTCTAAGAAAAGGCCGCCGCATCAGCAGGATGCGGCGGCCTTTTCGTTTCAGATCTTGCTGCGTTCATCCAGGCTCCACGCGCCCGGTCCGGCGGTGAAGATGTACAGGAAGACGAAACAGAACAGGATGGCGGCGTCCCCGCCGTTGACCGCCGGATAGGGGCTCTGGGGGAAATGAACCATCCAGTAGGCCACCGCCATCTGGCCCGAGGCGATGAAGGCGGCGGGCCGTGTGAATAGACCCAACACCAGCAACACGCCCGTCACCAGCTCGATCACGGCGCCCACGCCGAACACGGAGAGCAACGGCACCTGCCCCGGCTGCGCGCCTTCAGGAAAGCCGAACAGCTTGACCAGACCATGCGCCAGAAACAGCAGACCGGCGACAATACGCAGGGCCGCCAATGCGCGCGGGGACCATCCACTCACTTGATTGAACATCGTGACCTTCCTCCCTGTTAGGGACGCCTGCAAAACGCAGGTCGCCCGGCCGAAACACTGTTCGGCCGGGCAGGTTGCGCCTGAGTCCTAGGCCGCGTCCACCAGCACGACTTCGGCGTCCGTCAGCGCCTTGACCGTGATGACGTCTTCTTCGGCGATGGCGGCGCCGTCGCGGGGGTTCAGCTTCACGCCGTTCACCTCGATCTCGCCAAGCGAGGCCACCAGATAGGCCCGGCGCGTGGCGCCGACCGGATAGTCGACGCTGTCGCCCGCCTTCAGCGTCGCCGCCGCAACCCGCGCCTCGGTGCGGATTGGCAGGGCGTCGGCGTCATCCTCAAAGCCGGACGCCAGGACCACGAACTGGCCAGAGCGGTCGCCCTTGGGAAAGGGCTTGGTGCCCCAGCTGGGCTTTTCGCCCCGACGCGTCGGCTCGATCCAGATCTGGAACAGACGGGTCAACTCGGTTTCGGCGTTATATTCCGCGTGACGAATGCCGGTGCCGGCGCTCATCACCTGAACATCGCCTGCGACCGTGCGGCCCTTGTTGCCCAGGCTGTCCTCGTGGCTGATGGCGCCGTCGCGGACATAGGTGATGATCTCCATATCGGCGTGCGGATGGGGCGGAAAGCCGCTGCCCGGCGCGATTTCGTCATCGTTCCAGACCCGCAGGTTGCCCCAGCTCATGCGCTTGGGATCATAATAGTTGGAGAAGGAGAAGTGGTGCTTGGCGTTCAGCCAGCCGTGGTTGGCGCCGCCCAGCGATTCAAAAGGTCTGCGCTCGATCATTGGTCTGTCCTCAGGCCGGGCCGTCCCGGCGTCATCTGCTTGATGCTTGACGACAAGATAGAGATCGGCGACCGAACAGAAATAGAAACCATCGAAACTCATTGTTTCGCTTCACATAGGCCGCCGCATGTCCCGTCTGCCCGATCTTGAAGCCATGGCCATCTTCGCCAAGGTGGCCGAGACCCAGTCGTTTTCCGGCGCGGCGGAAAGCCTGTCCCTGTCCAAGGCGACCGTGTCCAAGGCGGTGACGCGGCTGGAGCAGCAGCTTCAGACCACCCTGCTGCACCGCACCTCGCGTCGGTTCGCCCTGACGGACACCGGGCGGAATCTGGCGGCGCGCGCGGCCCATATGCTGGCCGAGGCCGAAGGCGCGGTGTCAGAGGCGCTGGACATGTCGGTGACGCCGCGCGGGCTGGTGCGCCTGGCGGCGCCGATGTCGTTCGGCATGGCCTATGTCGCCCCTGCCCTGCCCGAGTTTCTGGCCACCAACCCCGACATCTCCATCGACCTGCATCTGGCGGACGAGGTGATTGATCTGGTCGGCGGCGGCTTCGACTGCGCCCTGCGCATCGCGGCCCTGCCCGATTCCTCGCTGACGGCGCGCAAGCTCAGGCCGGTCAAACGCGCTCTGGTCGCCTCGCCGTCCTATCTGAAGCAGCGGGGTCGCCCGACGCACCCCGACGACCTGAACCGCCACGCCTGCCTCTGCTACGCCTATATGCCGACGCCGGACATCTGGAGGTTCAGCAATGCGGCGGGTGAAGAGGTGGTGGTGCGGCCGCAGGGTCCGTTGCGCGCCAACAACTCCGACGCCCTGACGGCGTCGCTGTGCGCGGGTCTGGGCATCTTTCCCCAGCCGGACTTCATCTACTGGAAGGATGTCGCGGGCGGCCATCTGGAGACGGTCATGACAGACTGGAGCCTGCCGCCCATCGCCCTGCATCTGGTCGCGCCCAGCAGCGGACCGCGCCCTGCACGGGTCACGGCGCTGATGGACTATCTGGCCGACCGGTTCAGCAAACCGCTGTGGCCCGGCGATACGGTCGGCCGCTAAAGCATCAGCCCGGCGTCAGCCGCACTTCACTTCCTTGATGATGTTGGTGGCTTCGTCGAACACGAAGTTCACCCGGTTCTCGCGGTAATCCATCGTCGCGGCGCAGCTGCTGCACAACACGCGGAAGGTCTGGCCGTGCGGCGGCTCCGGGATGGTCGAGCGGTTCTGCCCGACGTAGTTCTGGAAATCCTCGACCTTGCAGATCTTGTACGCGGCGTCCGACCAGGTCGGGTCGTCAGCCTTGGGGCTGGACGCACAGGCGGACAGGGCCAGGGCGGCGGCGCTGAGGCAGGCCAGGGTGATGGCGGTCTTCATGGTCGTTTCCTTTGATCTGTCGCGGTTCAGCCGCAACGTACCTGTTCGATTATGCCCGTGTCCTGATTGAAGAAGATGTTCAATCGGTAGGCGGAATAGTCCTGCGTCACCGGACAGGTGGTGCAGGTCACGCGCCGGTTAACCACCTCGACCGGCACAGGGATTTCGGTGCGCGGCTTGCCCACCAGATACTGCATTTCCCCCGCGCGGCAGGTGTCCGCCGTGGGGCTGGTCGGCATCCGCGTGCCGACGGGCTGGTTCAGCTGTGCGCGTTCGACGGCGCGCGGCGCAGGGGCGTCAGCGGCGGGCGTCGAACACCCGGCCAGCAGGGCAAGGCCGATCAGGCCGCCTTTTCCCAGCGCCCCTCGTCCGACTGTTTCCAATAGGCCAGGTTTGCGCCCTGCCCCTTCAGCGTCTTCCATCGCCCCCGCGCATGTTGCAGCGCCGGTTCGTCCCGTCCGTCGAATATGATGAAGCATCGTTCAAACCCTTCCGTCGCGCCAAGCTCTGCATCGTCGACGATGAACAGCGCCTGAGCGCCGTTCAGGTTCTCCCCCGATTCGCTCAACAGCACAGGCTGACGCGCGGCATGGTCCTGATCGGCGCGGCCGTGCGGCAGGAAACTGTCGTCGCGATAGGTCCACAGCGCCTCATCGACATCATCCAGCCGATGCGAGTGCGACGATTTGATCAAGGCGCGCCAGCCCCGCTCGAGGGTCTTCTCGAGCAGGGTCGGCAACACCTGGTCCAGCGTCGAACGCTCCAGGTGGTAGAACCAGATTTCGGGTTTGTCGCTCACCCGGCTCTACCTCCGGCGATCAGGATTCGTATGCGTCGGCGACCATGCGGTCCAGCGTGCGCACGGCGAAGCCGACGCCGCCTTCCGGCACAGTGGCGCTGGGGCTCTTGTTGGCCCAGGCGGTCGGCGCGATGTCCAGGTGCGCCCACGGCACGCCGTTGGTGAAGCGTTGCAGGAACAGGGCGGCGGTGATCGAGCCGCCCGCGCGGCCGTTGCCCATGTTCTTCAGGTCCGCGATCTTGGACTCGATGTGCTGCTCGTAGATGGCCGGGATCGGCATGCGCCAGAAGTTCTCGCCTACCTTCTTGGAAGCCGACAGGACGTTGTCAGACACTTCGTCCGAGTTGGAGAAGATGCCCGCATAATCCAGGCCCAGGGCCACGATCATGGCACCCGTCAGGGTGGCCAGGTCGATCATGAACTTCGGCTTGAAACGCTCCTGCGTGTACCAGAGGGCGTCGGCCAGAACGAGGCGGCCCTCGGCGTCGGTGTTGATGACCTCGATGGTCTGGCCCGACATGGACACGACCACGTCGCCCGGACGCTGGGCGTCGCCGTCAGGCATGTTTTCGACCAGGCCCAGCACGCCGACGGCGTTGACCTTGGCCTTGCGGCCCGCCAGCGCAGCCATGGTTCCGGCCACAGCGGCGGCGCCGCCCATGTCCCACTTCATGTCTTCCATGCCGTCAGCGGGCTTGATCGAGATGCCGCCGGTGTCGAAGCACACGCCCTTGCCGACGAAGGCCAGGGGTTGCGCGCCCGCCTCGCCGCCCTTCCACTGGATCACGGCCAGCTGGCTTTCGCGACGGCTGCCCTGGCCCACGGCCAGCAGCGTGCGCATGCCCAGCTTCTCCATCTCCGCTTCGCCCAGGATTTCGACTTCCAGGCCCAGGCTCTCCAACGCCTTCACGCGCTTGGCGAACTCGGCCGGGTACAGGACGTTGGCGGGCTCGGACACCAGATCACGGGCGAAGACGACGCCGTCCGCGATCGCCGACAGCGGCTCCAGCGCGGCCTCGGCGGCGCGCAGGTCGGTCGTGACGATGCGGATGGTGGTGACCGACGGAATCTTTTCAGGCTTCTGCTGGGTCAGATATTTGTCGAAACGATAGGCGGCCAGACGCGCGGCGAAGCCGACGCGGGCGGCGTGTTCGGGGCTCAGGTGCGAGGCGTCGATGGTCAGGACCTCTGCGCCCGACAGCTTGACCGCCGCATAAGCGCCGCCGCCGAAGGCTTCCACCGCCAGATCATCGCTCTTGTCCGCGGCGCCCGCGCCGACCAGCAGCACGCTGTCGGCGTTCACGCCCGCAGGCGCCGCCACGATCAGGCTCTGGCCGGTCTTGCCGGTGACGCGGCTCTTGGACAGGGCCTTGGTCAGCGCACCGGCGGCCTTGGCGTCCAGCGCCTCGCCGGCGGCCGTCAGCACACGACCCTCATGAACCGGCACGGCTAGAATTTCAGCAGCGTCAACGGCGGCGACGAACTCGATCTTCATTCAGCGACTCCAGCCAGGCCCCACCCGGCATCTGTAAAAGGGCGAAAAGACAATGGCGCGTCCGCTTGCCGCAGACGCGCCCTCATGTGCTACTAGATGCGCCTCAATATCGCCGCCTGCAACCGGGCGAAGTCCATCCGCCCATGAACCTGATTCAAAGATACCTTTTCCGACAGATCTCGCTGCCCGTGGTCGCAGCGTGCGCCGCCCTGGCTGGAATCGGGATTCTGAGCCAGAGCCTGGACCAGCTGAAGTTCATCGTCGAACGCGGTCAGAGCGTCTGGGTGATGGCCAAGCTGACCCTGCTGGCCCTGCCGCAGCTGTTGTCGGTCATCCTGCCCATCGGCCTGTTCGTCGGCGCCCTGATCGCCCTGACGCGGCTGCAGCGCGAGCAGGAGATGACGGCGGCCTTCGCGGGCGGCATGACGCGCTGGCAGGTGATTTCGCCCGCCGCCCGCCTGGCCGTGCTGGTCGCCCTGGTCACCCTGCTGGTCAATCTGTTCTTCCTGCCCTGGGCCCAGCACGAGACACGGCGTCAGGCCTTCGCCATCCGCACCGATCTGGCCGCGCTGCTGGTCGAGGAGGGGCAATTTGTCCAAGGCCCCAACGGCCTGACCGTCTATGTGCAGCAGATCGAGCAGAACGGCCTGATCAAGAATCTGTTCGTCTATCTGGAGGACGGCGCAAAGGTCACCACCTGGAACGCCGCCGAGGCCCGCTTCAGCCGCGACGCCGCCGGTACGCCGATCCTGACCATGATCGAGGGTTCGGCCCAGCGCTATTCGTCAGGCGGCGTGCTGGAGACCCTGTCGTTCGACCGTTACGACTTCTCACTGGCTCCCTTCACCAGCGTGAACGAGACGATCCGCTACAAGCCGTCGGACCTGTATCTGCCCCAGTTGATGAATCCGTCGCCGCGTCTGCTTGAGACCGCGGGCTCGCGCGGCGAACTTCTGGCCGAGGCTCATTCGCGGATGTCATCGCCGCTGTATGCGCTTGTCGCCATGTCGCTGGCCCTGTCCGCCATTCTGGGTGGAGCGTTCAGCCGAACCGGCTATTCGCTGCGAATCGCCAAGTCGGCGGGCCTGTTCCTGCTGTTGCGCGTCGTCGGTTACGCCCTTGTCGCCGCCAGCGCCTGGAACGGCTGGATGAATATCCTGCAGTATCTGGTCCCCATCGCCGCCATCGCCATTTCGCTGCGGGTCCTGTTCCGGGCGTTGAAGCCCCGGCGTCGGCGTCAGTGGCCCGCCCTTGAGAAGCTGAAGGCGAGATTCGCATGAGCACGTCCTTCATGCCGTCGCGCTTTTCGCCGCACCTGCCGCGTCTGGGCCGGATCGAACGCTATGTCCTGATCCAGCAGTTGCGCTCGCTGGGCCTGGCCCTGGCGGTGATCGCCGCCCTGGTCATGCTGATCGACTTCGTGGAGGTGTCGCGCGGCGTCGGCTCGGCCCAGGATCTGTCGGCGGTGCGCATCTTCGGCCTGGTGCTGATGAAGTCGCCGTCGGTGATCGTGCAGCTTCTGCCGTTCGTCTTCCTGTTCGGCACATTGACCGCCTTCATCGGCCTGAACCGCCGCAGCGAACTGGTCGCCATGCGCGCCGCAGGGGTATCGGCCTGGCGTTTCGTGCTGCCGGCCGCAGGGATGGCTTTCGTTCTGGGCATACTGACCGTCACCGTGCTGGGCCCGCTGGCGGCGTCCGGCGACGCCATGTGGCAGCGCGAGCGGGCGCGGATTTCGGGAACCACGCTCGGCGCTGATTCCCAGGAGGCGATCTGGCTGCGCGAGGGCGACGACCAGCGCCAGATGATCATCCGCTCTGCCCGCCAGGACCGCGCCAACGCGCGCCTGCTGGACGTCAGCTTCTTCATCTACACGACCGGCGCCGACGGCGGCCGCACCTTCTCCGAGCGGATCGACGCCCAGTCGGCGACCCTCAGTGCGGGTCGCTGGCGCCTGAACAACGCCACTGGCGCCCAGGTGGGTCAGAAGGCCGTCACCTATTCCACCCTCGACCTGCCCTCCAGCCTGGCGGACAAGGAAGCGTTCGAGCGGTTCGCCCGGCCTCAGTCGACCCCGTTCTGGTCGCTGCCGAACCAGATTCAGCGAATCGAAAACGCAGGCTTCACCTCGACCGCCTATCGTCTGCGTCTGCAGCAGCTGCTGGCCACGCCGCTGGTGTTCGCCGCCATGTCGATCCTGGCCGCCGCCTTCTCGCTGCGGCTGATGCGTCTGGGCGATCTGGCCAAGATGAGCGTGTCCGCCGTGGTGCTGGGCTTCGCCTTCTTCTTCCTGAACCAGTTCTCCTCAGCCATGGGTTCGGCCGAGGTCGTGGCCCCGTTTGTCGCGGCATGGCTTCCGCCCGTGCTGACAGCCCTCGCCGCGTTCACCTTGCTGTTCTATACCGAAGACGGCTAAGCGGGCTCCCTTACTCAGACGACGGATTGCATATGCAGGGTGATCGCCGCGACTGGCGCTCCAACGCCTTTCGGCAAAGGCTTCTGGCTGGCGCAGCGCTGATCGCCTGCGCGCCCTTCGCCACGGCTGCGGCGGCTCAGTCCGCCCAACCTGCTCCCGCCGCCTCGGGACAGGCCGTGTCGAAACAGGTCGTCGACGACGGCCTTACGCCTCAGGCCCTCTATATCGACGCCGATTCCGCCACCCGCCAGGGCGACACGGTCACCGCGACCGGCACAGCCGAAGACCGAGTTTACGCCCGCTCACGCGGCCATGTCCTGCGCGGCGAAAGCCTGTCGTACGATCTGGCGAACGGCACGGCGACGGCGGATGGCCGAGTCGAGGCCATCACCCCCGACGGCACGGTCATCTATGCCGACCATCTCGAACTCGACCGCGACCTGACCACAGGCGTCGGCGTGGATTTCGCCACCCGCTTCCAGAACGGCGCCAGCCTGATGGCCTCCACCGTGGTTCGCCGCAGCGAGAAGGTGAGCGAGATGAACTACGCCATCTTCACTCCCTGCCCCATCTGCGACGCCAAGGGCCCCAAGACGCCCAGCATCTCGATCCAGGCCGAGCGCGTGGTTCAGGACGAGGCCCTGCACGCCATCCTGTATCGCAACGCCGTCTTCCGCGTCGGCGGGGTGCCGATCCTCTACACGCCCTATTTCGCCCACCCCGACCCAACGGTGGAGCGGGCCTCCGGCTTCCTGGTGCCCATCGTCAACTATGACGACGGACGCGGCTTCTCGGCAGAGACGCCCTATCTGCACGTCGTGTCGCCCTCGGAAGACTGGCTGATCAGCCCGCAGTTCAACTCCGAGATCGCGCCCTTCCTGAATGCGCAATGGCGTCGTCGCTTCGTGGACGGCGCGATCACGGTGCGCGGCGGCTACACCTACGAGCGAAATTTCGACAAGGCCATCGGCAACAGCCTGGTCGCCAACGACCGCGAAAGCCGCAGCTATCTATTGTCGCACGGCAATTATGACCCGGCGGGGCCGTGGCGCTTCGGCTTCACGGCCGAGCACACTTCCGACAAGACCCTGTTCGACCGCTACGCCATTCGCGACCCGTACCAGGACAACGGCCTCTATTACGGGGACCGTCGCCGCCTGATCACCCAGCTCTACGCCGAACGCCAGACCGACCGGTCCTATGTCTCGGTCGCGGCCTTCCGCATCCAGAGCCTGCGCCTGGACCCGCGCTTCGCCGACAACGATTTCCGCGACGCCAACGGCAACAAGGTGTTCGAGAGCGACGAGAACCTGCCGATCGTCGCCCCGCTGATCGACGCCCGCTGGGAGCCGCATGATCCGGTCTTCGGCGGCCGTCTGCGTCTGAAGGGTTCGGCCGTGTCCCTGACGCGTGAGGCCTTCGTCGGCGCGCCGATCCTGAACCCCGCCATGGCGCCCCCGGTCACGACCGGTCTGTCAGGCGTCGACAGCCGCCGCGTCACCGGCCAGGCCGAATGGCGCCGCACCGTCATCACGCCTCAGGGCGTGCGGATCGAGCCCTTCGTCGACACCCGCGTCGACTTCTATTCGATGGCCGACCTGCCGCCGATGATGGGCGTCGACAGCGACCAGACCGTCACCCGCTCGCGGCTCAGCGCCGGAGTCGACTTCACCTATCCGCTGGTCAAGCGCACGGCCAAGGGCGACATCATCCTGGAGCCGGTCGCCCAGATCTCGATCTCCAGCAAGACCGACATCGACCCGCGCATCCCCAACGAAGACGCCCAGGTCATCGAACTGGACGAATCCTCGCTGTTCCGCATGGACCGCTTCTCGGGCTACGACCTGATCGAGGGCGGCGCACGCTTCACGGCAGGCGGTCGGGCGACGATTCGCTGGTCGGCCGGCCGCAGCGCCAGCCTGTTCGTGGGCCGCAGCTATCGCGCCGACGATGAAAACGCCTTCCGCACCACCATCCCCGACAGTCTGACGGGCGATCTCTATGATCCCACAGGCCTGGCCTCATCGACCTCGGACTGGGTGGTTCAGGGCAGCTATTCGCCGTCGGACCGCATCCGCAGCTGGGCGCACGCCACCATCGACGGATCGGGCGACATCCGCCGTGCAGAAGCCGCGCTGGATGGCCGCTGGGGCCGCCGCAACGCCGCCACCGTCAGCTATATCGTGGACCGCTCCAACCCGCTGGCGGGCGATCTGAACCGCAACTACGAGTTCATCCAGCTGGCAGGCCAGCAGTTCCTGTACGGCAACTGGGGCGTGGCCCTGGCCGGGATCGCCGATCTGGAGCAGGACATCATCACCCGCTCGGAAATCGGCGTCCTGTATGACGACGACTGCCTGCGCGTTGAATTCGGCTTCCGCCGCGATAATACGCGCGTTCGCGACAGCGGCCGGTCCGACGGGGTGTATATCCGCCTAAACCTCGCCACTTTCGGAGGTTCAGGTTATGGACAGAGCGACATACGTTGAGCATGACGCTTTACGGGGCGCGACCGCTGACCACGATGGCCGACGGACCGCTGTGAGGAATCAGGAAGACCTATGGGTTTGATGCGTTATTCGACGGGGGCTGCGCTCGCGGCGTTCCTCCTCGCCGGTTCGGCCTACGGTCAGACGGCTCCCGCTCCTGGCGCAGTCGCCGGCGCGCCGAATCCGGCCGCCGAGGTTGCGCCTGCGCCGCACACCGCGACCCAACCCCAGTTCCAGCTGGCCGACGGCATCGTGGCCACGGTCAACGACCAGATCATCACCGGCTTTGATCTGCGCCAGCGGATGCTGATGCTGATCGCCTCGGCCCAGGTCCAGCCGACCGAGGAAAATCTGCCCGCCATCCAGCAGGCCGCGCTGAACAACCTCATCGAAGACCGCCTCAAGGCGCAGGAGATGACCAAGTTCAAGCAGTTGACGGTCACCGCCGCCGACGTCGACGAGGAGATCGCCGACATGGCCCGTCGCGCCGGCGCCACGCCTGCCGACTACATGCATTTCCTGCAGGAAGGCGGCATCAACCCTGACGCCTTCCGCGAAAACCTGCGCATCGAGATCGGCTGGCAGCGTCTGACCGGCGGCCGCTTCGGCTCGCGCGCCCGCGCCAGCACCCTGCAGATCGACCAGGAGATCCGCCGCCTGAACGAAGCTGCGGCCCAGCCGCAGTACCTGCTCGGCGAAATCTATATCGAAGCCGCCCGCGTCGGCGGCCAGCAGGCGGCGCTGAACGGCGCGCGCCAACTGGTGCAGCAGATCATTCAGGGCGCGCCCTTCCAGGCCGTCGCCCAGCAGTTCTCCTCGGCGCCCTCCGCCTCGTCGCGCGTCCCCGGCGACGCCGGCTGGGTCATCAAGGCCTCGCTGCAGCCGCCGCTTCAGGCCGCGTTGGACCAGCTTCAGCCCGGACAGCTGTCCAACCCGATCCCGGTCGAGGGCGGCGTCTATATCCTGTATCTGCGTGACAAGCGCGACGGCGCCTCCACCAGCCTGGCGTCGCTGAAGCAGGTCATGGTCGAACTGCCCGAAGCCGCGACCGAGGCCCAGATCACCGCCGCGACCCGCACGCTGGAAGCCATGCGTCAGGGCCTGACCTGCGACAGCATCCTGTCCACGGCGCGCGCGACCCAGGGTGTGACCGGCGCGGACCTGGGCGAATCGGACATCGCCAACCTGGCGCCCCAGTTCCAGCAGTTCGCCCGCACCAGTGAAGTCGGCGCCATCTCGACGCCGATCCGCACCCCTCTGGGCCTGCATCTGGTCGCCCTGTGCGGTCGTCGCGTCGGCGGGCCGGAAGCCCCGTCGCGCCAGCAGGTGGAAAACCGCCTGCGTGGTCAGAACCTGTCGGTGCTTGAGCGTCGCTATCTGCGCGACATCCGCAACGACGCCCTGATCGAGTTCAAATAATGAGGCCTCTGGTTCTGACGCTGGGCGAACCCGCCGGCGTCGGGCCGGAGATCATCGCCGCCTCCTGGCGCGCGCTTTCGACTGAGGCCGCCCCCTTCGCCGTCATCGGCGACGCCGATCTGATGCGGCGTCAGGGCGTGCCTGTGGCGGAGATCATGACGCCAGCGGACGCAGCGGATCGGTTCGCCTCCGCCCTGCCGGTCATTCACCGCCCCCTTCCCCGTCCGGTCGAGGTTGGCCGCCCTGATCCCGCCAACGCCCCCTCCGTCGCCGACGGCATTGAAGAGGCGGTCAGCTTCGCCCTGTCCGGAGAGGCGTCCGGCGTCGTCACCGCCCCCATCGCCAAGGCGCCCATGTATGCGTCAGGCTTCCGCTTTCCGGGTCATACCGAGTTCATCGCCGAACTGACCGCCGACGCCCCCTATCCCGGCACGCGCGGCCCGGTGATGATGCTGACGGCCCAGAACCTGCGCGCCTGTCTGGTGACCATCCACGTCGCTCTGGATCAGGTGCCGGAACTTGTCACCGCCGAGCGCGTCGCCCGCACCGCCCGCGTCGTCCATGAAAGCCTGAAGCGCGACTTCGCCATCGCCCGCCCGCGTCTGGCCATGGCCGCCCTGAACCCCCATGCGGGCGAAGGCGGCGCCCTGGGCCTTCAGGAGATCGACATCCTGATCCCGGTCGCCCGCCAGCTCCGCGCCGAAGGCATCGACATCACCGATCCCCGATCCGCCGACACCCTGTTCCATGACGAGGCCCGCGCCACCTATGACGCCGCCATCTGCATGTACCACGATCAGGCCCTGATTCCGGTCAAGACGCTGGACTTCTGGGGCGGCGTGAACGTCTCGCTGGGCCTGCCCGTCATCCGCACCTCGCCCGACCATGGCACCGGCTTCGATATCGCTGGAAAGGGCATCGCACGTCCCGACAGCATGATCGCCGCCATCCGACTGGCATCGGAGATGGCGAAGGCGCGCGGCGCGCGCTAACAGGGCGTGTGACCGACCAACCTTCCCTCCGCGAAACCCTCGACGCCCACGGCCTTTCGGCCAAGAAGAGCTTCGGCCAGCATTTCCTGCTGGACCTGAACGTCACCCGCAAGATCGTGCGGCTGGCTGGCCCGTTCGAAGGCCGCGCCGTGATCGAGGTCGGGCCCGGCCCCGGCGGCCTGACCCGCGCCCTGCTGGAATCCGACGCCGGTCCCGTGGTTCTGGTCGAGAAAGACCCCCGCTTCATCCCCCTGCTGTCCGAACTGGACGACGGCTCCGGCCGCCTGACCATCGTCGAGGCCGACGCCCTGAAGGTGAAGGAGGCCGATCTGGTTTCCGGCCCGGCCCATCTGGTCTCCAACCTGCCCTACAACGTCGGCACGGCCCTGCTGATCAAATGGCTGACCGGGCCGTGGCTGCCGCACAGCCTGACCCTGATGTTCCAGAAGGAGGTCGCCGAGCGCGTCGCCGCTGGCCCCGGCGAAGACGCCTATGGCCGCCTGGCCGTGATCTCCCAGGCCGTCTGCACCGCGCGCATCGTCATGCACCTGCCCGCCGCCGCCTTCACCCCTCCGCCCAAGGTGGCCTCCGCCGTCGTGCATCTGGTCCCGCTGGCCGAGCGCCCCAGCCCGGAGCGGCTCAAAAAGCTGGAGCGCGTCACCGCCGCCGCCTTCGGCCAGCGCCGCAAGATGCTGCGCTCCAGCCTGAAACAGCTGGGCGGCGCCGCCCTGTGCGAAGCGGCCGGCATCGAGCCCGACGCCCGCGCCGAAACCATCGACGTGGCGGGTTTCCTGCGCCTGGCCGACGCGATTTCCTGAGCATCAGACATGACCGTCGAACCTTTCCGCGCCATTTCCGTCAGCCGCCTGGCGCACCAGCTGAAATCCGAAGGCCGTTCCATCATCCATATGGAGTTCGGCCAGCCGTCGACGGGAGCGCCCGCCGCCGCCATCGCCCGCGCCCATCAGGTGCTGGATCAGGACGCCATGGGCTATTGGGAAAGCCCCGACCTGTGCGCCCGCATCGCCCGCCTCTATGACGAGCGTTACGGCGTCGCCGTGGCGCCTGAGCGGATCGTCCTGACGAACGGCGCCTCGCCCGCGCTGGTTCTGGCCCTGAGCATGAGGTTCCGGCCCGGCGACCGCATCGCCCTGGCCCGTCCCGGCTATGTCGCCTATCGCAACACCCTGCGCGCCCTGCATCTGGATCCGGTGGAGGTCGCCTGCGGGCCGGAGACCCGGTTCCAGCTGACCGCCGCCCAACTGGAGGCGCTGGAGCCTGCGCCAGCGGGCGTGATCATCGCCAGCCCGGCCAACCCGACCGGCACCATCATTCCCAATGAAGAACTGGCCGCCATCGCCGCCGTCTGCCGCGCGCGCAACATCGCCATCATCTCCGACGAGATTTATCACGGCCTCAGCTACGTCGGTCCGACGCCGTCCATGCTGCAGTTTGCGCCCGATGCGATCATCATCAACAGCTTCTCCAAATATTGGAGCATGGCGGGCTGGCGGTTGGGCTGGCTGCTGGTTCCGGAGGCTGAAATCGACGCCGCCTGCGCCCGCATCGGCAATATGTTCCTGACCCCGCCGTCGCTGAGCCAGCACGCAGGTCTGGTCGCCATGGATCAGACAGACGAGTTGGAAGGTCATATCCAGACCTATGCCCGCAACCGCGCCCTGATGCTGGAGGCCCTGCCTGCGCTGGGCCTGAAGAAGATCGCTCCGCCGGACGGGGCCTTCTACATCTGGGCGGATATCGGCCACCTGACCAGTGACAGCATGGCCTTCTGCCAGGATCTGCTGCGCGACACCGGCGTCGCCACGGCCCCCGGCGTCGATTTCGACCCGGTCGAGGGCCATCACTACATCCGCTTCAGCTTTGCGGTGTCCACGCCTGAGGTTCAGGAGGCGTTGGCGCGAATCACGCCGTGGTTCGCCGCGCGCGCCGAACGTCCCTGAACAGCCTGGCCCTCAGACGACTTCGCGCAGCAGGGCCGCCTGATAGTTTCCGACCCACAGGTTGCGGAAACGGCGCGAGCGTTCGGCGTGATAGATGTGCGCCAGTTCGGCGTACGAGCGGTCGAAGTCCTCGTTGACGATGACGTAGTCGAACATGTCGCAATGTTCGATCTCGCCCTTGGCGTTGGCCACGCGGCGCTCGATCACGTCTTCGGCGTCCTGCGAACGGGTCACCAGACGGCGGCGCAGTTCTTCCAGGCTGGGCGGCAGGATAAAGACGCGCACCGCGTCCTCTGGGCATTTTTCGGCGACATCACGCGCGCCCTGCCAGTCGATGTCGAACAGGACGTCGCGCCCCTCGGCCAAGGCCCGATCAACGGGGCCGCGCGGGCTGCCGTAGCGATTGCCATGCACGTCCGCCCATTCCAGGAAGGCGTCGGCGTCGATCAGGCGCTGGAATTCCTCATGGCTGACGAAGTTGTAGTCACGGCCATGCACTTCGCCCGGACGAATGTCGCGGGTGGTCATGGAGACAGACAGCTCCAGCCCGCCGTGGTCGGCCATCAGGCGACGGCACAGCGACGTCTTGCCTGCGCCCGAAGGGCTGGCGACGATCAGGAGGACACCCCGGCGGGGCGTGCGTTCATTCGACATTTTGGACTTGTTCTCGAAGCTGTTCGACGACGGCCTTCAGTTCGAGGCCGATTCCGGTGAGCGCGGTCGTAGCGGATTTCGAGCAGAGCGTATTCGCCTCTCTCATGAATTCCTGCATCAAAAAATCAAGTTTCCGGCCGGCAGGCGCCGAGGCCACAAGCTGACGGGCCGCAGCGACGTGCGCCGTCAGCCGATCCAGTTCCTCGCGCACGTCCGCCTTGGTCGCAAGCGCGGCGGCTTCGAGGAAGATGCGGTCTTCCAGCCCCGGCGCATCGGGCGCCAGTTCGGTGATGCGGCGGGTGAAACGTTCGCGAATCGCGTCGACCTGGGCCGAGGCTTCGGTTCCTGCTGACGCCACCAGAGTTTCAATTTGGGCGATGAAGTCGGTCAGCACCGGCTTCAGCAGCGCGCCCTCGCCTTCCCGCGATGTCTTCAGGGCGTCCAGCGCCTGTTCGACAGTTGCGGCCATCGCGGCCTCCAGCGCGGCGCGGCCCTCAGGGTCGTCGACCTCTTCCGGCGCTTCGATCACGCCGCGCAGGGCCAGCAAGCCATCGGCGGACGGCGGCGTGGCGCCGTCTTCGGCCAGTTCATTGGCCAGCGTCAGATAACGCGCCAGAACGGCGGCGTTGATGGTGACGGCGGCTTCGCCCGCCTCGACCCGTTTGGCCTGCACGCCGATGCTGACCTGACCGCGCGCGAACCGCGCCTGCCCCGCCGCCTTGGCCAGCCGCTCCAGATTGTCGAACCCGCCCGGCCCACGGAAACGGACTTCCAGATTGCGGCCATTGACCGAGCGCGCCTCAATGGACCAGGTCCAGCCCTGGCCTGCGCCGTCCGCCCGGCCAAAGCCGGTCATGCCTGAAAGTTTGCTCATCGTGGTCCCTGCGAAGCCCCGGCAGGCAGGGTGATGGTGGCTTGTCCGGTGATTGGGCCGGGCGATGCGGCCTCTGTCATGGGCGCAGCGCTGGTTCCGGGCGCGACCGGCGCCTCGGCTTCCGGCGGCAGGCCCGCCTTCTGGCGTTCGATCTGGCGCCACCGCGCAACATTGCGCAGATGCTCTTCATAGGTGGCGGCGAAGGCGTGACCGCCCGTGCCGTCGGCGACGAAGAACAGCGCCGTCTCCGCTGGCGGGTTCAGCACGGCCTTGATCGCCTCCTTGCCCGGATTGGCGATGGGCGTCGGGGGCAGGCCGTCGATCTGATAGGTGTTCCAGCGCGTCCGCTCCTGCAGTTCCGAGCGACGGATGCCGCGCCCCAGCGGACGCCCCTGGGTGATGCCGTAAACAATGGTCGGATCGCTCTCCAGCCGCATCCCCTGCCGCAGACGGTTGGTGAAGACGGCGGCCACGCGCGGACGTTCGGCCGCCAGACCCGTCTCCTTCTCGACTATGGAGGCCAGGATCATGGCTTCTTCGGGCGTGCGGGCGATCGTGCCAGGCGAGCGTTGCGCCCACAGGACGCGCATATTCTCGTTGGTGGCGCGCTGCATCCGGCTGATGACGGACTGGCGGGTTTCGCCGCGCGTCACCTCATAAGTGTCGGGCCACAGGCTGCCTTCTTCAGGGGTTTCGTCCACCGCGCCGGTCAGGACAGGCTGTTTGTCCAGAATGTCCACGGCCTGCGCCGACGACCAGCCTTCCGGCAGGGTCACGAAGTGGCGCACCACCCGCCCCTCAACCATCAGGCGCACCACGCCCGCCAGCGATGTGCCGGACGGGATTTCATATTCGCCGGCCCGCAGGCGACGGTCCGCGCCCGTCAGAGTGATGGCCGCCTTGAACAGGTCGGCGGAACGAATCACGCCCGCCGCCTTCATCTGGGCGGCGATGGCCGAAACGCCGGAGCCGCTGGGCAGGGTGACGACGGTCAGGTCGCCCTGACGCGCCTTCGGCCCCGGCCCGTAATAGACGCCCCAGGTCACCACCAGGGCGGCGAGCAGGAACAGGCTGAATGTCGCCGAGGCCGTCAGCAGGGCGACGACAAGACCTGACCGCTTCTGCGGCTTTTCAACCCGTCCCCGCCCAAACATCTCAGTCGACTTTCTTGAAGATCACCGAGGCGTTGGTGCCTCCGAAGCCGAAGCTGTTGGACATCGCCACATCGATCTTCATCGGCTTGGCCTTGTTGGGGACCAGGTCGATGGGTGTCTCCATCTCGGGGTTGTCCAGGTTGATCGTCGGCGGCGCCACCTGATCGCGGATCGCCAGCACGCAGAAAGCCGCCTCTATAGCGCCCGCGGCGCCCAGCAGGTGCCCGGTCATCGACTTGGTGGAGCTGACGGACAGGTTCTGGGCGTGGTCGCCGACCAGACCTTCGATGGCCTTCAGTTCGATCCAGTCCGCCATGGTCGAGGTGCCGTGGGCGTTGACGTAGTCGAGGTCGGAAGGCTGCATCCCGGCCCGCTTCAGCGCCATCTTCATGGCTCGCGCGCCGCCTTCGCCATCCTCGGACGGGGCGGTGATGTGATAGGCGTCGCCGCTCATGCCGTAGCCGACCACTTCGGCGTAGATTTTCGCGCCACGCGCCTTGGCGTGCTCGTACTCCTCCAGCACCAGAATGCCGGCGCCCTCGCCCATGACGAAGCCGGCGTGGTCCTTGTCGTACGGACGCGAGGCTTTTTCGGGCGTGTCATTATAGGCGGTGCACAGCGCCTTGCAGGCCAGGAAGCCCGCGATGCCGATGGGCACGACCGAGCTTTCGGCGCCGCCCGCCACCATCACGTCCGCATCGTCCAGCGCGATCATCCGGGCCGCATCGCCGATGGCGTGGGCGCCGGTGGCGCAGGCGGTGACGACCGCGTGGTTCGGTCCCTTCAGGCCGTGGCGGATCGAAATCTGGCCGCCAGCCAGATTGATCAGGGCGCTGGGGATGAAGAACGGGCTGACGCGGCGCGGTCCCTGTTCCTTCAGGACAATGGCGGTGTCGGCGATGGGGCCAAGGCCGCCGATGCCGGAGCCGACCATGACGCCCGTGCGTTCCTTGTCTTCTTCCGTCTCAGGCTTCCAGTTGGCGTCAGCCAACGCCTCATCCGCCGCTGCGATGGCGTACAGAATGAAGTCGTCGACGCGCTTGCGGTCCTTGGCGGACATGATCTTGTCGGGGTCGAAGTCGCCCTCGCCGCCGCCTCCGCGCCCGTCCACGCTGGGCACTTCGCCCGCGATGGTGCAGCCGTAGCCTTCTGTGTCGAAAGCGGTGATCGGACCGATGCCCGACTTGCCCTCGACGATGTTCTTCCAGCTCTTCTCGACGCCCCAGCCCAGGGGGGTCAGCAGACCGATGCCCGTAACAACAACGCGGCGCATGGTGCGTGCTCCTTCATCTCAATCCCGCATCCCCGGAATCACGCGGGGATTCGCCTAGATCAGAAACAGTAAGGGCCGCCGGGCATCTCCGCTAGGAGCGCCGGGCGGCCCTGTATCACTGTCAGTCAGTGACTGAAATCAGCCCGCCGACTTCTCGTCGATGAACTTGACGGCGTCGCCGACCGTCTGGATGTGCTCGGCGGCGTCATCCGGGATTTCGATGTCGAATTCTTCTTCGAAGGCCATCACCAGCTCGACGTTGTCGAGCGAGTCAGCGCCCAGGTCGTCGATGAAGCTGGCCTTTTCCGTGACCTTGTCCGGATCAGCGTCCAGGTGGTCGATGACGATCTTGCGAACGCGCTCGAGGGTGTCGGACATGAGTGTCTCTCTGCCTGTTGAAAGTCGCCGTAGAGGCGGTGGTAGCTCAAAAATCGCCGTCTCACGGCAGCGAAGGCGACGCAAGCCCGAAAGCTGTTGTCGCCGTTGCGTTCTCGCCCTTTAGCACAGGCTTCGGGGCTGGAAATAGTCTGTTGCGTTACGTGATCGTGATCAGATCATCGCCATGCCGCCGTTCACGTGCAGGGTCTGCCCCGTGACATAGGCCGCTTCGTCCGAGGACAGATAGACTGCAGCGGCGGCGATTTCGTCGCCAGAGCCCAGTCGGCCCGCCGGGATGCGACCCAGAATCGCATCCCGCTGCTGCTCGTTCAGCACGTCGGTCATCGGCGAGGCGATGAAGCCCGGCGCGATGCAATTAACCGTGATGCCGCGTGAACCGACTTCCTGCGCCAGCGACTTGGAGAAGCCGATCATGCCGGCCTTGGACGCCGAATAGTTGGTCTGGCCCGGGTTGCCGGTCACGCCGACCACCGAGGTCACGCCGATGATTCGACCCGAGCGACGCTTCATCATCCCCTTCACCGTGGCGCGCGTCAGGCGGAAATAGCTCTCAAGATTGATCTGGATGACCGACTGGAAATCGTCATCCTTCATCCGCATCAGCAGGCCGTCCTTGGTTATGCCGGCGTTGGCCACCAAGATGTCCAGCGGCGAACCCGCCGCCGTCTCGGCTGCGCTGACCAAATTGTCGACCGATTCCGGGTCCGACAGGTTGGCGGTGGCGAAATGGGCGCGCTCGCCCAGCTCCTTGGCCAGATCGGCCAGAACCGCCTCACGCGTGCCCGACAGCACCACGGTCGCGCCCTGGGCGTGCAGCGCCCGCGCCACCGCCCCGCCGATGCCGCCCGTCGCGCCGGTCACCAGCGCGGTCTTGCCTGCAAGATTGAACATTTACGTCTCTCCGAGAGTGGCGAGTGATTAGTGGCGAGTGTCGAGGAAAAGCAACGTGGCGAAAGACTCGCCCCGCGTCACTCGCCGCTCTTCACGCCTTTGGCGAAGGCTTCCAGATCTTCCGGCGTGTTCAGCGCCACGCCTTCGGCGTCCGGAGCGATCCGCTTGGCCATGCCAGTCAGCACCTTGCCCGACCCGATTTCGGCGAAGCGCGTCACGCCGCCCTCACCTGCCATCCACTCCATGCTCTCGCGCCAGCGCACGCGGCCGGTGACCTGTTCGACCAGCAGGCGGCGGATGACTTCCGGGTCGCTTTCAGGGCGCGCCAGAACATTGGCGACCACCGGCACGACCGGTGCCAGGATCGTCGCCGAAGCCAAAGCCTGCGCCATTTCGTCGGCGGCGGGCTGCATCAGCGGGCAGTGGAAGGGCGCCGAGACGTTCAGCGGAATCGCCCGCGCGCCCAACTCCTTGGCCTTCTCGATGGCGCGATCGACAGCCGCCTTCTCGCCCGAGATGACGATGTTGCCCGCGTTGTTGTCATTGGCGACCACGCACACGCCCAGTTCGGCGCCCGCCGCCGCTGCGGCCTCGGCCAGGGCTAGATCGGTCTTGGGGCCGATCAGGGAGGCCATTGCGCCCTGCCCGACCGGCACGGCGCGCTGCATGGCCTGGCCGCGCAGCTTCAACAGGCGTGCGGTATCCGACAGCGAGATCGCGCCTGCCGCCGCCAGGGCCGAATATTCGCCCAGCGAGTGACCGGCGACATAGGCGGCCGCCGCCACGTCGAAACCGAACTCGGCCTTCAGCGCACGGATCGCGGCGACCGACACGGCCATCAGGGCCGGTTGGGCGTTCTCCGTCAGGGTCAGTTGATCTTCCGGCCCTTCACGCATCAGAACGGACAGTTTCTGGCCCAGCGCGTCATCCACCTCGGCGAAGACGTCGCGGGCGGATTGGAAGGCGTCAGCAAGGGCCACACCCATGCCGATGGCCTGGCTGCCCTGTCCGGGGAAAAGAAGCGCAAGGGTCATCGACCGATCCCTGAATCATTGATCAAGGCGCGGAGCCGTAAGGCCTGACTTCCACAAGGGCAAGCGCCAGAAGGCGCGAACCTATCCCGTCCGCTTCGCCGACACCTTGATCTGTACGCCGATCATCTTGGACACCCAGTCCGCCGTGGCGTCAGATTCCATGCCCAGGTTTAGGGCCGTGCGGTCCAGCTCCAGCTTGCCTTCAACGGTCGCGACGCCAGCGGTTTCGGTGAAGGTGAAGGGCAGGACCACCGGCACGGTCACGGTCTTGATCTTCAGAGTGCCCGTCGCCTCATATTTGTCGCCGCCCAGCGAACGGAAGCTGGAGGCTTCGAACCGGGCCTCGGGGTATTGGGTCGGATCAAACCATTCCGCCCCCTGCAGAGAGCCTTCCTGCGTCGGGTCGCCGGTGCGAGCGCTGGCGGTATGGACTGTCACCACGGCCTTGGAGCCTGCCAGATCAGCTGGATCGAACCAGACCTGACCCTGCCAGCGGTCGAACCGACCCTTGAAGCCCTTGCCGGCGTGAGTTCCGGTGAAGCCGATGCTGGAAGCGGCGCTGTCGATGGTCCAGGCGGCGGCGGTTCCGGGCGTCACAGCAGCCTCAGCCGGAGCAACAGGCGCAGACGCAGCAGCAGGCTTGGCCTCTGCCGTCATCGGCAGGCCCGGCTGGGCATAGGGACGCGCGGCGATGGCACCGGCTGCGGCGATGACGCCGATCAGTCCCAGACCCACGGCCCGCTCTGCCCAGGGCGAGCGCGGCGCATGTCCCAGCCCGGCATGACCCGACTTCAGCCAGGGCAGCATGTGCGACAGCACCCCGTCACGGTCCAGGAACTGATGCTTCAACGCGGCCCCGACGTGCAGCACGATCAGCACCACCGCGCCCCAGGCCAGCAGCGAATGCGCGCCCATCGCCTGGAAGGCCACCGCCCGCTTCACGCCCGCGGGCAAGTCGGTGATACCCGGCAGATGGGGTATCGGGAACAGGCCGAACCAGCTGGTCGCGACCTCCAGCGCCTTATCGGTCGAGACGGCCCAGCCCGCAGAGACATACAGCCAACCCGTCAGCGGCAGGGCCAGCATCAGTCCGTAGAAGGCCACATGTGTCGCGCTGGCGGCGAAGGCCTCCCACCGCTTCATCCCGCCCGGCAAGGCAGGCGGACGGTGCGTCAGACGCCAGATGATCCGCAGCACCGTCAGCCCCAGAATCAGGAAGCCAATCGACTTGTGAATCTGGAACATACGATAGGCCAGCGCCTGGGTGTCGGGATGCCCGATGGCCGAGGTCATCCATAATCCCATCGGAATCATCGACAGGATGCACAGCGCGATCACCCAGTGCAGGGCGATGGCGACAGAGGAATAGCGGTGGCTGGCGGCGGTCATGGTCGTCTTCAGATTAAACCCAAAAAGCCTGGGGCGGCGAGCCGTTCGACCCGCCGCCCCGATAGTCGTCTTAGTTCGCCGGAGCGGCAGGCGCCGCCTTCTGGATGAACTCGCCGTCGAAGCGGATGGTCACTTCGTCGCCGACCGGGCCGACCGCCATGCCGAAGTCCGAACGCTTGAACGAGCCCTCAGCCGCAAAGCCGACGGCCGGAACCTGAGCGAACGGGTGACGCTCGATCTCGCCGTTGAAGGTCGTCTTCAGCGTGACCGGGTGCGTCTGGCCCAGGAAGGTCAGGTCGCCCGTCACATCAGCCGTGCGCGCGCCGGTCTGCTTCACCGAGGTCGAGACGAAGGTGATCGACGGGAAGGCCTTGGCGTTCAGGAACTTGACGTTGTTGGCGATGTCATCGCTCCAACTGGCGAAGCCGGTCGCCGCGTGCGACGCCTTGTAGTCCGCCGGATAGGAGGCGCTGACCGAAGCCGGGTCGATCTTGGCCGTGATCTTGGAGTTGGCCAGGTTGGCGGGGTCCAGCGTCAGCGTCGCCTCAAGCTTGTCGAAGCGCGCGGTGTAGTGGGAAATCGTGTTGTGCAGGACCGACCACTGCAGCGTGGCGTGGGTGGGGTCCAGCGCATAGTCGCCAGCCGGGGCCTTAAGCGTGACCGGCGCCTCTGCCGTGGCGGCGGGCGCGGCGGCCGGCGCCTCGCCCGGACGGTTGCATGCCGCCAGCAGAGCCAGGGCCGACAGGGCGGCGATATGACCAAATTTCATATGGAGCGTTCCTTCAAACGGATTAGTGCAGCCAATGTAGTGTCACGCCTGAGCGTTTTGCAACAGCGAATGTTGCAGATCGGAATAATCATTGATCGTGGCGCGAATCCGTCGCCGCGCCTATCTTTCGGGCCACATGCCCATTCGCCGCCTCTCCCCCGAAACCGTCAACCGCATCGCCGCCGGCGAGGTGGTCGAACGGCCCGCCAGCGCCATCAAGGAGTTGGTCGAAAACGCCCTGGACGCGGGCGGCTCCAATATCGAGATTCAGGCGGACGGCGGGGGCCTGTCGCGCATCCTGATCGCCGACGACGGCAAGGGAATCCCAAAGGCCGAACTGCCCTTGGCCATCGAACGCCACGCCACGTCCAAGCTGGAGCCGGATGACGCAGGCGACGTGGACCTGCTGCGCATCCATACGCTGGGCTTTCGGGGCGAGGCCCTGCCCTCCATCGGCTCGGTCGCGCGCCTGTCGATCACCACCCGATCCCGCGACGAGAAGGAGGCCTGGGCCATCCAGGTCGAGGGCGGCGACACGCGCGCCCTGTCGCCCGCCGCCTTCCCCGGCCCGCACGGCGCGCGGGTCGAGGTGCGCGACCTGTTCTACGCCACCCCCGCCCGGCTCAAGTTCATGAAGTCCGAACGGGCCGAGGCCATGGCCATTTCGGAAGAGATCAAGCGTCAGGCCATGGCGCACGAGGCCGTCGCCTTCACCCTGTCGCTGGACGGCAAGGTCACCCTGCGCCTGCCCGCCGAACATCCGGGCGACGAGGGCCGCCTGAAACGCCTGTCCGCCCTGCTGGGCCGCGATTTCGAGGCCAACGCCCTGCTGATCGATCAGGAGCGGGACGGCGTGCGCCTGACCGGCTATGCGGGCCTGCCCACCTATTCGCGGGGCAATGCGGCGCACCAGTTCCTGTTCGTCAACGGCCGCCCGGTGAAGGACCGGCTGCTGCAGGGCGCCCTGCGCGGCGCCTACGCCGACTTCCTGGCGCGCGACCGGCATCCCGCCGCCGTGCTGTTCCTTGAGATCGACCCGCTGTTCGTGGACGTCAACGTCCACCCGGCGAAGGCCGAGGTGCGGTTCCGCGATCCGGCCCTGGTGCGCGGCCTGATCGTCGGCGCCCTGCGTCATGCGCTGCACGCGGCGGGCCACCGCGCCTCAACCACCGTCGCCGCCGACGCCCTGTCCGGGTTCCAGGCCCACACCGGCCTGAACACGGGCGCCGCCTACAGCCCCAGTTCACCGTCCGCCCAAGGCTTCAGCGGCTGGACCGGCTGGTCCCAGCCCGCCGCCGCGGCCCAGGTTCTGCCCGGCCTGAACGAACGCTCTGCCCGCGTGGAGCCGACATGGGAGCAGCCGTCCTGGCCCCAGCCCGCGCCCTTCGCCAGCCAGCAGACCGACGGCCAGCCCGCGCCAGGCCATTTCGGCAATCCCGCGCCCGTCGTCGATCCCCTCGACTATCCGCTGGGCGCCGCGCGGGGCCAGCTTCACGCCAACTATATCGTCGCCCAGACCCGCGACGGCCTGGTCATCGTGGACCAGCACGCCGCGCACGAGCGTCTGGTCTATGAGCGGATGAAGGCCCAGATGGCCCAGGGGGCGGTGACCCGTCAGGCCCTGCTGACGCCCGAGGTGGTCGATCTGGACCCCGCAGAGGCCGAGCGCGTCGCCGCAAAGGCCGATGAACTGGCGGAGATGGGCCTGATCGTAGAGGCCTTTGGCGCAGGCGCCGTTCTGGTGCGCGAGACCCCGGCCCTGCTGGGCGACACCGATGTTCAGGGCCTGATCCGCGACATCGCCGATGATCTGGCCGAACACGGCGCGGCCCTGAGCCTCAAGGAGCGGATGGCCGAGGTCTGCGGCACCATGGCCTGCCACGGCAGCGTCCGCTCAGGCCGCGTCCTGTCCGCCCCCGAAATGAACGCCCTGCTCCGCCAGATGGAAGCCACCCCGCATTCCGGTCAATGCAACCACGGACGGCCAACCTATGTGGAGCTGAAACTGCACGATCTGGAGAAGCTGTTCGGGAGAAGGTGAAATGTACGGACCCAAGCCACGCGGACACTGGACGCAATCCCTGCCGCAGAAACCATTTCGTCACCTCAACCCCGGCTCGGCCTACGTCATCAGCCAAGAGTTCACGGACTATGATGAATCGCTTCATCCCACCGGCGAGGAGTGGACCTATCTCACCTATAACTTCGTGCCATATGACGACGGCCTAAGCCTGTTTGTAACCATCAGCGGCGAAGATGAATGGCATATCCGTCTGCAACAACGCGAAGATGAACAAGGGCCGATAATCGATAGGCTGGATGCCCACATCACGGCTAAAATGCCCTGCGCATGACCCACTCCATCCTCTTCGTCTGCCTCGGCAACATCTGTCGCTCGCCTCTGGCGGAGGCGGCGCTGCGGGCTGAGGCGCAGCGGTTGCGGATGGATCTGATCGTGGATTCCGCAGGCACGGGCGGCTGGCACATCGGAGAGGCGCCCGATCCGCGCGCTCAGGCCGTGGCGCGCAGGCATGGGGTCGATATTTCCGGCTATCAGGGGCGGCAGGTGAAGCCTGCGGACTTCCGCCGCTTCACCCACATCATCGCCCTCGACCACGACAATCTGGCCAATCTGCGCCGTATCGCGCCCCAAAACGAGAGTGGGGATGCGACCGCCGAACTCAGCCTGCTGCTGGACCATGTGCCGGGCCGCGAGGGTCAGGCGGTGGCCGACCCCTATTTCGGCGACGACGACGGTTTCGACGTCACCTGGGACGAGGTCACGCAGGCGGCCCGGAACCTGGCGTTCAAGCTGCGCGGCCGGTGATGCGCCGCCAGATGCGCTTGCGGGCCTCGACCACCGATACGCCCAGCAGGGCCGCCACGGTCCAGAACAGCGCCTCGGTCGACACCGCCGCCACGATCGCCAGGGTGATCCGCGCCCCGCGATCCACGTCCAGATAAAGCCCGATCCCCAGCGCGATCCAGGCGCACACCGCCGCGACCAGCAGCAGCGCCGCCAGCACCTTCAGGAACCCCTTGCCGCGCGTCAGCACGCCGGATTTGGCCTTGCCTGAGGTTCCGGTTTCAATCGTCATGGCGAACTCCTTTGGTTTTTCGACGCCTGAGGTGAAAGTCTCGGCGATCTGCTGAGTCTTTCATCCCGACCGACGATTTCCCCACCAGCGATTTCACGGAGGGCGCCGCGCTTGGGACGCGACCAGAGTTTTGAGGCCCTGCTGAGCGAGCATGGCGCCATGCTGCGCCGGATCGCGTCCGGCTATGAGGCGGATCGCGAACGCCGCCGCGAACTGGAGCAGGAGATCCTGCTGGCCGTCTGGCGCGCCGTGCCCAAACACCGGGGCGAGGCGCCGCTGCGCGCCTTCATCGCACGCGTGGCCCATAACCGCGCCGTCACCCATGTGGCGCGCGAGGCGGCCGAACCCCGCCGCCAGCCTCTGGACGAGGCCGCCCCCAGCAACGACCCCACGCCCCATGACGCCGCCGAGACGCGCGACATGCACCAACGGCTGGAACAGGCTGTGCGCGCCCTGCCCCTGCCGCTGCGCCAGCCCGCCCTTTTGACGCTGGAAGGTTTCGCCCCCGCAGAGATCGCGGAGATGCTGGACCTGAACGCCAACGCCGTCTCCATCCGCCTGACCCGCGCCAAGGCCGCCCTGCGCGAGGCGCTCAATCCCGCCGCCCCCGCCCCGGAGGTTCGCCCATGACCGATCCCAAAGACGACTGGTCCGACCTGACCCAGGCCTGGACCGCGCCCGTCGCCGACGAACCGGCGCTGGCCCCCGGCCTGATCCGCGATCTGCAAAGACGCGACCGTCTTGCGCGGCTGAACTTCGCAGGCGAAATCGCGGGCGGCGTCGCGGTCGTCGCCGTGGTTATCTGGAGCAGCTGGGCGCGGGGCCTGCCGTGGTCTGCGGCGTTCGTGGCGCTGGGCTTCGTCGGATTTGCGCTGGCCATGACCCTGTGGTCCCGGCGCGGCGCCCCCGGCCTGCTGACCGATACGCCGCAGGCCGCCCTGCGCTCGGCCATCGCCCAGGCCCGCACCGGCTATCGCTGGGCCTGGGCGGGGGTGGCGATCAGCATCGCGGCGATGGTTTTCCTGGCGGTGGTCCAGACCCTGCTGCCAGGCTCGCCAGGCGCCGATGCGGGAATGATGCTGGGTTTTGGCGTCTTTCTTGTCATCTGCATCGGCCTGTACCTGCGCCACGCCCGGCGCTGCCGACAGCGGATGGCGGCGTATGAGGAGGCGCTGTCCGCCCTGTCCGATGCGTCGCGCACGGATTGAAACCTTTGCGGCGTCTGGCTAGGCTGGCGCCTCACCTGTTGGGACTTTTATGTCTGAGAATGTGTTCACGGCCTGAGGCCCGGACGCTGAAAAACGTCTGAGGCCGCACGCAACGCCCCGCGTCTGAATGATCGACGCCGGGCGCATGACGACGCCTGTCCCGGACAATACTGAAATGAACATCTCCCGTGCGGAACAACGCACGCTTCACGCCCTGGCCCAGGGTGGACGCATCCTGCTGGAGCGTGACGATCAGGGCCGCATCATCGCCGCCCGCTGCTTCACCCGCGAAGGCTGGGTGCTGGACGGCTGTGATCTGACCATGTGGCGCAGCCTGAAACGCAAACGCGTGATCATGTCGCGCGGCGGCGGTCCCTATGTGGTCAATCGCGACGGCCTGAGCCGCCTGCGCAGCCAACTGGACAACCGCACCTCAGCGCGAGGCTTCTAGGGCCCTGAGGAACAGGACGCGCGCGGCGCCATAGTCGCGTGCGTCCAACCGTTCATAGCCGGGCGTGTCGATGTCCGGCTCGTCCGAGCCGCGCTCGAACACCACGATGGCGCCAGGCTTCAGCCAGCCGCCTTCGGTCAGGCGCAGCAGCGTCTGCTCGCCCAGCCCCTTGGCGTAGGGCGGATCGAGGAAGGCGATGTCGAACGCCTCGCCCGCCGAGCCGGGACGCACGCCCAGGTCCGTGGCGCTGCGCCGATGCACGCGCGTGCGCCCCATCAGGCCATAGGCGTCGGCGTTCTCGCGAATGGCGCCGCGCGCCTCGTCTTCAATCTCGACGAACAGGCAGAAGGCCGCGCCCCGGCTGACAGCCTCGAAACCCAGCGCGCCCGAACCGGCGTACAGGTCGATGACCCGCGCGCCCTGCAGGGACTCTGCCCAGGACGCATGTTCCAGCACATTGAACACGGCCTGCCGCGCCCGGTCGGACGTGGGGCGGGTGTTCTGCCCCTCCGGCGCGACAATGGCCCGGCCCTTCAGCGATCCCGCGACGATGCGCATGGATCAGGCGTCCGACGGCGCATACATCGCCATCAGTTGGGCCTCGGTGATGCGTGGACGGTCGCCCGCCATCGCATAGTTGCCGGGCTTGCGGTCGATGCAGACCTCATCCTCGAACACGAAGGCGCCGGGGTCGTCGAAGGCCTGGACCGACACCATGGTCATGCCGCCCGCACGCAGACGCCAGAACAGGCCCGAGCCGCAGGTCGGGCAGAACTGACGTTCCGCCCATTCCGACGAGGCATAGGATGCGACCTCGCCCTCCACCACGACGCTGTCGCCGCAATCGACGCTCAGCGACACCCCGCCGGAGATCTTGCGGCAGGCCTCGCAGTGGCAGGCGTGCATGCCGCCCTTGGGCGTGGCGGTGAACCGCACGCCGCCGCACAGGCAGCGACCAGCGACCGACGCGTCAGAAGTCGTATCCATCCGTCAGATCCTCCGACCGGCCTTAGCGCGGGGTGCGGGGCTTGCCGCCCGGTCCGCGCCCGCTGGTCCCCGAAGGCCCTGCAGGCTTGCCGCCGCCGCTGCGTGGGGGGCGGGTGTCGCGGCCGCTCGACGCGCCGGCGCCGAATCCGCCGCTGCGTGGCTTGAAGTCGCGCTTGCCACCGTCAGGGCCAGCCGTGCGCGGCTTGAATTCCCGCTTGGGACCATCGCCGCCGCGCGACGGTGCGCCCTCACGGGGTTTGAAAGCGCGAGCCGGACGGTCGCCATCCTCACGCGGCGTATAGGCGCGCGCGGGGCGGTCGCCGTCTTCGCGCGGGCGGAAGCTGCGTGCTGGACGTTCGCCGTCGGTCGGCGCGCCCTCGCGCGGCTTGAAGGTGCGCTTGGGGTGGCTGGTCTTGGGCGCCGCCTTGGCCCAGCCTTCCTTCTTCGGCGGGCGCTCGCGGCGCTCGACGGCATCAGCCTGGGCGGTTTCGGCGGCGCGGACGCGGCTGGGTTTGCGCGACGGGTCCGACATGGCCGAGCCCGAGCGCCCCTTGACGATAGGCGTCGAGATCCGGCGACCGGGGATGGGCGCAGGCGTCTCGACCGTGTTGCCGGTCGGCAGGTTCTCGGGGCGGATATAGTCGCCCAGCAGTTCGCGGATCACGCGCGGGCCGACTTCCTCGACCGAGCCGATCGGCAGCACATCCAGACGGAACGGGCCATAGGCCAGGCGGATCAGGCGGTTGACCGTCAGGCCGACCGATTCCAGCACCTTGCGGACTTCGCGGTTCTTGCCCTCGGTGATCGAGACCGAGATCCACAGGTTGGCGGGCGCACGGCCGTCGTCGGCCTTGCTTTCCTTGGCCTTGTCCAGCGTGGCCTCAATGGGACCATAGGAGACGCCGTCCACGACGACGCCTTCCTTCAGCGCATCCAGTTGCGCCTGGGTGATCTTGCCCCGAGCCCGCGCCCGGTACTGACGCACCAGCGCCGTCGAGGGCAGCTCCAGCGCCCGGCTCAGTTCGCCGTCGTTGGTCAGAAGCAGCAGGCCCTCGGTCGCGAGGTCCAGTCGTCCGACCGAGATCACGCGCGGCAGACCCGCAGGCAGGGCGTCGAACACCGTCGGGCGGCCCGCCGGGTCGTTATGGCTGGTCAGCAGGCCCGCAGGCTTGTGATAGCGCCACACGCGGGTGGATTGGGTCGAGCCGATGGGCTTGCCGTCCACGGTGATCACGTCATCGCGTGTCACCAGGGTCGCGGGCGTGTCCAGGATGCGGCCGTTGACCGCCACCTTGCCCAGACCGATCAGGCGTTCGACCTCGCGGCGCGAGGCGATGCCGGCGCGGGCCATCGCCTTGGCGATTCGCTCGGCGCGTAGCGGGGTTTCCGGCGTCTTGGACGGTTTTCCGTCTCGGCCAGCCCCCCTGTCGGCACGTGGACGGTCGCCCGCCCCTGCCCGGTTCGGCTTGTCGCCAAAACGCTTTGGGCCGTCTTCGCGAGGGCTGCGTGGCTTGTCGCCAAAGGATTTCGTCCCGTCACCGCTCTTGCGGGGACCGGAGGATTTAAAGGGCCGAGGCGACCGTTCGTCTTGACGGGCGCGGGGCTTCTTGTCGTTGTCGTCTGTATGGCGGACCATGATGAGCGGTTCATGCGCATGGCGCTGGACCAAGCGCAAGCGGCGGCAGACGCAGGAGAGGTGCCAGTAGGCGCAATTCTTGTCGATCCTGCCTCAGGTGAGGTAATTTCGACCGGCGCCAATGGTCCGATTGCAGCCCACGACCCCACAGCACACGCAGAGATCGTGGCCATGCGCCGCGCAGCGACGGCGCTGGAGAACTACCGTCTCACCAATCTGACGCTCTATGTGACGCTCGAGCCTTGCGCCATGTGCGCGGGGGCCATCAGCCACGCCCGCATCGGCCGCGTCGTCTGGGCGGCGGACGACCCCAAGGGCGGCGCTGTCATCCACGGCCCGCGCCTGTTCGAACAGCCCACATGCCACTGGCGTCCCACGACGGACTCAGGTCTTCTGAGCGAGGAATCGTCCAGCCTGCTCAAGGCCTTCTTCCGTCAAAGGCGGGGAACGGCTGCAAGGGGCGCACGTTAAGACGCGGCGCCAAGCGGCGCCGTCGCCATGAGGAGATCGCCTTGTCGAAGTCGGGCCTGCCATCGTCAGTCGCGCTCAGCGGCCTTGCCGTTCTCAGTCTTTTGGCGGCGTGCGGCCCCAATCCGAACCAGGCGCCGCGCACCGGCGACGAGGTCAAGCAACGCGCCATCGACGCACAGACCGCCCGCCAGCGCACGGGCGCCGAGATCCAGGACCGCACCCTGAACCGCGTCGTCCACACGGTTTACCTGTGCGACAACGGCGAACGTCTGTCGGTCGATTTCGACAATCCGCGCCAGATGGCCACCGTCCGCAACTCATCCGGCGAAGCGGTCGACCTGTTCCAGGAACGCGCCGCCGACGGCATCTGGTACCGCGCCTCCAACGTCGAACTGCGCGGCAAGGGCGTTCTGGCCACCTGGTCCGTCGAAGGCCGCCAGCCGACCCAGTGCCGGGCGGTGGACTAGGTCCAATCGATATTTAGCCTCGAACCGTCATTCCGGGGCGTCCAAAGGACGAACCCGGACCCGAAGGGCGGCGCGTAGCAGCCAACCCAGGAGACGTGCATCTGGCGTCGAACGCCTTTAGCCAAGCGATTGTGGCCCTGGGTTCCGGGTTCTTCGCCTCGCTTCGCCCCGGAATGACGAATTAGGAGGGCGGCGCACTGAATGTCGATTGGGCCTAGAATCCCGCCAATCGGCGATCCAAACGATCCCGCACGGTCGGCCATTCGTCGTCCAGGATCGAGAAAACCGCCGTATCGCGCGCCCGGCCCTTCCACGTAATCTTATGCCGACGCAGCACGCCTTCGGCCTTGGCGCCCAGTTTCAGGATCGCGGCCTGGCTCTGCGGGTTGATGGCGTCGGTGATGATCTCGACGCGGATCGCGCCTGAGGCGAAGGCGTGACCCAGCAGCAGGCGTTTGCAGGCCGGGTTGATCGGGCCGCCGCGCGCCTCAGGGCGATAGAAGGTTGAGCCGATCTCGCACCGGCGATAGGCGGGATTGATCTCATAGATGCTGGTCGTGCCGACGATCACGTCGTCCGACAAACGCCGCACCGCATAGGCGATCCGCGTCCGGGCCCGCATGGCCGCCAGAGCCGAGGCCCACCAGCCGTCGAAATGCTCGCCGTGCGCCGCCGTGACCATGATCTCCCAGGCGGCGGGGTCGCAGTCCAGCGCCACGCGCACCTCGTCACGTAGGGCGTCGGTGAACGGCTCCAGTCGGACGAACCGGTCTTCCAGAACCGTCGTGGCGATCTGCATCAGGATGCGCCTTCTTCGATCAGGAAGGCCCGGACCTTGGCCGCGTCGACTCCCTTGGCGACGAAAGCCTCGCCGATTCCACGCGCCAGGATCAGGGTCAGCGCCCCACCCTCGGCCTTCTTGTCGCCCGCCATCAGGGCCAGCAAGCGATCCGCCTCGAACGTGCCCGCCTGCTCCAGCCGTGTCGGCAGACCCGCCGCCGCGATCACCGCCTCCACCCGCGCGACATCCTCCGTCGAACACAGGTCCTCGCGCGCTGAATAGCGGAAGGCCATGCAGCAACCCAGGGCCACCGCCTCGCCGTGCGCCAGCGCACCTTCGTCAAAGCCTACTTCCGTCTCGACCGCGTGGCCGAAGGTGTGGCCCAGGTTCAGCAGGGCGCGACGTCCGGCTTCCTTCTCGTCCTCACCGACCACGGCGCTCTTGATCTCGACCGAGCGGATCACCGCCCGTTCCAGCGCAGCCGGATCACCTGACGCGCCCGCAGCGCCTTCGCCCGCCAGCCAGTCGAAGAAGGCGGCGTCGCAGATCAGCCCGTGCTTCAGCACCTCGGCCCAGCCCGAACGCACCTGGCGCTCCGGCAGGGTCGCCAGCACATCGATGTCAGCCAGCACCAGCCGCGGCTGGTGGAAGGCGCCAACCAGATTCTTGCCGCGCGGCGTGTCGATGGCTGTCTTGCCGCCAACCGACGAATCCACCTGCGCCAACAGGGTCGTCGGGATCTGCACGAAATCGATGCCGCGCATGTAGAGCGCCGCCGCCAGACCGGCCAGATCGCCCACGACGCCCCCGCCCAGGGCGATGACCACATCCTTGCGGTCCAGCCCGATCTCCAGCAGGCGATCCAGCACCCGCTCCAGTTCAGCAAAAGACTTCGATCCCTCTCCGGCCGGGACCGCCACGACCTCGCTGCGAACACCCGCCGCCGTCAGCGACGCCATCAGCGCCTCGGCATGAATGGCCGCCACCGTCTGGTCGGTGATGATGACTGTGCGGCCCTTGGCGATAGGCGCGACATGCTTACCAGCCTCCGCCAGCAGCCCACGCCCCACCACCACGTCATAGGCCGCAAAGGCCCCGCCGCTGACCGGGATTGTCGTCATTTTCTCGTCTCCGCACGACGCCTCTGCCGCCAGTGCCGGCGCAGGTGCTTGTGAATGGCGTCAACCGCCTGTCCATGAGAGCCCTGCCCCACGTCCACGGTCACATCCGCCTCGCCATAGATGGGATAGCGCGCCTCGGCCAAGCTGCTCAGCACCTGCAGCGGGTCCTTGTCCCGCAGCAGAGGTCGAGTGTCGCGGCGCGCCACGCGCTCGGCGATGACCGACAGGTCGGCGCGCAGCCACACGGTGTCGGCGCGCTCTTTCAGCAGCGCCCGCGTCTCGGCGTTCATCATCGCCCCGCCGCCCGTCGCCAGCACGATGGGCGGGCCTTCCAGCAGGCGGCGCATGACCCGCGCCTCGCCGGCCCGGAACTCTTCTTCGCCCAGGGCGGCGAAAATCTCGGACACCGTCATTCCGGCCGCCGATTCGATTTCGACATCGCCGTCGGCGAACGGCAGTTTCAGCCGATTGGCCAGCCTGCGCCCCACCGACGATTTGCCCACGCCCATCAGCCCGACCAGGGCTATGGTGCGGTTCGGTCCGGGATTCGCACGCCGCCTCATCCGGCGGCTCCGGCGGAACGGACGGTCGATAGGACGGCGAGGGCGAAGGCGCAGGCAGGCATGATCGGGAAAACCTCTACACCAAGCCCGACCGTGCGCCATCCGTTCACGGCATGGATTGCGCAATGACGCCGCAGATCGAAGCTTTTCTGGAGATGATGGCGGTCGAACGTGACGCCTCGCCCCACACCCTGTCGGCCTATCATCGCGACCTTTCCGACGCGGAGACGGCGCTGTCCGCCGCGGGCGGACTGATGAAGGCGGATGCTGAAGCGGTTGAGGGCTGGTTCGCCGATCTGTCGCGACGCGGCCTGTCCGCCGCCACTGCCGCGCGCAGGCGGTCCGCCGCACGCCAGTTCTACCGATTCGCTCTGGCCGAGGGCTGGCGCACCGATGACCCGTCGCGTCGGCTGGATGCGCCCAAACAGGGCCGGTCCCTGCCCAAGGTTTTGAGCCGCGACGAGATCGACCGCCTGCTGGCCGCCTCCGCCGCCCGTGACGCCGCTGCAGGCCTGCGTCTGGTCGCCCTGGTCGAGATGGCCTACGCCTCGGGGCTGCGCGTGTCGGAACTGCTGGGATTGAAGGTCGAGGCCGTGCGGCGCGATCCCGCCTATCTGATCGTGCGCGGCAAGGGTGGCAAGGAACGGCTGGCCCCGCTGAACACCGCAGCCCGCGAGGCCGTCAAGGCCTGGCTGATCGCCCGCGACGCCAAACGTAAACCGGATGCGCCGGACAGTCCGTGGCTGTTTCCCTCCTCCGGGCGGTCCGGCCATCTGACGCCGCGCCGCTTCGCCCAACTGCTGGATGAGGCCGCCATCACCGCCGGGATCGACCCGTCGCGCGTCAGCCCCCACGTCCTGCGTCACGCCTTCGCCACCCATCTGCTGGAGGGCGGCGCCGACCTGCGGGTCGTCCAGACCCTGCTGGGTCACGCCGACATCGCCACCACACAGATCTACACCCACGTCGCGACGGACCGGCTGGCCCAGGTGGTGCAACAGAACCACCCCTTGGCGCGAGACGACTGAGGGCGCATATTCCGCCCATGGCCAAGGATTTTTACGTCAAGGCGATCTGGGATCCCGAAGCGGGTGTCTGGTGCAGCGAGTCCAATATCATTGGGCTCGTGCTGGAAACGGCGACGCTCGGTGAGTTCGAGAATCTCGCCCGACATTTTGCGCCGGAACTTCTCACAGAAAATCTTGGCATCCACGGCTCGGTTCCAGTGCGCTTCGAAGCGGAAGGCGGCTTCAACGTCGTCGTCGCTTGATGCTCCGTCCGCTCCCCCATTTGGCGTCCTTACCTTAAATAAATCAGACACTTCACACAGCACCCGCCCCCTCTCAGGTTGTATTTATTGGGCTTTTGCAATCTTTCGTCCGCCCCCTTACCTGGCTCGAACAAGCTGCACGGATTGAAAGACGAAAGGCCGCGCAGATGCCCAAGGACTTCTACCCCGAACTGACCGCTCTGCTCTTCGCCGCAGGATGGCGGCGTATCGAGAACGCCAAGGGCAGTCACGAAAAGTGGCGGCATCCGGATCACCCTCATTCCGTGATCGTTCCGCGCTCAAAAAGCCGCCATACCGCCAACAACGTCCTCAAACAGGCTGGCTTACCCAAAGCCTTCTGAACCACCGCTTGCCGCGCGGCGCTGACCTCTTTAGTTTCCCCCGCCTTTCCCTAGGGGCGCTTTTCGGCCCCCGCTGTTCCCGGACGCCTTTATGGCCACGCACTATCTCGACTTCGAAAAGCCGATCGCCGATCTGGAAGCCAAGATCGACGAACTGTCGGCCCTGTCCGAAACTTCGGGCTCGTTCGAATCGGAAATCGCAGGCCTGCGCAAGAAGGCGGAGCAGCTTCGCAAGAAGACCTACGCCGGGCTGGACCCCTGGATGAAGACACAGGTCGCGCGCCACCCGCAGCGTCCGCACTTCATCGACTATGTCGAGGCCCTGTTCACCGACTGGAACGAGTTGCACGGCGACCGTCAGTTCGGCGACGATCAGGCCATTCTGGGCGGCTTGGCGCGGTTCCGGGGCCGTCCAGTCGTGATCATGGGCCATGAAAAGGGCCACGACACCGCCACCCGCATCACCCACAACTTCGGCATGGCCCGGCCTGAAGGCTATCGCAAGGCGGTGCGCCTGATGGACATGGCCGAGCAGTTCGGCCTGCCGGTCCTCAGCTTCGTGGACACCGCCGGCGCCTATCCGGGCCTGGGCGCAGAAGAGCGCGGTCAGGCCGAAGCCATCGCCCGCTCGACCGAGCGGTGCCTGACGCTGGGCGTCCCCTCCATCGCCACCATCACCGGCGAAGGCGGTTCGGGCGGCGCCATCGCCATCGCCGCCGCGAGCCGCGTGCTGATGCTGGAGCATTCGATCTATTCGGTCATCTCGCCAGAAGGCGCGGCCGGCATCCTGTGGCGCGACGGCACGCGGGCCAAGGACGCGGCCATGGCCATGAAAATCACCGGCCCCGACCTGATCAATCTGAAGATCGTCGACCGCCTGATCGAAGAACCCCTGGGCGGCGCCCACGCCGACCGCAAGGCGGCCCTGATCAACGTCGGCAATGTGCTGGCGGAAGAACTGAAGAGCTTCGAAGGCCTGTCGCCCAAACAGATCAAGAAGCAGCGGGCCGAGCGCTATTACGCCATCGGCGCCCTGTAAAAACGAACGCCGTTAACCGACTATCCACCTCAACCTGCCAAGCTTTGCAGGTTGAGGACATGAAGGCGGGCGACCGGCCATGACAATGCTGGGCGACACCCTTCGCGAAAGCGCGATCTTCAATCTTGAGGGCGCGGTGACCATGGTGGTGGACGATTCGCCCTTCTCCATGACCCTGACCTCCAGCGCCTTGTCCGGCTTCGGCATCCGCCCGGCCTTCACCCTGGGCTCGGGCCTCGAAGCCAAGCAGATTCTGCAGGATACGCCGATCGATCTGTTGATCGTCGACACCGCCATGCCGGACATCGACGGGTTCGAACTGGTCCACTGGCTGCGGCGCTCTGCACCCAATCCCAACGCCTTCGCCCCTGTCATCATGACAGCCAGCCATATCAAGCGCGCCCAGTTGAAGCGTGCGCGGGACTGCGGCGCCAATTTCGTCGTCACCAAGCCGTTCAGCGCCGGCATGTTGCTGGAGCGGATTCTTTGGATCGCTCGGGACAATCGGCCGTTCCTGGAGGTCGGAGACTATTTCGGCCCCGACAGACGGTTCCGAAACGAGATCTGGGATGGCGAGGAACGCCGCGCCAACATGAAGAACACGGGTAGAAAAGGCGGGAGTATCAGCCTGTGACTGTCATCACCCATACCCAACGCCGCTCGCGTCTGGCCGAAATGGTCGATCGTCCTGGCGGCGTCAGCGTCGGCTCGGCCCTGGCCAAGGCGTCGGCCAATCTTGAGGTCCACAAGGATCAGGCCCGCGCCATCATCGGTGACGGCATCGCCGCGCTTCTTGCGCCCCAATCTCCCGACCTGCCGGAGGCCGTGCGTCTGGACCTGGCCTACGCCGCATCGAGCCAGATCATCGACGCGGCCAACCCGTTTGCGATGGACGACCTGTGCACAGCCGCCAAGGGATTGTGCGACCTTCTGGACGCCGCCCCGCGCCAGGGCGGCTTTGACTGGCGGATCGTCACAGTCCACGCCCAGGCGATGAAACTGCTGCTGGCCCTGCCGCCGCAGGACGCTGAGGCGCGCACCCTCATCCTCAGCAACCTGCATGAGGTTCTGAAGCACAAGCTGTCGTCAGGCGATCAGGCGGGCTGAGCCGACTTTCCGCCACGCGTCTGTTTGCGCCACAGAGCCGCATACTCCCCGCCCTGGCGCGCGACCAGTTCATGGTGCGCCCCGCGTTCGACGATGCGCCCGGCCTTGAGCACCAGAATCTGATCGGAATCCGCAACGGTGGACAAGCGGTGGGCCACCACCAGGGTCGTGCGGCCCGAACGTGCGCGGCGCAGGGTCTTCTGGATCGCCGCCTCCGTGCGGCTGTCCAGGGCGCTGGTCGCTTCATCAAGGATCAGAATGCAGGGATCAGCCAGCAGGGCGCGGGCGATGCCGACGCGCTGACGCTCGCCGCCCGACAGTTTCAGCCCGCGCTCGCCCACACGCGTCTCCATGGCTTCAGGCAGACCACGGATGAAGTCCGACAGCTCCGCCGCCTCCGCCGCCGCCCAGATCTCGGCCTCGCTGGCGGTGGGACGCGCAAAGGCGATGTTGGCGGCGATGCTGTCGTTGAACAGGGCCACGTCCTGCGGCACCAGGGCGACGGCAGCCCGCAACGAAGCCTGGGTCACCTGACGCGCGTCATGACCGTCGATCAGAACGCGGCCTTCCTGCGGATCCAGCAGACGCAGCGCCAGCTTGACGATCGTCGACTTGCCCGCGCCTGAGGGGCCGACCAGAGCCGTCGTCGTGCCCGGCGCGGCGTAGAAGCTGACGTCCTCCAGCCCGTTGGCGCGCGCATCGTGGCGGAAGCCGACGTGTTCGAACTCGACGGCTGCGCCCCGCGCATCGACTGGACGGGGCAGATCCACAGCGTCCGGCGCATCAGCGACCTGCGGGGTCTGGCGCGTGACCTTCAGCATCTCCTCCATGTCGATGAAGGACTGACGGATTTCGCGATAGGCGAAGCCCAGAATGTTCAGCGGCGCATACAGCGAGATCATGATCAGCACCGCGGCCGTCACATCCCCCGGCCCCATCCGCCCCGCCGCGGCCTCGAACCCGGCCATCACGGCCATGACGCCGAGCCCCAGGTTCATGATCAGGGCCTGCATGCCGTTCAGCAGGTTCAGCGAGGTGTTCGCCTTCAACGAGGCCTGGGTGTAGTCGCCCAGCGCCCGATCATAGGTCTGAGCCGCCCGCGCCTCTGCGCCGAACGACTTGACCGTCTCATAGTTCAGCAGGGCGTCCACCGAGACGCCCGCCGCCTCGGAATCGGCGGCATTCATGACGCGCCTGTGCTCCAGCCGCCAGTTGGACATGGAGAAGGTCGCCACCGTGTAGATCACGACGACCACCACGGCCACGGCGGCGAACCGCCAGTCATATTTGCCGCCCAGCACCGCCGCCGCCAGCGCCAACTCGACCGCCGTGGGCACAAGGTTGAAGGCCAGAATCCGCAGCAGGAAGTCCACCGCGCGCGAACCCCGGTCCATTGTCCGCGACAGGGCGCCGGACCGCTTGGTCTGATGAAAGTCCAGCGACAGGCTCAGGGCATGGGCGAAGGCCTCCGCCGCCGTCGCCCGCTGGGCCGCCGCGCGAACGGGTGCGAAGACGACATCGGACACCAGGGGCGCGCTGGCCGACAGAAAGCGAATAAGGGTCCAGCCGACGGCGAAGGCGGCAAAGCCCCAGCCCATGGCGACCGCTGCGCCCTGCCCGGCCGCCAGTTTGTTGACCGCCGCACCCAGCACCAGGGGCGCCAGCACGCCCAGCCCCTTGCCCACCAATGTCAGTATGACGGCGAACGCCAGCCTCAGTCGCAGGTGCGACGCGCCCGAGCGCGCCACCAGACGCGACAGATCGGCCAACGCCTGCAGCATGGGCGGACCATCAGTCTTGTCCTGAAGGGTTCCGGCCTGTTGAGCCTTCATCATGGGGTCGCGCCGACCTCCCGAGCGTTCGCCGCGTATCGCCATGATCCGCATATGGACGCCCTATAGGGCCGCCGAAAGGCCACGCCTGATTTCAGGTGGACAAATCCGGCCTAAACAGTGACTTGCGCCCTCGGCCTGCCACGCCCGGTCAGCTAATCGCGGAAATCGCCTCAAGCAGTTCATCGACAACCTCTTCAGTCGTCGCCCACGAACAGACGAAACGCACCGACCCATCGTCGAACTGATAACAGGCCCAACCGGCGGCGTTCAGGCGGGCGTGGGCGTCGTCCGACATCCGCACGAAGACCGCATTGGACTCGACCGGATGCGCCAGGACGAACCGCGACCGTGTCACGATGCCATCCGCCAGACGCCGCGCCATCAGGTTGGCGTGCGCGCCGCCGCTTTCCCAATCGCCGCTCTCCAGCAGTCCCAGCATCGGCCCGGCCAGCAGACGCGCCTTGGACGCCACCTGCCCCGCCTGTTTCAGCCGGTTGTCGAACCGCCGCGCCAGTGACTTGTCGAACAGAACGACGGCCTCGGCGCAGTTCGCGCCCGCCTTGGCTCCGCCAAACACCAGGATGTCGACGCCCAGACGCGGAATATCCTTCAGGTCAAACCCTGCCGCCGCCGCGTTGGCCAGCCGTGCGCCATCCATATGCACGCCGTAACCCAGCGCCTTCACGGGCTCGATCAACTGACGCAGTTCTTCCTCGGTATAGACTGTGCCGTATTCCGTGGCCTGGGTGACGGACAGAGCCGCAGGCGGCTGGCGGTGGGCGACCTCAGGCTCGGCCAGTTGCGCGCGCAAGGCCAACGGATCAATCCGGCCCGAAAAACCCGGCAGACCGATCAGGCCCACGCCCTGGCCAAAGAAGCCCGGCGCGCCCGTCTCGTCCGTGCAGACGTGGGCCGCGTTGTGCGCCAGCACTGCTTCGAATGGGAAGGCCAGCATCGACAGGGCGATGGCGTTGGCCGCTGTGCCGCTGAAGACAAAGCGCACTTCGGCGTCGGCGTCCACGCGCTGACGGATCTGATCGGCGGCGCGTTCGGTGATCTCGTCACGGCCGTAGGCGGGGACATGCCCCGAGTTGGCGCGGATCAGGCCCTCAACCGCGCTCGGCGCCATGCCAGCGGTGTTGTCGGAACCAAAGTCGTAACGCATCAGGCCGTCTTTCCGTCCGTCGGCGCAGAACGCGACGCCGAGGTTTCATTTTCATAGGGTATGGCGACCTGATGCGGGTACGGGATGTCGATCCCCGCCGCATCCAAGGCTTCCTTGCCGCCCTGCATGATGTCCGCCTGCGCCTGCCACCAGTCGCCGACGTTGACCCAGGCGTGAAGCGTGATCTGCACCGAACTGTCCAGCAAGGCGGTGACGCCGGTCCAGGGTGCGGGGTCTTTCAGGATCTTTGGGTGCGCGCTGGCGACATCCGCCAGCACGTTGCGCGCCTTGTTCAGATCGTCGCCATAGCCGACGCCGAACTTGATCTCGATCCGGCGGGTCTTCTGGCCGGTAATGTTGGTCAGAGGGTCGCTCAAGACCTTGGAGTTCGGAATGACGATCTTGTGGTTGTTGCTGTTCGACAACTGGGTGGTGAACAGGTCCAGACGCTGCACCGTGCCCGACATGCCGCCCACATCGACCACATCCCCGACGCGGTAGGGCCGCAGAACCAGCAGCATGATCCCCGACGCCACGTTCGACAGGGTGCCCTGCAAGGCCAGACCAACCGCAAGAGACGCTGCGCCCAGAACGGCGATGATCGAGGTCGTCTGCACGCCCAGACGCTGCAGCACCGCGATCATGCCGATGATGATGACGACAACGCGCACCACCTGAACGGCGAAGGTCAGGACGGTGGGGTCATGCCGGAAGCCGCGCACCCGCGACAAGGCACGACACGCTGCGCCCGATGCCCATTTCGACGCAAAGATCGTCGCTACGAAAATCAGCGCCGCGACACTCAGATTGATGGCCAGATCGCCGGCCGCATCCGTCAGTTTGGCCAGCATGGCGGCGTCGACGGCGAAAGCCTGGCGCGCTTCCGTGACGACCTCAGCTATCGGGGGGGCGTTGGTGAACATAGGCCGGGTCTAACGCGTCGGCAGGCGATTGGAAGCCCTGGGAAGTCAGTTTTTCAGGCTTTTTGCGACCCGCCCGCCGCCGCCCTCGATGGCGTCCAGCAAAGCCATCACATCGGTGATCGTGTTCGCCTCACGCGCAGGCTTGTCCCAGCGGATGCGGCTGACGCGCGGGAAGCGCATGGCGACGCCGGACTTGTGGCGGCTGGACCGTTGCAATCCCTCGAACGCCACCTCCAGCACCAGGCCGAAGTTCCGCTCGGCCCGCACCGACCGCACCGGGCCGAACCGTTCGACCGTATGATCGCGCACGAACTTGTCGAGCTGTTTCAGCTCCTCGTCGGTGAAGCCGAAATAAGCCTTGCCCACCGGCGTCAGCGCGCCCTCCTCGGTCCAGACGCCGAAGGTGTAGTCGGAATAGAAGCTGGAGCGTTTGCCGTGTCCGCGCTGGGCGTACATCAGGACGGCGTCAATGACATGCGGATCACGCTTCCATTTGAACCATGGCCCCTTGGGACGCCCCGCAAGATAGGGGCTGTCCCAGCGTTTCAGCATCAGCCCCTCCGCCGCCGCGCCGACCGGCGGATCGGCGCGCAATCTGGCCAGTTGGCCCCAATCCGCATACTCAACCTGAGGCGACAGTTGCAGCCGCTCGCCGCCGTGCTGCGCAACCACCGCCGCCAGCCGCGTCCGTCTTTCGGTCAGGGGCAACGAACGCAAATCCTCGCCGTCCGCGGCCAGCAGGTCGTAGGCCATGACGCCCGCCGGATGCGCCACCATAAGCTTGGCATCCACGGTCTTGCGGTTAAGCCGCTGCTGCAGGTCGCCGAAGGGCGCAGGCTGGCCTTCGCGCATGACCAGCAGTTCGCCGTCAATCGCCCCCTCGAACGTCAGGGCCTGCATCACATCGGGAAAGGCGCCGGAAATCTCGTCGCCGGTGCGCGAATAGAGTTTGGCCACGCCCTGCTCGCGCACCGCCTGGACGCGGATGCCGTCCCACTTCCACTCAGCGGCGTAGTCGGCGGGCGACAGCTTGGCGAAATCCGCCGCCTCATCCAGCGCCACCGCCAGCATGACCGGCCGGAACCGCCCCGGCGCATCAGGACTGGGCCGCTCCGCCCTGCCCTCCAGCCAGGCGAACAGATCGACATAGGGCGGGTCGATGGCGTGCCAGACCTCCTCTATGTCCGAAACATCGACAGGGGCGAGGCTCTGCGTCCGTTCATCTCCATCAGGGTCTGGCGGCGCTGACACAGCATCGGGCCGGATCATGGCCGCCGCTGTCTTGGCCAGACGCGCGGACAGGCCGATGCGCAGGGCGCCCGTCACCAGCTTCAACAAGGCCCAGCGCCCCTTCGGCTCCAGCGCATCCAGCCAGCCTTCGATCAGAGGGCGGACCTCGTTTCGCCCGGCGCGGTTCAGCGCGTCCACCACCTCCGACAGTTCAGGCTCTCGATTGGGGCGGTGATCGATCGGCGCGGGCCAGATCAGCGAAACCGTCTCCGCCAGATCGCCGACATAGTCATAGGACCAGCCGAACAGCACCGGATCAACCCGCGCCTCCACCGCCTTGCGGATCATCGCGGGCTTGGCCGCATCAAAGCCCAGGTCCCCGGTCAAGGCCGCCAGCGCCCAACCGCGATCAGGATCGTGCGTCGCCCGCAGGTAGTCGCGCACCAGAACCAGCTTGGCGTTGCGCGACGCCGTCAGCGACAGACGATCCAGAAGCTCGGCGAAGGCGCGCATGATGATCCATTCAGAGCGCCGATTCTGGGCGCCGGACGCGTCGCCGTCAAACCACAACGAAAAACACCCCGGAGGTTTCCCTCCGGGGCGTTCAGCGCTCAAGCCTTGATCAGTTGAACAGACCGGCAATCACGGCTGTGACCAGACCCGTTGCAACGACGGCAAGCACCACGTCATTGCCGCTGCGGACATATTGATAGCCGCGAGGCGGGGCGCGCAGACCGTAACGGCTGTAGTCGTTCACCACATAGTTGCTGGTGCGATAATAGGACGGCATCCGCTGGCCATAGCTCCAGCTGCGGGTGGCATAGCCGCGCGGCGCGACATAACGCGGGGCGTTATAGCGGCGCTGCGCCTGCTGCCAGCGCGCATAGTCCCTTTGATCCTGGCGATAGTCGCGTTGGTCGTGACGCGGGGCGGGACGCTGGTTCTGATGCGGATTGGGGCGATAGTTGCGATGATCCTGGCGCTGCTCATAGCGGTGGTCATTGCGCGACTGTGCCGAGGCTGCACCTGCTGCGCCCAAGGACGTCGTGGCCAGAACAGCGGCCACTGCGGCGGTGAGAAGCTTGGTCATGGCGATGTCTCCATCTGCGGCCGAACGATTTCGACTGACCCGCAGAATGGACCCTGGCGTCTGAGGCTCATCTGAACCGTTCTCGTCGGCTCCCGTTCAGGCGCCCACCGCGTTTCGGCCTTAATCAGGCGGCGGCGGAGTGTTCCGTCATCGGGGCCTTGCCGCTGACCACGGCGCGACCGCCCGACGCCCGCCCCATCAGATCGGCCAGGGCGGCGAAATCGATAGGCTTGTTCAGATAGGCGTCGGCGCCAGCCTCCAGCCCCGCCTCATGATCTTCGTTCCGGGCCGAGGCCGACAGGACGACAATAGGCGTCTCTGCATTGGGCCCTGCGCCGTTGCGTATGCTGCGCGTGGCGGTCAGCCCGTCCATGACGGGCATGTTCACATCCATGATGATCAGGTCGAACGGTTGTTCGTTCGCCGCCTCGATGGCCAGAACGCCGTTTTCCGCGGTGGCTGTGATGTGGGATGACGTGCTCATCCACGCCTCCAGAATCATGCGGTTCACGGGGTGGTCCTCGACTACCAGAACACGCATGCCCTGGCCCGATCCGGCCTTGTCTTTGGCCTTCTCGACAGGGGCAGGCTTGGCCCACTCCACCACCTCGGCCTCGACGGAAAGGGTGAAGGTCGAACCTTCGCCCAGTTTTGAGGTCACGGCGATGTCGCCGCCCATGATGTTGGCCATGCGCCGCGCGATGGTCAGGCCCAGACCCGTGCCGCCGAAACGACGCGTGGACGAGGCATCGACCTGGGTGAAGGGTTGGAACAGGCGCTCCAGATCCGCTGACGAGATCCCGGCGCCGCTGTCGGTGACGGAGAAATCGAACCGCACCCGCTGGGCCGAAATCCGCTCTCCCCGCACCAGATAGCGCACCTGGCCGTATTCGGTGAACTTCACCGCATTCGACAGAAGGTTTTGCACCACCTGGCAGACCCGTAGGGGATCGCCCCGCACGATGGTCGGCAGATCACCCTCCAGCACGGTGACGAAGCTCAGCCCCTTGGCCTCGGCCTGGGCCTCGAACGGGCCGGTGATGCGCTTTTGGAGGTCCTCCATGACGACATCGACGACCTCGAAATTCATCTTGCCCGCCTCGATCTTGGTCATGTCGAGGATGTCGTTCAGCAGATTGAGCAGATTGTCGCCCGAATTGCGGATGATCGACAGATATTCCCGCTGAGTCGTTTCCAGCCGCGTGGCGCTCAGCAATTGGGCCGCGCCCAGAACGCCATTCATCGGCGTGCGCAACTCGTGTGAAATCACGCCAAGGAAGTTGGACTTGGCGTCATTGGCCGCATTGGCTCTGTCCCGCGCCGCTTCCAGTTCGGCGATCAGGTGAGCCTGATGGGTCTGGAAGGCCAGAATCCGCTCTTCGCGCAGCATGGTCATGGTCACCAGCACGAACAGCCCGGCCGCCGTGAACGGCAGGACACCCAGCATCGACCAGAATTCCGGCGTGCCCCACAGACTCAACAGGATGATGGTCGCCGCCGCGCCATAGGGCGACGATATGATCACCGCCTGTCGTGGCGAACTGCGCAGCTGCGCAAAGACCAGCACATAGCCGGAGATGATCAGCGCCAGGGCCAGCGGCTGGCCAAAGCCGGAAGGAGAGAACCAGGCCATCAACGGGGCCACCGCCCATGCGCCGGTCGTCGCCGTGGCGACCACCGGGAACACCAGGCCCCAGCCCGCGCCATTGTCCACCTGATTGCGCAGGCGATGCTCGACCCAGCCCCGGAACGAACCGGCGCCCAGCGTCAGAATGAACCAAAGAATCGCCTGCCACCAACCGACCGTCGCCAAAAGGCCCAGTGCCCAGGAGGCGATGATCAGATAACGAAGGTATTGGGTCTGCAGAATGGCGGTCAGAGCCTGAGCTGCGTCGCCGACCCGTTGTTCTGCGGGAATCGCTCTTGCGACGCCGTCAGTCTCCACCATCGATCAGCCCCACCTTCTGTTGGTGGTGCAACGCTAGAACGAAGGTTCTAAGACGAAGTGAACAATAGTCTTGCCTGAAACCTGGGGCTTAAGAGGCCTCAGATGGGGTTAAAGCCTTGATTGATAAGGCATGAACCGGCCCAGCCAGTTCAGGGCGCAACAGGGCGTTCACCGTCCGCTGACGTGCAACCCGTGACTGTCCCTCGAAAACCGGCGACACGATCACTAGATTGAAGTGGCTCTCGCCGCCGGGCTTGGCGTCCATGCCTCCTTCATGGTGGTGACCGGCGTGGCGCCAGCTGTCATCTTCAAGCTCCAGCCGTTGCGGCGACAGCGCGGCGGTGAGTTTTTCACGGATAATCGCCGCTACGGGGCCTTCCGACATGATCGTTTCCTTGATGCCGTCCAATTCGGCCCTACACTTCGTGTGATGTCCGCTTCATTTCAATACAAGCCACGCTTCACCGATATCCGCGTGAAGCCGCCCAAGCCCGAGGAAGAGGCCGCCCAGGCTGACGTGCTTCACCTCAAGCCGGGCGAGAAGCCGTGCCAGTGGCCGGACTGCCGCAAGGCGGCTGCCGCCAAGGCGCCGAAATCGCGCGAGCGGTTGAACGACTTCTATGAGTTCTGCCAGGCGCACGCGGGCGAATATAACAAGGGCTGGAACTTCTACGCCGGGATGAGCGAAGGCGAAGTCCGCGCCGCCCAGGAGAACGAAGCCATGACCGGCGGTCGCCCGACGTGGGAGATGAAGGCGGGCAAGTTCACGCGTGAAGCCGCCGCCTTCTCGGCCAAGATGGGCACGGCCAACAACACCGGCGCCGGCTCATGGCGGGACAGCTTCGGCCTGTTCGGACGGCGCGGCGATCAGGCCCCGCAGTCCCCGACCGAAGATCGCCGTGTCGGCAAGCTGGAACGTACGGCTTTGGCCGACCTGGGCCTTGAGCCCGGCGCCGACAAGGAAAAGGTGAAGGCCCAGTACCATGACATGCTGAAGCGTTTTCACCCCGACACCAACGGCGGTGATCGCGGCGCGGAAGCCAAGCTGCAGCGGGTCATCAAGGCCTACAAGACCTTGAAGAAAGCCGGACTGGCCTAGGCTCAGGACCCATTGATGTGAGGCGCGCGATCTGATTCAGGCTCCTGAGGAGTCTGGATCATGAGTGACCTGTATTGGCTGACGGACGAGC
>NZ_JAEPWN010000010.1 GCF_016654005.1 Brevundimonas nasdae | reverse complement strand
TTTCTCTTTCCAAATCAACAATGTCAAAGACCCAAACCGCTCCAGCGGCCCGACTTGTTTAGCGCCGGTGTCGTCGGCGGAGGCGGGTGTTTAGTGAAGCCCGATCCTCATGTCAATCGCTCTTTTCAGAGATTTTGCAGACCGAAGAGCGAACCCTTCAAACCGCAAAAAATCACCGGGAGTAAGCTGCGAGGCTGACCCCTAAACCGTAGCTCGGCGTTTCGAATGAAGCGCGGAACCTAATGAAGCCAACCGATGAAAGCAAGAAGTTTTTCAACCTCTTTCCTTCGTGAACCGTGGAAACTGCTGTCCCCGCGGCCCGTCGGCCAGCCCGTTTCCGAGCGAGGCGGCTCTATACGGACCGCCCCCTTTGTCCGCAACCGGAATCTGACGCTTTTGCGAAGATTTTGGCAGACCCCGGATCGCTCAAGCTTCACCGTCCCTGCTGCGCCTGATTACAGCTGGCGACGCACCAGTTTTCCGTAGTGATCCATCAGATCCAGTGAAAGGGCGCCCGGCGTGAAGCGATAGTCGCCCACCTCCGCCACCGGCGTCACTTCGACCGCGGTTCCGGTCAGGAAGCATTCCGAGAAGCCGGACAGTTCTTTCGGCAGGATGTCGCGAACCACGACCTCGATCCCCTTAGCCTTGGCGATCTCGATCACCGTCTGGCGGGTGATGCCATCCAGGATGTGCTCGACCTTGGGCGTATGGATGACGCCGTCCTTGACGAAGAAGACATTGGCGCCCGTCGCCTCGGCGACATAGCCGCGCCAGTCCAGCATCAGGGCGTCGGCATAGCCATTACGCTCCGCCGCGTTCTTGGACATGGTGCAGATCATATATAGACCCGCCGCCTTGGCCGTGGTCGGCGCGGTCTGCGGATCGGGGCGGCGCCACTTGGACCATTCCAGACGCAGGCCGCGCGCCTTCACTTCCGGATCGAAATAGCTGGGCCAGTCCCACACGGCGATCGCCAGATGGACCTTGTTGTTCAGGGCCGAGACGCTGGTCTGTTCGGCGCCCAGATAGGCGACCGGGCGAACATAACAGTCCGTCAGCCCATTCTTGGCGCAGGTTTCATTGCAGAGCGCATCGATTTCAGCCACGCTGTACGGGATCTCGAAATCGAGCAGGTTGGCGGAGCGTTTCAGCCGCTCCGAGTGCGCGGTCAGCTTGAAGATTTCGCCGCCATACATACGCTCACCCTCGAAAACCGACGAGCCGTAGTGCAGAGCATGGGTCAGAACGTGCGTTTTTGCTTCCCGCCAGGGTACAAACTCGCCATTCATCCAGATCCATCCGTCACGATCGTCGAAAGGAACGAAGGCCATTGGAACACATCTCCCGCGAAACTGACGGTGTTAGAGCCGCCCGAATCGTTCAGGTCAACGCCCTGAGCGGGAGGAAAGACGCATGAGCATGACGGAATCACGCCCTTATGGCCGCTCCGGCCCCATCGCCGGGCCCGGCGTCGGCCGCCATCTGCTGATCGTCGACGACGACGACCGCATCCGCGAACTGCTCAAGGAGTTCCTGGCGCGCGAAGGTTATCGCGTCACCGGGGCCGCCCACGCCGCCGCCGCCAAGCGGATGATGGAGCTTATCGAGTTCGATCTGGTGGTGTTGGATGTCATGATGCCGGGCGAGAGCGGGTTTGATCTGACCACCTGGGTGCGGGGCAAGGCGGAGCTGTCCAAGACGCCGGTTCTGCTGCTGACCGCACGCGGCGATCCCGAAGACCGGATCGAGGGTCTGGCGCGCGGCGCTGACGACTATATGTCCAAGCCGTTCGAACCGCGCGAACTGGCGCTGCGGATCGAGGCCATTCTGCGTCGCACCGGGGGCAAGCCCATTGGTCCGCGCGAGATCAAGCTGGGCGCCGCCGTCTTCGACATGGAGCGGCTGGAGTTGACCCGCGAGGGCAAGCCCCAGCGTCTGACCGAGGCCGAGGCGCAACTGCTGAAGACGCTCGCGCTTCACGCCCATGCACCGGTTGAACGGATGAGCCTGTCGCCCGACACCGCCGACATCACCGGCCGCGCCGTCGATGTTCAGGTCACCCGCCTGCGCCGCAAGCTGGAAAGCGACCCCAAGAACCCGCGCTATCTGCAGACCGTGCGCGGCGTCGGCTATATGCTGGCGCCCGACTAAGGCTCTAAGCGGACCGGCTGAGGAAACATGCGGCTTCTGCCCGCCTATCTGTGGCCGCGTTTCCTGAAGCGGCGCCTGCCCACCTCGCTATGGGGGCGTTCACTGCTGATCATCGTGCTGCCGGTGCTGGTGATGCAGGTGGCGGTGACATGGATCTTCTTCGACGCCCACTGGCAGACGGTGACGGCGCGCCTGTCCGAAGGCCTGGCCGGCGACATCGCCTGGGCGGTCGAATCCTATGAGGACGACCCCAGCCCGCAGGGTCTGCAGCGTTTGGCCGACCGCGCAGAACGTTCGATGTCCCTGTCCATCGCCCTGCAGGAAGATCGCGTCCTGCCGACAGAGCAGAGGCGTGGCCCCATCGGGGTCGTCGACCGGGTTCTGGATCATGCGCTGCAATCGCGCCTAGACCGCCCCTACTGGTTCGACACCACCCGATATCCTTCCTACGTCGATATTCAGGTGCAGGAGCCGCAGGGGGTCTTACGCATCATCGCCCCGCGCGAAAGGGCCGTGGCGACCCAGGCCCATATCTTCGTGCTGTGGCTGACGATTGCGACCGTGCTGCTGATGGGCGTGGCCATCCTGTTCATCCGCAATCAGGTGCGCGCCATCGAGCGCCTGGCCGACGCCGCCGAAGCCTTTGGCCGAGGCGAGACGGTGCCGCGCTTCAAACCGCATGGCGCGCGTGAGGTCCGCGCCGCCGCCACCGCCTTCATGGCCATGCGCGACCGGATCCAGCGCCATATCGACCAACGCACCGCCCTGCTCGCCTCGGTCAGCCACGACCTGCGCACGCCGCTGACGCGCCTGCGTCTGGAGCTGGCGCTGGCGCCGCCCTTCAAGCGCCAGGCCGCCATGCGCGGCGACCTGGACGAGATGGAGCATATGATCGACGAATATCTGGCCTTCGCTCGCGGCGAGGCTGGAGAAACGCCGCAGCCGGTGTCCGTGCCCGACCTGCTGGGCGCCGCCGCCGATGACGCCCGGCGCGCCGGCGCCGAGGTCGAGTTGTCAGCGCCAGAGGGCCTGACCGCCATCTTGCGCCCCCTCGCCTTCAAGCGCGCCCTGGTGAACCTGGCCGGCAACGCCGCTTCTCACGGCGACCATGTTCGGCTGTCGGCTCGCGTCCTGACATCCGGCGGCGTCGAGATCGCCATTGAGGACGACGGCCCCGGCATTCCCGACGAGATGCACGAAGAGGCCTTCCGCCCCTTCTCGCGGTTGGACGATTCACGAAACCAGAACCGCAAGGGGGTGGGACTGGGTCTGGCCATCGCCCGCGACGTGGCGCGCAGTCATGGCGGAGACATCACCCTGGAACGCAGCGATCTGGGCGGACTGAAGGCTGTGATCCGGATTCCAGGCCCAGTGTCCCTAGCGCCAGCGGAAGCGGCGGCCGACTGAGCCTCCAACGACCCGTGTCGTTTCAAATCTGATACCCCCACTAGCGAAAACCTACGCCAAGGCGCATCTACAATCCCGACAGGGTTGGAGATGGAACAGATGCGTAAACTTGCTTTCTTCGCCCCCTTGGCCGCGACCCTGGCGGTCGCCGCCATGGCTCAGGCGCAGCCTCAGGCTCAAATTCAGGCCACCACACAGGTTCAGTCCGAAAATCAGGCGCCGTCCAATGTCACGGTGACCATCGGACGCGATCTGCAGACCAGGGTCGAGAAGCTGGGCGTGCGAGAGGTCAATGACCAGATTGCAAACCTGCAGTCCAACGTCGTGCGCGTGCTGGAGGAATCCTATCCCGGCGCCAGCGCTCAACTGGTGCTGACCGACCTCAAGCCCAACCGCCCGACCATGCAGCAGATGCGCGATACGCCGGGACTGGACCCGATCCGCAGCATCTCCATCGGCGGTGCGGCGATCGAAGGTCAGTTGACGACAGCGGACGGCCAGACCCGTGCGGTGAAGTTCTCATACTTCTCGCCGTCGATCCGTGACGTCTGGGGTTACGGCGTCTGGCAGGACGCCGACCGCGCGTTCGAGCGGTTCAGCGCCTATCTGCAACGCGGTCGTTTCTAGGGTTCAGCCCATCTCGCGGTTGCGGCGGACCGCCGCTGCAACCGTGTCGTGGGTCATGGCCGTCAGGCGGCCGCCGCGCGACAGGGCGTCCAGACCGGCGCGGGTCGAACCGCCCGGCGAGGCGATGCGGTCGATCAGAACCTCCAGCGGATCATCGCCCATCGCATCCGCAGCGGACCGCAGGGTGGCGCGCGCCAGAACATCGGCTGTCGCCGCGTCCAGACCCGCCGCCTCCCCGGCCCGCGCCAGGGCTTCTGTGAAGGCGTAGAAATAGGCCGCGCCCGATCCGGCTACGGCGGTGGCCGCGTCCATCAGAGCTTCTTCGTCCAGATCGACCGTCTCCGCCATCGGCTCGAACAGGGCTCGTCCCAGTGCGCGCGCATCGGCATCCGCAGACCAGACGGAAGCCACGCCCCGTCCGCGTGAGACGCCCGTGGTCGGCATGACCCGCACGATGGGCCATCCGCCGATGCCTTCAGCCAGCGTCGGCGCCATCACGCCCGCCATGACAGACAGGATCACCGCCTGGTCCCCCAGGAACGGCAGCAGCGGCGTCACGACCTCGCGCCATTTGGCGGGCTTCACCGCCAGCACGATGACCTGGGCCTCGGTCAGGGCCTCCAGCGGCGGATTGATCCGTGCGCCCTTGGCCCGCGCAAACTCAGCGACAGGCTTCTCGGACGGGCTGAGAATGACCAGGTTTTCAGCCGCAACTGTTTCAGTCAGCAGCCAGCCTTCCAGGATGGAAGACCCCAGACGGCCGCACCCGACCAGAACGACGGTTTCGCTCACAGCCATCAGGCGGTGCCGACGGTCTCGAACAGGCAGGCGTCGATCGCCTCCTGCGGCTTCTTGTTGCCCCGGACCATGAAGTCGAAGGCGGGATAATAGCGATCCGCCGCCTCAACCGCCGCATCAATCATTGACGCAGCCTGGGCCAGGGTCGGACGCTCGCCCATCGGCAGGGCGAGCGAGTGACGGAAAACGATCTCGCCATCCTCAGCCCAGACCTCGAAATGCCCCATCCAGGTGCGCTGATTGATCATGCCGACCAGTTCATAGGCGGCGGCCTTGCGGCTCTTGGCCACCTTCAGATCAAGCGCACAGCACAGCTGCAGGCAGTCCCCTTCAGGACGCCAGGCGAACCACAGCTCATAATCCTTCCAGTCGCCGGCCAGCGCGAACGCCAGATCACCGTCGTTGGTGCGGTCGAACGGCAGGTTTTCGGCCGTCAGAACGTGTTCGACTACTTCCAGCGGGTCGAAAGGCACGTCCGTTTCCTCTGGCCGGGCGATGTCCATCAAGCGTCTCGATTCAGGCGGCGGCCCCACGAGTCGGGGGCGTTAACGGGACGGTAAGCCTGTTCGCGGATTCGGCTCAACTGTCTGCGTCCGTTGCGGGAGTTCCATCTGTGGACGTTCCCTTGCGAGGCTTATTCGCGGGCTTTTCAGCCGCCTTCAGCGTCGCGATCTCGGCGCGCAGGGCGGCGATTTCATCTTTCAGAACGTCGAATTCGTCGCGACGGACCAAATCCATCTCGGCGGCGATCCGGTCAGCCTGCGCGCGCCAGGCCGTCTTGGCCTCTTCGCCCGCCGCCTGCGCCAGCCCCATGGCGCCCGTGGTCAGCTTGGCGAACTCATCCAAAAGGGGGTTGCGGGTCTGCATGGCGGGCTCCGACCTGACGTCGTTAACGAAATCTGACCCAATAGGGTGAACGAAACCTTTCTTTCTGCTGCTTCGGAGGCGCCATCAAGGCGTCGTGTTCACCCATCACTGCCATATCTCCTTCACAGGCGACGCAGGCGCCGTCGCTTGCTAAAGCTTCCAAGACTGAACCGACGAGGATCCCCACCTTGCCTTTTCCCGAATTCGACCCGGTCCTGATCCATCTGGGTCCGTTGCCGATCCGCTGGTACGCCCTGGCCTATGTCGCGGGCATCGTCCTCGGCTGGTGGTACGCGTCACGTCTGGCGCGCCGCGATAGCCTGTGGGCGCCAGGCCGCCCGCCGGTCAACAACACCCAACTGGATGATCTGGTCCTGTGGATCACCCTGGGCATCATCCTGGGCGGCCGGTTCGGCTACGCCCTCTTCTACAAGCCCGTCATGTTCGCCCAACTGTTCACCGGCCAGACCCTGGGCGAGCGGTTCGAACTGCTGCAACTCTGGACCGGCGGCATGAGCTTCCACGGCGGCTTCCTGGGCGTGGCCATCGCCATCATCCTTTTCGCCCGCCGTCAGAAGATAAACATGCTCAGCCTGGGCGATCTGGTCGCCCCCGTCGTGCCGCTGGGCCTGTTCTTCGGCCGCATCGCCAACTTCATCAATGGCGAGTTGTGGGGTCGCGAGACGACCGTTCCCTGGGCCATCCGCTTCTGCAACGCCCGCATCGAACAGATGTACGGCTTCTGCCCCGCCGGCGACGTCCCGCGTCACCCCAGCCAGCTTTACGAAGCCGGACTGGAAGGCCTGCTGCTGTTCTCGGTCCTGTCGCTGGCGATCTGGAAGTTCAAGCTGCTGCAGAAGCCGGGCTATATCACCGGCCTGTTCCTCGTCGGTTACGGCATCTGCCGCGCCGCACTGGAGAATGTGCGCGAGCCTGACTACGGCATGCCCCACTTCCCGCTCGGCCTGACCATGGGCATGATGCTGTCGATCCCGATGATCCTGGTCGGCGGCTGGCTGATCTGGCGGGCCTGGAACCGCTCGCCCGCCGCAGCATGAGCGCGCCGGTCGAAACCCTGAAGTCCCGGTTGGCGCGAGAGATCGCCCTGACCGGGCCCATGACGGTCGCCGACTACGTCACCCGCTGCCTGCATGACCCCAGAGGCGGCTACTACGCCTCGCGCCCATCGCTGGGCGAACGCGGTGACTTCATCACCGCCCCTCTGGTCAGCCAGATGTTCGGCGAACTGATCGGCCTGTGGGCGGTCGAGACCTGGCATCGCCTGGGCGCGCCCGAGCGGTTCCGTCTGGTCGAAGTCGGTCCCGGCGACGGCACGCTCATCAGCGACGCCCTGCGGGCCGCGCGCCTGGCGCCGGGCTTCCTGGAAGCCTGCGACCTGATCCTGATCGAGCCCAGCGCCCCCTTGCGAGACTTGCAGGCCCGGGCTCTGGCGGGCGCTGATCTGTCGCCGCGCTGGGTGCGTGACCTGACGCGGATCGAGACCGACGCGCCGGTCATCCTGATCGCCAACGAGGTGCTGGACTGCATGCCCGCACGTCAGTTCGTCCGCACGGAGGGCGGCTGGGCCGAGCGGCGCATCGGCGTCACAGACGACAACGACCTGACCTTCGGCCTGACCGCCATCTCTGGCGGTTTTGACAAGCCGTCCTTCGACATCGAACCCGGCCAGGTGTTCGAGATTTCGGAGCAGCAGCCCGTCTTCGGCCGCGATCTGGGCCTCTTGATGAAGGCCGCCTCGGGCGCCGCCCTGCTGATCGACTATGGCCGTGCGCGGCCAGAGGCGGGCGATACGCTTCAGGCCCTGCGTCGCCACCAGAAGGTGTCGCCGCTGGACAATCCGGGCGAGGCCGACCTGACCCAATGGGCCGACTTCCCCCTGGTGCTGGAGGCCGCGCTGCGTACCGGCGCCGACGTCACGGGCTGCCTGCCCCAGGGCGAGTTTCTGCGACGTCTGGGGATCGAAGCCCGCGCTGAACGCTTGAAGTCGGGACGGCCCGACGCGGCGCCCGTCATCGACCGCCAACTGAACCGCCTGACCGCCGACGACCAGATGGGACGCCTGTTCAAGGCTGCCGCGATCTTCTCGCCCCGATCGCTGATCGTACCGGGATGGGATGCCGAGTAGAAGACGACCATGACCGACCTTGCCCCCATCACCCATCCGCTGCTGACCGCCGCTGGCGTCAAGCACGGCTTCTTCACCCGCGCGGGCGGCGTCTCCACCGGCATCTATGAGGGGCTGAACGCTGGCGTCGGCTCAAAAGACGACCCCGCCGCCGTCGCCGAGAACCGTCGCCGGGTCGCAGAATCAATGGGCGCAGACGCCGACCACCTGAACGGCTGCTACCAGATCCATTCCGCCGTCGCGCGCGTCGCTGACGGTCCCTGGCATGGCGACCGACCAGAAGGCGACGCCGTCGTCACCGCCAATCCCGGCCTGCTGTGCTCGGTGCTGACCGCCGACTGCGCCCCGATCCTGATGGCCGATCCCGAGACCCGCATCGTGTCCGCCGTCCATGCCGGATGGAAGGGCGCCCTGGGCGGCGTCGTTCACTCCGCCGTCGCGGCGATGGAGGCCCTGGGTGCCGATCCGCGCCGCATCCTCGCCGTCGTCGGCCCGTGCATCGCCCAGGCCAGCTATGAGGTGGGCGTCGATTTCGAAGAACGTTTCGCCCATCACGACCGGGGCAGCGAACGCTTTTTCCACCCTGGCGTCGCGCCCGACAAACGCCAGTTCGACCTGCCCGGCTTCGTCCTGTGGCGCCTGCAGCAGGCAAGCGTCGGCCAGGCCGTCTGGACCGGCCACGACACCTGCGCCGACGAAGCCCGGTTCTTCTCCAACCGCCGCGCCTTCCAGCGCGGAGAACAAGATTTCGGACGCCTGATCAGCGTGATCGGGGTTTAGCGCAACCGACAGAACGCCCCCGCCCGTCCGGCCGGGAGAAGCCGGTCAGCCTGCTTCGGCCAGTTCCGGCACGCGGGTGATCACCCGCCAGGCATGAGGCGCCGCCAGCAGCGCGCGGACCAGCTTGTTGTTCAGGGCGTGACCCGCCTTGTAGCCTTCGTAACGGCCCAGCAGCGGCGCGCCCAGCACGTACAGGTCGCCGATGGCGTCCAGCGCCTTGTGCCGAACGAACTCGCGCTCCATGCGCAGGCCGCCGGGGTTCAGGATTTCGTCGCCGTCGATGACCACGGCGTTCTCCAGCGAACCGCCGCGCGCCAGACCCGCCTGACGCAGCGCCTCGACCTCATGGGCGAACCCAAAGGTGCGGCAAGCCATGATCTCTTGGCGGAAGGTCGGCTCATCCACGACGAAGTCGACGACCTGATTGCCGATCGCCGCCGACGGAAAGTCGATCTCGAACCGCATTTCATAACGGTCGCACGGCATCAGGGCGGCGTGCTTGTCGCCTTCGGTGACGTGAACCGTCTCCAGAATCTCGATGTAGCGCTGCGGCTGGGGCTGCGGACGGAAACCCGCGCGGTCCAGCAGCTTGACGAACTCCAGCGCCGAACCGTCCAGGATCGGCAGCTCCGGTCCATCCACCTCGACCACGGCGTTGGATACGCCCAGGGCGCAGAAGGCGGCCATCAAATGTTCGATGGTCGACAGGCGGACGCCCGCCGCATTCTCGATCATGGTGTTCAGGCGCGCATCCACCACGGCCTCGCCCGAAACGGGGATGCGGTTGTCGCGGTCGGTGACATCCGTGCGCACGAAGACGATGCCCGTGCCCGTAGGCGCAGGACGAACCGCCAGCCGCACCCGGCGGCCGGTGTGCACCCCGACGCCGGCGATGATGGCCGGCGCGATGATGGTGCGTTCGTGGTGATCTTGTCTGAACGACAAACTCAAACTCGCTTCTTAACTGCGCGCACCGCTGCGTGCGGATTGCGACCTGCGCTCCATTTAGCGGCAGGGCTGCAAGCACGAAATGAAAGTCGGGTTTCGGATTGTTTCGATACGAAACAGGCCCCTAAAGGCAGAACGCCCCGGAGCGCGAGGCTCCGGGGCGTTCATTGTTTCAGGGCTTAGCGCCTAGTTGGCCAGTCGGCGGAGAAATGAAGGAATCTCCAGGTCGTCGTCGGCCTGACCCATTTCCTGCTCGGGCTGGTGCGAAGGTTGGCTGGTCTGGCGCATCTGCGGCGCACCGCGGCCATAGGTCGGCTCCGGCTGCGGCTGAGTGCGTTTGCCGCGGCCGAACAGGCTCCAGCCGCTGCGACGGTGATCACGATCATCGTAGTCATCTTCGATGGCCGGTTGCTGCGGCGCGCGCGAGTACAGATCGGGCTGCGGTTCCGGGGCACGGGCCGCCGGAGCGCGGGTCTCATATTCCTCGACCCAGGGATCGACGATCGGCTCCAGATTACGCGGTGCCTCGGCGACGCGGATCACGGGTTCAGGGCGGGGCTCGGGCTCGCGCGCGGGCGGCGCCATGAAGGTCGGAACGACCGGAGCCGCCTCGATGCGGGGTTCAGGCGCGCGGGGGGCCTCGGCGCGGGTCGGCTCGCGATAGACGTCACGGGTCGGCTCGGGGGCGCGCGGTGCCTGCGTGCCATACAGACCACCCGCCGAACGGCGCGCTTCATGGCTGGCCAACGGCGCGGACGGGGCAACCGGATCGACGCGTTTGATCTCGCCCTCGTCCATGCCGGTCGCCACGACCGACACGCGGATCTTGCCTTCCAGGGCGGGATCGAATGCCGCGCCGAAGATGATGTTGGCGTCGCCGTCGACTTCGGCCGAGATGGCGTTGGCGGCCTCGTCGACTTCCAGCAGGGTCATGTCCAGACCGCCGGTGATGTTCACCAGCACGGCCTTGGCGCCCTTCAGCGAGGTCTCGTCCAGCAGCGGGTTAGCGATGGCGTTCTGAGCCGCCAGGAGGGCGCGGTCGTCGCCCGTGGCCTCGCCCGTGCCCATCATCGCCTTGCCCATTTCGGACATGACGGCGCGGACGTCGGCGAAGTCGAGGTTGATCAGGCCCGGCAGGATCATCAGGTCGGTGATCGAACGCACGCCCGAGTGCAGCACCTGGTCGGCCATGCCGAAGGCGTCCGCGAAGGTCGTGCGCTCGTTGGCGACGCGGAACAGGTTCTGGTTCGGAATGACGATCAGGGTGTCGACATAACGCTGCAGCTCGGCGACGCCCGAGTCCGCCAGGCGCATGCGGTGACGGCCTTCGAAGGTGAAGGGCTTGGTCACGACGCCGACGGTCAGGATGCCGCGATCACGCGCGCACTTGGCGATGACGGGCGCTGCGCCCGTGCCGGTGCCGCCGCCCATGCCGCAGGTGATGAAGACCATGTGCGCGCCTTCCAGGTGCGCGTGGATCTCGTCAGCGGACTCCTCGGCGGCGTTCATGCCGACCTCAGGATGGGCGCCTGCGCCCAGGCCTTGGGTGATGGTTTCGCCCAGTTGGATGCGACGGTCGGTCTTGGCGAACGACAGATGCTGCGCATCCGTGTTTGCGACGACGAACTCGACCCCTTCAAGGCCGGCGTCGATCATGTTGTTCACGGCGTTCCCGCCGGCGCCGCCAACGCCGAACACGACGATGCGGGGCTTCAGTTCAGTGTTCTGCGGCTTGACCAATGAAAGCGACATATCTGTTTTCCGACCTTGCGACCCTGCCCCTGCACTCCAATGCGACTACCCCGCCGAATCACATTGGTTATGAGCGCGTTAAGGATTGCGCCCATGAGGGTTAAGAGAAGGTTACGGCGATAATATGAGTCGCGTCATTTACCAGACAGCTTTTAGATATAACCAAGATCGTCGAACTTACAGTCTGATGCGTAGCGCGGCCGTTAAGTCAGCCCACAACAAAATAGCGGGGGGAGGGAATCCCCCGCCCCGCCATCTTGCAAGCTTAAGAACCAGTCAGATCAGAAGCTAACGCGAGCGCCAACGACGTAGCGACGCCCCAAGCCGTCATATACGTCCGGCTGGGTGGTCCAACCAGTGGGCTGACCCCAACCTTGGCCAATGTACACATACTTATCGAAGATGTTGTCCACGCCGACGAAAACGGTAGCCTTCGGCGTCACCGCGTAACGAACTTGCAGATCAGAGAAGGTCGTCAGAGGAATTCGACCGTCCTCATCGTAGTTGTTGCAGGGGTCAAGCTGATCAAAGCAGCTCTTACCGACGAACTGAGTCTGCCACGACACTGTCAAAGCGTCCCGTCGATACAGAAGATCGAGCTGAGCCTTGTTCTTTGACGTCCCAGTCATACCCGAAGATTCGACCAGTTCGCCACCAGGCAAGGCTGACTGCTTATATTCTTCAAGACGTTGATACGACAAGCTTGCTGTCAGGGTGCCCCAGTTTCCGTTCCAGTCCCTTGTTCCCGGGAAGTTATCCAGGCTGAAGACATAGCTGGCCATGACATCGAAACCGCTCGTCTTGAAGGTGCCAAGATTCTGAGTTTGCGAGTTCAGTTCACGCATCGCGCCGACTTGCGCCGTGCCCGTGGCGTAACGAACTACCGACTGACAGAACGGGCTGCTGGCGTCGTAGACACCGCCACTGTTGACATAGCACTCGTTCAGGCTGGTCCCGCGCGCCAGGTTTGCGATGATGTCGTCAATCTCGATGTTGAAGTAATCAACCGAAATCGAGAATGGCGTCAACCAATCATACCATTTGGCATTGAACAGAACTCCACCGGTGATGCTGGTGCTCTTCTCTTGTTTCAGGTTCGCGTTGCCGCTGTTGAAGCCGCCCGTACCTTGCGCTTCTGCTTGAGTCTGGGAGAAGACGCCATCACGCGCGACACGCGCCGCCAATGTCGGATCAGCCAAACATGCCCGTGCATTGTCACTGTCGATAGTGGCGGCATTGATGCCGCTAGCCGCAACTGCCGCAGGATTGGCGATGTTCTGGCGCGTGTTGTAGAATGCCGCCTTACCTTGAGTGACCGTCAGACCGCGGCAAGGGTCCGCCGTAGTTGGGAACGTCTGAGAACGCCCAGAATACAACTCACTAATATTCGGCGCACGCACTGCGACCGAATATTGCGAACGCAGCTTCAGCCAATCCGTAGGCATATACTCTAACGACGCGGCCCAAGCGCTTGTATTCCCGATCGTCGAATAATCCGACAACCGCCCAGACAAGTTCAAATCCAGTTGATGTGCAAACGGAAGATTCGCCAGCAAGGGAATATACAGCTCACCAAAACCTTCGATCACATTGAATGATCCTCTGGTTTCAGGGGCCACGTTACCAGAGGCCAAACCTTGCTGCAGCGTGGCGTCCGGAGTGTTGCGAGACTCTTCGCGGCGGTATTCACCGCCGAAAGAAAACTTCATGGTGCCTGCGGGCAGATTCACCAGGTCGCCACGGATGTTACCGTTCAGAACCTTCTGGTCCACAAAGGAGTCGAACGAGTTCTGCACCGCAATGTAGTCAACGACGCCCTGTGATGCGCCACCTTCCTCAAAAATACGGAACGGTGTGCAGCCGCGAGCTCGCTCAGCGATGTTACGGCAAGCAAGAACGCCTCCGCCCGTATCCACAACATCCAACACGTTAATCAAGCGATCCTTAAGGATGCCGCCCGTGGTGATTTGTTGTTCCGAGCTCCGGCCCCAGTTACCGCTGACTTCATACTTCAGGTTCATTGAGCCAGGAAGCTCGCCTTCCAAGCCGGCAACCACACGGAACAGGTCACGTGTCGCTTCGTTCTGTCGGTTGCCGAATTCGGTCATCCGGCGCTGGAAGCCGACCACACGTTGCGCATCAGTCAAACCAGGCGTCCGCGCACGAACTTGATTTCGGATTGATTCAGGCACGATCGCGCTGAGCAGGGGAATGCCATAAAGACAGCCATTCGCTGCCGAACATTGTGGATTCAACCCAATGTCTTGTGCGTCGCGGAAAATATCCGCCCCGCTGACAGGGCTCGATTCAATGTCGCTCTTGGTGGAGCCCCGGAAATAAGACCCTTCCAAGAAGAAACGATTGTCGTCGTTAAACTTGTAAATTGCCTGTCCCGAAAATTGCAGCGCGGAGTTCGGGACATAAAGCAGACGCTCTGCTTGGCGATTGAAGCCGTCCGTGCCTGCAGCATACGGTCTGGCCGCGCCTGTTGTCGGCTCATAAACGACGTTGGTGTTATTCAGGCCGATACCCGGGAGGATGGCCACCCCCCTAGGGATGAAGCTTGAACCAAAGAAGTAGACCGTTTCCCCGAACGTGCCCCCAACATTTAGCCCGTTTATACCATCCACCGCCATGTCGCGGTCACCACGATCCTTGGCGAAGACAGCCTTGTTGTCCTGGTAGGACAATGTCCCCACGAAGTTGCCGCGATCATCCGCAAAGTTCGAACCAAACTTGGTGCCGATCTTAAAGGTTTCGCGGTCTCCTCGGTCCGTGATGCCGTATTGGCCGAACATCTCGAAGCCGTCGTAATTTCTGTCCGTGATGATATTTATAACGCCGGCCAGTGCGTCCGATCCATAGATGGACGATGCTCCGCCCGTCACAACGTCGACACGGTCCACAAATTCAGTCGGCAAGCTGTTGAAATCGACGATTTGCGAGCCCGGCAAACCAGCAACAAATCGGCGACCGTTGACCAGAACGAGTGTTCGGTCTTCACCGAGATTGCGCAACTCCACGGTTGCGACACCATTACCTTGAGTATAGAAATTAGAGTTGGTAGGCGTCAACGACGACACGCCCGCAGCGGGAAGGGTCCGCAGAATTTCACCCAGATTGACCTCGCCCGTGACGGCGATGTTTTGGGCCGTTACGACCTGGACCTGCGTCGGTGATTCCTGGTTAGGGCGGGCGATACGCGACCCCGTGACAACGATCTCACCCACCTCATCAGCATCACCATCCACCGGCGCCTTAGCCCTGCTGGACTGAGCAAATGCAGGAGCCGAAACGGCAATCAAGCCAGCGAGCACCGTCGTGCTAAAAAGATATTTGCGTTTGAAAAGCATTCCTCGACCCCATCCAAGGTTGAATTAATAACCAAAGACTGTGCGGACAGCCCGCGCCCCTGATAACGCCGGTCTATTGGAATGTGAGGATCAAGCAACCTTTGTGGCGCAAATTGGACTAAGCGAACGATGAAATGTTACAAAAAAAACACAGATTGGCGACGCTTGGAGATAACAGGAGGTGATGAATTTTCTTAAAAATTGGAAATTTTTGCTAACTATTCAGAAATATGTAGTATATTTTCTTATTATTTCGCACGTTATAAGCAGCGCGTGCAATTTTCACACATATCCACCGATGCCGTCGAGCTTAAGCAAAAATGCGGCACAGCATTTTCGCGTGGAGCGACGAGGGCTAAAAGGCGAAAAAACGACAAAATGAACGTCGTTTCACATTCAGCGGCTGACGGAAACTTTTGCTGAAAATACCACCTACAGGTTGTCCCGCAACCAGCCTGCGACGCGGCCAACGACATTGCCGCGGTGGACGCGCGGCGCATCCGCCGCTGTGATCTGCCTCGCCATCAGCTTGCGGGCCGACACGGCTTCGCGGGGGCCGTAGGCGGCGCGGAGGAGGACGCCGGCGGTGGCGCAGAAGGCGGGACCGGAGGCGGCGTCGGCCAGGTGGGGGGCGCGCTGCGGTTTGCCCAGACGGACAGGGCGGTCGAAGACGCGCACGGCCAGTTCACGCACGCCGTTCAGTTGGCTGGCGCCGCCGGTCAGGACCAGGCCTGCACCCGGCTCCAGGCCGACGCCAGCGGCTTTCAGACGGTCGCGAAGCAGTTCGAGCGTTTCCTCGACGCGGGGGGCGATCACGGTCTTCAGCATGGCGCGCGGTACGATGACCGGGCCAGCCGAGGCGTCTTCGCCGCGCGGCGGGGCCTCCAGCATTTCACGGTCTTCGTTGGCGCTGGCCATGGCCGAGCCGTGCAGGGTCTTCAGGCGTTCAGCGCCGACCTTGGACGTCGACAGGCCGCGGGCGATGTCGGAGGTGACATGATCCCCGCCCACATTCAGGCTTTCGATGTGCAGCAGAGAGCGCCCACCCCAGACGGCGGCGCTGGTCGAGCCGCCGCCCATGTCGATGCAGACGGCGCCCAGATCCATCTCATCCTCTTCCAGCGCGGCCAGGGATGAAACGACCGGTGCCGCGGCGACGCCCTGCAGGTCCAGGTGCGCCAGTTCGAGGCAATGGCTCAGGGTCGTGAACACATTCTCGGCCATCGAAACGACCAGCAGGTCCAGACCGAGCGAGCCGCCCCGCATCGAGCGCGGATCATGCACGCCACGCGCGCCATCCACGGACCACCCGATCGGCAGGACGTGGATCGGGCGGCGATTGGGCAGGCGGATCTGGGCTAGGGCCATGCCGATGGCGCGGGCCAGATCGGCATCGCCTACGGGGTTTGCGCCCAAAGAGACACGGGCCTGCACCCGGTGACTGGCCATCTGGCCGATGGCCGTCGTGACGACGACGCCGGACACAGGGCTTTGCGCCGCGCGTTCGGCGCGTTCGACGGCATGGCCGATGGCCTGGGCGGCCTCGTCCATATTGATGATGGCCCCGCCCCGGATGCCCTTGGACTGGACGTGGCTGGCGCCCGCAACGCGGATGGTGCGGTCGGCGTGACGCACACCGTCGGGCTTCATGATGAAGCAGGAGACCTTGGACTGGCCCAGGTCCAGCGCCGCCACTACAGGCGCGCGTCCGGCGCGCGGGTCCAGAGACGCCCCGCGATCACCACCTTTGCCGCCCTTGCCGCCCTGCTTGCCCGCCATCGTCGTCTTCATCCCAGTCTCGTCTCAGGCGCCGGCGGGTCGCACGGCGACCTCGTCGGGAGTTCTCAAATCGACGCGGGCGAAGCCCAGGTCGAGCAGGCGTTCGCGCTGATCCAGCGCATCGAGGCGGATCAGGGCCGCCTCCTGTTCCGTCGCAGGCAGTTGGATCAGACTGCCGTCCTTGAGCCGCAGGTCCCAGCGGCGCTCGTCCACGCGGACCAGGGCGTCGATCCGGCCCATCAGGCGCGGACGCTGGTTCAACAGCGGCAGGATGTCCCCGGCGGCCACGTCGGCGCCCTTGCCCACCACCAGCGGCAGATTGGGATAACGACGCGCGTCTGCGCCGGTGATCACCTGGCCCCGGGAGTCGATCACCTTGATCTGACCAGCCTCCTGCCAGACGGCCAGGCGGTCATGCTCCTTGATCTCGACAATCAGGGTGTCGGGCAGCAGGCGAACGACACGCGTCTCCTTGACCCAGCCCACCGCTTGGACGCGATCGCGGATCGCATCCAGATCCAGACTGGTGATCGGCTGTCCTGCGTGCAGGTCCAGCGCGCGGCGGATGTCGGGTTCGGCCTCGGCCGTGGCGCCGGTGATATGCACCCGGTTCAGCGTCAGGCCCATGCTGGCCGTCAGATTGTCGACGCCGTGCGAGAAGGAGGCGCCGATACGTTCGGCCCGCGCGCCCGTCGCCAGAACCACGCCCAACAACACGGCGCCGCTCGCCAGGGCGATGATCATGGTGCGAGGCGAAACGTCGATCCGGCCGATGGCGGCCATCTTTCCGGGGATGGCGGACGCATTCTGAGAGCCGCCGCGCGAACGCCCGCCCCCGCCGGAGCCTGCGCCCTTGGGGCCTTGAGAATTCTGTCGCCGACCGCCGCGAACTACCGCGGGCATGAGGCGTCCTCCACCATCCACCGAACCAGGTCTTCGTAGCTCATTCCGGAATAGGCGGCCTGCTCTGGCGCGAGCGAGGTCGGGGTCATGCCGGGCTGAGTGTTGACCTCCAGTAGAACGAGATCGTCCTTAACATCGTCATAACGGAAGTCGGACCGGGAAACCCCTCGGCAACCCATTGCAGCATGGGCCAGCTCGGCCTGACGCAGCGCCGTCTCGAACACATGGGCGGGCAGCACTGCAGGCAGCACATGGACCGAGCCCCCGGGCGCATATTTGGCTTCATAATCATAGAAGCCCTTGGTCGGGGTGATGTCGGTCACGGTCAGGGCGCGCGGACCCGTCGCCTCTCCGATCACGGTGACGCACAGTTCCTTGCCCGCGATATAGGGCTCTACCATCACCTGTTCGCCATAAGCCCAGTCGGAGGCGCCGACCTCGGCCTGAGGGCGGTTGGCGCCTTCGGGCACCAGGAAGACGCCGACGGATGAGCCCTCGGCGTTCGGCTTGATGACATAGGGCGGGTCGATGACGTGGCGGCTGGCGACCTCATGACGGTCAAACAAACCACCGCCCGGCACCTTGACGCCTGCAGCCCGCAGCACGGCCTTGGACTTGTCCTTGTCCATCGCCAGGGCCGAGGCCAGCACGCCGGAATGGGTGTAGGGGATTTTCAGCGTTTCCAGAACGCCCTGAACACAGCCGTCCTCGCCCCAGGCGCCGTGCAAGCAGTTCAGCACCACGTCAGGCTTAATCAGGCCGGCCAGCACATTGGCCAGGTCACGCCCCGCGTCCACGCGGCTGACGCGCACGCCCTGCCGCTCCAGCGCCCGGGCGCACTGTTCGCCAGACGACAGCGACACTTCGCGCTCGGCGGAAAGACCGCCCATCAGGACGGCGACATGCAGATCTTGGAAAGGACGGGTCATGCGTGGCTCCAGCAGGAACCGATGCAACAAATGTCCTTAACAGGTCATCAACCTTATCGCCCCGCCGCTCAAATTCGATGTTCGCGAAAAGGAACGCGCAGCGACTTCAGACGACCCTGCGGCCGATGCGTTTGATCTCCCAGTCCAGTTGAACGCCGGTCTTCAGCAGCACATCGGCGCGAACAGCTTCGCCCAGGCCTTCGATGTCAGCGGCGGTGGCTTCGCCGGGGTTGATCATGAAGTTGGAGTGCAGGTCGCTGAACATGGCCCCTCCCCCGGTTTCCGTATGCAGCTTGCCGCGCCAGCCCGCCTCGTCGACCAGCTTCCACGACGAATGGCCGGGCGGGTTCTTGAAGGTTGAACCGCCGGTCTTTTCACGGATCGGCTGGGTGGTTTCGCGACGGCTGGTGATCTCGCTGATCCGTGCGGCGACAGCGTCGGGCGCATCGGGTGTTCCGCGATAGACGGCCTCGATCCAGATGATGTCGGCGGGCGCTTCGGAATGACGATAGGTGTAGCCGAAGTCGGCCAGCGTATAATCGACCCGTTTCCCCGTCCGCGTCAGACCCCAGGCCGACACCAGCACATCCTTGGTCTCGGCGCCGTAGCAGCCTGCATTCATCGTCAGGGCGCCGCCGATGGTTCCGGGTATCCCGGCATAGAACTCCAGCCCCGCGATTCCCGCTTTGGCCGAGGCGCGGGCCACCATGGAATCCAGCGCGCCTGCGCCCGCCGTGATGGTGTCGCCTTCCGCCGTCACGCCCGCGAACGGACGCCCGGCCAGACGGATCACAACGCCCTCGACCCCGCCGTCACGCACAATGACGTTGGACCCGACGCCCAGCACCGTCACCGGCACGGAGGCGTCCAGCCCCTTCAGGAAGTCCGCCAGATCATCGGCGTCGGCGGGAATGAACAGCAGTTCCGCCGTCCCGCCCACGCGGAACCAGGTGAAGGGCGCCAGAGGCTCATCGCGCAACAGCTTGCCACGCACGGAAGGGAGATCATCACGCCAGGTCATGTCTGCTCCGATAGCGGCGTCGGCATGGAAATCAAAGAGGCCGCGTCCTGCACACTGGCCTGCACCGCGCGGCGTCGCCTAAAGACGCGGGATGAAACTGCTCTCCGCGCTCAAGATCATCGCGCTCAGCATGGCGCTGACGGCTGTATTGCTGCTGGGCTGGATCGGCCTTTCGGTCCTGGCCTACAATCACGGCGCTGGGGCCATATCATCCAATGCGGTGCTGAATTTCATGCTGGCCGCGCTGCTGGCCTTCATCGGCCTGCCGATCCTGCACCGCGCCTTCTACCGCTATTTCTGGGCCATCCGGCGCAAGCTGGCGTCGGGCGAGATGCAGATCGGCGACAGAATGCCAGTCATCGGCTCTGAACCCCACGCCCCGCCGCCGCGCACCGCCAAGACGCGGGGGCAGATCGCCCTCTACGCCGTCTTCTATGTGATCGGCATCGCGTCCTTGCTCGCGATCTATGTGCCGATCGGCCATCAGGAGGGGCTGAACGCCTTTCTCTCCCGGTTCAGCGCAGGGCGCAGTTCATTCACCACCCTGGCCACGCTGGTCATCATCTATCTGCCGATGGCGATCACCCTGGCGCTGATCTTCCCCTTCGTCGATGCGGACAAGAAGCTGATCCAGAAGGGCGGTGCCGACGCCGACGAAATCCTGCGGCTGCAGGATCGTCAGGAATGGCTGTTCTCGTTCGCCACAGCCTATGTCTGCGTCGGCTTCCTGACCTTCATCGCCGGACACATGATCCTGCGGTTCCTGGCGTGAGTTAAGACAGCGCGCAGACCGCTCAGCCCTTCAGCGCCTCCAGTTGTCCCGGCAGGGCATAGGCCCAGGCGGTGATGTCGCCTGCACCCAGCAGGACGACCAGATCGCCCGGCCGGGCTTCCTCAGCGATCACGCCCGGCAGGGCCTGCACGCTTTCCAGCGGCTGGACCGAGCGGTGGCCGAAGCGGCGCGCGCCCTCGACCAGCGCATGTTTGTCCACCCCCTCCAGCGGCGCTTCGCCTGCCGGATAGACGTCGGCGACGATCACGGAATCCGCGTCGGAAAAGCAGGTGGAGAACTCTTCCATCAGGTCGCGCAGGCGGGTGTACCGGTGCGGCTGGACGACGGCGATGACGCGGCCCGAACCATCGGCGTTCTGGGCCACTTGACGCGCGGCCTTCAGAACAGCGGCGATCTCGACCGGGTGGTGGCCGTAGTCGTCGACGATCCGCACGCCGTTGACCACGCCCGTGGTGGTGAAGCGACGCTTGACCCCGCCGAATCCGGCCAGACCGGTCTTGATAGCGTCATCGGCCACATCCAGTTCACGCGCCACGGCGATGGCGGCAAGCGCGTTGGCGACGTTGTGGCCGCCCGCCATCGGCAGGTGCAGTCCCTCGATCCGCGTCTCGTCGGCTTCGGCGCCCGCGCCCTGGAAGACCACGTCGAACCGGCAGCCGTCCGGCCCCATGTCGATATTCTCGGCCCGCACCATGGCCTGAGGATTGACGCCATAGGTCACCAGACGCCGATTATCGATGGCGGCGACCAGACGCTGCACCTCCGGGTGGTCCAGACAGACGGCGGCGAAACCATAGAAGGGGATGTTCTCGACGAAATCGATGAAGGCTTTCCGCACCCCTTCGAAGTCGCCGTAGTGGTCCAGATGCTCGGGGTCGATGTTGGTGACGATGGCCACCGTCGACTTCAGACGCAGGAAGCTGCCGTCCGATTCATCCGCCTCGACCACGATCCAGTCGCCGTCGCCGACTTTCGCATTGGTGCCATAGGCGTTGATGATGCCGCCGTTGACGATGGTGGGGTCCAGACCGCCCGCATCCAGCAAGGCCGCGACCATGGATGTCGTCGTAGTCTTGCCGTGCGTGCCGCCGACCGCCACCGAGAACTGCAGCCGCATCAGCTCGGCCAGCATCTCGGCGCGCCGCACCAGTGGGATCCGACGCTCGCGCGCCGCCATCATCTCCGGGTTGGTCGCCTTGACCGCCGTGGAATAGACCACCGCCGAAACGCCCTCGCCCACATGGGCGGCGTCATGGCCGATGAAGATTTTCGCGCCCAGTTGCTCCAGCCGTTCGGTGTTGGCGCTGGCCTTGGCGTCCGAACCCTGAACCGAATAGCCGATCTTCAACATGATCTCGGCGATGCCGCTCATGCCTATGCCGCCGATGCCGACAAAATGGACTGGGCCAAGATCAAAGGGGACGGGGCGTAGGCGTGCGATCATCCAAGCCTCTTAGACGCCGTCTTGGCCCCTGCGAAGAGCGCCGCGCCTTAGGCGCGAACTTTTCTGTTGGTCCGTGTCCCCCGAAGTTTCTTCCGTGACGCTGGGACCATTGCGGCCCGGCCGCGTTCGCTCTGCACATATCCATGATGACAGGGAGGTTTTCATGACGACCAGGAAGATCACGGAAGCGACCGCGGGTGATGGCGGGGAACTGCATCAGACCGCCTCTGCGCCTGAGGCCCGCACCACCACCAATCATGGGGCACCGATCAGCGACAATCAGAATTCGCTGAAGGCGGGGACGCGCGGTTCGACCCTGCTTGAGGACTTCATCCTCCGCGAAAAGATCCAGCATTTCGACCATGAGCGCATTCCCGAGCGCATCGTCCACGCCCGCGGCTCGGCCGCCCATGGCTTTTTTGAACTGACCGACAGCCTGGCCGAGTTCACGACGGCGAAAATCCTGACCGAGGTGGGCAAGAAGACCGAACTGTTCACCCGCTTCTCCACCGTCGCAGGCGGCGCCGGATCGGTGGACACGCCGCGTGACGTGCGCGGCTTCGCGGTCAAATTCTATACAGTCGAGGGCAACTGGGATCTAGTCGGCAACAACATCCCCGTCTTCTTCATTCAGGACGCGATCAAATTCCCCGACCTGATCCATTCGGTGAAGATGGAGGCGGACAAGGGCTATCCCCAGGCCGCCAGCGCCCATGACACCTTCTGGGACTTCATCGGCCTGATGCCGGAAAGCACCCATATGCTGATGTGGGCCATGTCCGACCGGGGCATCCCGCGCAGCTTGCGGATGATGGAAGGCTTCGGCGTCAACACCTTCCGCCTGATCAACGCCGAGGGCACGCCGACCTTCGTCAAATTCCACTGGCGGCCCAAGCTGGGGACCCAGTCGACCTGCTGGGACGAGGCGGTCAAGATCGCAGGCGCCGATCCCGACTACCACCGCCGCGACCTCTATGAAGCCATCGCCCAGGGCGACTTCCCCGAATGGGAGTTCGGCGTCCAGTTGTTCAGTCAGGCCGAAGCCGACGCCCTGCCCTTTGACATCCTGGACCCGACCAAGCTGGTCCCGGAAGAGGATCACCCGATCCGCATCATCGGCCGCATGGTGCTGAACCGCAACCCGGACAACTTCTTCGCCGAGACGGAACAAGCGGCCTTCCTGCCGACCAATATCGTCCCGGGCATCGACTTCTCCGAAGACCCGCTGCTGCAGGGGCGGCTGTTCTCCTATCAGGACACCCAGCTGTCGCGTCTGGGCACGGTCAACTTCCACCAGATCCCGATCAATCAGGCCAAGGGTTGTCCGTTCCAGAACTTCCAGCGCGACGGTCATATGCAGACCCAGGTCTTCAAGGGCCGCGCCAATTACGAACCGAACAGTCTGGCCGAAAACGGCGAGGACGGCGGGCCGCGCGAAGATCCCAAGGGCGGTTTCCGCACCGCCCCCATTGCGGTCGAGGGTGAGAAGGTCCGCCTGCGCGCCGAAACCTTCGCCGACCACTACAGCCAGGCGCGTCTGTTCTTCCGCTCACAGACCGCGCCCGAACAGGCCCACCTGGCCAGCGCCATCGTTTTCGAACTGTCCAAGGTTTCGCTGGACCATGTGCGTCAGCGCATCCTGGGCAATCTGAGGAACGTCGATGAAGACCTGGCCAAACGTGTCGCCAACGGCCTGAACCTGCCGCTGCCCAAGGCATCTTCCCCCGCGGTCGCGCCGGTCGATCTGGAGCCGTCGCCTGCCCTGCGCATCCTGGGCAAGTACCCGGACACGCTGAAGGGCCGAAAGGTCGCCATACTGGTCGCGGACGGCTCGGACGGCGCCGTCGTGTCGTCAGTACGCAAGGCGGTTGAGGGCGACGGCGGCTCTGTCTTCATCGTCGCGCCCAAGATCGGCGGGGCCAAGCTGGCGGACGGGTCGACCCTGGCGGCCGATGGCCAGTTGGCCGGCAGTCCCTCGGTCCTGTTCGACGCGGTGGCCATCATCCTGTCCGACGACGGCTGCGCGCAGTTGCTGAAGGAAGGGGCCGCCGTCGATTTCGCCAAGGACGCCTTCGGTCACCTGAAGGCCGTCGGCTTCACGCCTCAGGCCCAACCGCTGCTGGACAAGGCAGGCGTCGAGCCTGACGACGGCGTCGTCGACATCGCCCAATCGGCGAAGGGCTTCATCGAACCGGCCCGCACGCGGCAGTGGGACCGCGAGCCCAAGGTGCGGATGCTGGCCTGACAGAATGGAAACCGACGCGATCTTTCGCGTCGGTTACTCCGCCTTAACCGTAACGATTCACCATGATGGCTCTGTTTGTTTCGGGGCCGCCTTTCCATGTCCGATCTGAAGACCGACGTCGTTCACCGCGGCGACTGCATCGAAGTGCTGAGAAGCCTGCCTGACGCTTCGGTGGACATGGTCTTCGCCGACCCGCCCTATAATCTGCAGCTGGGCGGCGACCTGCTGCGTCCCGACAACTCCAAGGTCGATGCGGTCGATGACGACTGGGACAAGTTCGGCAGCTTCGCCGAATACGACGCCTTCACCCGCGCCTGGCTGGCGGAATGCCGCCGCGTGCTGAAGCCGGAAGGCTCGATCTGGGTGATCGGCTCGTATCACAACGTCTTCCGTCTGGGCGCAGCGATCCAGGACCTGGGCTTCTGGGTGCTGAACGACATCATCTGGCGCAAGTCCAACCCGATGCCGAACTTCAAGGGCACCCGCTTCACCAACGCCCACGAGACCCTGATCTGGGCCGCGCGGTCGCGTGAGCAGAAGCGCTACACCTTCAACTATGACGCGCTGAAGGCCTTCAACGAAGACACCCAGATGCGTTCGGACTGGACTTTCGCCCTGTGCACCGGCGAAGAGCGGATCAAGGACGCCGACGGCAAGAAGGCCCATCCGACGCAGAAGCCCGAGGCCCTGCTCCACCGCGTGCTGATGTCGGCGACCCGCCCCGGCGACGTGGTTCTGGACCCCTTCTTCGGCACCGGCACCACCGGCGCTGCGGCCAAGCGTCTGGGTCGTCATTTCATCGGCATCGAGCGTGATGAAACCTATGCCGACGTAGCTGAAAAACGCATCGCCGCCGTCATTCCCGCCGCCCTGGAAGACCTGAAGGTCATGGGCTCCAAGCGCGACGAGCCCAAGGTGCCGTTCGGCGCCCTGGTCGAGGCCGGCCTGCTGCAGCCCGGCGACCGCCTCTATACGCCCAAGGGCGACCGCGAGGCCCGCGTCCGCGCCGACGGCTCGCTGATCCACGGCGACCTGACCGGCTCGATCCACAAGCTGGGCGCCCTGATGGAGAACGCCCCGGCCTGCAACGGCTGGACCTACTGGCGCTTCAAAACTGATCAGGGCCTGAAATCCATTGACGCCCTGCGCGCCGAAATCCGCGCCGGAATGCAGTGACGGCGCCCCGCCCGCGACAGAAAAACTGAAAACCCTACTTCCGCAATTCACCGGGATGCGGAGGAACGTGACAGTCTGATCTTCGTTGATGCCAACGGTCTGCTCCCGCAGGCCGGAGCACCACATCATGAAGATCGCCCAGGTCACGCCGCTGTATGAGGCTGTCCCTCCCAAGCTTTACGGAGGGACCGAGCGCGTCGTCGCGCACCTGACGGACGCCCTTGTCGACCTGGGTCACGATGTGACCCTGTTCGCCAGCGCCGACGCCCAGACACGGGCGCGGCTGGTCCCCGTTCGCGATCAGGCCATCCGCCTGGACCCCGCCCCGCTAAAGTCCGATTTGGCCGCGCACCTGTCGATGCTGGGCGAGGTGCTGGACCGCGTCGATGAGTTCGACGTCATCCACTTCCACACCGACATGATCCACTTCCCGGTTTTCCAGCCGTGGGCGGACAAGACCATAACCACCCTGCACGGGCGTCTGGACATGAAGGACCTGCCCGCCGTCTATGCGCGCTGGAGTGATTTCGGACTGGTCTCCATCTCCGACAACCAGAGACAGCCGCTGCATTTCGCCAACTGGAAGGCGACCGTCCACCACGGCATGCCCGCCGACCACTATCAGTTTTCGGCCAAGTCCCAGGGCTATCTGGCCTTCCTGGGCCGCATCTCGCCGGAGAAACGCCCCGACCGCGCCATCGAGATCGCCACCAAGCTGGGCCGGCGCCTGAAGATCGCCGCCAAGGTCGACGCCGCCGACAAGCTGTATTGGGAGGAGACGATCCGCCCATTGATCCAGGACAACCCCCTGATCGAATTCATCGGCGAAATCGGCGACCACCAGAAGTCGGCCTTCCTGGGCGGCGCGGACGCCCTGTTGTTTCCCATCGACTGGCCCGAGCCCTTTGGTCTGGTCATGATCGAGGCCATGGCCTGCGGCACCCCGGTGGTCGCCTTCCGCTGCGGCTCGACGCCCGAGATCATCGAGGACGGACGGACCGGCTTCCTGGTGGATACGCTTGAACAGGCCGTCGCCGCCACGGACCGGACCCGCCTGCTGGACCGCGAGACGGTGCGCGCGCGCTTTGACCTGCGCTTTTCGTCCACCGCCATGGCGCGCAGCTATCTGGATGTTTACGGCGACCTGCTGGCCCGACGTCCCTTTGCAGAGCCGCCCCTGCCGGATGTCGTCCGCCCTATCCGCCCCCTGAAGGAAGAGCGCAGCTTCACCACCCGCGCGTGAAGCTCGAAAATCGGGCGGCGAGGATGAACCCTCAGCCGCCTGTTTCATTTGAATGATCAAGCGGCCCGTCAGCGCCGCATTTGGATGAAACGCTCGGCCAAGGCCTCAATAACGGCGGAGAGACCTGATGGACGACGCCTATTCCACCCAGATGACGGCGGGTGAAACCGTTGAGGCCTCTGGCCTCGAACAGCTGATGGCCCTGAAGGAAGGCGATGTCTTTCTGGTCGCCGACGGCTGGGGCGACATGAAGGGCGGGGCGGACGGATTGTTCGCCCACGACACCCGCGTCCTGTCGCGCTGGGTCATGACAGTCGGTCTGGCGCGGCCGTCGCGCCTGTCCTCGGGCGTCAGTCAGGACAATGTCTTCTTCTCCTGCCATTCGACCAACCGCCCCCTGCCCCCGATGGGCGGGCGCTCTGCGCCGGCGGGCGTGCTGCATATCGAGCGGCGGCGCTTCCTGTGGGACGAACGGATGTTCGAGCGCATCCAGATGGTCAATCACGGCATGGAGGACGTCCTGCTGCCGCTGGCCTTCGATTTCGGCGTCGACTTCGCCGACATCTTCCAGGTGCGCGGCACGCCTCGGGCCAGGCGGGGAACGGTCCATGCGCCGACCATGGACGGGCGCCGCGTCACCTTCCGCTACACCGGCCTCGACAAGGTGGAGCGCCACAGTTGCCTGTCCTTCTCTGAACCGCCTGCGCGCCTGACCGGCCAGCGCGCCGAGTTCATGTTCAGCCTGCCCAAGGGCAAGACCGTGGACCTCTATGTCGAGTGCGGTCTGGACGCCTGCGAGGCGCCGGACGCGCAGCGCTGGCGGCTCAACGCCGTCCATGCCCGGATCGCCATGCGGGCGAAGCGTCGACGCGGCGCCTCGGTGCGCGGCCCGCGCAGTCCCCGCTTCAACGACTGGCTGGATCAGTCGCGCGCCGACATGGCCCTGCTGACCACCGACCTGCCGACAGGCCCCTATCCCTATGCAGGCACGCCCTGGTTCTCGACCCCCTTCGGGCGTGACGGCATCATCGCCGCCTGGCAGATGCTGTGGCTGGACCCGTCCCTGGCCAAGGGGGTCCTGACCTATCTGGCCAGCCGACAGGCGACCGAAACCTCGCTCTATCAGGACAGCCAGCCCGGCAAGATCATGCACGAGACGCGCGGCGGCGAGATGAGCGCCCTGCATGAGGTGCCGTTCGCCCTCTACTACGGCGGCGTGGACACCACCTGCCTGTTCGTGGCGCTGGCGGGCGCCTACGCCAACCGCACGGGCGACCTGAACCTGATCCGCAAGTTGTGGCCCAATCTGATCGCGGCGTCTGAATGGATGCGCGACTATGGCGACAGCAACGGCGACGGCCTGATCGACTATCAGCGCGGCGCCGACACGGGCCTGTCGAACCAGGGGTGGAAGGATTCAGAAGATTCGATCTTCCACGCCGACGGCCATTTTCCCAAGGGCCCCATCGCTCTGCTGGAGGTCCAGGGCTACGCCTTCGCGGCCTGGAAGGCGCTGGGCGATCTGGGCGAGCGGCTGGGCGACGACCGCGCCGCCGACTGGCGGGCGCGCGCCGAACAGGTCCGCCAACTGGTTGAGGATCAGTTCTGGATGGAGGACGAAGGCTTCTACGCCATCGCCCTGGATGGCGACGGCCAGCAGTGCCGCGCCATCGCCTCCAATGCGGGACATCTGCTGTTCACCGGCCTGCCGTCGGTGGAGCGCGCACGGCGCGTCACCAAACGCCTGCTGACCGCCGAGTTCCGCACCGGCTGGGGCATCCGCACGCTGGAGCTGGGCCAGGCGCGGTTCAATCCGATGAGCTATCACAACGGCTCGGTCTGGCCTCACGACACGGCCATGGCGGCGGCCGGCATGGCCGGTTACGGCGAGCGCGCCGCCGTGGCCGAGATTCTGGCCGAAATCTACGCCGCCGCCGCCCATTTCCACCTGCGCCTGCCCGAACTGTTCTGCGGCTTCCCGCGTGAGCCGGGCGAGCCGCCCATCGCCTATCCGGTCGCCTGCCTGCCGCAAGCCTGGGCGGCGGGGTCCGTCTTTCTGATGCTGCAGGCCTCGCTGGGCCTGTCCATCGACGCCTGGAGCGGAACCATCAACATGACCGATCCGGTCCTGCCGTCAGGGCTGGAGCGGCTGGACATCACAGGCCTGGAGATCGGCGACGCCATCGTCGATCTGAACTTCCGCCATGTGGACGGTCGGGCCGTGGTCGTGCCCAGGCACAAGCGCGGCAATCTGTCGGTGCGGACCCTGCGCTGAGGTCCGTTCAGATCAGGGCCGGTTCGCCCGCCCGGTCCAGCGCCTTGGCGAAGACGGTCGGCAAGGCGGCGCGCGCCGCCTCGACGGTCATCCATTCATAGTCGCCGCCGCCTTCTACCCGCGCCGTCCGCACGCTCAGGGTCAGGCTGAAATGGGTGAAGACGTGCTCCACCGCCCCGGCCTCGCGCCAGTCGGCGGCGACAGGCGGGGCGCCCGTCGGGCTGGCGGACCAATCGCTGGTGGGCAGGCCCATCATGCCGCCCAGCAGCCCCTTGTCCGGCCGTCGCTCCAGCGCCACCCGCCCCTCGGCGTCGATCATCACGAAGGCCACGCCCTGACGATGCGGCCGCTCGGCCTTCTTCGTCTTGATCGGAAATCGCTCAGGCGCACCGCCCGCAAAGCCTAGACACTGATCGGTCAAAGGACAGACGCCGCATGTCGGCGACTTGGGACGACACACCGTCGCCCCCAGATCCATCAGCGCCTGCGCCCAATCGCCGGGTCGGTCATCCGTAATGAATTGACCCGCCAGCCGCTTCAGTTCCGGCCTTGCGGCGGGCAGCGGCGTCTCGACCGCAAACAGCCGCGCCATCACCCGCTCGACATTGCCGTCCACCACATTGGCCGCGCGGTCGAAGGCGATCGAGGCCACGGCAGCGGCGGTGTAGGCGCCCACGCCGGGCAGGGCCAGCAGCCCGGCCTCCGTATCCGGGAACACCCCGCCGTGGTCGCTGGCCACCGCCCGCGCGCAGGCCAGCAGGTTTCGAGCGCGGGCGTAATAGCCAAGCCCAGCCCACGCCGCCATCACCTCTGCATCCGGCGCGGCGGCCAGGTCCGACACCGTCGGCCAGCGGCGGGTGAAATCATGGAAATAGGGCGTGGCGTGCGGCACTGTCGTCTGCTGCAGCATCACCTCGGACAGCCAGACGCGATAAGGTTCGGTCCGCGTCCCCGCCCCCGGCGGCGCGCGCCACGGCAGGCTTCGCGCGTGGGCGTCGTACCAGGCGAGCAGTTCAGATCGGATCAGGGAGACGTCAGGCATCGGTCGGGCTATATAGGCCTATGCGCCGCACCCTGCCCACAGACGCCGAGGTCCGCGAGATTCTGTCTCGCCGCCGCACCCGCCCGGTGCCCCGCGTCGCGCCCCGCGCGGGCAAGGCCCTGACGCCCCTGATCAAGAAGCTGGACGCCCAGTTCGGACGCAGCGCCAGCGCCCTGGAGCCGTTGTGGATCGAGATTGTCGGCGAACGGCTGGCGCGGATCACCTCGCCCAAGAACATCATCAAGGGCCGCGCGGGCCAGCCCGGCATTTTGGAGCTTCGCGTCGTCAGCGCCGCCGCCCTGCTGGTCCAGCACCAGTCCGAGGAAATCCTGGCCAAGGTGAACCTGTTCCTGGGCGAAGGAACCGTGGGCAAGCTGCGCATCGCCCAGGGGCCGATCAAGCCGCCGGTCAAGGCCATCGAACGCCCCAAACGCGCGCCCAAGCCCCCGCCCCTGTCCGCCGCCGCAGAGGCCGACCTGGCCGCCTCCATCGCCTCCGCGCCTGACGAACTGAAGGCCGCCCTGGCCAAGTTGGGCCGTGCGGCGATGTCGCGCCCAAACAGTCAAGATTGACAAAACTTCGCCGCACCTGTTCTCGACTAATCATGGATTGCGTTGTTCCAGGGGAATCGCGCGATCATCCGGCAACGCTCCGATCAAGGAAGTCACATGGCCCAGACTGAATCACGCTTCGCCCGCATGAGCCGCCGCGCGGCCATCACCGGCGCCGCCATGGCGACCATGGCCCTGGCCGCCTGCGGCGGCGGCGCCAAGGGCGCGGCTGAAGGCGACATGGCCCAGGGCGCGGCTGAAGGCGCCAAGGTCACCGTGGTCGAATACGCCTCGGTCACCTGCCCGCACTGCGCCATCTGGCAAGAGAACACCTACCCGGCGTTCAAGGCCAAATATGTCGACACGGGCAAGGTCCGCTACATCTTCCGCGAACTGCCGACCCCGCCGGTCGACGCCGCCACCGCCGGCTTCCTGGTCGCGCGCTGCGCCGGCCCGGACAAGTATTTCGACGTCGTCCACCAGCTGATGAAGACTCAGCAGGAGATGATCACCACCTCGCCGCGCGAATGGCTGCTGCGCACCGCCCAGGCGGCTGGCCTGTCGGAAGAGCAGTTCAACCAGTGCGTCACGGACAAGAACGCCGTCGCCGCCATGGAGAAGCGCGTTCAGGCCGCCCGGGCCCAGGGCGTGACCGGCACCCCGGCCTTCTACGTCAACGACACCCAGGTGATCTCGCCGGGCGGCGAAGGCGCCAGCCTGGCCGACCTGTCGGCCGCCATCGACGCAGCCCTGGCCAAGTAAGATGATGAAGCGCGCGTTGACGGGACTGTCGGTTGCTCTCGCCCTTGTGGCGGCGCCTGCCTTTGCCGCCGACGCGCCTCCGCCGCCGGTGACGGCGGCGGACCATGTCCTGGGCCAGTCCACGGCCAAGGTCACGGTCATCGAATACGCCTCGCTGACCTGTTCGCACTGCGCGGACTGGCATGACCACGTCCTGCCTGCACTCAAGGCCCGCTACATCGACCGGGGCGAGGTGCGTTTCGTCTATCGCACCCTGCCGACGCCGCCGGTCAATGTCGCACAGGCGGCTGCAGGCGTGGCCCAGTGCGCCGCGCCGGGCAAGTTCTTCGCCACCATCGACGCCTTCTTCGCCGCCCAATCGGCCCTGCCGACGACGGGAACCGGCCCCTATTTCGAACGCGGGGTGGCGGCGTCGGGCCGCACGCGGGACGAGATCAGCGCCTGCCTCAACGAGCCGGCCACCGCCGCCGCACTGGAGGCTCAGGTGAACGGCGCCGTCGCGGCTGGCGTCGACGGCACGCCTGCCCTGTTCGTCAATGGCCGCCGGGTCACGGACGTGTCCTTTGCGGGCCTGTCCGCCGCCATCGACCCGCTGCTGCGTCGGTGACGCTCTAGGTCCATGCAGTTCCAGCGCCTCCGGCTCGTCGGCTTCAAGTCGTTCGTCGACCCGGCGGAAGTGCATATTGAATCCGGCCTGACCGGGATCGTCGGGCCGAACGGCTGCGGCAAATCCAACGTCCTTGAAAGCCTGCGCTGGGTCATGGGCGCCAACTCGGCCAAGGCCATGCGCGGCCAGGGCATGGACGACGTCATCTTCGCAGGCGCTGCGGGACGACCCCCGCGCAGTCATGCCGAAGTCCAGCTGACCATCGACAACGCCCAACGCCGCGCGCCCCAGCCCTTCACCGACAGCCCAATTCTGGAGGTGTCGCGCCGCATCGACCGGGGCCAGGGCTCGACCTATCGCATCAACGGCAAGGAGGTCCGCGCCCGCGACGTCCAGCTGCTGTTCGCCGACGCCTCGACCGGCGCCAACTCGCCCGCCCTGGTGCGTCAGGGCCAGATTTCGGAACTGATCGCCGCCAAGCCCCAGAACCGTCGTCGCATTCTGGAAGAGGCGGGCGGGGTCGCCGGTCTGCACACCCGCAGGCATGAGGCCGAACTGCGCCTGAAGGCCGCCGAGACCAATCTGGAGCGCCTGGACGACATCGGCCGCGAACTGGAGACGGCGCTGAACCGCCTGAAGCGCGAGGCGCGGCAGGCCGAGAAATACAAGAAGATCTCCGCCGAGATCCGCGCCCTGCAGGCCGCCTTGCTGTACGTCCGCTGGAACGACGCCAGGCTGGCTGCCGAGGCCGCCGCCGCCGAACTGCGCGACGCCGACCGCGCCGTTGCCGAAACCACGACCGCCGCCGCCGCGGCCCAAACCGCTGCACTCGCCGCTCAGGAAGCCCTTAAGCCCGCGCGGGAGGAGGACGCCGTCGCCTCCGCCCTGCTGCACCGCGCCAGTCTGGAGCGCGACCGGTTGGACATGGCAGAACAGGCCGCCCGGGCCGAGGTGGACCGGCTGAAGGCCGAGGCCGCCCGCATCGCCGCCGACGCTGAACGCGAAGACAATATGGCCGCCGACGCCAGACGCGAACTGGATCGGCTGGATCATGAACTGACCCGATTGAAGGCCGAGATCGCCGCAGCACCCGAGCGCGGCCCCGAACTGGACAAGGCGCTGGCCGCCGCCGAGGACTCGCGCAAGGCCGCCGACGCCGAGGTCGAGCGTCTGGCCGGAACCCTGGCCGCCGTTGAGGCCCGCGCTGCCGCCGAGGCCGCGCGCAAACGCGACGCCGAGGCCCGCCTGTCGCGCGTGACCGGCCAGTTCGACCAGGCCAGGCGCGAACGTGAGGCCCTGGGTCCGTTGGAGACGCCAGAACTGGAGACGGCCCGTCAGGCGCTGGAGACGGCGCAGGCCGATCTGTCCGCCGCCCGCGAAGCCGTCGAGGCCGCCGAGGCTCGACGCGGCGAATTGGCCCGCACGGAGCAGGACGCCCGCACCGCCGCCCGCGCAGCCGAGGACCGTCTGGGCCGCCTGCAGACCGAGGCGCGGGGTTTGGCCCAACTGCTGGTCACTGGCAAGCGCGACCACCCGCCTGCGCTGGACAGGGTGCGCGCCGACAAAGGCTATGAAGCCGCCCTCGCCGCCGCCCTGGGCGACGATCTGGACGCCGCGCTGGACGCCCGCGCCGCCGCCTATTGGGGCGGGGCGGATGCGCCAGTTCCCACATGGCCTGCGGGCGTCACGCCTTTGTCGGCCCATGTGCAGGCCCCGGATCAGTTGACCGCCCGGCTCGCCCTGTGCGGCGTCGCGGCCAGGGCTGAGGCCGCGCAACTGGCGCAGGCTCTGCCGCCCGGCGCCCGTCTGGTGACGACCGAGGGCGACCTCTATCGCTGGGATGGTTTCGTCAGCCGCGCCGAGGCGCCGCGCCCCGCCGCCGTCCGTCTGGCGCAGCGCACGCGCCTGGCCGAACTGGAAGCCGAAATCGACAAGGGCAAGCCGGCGCTGGATCAGGCCCAAGCGGCCCAGAAATCCGCCACCGACGCCTTCCGCGCCGCCGAGGAAGCGGTGAAGGCCGCCCGCCTGAAACCCTTCGCCGCCGACAAGGCCGTGACCGCCGCCCGCGACCGCGTCGAGAACCTGGCCCGCGAACAGACCCGCCGCGAAGCCCGGGCGCAGGCGCTGGACGACACTGTGACCCGCCTCGACGTCGAGGTGGCCGAGGCCCGCGCCGCTCTGGAAGCCGCGCAAGGCGTCGACGCTCCGTCCGAAACCGTCGCCGGTCTGCGTGACGAGCTGACCGCCGCCCGATCCGCCGCGGATGCGGCCCGCACCGCCGCCCAGACGGCCCGCTCCGATCGCGACGCCGAGGCCCGCGACCGTCAGGGCCGCGAACAGCGCCTGGGCGGCCTGAACCGCGCGCGCGACGGCTGGGTCAGCCGCTCGAAAGACAGCACCGCCCGCATCACGGCCCTAGCGAAAGACGCCGAAAAGACCGCCGCCCTGCTGAAACAGGCCGAGGTCGCGCCGCAGGGCTTCGCCGAACAGCGCGCCAAGCTGCTGGACACGCTGACTGCGGCCGAGCAGCGTAAACAGGCCTCGTCCGACGCGATGGCCCTGGCCGACACGACGGCGGGCGACGCAGACCGCGCCTCACGCGCCGCCGACACCGCTGCGTCGCAGGCCCGCGAGGCCCGCGCCGGACTGGCCGCCCGCGCCGAGGCCGCCGCCGAAAAACTGACCGAAGCGGAAGCCACCGTCCGAGACACCGCCCAGATGTCGCCGGAGGAGCTGGGCCAGAAGCTGACCGACGACGCCATCGCCCGCCCGCCGGATGCGGCGGGGGCCGAGAACCTGCTTTACGGACTGGAGCGCGAGCGCGAAGCCCTGGGCGCCGTCAACCTGCGCGCCGAGGACGAGGCCGTGGAATACGGCGACCGCCTGCAGAGCATGAAGTCCGAGCGCATCGACCTGACCCAGGCGATCGCCAAGCTGCGCGACGGGATCGACGAGCTGAACGCCGAGGGCCGCGAACGTCTGGTCGCCGCCTTCGATGTCATCAACACCAACTTCAAGACCCTGTTCGAGGCCCTGTTCGGCGGCGGCCAGGCCGAACTGAAACTGGTCGAAAGCGACGATCCGCTAGAGGCGGGTCTGGAGATTTACGCCTGCCCGCCCGGCAAGCGCCTGTCGGTCATGTCGCTGATGAGCGGCGGCGAGCAGGCCCTGACGGCGGCGGCCCTGATCTTCGGCGTCTTCCTGGCCAACCCGGCGCCCGTCTGCGTGCTGGACGAGGTGGACGCCCCGCTGGACGACGCCAACGTCGACCGCTTCTGCCGGATGCTGCACGAAATGCGCTCGCGCACCGACACCCGCTTCATCGTCATCACCCACAATCCGGTGACCATGAGCCGGATGGACCGCCTGTACGGCGTCACCATGCCCGAACGCGGCATGAGCCAGCTGGTCAGCGTGGACCTGAATCAAGCCGAGACCCTGGTCGCATGATCACCCTGATGCTGGCCTTGCTGGCCGATCCCAGTCCTGCTTTGGTGCCCGTCGGCGTCGGCCGCTTCGCCATCTATGCCGATGTGAACTCCATCGCACGCGACGGCGACATCGCCCGGATGCGCGAGCTTCAGGTGACCGAAACGGGGTTCAAGGTCGGCGACGTTCTCTATGTCGGGGGCTGGTCACGGTGGGCGTTCGACTGCCGGGCCATGACGGCGGACCGGCTAGACTTTTCCTCCCTGCGCGCCGACGGAACCGAAGGCCCCGCCACGCCGGATAACGCCCCCGCCTATCCTGCCGCACCGGGCGGGGATGCCGCCGAGCTTCTGGCCGTCGCCTGCGCAAGCCAGAAGCCGACCGACACAATGTCGCTGGATGATGCCGTCAGGCTGGGTCAGCAGGCGCTGGCGGAATAGGCGGGCGCGCCACCGCCTCCCCTTGCGGCCATTCCAGACGATCCCGCGGCAGGGCCTCGCGGCAATGATCGCGCATATAGGCCATCAGCTTCTCGCGGATTTCGCAGCGCAGATCGAAAGCCACCCCGGCGGACCGCGCGCTGGCCAGGCACCGAAGCTGCAGCACCCGCTCGGTGATGTCGGTCACCTGCATCACCTGCACCTCGCCGTCCCAGTGTTTCGACGCCTGGACGATGCCTTCATAGGCGACGCGCAGTTTGTCCACCGGCGCCTCATAGTCCACATAGAAGAAGGCCACGCCCAGCAGGCGCGAGTTCTCGCGCGTCCAGTTCTGGAAGGGCTTGGTGATGAAATAGGACAGGGGCAGCACCATCCGGCGCCAGTCCCACAGCTTGACCACCACATAGGTCGAGGTGATCTCCTCCACATTGCCCCACTCGCCCTCCACGATCACGGCGTCGTCGATGCGGATCGGCTGGGTCAGGGCGATCTGGATGCCCGCCACCATGTTGGTCAGGATGGGCTGAAGCGCCAGACCGGCGATGATGCCGACGACGCCTGCCGAGGCCAGCAGGCTGACGCCCCACTGTCGGAACCCGGCGATGGTCATCAGGGCCAGGCCGACCGTGACGATGAACAGAACCACCTTGGCCACCCGCTGCAGGATGCGGGTCTGGGTCAGGTGTTTGCGGGCGACCAGATTGTCTTCCGTGGCGACGTTGAACCGCTTCAGGTGCATCACCGTCCACATGTCCAGCACCCCGGACGCCAGCCAGCCCATGATCAGGATCGACAGGAACAGCAGGATCGAACGGATGTCGGCGGATGGCTCCGGGTGCATCGGCGACACCGTCACCCCGATCCCTATGCCGATGATGATGGTCAAGATGCGCAGCTTGATCCGCGCCCGCTCGACCACCCCGCGCCAGAAGACATCCTTGTTGCGCACCACCCGGCGCAGGATTTCGAAGGCGATCTTGTGCACGATCCAGCCGCCGCCGACGAAGACCAGCAGAACGATCAGGATCACAGCCCATTCCGGCAGCCAGTCGAACTGGTGCCACAGGGCGCGGACTTGGCGGGTCAGGGCGATGACTTCGGGAGGCATGCCTCTCTAACGCATCACAAGCTTTACGGTTTTCCTTCTCTCGCCCATTTCCTGGAGAGGTGGATCGGCGCAGGGGCGAGCGAAGGCCGGATCAGCGTTTCGCGGTCGCCTCGACCAGATCGGCCAGACGTTGCGCCGCGTCGGGAATGGCGACCGATTTCGCCGCCGCTGACATGACCGCCAGACGCGCCGGATCGGCCAGCACATCTTCGAGCGCCGCCGCCAGACGCTCAACCGTCAGATCGTCTTCCAGAATGACTTCGGCGGCCCCCGCATCGACCAGAGCCTTGGCGTTCAGGCGCTGGTGATCGTCGGTGGCGATCTTCAGCGGGATCAGGATGGACGGCAGGGCCGCCACCGCCAGTTCGGCGCAGGTCGAGGCGCCGGACCGCCCCACCACTAGATGCGCCGCCGACAGGCGCGAAGCCATGTCGCGGAAGAAGGGCGCGACCTCAGCCTCTATCCCCGCCTCCAGATAGACCTGCTGGGCGGTTTCCAACGTCTCGGGACGCGACTGCTGCTGCACCTTCAGGCGACGTCGGATGGCCTCAGGCAGGGCCGCCAGGGCGCGGGGCGTCGTCTCCGACAGGATGCGCGCGCCCTGACTGCCGCCCGTCACCAGCACGCGGATCGGGCCGTCTGCGGCGGGCGCGACATAAGCCCTGTCGAACAGGGCGCGGATATCGGCGCGCACGGGGCTGCCGACGACGTGCGATCGTCCCTGCACCTTGGCGGGCGCGCGCTCCAGGGTCGGGAAGGACGAAGCGACTTCGTTCACATAGGGGGCAAGGATGCGGTTAGTGCGGCCCAGCACGGCGTTCTGTTCGTGGATCACCGTCGGACGCGGCGACGTCGCCGCCGCCACCAGCGCAGGCGCCGACGGATAGCCGCCGAATCCCACCACGACATCGGCGCCCAGACGGTCGAAGGCCGTGCGCGCCTGCATCACGCCCTTGAAGATGGCCACGCCCGCCTTGACCAAGCCCAGAGGCCCCGATCCCGTCGCCGCATCCAGCGCCAGACGTTCCTCGGCCGGAAAAGCATGGGCGTATTGCTCGCCCCGGTGATCGGTCGCCAGAACCACGCGCCAGCCGCGCGCCGACAGTTCACGCGCCAGGGCCTCGGCCGGGAACATATGCCCGCCGGTTCCACCGGCGGCGACGACGCAGAGCTTGGACATTCAGGCCTCGTTTTTACAGCAGACGGCGACGCGAACCGGGCAGGCTCGCCCCCGGCTCATACGCTCCGGGACGACGACGCGTCAGGGCCAGCGCAAACCCCATGGTCACGCACATGGCCAGCATGGACGATCCGCCATAGCTGATGAAGGGCAGGGTCATGCCCTTGGTCGGGATCAGGTTCAGGTTCACCGCCACATTGATGCAGGCCTGAAGCCCGATCAGCATGAACAGGCCCGCCGAAGCCGTCTGTTCGAACGGGTCAGTCAGCTTCATCGCCCGGCGCATCCCGCGCACCACGATGAAGGCGTAGAGGCCGATCATGATCAGGCTCAGCACCAGGCCGAACTCTTCAGCGCCGACCGAATAGATGAAGTCGGTGTGCAAGTCCGGCACCCGGCGCTTCATCACCCCCTCGCCGATGCCGCGCCCGACCAGTCCGCCCGCGCGGATGGCCTCGGATGCGCTGTCGATCTGGTGGGTGTCGGTGGTCTCGGGCGAGGTGAAGCGGCTCAGACGGTCACGCATGTGACCGAAGACGAAATACAGCGACACCAGTCCCGCCATGCCCGCGCTGGCCAGCACCGCCATCCACTTGAACGGCACCCCGGCCATGAAGAAGACGGCCATGAAGGTGGTGGTGATCAGCAGGGTCTGGCCGATGTCCGGCTGGATCAACAGCAGACAGACCGTCAGGGCGTAGAAGCCGAACGCAATGGTCACGCCCGGCACCCCCTGCCCCTTCTGCGCCTCGGCGAACATCCAGGCGGCGAAGACGATCAGGCCGGGCTTGGCGAACTCGGACGGCTGCAGGCTGAAGGGGCCCAGGTTCACCCAGCGCGCAGCCCCCTTCACCGTGTCGCCGATGAACGGCAGGGCCGCCATGACGATGATGGCGCTGAACAGGGCCAGCACCGCCACACGCCGCACGCCGCGCGGCGACATCAGCGAGGTGGCCAGCATGACCGTCAGCCCCATGCCCGCGAACGCCATCATCCGCCACGAATAGTGGAAGGGATCGGTGATCGATTCATCGGCCAGGATCGCCGCCGGGCTGGAGGCGAAGCTGAGCGCGACGCCTAAGCCCATCAGCGCCAGGGCCGCGCTCAGCAGTCCACGATCCACGGTCCAGAACCACTGGGCCACATGGCTCTGATCATTGCGCGAGAAGGTCGGCGTATAGGGCGCGGTCATGCGGTCGCCTCCGGCGCGGCGCCGAGGTTGAGCACGGCGGCGCGGAACGCCTCGCCCCGCGCCTCGAAGTCGGGATACTGGTCGAAACTGGCGCAGGCGGGCGACAGCAGCACGATCTGCTCGACGCCCGACGCCAGAAACGCCTCATGCGCATCGGCGGCGGCGGCGGTCACCGCTGCATCCAGCGTCTTCGACACCAAATGCGGGGTGGCGCCCAGTGTCACCGCGAAAGCGTCCGCCGCCTCGCCGATCAGATAGGCCTTGGTCACGCGGGGGAACAGGTCGGCCAGATCAGCGATGCCGCCCGCCTTTGGCACGCCGCCGGCGATCCAGAAGACACTTGGGTAGCTGGCCAGCGCCTGACGCGCGGCGTCGGCGTTGGTGGCCTTGGAATCATTGATGAACCGCACCGATCCGATATGGCCGACAGCCTCCATCCGGTGCGCCAGGCCGGGGAAGGTCAGCAGGCCTTCGACAGCGGCTTCGTGCGACACGCCCAGCGCCCGCGCGGCGGCATAGGCGAAGGCGGCGTTCTGGGCGTTGTGGCGACCGGGCAGCGAGCGGGCTGCGGACAGGTCGGCGATGACTTCGCCATCCTTCAGAACAGCCCCGGCGCGCGCCGTATATCCTTCTTGTCCTGCGGCCGACGGGTCGGTGCTGATGCTGACCGTATGGCGTCCGGCGGCGTGCAGCGCATCGAAAACGCCCTGCCCCCAGGTTTCATCGACGCCGACCAGCGCGACAGCGTCAGGTCCCTGCGCCGCAAATATCCGCCGCTTGGCCGCGACATAGCCTTCCATCCCGCCATGGCGGTCCAGATGGTCCGGCGACACATTGGTCAGGATCGCCACGTCAGGCGTGAAGCTGGTCGTCAGGTCCAGTTGATAGCTGGACACCTCGATCACATAGACCGCGTCCGCCTTCGGCTCCGGCAGGGCCAGAACCCCGATGCCGATGTTGCCGCCGACATGGACCGTCAGCCCCGCCTGTTTCAGCACCCAGCCGATCAGGGCCGTGGTCGTGGACTTGCCGTTGGTGCCGGTGACGGCGACCACACGGGGCCGCTGCTCCGATGGAAGCATGGCCAGGGCGCGGGCGAACAGTTCGACATCGCCGATAACCGGCACGCCCGCTTCATGCGCGCGGTCGACCGTCCAGTGCGGCTTGGGATGGGTCAGGGGCGCGCCCGGCGAAAGGACCAGGGCGGCGAAGTCCGACCAGTCGGCGGCGGTCAGGTCTTCGACCTCGAAACCTTCGGCCTGGGCCTGCATTCGGCCCGAAACGCTGTCGTCCCACAGGATCGGGATCGCGCCCCCGGCCAACAGAGCGCGCGCCGCCGTGATCCCCGACCGTCCCAGGCCGAAGACCGCAACACGTCTGCCCTCATAGCCGGGAACGGGGATCATGGGATCAGCGCAGCTTCAGCGTGGACAGGCCGATCAGCGCCAGCGCCCCGGCGATGATCCAGAACCGGATGACCACGGTCGATTCCGGCCAGCCCATCTTTTCGAAATGGTGGTGGATCGGCGCCATCAGGAAGATGCGCTTCTTGGTCAGCTTGTAATAGCCGACCTGGATCATGACCGAGGCGGCCTCGATCACGAACAGGCCGCCGATGATGCCCAGAACCAGCTCGTGCTTGGTGGTCACGGCGATGGCGCCCAGCGCCCCGCCCAGAGCCAGCGAACCGGTGTCGCCCATGAAGATCTTGGCGGGCGGCGCATTGTACCAAAGGAAGCCCGCCCCCCCGCCGATCATGGCCGTGCAAAAGATGGCCAGTTCACCCGCGCCCGGCACGTGGTGGATCTGCAGATACTGCGAAAAGACGAAGTTGCCGGCCAGATAGGCGATCACGCCGAACGCGGCGGCGGCCATCATCACCGGCACGGTGGCCAGACCGTCCAGCCCGTCCGTCAGGTTCACCGCGTTGGAGAAGCCGACGATGGTGAAGGCCGCAAACGCCACATAGAACCAGCCGATGTTCAGCAGAACGGCCTTGAAGAAGGGGAAGGCGATCGAGGTCTCAAGCCCCGGCGAGGTCGGCGAGTGGGTCATCCACAGCACCGTCAGCACGCCCGCGACCACGGCGACGACCGTCTGGGCCAACAGCTTCTGCTTGGACGTCAGGCCCGCCGAGGTCTGTTTCGTCACCTTGGCGTAGTCGTCGATGAAGCCCAGCACGCCAAACGCCGCCGTCACGCCGCACACGATCCAGATATAGGGGTTGGTCAGGTCGCCCCACAGCAGAACGGCGACGCCGATGCCCGCCAGGATCATCAGGCCGCCCATGGTCGGCGTGCCGACCTTGGACAGGTGCGAAACCGGGCCGTCGTCGCGGATCGGCTGGCCCCGGCCCTGTTTGGCGCGGATCCAGTTGATGAAGCGGCTGCCCATGGCCACCGCCACCACGGCCGCCGTGGCCAGGGCCAGGGCGCCGCGCACCGTCTGATACTGAAGCAGGTTCAGCAGGGGATACTGGTGCGCCACATCGGCGTAATAGAGATACAGCAGATAAAACATTCGGTTCCCCTACCGCGCCACGCCGGGCGCGTCGCCGCCTGAGGGCAAGCCCCCTTCGGCGCTGTTCAGATCGGCCAGGGCTCTGGCGACCAGCGACGCCTTCGACCCGTTCGATCCCTTGACCATGACAATATCGCCGGGCGCCGCCAGCGCGGACGCTTCAGCCGCCAGCTCCGCCGCCGTCGGGCGCCACAGGCCGCGACGCGAGGCGGGCAGTGCATCGTATAGATGGCGCATTTCAGGCCCCGCGGCGTGAACCACATCCACCCCCGCCGCCTCGATGGTCGCAGCCAGGCCTTCATGCAGGGCGCGGCTCTGTTCGCCCAACTCCAGCATGTCGGTCAAAACGACGATGCGGCGCCCGCCGGGCGCGATCGCCCGCGCGCCCAGGCTCTTGAAGCCCGCCGTCATCGACAGCGGATTGGCGTTATAGCTTTCGTCGATCAGGGTGAAGCCGCCGCCCGGCAGGCTTACGATCCGCGTCTGTCCTCGCCCCGCCAGCGGTTGGAACCCGGCCAGGGCCTGCAGCCCCGTCTCCAGCGGCACGTCCAGCGCATCCAGCATCGCCAGAACGCACAGGCTGTTCAGCCCCCAGTGCACGCCCGACTGGGCCAGACGATAGTCGATCCGCCGGCCGAACAGGTCCGCCGTCACAGCCGCCCCTTCCGCATCGGGTCGGAAGTCGATCAGGCGGGCGTCATGCGCCGCATCGCTGCCGAAAGTCACCAGTCGCGCGCCGACCGCCCGCGCGGCCTCGGCCAGCACGGCGGCATAGGCCACATCGCCATTGGCCACGGCGGTTCCTCCGGGAACCAGCCCCTGGAAGATCGTCGCCTTTTCGCGCGCCACCCCCGCCTCGCCGTCGGCGAAGGCTTCGATATGGACCGGGCCAACCGTAGTGACGCAGGCGGCGTGAGGCGCCACGAACTTCGATAGCGGCGCGATCTCGCCCGGCGCGTTCATGCCGATCTCGAAGATGGCGCGCTCGGTCTCCACCGGCATCCGCGCCAGGGTCAGCGGCACGCCGATATGGTTGTTGTAGCTCTTGATCGAACCATGCGACCGCCCCGCCAGATCAAGGCCCGCCTTGATCGCCTGGGTCACGCTGGTCTTGCCGACGCTGCCGGTGACGGCGCCGCGCTTCACATGGGGCGCCCGGTTGCGCGCGGCGACGCCCAGCGCCTCCAACCCGTGCAGGGTGTCGGCGACCACGACGTGCGGCCCGCCCTCGACCCGATGTTCGACCAGTGCGGCGGCGGCCCCGGCGGAGAAGGCGCTGGCGGCGAACTCATGCCCGTCGCGCGCGCCCTTCAGGGCCAGAAACAGATCGCCGGAGACGATCTCGCGGCTGTTGTAGGTGACGCCCGTGATCGGGCGGTCGTCGCCATGCAGCACGCCGCCCGTGGCGGCGGCGACTTCGGCGGCCGTCCAGAGCGGGCGGGCGGAGGTATCAGGCATTAAGGGACAGGGCCTCGGACGCGACAGTGGCGTCGTCAAAGGGATGGGTCACCCCGCCGACGATCTGACCCTGTTCATGCCCTTTTCCGGCGATGACCACCACATCCCCGTCGCCCATCATTTCAATGGCGGTTTCGATGGCCGTGCGGCGATCACCGATCTCCATGGCGTCAGGATAGCCAGCCAGAACCTGAGCACGGATTGAGGCGGGGTCTTCGGAACGGGGATTGTCGTCGGTGACAATGGCCACATCGGCCAGGCGGCCTGCAATCCCGCCCATCAGCGGACGCTTGCCGCGGTCGCGATCGCCGCCAGCGCCAAAGACGACAATCAGACGCCCCGTCGCATGGGGACGCAAGGCGTTCAGCACCGTCTCCAGACCATCCGGTGTGTGGGCGTAGTCGACATAGACCTCGCCCTTGGCGCCCGCCGCGCGCGCGCCGATGCGCTGCAGACGGCCCTGCGCCCCGGTCAGGTTCTCCAGAGCCCCGACGACGGCGTCCGGCGCGTCACCCGCCGCGATGCACAGCCCGGCCGCCACCAAGGCGTTCGAGGCCTGGAAGGCGCCCGCCAGCGGCAGAAGTATCTCGCGCACCGAACCGCGCACATCCAGCGTCAGGCGCTGTCCTTCGGGCGTCGCCTTGCGTCCGATCAGCGTCAGGTCGCGCCCGCGCTCGCCCACGCCGAACACGCCCAGTCCGGCCATGATCGAGGCCGAGGCGAAGGCGGAATAGGCGTCGGAATCGGCGTTCAGCACTGCGGTGCGTCCGCGCGGCAGCAGGGCCTCGAACAGACGCAGCTTGGCGGTGCGATAGTTCTCCATCGTACCGTGATAATCCAGGTGGTCCTGGGTCAGGTTGGTGAAGCCCGCCGCCTTCAGCGCCACGCCGTCCAGACGCCGCTGGTCGATGCCGTGGGACGAGGCCTCCAGCGCCAGATGGGTGACCTCCTTGCGCGCCAGTTCCGCCAGCAGACGCGCGGCCTCGGCGGCGTCGGGGCTGGTCAGGCCGGGACCGGTCAGGGCGTAGGTCTTGTCGCCTTTCTGACCAATCACGCCCAAGGTGCCCATGCTGGCGGACTTGTGGCCGATGCCGGCCCAGATTTCGCGGCAGAAGGTGGCGACCGAAGTCTTGCCGTTGGTCCCGGTGATGGCGACGCAGGTCTTGGGCTGGGCGCCATAGAAGCTGCGCGCGGCGATGGCGTAGGCCCGGCGCACGTCCCCAGAGGTGACCAGAACCGGGGCCGCATTGTCCGGCGTGTCGCTGGGCGCCAGCACCGCGGCCGCCCCCTGCGCCAGGGCTTGAGGGATAAAGGCGCGGCCGTCCGCCGCCGATCCGGGCAGGGCCACGAACAGGGCACCGGGCGCGACCTTGCGGCTGTCGGCGGTGACGCCGGTGATCACCGGGTCGGAGGCCACGTCGCGGCGCAGCAGGTCTGACAGGTGAAGCGCGCTCACAGCCCGTCCCCCGCGACATCCTGATAGGCCGGGACCTTTTCGCCCGTCGCCGTGCGCCAGCGGTCTTCGCGACGCTCGACGCCCAGGAAGCCCGCGATCCGGTCGGCTGTGTTGCGCACCGCAGGCGCCGCCACATAGGCGCCCGTCTTGGGATAGGAGCCCGGCTCATCGACGACGATCAGGATGGCGTAGCGTTTGGCGTTCAGCGGCCCGTCGACAGGGAAGACCGCCGCGAACGAACCGACCGCGTGGTTGGCTTCATAGCGGCCATTGACCAATTTATTGGCCGAGCCGGTCTTGCCCCCGACCCGCAGGCCCGGCGCATCGGCGAACCCGCCAGAGCCCTTGACCACGTTGCGGCGCATCAGGTCCAGAATGGTGCGCGAGGTTTCTTCGGTGACGATCTGCGGCGTCTGGGCGCCGACCGCCCCGCCCTTGCGCAGGCTCAGCGGAACCATCCGCCCGCCGTTGGTCAGGGCGCCCATGGCCTGAATGACCTGGGCCGGGGTGACCATGATGCCGTAACCGAAAGACAGGGACGCCAGGGTGGAGTCATCCCAACGGCGCGGCACGACCGGCTTGGCCGATTCTCTCAGCTCCACCGACGAGGCGCGCAGCAGGCCCAGACGGTCGAAATAGTCGCGCATCCGGTTCGCCCCCATCTGCACCGCCAACTGCGAGGTGCCGATGTTGGACGAGTGCAGATAGACTTCCTCCAGCGACATCACGCGGTTCTGGGCGTGGAAGTCCTTGATGCTGCGGTTGCCGATCCGCAGGGCCTGCGAGGCGTCGAACTGGGTGTTCATGTCCGCCAGGCCCAGGTCCAGACCCGCCGCCACGGTGAAGGTCTTGAACACCGACCCCATTTCATAGTGGCCCGAAACCGCGCGGTTCAGGGTCGCGCCGTCCGGCGCTGCATTGCGGTTGGCCTGGCTGAAGTTCGGCCAGCTGGCCATGCCCAGGACTTCGCCGGTCTGGACGTCGGTGACGATGCCCACCGCGCCCTTGGCCTGGGCCTTGATGGCGGCGGCGGCCAGTTCGTTCTCCAGCACGCCCTGAACGCGCAGGTCGATGGACAGGGGGAAGCTTTCCCCCCGCTGGCCCGCCGCGCGGATTTCGTCGTTGAAGGCCAGTTCGGCGCCCGAGATGCCGCGGCCGCCCGTGTCGGCGTCGCCGACGATGTGCACCGCCGATGTGCCCAGCGGATAGGCGCGACGATCCTCGGCCTCGAAGGTCACGCCGCCCAGCGCCAGATTATGCACCGCCGCCTTGTCGGCCGGCGTCAGGCCGTTCATCACGATCAGACGGCGATCACCGGCCAGCACCCGGCGCAGGCGCTCGGACGGGATTCGCGGCAGGGCGCGGCGGATCTGGCGATAGGCCAGGTCGCGGTCCCAGATCTCGTTCGGATTGATGTAGAGGCCGTAGTGGATGACGTTGGTGGCCAGCAGCTCGCCATTGCGGTCCGTCAGATCGCCGCGGCTCAGCGCGTTCGGATTGCCGACCGACCAGCGTCCGCCCGTATCGGCGAACAGGGCCTTGTAGGATGCGCCTGCCGCCAGACCGGCGAACACGACCGAGAAGGCGATCATGATCAGGAAGATGCGGACGCGGGTGTCCTCTTCCGGGCGAGCGTCGGCGCGGGCGCGCTCGAACCCATGCTCCAGACGCCAGACCAGCTCCGACACCCAGCGCCAGAAGGGCGCAAGCCGTCCCTGGACATCCAGAGACGGCGCAGGCCGTTGAGGCGGATAGCCGCGGTGGTCCTGAACGCTCATTGCGCGCTCTCCGCAGCCGGGGTCGCAGAGGGTTCAGCCGGTTTGGCGGGCTCGGGCGCAAGCGCCGTCAAAGTGCCTTCGCCGCCCTGTTTGTGCACATCGACCGGCCCCAGGCCGGCCTGACGCGACAGGGCCTCAAGCCGTGCAGGCTGCTCCAGCCGGGCCGCCTCGGCGCGCAGCAGGCGCACACGCTGGTTAGTTTCGCGGATGTCGCGTTCCAGTTCCGCGATCTTGGCGCTTTCGCGCGCGGCCGCCGCCTTAGCGACATAGACCGACATGATCATGACGGCGACCAGCACCACGCCGATGATCTCGATCCAGCGGACGCCGCGCACCTTCCAGTCGAACAGACGCTGAAGCACGCTCTTGCGATAGGCGAAGGGACTGGCCGTCATGCCGCCGCCCTCCCCTTGGTCGCGGCCCAGGCGGGCGCGTCCGTGCGGATCGCCGCGCGCAGCTTGGCCGAACGGGCGCGCGGATTGACCGAACGCTCCTCGTCGCCCGCCTCGCGCGCGCCCTTGAACTGCAGGGTGAAGCTGGGCTTGCGCGGATCAACGGCCATCGGGGCATGACGCGAACCGGCCGGGGCGTTGCCCGTGCGCTCGGTCAGGAAGGCTTTGACGATGCGGTCTTCCAGCGAATGGAAGGTGACGACGGCCAGACGTCCGCCCGGCGCCAACGTCGCTTCGGCGGCTTCCAGCCCGCGCTCCAGTTCGCCCAGTTCGTCATTCACCGCGATCCGCAGCGCCTGAAACACCCGCGTCGCCGGATGGATCGGCGCGCCGCGACGTCCGCCCAAAGCCTTCTCGACCACCTCAGCCAGATCCAGCGTGCGGGTGAAAGGCTGTTCGGCGCGGCGGCGCAGGATGGCGGTGGCCACCCGGCCCGACTGACGCTCTTCACCATACAGTTTGAAGATGTGGGCCAGCGGCCCATGATCCCAGGTGTTGACGATGTCGGCAGCCGTCGCGCCGTCATCGGACATGCGCATGTCCAGCGGCCCGTCGCGCATGAAGGAGAAGCCACGCTCGGCCTGATCCAGTTGCATCGACGAGACGCCGATGTCGAAGACGGCGCCGTCCAGCGTCGCCTTACCGCTGTCGGCGAAGGCCTCAGCCAGACCCGAGAAAGGCGTGCGGACCAGCTGGAAACGGTCAGGGAAGTCGCGCGCGACCGAATCGGCGTGCGGCTGGACCGTGGGGTCGCGGTCCAGGGCGATCACCTCAGCGCCGGTCGCCAGAATGGCGCGCGTATAGCCGCCTGCGCCGAAGGTGGCGTCGATGACCACATCACCGGAACCGGGCTTCAACGCCTCGATCACCTCGGCCAACAGGACGGGAGCGTGGGGAGCATCAGTCACGAACCGCCCCCCGCCAGCTTCATCTGCGCCGCCAGCTTCAGGGCGCCGATCTGGGCCATGCCCGCCTTGGCCAGGGCGCGCTGTTCGGCGCGTCGAGCGGTCCACTTCTCACGCGACCAGATCTGGAAGCGATCGTTCAGGCCGACGATGACGACCGTGTCCTCCAGTCCCGCCTCGGCGCAGAGGGCTTCCGGCAGGGTGATGCGGCCGCCTGCGTCATAGGACAGACGCACCTGCTCGCCCATCACCTGCCACTCCAGCGCCGAACGCTCTTCAGATCCGAACGGCAGGGATTCGATCATCTCAGCATAGACGGCGAACAGGCGATCGCCGCCCGCCTCTAGGCAGTCTGCTTCGATGGAGGGGAAGATGAAGACGCCGCCAGCTGCGCCGTTTTCGGTCGTGCGGAAGTCGTTGGGGATCAGGAGACGACGCTTGCCGTCCAATTGTTTCTCGTAAGTCGAGAGAAACACGCCTGTCCAATCGAGCCTTTCGACCCGTCCCTAGATGCCTGACTTGCGCCCGCCGCGCAGCCTCACAGCCCCAATCATGAAAATTGGGATAGCATGGGATGAAATGGGCCTCAATGGGATTGAAGCTGACTCTTAACCATGTTCCCGGCTTGCGGCGCGGGAAACACACTCAAATACCGTGAACATAAAAAGAACATTCAAAGTATTCACAGCCTGTGCATGACTCTAATCTTGCTGATGCGACAAAAGGTTAACGAGCTGGAGCCTGTGGAGCCGCGCCCCAATCGGCAAACCGGGGGATAAGATCTGGCCCGTCCGGGGCCGGCGAAAGAACAACAAGATCATTGCTCTATGAACGCCGTGTCGATTGCTGCGGGTCCGATTGTAAAATACGGTAAAGCTTAACGCCGGGCGGTGAATCAGGCCGCGACCGGCCTCGGCCGCACACGGGGCGGCTGACCGCACGCCGCGCGCGACGCAGCCTGTCGAAAAAATATGCCAGACGGCCTGTAAGCCGGGTTTTGTTCCGCTCCGAAAAGCGGCGACGATCATTCCTCTGGACCGACCATTGCTGATCGGTTCTCGCGACCTACCCGGACATCTGAGGCGGTGAACCCCGCGAGCGAACCCGCGCGATGTCCCTATTTGGTCTTGCTCCAGGCGGGGCTTGCCATGCCGTCGACGTTGCCGCCTACGCGGTGGGCTCTTACCCCACCCTTTCACCCTTACCGGCCTCGCAAGGCCGGAGGTTTGCTTTCTGTGGCGCTATCCCTCGGGTCACCCCGGGCGGAAGTTATCCGCCGCCTTTTCACCGTGGAGCCCGGACTTTCCTCGACAGGGGCGAACCCTGCCGCGACCGCCCAGCCGTCTGGCGCGCGCTAGATGCGCGCAACCGGCGCGAAGGTCAATCCAGCACGCCCGTCACGCTCTCGGCGCTGGCCAGTTGCAGCAGCCCCACCAGACGGGCGCGGGTCTCGCCGTCGGCCACGCCGTCAACGCGGCTCTGACGCCAGTGGCGCTGGAAGGCGCGCACGGTGCTTTCAGTTTCGGCGTCATAGTCGCCGCCCGGTTTGATGCCGTAACCCAGTCGATGCAGGCCTGCGCGCAGCACGACCACGCCGATGCCGTCATCGCCCTTTTGCAGCAGACCGCCCAGGGCCTTGATCCGTTCCGCCGCCGGTTCGAACCAGAGGCCATGGCCCGCCTCGGCCAGACGTTTCCACGGGAACAGTTCGCCGGGATCGTCCTTGCGTTCCGGCGCCAGGTCGGAATGGCCGATGATGCGGCTGTCGGGCACGGTCCAGCGTTCGCGGATGTCGCCGATCAGGGCGATGACCGACGCGATCTGGGCGTCCGGGAAGGCGCTATAGCCGAACTCATGGCCCGGATTGACGATCTCGATGCCGATGGAGGCGGCGTTGCAATCGTCCTCGCCCTGCCAGACGCCGCGTCCGGCGTGCCAGGCGCGGCGCTCTTCCGGCACAAGGCCGAAGATGCGGCCGTCTTCCTCGATCAGATAATGGGCCGACACCTGGGCTTCGGCGTCACGCAGGCGCGCCAGGGCGGCCTCCCCCGTTTGCATGCCTGTATAGTGCAGGACCAGCATGTCGGGCGGGGCCCGGCGTTCATCGAAGTTCGGCGACGGCGCCGCGATGATCTGAACCATCGGAAACCAGCCCTAGCGGCCGTCGCGCTCCCAGCCATAAGCGACCCAGGTCTCGCCGACCTTGTGGGCCTCGATCACGTCAGGATCGCTTGAACGGCGGCGCTGCGTCATGTTGCGGCGCGCCTTCAGCGCCAGACCTGCCAGGAAGACCAGCACGCCTGCGAACAGGGCGATCACCGCCACGGTCACCGCAGTGAAGATGGCCAGGATCGCGCCGACGGCGACCGCCGCAGCGCCTGCGACAAGGCCGAACACCCACATCACCGAGGCGACGAAGCCATTGGGCCGACGGCGTGCGGCGAAGCCGACTGTGGCGAAACGTTCAGGCTGGAACATGGATAATCCTTTCAGGCGCTCCGAAGAACGCCGAAGAGCCAATGTCGGTCCAACATGGTTTCCCGTCAATGGAAACCCGCTGAACAGGGACGCGCGTGTCGTCGCACGTCCCCGTGACCAGATCGGGGCGGGATCGCGCGATCAGAACTGCGGCTGATCAGCCAGAACCACCGCGCCCTGGCTGCGCATCCGGTCGCCCTCGATGCGGCGCATGACGGCCTGGGCCTGCGGGTCCGACATGACTCCGCCCAGCATGACCAGCGCCTTGGCGCCTTCCGTCTGGACGCCGAACATTTCCGACAGGGCCTCAAACGTCGATTTCGACTTGGGGAAGTGTTTGAAGCGCACCGATTCGTCCGCCGGGATCTTGGCCAACTCCTTGGCCTTGGCCACGGCTTCGGTCAGACCGCCCAATTGATCGACCAGCCCCAGCGGCAGGGCCTGGGCGCCGGTCCAGACGCGGCCCTTGGCGATTTCGCGAACCCGATCCGGCGACAGCTTGCGGCCCGTGGCGACGCGCTGGATGAAGTCGTCGTAGATGCGGTCCATCGAGGTCGAGAAGGCGGCCCGTTGCTGCGGCGTGAAGGTCTGGGTCGGAGAGAAGGCGTCGGCGTATTCGCCGCCGACCGACAACTGGCGCATGTCCACGCCGAACCGGCCCAGAGCGTCCGCCAGAACGAACTTGCCGCCGAACACGCCGATGGAGCCGGTCAGGGTGGTGGGCTGGGCCACGATCCAGTCGGCCTCGGAACTGATCCAGTAGCCGCCCGAGGCCGCATAGGCGCCCATGGACACGACCACCGGCTTGCCTGCCGCCCGCGCCGCACGCACCGCCGCCAGAATCTGTTCCGACGCATCCGGCGACCCGCCGGGCGAAGAGACGCGGAAGACGATGGCCTTCACATCCTTGTCCTCGATGGCGTCGTAGATGGCCTTGGCCGTGTCGTCGGAGCGGATCGAGGATCCGCCGCCGAAGCCGCCGCCCGAACCGCCGCGCCCGGTCACGATCGCGCCTTCGCCGCCGACGATGGCGATGGCGTTCTTGCCTGAACCCAGACGGTCGCCCTTGTCAGAGGCGTATTTGTTGAAGGGGATGATCTCCGCCCCCTTGCCCGCGCGCTGCTTGATCGCGGCCTCGGCCTCCTCGGCCTGGCCGATCTTGTCGATCAGCTTGTTCTCCAGCGCCTGCTGGGCCGTATAGGGACCGCCCTCGATGACCGCCTTCAAAGCTTCAGGCGTGGTCTTGCGGTCCTGCGCCGCCCCGGCCAGGGCCGAGCCGTACATGGCGTCCATCCAGGCCGTCATCGCCTCGCGGTGCGGACCGGTGTAGTCGCTCTGGGTGTATTCGTTGACGGCGTTCTTGTACTCGTAGCGCTGCTCGAAATCGGCCTTAACGCCGTATTTGGCGAAGGCGCGGCCCAGGAACACGCTGTCGGCCGAGAAGCCCGTCGCCTGGAAGCCCGAGGTGTTCTGCATCCACAGCTCATCCGCCGAGGTTCCGACCATATAGGTGGACATCACCGCGCCCGCCGGCGCGAAGCCCTGGCTGTGGGCGATGACCGGCTTGCCCGACTTGCGGAAGCGGTGGATCGCCTGACGCAGCTCATCCGCCGTCGCCGGGGTCATGCCCGCTTCCGGCAGGCGGATCAGCAGCCCCTTGACGCTGCGGTCCTCGCTCGCCTGGGCCAGGACATCGACCACCTGGATCGCCGACAGGCCAGAGCCGCTGAAGGCCGCGAAGGGATTGGTCGAGGGCTGGTCCGACACGCCTGCGCGCAGGTCCAGCTCCAGCACCGCCGCAGCGGGCGTCGTGGGCTTGGACGAGCTTGCCACAGCCATCGTCAACAGAACCACCGGCACCACGACCAGGAAGAGGATCAGCCCGGTGAAGACGCCGAGAACCGTCAGGAAGAACTGTTTCATGAAGAAGGGCAGGCCCGCGCAGGTCAGAAGCGACCGAGCGTCCAACATAGTGGGACGGGGGCTGCGGTCAAATGAACGTCAGGCAATCTGCGTGCAGGCTTCGCAACCACGGCGCCGTTCTCGCTGCATCGCAACGAGACGATTGATGACCGCCCCCGAAATCCTTATATCAGCCGCCTGCGAGCGGGGGCCTATCGCCCCGCGTGTATTCGGAGACCGCGCCCATGCTGGTCACCTTGATGAAGTCCAAGCTGCACCGCGCGACGGTGACCCAGGCCGATCTGGACTATGAGGGCTCCATCGCCATCGACATGGACCTGCTGGATGCTGCGGGCATCTATGCGAACGAGCAGGTCGATGTGCTGAACATCACCAACGGCGCACGCTTCACCACCTACGCCATCCAGGCCCCGCGCGGGTCCAAGGTCATCGGCGTCAACGGCGCCGCCGCCCGTCTGGTGCAGAAGAACGACAAGGTGATCGTGGTCACCTACGGCCAGCTGCCCGACGCCGAAGCCCGCCAGTGGACGCCCAACGTCGTTTTGCTGGACGACGACAACAACATCAAACGCTCGACCTGATCATTCAGCGCCCCGCCAGAATCAAAAAGGCCCGCCGGTGACGGCGGGCCTTTCTTCTTGGGCGATCTGACGATCAGCGGACGATGTCGTACACGCCGTTGATGTCGATCCGAACGGTCAGTTCGCCAGCCGAGACGGGGGTGGAGTCCGCCATGGCCGCACGGGCGAACATGGGGGCCGGCATCGGCATAGGCGGTTGGGGCGAATAGCCGCCGCCTTCGTTCAGCGAGCGGATGCCGCCCAGTTGCACGCCCAGGGCCTGGGCATACAGTTGCGCCTTGGACTGCAGGGCGCGGACGGCCAGTTGGCGGGCCTGGTTTTCAGCCGCCGAAGCATCCTTCAGACCAAAGCTGATGCCGTCGACCTGATTGACGCCTGCAGCGACCACGGCGTCGGCCGTCGTGCCGACCTTGTTCAGGTCATTGATGGTCACCGTCACGCGGTTGATGGCCTGATAGCCGCGCAGCTTGGGCGGTTCGTTCTGCACATAGTCGTACTGGGCCTGGACGTTCAGGCCAGAGGTCTGGATGTCGCGCTCGGCGATGCCTGCACGGCGCAGGGCGGCCATGACCTGGGTCATCTGGGTGGCGTTGTCGCGCAGGGCGGCGGCGGCGGTCGTCGCCTCGGTCTGAACGCCGAAGCTGATGGTGGCCATGTCCGGCTTGATCTTCACTTCGCCATAGGCCGACAGATTCAGGGCGGGTGCAGCTTGCACGGTCTGGACTCCGGTTTGGACAGTCTGCGCCAGGGTCGGCGAAGCGGCGGCGGTCAGGGCGACAGCAGCGGCCATTGCGCCACCCATAGCCAGGGCCTTGAACGTGCGGGTCATGTGATCATTCTCTCCGTGGGGGCGATCGCGGTTGACGAGGTCGTCATCCGTTATGGCGACAACCTTCGCCTTTCCAGCCTGAATGTACGCCAACGCCCGATTGGCAGATTTCGTTCATCTTCATGACATCGCGGAAAGACATCTGTTGGGCACACACTGTCTTGGCAAGCGACACCTGCCCCTGCTAGGCGAGGTGTCCCGCGACGCAAATCGCCCGGGGGCCTGTAGCTCAATGGTTAGAGCCGACCGCTCATAACGGTCTGGTTGGGGGTTCGAGTCCCTCCGGGCCTACCACTCCTTTCCCGATCTGTTTCTCGACACGACTGGCGATCTGATGACGGTCGCTGATCTGGTTTTCGTTCAGGAAAAGCGGCTGACCCTTTATGGCGAGCGCCGCATTCGCGCGTCGGGTTCAGGCCTGTCTGTCGGCGGCGAGGCGTGCAGTTCACCGATCACGTAGAAGCCCCGGTTCGCCAGTTCGGCGGCCAGTTGGACCAGATCGATTCTTTCGGATGCGCCGACTTGATGTCTGCGGTCAGGTTTCATCTGCCTGTCCTCCCGAAGATCAACGCGTATCGGCGGTTTGAGTGGCTTCACATCCGCGCGACTGAAAGGGACGCAGACCGCTCGCCTGCACTCTCGCATCAGACGCGCCAGCACCCTATATCGCCGCCCGTTGAAGGAGAGTTCTGATGGCCTATGTCGCCCGCGACGACCGCCCCGCCGACAAGGCCGCCCGCTATGCCGAGGTCGAGGCCGAGATTCTGGCCGTGCTGGATGGCGAGCCGAATCTGACGGCGCGGATGGCCACGGTGTCGTCCATGCTGGCGGACGCGTTTGAGCACTTCTTCTGGACCGGCTTCTACGTCGTGGATCCGGACAAGGCAGACGAACTGGTGGTCGGTCCCTATCAGGGCACGCTGGGCTGTCTGCGGATCGCCTTCGGGCGCGGGGTGTGCGGCGCGGCGGCGGCGACGCGGGCGACCCAGATCGTCGAGGATGTTCACGCCTTCCCCGGCCACATCGCCTGCGACAGCCGTTCCGAGAGTGAGATCGTCGTGCCGGTGTTTAACGCGTCGGGCGCCCTGATCGCCGTGTTCGACGTGGACGCCACAGTGAAAGCCGCCTTCGACGCCGAGGATCAGACCGCGCTGGAACGCCTCATGTCCCGGGTCTTCGCCGCCGGCTGATCTGCCTCTATGGTCCGGCGGTGATGGAGAACGAAATGTCGGAACGGGTGATCGCGATCACGGGCGGACACGGCACCCTGGGCCAGGCCGTCTTGTCGGCGGCGCGCGACGCAGGCGGCGGGGCCGGGCTGAAGATCGCCGTCATCGACCACGCCATGGGCAATCCTGTTCCGCAGGGCGTGCTGGCGCTGGGCGGGGTGGACCTGACCGATCCCAAACAGGCCGAAGCGGCCATCACCGGCGTGATCAGCCGCTTCGGAAGGCTGGACGTGCTGCTGAACATCGCGGGCGGTTTCGTCTGGCAGACCACCGATGACGCCGCCCCCGCCTGGGACCGGATGCACGCGCTGAACGTCGCCACCGCCCTGAACGCCAGCCGCGCGGCCCTGCCCTATCTGAGGGTGTCCGATGAAGGGCGGATCATCAACATCGGCTCGGCGGCAGCGCTGAAGCCCGGCGCTGGCATGGGGGCCTATGGCGCGGCCAAGGCCGGGGTCCATGCCCTGACCCAGGCGCTGGCTGACGAGTTGAAGTCCACGCGCGTCACCGTGAACGCCGTCCTGCCCTCGATCATCGACACGCCCGCCAACCGCAAGGACATGCCCAACGCCGATCCCGCCGCCTGGGTGGCGCCCGCCGACCTGGCCGCCGTCATCCTGTTTCTGGCCTCGCCCGAAAGCAGGGCGATGACCGGCGCCCTGGTGCCTGTGACGGGGCGCGTCTGATGCGCGCCGACCGCGTCCGCAGCGTTCTCTACCTGCCCGCCTCCAACGCCCGCGCGGTCGAGAAGGCCCGCACACTGGACTGCGATGTCGCCATTCTGGACCTTGAAGACGCCGTCGCGCCCGAGGCCAAGGCAGAGGCCCGCGCCGCTGCGGCCGCCGCCGTTCAGGCAGGCGGCTTCGGCCCGCGCCTGGGCGTTCGGATCAATGGGTTGGACACGCCCTGGGGTCTGGATGATCTGGCGGCGTTGAAGACAGTCGGCGCCGCCCTGATCGTCGCGCCCAAGGTCGAAACGCCCGAAACAGTTCACGCCATCACTGCCTGGCTGCCCAAGGGCGCCGCCCTGTGGGCCATGATCGAGACGCCGCGCGCCCTGCTGACCTTGACCGAAATCGCGGAGGCGGGCGGCGCGTTGGACGGGTTGATGCTGGGCGTCAATGATCTGGCCAAGGCGCTGGGAACCGGCCCGTCTCCGGATCGCGAACCGTTCAAACCGTGGCTGGCCCTGCTGGTCGCCGCCGCCCGCACCCACAATCTTCTGGCCATCGACGGGGTGTTCAACCGCATCGACGACACGGACGGTCTCGCCGCCGAGGCCGCCCAGGGGCGGCTGTACGGGTTCGACGGCAAGAGCCTGATCCACCCGTCGCAGATCGCCCCGGCCAACGCCGCCTTCTCGCCGTCCGAGGCTGAGGTCGAACAGGCCTGCGCCGTCATCGCCGCCTTCGCCGCGCCTGAGGCCGAGGGTCTGGGCGCGATCCGCGTCAATGGCGCCATGGTCGAGCGACTGCATCTGGAGCAGGCCAGGGCTCTGCTCGCACGGGCAGGATGAAGTCCCTAGCCGCCTTTCGCCAACCGGCCTAAAGCTGGTCGTCCACCACGTCGGATCGTCCTTGTTCGCAACCGCTGAAAACTCCGCCAAGACCCCGGCATGGGTCTGTGCGCCCGGCGTGCTGAAGGTTCCCTTCCTCAGCGCCTTCCTGCCCGACTATGAGCTGAAGGCGCTGCCGACGAATGATATCGAGGCGATCCTCGGCTGGGGCATGAAGCCGACCGCCGCCGCCGGACGCCGCAAGGCGCAGAAGGCCGGGCTGACCTATGTCGCGCTGGAGGACGGCTTCCTGCGTTCGGTCGGCATCGGAGAGGCGGGCGCGGCCAGCCTCAGCCTTATCGTCGATGATCTGGGCGTCTATTACGATGCGACCCGACCCAGTCGGCTGGAGCAGTTGATCCAGAGCGCCGACGGCTGGTGCGATGCGGCCATGACCGCCCGCGCCCGCGCCCTGATCGACCGGATCGTCGGCGCACGGGTGTCCAAGACCAATATGGGCGGGCCGCTGGACCCCGGCCTGCTGAAGCCCGGACGGCGTGTGCTGATCGTGGATCAGACGTTCGGCGACGCCTCCATCGGCTATGGATTGGCTTCACAGCAGAGCTTCGCGGACATGGTCGCCGCCGCGCGACGGGACGAGCCGGACGCCCAGTTGATCCTGAAACGCCACCCCGCCGTCGCGGCTGGCCGTAAACAGGGCTGTGTCACCGACCTGAACGGCCTGACGCTGATCGACACCGATGTGCGGCCCGCCGACCTGCTGGATGCGGTGGACGCGGTCTATTGCGTGACCTCGGCCCTGGGGTTCGAGGCCCTGCTGCGCGGCCTGCCCGTCCGCTGTTTCGGCGCGCCCTTCTATTCCGGCTGGGGCCTGACGACCGACGCCGTAGAAACGGGCCGTCGCGGCGTCGCGCGCAGCATCGAACAGATCGCCGCCGCCGCCCTGATCGCCTACAGCCGCTATGTCGATCCGGTCACGGGCCACAGATGCGAGGCCGAACAGGCGCTGGAGCGGCTGATCGCCCTGCGCGACCGGGCGGACCGGCTGGCGGGATCATGGGCGGCGGTCGGTTTCGCCCCGGCCAAGCGTCCGCCCGTGCGCCGCCTGCTGAACTCGCCCAAGGCCTCGCTGCGCTATTTCATGTCGCCGCGCCGCGCCGCCGCCCATGCCCAGACGACGCACGGTCGCCTGATCTGGTGGGCGGGCAAGGAGAGCGAGGCGACGCGCCAGGCGGCCGCCGCCTTCCACGGTCCGACCGTGCGGATGGAGGACGGCTTCATCCGCTCACGCGGCCTGGGGTCGGACTTTGTCGGCGCCCTGTCGGTCGCGCTGGACGATCAAGGCGTCTATTATGACCCGTCCCGCCCGTCACGGCTGGAAACCCTGATCGAGACTGATGACCTGTCGCCCGATCAGCTGGCGCGGGCCGCGAAACTGCGGATGTGGGTCGTCGATGCGGGCCTGTCGAAATATAATCTGAAGGGTCAGGCCCCGACCGGCTGGCCCACGGACCGCGACATCCTGCTGGTGGTGGGCCAGGTCGAGAATGACAAGTCGATCCTGCTGGGCTGCGGCCCCGACCTGAACACCAACTCGGCCCTGGTCGAGGCGGCGCGCGTCGATCACCCGGACGCCTTCCTGGTCTATCGCAACCACCCGGATGTGCTGGCGGGCAACCGCCCCGGTCGGCTGGACGCCTCGGCCATGGCGTCGGTGGATGCCACGGCGGACGGGCTGGACATCATCGACTGTCTGGCAGCGTGCCAGCGGGTCGCCACCCTGACCTCCCTGACCGGGTTCGAGGCCCTGATGAGGGGCAAGGCCGTATCCGTCTATGGCCGCCCCTTCTATGCGGGCTGGGGCCTGACCGACGACCGGATGACATTCGAGCGCCGCCATCGCCGGGCCAGCATCGACCACCTGATCCACGCCGCCCTGGTCGCCTATCCGATCTATGTCACGCCCGAGGGCTGGCCCTGCGAGGCCGAGGATCTGGTCGATATCCTGATCGCCGCCCGCAGCCAGCCGACGCCCAGGGCGCCGCGCGGGCAAGTGCAACGTTGGGCCACCGGCGTGATCGCCAGTCTCGACCGAAAGCCTCCGCCATCCTATTGACGGGTTTAGATATGAAACGCTCTGCTTCGAACCACCGAGGCCGTGCGACAGGAACAGGCTCCTCAAGCAGCGAGGCCCCGCGGGCTGAGCGATAGGAACAAAACAAAGATGCCCCACGCCGTCATCGCCGCCACCGGCCTCTTCACCCCCGAACAATCCGTCTCGAACGACGAACTGGTCGCCAGCTACAACGCCTGGGCCGACGGGTGGAACGCGCGTCACGCCGCCGAGATCGAGGCCGGCGAGCTTGAGGCCAAGACCCATTCCTCGTCCGCCTTCATCGAGAAGGCTTCGGGCATCAAGAGTCGCTTCGTGCTGGACAAGACCGGCATCATCGACCCGCAGCGCATGGCCCCTCACCTGCCGGAACGCTCGAACGAAGACCTGTCGATCCTGGCCGAGATCGCGGTCAAGGCCGCCCAGCAGGCCATCGCCGCCTGGGGCAAGCCGGTCAGCGAGATCGGCGCCGTCCTGTGCGCCGCCTCCAATATGGAGCGCGCCTATCCCGCCCTGTCGATCGAGGTGCAACAGGCCTTGGGCATCGAGGGTTTCGCCTTTGACATGAACGTGGCCTGTTCGTCGGCGACCTTCGGCATCAAGACGGCGGCGGACTTCATCGCCTCCGGCTCGGCCAAGGCGGTGCTGATGGTCAATCCCGAGGTCTGTTCCGCCCACCTGAACTTCACCGACCGCGACAGCCATTTCATCTTCGGCGACGTGGCCACGGCGGTGATCGTGGAATCGTCGGACACGGCCGGTCCCGGCGGCTGGGACGTGTTGGGCGCGCGGCTGAAGACGGTCTTCTCCAACAACATCCGCAACAACTTCGGCTTCCTGAACCGGGCGGCGCGCGACACCAAACATCTGGACGCCACCGTCGCCGACGACAGCCAGCAGAACGACAAGCTGTTCGTCCAGCAGGGCCGCAAGGTCTTCCGTGACGTGGTGCCGATGGTGTCGGACATGATCGTCGACTACGCCGACGAACTGGGCCTGGACCCGCACGGGCTGAAGCGCCTGTGGCTGCACCAGGCCAACATCAACATGAACACCCTGATCGGCAAGAAGGTGCTGGGCCGCGAACCGTCGGAAGACGAAAACGTCATCATCCTGGATGACTACGCCAACACCTCGTCGGCAGGCTCGATCATCGCCTTCCATCTGCATAACGACGGGTTCGAGCCGGGCGACACGGGGCTGATCTGCAGCTTCGGCGCCGGCTATTCCGCCGGCGCCGTCTTCGTTCGCAAACGGGGCTGAGAGACTGGTCTAGGAAACAGGCTTGCCCGTCTCGGGGTGAGCCTTCTTCCACTCCATCGCCCGGCGTACGCGGTTTTCGACGCTGGGATGATCGTAGAACAGGAACTCCTCGACGGCCGAGGGTGAAGGCGCGCGATATTCGGCCGTCTTCACCAACGCCTTGGCCAGACCATCCGGCTCATTGGCGTGAACCAGCGAGAAGTGGTCGGCGTCTTCCTCGATGGTCCGCGTCATGGTGGCGAACACCGGGGTCGCCAGCACGCCCAGAAAGGCCAGCACCAGCCCCAGCACCGGCAGGCCCGCCGGGTCGGAGATGTCCCCCACCCGCTTCGCGCCCAACAGACGCCGCGCGAACGGATACAGCCGGTCGGTCAGCCAGAAGGCCAGCCCCGCCAGAATGACCAGAACCCCGACCATCCACAGCACATGGGCGTGGACGTAATGCCCCATCTCATGCCCCACCACGCCGCGCACTTCTGACAGGTCGGCGCCCTGCTGGAACATGGTGTCGCTCATGGCCACGCGCGCCGTGCCGAACAGGCCGGACACATTGGCGGTGTAGCGGTCCGACTGTTTGGAGCCGTTGTAGATGAAGATCTTGTCCGACGGCGTGCCGGTCTGTTTGGCCAGTTCGACCACGGCGTCACGGACGGGGCCGTTCGGCGCAGGCGTATAGGTGTTGAAGATCGGCTCGATCAGGATCGGCGACGCGACCAGGCCGATGACTATGAACACCGCCGTCACCACCGCGCCCCACGCCCACCACAGGCGCCGCGCCCGCCGGATCAGGGCGTAGATGACAACCAGCAGCAGCGACGACAGCACGACCGACATGGCCGCGCCGATCAGCGCTTCGCTCAGCCAGCCCCCGAAGGCCTGGCTGGTCAGGCCATAGGCCTTCTCGCGCCACCAGCTCTCATAGACGGCCCACGGCAGGGCCAGAACGGTGCTGAGCGCGAAATAGGCGGCCGCAACCGCCAGGGTCGCCAGATTGGGCCGAGGCTTCTTGCGTTCGACCCGCTCCCGGATCGCCACAAGCCAGTTCGCCCGCACGATGATCCAGGCGACCAGGGCCGAAACCAGAAAACCCCACAGGATCAACCAGTGCGAGCCCTGCGTATAGGCCACCGCCCGCGCCGTCTCCTGCGGCGACAGGGTCGCCAGCCAATGGGCGGTCGCCGCCGCCGGATCAAAACTGTTCATATCGTCCTCCCTCCAGAGAACCAGAACGTGTGACCGGCGTTATGTCAGGTTAATTCGCTTTCATGATCACAAATGCGCGGCCAAGCTTGAAACTCCGGCCCGTTTTTGTCACGGCTTCTGCTGTCGAGAACAGGGGAGCGCCCAGATGGCTCAGACAACACCGAAACATGTCCTGGAAAGCCTGGCCAAGGACATCGCCGCCGTGCTGCGAAGCATGGGCGGATCGGCGCACCAGAATCTGGTGGTCGACTGCGTGACGGCGATGAAACGCCAGCGTGGCGAAGCCGTGAATCCCACGGACCTGCGCCAGAAGATCATAGAAGCCTTCGAACAGTATCGCGACATGTTCGTGCGCCCGTTCGGCGAAGGCTCGCAACGTTGGGCCCTCGCCGGCGACATGGCCTGACGCCTTGGCCTGACGACCGTCACCTGGAAAATGCAAAAGGCGCGCCCCTTTCGGAGCGCGCCCTTTTTCTGTTCAGCGAATGCTGAAGATCAGAAGCGACGGATGTAGCTGACCGAATAGGCGTCAGCCTTGCCGCCGTCATCGCGGTAGTCGCGGCGGGTCCAGTCGGCGCGGACGCCGTTCACGCCGTCCAGGAAGTAGTTGGCGCCGGCGCCGTAGTTCCAGCTGTCGCCGCCAATGTCCGTCTTGGCGCCCAGAACGTCCTGCTTCAGTTCGGTGTGGCCATAACCGCCACGCGCAAACAGCTCCAGGTTATTGGACACCGGCACGCGGCCAACCACATAGCCAGCGGCGTCCCAGTTCTGCTTGATGCGGCTATCAACGCCGTTGATCGTCACATCGTCCTTTTTGACGCCGACCGAGGCTTCGGTCTCGACGCCGATGTAACGGTTGATGTTCACGCCCAGGCGGCCCGTGACGGCGCCAGTCGTGGCGGCATCGCCATCAAGATAAGTGTAACCCAACGAACCGTAACCACGCGGCTCAGGATTGGTTTGAGCAAAGGCGGGTGCGGCGATTGCGGAAACGGCGACGGCAGCGAGAAGAATGTTACGCATTGTTTCTTATTAACTCCTAGATGTGATGAACCGAAGGAACATCAGCCCCATCCAGCGAGTGCTTAAATAGGTGACCGCCTGATCTGTTCCAGAGCCAGACAGAAGCAATCTATGCCTGTTGAAACCGAGACACACACAACGTTTGACTAAAAGTGACAGTTTTGCGGCACGCAATCGATTAGGCGCCGTCAGGACCATGCCCCGGTCGCAACTCCTGCTAACTCGCGCAGGAGCGGTTCTAGTCCGCCGCCGCGTTTGCGGCCTGGGCCGCGTCTCTGATCCGCCCGACCATGCTGTTCAGACCGTTGGCGCGCTGGCGGGTCAGGGCGGAGGGAAGACCCAGCCGCTCCAGCGCCGCCTTGGCGTCGAAGGCCAGAATCTCGGCCGGGGTGCGGCCCGAATAGAGTTTCAGCAGCAGGGCGATATTGCCCTTGGACAGGGCGCTGTCGCTGTCGGCGGCGAACCACAGACGACCTTCGCCTGCATCGGTCGCCAGCCAGACCTGGGCCGCGCAGCCCGGCACCTTGTTGGTCTCGATCCGGTCGGCGTCAGCCAGAGGCGCCAGCCCCTTGCCCAGTTCGATGACATATTCGATCCGCTGCTCCCAGTCGCCCAGCAGGTCGAAATCCTCGACCAGTTCGCCAAAGGTTTCGTCCAGAGATTCGGTCGGCGGGGTGCGGGCGTCAGTCATGCGCCGCCACATAGTCCCTGATCGTCGCCGTGCAAACTGCTTGCCCACATCAAACGAGACCTGAAACCAACCGGCGTTTCATTGAGAGCACGGGCTGGTCAGGGACAGATCAGGGGCGGCGTTAACGATATGCGCCCGTATTGTCCCCTGAAAAGCTTGGTAAACGCCGCCGCCGGAGTCGCCTCAGGGGGGAGCGGCCTCGCACCGACTCAGACGCGGGCCTAATCTGACGCTGCAAGACATATGGCCTGAACCCTTGAACAAACCCCGCCAGCACCAGCAGAGGAACGCCACCCGCGCCCGGCCAGACGCCGACGCGGCGCGCGGGCCGTCGCTGGTCGCCCTGTGGCATGCGGGCTGGGCCGTGTCGGTCGCCCTGACGGCGCTTGCGGCCCAGATCATGGGCGCGATCCACGAACCGGCCCTGTCGGCCCTGCTGGTCATGGCCCTGCCCGGCGTGGCGGGGATCGTGCTGATGGCGCAGGACGGCGCAGGCCTGCGGTTCCTGCTGATCGGCGCCTGGCTCCTGGCGTCCCTTGCGGCGGCGGGCCTGACGGGGGGCCTGGCCGGGCCGCTGCCGGGCCTGCTGGTCATGCCCTTGGCGGCGGGGATCGCGCTCGATCATTCCGGCGCGGGCGACGACCGGCTGACCCGCGTGGGCGCCTTGGCCGTGGGGCTGGCGCTGGCGGCGGGGCTGATCGCGGTGTGGCTGAACGGGGTCGGCGCGCCCCAGCCCGTTCTGGCCGCCGCCTCCGGCTTCCTGGCCCTGATCGCCACGGTGACGGCCATGCGCCTGACCTGGGGCGAGCGCCGCCGCCGTCTGCAACGGGCCGAGAACGGTCTGTCGCACGTCGAAAACCTGCTGAACGCCCAGCCCGGTCTGGTCATGCTGCTCTCGGCGCAAGGTTGGCTGGAGGCCTCATGGGGCGCCGGATCGCCCGCCCTGCCCCTGGCCGAGGTTCGGACCCACGGCCTGTCCGCCATCGTCAACACGCCCGACCAGGCCGCCGTCGCCGCCGCCCTGGCCCGCGCCGAGACGGGTCAGACGGTCGAGGTTCAGTTCAGCCCGCGCGCCGCGCTGGACCGCCGCATCACCCTGATCCTGCGTCGCTTCGACATCGCAGGCGACGCCCCGCGCCTGATCGCCCAGGCCTTTGACGGCACCGCCCAGTTCGCGCGGGAACTGCGGCTGGAGAACGCCCGCCTGGAGGCCGAGGCCCAGAGCGCGGGCAAGACCCGTTTCCTGGCGAACATGAGCCATGAACTGCGCACGCCCCTGAACGCGGTGATTGGCTTCGCCGACATCATGCGCCAGCGCCTGTTCGGCGCCCTGCCCGACCGTTACGCGGGCTATGCCGACTCCATCCATGAGGCGGGCGGCCATCTGCTGGCCCTGATCAACGACGTGCTGGACCTGTCGAAGATCGAGGCCGAACGCTATGAACTGGCGGTCGAGACGTTCGACGCGCGCGACGCCATATCCGCCGCCATCGCCCTGGTGCGGCTGCAGGCCGACGACCGCGACATCCATCTGGCCGGGGTGCTGCCGCCCCAGCCTCTGGCCGTGACCGCCGATCCGCGCGCCCTGAAGCAGATCACCCTGAACCTGTTGTCCAACGCCGTGAAGTTCACGCCCAAGGGCGGATCGGTCACCGTCACCCTGGACGCCATCGGCCCCTATATGGAGCTGGCCGTCGCCGACACCGGCGTGGGCATCGCGCCCGAGGATCTGAAGCGTCTGGGCCGTCCGTTCGAACAGGCCGGCGGGGCGGATCAACGCTCGCAGGGCACAGGTCTGGGCCTGTCGCTGGTGCGGTCGCTGACGGAACTGCACGGCGGACGCATGACCATCGACAGCACCCTGGGCGAAGGCACCGTCATCATGGTGCGCCTGCCGGTCGTCGCCTTCGCCTCGCGCGTCGAGCCGACCGCCCCCGTCGCCAAGCCCGCGCCCGTCGAGGCTTAAATCCGACCCATCGACATTTAACCGGCCAAAATCTTAGATCGTCATTCCGGGGCTGAGCGAAGCGAAGAACCCGGAACCCAGGACTGCGGCGCCGTTGCTTGACGTGTTCAGGGGCGTATCGCCTCTCCTGGGTTGGCTGCTACGCGCCGCCCTTCGGGTCCGGGTTCGTCCTACGGACGCCCCGGAATGACGATTTGGAACTGAATATCGATTGAGCCTAAATCCGGCCCATCGCCAAGAAGGCGCGGCCGGCGCCGAAGTCGCCTGCCTCAAAAGTCGACGTGGCGATGCTGCCGTCGCGGAACACGAACTGGACCACGAAAACCTCACGCGGGTCCAGATGCGACAGGGCGTCCGCCGCCGTCGCCGGGAAGACCCAGGCCTGTCCTGTCGTGCGCTTCGCCGCCAGCAAACTGGCGTCCGCCGCCGTCACGCCCGACGCCCAGAAGACGCGGCGCTGGGCCTGCGGCGGCAGTTCCCGCGCCAGCCACGGGCGATCCGTCACCGTCTGGTCGCGCATGACGATCCGCACGCTAGTCGGGCGCGACCGCCCCTGCCAAGACACCACCGACATCAGCTGATCAGGCCGGTCCAACCCGCCGACGACCCCGAACCGCACGGGCGAGGCCCCGGTCGTCGTCGCCTGCATCAGCCGCCACGTCGGGCGGGCATAGGCGGAGCGGTCGGCGCTCCAGCTGGCGCGGTCCCCGGGAAAGGTCATGCGGGCCGTGCGCGACAGGCCCGCAAAAGCGTTCTCGACCCGGCCGCTGACCGTCTTCAGATCGTCGGATTCACAGGCGGTCGAGGCCGCCCGCGCCCGCGCCCGCGCCGCCGTCTCGGCGACCTCGCGGTCATTGGCCCCGGCGCGCAAGGCCGCGCCCCGCGCCTGCCAGGCGGCGGCGTTCAGGGCGGCGGTGAGCTGAGGCTGAAACAGGCTGCAGCGCTCATTGGCGGCCAGGATGAAGCTGCGCTCATAATAGGGGTCGAAAACCCCCGCTGCGGCGCTGACAGGCGCCGCCGTCGCCAGCACGGCGCAGATCAGGGCTTGGGTTCGCCGGGTGGAAAGGCCTATCCTCATGCCTCCACCCTAGCGGCTCCTCGTTTGGGTTCCGTGTTCGAGCAGGGTTAGCAAATTGCTTCTTTCCAGCGACCTGTGGGTCAGCGCCCTGATCCGCCGCGCCCAGCTCGAAGGCGCCTACGCCACAGTGGTCAAAAAGGGCGACGACCGCGCCGGATCGGTCATCGTCAAGGCCTACGACACCTCAACCCGCACGGCGAAACTGTACACCGAAGCCTTTGGTCAGGACGGCGACCGTCTGTGGATCCAGCCGGTGACCAGCGAAAGCGAAAGCGAACTGGACGCCTACATCACCCGCCAGCGCGGCTACGACCCCGACCTGTGGGTGGTTGAAATCGAAGACCGCCAAGGTCGCCATTTCATCACGGAGAAGGTGGCGGGATAGCCGCCGCCCCGCCTACCGCCGGCAATACTGATAGATGATTTCGCAGCTGGCGCCGCTGCGGGCGCAGCGGCTTCGCACCATGGATCGAACCTCGCTCATGGTGGCGGCTGCGGCCCACGGGTAGCTCTCGCCGGAATTAATGCTGGCCACGGCCACGCAAGGGTTTGAGTATGAGGTGACCAGGGCGCAGTCATCGCCGCCGTTCTCCCTGCACTGCTGCAAGGCGGCGTTTTCAGCCTCCTGCTGATCGGATGCGTTCACCCATGCGCCCGACACGACGCCCGACGCCGCCACCGCGCCCCAACGCCCGCTGCTGCCGCTGCTTCTGGTGTCGCCGACGCCGTGCGCGGGAAGAAAGACGCTGTTGTAGGCCGCAGTCCCCGGCTGCTGAGCGCCCGCCGGCGCCGCGCAGAAAACCAGCGCCGTCAGTGACAAGGCCGCCGCCAAAGCGATCTTCATGTTTACGCTCCTCATCAGGCTCTCTGGCGACGACTGACGCCGCCTTCTCATTCCATCCTTCCAGAAGGAAACGGCATCTATCGAGACAGTCAATCGCCTACCGCTATCCAGTTACGGCGGCGTCGCGCTCGGCCCGGTCTTTGATGATCGTCAGCACATTGTCCTGAATGTCGCCCATCATCAGCTCACCCCACAGCTTGGCGTAAGGATTGACGTGAGTCTTGGCGACGTAGCGGGTCGTCAGAGTCACCTCGGTCATGTCGGATGAAATCGGACGCAGGATATAGTCACCTGAATCGATCTTCAGGAACTCGCCATCCGGCGAGATATGCTTGTCCGTATAGTCCTGGACCGAACTGTTGGTGAAGCTGAACGCCCAACCCAGCTTGCGACCCGGCTCCCAGGTCACGATCCGTTCTTCAAAATTGACGTGGTCGCCCCAATAGGCCGTCCGCACCGCGCCCACGCCGACACCGGAAACAGAGGATTCTCTGGGACGAGGCATGCCGATGATGTTGTGCGTCACGGTCCAGCGCCCCTCATCGGCACCGATGTCGCGGCTGGAGACGGCATAGGGCCAAATCTCTTCAGGGGCCGCCTTCACCACCACGCTGCGGCTGAGCGTGACCGTCTCATGCGGCGTGGGAATCTGCGCCTCCACGACGCCCGCAACCAAGGGTATGATCAGAAAACTGGACTCGAGAACGCGGCCACGACGATTGCGCTGCGACCGCATCAGAAACGCCCCCACCCAGCCGCTGACCAGCCAGATCGGCGCCACCATGATCAGGCAGATCACGCCTTCATGCAGAATAAAGACCGAGGCCAGGCAGACAATGGCGCAAAGGATCAGGGGGACCAACCAATAGAAGCCGGAGGTTCGGTTCCGGTCCGGGTCGCCGATGTAGCAGATCAGCGCACAGAGCATGGCGGGCAGCAGGGCCAGAAACCACAGACTGGCAAACCAGATCGTTCCTGCGCGCGAGGCCGAAAACAACATGAAGGCGGTGAGCGCGATGACCAGCGCCAGGCCGAACGCCGAAACAAGCCTGTGACGCAGACGCCGACGGCCCCTGACGGCCACTGCCTCCTGTTCAGTCATGACACCCTCACCTATTCGTCAGTTATTTCTGTAAAAAGAGAAATCAGTCGCCAAATTTTTAATCAGCCGCTGCGGTCCTTGACGCCGACAAACTTCAGAAGGCTGGCGACCTTAGAGCCCATGCGGATAAGCCGCATCAGTGTTTCAGGCGGAACGTCCAGCATCTGTTGGTACCAGTCGTCGACCGTCGTAACGAAAGCCTGCATCCGCTTCAGCCGCGCCTTGACCTCCGGGCTGATGTCAGAATCGTTCTCGTTGACCCCGACGACCGCATCATTGATGGCGGCGACCATGGGATCAATCTCGCGCGCCTTACGTCCCTGGGCGACCTTGGTCGCCATCTGCCAGAGATCGGTTTCCGCCTGATAATGATCGCGGCGATCGCCCAGCACCGGAACCCGGTGGATCAGCTTCCAGGTCTGCAGTTCCTTGAGGCTGTTGGAGACGTTAGAGCGCGCCAGACCCAGGGTCGCGGCGATGTCTTCAGCCGTCAGCGGCTTCTCACTGAGATAAAGCAGGGCCTGGATCTGGGCCACCGACCGGTTCACCCCCCATTGCCCGCCCAGGTCGCCCCAGCGAAGCACGATCTGCTCCACGGCGAGAGGCATCGACCTGTCGTTTATTTCTGTCATGACAGAAATAAACGACGAACATCGTCATAAGTCAATAGAAGGCGTCAGGCGCGACCTCACCCCTTTCGCCCATCAAACGCGGCCCGCGCCGCTTCAATGCGGTCGATGTTCTTTTCGGCCCAAAGCCAGACGCCGCAGAAGGCTTCGGCCAGGGTGACACCCAGGTCGGTCAGGCGGTATTCGACCTTGGGCGGGATGACGGGGTGGACGGTGCGGACGACCAGGCCGTCGCGCTCCATCTGACGCAGGGTCTGGGTCAGCATCTTCTGGCTGACGCCCTCGACCAGCCGGCCCAACTGGGTGAAGCGGGTCTCGCCGTGTTCGGCCAGAACCTCCAGGATCAGCATGGTCCATTTGTCCGCAACCCGCCCGATCACCTCGGTGACCAGGGCCTCGACGCGCGGATCGGCGGTCTGTCCGGTGTCAGGATGTGCGATTTTTGCGGCGGGAAGTCCCGTCATGTCTTAATCTTTCCGTGCGGTAAGTATGGCGGGTTTCGGTGCCTACTTTCCATAAGAGAGCGCCCGTCATAACTGGGTTTCAACGCGATTGCACGCGTCAGAACAGGAGCCTGACCATGAACATCACCGGCAACACCATCCTGATCACCGGCGGCGGCACCGGCATCGGCCGCGACCTGGCAGAGGCCCTGCACGCGCGGGGCAATCAGGTCATCATCACCGGCCGTCGCGAGGCCCCGCTGATCGAGGCCGCAGCCGCCAACCCCGGCATGGCCTGGGCCACGCTGGACATCGCCGACCCGGCCGCCATCCGCGCCTTCGCCGCCCAGGTCGTCAGGGATCACCCGGCCCTGAACGTGGTCGTCAACAATGCCGGCGTCATGTTGGCCGAGGACCTGAAGGCCGAGCCGTTCGATCTGGACACCGTCGAGACGACGGTCGCCACCAACCTGCTGGGCCCGATCCGCCTGACCGCCGCCCTGCTGCCGCATCTGCGCGCGCAGAAGGCCTCGACCGTGGTGACCGTGTCCTCGGGCCTGGCCTTCATCCCCCTGGCCGCGACGCCGACCTATAATGCGACCAAGGCGGCCATCCATTCCTGGAGCCAGTCGCTGCGTCACCAGTTGGCCGATACGTCGGTCGAGGTGCTGGAGCTGGCCCCGCCCGCCGTCGCCACCGACCTGATGCCCGGCCATGCCGAGAACCCGAACTCCATGCCCCTGGCCGACTATACGGCGGAGGTCGTCAGCCTGATCGAACGCGGCGACACCCCGCGCGGCGAAATCCTGGTCGAACGCGTCAAGCCGCTGCGGTTCGCGGAGCGGAATGACTATCAGGCGGTGTTCGAACGCCTGAACGGCGCGCACTAGCGTCCGCCGACCCTCTACTAAGAGCCGTCATTCCGGGGCGCCTGAAAGGCGAACCCGGAACCCAGGAGGCGCGCATCCAGCGCCAACGTCCAATGGCGCAATCACGCCCCTGGGTTCCGGGTTCTTCGCTACGCTCAGCCCCGGAATGACGACCCGATGAATAGGCCGAATGTAAAATCGACCGCCTAGGTCTCAAACGCGGTCAGGATCGGGCAGGGTCCGGCGTGGTTCTGACCGCAACGTTCGGCCAGGGTCGTCAGCGAGGCGCGGGCGGCCTGAAGCTCGGCGATCTTGACGTCCAGATCGGCGATCCGCGCCTGGGCCAGGGCGCGCGCCCGGTCGTGGTCGTGGCCTGAATCCAGGGCCAGAAGCTCGCCGATCTGCTCCAGGGTGAAGCCCGCGCCCTGGGCCGCGCGGATGAAGCGCAGGCGGCGGACCTCCGGCTCGCCATAGCGGCGCACCCCGCCGTCGCCGTCCGGTTTGGGCATCAGATCGCGCCGCTGATAATAGCGCACCGTCTCGACGCCGACGCCGCCCGCACGGGCCAATCCTGCAATCGTCGTGGTCATGCCTTGACTCCGTACCATGGTCCGCACCCCACATGGGGTTCGACGCTGGAAACGCAAAGTCGAAGGAAGCCCCATGTCCGCTCAAAAGACCGCCGTCCTGCACCGCATGGTGATGGATAAACACGTGTGCCCGTGGGGTCTGCGCGCCCTCTATCTGCTGAAAAGCGAAGGCTACAAGGTCGAGGACCGCTGGCTGACCACGCGCGAACAGGTCGACGCCTTCAAGGCCCAGCACGACGTCAAGACCACGCCCCAGACCTTCATCGACGGCCAGCGGGTCGGGGGATACGACGACCTGCGCCGGTTCCTGGGCAAGCCGGTCAAGGACAAGGACAAGAAGACCTACACCCCCGTTCTGGTCGTGTTCGCGGTCACCGCCCTGATGGCCGTCGCCGCCAGCTATGCGGGAGGAACCCTGCTGACCATGCGCACGCCGGAATGGTTCATCGCCTTTTCGATGGCGGCGCTGGCCATGCTGAAGCTGCGCGATCTGGACGGGTTCGCCACCATGTTCCTGGGCTATGACGTGCTGGCCAAGCGCTGGCTGCCCTATGCCTACATCTATCCGTTCATCGAACTGGGCGCGGGCGTGCTGATGATCGCAGGCGTGCTGAACTGGCTGTCGGTGCCAGCGGCCGTTGTCGCTGGCTCCATCGGCGCCTGGTCGGTGTTCAAGGCCGTCTATATCCAGAAGCGCGAGCTGAAATGCGCCTGCGTCGGCGGCGACAGCAATGTGCCGCTGGGCTTCCTGTCCCTGACCGAGAACCTGATGATGGTGGCGATGGCCGTCTGGATGGGGTGGATGGCCTGGGGCTGAGGCCATCCACTCGCGACCGTTTACCGGTCGCCGGTCGAGCGGGCGATAACGGCGCGCATCCCCTCGGCGTGAAGGGCGCCGGACGGTGCGATCTTGGTGTTGGGCGTCTCGGCCGGGCCGGTGTTGGCCGTCAGGTCCTCCGGTCCGCGCCAGCCGGGGTTCTCGGACTTGTGCTGCACGGCCGCGGCCAGGTTCCGGGTCGCCTTTTCCGCCGGAGATTTCCTGGCGGCGTCGCGGCGGGCGTGAACCTCGTCCGTCACCCGCTTCACGGCCTCGGCTAGCAGGGCCTTCTTCTGGCGCGCGCCCGTGTCTGGGCCGGGGGCTTCGGCGTTGCGGGTCCGTGTGCGGATCATGCGCTGGACCCGGTCGCGCCGGGCGCGCAGCCGCTTCTGCAGATCGGTCAGCTGGGCCTGATTGAGAGCGCCGAGGTCACGGCTCTGAGCGACCAGTTCACGCTCGCCCGTGTCCAGAGCGCGCTCTTCGTGGCTGATGGCCATCCGTTTTCTCCGTTTTCCGTTGCAGGAAAAATAAGCGTCCGCCCTCGCCGGATGTTCCATATTTGCGACGGTGGGTCACAGCCCGAGACGCCGGGACAGGCGTTGTTCTTGACTTCACGCGCCTTTGCCTCCATTTGCGCCGCATCGCACAATCGCGATCTCCGGCGTCTCCAGCGCGTGTGGGTCCCTCCCCGGGCCTGTCTGTAGAAGTCGCCGGTTCCTCAAGTTCATTCGCTGCCCGGACACGCGGGGCGGCGCCCGATCCACCCCGCAGGCCTCACCCCCGAGGCCCCGTCGGGACTGGCGGTGCGCGGCCCTTAGGCGTCATGCCATGGCTGAAAGCGCCCTGCCGCACGCGAAAGACACTGCTGTGAGCACCACATTCGAATCCATGGGCCTGAACAAGGCCCTTCTTCAGGCCCTGACCGCGACCGGCTACACCAAGCCCACGCCGATCCAGGAAAAGGCCATCCCTGACGTCATGCTGGGCAAGGACCTGCTGGGCATCGCCCAGACCGGCACCGGCAAGACCGCCGCCTTCGCCCTGCCGATCCTGCATCGCCTGGCCGAGAACCGCACCCCACCCGTGCCTCGCACCACGCGCGCCCTGATCCTGAGCCCGACGCGCGAACTGGCCACCCAGATCGGCGACAGCTTCAAGGCCTACGGCGCCCACCTGGGCTTCCGGGTCGCGGTCATCTTCGGCGGCGTGAAATACGGCGCCCAGGAACGCGCCCTGCAACAGGGCCTGGACATCCTGGTCGCCGCGCCGGGCCGTCTGCTGGACCATATCCAGCAGAAGACGCTGGACCTGTCCTCGACCGAAATCTTCGTGCTGGACGAAGCCGACCAGATGCTGGACCTGGGCTTCATCAAGCCGATCCGCCAGATCGTCAGCCGCATGCCTGCGCGCCGTCAGAACCTGTTCTTCTCGGCGACCATGCCGTCCGAGATCGGCAAGCTGGCGGGTGAACTGCTGAAAGACCCGGTCAAGGTTCAGGTCACCCCCCAGTCGACCACCGTCCAGCGCATCAGCCAGTCGGTCGTCTATATCGAACAGGGCAAAAAGCGCGCCCTGCTGACCGAGATGTTCAGCGACCCGGAATACAAGCGCTGCCTGGTCTTCACCAAGACCAAGCACGGCGCCGACAAGGTTGCGGCCTATCTGGAGACCGGCGGCGTCGAAGCCGGCGCGATCCACGGCAACAAGTCCCAGCCCCAGCGGGAACGCACGCTGGAAGCCTTCAAGAAGGGCAAGCTGCGCGTTCTGGTCGCCACCGACATCGCCGCGCGCGGCATCGACGTGGACGGCGTCTCGCACGTCGTGAACTTCGAACTGCCGCACGTGCCGGAGAGCTATGTCCACCGCATCGGCCGTACGGCCCGCGCGGGCAAGGACGGCACCGCCGTCAGCTTCGTGGCTGGCGACGAGATGAAGCTGCTGCGCGACATCGAAAAGGTCACGCGCCAGAAGATCCCGGCTGCGGATCGTCGCAACGACAAGCAGCTGGCGGCTCTGGACGCCTCCATCATGTCGGCGGGCGTGGCCAAGAAGGCGACCCTGCCGGAACGTGAAGGCGGCGAACGCAACGAGGGCGGACGCGGGGGCCGCGGCCGTCGCAACCCGCATCGCGACGGCGTGCGTCCGGAAGGCGGCGGCCAGCCTCACCGCAAGCGTCGCGGTGATCGCGGTGGCGAAGCGGCGGCGGCGAGGCCTGAGAAGACCTACAACCCGATGGCCGGCGAAAAGACCACGCCGCGCGAACCCCGCCCGTCGGATCCCCGCAAGAGCGAGCCGCGTCCCGAGGGCGAACTGAAGCGCCGCCCCCGCCGCCGCCCGTCGAACGGCGGCAAGGGCTACGGCGCCGCCAAGGGCTGAAACGATCCTGCCCGTGAAGCGTAGCGGAACGGAGCCTTCTAGCTCGTCATTCCGGGGCTGAGCGTAGCGAAGAACCCGGAACCCAGAGCGCCCCTCACGCCGCTCAATGCGACTGGCGCCTGGTGCAAGCCTCCTGGGTTCCGGGTTCGTCCTGCGGACGCCCCCGAATGACGGCTCTAGATTCCTCCCCCGCTGCGGGAAGAGGAATAAAAACGGCGGCGCCTGCGAAGGCGCCGCCGTTCTCATGTCAGCCGATGGCTGCGGACCTTAGAAGTTCCAGGTCGCGCCCACCGAGAAGCCGACGCCCGAGCCGCTCGACTCGGCCAGGATGTTGGAGATGGCCACACCATTGCCATAGACGTCGCGCGTCTCGACGACCTTGCTCTTGTCGATGTCGATATAAGTCACCGCGCCGTCGAAGGTCACCGAACCCAGGGTCTTGGAGATGCCCGCCGAATACAGCATGCGGTCGCCGTCCGGGATGCGGGCGGTGCGCTGGCCGTCGCGGGTCGGGGTCGGATCATAGCCGATGCCGCCGCGCACCGTCATGGTCGGATCCACGGCGTAGTCGAAGCCGATCGCGCCCGTGGTCACGTCCTTGTAATTCTGGACGATGGCGCTGTCGGTGGTGTTGTAGTGGACGCGGATGGCGTCGAACTCGCTCCAGCCGATGCGGTTGACCTGGGCGTTCAGCGTCAGCTTGTCATTGACGTGATAACGGCCCGACAGGGTGGCGAACCATGGGGTGTTGAAGTTGGCGTTGCCGTTGGCGGCGACATTGGCCACAGCCAGCGCGCCCGTCAGACCCGAGATGTTGATGTCGCCGTCCAGGTCATGCTCGATCTTGGAGCGGTACGACAGACCCAGGTCCAGCTTGCTGAAGTGCGCCTGGGCGCCGACGTTCCAGCCGTAATCCCAGCCGTCGCCTTCCAGCGAGTTGAAGCCGTCCGTCGCCGCCGGCAGCAGGAACACAGGCACGCCCGTCGCCGTCGGCGCGCCAGCCACGCCCGTCACCGTCGGCAGGTTCGGCATGGCCGAGGTCAGCTTGGCCTTCACATACTGAGCGTCGAAACCGGCGCCGACGTCCAGCCAGTCCGTGACCTTGGCGGCCAGCACCAGGCCGATGTTGGCCGAGCGCAGTTCGGACGTCATGGCGTCGTAGCGGGCGAAGTCGTTGGCTTCGTACTTGGTGGTGAAGTTGTAGGGCGCCTGAACGGCCAGGCCAACGGTGAAGCGGTCGCCGATCGGCTGGGCGATGGCGAAGTTCGGCACCAGGCCGCTTTCAACCACGTCATGGACGTGCGGGTTGCCGCCGACCGGGGTCGAACCCGTCAGGATGGTGCCGGCCGGGAAGGGCGCGGGCGCAGGCAGGTTGTAGTTGATGGTCGATCCGCGGTCGTCGACGCTGGAGTCCAGGATCAGGCCGTGGGCACCGACATAGGCCTGACGACCGCTGCGGGCGATGGCGGCGGGGTTCCACCACAGCGACTGAACGCCGGTGTCGGCGCCTTCGCCGGAATAGGCGCGTCCTGCGCCGCGGGTCGATTGTTCTTGAAGATAGAAGGAGCCGGCCATGGCCGGGGCGGAGACGCCGACCAGCAGGGCGGTCGTCAGGGCCAGTCCGCCTACGCGGGCGATGTTCCTGGGGTTCATTTCATACACCTAATAAGCGTCGCCCGCCTGATCAGCGGGACGATCGGGGGAGGAGCCCAAAAAGCGTTCTCGTCATGAAAACGTTGCAGGCAAGGCCCCCATCGGACCGGAAGCGGGCGAAACAGTGGCGCGAAAGCCGCACACGATCACGCCTTCGAGAGGTTCCGCGACGGCAAGATCAACGCCAGGCTTTGCCGTCATTCTGGTCAAATATTGCGCCCGATCAGGGGCTTCGACGCCTTGTTAAAGCCAGCATCCGATCATGTGCGTCCGATCGCCCTGGCAGGATCAGACCCGGATGTGGCCATGAAACGACAGGTTGGGCGCAGCGGCGTCAGCCTAGCAGGAAGCGTAGCGGAATCTGGACACGGCGCGCCCAGCTGGGTTCGTTGTGGCTGGCCCCCGGAAAGACCGAAGTCTCGAACGACACGCCGTCGACATAGCCGCGCGCCCTGGCGACCCGATCGGCGACCGGTTGGAACAGCGCATAGCGCGCGTCCAGATCCTCGGTGCCGCGATCGAAATAGAGCCGATGCATCGCCGGGTCCGGCAGAGCCGCGCGCATATAGTCGATCATGGCCCCGTCGCCGATGATCCAATGGGGAGACAAACAGGCCGCGCCGCCGAACACCTGGGGATATTCGCACATCCCATAGAGCGAGATCAGTCCGCCCATGCTGGACCCCATCAGCAGGGTGGCGGCCGAACGGCGGTCCGTGCGGTAGGTCCGGTCGATGTGCGGTTTGACCACCTCCACGACGAAACGAAGATAGGCGTCCGAGGCGATCTGGTCTGCCAGGACGGGACGCCCGGTCGAGGTGGCGACCGGCGCACCGCGCGCCGTGGCGATGTCAAAGGCGCGACGCGGCATATATTCGCCCGAGCGGTTCGGGCTGTTGTCGATGGCCACGATGATGGCGGGTCGGACCGCCTGTCGCGCCAGCAGATCGCTCATGGCCTCGTCGACAGTCCATCGGCCAAAGGGACCGGCCGGGCGGGGATCGGCCGAAAAGACGTTCTGGCCGTCGTGCATGTAGATGACGGGCAAGTCCCCTGACAGGGCGTCATATCCGGGCGGCAGCCAGACCTGCACCTGCCGCTCGGGCAGGCCCTCGCCGCCCGCCGCAAACGCGGGCTCCAGCCGCCCCCTGTCCGGCGCCCGGGCCTGAGCAAATGAGGCCGCCAGAAGACCGCCTCCCGCCCCCGCCAGGACGGCGCGGCGTGTCGCGATCACCGGCCCGCCGCCGGAACCGCCGCGTAGCGCCGTCGGATCGCCTCGGGCATGTCGGCCAAATGGGCGCGGAACGACGCCAGATCGGAAGGCGGCGCCTTCCAGTCGGGGTCGGGATATTGCTGCAGGGCGCGGTCGATGTTGGCCTCGGTGACGAAATCCACCTCGGCCGTCGCTGGCTGCAGTCGCGCGATCGGCGCCAGGAAGACGTAGCCGTCAAAGAAATCGCCAAGGGTGAAGTCAGCCTGACAGGTCGCAAAGGCGCTGGCGTCCGGCAGGCGGCCGACCGGCGCGCCCCGCAGATCAAAGCCCAGCGGCCGATCGCCCACCCGCGCCATCAGCCGCTCGATCCCGCCGCCCGCCGGCTGGATATAGGAGTCCGCTCCGCCCGCCGCCGGGAAGGGCTGGTGCATCAGGATGGCGGCGATCCTCCCGCCGTTGCGTTTCAGCAGATGATTGCCCAGCCATTCATCGTCATAGCTGCAGAAGCCGTCGGCGTTGCGCTCGACCCGCCCCGAAGCGTAGCGCATGAAGGCGTGCGGCGTGCCGGTCAGGACCAGCGCTTTCTCTTTGCGGTCCAGCACTTCGCGCTGGATCAGATCGGCCCGGAACCGGTCGATCGTGCCGCGCGGGAAGATGCGACGCAGTGACTCGGGCGTCGCAGGCGATTCATAGGCGCTCCAGTCGAACACATAGCTCATGTTCAGGATGCGGAACGGCGGCGCGCCAGCCGGAAGCGTTCGGTTGAAACGCCAGGCCGCCTCATAGAAGGCTCGATATTCCAGCCAGCTCCAGGCGACATTATAGTTGAACATCAACCGACGCGCCGTCTCCGGGTCCCAGGTCGGCGCGGTGATCAGGGCGTCCAGCGCCGCCTGATCCTCTTCTGCGCCGAACTCCATGACCAACTGCCTGATGCCTGCGCGGTACAGGTTCGGGATCAGATCGCGCACAAAGGCCAGGGTCTGGGCGATGGCGTGATCTTCGCCCAACAGGACGACATCGGCGCGTTCGAACTGGCTGATCAGATAGTCGCCAGGCGCTCGGCCATTCTGTCGCAGATAGGCCAGGGCGGCGTCTTCGACGCCAGCCTGCGCATGACCGACCGTCGGCCTGATCGCCAGCCCAAGGCCCAGCGCGCAGAACGCCGCGCCAAACCGGCGGCGATCCAGCCCCGACGCCCTCTTGTCCAACCCAGTCACCTGATCGCCCTCCCCTTGGAATCAATTTTTGTCGGGAGCGACCATACCGGCGAGGTTTTCTTTCAACCGATCAATTTGTGTGGCGGGCGCCCCTGAGCAGACGTCGCGTCTGAATCCAGAACCGGACTTGAGGTTTTGTGCTATAAGGACCATCTCGGGCGGACGGATTTCGCCCCGCCCAGGCTTTTTGCCGCCAGCCTTTTGCAGACCGATCCCTATGTACGAAACGCCCGAACTGGAAACCGACGTCCTGGTCCGTTCCAGCAGCATCCGCATCCACACGCCCGAGGATTTCGAGGGCATGCGCAAGGCCGGGCGTCTGGTCGCCGAGGCGCTGGACATGATTATCCCTCACGTACAGCCGGGCGTGACCACGGGCCGGATCGACGATCTGGTGCGCGAGTTCACCCTGGACAACGGCGGCCTGCCCGCCTGCCTGGGCTACAAGGGTTATGAGAAGACCGTCTGCACCTCGATCAACCACGTCGTCTGCCACGGCATTCCCGGCGACAAGGTTCTGAAGGAAGGCGACATCGTCAACATCGACCACACCGTCATCGTCGACGGCTGGCATGGCGACAGCAGCCGCATGTATGCGGTCGGCGAGATCAACGCCCGCGCCAAGCGCCTGATCGACGTCACCTATGAATCGCTGGATCTGGGTCTGGCTCAGGTCAAGCCGGGCAACACCTTCGGCGACATCGGCTTCGCCATCCAGAAGTTTGTCGAGGCCCAGCGCATGAGCGTGGTGCGCGACTTCTGCGGCCACGGCATCGGCCGCGTCTTCCACGACAGCCCCAACGTCCTGCACTATGGCCGCAAGGGCGACGGCGCCGTGCTGAAGGCCGGCATGTTCTTCACCGTCGAGCCGATGGTGAACCTGGGCAAGCCGCAGGTGAAGGTGCTGTCCGACGGCTGGACCGCCGTGACCCGCGACAAGTCCCTGTCCGCCCAGTGCGAACACACCATCGGCGTGACGGAAGACGGGCTGGAGATTTTCACCGCCTCGCCCAAGGGCTTGTTCCGCCCGAACTGACTCCAGGTCTGATCGATACCGGACCTTCCTCCCGGCTCGTCATTCCGGGGCGTCCGAAGGACGAACCCGGAACCCAGGAGGCGTGCATCCGGTGTTGAATGCGGCCAGGGTCGTGATTGTGGCCCTGGGTTCCGGGTTCTTCGCTTCGCTCAGCCCCGGAATGACGGTCAGGCTGAACGCCGCCACACACGTCTTCCCCCGACGAACGTAGTGAGACCGCGGGACGGCGAAAGAGTTGACGTCCGCACACGCCGTGCTTGCGCCCGCCCCCGGATCGACCGATCCTGCCGGCGCATGACCGACGAACTTCCCGCCAAGACCCCGCCGCGCCACAGCGGCCACCGCGACCGGCTGCGCGAGCGGGCGGCCAAGGGGGGACTAGGCGCCCTGCCCGACTATGAACTGCTGGAGCTGCTGCTGTTTCGCAGCGTGCCATACAAGGACACCAAGCCGCTGGCCAAGGACCTGCTGGCGCGGTTCGGCGGGCTGGAGGGAATAGGCGCGGCCAGTCATGAGGCGGTCGAGGACAGCGTGGCGCGGTCGCTGGGCTATGCGCCGGGCAAGGCGACGCGGGCGGTGGCGCTGGACCTGCAGCTGATCTTCGACGTGACGCGCCGGATCGCTCGCGAACCGACCGCCAAACGCCCCGTCATCTCGTCCTGGTCGGCGCTTCTGGCCTATGTGCGGGTCGCCCTTCAGCACGAACCGCGCGAGCAATTCCGGGTGCTGTATCTGGACAAGAAGAACCAGCTGATCCTGGACGAGGTGCAGAACCGCGGCACCGTCGATCACGCCCCCGTCTATCCCCGCGAAGTGGTGCGCCGCGCGCTGGAGCTGTCGTCCAGCGCCCTGATCCTGGTCCACAACCATCCGTCCGGCGACCCGACGCCCAGCCGGGCCGATGTCGAGATGACGAAACAGGTTGTGCTGGCGGGCCGCGCCCTTAACGTCGAGGTGCATGACCATCTGGTCGTCGGCCGCGACGGCGTGGCCAGCCTGAAGCAACTGGGACTGATGTGACGACGACGCTGAGCACGGAACGGCTGGTCCTGACCCCCGCCGGGGTCGATGACTTCACCGAAATCGCCGCCCTTTGGAAGAAACTGGACTTCACCCAGTTCATCATGGGCCGCGCCCTGTCGGATGAAGAGGTCTGGTTCCGCCTGTTGCGCGACCTGGGGCACTGGACCGCGCTGGGCCACGGCAACTGGTCGATCCGATTGAAGCACGGCGGCGCCTATCTGGGCAGCGTGGGAGTGCTGAACTACCGGCGCGAGATGACGCCCGCCTTCGATGCGCCCGAACTGGGCTGGGGCGTCGATCCGGCCTATCAGGGCCGGGGTTACGCCGCAGAGGCCCTGACCGCCGCCCTGGCCTGGGCCGACCGGACCCTGGGCGCCGCGCGCACCGTCTGCATGATCGCGCCCGACAACCTGCCCTCGCTGAAACTGGCCGCCCGCGTCGGCTATCGGCCCTATGCCGAGACGACCTACAACGACCATCTGGTGCGGCTGTTCGAACGGCCCAGCATAGCCGCGTAGTCAGCCATTAAGGTTTATGAGGCAGGTTGCAGGGTGAACGTCTCACGAGTGCCTTCCCATGCCCATGCCCGTCGAAACCCTGCGCCAGCATCTGGTCGACGCCTTCCCTGACGCAGAGATCACCATCGAGGATCTGGCCGGAGACGGCGACCACTATCGCGCGCGCATCGTTTCCGGCGCCTTTGCGGGCCTGTCGCGCGTGAAGCAGCACCAACTGGTCTATGCGGCCCTGAAGGGCCAGATGGGCGGCGAACTGCACGCCCTGGCGCTGGAGACCTCCGCCCCACAGACGGCCCAGGGAACCTGATCCATGCGTTATCGTCCGTTCGGCGCAGCGGGCGCCGCAGTTTCGAACCTGACCTTCTCCATCGGCACGGACACCCTGTCGGGGGGACGCGGCGCTACGCTGGACCTGCTCTATTCGGCTCTGGAGGCGGGCATCAACTCCTACCGGCTGGACGCGCCCGACCCCGTCACCGCCGAGGTGCTGGGCGAGGCCCTGTCCCACGTCAACCGCGACCTGGTCTGCGTCAGCCTGAACCTGGGCGCGGGCGAAGGCAGGAATGCGCCCCGCGACTTCTCCGCCGAGGGCATGACCGACGCCATCGACCAGGTTCTGCATTTCTCGGGCCTGGGCTGGATCGACGTCGCCGTGCTGCAGGAGCCGGGCGAGCACGAGCTGCAGCAGTCGTCCCTGACGGCGTTGAAGGGCCTGCGCGCGACCGGACGCATCAAGCTGCTCGGCGTGGCGGGCGAAGGCGAGGTGATGGACGCCTATGTCTCGACCGGCGCCTTCGACGTGCTGATGACGCCCTACAACATCCATTCGGACTGGAAGATCCGCAACCGCGTCCGCGCCGCGCGCGAACAGGACATGGCGATCTTCGTCTATGACTATTTCCGCGACCGCCGCGCGCCGGATCGCGACATCTCCAAGGCCCCGCCCCGCAAGCGCGGCTTCTTCGGCATAGGGGCGGAGCCGCGCGTGAAGGGGACCGCCGATCCCTATCATTTCCTCTACAACACGCCGAAATGGACGGCTGAGACGATCAGCCTGACCTACGCCCTGATCGATCCGTCGATCGCCAGCGTCATCGTCCGCGCCAAGGACAAGGACCGGCTGAAAACCCTGGCCGAGACGCCCGAACGCGACATGCCGCCGGGCCTGGCCGCCCAGATCGAGATGGCCGGGGTCCAGCCCAACGCCGCCTGAACCCATCACGTTAGGGTCAGGACGCGCGACGCGACGCCGCGCAGCGCTTGACCCGGAGCCTTCGCCTCCCTAGCTGACGGGCTTCACGAAAGGCCAATATCCGTGACCGACACCGTTCAAGCCGCAGACCCCGTCCACGCCTTCATCGCCGACACCGTCGCCCAGCACGACGTGGTGCTGTTCATGAAGGGCACCCCGGACCAGCCGCGCTGTGGCTTCTCCTCCCTGGCGGTTCAGATTCTGGACCATGTCGGCGCGTCGTTCGTCGGCGTGGACGTGCTGCAGGACGAAAGCCTGCGCGAAGGCATCAAGAGCTTCACCGACTGGCCCACCATTCCGCAGCTCTATGTAAAGGGCGAGTTCGTCGGCGGCTCCGACATCGTGCGCGAGATGTTCCAAGCTGGCGAGCTTCAGGCCCTGATGGTCGAGAAGGGCGTGGCTCTGGGCGAGGCCTGATGGCGCGCGCGACCCTGACCCCGCGCGAAGACCGCGAGATCTTCGTCCTGCCGCTTGAGGTTCTGCCCGAGCATATCGACGCCAACGGCCATGTGAACAACGTGGTCTATGTCGGCTGGCTGCAGGACGCCGGCACGGCGCACTGGAACGCGCGGTTTTCCGAGGAAGACCGCGCGAAATGGTCGTGGGTCGCGACCCGGCATGAGATCGACTATCTGCGCGGGATCGAGCCGAACGCGACGGGCGTTGTCGCCCGCACCTGGGTTGGCGAACCGCACGGTCCGCGCTTCAACCGCTATGTCCGCATCGAGAACGCCGAGGGCAAGGTCTGCGCCCAGGGCGTCACCGAATGGGTGCTGGTGGACGCTGCGACCCTGAGGCCGCAGCGCATACCGCCGTCGATGCTGACGGTGTTCGAGGCTACTTCAGCGGATTGATGATCCGCACCGGGCTGCCCGCCTCGATGCCCAGGTCCGCATAGGTCCAGCGCAGCTCCACGTCGGGAACCGCGACCAGCGAGCGGCAGATGTCTTCCTTGATCCGGCGCACTGTGACCTCGGCCTGACGGTTGTCAGCGACCGAAACCTCGAAGTCCGCCTGGGTGGTGCAGCCGTTGGACGAGACCAGAACGACCAGGGCACCATCATCAATCCGGGCGCCGCGAATGGTTTCTGCGGCCGGAGCGTCATTGCGCGTGACATTGACCCGGACATTGTCGCTGGCCGTGCTGTCATAGATGACGCAGGCCGACAGGGCCGGCGCCAGCAGACCCGCCAGCGCCAGAACCTTCAAACCGCGCATCACTTGGCCGCGCATCACTTGGCCTCGGTGGAGGACGTCACGACGCGCGTCGTCGGCTTTTCGGTCGAGATGATGATGCAGCCCGACAGCAGCGGCGCGGCGATGGCGAGAGCGAGAGCGAGACGAAGCATTGGTGTGATCCCCTAAAGAGCTTGCCCCTTACTGACCTGCCTTTGCGCGCCGCACACGTGAAAAATCAGCAAGGCAGGTGAACAAAATGACAGGTCCGGGGCGGACGGCACCGTCAGGCAGCCTCTGACGCCGCCTCAGCGATGAACACGATCTTTTCGCCATTCCACATGGTCAGGGCCTCATCCTGAAGCTGGCTGTCGGCGACTGGCTTGGGCCGTCCCAGCAGATAGCCCTGGACCTCGTCACAGCCCTGATCACGCAGGAAGCTGAGCTGCTCCAGCGTCTCGACCCCTTCGGCCAGCACCGGAATGTCCAGGCTTTCGCCCAGGGCCAGCACGGCGCGGATGATGGCGGCCGACTGAGGCCCGCCGTCCAGCTCCGACATGAAAGAGCGGTCCAGCTTGATCTTGTCGAACGGGAAGGCCCGCAGCGTCGACAGCGATGAATAGCCGGTGCCGAAGTCGTCCATGGCGATGGAGACGCCCAGCAGCTTCAACTGGCGCAGGATGTGGGTCGTGCGGTCCAGGTCGGCGATCATGGCTGTCTCGGTGATCTCCAGCTCCAGACGGTGCGGCGCTAGCCCCGTCTCCATCAGGATCTGATGCACCAGACGCGGCAGGTCCACGTGGCCCAGCTGGATCGGCGACAGGTTGACGGCGATCTTGTACGGCGCCTCCCACAGGGCGGCCTCGGCGCAGGCCTTGCGCAGCACCCACTCCCCGATCGGCAGGATCAGGCCGCTTTCCTCGGCCAGCGGGATGAACTCGGCCGGCGACACGAATGTCCCGTCCGGCTGGATCCAGCGCAGCAGCACCTCGTAGCCCGTGACCTCGCCCGTTTCGGCCGAGGCCTGCACCTGCCAGTTCAGGCTGAACTGATCCTGGTCCAGCGCCTCGCGCAGTTGCTGGACCAGGCGGCGGCGCTCGCGCACGGCCTTGTCCATTTCTTCTTCGTAGAAGCAGACATCCGTCGTCAGCGACGCCTTGGCCCGGTACATGGCCAGGTCGGCGTCATTGATCAGGGCCGACGGCTCTGTCGCATCATCGGGCCATATGGCGATGCCCACGCTGGCGCCGCACATCACATCGGCATGGCCCAGATCGACCGGCTCGGTGATGGCCACGCGCAGTCGGTCGGCCAGCCCCAGGGCGTCCTCGCGCTGGGTGATCTGCATGACGGCGACGAACTCGTCCCCGCCCAGACGGGCGATGAACTCGCCAGGCTTGAGGCAGGCCTTCATCCGCTCGCCGATGCGCACCAGAAGCTGGTCCCCGGCGGCGTGGCCGTGAATGTCGTTGACCTCCTTGAAGCGGTCCAGGTCGATGGCCAGCAGGGCCACCTTGTGCGCCACGCCTGCATCGGCGGTCTGTTTGGTCAGCAGTTCAAGGAAGGAGGTGCGGTTCGGCAATCCCGTTAGGCTGTCGTTGCGCGCCAGGTGGGCGATGCGGCGCTCCTGGGCCAGACGCGCGCGCAGGTCGCGCACGGCGTAGATCATCAGGGGCGCGGTGTTGGCTTCGCCGCCGTCGCGACGCACGGCGACCTCGACCGGCACCAGACGCCCCTCGTCCAGATGCAGCGCCGACTGCGTCAGGACGCCCACGCCCAGCTGGTTGCGCTCCGGCAGCCATTTGGACAGATCGCCGCCGATCAGCGCCTCATGGTCGGCGCCGACCAGATCGGCGAAGGCGGCGTTGGCGGCCAGGATGACCCCGCCCTGCTCCACCACCATGCCGTCCACGCTGCCCTCGACCAGATGGGCCAGACGCTGGCGGGCCTGGGCGCGCGACTGCAGGTCCAGAGCATGGCTGGAGACGCCCGTGCCCAGCACCAGAAGACCGACACCCGCCACGGCGAAGGCCATGACCAGATTGGCTTCCTGTCCGGTGATGTCGCCGACATTGGGGGCGAAGGGGATGACGATCATGGCCGCCATGCCGGTGAAGTGCAGGGTCACGATCCCGCCCACCATCAACAGGGCGGCGGGCCGGGTCGACCCGCTGCGGCCCGCCCGGCGCGCAACCTCGAACGCCAGGCCGCCGAAGACCACCGCGCCGATGATCGAGGCCGCCACATATTCGGGCGACCAGTGGATCACGGCCTCGGCCGCAAAGGCCTTCATGCCGATATAGTGCATCAGGGTGACCGCCAGGCCGAACAGCACGCCGCCAATGGGCGCCGCGAACCGCATCTGGCGCGACCCGAACCACAGGGCCAGGGCGCTTCCGCAGATGGCGATGCCCAGGGACACGCCGGTCAGACCGGGTTCATAGGTGACGTCCACGCCCGGCTGATAGGCGATCATGGCCACGAAATGGGTGCACCAGATGGTCGCTCCGGTGGCGATGGCTCCCATGAAGGCCCAGGCCAGACGCCCGCCCTTTTCGGCGAAACGCAACTTCTGGAATAGTCGCGTTGCAACTAGAGATCCAAGAAGACAGAGAATAGCCGCGATAAAGACCAACCAGAGGTTATGATCTTCAACCAGGCAGGAGAAGAAACGCATCAGAGAACCAGGCAAATTCGAAGAATAGCCTCGCTCTTTAATGATGGGACCTTATGAATCACCCACTGAACAGGCCTAACAGACCCTTAAATCCAGAGCGCGCCCGTCGAACGCCAAGTTTTAAAGCGTCAGGTCTGGGGCAGTTGATAGGGATTGTTGACGCTGACCGGCGAACCGGGCTGCAGGCCCAGCTCCTCGAACGACCACTTCACCTGCACCCCCTCGGCCAGCTTCTGGTGGCACTTGTCCTCGTCGATCCGGCGCAGGGTGATGACGGCGTTTCCGCCCTGGATGCTGACGATGGGGATCAGGTCGGACTTGGAGGTGCAGCCGTTGGAACTGACCCAGAACACCGCTTGGTCACGGGTGAAGGCGGCGGCGTGGATGGCTTCCAGTTCGCCCGGCATTCCCGCCGTCGACACCGTGGGCTGAGCCGTGAGGCTGGCGCATCCTGACAGGCTGGCCGCAGTCACGGCGGCCAAGGCCATACGTCCGATGACGGCGCGCTTCACCTGGCGGCCTCCCATTCCCATCTGCCTGAACACCCTCAGAATGCGCCTGTTCGCCTGATAAGGGAACAGCAGGAAATAACAGAAAAGGCCCCGAACGAATCCGGGGCCTTCTCCAAACTCAAACTCATGAACGGCGGGCGCACATCGCGATGTGCAAGCCGTTGTCTTTTTAGATCTTCGAACGCTTCGTGGATTACGAAGCGTAGTATTCGACGACCAGGTTCGGCTCCATCTTCACCGGGTACGGCACGTCCGACAGTTCCGGAACGCGGACGTAGCGAACGGCGAACGAACGGTCCGACAGCTCCAGGTAGTCCGGCACGTCACGTTCCGACGACTGCTGGGCTTCCAGCACCAGAGCCATGTTGCGCGACTTTTCCTTCACGGAGACGACGTCTTCCGGCTTCACGCGGTACGAACCGATGTCGACCTTCTTGCCGTTGACCAGCACGTGGCCGTGGCTGACGAACTGGCGGGCGGCCCAGACGGTCGGGACGAACTTGGCGCGATAAACGACGGCGTCCAGACGCGATTCCAGCAGGCCGATCAGGTTCTCCGAGGTGTTGCCCTTGCGACGGGTGGCTTCCTCGTAGGTCTTGGCGAATTGCTTCTCGGTGATGTTGCCGTAGTAGCCCTTCAGCTTCTGCTTGGCCTTCAGTTGCAGACCGAAGTCCGAAACCTTGGACTTGCGACGCTGACCGTGCTGACCGGGGCCGTAAGAACGCTTGTTGACCGGCGACTTGGCGCGGCCCCACAGGTTCTCGCCCATGGCGCGGTCGATTTTGTACTTGGCGCTGTGGCGCTTGGACATTCTATTCTCTTTTCACTCGATGCGGCCCGGCATCCCCTGGATTGGGAATGCGATCTCAACGGCGGTCCACGCATCTTCCGTCATCAACCCCGCCCCTCGGCGAAGCGGGAGGCGTGGAAGGCGGCGCTTATGGCCAGCCCCGCCTCCAGAGTCAAGCTGCGGCCAGCCCCAGCGGGCGTTAAGCACGATTTTGGGGGAACCGCAGGCGCAAGCTGCGCCTTACAGACCGAGCGCCCTGGTCTTGCGGCGCTGGACTGACGATGCACCCAGCCGGAGTATCTGATGCGACCGAACGGAGACAATTTTCACCTCAGCCCCCACGTCGGCCTTAGCCACGTCGGCTTCGATCACCTGCGGACCCAGTTGGTCGATCTGGTCGAACCGCTGAACGACCAGCAACTGCTGTCCCTGGCCGACGGCATTCACGAACTGCTGCGCCAGCGCCGCGCCCTGCGCCAGCATCACGTCGAACGCCTGCGCCACAGGCTGAACGAAGCCCCCGACTTCGACATCTGACCCCAAAGAAAACGCCCGCCGGATAATCCGGCGGGCGTCTTGGTCGTTCTGACGACGGGCCTTACTTGGCGGCTTCGTACAGTTCGTTGACCTTGTTCCAGTTCACCACCGACCAGAAGGCCTTGAGGTAGTCGACGCGGCGGTTCTGGTACTTCAGATAATAGGCGTGCTCCCACACGTCGGCGGCCAGAAGGACGGCGCCCTTCTCTTCGGCGACGTCCATCAGCGGGTTGTCCTGGTTCGGGGTCGAGGTGACCTTCAGCTTGCCGTCCTGAAGGATCAGCCAGGCCCAGCCCGAGCCGAACTGACCGGCGCCGGCGGCGTCGAAATCGGCCTTGAACTTGTCCAGACCGCCCAGTTCGGCGTCGATCTTGGCGGCCAGTTCAGCCGAGGGCTCGCCCGCCTTGTCGGCCGGGGCCAGCAGCTCCCAGAACAGGCTGTGGTTCCAGTGGCCGCCGCCGTTGTTGCGGACGGCCTTGGGCGCCTTGGAGATGTTGGCGAACAGTTCTTCCAGCGACTTGCCCTGCAGGCTGGCGTCGGCGTCGACGGCCTTGTTCAGGTTGTCGACATAGGTCTGGTGATGCTTGTCGTGGTGGAAGGTCATCGTCTCCTTGTCGATGGCCGGCTCCAGCGCGTCATAGGCATAGGGCAGCGGGGGCAGGGTGAAGGCCATGGGAGGTTCCTTTTTCCAACAGAGTTCGATGGGGTGCACATAGGCGCCCGTTCCTCAAACCCAAGCGCCTGCGCCCGGATTTGTTCCCCGCTTAATCCGCGAGAACGGTCAAGCTGGCAAGTTCGACTTCAGGCAATCGCGCACGGCCCGCTTCAGGTCGCCCGGCGCATTGGGTTCGTCCACCCCTTCGGCGGCGAAGACGGCGCGCACGGCGGCGTCCAGGCCCTTGGGCAGGGCCTCGACCACCCGCTTCTGGCCCTTCTCGTGCAGGCAGAGGCCCACCTCGCGGCAGAGGGCGGAAAACATCGGTTCGTAAGCATCAAGAGCAGTCATGCCGCCCCTCTATCATCAGGGGAGAAGTCGCGACAGCCAATGCATCAGGTTCAGCGCGAACTGCTGGTCGTCGTGCCCTGACGTATTCAGTCCCATGCGAACGGGTTGGCGATCCGGTTGGTCGGGAAAACGCACGATCTGCGCCGTAAGCATCCCGGCCTCTCCAAGTACGACGACCCGGCCCTCGCCGAAACGGAACGCAAGACCTTGTGCAGGCAATGCGGGCCTCGACAGCTCCGCGAGGACGACCGACTGATCTTCACCGGCGCGCAGGCGACGCCTTATGGTCTGCATGGCTTCAAGATCCGGAGCCTCCCGCGCATCCACGCTCATCGCCAGCAGCACGGTGGCGTCCTTCGGCCCAGCCAGTGATTGCCCGGTGAAGCTCCTGACCACATTCACGCGCTCACTGTCGTCACGCCCTTCGATGATCGGATGATCCGCAAGCGCTTGGCGCGGAAACACCAGATTGGCCGTGGCGTCATCGCCTAGGGGCTGAAAAGCATAGCCCGTGCCCATCAATACCCCGAACCTGGCGGCCAGAGCTTCAGCGGCTGCGCCATGGGGCGCGTGATCGGCGGCTAGAAGCAATGACCCGCCTAGCTCCACCCAACGGCTGATCGCTTCGATTTCCGCGTCGTCAAAAGCCGAGGCGCGCGACGCGTCCGCAGGTCGCGCCGGATTGGCGATGACCAACACCGCCACGCCATTAAGCGCGTTAGGCGCATCGAAGCGACCCCGGCTCGCCTCGATGCGATATCCGTCCGTCCGCATCAGGGCGGCGAAGGCGGCGTACCGCCCGTCTATCGTCTGCTCGCTGCCATGCCCCTGATCGACACGGACCAGAGGCCCGTCGGCTGCGTACGCCCGCGACGCCAGATTGGGCCGCCAGTCGAGATCGCCGACCTGCTCCTGCGCCAAGGCCGATCCAGCCGCCAGCATGACCGTGAGAACCATCCAACCAAGGCGACGCGTCATCCGAATGTCAGCCCTTCAGACGCTTTGCATGGAAGGCGACGTGGTCGGCGATGAAGCTGGCCATAAAGAAATAGGAGTGGTCGTAGCCGGGCTGCATGCGGAGGGTGACCTTCTGGCCCACGGCGTCGGCGGCGGCCTCCAGCAGTTCGGGCTTCAGCTGGTCAGCCAGGAAGCTGTCGGCGTCGCCCTGGTCGATCAGGATGTCGTCATAGACGCCTTTAGCAGCGCCCGCCGCGATCAGCTTGGTGGCGTCATGCCGGTCCCAGACAGCGCGGTCGTCGCCCAGATAGGCGGTGAAGGCCTTCTTGCCCCATGGCGCGACGGACGGCGACACGATGGGCGCAAAGGCCGAGACCGAGCGGAACAGGTCGGGGTGTTTCAGCGCCAACGTCAAGGCGCCATGCCCGCCCATCGAATGGCCCGAGATCGAGCGCACGCCGGTGGTCGGGAAATGGTCGTCGATCAGGCGGATCAGCTCGCCCGTGACGTAGGATTCCATGCGGAAATGCGACGCCCACGGCTCTTGCGTCGCATCGACATAGAAGCCCGCCCCCTGCCCCAGGTCATAGGCCGGATCGTCCGCCACGCCTTCTCCGCGCGGGCTGGTGTCGGGCGCCACGATGATGAGGCCATGCTCGGCGGCGGCCCCGTAGACCCCGGCCTTGGTGGTGAAGTTGTCTTCCGTGCAGGTCAGGCCCGACAACCAGATCAGGACCGGAAACGGCCCCTCTCCGGACGGAACGAAGACCGACAGGGTCATGGGCGTGCCGGTGGTTTCGCTGTCGTGCTTCAGATAGCGAAGGGTTCCGCCATGAACGATGTGGGTCTTCGTGGTTTGCATCAGCCGTACCTGTAAACAGCGCAGATCTTGTTGCCTGACGGATCGCGCAGATACGCCAGATACATGTCGCCGAACGGATTGGGACGACGGCCGGGCGGGTCCTCGATCGCGGTTCCGCCATGGGCCACGCCCGCCGCATGGAAGGCGTCCACCGCCGCCTCATCCTTGGCGTAGAAGCCGATGGTGCCGCCGTTGGCGTGGCAGGCCTCTTCGCCGTCGATAGGCGCGCCGACGGCGAAGGCGCCCAGACGGGTGCGCCACCAGTACCGCCCCTTGGGGTCCGGCCCGGCGGAGGCCGCAACCCCCAGCGCGCCCAGCGCCGCATCATAGAACTGACGCGACGCCGCGACGTCGTTCGCCCCCACGGTGACGTGTGTGAACATGGTCTTGTCTCTTTCCCTTCGCCGCTCTGATCCGGCGGCTCGGCGTCATCTAGTCAGAGAGCATTTCGATGCACAACTGACCGATTGGCCGCGGCGGGTTCAGACCTAGAAGACCACCACCGAACGGATCGACTTGCCCTCGTGCATCAGGTCGAAGGCCTTGTTGATGTCTTCCAGACCGAAGGTGTGGGTGATCATCGGGTCGATCTCGATCTTGCCGTCCATGTACCAGTCGACGATCTTGGGCGTGTCGGTGCGGCCGCGCGCGCCGCCGAAGGCGGAGCCGCGCCAGACGCGGCCCGTGACCAGCTGGAACGGACGGGTGGCGATCTCCTTGCCGGCCTCGGCGACGCCGATGACGACGCTTTCGCCCCAGCCGCGATGGCAGGCTTCCAGCGCCTGACGCATGACGATCGTGTTGCCGGTGCAGTCGAAGGTGTAGTCCGCGCCGCCGTCGGTCAGTTCGACCAGACGCGCCACCACGTCAGGCGTGTCCTTGGGATTGACGAAATGGGTCATGCCGAAGCGACGGCCCCACTCCTCCTTGTCGCCGTTGATGTCCACGCCGATGATCATGTCGGCGCCGACCATCTTCAGCCCCTGGATGACGTTCAGGCCGATGCCGCCCAGACCAAAGACCACGGCGTTAGCGCCCGGCTCGACCTTGGCCGTATTGACCACCGCGCCCACGCCCGTCGTCACGCCGCAGCCGACGTAGCAGGCCTTGTCGAACGGCGCGTCCTTGCGGATCTTGGCCAAGGCGATCTCGGGCAGGACGGTGTAGTTCGAGAAGGTCGAGCAACCCATGTAGTGGGCGATGGCCTGACCCTTGTAGGAAAAGCGCGACGTGCCGTCCGGCATCAGGCCCTTGCCCTGGGTCGAGCGGATCGAGGTGCACAGGTTGGTCTTGCGCGACAGGCACGACTTACACTGGCGGCATTCCGGCGTGTACAGCGGGATGACGTGATCCCCGACCTCGACCGAGGTCACGCCCGGCCCCACCTCGACCACCACGCCCGCGCCCTCGTGGCCCAGGATCGAGGGGAAGATGCCCTCTGAGTCCAGACCATCCAGCGTATAGGCGTCGGTGTGGCAGATGCCGGTGGCCTTGATCTCGACCAACACCTCGCCCTCACGCGGCCCCTCCAGATCGACCTCGACGATTTCGAGCGGGCGTTTGGCTTCAAACGCGACGGCGGCGCGGGTTTTCATAATTCTAGGTCCTCCGGAGGCCCCTATCGCTCGCCGCGCGGCGGCGCGCTGCTTGAGGGGAATTGGGTGCGTTATTACGCCCGATGAGGCGGCATCGAAACGGCGACAAACGCAAAACATTATTGCAGAAAGGCAACAATAATGATCGAACGTCCCAATGAGCCGCTGGGACGGGATCGACGAATTCACCGCCGTGGCGGAGCAGGCCAGCTTCTCCGGCGCCGCGAAACGTTTGGGGCTGTCGACCTCGGCCGTCAGCCGTGAGATCGCCCGGCTGGAGGACCGGCTGCAGACACGGCTTCTGAACCGCACCACCCGCCGGGTCGAACTGACCGATGCGGGCCGTGATTTCCTGGCCCGCTGCCGCCGTCTGATCGACGAACGCGACGAGGCCTTGGCCGCCGTCCAGCCCGACGACAGCGCCCCGCGCGGCCTGCTGCGGATGACCTGTTCCGTCTCCTACGGCGAACGCTTCGTGGCTCCCGCCGTCAACGCCTTCGCCCGCACACACCCCGAACTGTCCATGGAACTGGACCTGGACAACCGGCTGCGGGATCTGGTCGGCGACGGCTATGATCTGGCGATCCGTTTCGGCCATCTGACGGACTCGCGGCTGATAGCGCGCAGGCTGGCGTCGCGCAGACTGATCCTGTGCGCCGCTCCCGATTATCTGGGCCGTCGCGGCGCGCCGCGCGACCTGTCCGAACTGCCCGCGCATGATCTGCTGACCGGATCATCGGAACACTGGCGGTTCACCGAGGCCGGGCGAGAGGTGAGCCTGCGCCCCACGGGCCGCTGGCGCTGCAACTCGGGCGCCGCCGTGCTGGACGCGGCCCTGCAGGGTCTGGGCCTGTGCCAGTTGCCGGACTTCTATGTGTCAGAGGCCCTGGCGACCGGCGCCCTGATCCGCGTCCTGCCCGACCACCGCCCGCCCGACGAAGGCGTCTGGGCCGTTCACCCGCACCCCCGCCACGTGCCGCCCAAGGTGCGGCTGATGGTCGACCATCTGCGTGACAGCCTGTCGGCCCTGGCCGCCTGACCCTTTACTTCGCGGCCTCGTGCGCCTGCACCCGCGCCCGGATGTCGGCCAGCAGTCCGTCCAGTTCAGCCCGGTCCAACAGACGGCCATCACGCACGACGGCATTGATCCGGCGCGTGGCCGCGATGTCGGTCAGGGGATTGGCGTCCAGCACTATTAGGTCCGCCGCTCTGCCCGACGCCACTGCGCCATAGCGGTCGCTGACGCCCATCAGCGCCGGACCATTGATCACAGACGCCTCCAGCGCCTCACGCGGGGTCAGGCCGTTGGCGACATAGAGGGCCAGTTCGTCATGCAGCGAGAAGCCCGGATAGTTGAAGGCGTTCAGGAACCCCGCATCCGTGCCCGCCAGCACCCGCACACCGGCTTCGCGCAGCAGCGGCAGGGTCCGCAAGGTCGTCGCCTCGACCCGGTGGCGCGCCTCGACCTGCTCAGGCGTCGCCGCCGCAGCCCGTTCGACCCGCCAGCCATAGGTGCCGCGAATGCCCGGGCCGATATAGGCCAGTTCTTGGTCGTGGCTGTGGTCGTCGCGGTCCAGCCACGCCAGGGTCGATGATCCATGCTGGGTCGGCGAGGCCATGACGCCCAACTCGGCCAGACGCCGATAGACGCGGCGCGCCGTGTCGGGGTCAAAGGTCGCGGCATACTGGGCCATGGCCTCGGCGTAGGTGTAGCGCCCCGCCAGGTAGTCGGCCGAAATCGCCGCCTCGTCGCGCGATCCCGCCTTCATCAGATAGCTGAGGTGTTCGATGGTCGACAGACCGGCCTCGGCCGCCTCCAGCACCGTGATCCCCATCGGGATATGGCCCGAGGTCTTCATGCCGCGCGCCTTGGCCTGACGCACCGCATAGAGGAACAGTTCGGGCTTCAGGGTGCTGTCGGTGATCTTGACGAAATCGACCTTGAGTCCCTGCAGGCGGTCCAGGGCGGCGTCGACATCAGCCTCGTCGCCGACCTCGATCACGCCTTTCCAGACGGGCGCGATGCCTTCGATCTTGGGGCCGGAGGTGAACAGGCGCGGACCGATCGGGCGCGGCGGCGTCGCGCGCCAGTCCAAGACCGTCTGGGCCAGATCGCCCGCCGCGTCGCGCACCGCGACCACGCCATTGGCGACATAGAGGGGGAACAGGTCGGCGTTCTCGTCCTCCAGACCCGCGCCGCCGAAATGGACGTGGTTGTCCCACAATCCGGGCATCACATAGCGCCCGGCGGCGTCATAGGTGCGGGTGGCGGCATAGGTCTGGGCCGCCTCGGCGTCGGCGGTCACGGCGACGATGTCATCACCCCGCACCACGACGGTCTGGCCGGGCGTGACCTGTCCGGTCTTCACATCAATGACATTGGCCGAGCGTATCAACAGATCGGCGACCTGAGGCGCTGCCAGTGCAGACGACGACAGGCCGCCCGCCAGAACGGCGCTTGCGGCGAGGGCGGACATGAAGGTCAGAATCTGGCGCATGATTGGCTATAGAATTGGCCGCCGACCGCGCCAAGATAAAGCCTGCTCGTCATCAACCGGGACCCTTGCATGAACATCGTCATTCTGACCGGCGCGGGCATATCGGCGGAATCGGGGGTGCCGACCTTCCGGGCCTCGGACGGGCTGTGGTGCGGGCATCGGGTCGAGGATGTGGCGACGCCGGAAGGCTATGCCGCCGACCCGGCCCTGGTTCAGGACTTCTACAACCAGCGCCGTCGCCAACTGGCCGAGGTCCAGCCCAACGCCGCCCACTACGCCCTGGCCGATCTGGCGGCGCGGTGGGAGGGGGACTTCATGCTGGTGACCCAGAATGTCGACGACCTGCACGACCGCGCCCACGAGACGTCGCCCCCCGCGCCGGGGTTCGAGCTGATCCACATGCATGGCGAACTGCTGAAAGCGCGCTGCAGCCGTTCGGGTCTGGTCAGCGACTGGCCGGGCGACATGGCGGCGGACGAACCGTCGCTTGATCACCCGCACGGCCGGATGCGGCCCCACATCGTCTGGTTCGGGGAAATGCCGCTGCACATGGACCGGATCGAGGCGGCGCTGGCGGCCTGCGACCTGTTCGTCTCCATCGGCACGTCCGGCGCGGTCTATCCGGCGGCGGGCTTCGTGCAGGCGGCGCGCCATGCCGGGGCGCGGACGGTGGAGATCAATCTGGAGCCGACGCAGGGGGCCGACCTGTTCGACGAAGGCGTCTACGGCCCGGCGACCGAAACGGTCCCGAGCTTCTTCAACAGCCTGAAATAGACGGCGGCCGCCCGCAGACGGCCGCCGCTGAAATCACGCGAGGACGACGATGGTCACGCGGCGGTTCTGCGAACGGCCCTGGGGCGTATCGTTCGAGGCCACCGGCTGTTCCTGTCCGTACGAGATGGTCGACATCCGGTTCAGCGCGACGCCCTGACGGTTCAGGAACCGACGCACGGCCTCGGCGCGCTGCTCGCCCAGCTGGTCATTGTGCTGGGGCGTGCCGGTGGAGTCCGTATAGCCCTGGATCTCCAGATAGACGTTGCGGTTCTCGCTGGTCAGACGCTGGGCGAATTCGGCCAGACGCTGCTCCGCTTCCGGCGACAGGGCCGAAGCGTCGGTCGGGAACTTCACGGAATCATCAGACAGCACCACCTGGTAGAGGAACTTGCCCTCGGCCAGCTTATGGGCGTCGTTGGCGCGTTGCAGCGCCTGTCCCGCCGTGCCTTCCACGCCGGTCACGCGGGTGTCCACCACCTCTAACTGATCACGCACGAAACGGTGGCTGGCGCAGCCGCTGGCCGCAAGGCCGAGGGCGAGAAGCGCGCCGCCGACGACCGCAGTCCTGAGTTTCGATCTGCTCAAGTCATGTCTCCTTTTTGCTGGTGCGCCACGTCCAGATCATGCGCCAGATGAACCTGCCGTAGGGGAAACGGCAGAGTAATGGCGCGTATTTGGCCAGAAAATGTCAGCTTAGCCGTAGAAAATCACGCAAATGGGCATGATTATTCCAATTCATCGGAACCATAGGTCGAGTGAAAACGTTGGCCCGCCAGAAGGCTGAAGGCCGATTGACGGACCGCTCTACAGAACGTCGATCAGTCTCAGCGATAGGTTGTATTTCGCCAGCGCCACGTTCCTGACGCGCCGAAATGTTTTCAACAGGCGTGTAGAGTTTTTACAGGCGTTTGTTGCTGATGCCCATGCGACAGAGAGTTCACATTCCATCACGGTCAGGCGATTGAGCGCCCGCCCGGACCGTCGCCGCCCCGACCGTCGCCGCCCTGCACGGCGGCCCGCCCGCTGGCCCGCCGCCGTCGCCCCGGTGCTGGTCGCGCACGGGGCAGTTCTGATGGCGCTGATGTGGGCCAGACCCGAGGCGCCGGTCACCCGGATTGATGAGACGCCCGCCGTCATGGTCACCCTGACGCAGCCGCCTCCTCCGCCTCCCCCGCCTGCTCCTGCGCCAGACCCCGCGCCCGTTCCCGCGCCCAAGCCGCAGGCGTCGTCGCCGCCCCCCGGCCCCAAGTCCGCCCCGCCCGCCACAGCGCCCAAGCCGTTGCCGCCCGCACCCCGCGCCTCGCGTCCCCGACGCGTGGTCGCCCAGCCCCCGCCCGATGTGGAGCCCCTGCCCGCCTCGCCCGCGCCGCCGGGACCGCCGCTTCCCTTGCTGGGCGCGGCGCAGCTGGCCGGCGCCATGACGGCAGGGCCGGGGGCAGGCGGCGGCGATGGCGACGGGCCGGGCGGCGGCGGTTCGGGCGCAGGCGCCGGAAGCGGCGGCGGCGCGGGCGCCAGCGGCGGGCGCTGCGACATGGTGCGGCGGGTTCAGGACCGTCTGCGACGCACCCCCTCGGTCCGCACCGCCGTCAGCGAGGCGGGCCGTGCGATGAACGCCTCCGGCCGCGCCATCCTGGTCTGGGACGGCGACTGGCTGCAAAGCCAGGGTCAGTCGGGCAAGGGGCTGGCCGGCGTGCGCCAGGCCATCGCGCTTGAGGTCGCCTTCTCACCGCCCGAGTGCAAGACCCAGGCGATGCATGGCCTGGCTGTGCTGTCGATCGAAGACGGCCCCGGCAGCGCCCGTCTGGCGCTGGGCAAGAGCAGCTGGCGCTGGTCGGACCTGCTGGGCGCGGGTTAGGCGGCGCGCGGGCCGAACAGGATGATCCCCGCCCCGATCAGGCAGACCAGACCGCCCAGAACGTCCCAGCGGTCGGGGGTCGTCTTCTCCACCACCGCCATCCAGATCAGGGACGCGCAGATATAGACCCCGCCATAGGCCGCGAACGCCCGACCCGCCGTGTCGGTCGGAACCAGCGTCAGCAGCCAGGCGAAGGCGATCAGGCAAATGACGCCCGGCGCCAGCCACAGCGGCGAACGATCCAGCTTCAGCCACGCCCAAAAGGCGAAACAGCCGCCGATCTCGGCCAGGGCGGCAAGGGGATAGATCCAAAGCAGTTTCATAGAGGCTCCCTATGCGGTCCTGGGCTCCGGGTTCTTTGCTGCGCAAAGCCCCGGAATGACGATCAGTCCTTTTTGGCCCGTTCCGCCGCCAGCTTGGCCAGCACCCGCCCACGTCCCTTGGCCAGCGCGTGGATGGCGCCGCGCATGGTGGCGACCTCCTGTTCGGTGAAGGCGGCGCGGCCCAGCATGACGCGCAGGTTCTGGCTCATCGAACGCTTCTTCTCGGGCGGATAGAAGAAGCCGCCGTTCTCCAGTTCCTCCTCCAGATGTTCGTACATCCCGACCAGCAGGGCGTTGGAGGCGGGCGCCTCGCCCTCGCGAAAGCGCGGCGGCGGGGCGTCCAGGATCAGGGTGCGCCATTCATAGGCGTTGATCGCCACCGCCTGCGCCAGGTTCAGGGAATGGTGTTTGGGGTCGATGGGAATGGTGACGATCCCGGCGCACAGGGCGATATCGGTCGTCTCCAGTCCCGCGCGCTCGCCGCCGAACAGCAGGCCGGTCTTCAGGCCGGACGCGGTGTCGTCATACAGGACGCGGCTGGCCTCGCGCGGAGTGCGGACGGGCTGGCGCGTCTCACGCGGGCGGGCGGTGGTGGCGAAGACGGTGTTCAAGTCAGCGATGGCCTCGGCGACGCTGTCAAACACGCGCACACCCTCCAGCACCCAGTCAGCGCCCGAGGCCGTGGCCCAGGCCCGCTCCTGAGGCCAGCCGTCGCGCGGCGTAACCAGACGCAGATCGGTCAGGCCGAAATTGGCCATCACCCGCGCCACGGCGCCGATGTTCTCGGCCATCTGGGACTTGTCGAGGATGACGGCGGGGGGAGTCAGGTCGGACATGGGCGGCCTTCTAGGCCTTCTCCCCTTGTGGGAGAAGGTGGCTCGCGCAGCGAGACGGATGAGGGGTCACACAAAGCGTGGACTACTCACCCGTCAAAAGCTGCAAAACCCCTCATCCGAGCCCTGCGGGCCCACCTTCTCCCGCAAGGGGAGAAGGGAAATCGGCTCAGTCGTCGCCGACCATCGACTTCCACGGATCGACCGTTCCGGCCTCGACCTCGGCGACCTTGACGGCGGGCCAGCCGATGGAGGCGGTGGCGGACGCGCGCCAGGAGGCGGTGATGAAGTCACGCAGTTCCGCGGCGCCCGCCGCCAGACGCTCGTTGACGAAGGCCGCGCCGCGCGGATCCACGTCGCGGAAACCGCCCTGTTTCTCCAGACGATAGAAGGGGATCACCGTCCCCAGTGTCGTGGTCAGATAGGAGACGGTGCGGGCCTTCACGTCGAACCCGTCGATGTTCAGAGGCGCCATGGCGGCCTCGACCGTGTCCAGACGCGCGACGCGGCTGGTGAAGGCGCCCTCAAACTGGCCGTGGGTCTGGCGCGAGTTGGTGAAACCTTCAGGGTTGGGGAAGTCGCCCCAGCCGTTGAAGTGAATGCTGGTGTGGTGCGGCTGCGAGCCGTCGCCGACATAGTGGCCCAGCACGCCGATGTCGCGCAGGATCAGGGCCTCGCGACGGACGCGGTCGGCCTTGTACCAGGCCTGACGCTCCAGGTTCGTCTCACGCTTTTCGGCGGCGGTCAGAACGCGCCAATAGGCGAAGTCGCGACCCAGCTGCTGCCAGGCGTCCATCATGGCGTAGGGCAGGTAACCGGCGTCATCGACCTTCAGGCCCGCCTGGGTCAGGGCGGCGTCATATTCCGACTTCAGGCGCGGCAGGGCGGTGATGGCCATGCCGCGCTGGTCATAGACGCGGCCTTCGTCATCCAGATCGACGAAGTGAGCGGTGTCGCGTTCGCGGTCGTGCGGCTGGCCCGCGCCCTTCCAGCGGTCCGGCTCACGCGCCAGTTCGCCGACATCGGCGATGGCGCCGGGCGTCAGCAGGAAGGCGGGCAGATCGCTGGGCAGGGCGCGCATCGCCGCCACCCCGATCAGGCGGTGGCCGGTGTTGCCCCAGGCGGTGACGGTGACGGCGGGCGCGGCGACCGCAAGAACCGCCAGGGCGGCGATGGCGAGACGTTTCATGAAGACGGACCTCGGTGGGGGATATGGCTTCGCTCTAGCCTATCGCTGCCGCCGCCTCCACCCGCGTCAGACGCCGGCCTGCTCGGCGTCGGCCGTATCGGCGGCGTCAGGGGCGGGCGGCCCCGCCTCGTCCTCGTTCAGCAGACGCCCCTCGCGACGCGGTTTGACATAGGGGGCGGGCTGCGGCGTCGGCACATTGCCGCGCATCAGCTGACGTCCCGCCGCCAGACCGCCGGTCAGCTGCAGGTCCAGACGCGCCTCGTCGCGACGGCGCACCTCGCCCACGGTGTCGGCGGCTTCGCTCTCGTCCAGGCCCAGTTCGACCAGGGCCCGTTCGCCGAACTTCAGCGCCGATTCAAACGTCTCGCGGATCTGGTAATCGACGCCCGCCTGGATCAGCCGCATCGAATGGCCCCGGTCGAAGGCGCGGGCCATGATCTTGGTGGTCGGGAACTCGTGCTTGACCAGTTCGACGATGCGGTCCGCCTGTTCAGGCTTGTCGATGCAGACCAACACGATCTCGGCCTCTTCGGCGCCCGAGGCCCGCAGCGTGTGCAGCTGGGTGCCGTCGCCGTAATAGACCTTGAACCCGAACTGCGAGGCGGCCTGGATCATCTCCACGTCGTTCTCGATGATCGACACGTCCACGTCGCGCGCCAGCAGGGGTTGGGACACCACCTGGGCGAAACGGCCAAAGCCGATGATCAGCACCTGGCCGCGCAGGTCCTTGGCGAAGTCCACGTCGTCCGCATCCTCGGCCGATTGTTTGGGCTTTGGCAGCAGGCGGGTGGTCAGCAGACTGGTCAGAGGCGTCAGGGCCATCGACAGGATGACGATGGCCGTCAGCATCCCCCCGACACGGGCGTCGAACAGGCCCGCGGTGATGGCGGCGCCATACAGGACAAAGGCGAACTCGCCGCCTTGCGCGAACAGAGAGGCGCGCTCCACAGCCTCGTGGTGGGACGCCTTGAACAGGCGCGCGACGCCATAGATGCCCAGCGCCTTGATCGCCATGAAGACGACCACGCCGCCGATGACCAGCCGCCAGTCGGCAATGACCACCGACACATCCAGCGACATGCCGACGCTGAGGAAAAACAGGCCCAGCAGGATGGCGCGGAACGGCTCCACATCCGCCTCCAGCTGGTGCCGGAAGGTCGAATCCGACAGCAGAACCCCGGCCAGGAAGGCGCCCATAGCCATCGAAAGGCCGCCCAGCGACATGGCCCAGGCCGCGCCGACCACGACCAGAAGCGCCGCCGCCGTCATAACCTCGCGCCCGCCGTATCGGGCCAGCAGGCGGAAGACCGGATTGACCGCATAGCGTCCCGCCAGCAGCACCCCGCCGACCGCCGCGACCGCCAGGCCGATGGTCTGCCACAAGGGCGGGGCGGTCTCATGCGCCACGCCGGTCACGGAGGCCAGGATGGCGACGATGGCCAGAAGCGGCACAATGGCCAGGTCTTCCAGCAGCAGGATGGACACCGCCCTCTGGCCCGCCCCGCCCGCAATCTCGCCGCGCTCCTCCAGCATCTGGATGATGACGGCGGTCGACGACAGGACGAAGCCCATGGCCCCGATGAAGGCGACCGGCGCCGAAAAGCCCGCCAGCATGGCCGTAAGCGTCAGGATCAGGCCGCAGAACAGCACCTGGGCCGCACCCAGGCCGAAGATTTCACGCCTCAGCCCTCACAGACGCTTGGGCCGCATCTCAAGCCCGATGATGAACAGGAAGATGACCACGCCGAACTCGGCGACATGCAGGATGGTCTCAGGCTCGCGGAACAGCTTCAGGCCGAAGGGGCCGATGGCCAGACCGGCGGCCAGATAGCCCAGAACCGCCCCCAGGCCGATGCGCTTGAAGATCGGCACAGCCAGAACGCCCGCCGCCAGAAGGGCCGCCGCCGCGCCCAGATCCAGTCCTGTCGTCGCCTCGGCCATCGGCCCTCCATCATGTTGAAGACCTATTGTGGGGTCGAAACCGCCGGATTGCGAGATGGCGCAAATGACACGGTGGCGGATCACTGTGCGGCGGACGGCGCCGCGCGCCACAGTTTCGCCCAAGCCGCGCTTGCGACTAGGCTGATCGACAACCGGAGGAAGCCATGACCCGTCCCCTCAGGATCGCCGCATCGGCGCTGCTGGCCCTGTCCGTCGCCGCTCCGACCGCCGCGGTCCCAACCTTCGCCGCGGCGACGCCGCGAGACGGTGAAGCGACCCCCGCAGCCTGCGCGCCCCTCGGCTTCGACCTGAACCAGAGACATCAGACCACGATCGTTCGCCGCGGCCGGATAGCCCCCCTGCCGGGCGTGCCTGCGCCGCCTCCTCCGCCTCCGCCTCCGCCGCCTCCGCCTCCGCCTCCCCCAGCGACGATCCAGCCGGCTCAGCGAGACGCCCGCATCGAATATTCCGCCCCCGCCGTGAACGAGATCGTGACGTCCGGCTCGCGCGTGCTGCCGGGCGTGACGCCCCCGCCCGCCGACACCGAACGCTATCCCGACGCCACGCCAAACCCGGTCAAGCGGACGGCTGACCAGCCGGTCTCGACCTTCTCGATCGACGTGGACACCGCCGCCTACGCCAATGTCCGCCGCTTCATCAACGAAGGCCGCACCCCGCCGCGCGACGCCGTGCGGGTCGAGGAGCTGATCAACTATTTCGACTACGGCTATGCCCGCCCGCGGTCGCAGGCGCAGCCGTTCGCCATCACCACCGGCGTCGCGGCCTCGCCCTGGGCGCCGGGACGCCAGATCGTGCAGATCGGACTGCAGGGCTATGAACTGCCCGAGGCCCAGCGCCGCCCGCTGAACCTGACCTTCCTGGTCGACGTCTCCGGCTCGATGAACAGCCCGGACAAGCTGGCCCTGGCCCAGCAGTCGATGAACCTGATCATTGACCGCCTGCGCCCGCAGGACACCCTGGCCGTCACCTATTACGCCGAGGGGGCAGGCACGCGTCTGGCGCCCACGCGCGGCACGGAAAAGCTGAAGATGCGCTGCGCCGTGGCCAGCCTGTACGCCTCAGGCGGGACGGCGGGCGCGACCGGCATGACCAACGCCTATGACCAGGCCCAGGCCAGTTTCGCCCGCGACAAGGTCAACCGCATCCTGATGTTCACCGACGGCGATTTCAACGTCGGGGTCACCGATGACAAGCGGCTGGAGGACTATGTCGCCGACAAACGCCAGACCGGCATATACCTGTCCGTCTACGGCTTCGGGCGCGGCAACTATCAGGACGCGCGTATGCAGGCCATCGCCCAGGCCGGCAACGGAACCGCCGCCTATGTCGACAGTCTGAACGAGGCGCGGCGCCTGTTCGGCCCCCTGTTCGACAAGGGCGCCTTCCCCATCGCCGATGACGTGAAGATTCAGGTCGAGTTCAACCCGGCCCGCGTCGCTGAATGGCGGCTGATCGGATACGAGACCCGTCTGCTGAACGAGGAAGACTTCCACAACGACCGCATCGACGCGGGCGAGGTCGGGTCGGGGGCCAGCGTCACGGCCCTGTATGAGATCACCCCCGTGGGCGGTCCGACGCAGATCCCCGATCGTCGCTATCCCGATAATCGCATTGGTGTTGGTGGCGGCGATCCGAACGGCGAGATCGGCTTTGTCCAGGTGCGCTACAAACAGCCGGGCGCCGCCACCTCTCAACTGATCCAGCAGCCCCTGACCAACCGCACGTCAGGCGGCGTCAGCGCCCAGCCGCCCGAGGCCCTGCGCTGGGCCATCGCCGTCGCCGCCTTCGGCCAGAAGCTGCGGAATGATCCCTGGATGAACCCCGACTACGGCTGGGACCGGATCATCGACCAGGCCCAGGGCGCGCGCGGCTCTGACCCCTTGGGCGAACGGGCCGAGTTCGTTCAGATGGTCCGCGCGGCCCAGAGCCTGCCCGAGCGCCGCACGCCGTAAAGCGGAACCGCAATCTTCGCGGCGGGTTCTCAAGCCCAGCACACATCAGGAGACCCGCCGTGAAGATTCGTGACGTGATGACCAAGGATGTCCACCTCGCCCACCCCGGCGATACGATCCAGGACGTCTCCAGCCGCATGGCCAAGGGCGGTTTCGGCTTCATTCCGGTGGCGGACGGCGACCGGCTGATCGGCACGATCACTGACCGCGACATCGTGGTGCGCGCCCTGGCCGCTGGGGCCGCGCCCACCGCCTCGGTGATCGAGTTCATCACCCGTGATCCGCAGACCGTGCTGGACACCGACGACCTGAAGGTGGTGCTGGACCTGATGGCGTCGCGCCAGATCCGCCGCGCGCCGGTGGTCGACAAGAACGGCCGCGTCGTCGGCGTGGTGTCCCTGGGCGACCTGTCGATCCGCGTGAAAGAGAAGTACGCGGGCGAGGCGCTGGAGAGCATCTCACGTTAAGGGCTGAGTAACCGCGCCCCCACACCGGTTTTCAACCTTCGCCATTCATTCTGGCCGACTGAATTTCGTCGGAGAAGATGGAATGGCTCGTGCGCAGTTCCAGAAGGGCCAGAAGGTCTGGGTCGAGTGCGTCGGCGCATGGGCGGCCATCGAACAGGTCCAGCCCGTGTGGGCCAAGGGTTTCGATGAGCCGGTGCGCGTCACCTATGACGTCGGTCTGGGCCGCGAGTTTCTGGCCCACGAGCTGATGCTGGCGGCCGACGACCCTTCCGCCGTCGCCAACGGCGAATGGCGGCTGATGCGCGCTCGCAACAAGTGGCAGCTGCTGGAAGACTGCCTGCACCACCCCCATCCCGGCACCTATCCCGTCGTGGTGACCGATGACGCCGACTGGGGCGGCTGGCGCGTGCCGGGCGCCGAGTACAATCGCGACCCCGGTCTGATCGAATATCAGGCCCGCCTGATTACGGCGGCCCCGCAGCTGATGAAGCTGGCGGAGGAGATCATGGCCCTGACGGCGGAAAATCCCGAGGACGCCCCGCCTGCCGTGCTGGAGCTGGCCGGGCGCGCCCGCACCATATTGCGAAACGTGTCGAAAGTGCTGGCCAAGGCCCCGGAAGGCCTGGTCTCGCCCGCCGCCGCAGCCTGATTTCAGATTTCATTAACCACATCTCGACAGGAATCTGCGACGCAGCCTAGATTCCCCCCACAACTGATTTGTTCGGGAGACAGTTTTGCCAGGCACGGAGCGGCGCGAGAATAATCCGGGGCGCCGCGCCTCGGATCGCGTCCCGGCCCGTTCGGCGGGCATGCCCGGCTGGCTGCGCATCACGATCCTGGCCCTGGCCTTTGGTCTGGCGGCCTATGCCCTGATGGTCAGCCGCGAGGTGGCGCGCCCCGATCGTGAGGCGCATGAGCTGCGCGATCAGGTGCTGCAGCAGGGTGCGCGCCTCTACGCGGCCCATCTTCAGGCCCGGCTGACCGCCGCCGACACCGGACTGGACGCCGCCACCGCCGCCCTGACCGCCAACGCCGCGCCCAGCGATGTCGCCGACGTCGCCCGCCGCGCCGCGCCCGGCGTCGCCTTCGGCGTGATCAGCGGCAATGGCGTGGTGCTGGCCTCCGCCGGAGCCGAGGCGCGATCCTTCGCATCGGGCCTGAACCCGACCGACGGCGACCTGCGCCTGTCCGCCGACAAGTCGCTGCTGCTGAACGGCCCCGCCGCCCAGGGCCGCCGACTGGTCGCGCAGATCAATCCGCCCGCCGCCGACCGCGACATCGCCACCCTGCGTCTGGCCTCCGCCGAAGGCGTCATCCTGGCGTCGCCGATCACGGCCGAGATCGGCCAGAGCGTCCAGACCGTGCTGGGCCTTTCGCACCAGGGCCTGCTGGCCGACGCCAAGCCCCGTTCGATTACGCGAGGCGACGCCACGACGAACATCTATGCCGAAGCTCTGGACCAGCACGGCCTGATCGCCATCGCCGCCTCTCCCGCCCCGCTGACAGGCGGGCGGGCCATGATCAACGACGCCTGGATCCTGGCCGTGCCGCTGTTTCTGGGCATCGGCATGTTGCTGCTGGTCCTGCTGCAACGCGTGTCCCAGGCGCGGATGAGCCGCGAATGGGCCTCGTCCGAGAAGCGCTTCCGCGTCGCCGTCGAGGCCGCGAAATGCGGCGTCTGGGAATGGGATCTGGCGGGCGAGGAAGTCACCCTGTCGGACTATATGGCCACTCTGCTGGGCTTCGAGAGCGGCGGCGCGGTCAAGGCGGAAACCGTGCTGGCCCGCATCCACCCCCGCTTCCGCGAAGAGGTGAAACACGCCCTGCGCCAGGCTGCGGCCTATGGCGCCTTCGCCGTCACCTTCCCTGTCCCGGACGAGGTCGGCCGCACCCGCTGGATCGACGCGCGGGGTCAGGCGCGCGGCGTGCGCGGCGACACGGGCTACACCGCCATTCTGGGCGTGGCGCTGGACATCACCGAGGCGCGCCGCGCCAAGGCGGCGGCACAGGCGGCCGAAAGTCGTCTGCGCGACGGGGTCGAAAGCATTTCGGACGCCTTCGTCCTGTTCGACCGCCAGGGTCGTCTGATCCTGTGGAACCAGGCGTTCGAGGACGCCTTCGGCTTCGGCCCCGGCGTCGTGCGTCGCGGCGCCCAGAAGGATGAACTGAACCGCATCGCCGCCCTGGCCATCAAGGCCGAACACGCCCCCGCCGACGGCCGGGCGGGCCTGCGCGAGGTCGAACTGCACGACGGGCGCTGGCTGCAGCTGTCCGAGCGGTTCACCTCCGAAGGCGGCTCTGTCGTCACCGCCGCCGACATCACCGCCATCAAGCGCCAGGAAGTCGAACTGCACCGCGCCGCCGACAGCCTGCGCCAGATGGTGATCCAGCTGGAGAGCAGCCAGGAGAACCTGGCCCTGCTGGCCCGCAAGTACGAGGTCGCCATGACCCGCGCCGAAGCCGCCAACCAGGCCAAGTCCGAGTTTCTGGCCAATATGAGCCACGAACTGCGCACGCCGCTGAACGCCATCAACGGCTTCTCGGAGATCATGGCCGGCGAATTGTTCGGGCCGCTGAACGACAAGTACAAGGGCTATGCAGGCGACATCCTGAAGTCGGGCCAACACCTGCTCAGCCTGATCAACGACATCCTCGACATGGCCAAGATCGAGGCGGGCAAGATGACCCTGCACTACGAACCCGTGTCGATGACCGAGGTCTGCGAGGACGCGGTGCGCCTGATGCGCGGCAAGGTTCAGGACGCCGGACTGAAGATCCATGTCGAGGCGCGCGAGATCCCGGACATCGAGGCCGACCACCGCGGCGTGAAGCAGATCATGCTGAACCTGATCTCCAACGCCGTGAAGTTCACGCCCGAGGGCGGCGCCATCACTGTGTCGCTGAAACGGTTTGAAGCCATGGACGGCAGCGACCGCATCCGCGTCGCCTGCGCCGACACCGGCATCGGCATCGCGCCCGAAGACCTGGTTCGCCTGGCCCGCCCGTTCGAACAGGTCGAGGGTCAGCACTCCAAGACGACGCAAGGCACCGGCCTGGGCCTGGCCCTGACCAAGTCGCTGATCGAGATGCACGGCGGCCAACTGAACATGGAAAGCGAACCCGGCGTCGGCACCGTGGTCAGCTTCGACCTGCCGGTGAAACGCCCGAGCAGCAACGTCGAACCGATCCGGGCGGCGTTCGCGGCTTAAGGGCGTTCGCTTGACGTTCTGTTAGCCCGGAAAGCGATGTCGCTTTCTAACTCAACTCGCACAATGGGATTGTCTGCTCGCGGGGCTTGAGGAGCGTAAAACTTCAGGAGGAATCAGAGTAGTCTTTTCGTTATGGCCACGCTCCTCACCCCCGACATGACAATTAAGCTCGTCGGCGAAGGGCCAGACTGGCTTAGCTCCATTGCTTCAATGGTAGGAGCGATGGCGTGGCCTGCGGTCATTATAACCTGCCTTGCACTATTCCGATTAGAAATAAGAGCAATCCTATCTCGAGTGACCTCGATAGGGATTGGTAGTGTGACCGCCCAAGTTGACCAGAGCCTTCGTGCAACTGAGGTTTTGTCTGCAGCGACAGCTTTGGAAGGCGCTGGAGGTGATGATCTGAGTATAGAACAAGATTCCGTCTCCACACTGCCGTCTGAAAATGTCGCAAAGGAAATTGAAAGTTCTAACTCTACCTCCGAGACGGCGAAGGCCGTAGCCCCAACGCCGCAGCGAAACATAGATGCTCAAGCCAGAGCCCCGCGCCGTGACGATGCAATCAAGTCCTATGAAGAGTGGGCGAATAAGGCTCGTTCTGAAATAAACATGCCCATAGCGCCGAGAATGATACGGGCGTTTAAACCTGTAGAAGAGCTTATTCGGGAATTGGCCAATCGCCACGGCGTGCCGAATGACATTTCGACCGAAGATACACTTCTTGCGCTCACCGGAATGGGAGTGATTTCCGGCAGCTATGGGTCTCTACTCGCCTCTCAAACGAACTTACGCAACGTGATCGCACAGAACGGCGGCGTTGGAGTTTCAGAATTTCAGGCGCGACAATACATTGAACAGCTTGAGGAAAGCCGACGGCGCCTTGAGGAGCTTTTAGCGCAAAGCAAGGCGTAGCGCCATATCCAGTGTCCGATACAAAGCTTCAATTTGGCATGCCGTTACTTAAAGGCCGATGCTTCATCCTTATCGGACGTAGTGTTCGTTTTCTGCGCGAGCGCCAACATCGTTAACCATCCGTGACGAATGCTCGCAAGGCCTGCTTAGCCCCCTCCCTAGATCAACTCCACGCCCATCGCCGTGGCTTCGCCGCCGCCGATGCACAGGGCGGCCATGCCCTTGGTCTTGCCGTGGGCCTTCAGGGCGGCCAGCAGGGTTGTCAGGACGCGGGCGCCGGATGCGCCGAGCGGGTGGCCCAGGGCGCAGGCGCCGCCGTTGACGTTGATCTTGTCGTGGGGGATGCCCAGTTCCTGCATGGCGATCATCGGCACGATGGCGAAGGCCTCGTTGACCTCCCACAGATCCACGTCGTCGGCGCTCCAGCCTGCCTTCTTCAGCGCCTTCTGCAAAGCGAAGACCGGGGCCGTGGTGAACAGGTGCGGCTCGTGCGCGTGAGCGGCCTGGCTGACCACGCGGGCCACCGGCGTCAGGCCCAGGGCCTGCGCCGTCGACTGGCGCATCATGACCAGGGCCGCCGCGCCGTCAGAGATCGAGGCGGCCGAGGCGGCGGTGATGGTGCCGTCAGCGCCGAAGGCGGGGCGCAGGTTGGGGATCTTGGACGGGTCTGATTTGGTCGGCTGTTCGTCGCGGTCCACCGTCACCACGCCTTTGCGCGTCTTGACCTCGACCGGGGTGATTTCGGCGTCGAAGCCGCCGCTGTCCTGCGCGCGCTTGGCCCGGCCCGCGCTTTCGATGGCGTAGGCGTCCTGCTGCTCGCGGGTGAACTGATAGGCCTTGGCCGTGTCCTCGGCGAACTGTCCCATCAGCTTGCCGGGGGTGTAGGCGTCCTCCAGCCCGTCCAGATACATGCTGTCGGAAATGACGTCATGGCCGATGCGCGCGCCGCCCCGGTGCTTCTGCATCAGGTATGGAGCATTGGTCATGGACTCCATGCCGCCCGCCACGATCACATCGGCGGAACCGGCGGCCAGGGCGTCATGCGCCATCATGGCCGCCTGCATGCCCGAACCGCACATCTTGTTGATGGTGGTCGCCTCGGTCGAGACGGGCAGGCCCGCGCCCATGCCCGCCTGACGCGCCGGCGCCTGGCCCAGCCCTGCAGGCAGGACGCAGCCCATGATGATCTGCTCGACCTTGCCTGCATCCAGACCGGCCCGCTCCAGCGCCGCCTTCACCGCCACCGCGCCCAGGTCCGTCGACTTGGCCTCGGACAGCGCGCCCTGGAACCCGCCCATCGGCGTGCGGGCGTAAGAGACGATGACGACGGGATCGGCGGTGGCCATGACGATTTCCTCTTTATCTTTGAGGGACAGATAGCGATCCGTCAGGCCCGTGTGAACCGCAGGGGCTCAGGAGAAATGCAGCCGCCTGTATTTGCCCCGGAAATACAGCAGCGGGTCGCGATGCGGTTCGAACCGCGCGCGGGTCACCCGGCCGATGAAGACCAGATGGTCGCCTGCATCCACCACCTGATCGGCGTCGCATTCGAAACTGGCCAGCGAGTTGGACAGGATGGGCGCGCCGCTGTCCCAGGTCTCCCACTCCACGCCCTGGAAGCGGTCGGATGACGGGCGGGCGAAGACGCCGGAGGTCGGCTGCTGGCCGATGTGCAGCACATTGACGGCGAAATGGGGCGCGGCGCGGAACCGCTCCAGACTGGCTGAGGCCTTGGCCAGACAGAACAGGATCAGCGGCGGGTCCAGCGACACCGAGGTGAAGGAGTTGGCGGTCAGGCCGATGGGCTGGTCGTTCTCGTCGCGCGTGGTGACCACCGTGACCCCGGTGGCGAAACAGCCCATGGCGTCGCGCAGCACCCGCGCATCCGAACCGGCCTCGTAATGCACCGCCTGACGCGGCGCGCAGCGCTCAAGAAAGCCCAGCAGGACCGCAGCCAGGGCGTCCGAACCGTTCAGGTCCGCGACGGCGTCGCTGGGCGAGACGGGCTGGACCTTCAGCGCCCCTGCAAAGGCCGCGGCGTCCGCCCCCTGCCCCACCACCAGCGACGGCGTGTTGATCTGAACCTCCGCATCTGCCGCGCCGGTCGGATCGACCAACACCAGACCGCTGAGCAGCGGCGTCTGGCCGTCGGAAAACAGCTTCAGGGCTTCAGACGCCCAGGCGCCCGCCGCCACCAGAACGGGTCGGGAAGGCAGTCCCACCAGCGCCTCACGCAGACGCGGCAGGGCGTCGACCGCATCCGTCAGAGCGGGCATCAACACGTGCCGTCCCGCGCCCGCCAGAACCTCGGCGCAGGCGCGCCAGTCGGCGCTGTCCGCCTCAGTCGTGCAGATCACGACCGCCGGATCGTCCGCGCGACCCCAGGATTGGAAATCAAGTTCGTGCATGTCCGCCCATAGACCGGCCCATCAACCGGACCTCCTGCCCGACGCCGCGCCTGTATGGCAAGCCGCGTTTCAGTTCAGGCCTCGCAAATCAGCACCCCGATTAAAGCGAGCGCATGTTTCGTGCTTGTGCGGGAACCGCTCAGCGGTTTCGGCCAAACGATCGTGCGCTAATCGCACCTTCGACGCACTGGCCGCTTGCGTTCGGCGTCGCGGTTATAGAAGGGTCTTGACCGTCAGGCGCTGTGTCTGACCTTGCCCTCACGCTCAGATACGATCTGGTCACGAGCTTACCCAATGTCCGAAGAATTCTACCGCATGCGGCGGTTGCCGCCCTACGTCATCGCCGAAGTCAATGCGATGCGAGCGGCGGCGCGAGCGGCGGGAGAGGACGTGATCGATCTTGGCATGGGCAACCCGGACCTGCCCCCGCCCCAGCATGTGATCGACAAGCTGATCGAGGTGGCCAGCAAGCCTGACGCCCACGGTTATTCGCAGTCCAAGGGCATTCCCGGCCTGCGCCGCGCCCAGGCCAATTACTATGGCCGCCGCTTTGGCGTCGACGTCGACCCCGAGAGCGAGGTCATCGTCACCATGGGCTCGAAAGAAGGTCTGGCCAGCCTGGCCACCGCCATCACCGAGCCGGGCGACGTGATCCTGGCGCCCAACCCGTCCTATCCGATCCACACCTTCGGCTTCATCATCGCCGGGGCCACGATCCGCAGCGTGCCGACCACCCCGGACGAGAAATATTTCGAGGCGCTGGAGCGGGCGATGGCCTTCACCGTGCCCCGTCCCAAGATCCTGGTGATGAACTATCCGTCGAACCCGACGGCGGAGACGGTCGATCTGGCCTTCTATGAACGCGCCGTCGCCTTCGCCAAGGCCAACGACCTGTGGATCATCAGCGACCTGGCCTATTCGGAGCTGTATTACGACGGCAAGCCGACCGTCTCGATCCTGCAGGTGCCGGGTGCCAAGGACGTGGCGATCGAGTTCACCTCCCTGTCCAAGACCTACAGCATGGCGGGCTGGCGCATCGGTTTCGCGGTCGGCAACAAGAAGCTGATCGCGGCCATGTCGCGGGTGAAGTCCTATCTGGACTATGGCGCCTTCACGCCCATCCAGGCGGCGGCCTGCGCGGCGCTGAACGGCCCGCAGGACATCGTCGACAAGAACCGCGAACTGTATCACCGCCGTCGCGACGTGCTGGTCGACAGCTTCGCCCGCGCCGGGTGGGAGATCCCCAAGCCCGCCGCCTCGATGTTCGCCTGGGCGCCGCTTCCGCCCGCGCTGGCGCACCTGGGCAGTCTTGAGTTCTCCAAACAGCTGCTGACCCACGCCAAGGTCGCGGTCGCAGCGGGCGTCGGCTACGGCGAGAACGGCGAGGGCTTCGTGCGCATCGCCATGGTCGAGAACGAGCAGCGCATCCGTCAGGCGGCGCGCAACATCAAGGCCTTCCTGAAGTCGCGGGGCGTCAATGTGCCGCCCGGACGTGTCGGGGACTGATCGCGTCGAACCTGACGCGGCTTCAACGCTGACAGGCCGATAAGGAAAGCCCCCGCCGATGACATCGACGGGGGCTTTTTCAGTCTTGGAACAGCGCCTTGGTCTTAGAAGCGCTTGGAGACCTGAACGCCGTAGGTGCGGGGTTCGTTGACGAAGGCGGTCAGGTTGTTGAAGTCGATGGCGCCGATGACATTGGCTTCATCGGTGATGTTGCGGACATAAACGGCGGCTTCCAGACCGCGGTTCAGGTCGCGCCAGCCTGCGCGCAGGCCGCCTTCGAAGCTGGTGTCCACCTTGAACTCAACCGCGTTGTACAGGAACAGGTTGAAGTCCTTCTGCATGACCCAGTCGGTCGAGGCGAACAGCTCGGTGTCGTTGCCCAGGGCGCGGACGTAGTTCAGCGTCAGGTTGGCGGTGTATTCCGGCGCCTGCGGGAACGGGTTGCCGTCGATCTTGGCGCGGTTCTGACCCGCGACGTTGACGATCGGATCAGTGACCGTGCAGCCGCCGGTGCAGATGGCGACCAGCAGGTTCTTGTCCTTGATCTCGGTGTGGTTCCACGCCGCGCCGGCCGACAGGCTGAAGCCCGCGCCCAGATAGACGTCGCCGTCGAATTCCAGACCATAACCCTCGCCCTTCTCGGCGTTGATCAGGCGGTTGGAGTTGTCGGCGCCGCCGATGGCGGTGAACTGCATGTCGTCGACTTCGTAGATGTAGGCCGTGCCGTTCAGGCGCGCGCGGCCGTCCCACAGACGGCTCTTGAAGCCGGCTTCATAGGACATCACCGTTTCCGAGTCCGCCGTGGTCAGGACCGGCAGGTTGCGGCCCTGGATCGACGGACCACGGTAGCCCTTGGCCACGCGGGCGAACAGGTTCAGCGCGTCATTGACTTCATACAGGGCGCTGACGTCCCAGCTGACCTGCTCGTCGCCGACCGAGATCGCGCCCTGGCCGTTCACGGGCGTGCCGATGGTGATGCGGCCCAGATAGTCGCGGTTGTCTTCGGTGTAGCGAACGCCCGCCGTCACCTTCAGGGCGTCGGTCACGCGGTAGTTGGCCTGACCGAACACCGACCAGGAGTCGGACTTCTGGGTGATGTCGGTGACCTTGGTCGGGATCAGACCGCCCACGCCGTTGAAGGTACCCGAGACCAGGTTGATCCGCTCCTGCCAGTAGAAGGCGCCGACCTGCCAGCCCAGGCGGTTGTCGCCGTTGGAGGCCAGGCGCAGTTCATAGGTGTTCTGCTGCAGGTCGCTGGACAGGGTGCCGCTTTCGACGTTGAACGGCGTCTTGTAGGGGGCGCCCGCCGGAGCCGAGGCCACGCCGCCGTCGATGTCGCCGTCGCCTGCCGACGAGCCCTGATAGGCGCCGACCACGCCCGTCAGGGTCGCGGGGCCGAAGTCATAGTTGACCTGCAGGGTTTCCGAGGTCGTCTTCTGGCGCTGGAAGTTGTTGCGACCGCCGTCGTACCAGACCGTCTTGCGGTCGAAATTGTCGTTCAGCTTGTTGGAGCCCTTGGTGAAGGCGTTGGCGCGGTTCATCGTGCCGGTGCCGTCATAGTCGCGGGCCTGCAGGGTCAGCAGGGCCGACAGGCGCTCGGTCGGGGTCCAGGCGACGTGGACGCGTCCGGCGATGTCGTCGAAATTGCCCAGGTCCTTGCCGTCCTTCTTGGCGAAGGGGGCGTCATAGGCGTTGTTGACCCAGTCATCGCGGTGGTTCCACAGACCCGACACGCGCATCGACAGGGTGTCGGACAGCGGCAGGGTGACGCCGGCCTCGGCGCGGGTCGAACCCAGGTTGCCATAGGTCAGCGAGCCATAGCCGGTCAGGTCATCGGACGGCTTGACCGTGTCGATCTTGACCACGCCCGCCGGGGTGTTGCGGCCGAACAGCGTGCCTTGCGGACCGCGCAGCACTTCCAGCTGCTGCACGTCGAACATCGGGAAGCCCTTCAGATAGACGCTTTCCAGAACCACGTCGTCCAGCACCACCGAAACCGGCTGCGATGCGGTGAAGTCGAAGTCCACATTGCCCAGGCCCCGGATGTAGAAGCGCGGCGCGTAGCGGCCGTTCGAGCTTTCGATCTGCAGGCTGGGGACGCGGCCCGACAGCGACAGGATGTCTGCGCCGCCTGCGGCGATCGTCGTCAGGGTTTCCTGGTTCATGGCCGTGACCGCGAACGGCACTTCACGGATGTTCTCGCTGCGGCGCTGGGCGGTGACGACGATGTCGTCGATGTTGGCGGCGTTCGACGGCGCATCGGCCGACTGGGCCATGGCGGGCGCGGCGAAGGCGAGAGCAAGGCTGCTGACCGAGACGGCCAACGCGGTGAGGCGGTTTGACATGATAGAAGTATCCCCGGGGAAGAAGCGGCCCCTCTAGGCGCGGCGCGGGGGAACCTCCATAAGTGAACACTGTTCTTTTATGAAGATTTGACGACGCGACCACAGGCCGCGGAAAACCGCCCCGCTGGCCGTGCAATCCGCAGCGCAAGCGTTGCGCCGCATGGAAATTGATGGAATTAAACTCGGCCGTGCCCAGTTTCGCCCCCCTGCCCGACCGCCGACGCCTGCTGCAGGGACTGGCTGTCGCCGCCCTGGCCGCCCCCGTCTTCACCCGCACAGCCCGGGCAGATTCGCCCGCACCAGATGCAGCCCCCGTGACAGGTCGCGTCCTGGCCATGTCCGACATCCATTCGGCCTATGACCGGCTGGGCCCATTGCTGGCGGCGCTGGAGGCCGAGGTCGCATCGCAACCGGTTCCCCATGTCATCGCCATCGACGGCGACAGTTTCGAGCACGGCAATGTCGTCACGGTCCGCACGGACGGCGCCATCGACTGGGCCTTCCTGGCCGAACTGCCCAAGATCGCGCCGACCGTCTTCAACATCGGCAACCACGACAACGACATCACGACGGACCTGGCCGTCGTGGTCGCCCGCCTGAAGGGGCTGGGGATCACGGTGATCAGCAACATCATCGACACCCGCACCGGCGCCCCCTATGCGCCCGCCGCCGCCGATGTGCCTTTCGGACCGAACCGGACCCTGCGCGTGGTCGGCGTGGCCACAAACTCGATCAACACCTATCCCGCCGCCAGCCGCGCCGACCTGACCATTCCCGTGCCCGGCGAATGGGCGCGGGCCAATCTGGCCCAGGCCATGGCGGGCGCCGATCAGGTGCTGGTCATGAGCCATGCCGGTGTGTCCAAGGATCGCGAGATCCTGCCCCTGCTGCCAGACGGCGCCCACATGATCGGCGGCCACAACCACCTGCTGTTCCAGCATCAGCAGGGCCGCAGCCAGTACGCCCACACCGGATCCTGGGCGGCCGCCTATACGACCCTGACCCTGCGCGCAGACGGTACGGCGCAAGTCACCTCCACGCCCGTTTCAGCGACAGCGGCCCCGTCGCCGCGCATCGCCGACCTGATCGCCGCGACCCTGGCGGCGACCCTGACGCCGGAGGAAACCGCCGTGATCGGCGTCTCGCCCGCCGCACTGTCGCTGGGCGACACAGGCCGCGCTGTCGCCGCCGCCATGGCCCGGGCCGCAGGCGCCCAGGCGGGCTTCATCGGCCACACCACCCTGGGCGCCGGCCTGCCGGACGGCCCCGTCTCACGCTACGCCTTCGACGCTATCGTCCGTTTCGACGGCAAGCTGATGGTCGCCGAGGTCACGCCTGAGCGCCTGGCCCAGTTGATGCGGCGCGCCAATCAGGACCGCCCCATCCCCTTCGCCGAGCGGCTGGGCGACTTCGTCTATGGGGCGACGCTCGATAGCCCTGCGACGAGCCCGATCCGCATCGTCACCACCGACTGGTGCGCCACCAACCAGTCCGAATATTTCGGCGTCACCGACCTGGCCTTCACCGAGGTTCCCGACCTGCGGGTCAAGACCGTGGCCACCGCCGCGATCCAGCACCGCTGATCGGCCCGGCGGGGCGGTCAATATTCACCCTTCGCCGTCCTTCCGGGGCGACCGAAGGTCGAACCCGGAACCCAGGAAGCTCTCATCCAGCGTCGAACGCGTTCAGCAGCGGGATCGCGACCCTGGGTTCCGGGTTCTTCGCTCCGCTCAGCCCCGGAATGACCGAGGATATTCTTAGCCCTATCCGTTCGGCAGGGTCACATCGCCGGTGCGGTGCAGCTTGCCCCACGCCTGCCCCAGCCCTGATACCGCGCGGGTCAGGGCGCGCCAGACGACGATGTACATGATCTGGCGATAGACGATCCGCTGGGTCGGCAGCAGCCACAGGTCGCCTCGCTTCTCGCGATCAAACCCATAGGCGATCCAGCCCGCCAGCAGCTCCAGCCCGGTGAAGGCCACATAGACGGCCAGGGTGAACCACAGCATCGGATTGGGCGCGGCGCTGACGTCGGAATGCTGCAGGCTGGACAGCCAGGTCAGTCCCTGGATCACCAGGGCCAGCAGCATCTGCAGGTCGATCAGCGGCGCCAGCACCTGCCCCATGATCTGGAACAGCCACAGGCTGGGCAGGGCCAGTTTGCCGAACCAGCCGTGGCGGAACAGCGACCGGCGGTGCTTCCACAGGCATTGCAGGGTGCCGAAGCTCCAGCGGAAACGCTGTTTCAACAGGCCCTCCAGGCTGGACGGCGCCTCGGTGAAGGCCAGGGCCTCCGGCTCATTGGCGATGACCCAACCGGCTTCGCGCCCCCGCCACGTCAGATCCATGTCTTCGGCCAGAGTATCGGAACGATAGCCGCCGAGCGCCCTCAGCCCCTCGGTGCGCCAGGCGCCGATGGCCCCCGGCACGACGGTGACCGCATTCAGCAACGCCAGCGCCCGGCGGTCGATATTCTGGCTGGTGATATATTCGATGGACTGCCAGCGGGTGACCAGTCCCCGGCGGTTGCCGACCTTCACATTGCCCGCGACCGCGCCGACGGCGGGATCGACGAACCAGGCGGCCAGCCGCGCCAGGGCGTCGATGGACAGCTGGGTGTCGGCGTCCACGCCCACCACGACCGGGGCCGTCGCCTCCATCAAGGCCAGGTTCAGGGCGGACGCCTTGCCGCCATTGCGCTTGGTGCGGATCAAGACACGCGGATCGGCGCCATAGACGGCGGTGACGGCCTCCAGCGTGCCGTCCGTCGATCCGTCGTCCACCACGATGACCCGCACATCCACGCCCGTGCTGGCCAGCAGGCTGGACAGGGTGCGGTTGATGACCGTCGCCTCGTTATAGGCGGCGACCAGCACGTCGACGCGGGGCGGCGCGGCGCCCTCGACCGGCTCCGGCGGGCGACGGCGGCGTCGCGACGCCAGCGCCAGCATCAGCACGATCCGCGCCAGACCCAGCGCGATCGCCAGGGTGAAGCCCCAGAACAGCACCACCCCCATGAAGTGCGAGAAGCCAAAGGCCGCTGAATCCGCCACGATCAGCGACTGCTCATTGGCCGGCAGCGGCGGCATCGTCTGTTCGGGCGTCTGGCCGACCAGCCCGCCGATGGTGGTCAGCTGATATCCCCGCGCGCGCAGGGCGTCGATCAAGGCAGGCAGGGCCGCGACCGTCGCCGAGCGATCCCCGCCTGCATCATGCAGCAGCACGGCGTGGCCTGCGCTGGCCTGGGCCAGCACATCATCGATGATCTGCTGGGGCTGGAGACGGCGAGGTTTCCCGTCCGGCCCGATCCGCGTCAGGTTCCAGTCATTGGGGTCGATGGACTCGCCCGCGGTGGTGTAGCCCAGCCGCGACGCCACCGCGATCGGCAGGATTTCGCCATAGGACTCAGGCTCTGAATCCGCATTGTAGGGCGGCCTGAACAGGGTGATCTGGCGGTGCAGAATGCTCTCCAGCGCCCGGTCCGTCGCCGTCAGCTCCAGCTGCACCCGCTGGTCATCGACATGGGCCATGTTGGGGTGGGTGAAGGAATGATTGCCGATCTCGTGCCCCTCGGCATAGACGCGCCGCACCAGGTTCGGATTGGCCGCCGCATTGCCGCCGATCATGAAGAAGGTCGCCTTCACCCCCTTGGCCTTCAGGATGTCCAGCACCTTGGGCGTCCACTGCGGATCGGGGCCGTCGTCAAAGGTCAGGGCCAGGGTGTGGTCGGGCGCGCCCGTGCGCCGCACGGTCCAGGCCGAGGGCCAGCGCTTCCACACCTCGTCCACGATCAGGCCGCTGGCCGGATCGACCTCGATGCTGCGCTCGCCGGGGTGCGGCGTGTCGATGACGTTCAGCAGTTCCCCTTGTCCGGTGAAGGCGATCTGCTGCTTCAGGGTGACGTTCGCCAGGGCCGACGCGGTCTGTCCCGGCGCCACGGCGTTGCGGCCGAACACGTGCCAGCTGGTCGGGTCTTCCTCGCCCAAGGCCCACAGGGCGGCGCCGCGCAGTCCCCTGCCCCGGCTCAGGGTCAGGGCGTTGGCCACCGATGTAGCATCCTGCAGCCAGACCTCGTGCTTTCGGCCCTGATCGTCGGTGTAGCTGAAGGTCGGCTGCAGCGCCTTGTCGTCGAAGTCCATGACCTTGGCCGGATCATCGTCCGGTCGATAGCCCCGCGCCGCCGCCAGCGCCGCCGTGGTCGTCAGGGACTCCGCCGACGACGCGCCCTCGCGCCAGTCATAGGCATAGACGCCGACGCCCAGGATCAGACGGTTCGCCGGAACCAGCCGCGTGAACCGCTCCAGCGCCTGATGCACGAAACCGACGGAGGAGATCGGCCCCGGCAGGCTGTCCTCGCCATGCTCGTCATAGGCCATGACCGCCGCGTAATCGACGACATCGGCCAGGGCCTTGATATCGTGGTCGCTCAGTCCGACCTCCAGCGCGATGGACAGCTCCTTGCCCTGGGCGTTCAGTCGGCTGCGCAGCTGGGCCAGCCACGGCGTCAGGCGCGCAATCTGGTCGGGCGTCATCAGTTCGAAGTCGATCTGCAGGCCCGCGAACTGGTTCGTCTGCACGAAGCCGACCAGGCGATCCATAACACGCTGGCTGTTCTCGGGGGCCAGCATCCGGTCGATCCGAGCGCTGTCGAACTGACCTTCGGTCGCGTTGCTGACGACGGGCACGATGCGCACGCCGTTGGCGCGGGCAGCCCCCCTCAGGGCGTTGGTCGTGGGGCTGTGTTGCGGGTCCCAGTCGGTCGTCAGGATGTCGCCGCCGTCCGGGCGCACCTGAAGCCAGGTCGGATAGACGTGGGTCAGATTCTTGGCATGACGCACGAAGGAATCCAGCGCCCCGTCCTCCCACGGCGCGAACCAGGCGCCGGCAATGGCGGCGTCCTGTCCGGCCGAAACCGGCGTCTTGCGGCGATCCTCGACGGCGATGTGTCTTAACAGGGCGTGCTCGGCCCCGTGCAGGTGCTGGGCGAAGGCCGTCTGCACGGGCGCCGTGAACGACACCCCCGTCAGACGCGGCAGGATCACCAGACTGGCGATGAAGCTGGCCAGGACTACCGTGGCCAGACAGGCCGCCGCCACCGCCGTCCACCGCAGCCGCCGCGCGCGCCGCCCCGTCGCATCCAGAAACACGGACGGTTCGTGATGATCAGAACGCGAAGGATCGGTCATGCGGCATCTATGGAGCGATCGCGCCCGATGCGCGTCATTTCGCCGCATAGAAGCGAAGAACGGCGAGATGTGGGCCTTGGCCGGCCCTCTGTTCGGAATGGGCCGTTTCCGACCGCGCACGCGCCTTCGCCGAAGGCGTCAGGATGAAATTTGAGTTTTGTGACAGTAGTGACTACCACCCGTTTCGAATTCACCGACGAGTTGTCTCGGACCGCGAGATCAGCGCCGATCATCGGATCGCGTCCCCCTTCAGACCCCTGCTTTCGGAGCGCGCGTGCTTATTTTGGCGATCGGTTTTGTCGTAGCGGCCAGCGCGGTTCTCGCCTTCCTGCTGCTTGACGACCGCCTGAAGATCTCCGCCCGCCGCCACCGCCGCAAGGAACGCGCCGCCAACCGAGCCCGCTCCAAAGCCGAGGGCCGGTTCTAGGATCGCAGCCAGCCGCTGTCAGTTCAGCTGGTGACGAGCGCTATGCACGCGTCTTAGGCCTTAAAGGCCCGCGAAATCGACGGCTTTGGCGAACAGTTCGCCCCGGCTTTTCACGCCCAGTTTGCGGTAGGCGTGTTTGATATGGGTGCGCAGGGTTTCCATGGAGATGTCCTGCTTCTGGGCGATGCGTCCGGTTTCGAGCCCGGCCAGCATCATCGTCACGATCCGCGTTTCACAGGGCGTCAGATGGTGCATGTGCAGCATGGCTTCATAAGAAACCGGGTCCGCCATCCTATGGGCGGCCAAGCCGATGCTGGCGTCGTCCCCGGGGATCAATTGTTGCGCCCAGAGCAGCCATTGCCGCCCTGCATCCATCGCCGTGATGGCGTAAAGCGCCGAGTCGTGGGACGCCTGCTGCAACAGGTCTTTGAGAACCAGAGTTACCGAGGCGCTGCTTGCTATCAAGGTGTCGTCAACAACCTTCAACCCACCCTCATCTTGAAGCATTCGGTATGCTGCGTCATTGACCCACTGGACTCGCCCGGAACGTGAAACCAGCATTCGCGCCCTTGGGTCTGTATTGACCCAGGCTGTTATCGCACGCGAACAGGATGGAGCCATGCCGAGATCGTCCTCAAAAACAAACATTGCCTGTTCTGGTTCAATCTTGTGTCCGCCTCCAACCAAGCCAAGACAACCGTTAACCCCCACGATCATTGTTCTCGCCTTATTATTTACCTCGCCATCAATTGCACCCCGCGTCTTCGACATGGAGTTCATTACGACAGCCGTTTGTCGGTAAAGTAACCCATAACATCCGAATTAACATACCCGAGTTAGGGGAGGCGTTTTCAACCTTCACTATTACGCTGATCAAGCCCCTGACGGATCATCAAAAAACCAGCATTTTCATAACGAAACCATATTCGCCTGCCCTGAACGCGGACTAATGGCGAAGGTTGAAAGTCAAACATCACTAGCAATATTGGTTACTCTTCTTGGCGATGCGTCGCCCCCTCCAGCGCTCAATAGATGCCGCCGCCGCAAAACTTGTGGCCCCCAGCCGGTCATTCGGCGGGGTTGTTTAAAAAGCTGGAGGAAGAAATGCGTACCTATCTCGTCGCGGCGGCAGCCACCGTCGCAGCCCTGCTGGCCATGCCGGCGGTCTCAAGCGCTCAAACCAACGTCACTGTGTCGACGAGCGTGACCAACTTCTGCGGCATCGGCCTGGCCAATGTCGCTGGCGGCAATGTCGCGGTCGCCAATGGCGCCCGTCAGAAAGTCACCACCCTGCGGATGTCCTGCAACTCGGCGACCGGCGCCAAGCTGACGTCCAGCGCCCAGAACGGCGACTTCAAGTCACCGGCCGGCGTGCTGATCAACTACGACTGGGATCTGTCGGTGCCGGAAATCGCCAGCCTGGGCTTTGCTCCGGTCGACACATGGCCCGGCAGCCCGGCCATTGTCACCAACTCGGGCGGCTATAGCCAGAAACTGGCGGACGGCATCTACGCCGATCTGTTCCTGAACCTTTGCTACAACGTCCCCGGCGGCAACGGCGTGGGCGGCAGCCAAGGCGACAACACCAACCCAGGCTCGTCGGGTTGCGCCGCATCTCCCTCCGGCCCAGGCGCAGCGTCCGCGCCCGCCGGCACCTATACGGAAGTCTTCACCTTCTCGCTCGACCCCGCTTGATCGAACGGAACGGGGAGCCGCCTTCGGTCGGCTCCCCGTGTTTTCGAGGATTTTCTCGTAACTGATGGGGGCGACAATGACGCGTCGTGGATTCGCCGCTCTGCTGGCGGCAACTGTTTTGATGACCGGCGTGACCGCGCCGACCTACGCCATGGACATCACGCCCATGGTCTCCAAGATCACGCCGACGGGCAGCGGCTCCAGCTATCGAATGACCATTCGCAACACCAGCGCCGTACCGGCGACGGTGGAGATCGAAGTCTATCGCATGCAGGTCGACGACAAGGGCGAGCGCAGTCTCGTCGCCGAGGACAACGACATCGTCGCCTTTCCGGTTCAGTCGGTCATCCCGGCCAATCGCGAACAGGTGGTCCAGATCCGCTATATCGGCGATCCCGTCGAAGAGGGGCGGATGTATCTGGTCCGCGCGGCGCAATTGCCGATCAACATGCCGACCACCACAGCCGAGGGCGGGGCCGGCGCCGATGTGCAGGTCGCTTTCACCATCAACACCTATGTCTTTGTCGCGCCGGCCCGATCGCGGGGCGTGATCGATGTGACGAGCGTGACACGCGCGCCGAACGGCGACATCCTTTTGGAGACGCGCAACACCGGAAACGGCTTCGCCTATCTGCGCGAGGCCAAGATCACCCTGAAGACGGCTGACGGAAAGACCATCGACATCGCCCCGGCCGACATCGATGTCGGACAGGTCAGCGCAGTATCGGGAGGGGCGACCCGTCAGGTCAGGATACCGGCGGCCCTGGCCGCGACAGCCGCCGGGGACGTCACCGCATCGATCGTGCTGTTGTGAGGGCGGGGCGATGGCGCGCAAGGCCCGCAACGGCGGGCGCACCGGCAGGCGGTCGGCGTTCAGGCGCCTGAGCGTCATCGCCTGTCTGGGCGGCGGTTTCGCCACCGTCGCGCACGCCTGCATCATCCCCACCGACGAGGTCATCCGGACCGCCCGCGTCTATCCCGATGAAATCTATGGCAAGTTCGCCGCAGTCGCCGCCGTGGACCGCAGTCGCGACGTGGCCGCCCGTGTGGACGACACGCCTTCGCCGCCCGCTCCGTCGCCCAGCCCCGCCCATGGCCCAGCGGACAGCGCCGCACAGGATCAAATCCCTGCGGCGCGGCCGACGCCCGTTCTGACCCCGATCCAGGGACCGCTGACGCTGGACGGCAGATATCTGGGCGATGTCAGCGGCCTGGTGGATTCGCAGGGCGAGGGCGTCATCGACGCCAAGGGTCTGATGGACCTGCTGGGACCGCAGGTTTCACCCGCCGTTCTGGAGACGCTGAGGGGGCGCATCGCCGCCCAGTCAAAAGTGAATATGGCGGACCTGAACGGAGCAGACTTCTCCCTGATGTTCGACCCCCTGGCCCTGACCTTTGTGGCCAGCCTCAGCCCGGAGGGGCGCGCCCGTCGCAGTGTCGGCTTCTCCCAGAGCGAGAACATCGACCCGACGGCCTTTGACCAACCCGCCAACTTCTCCGCCGGCGCCAATATCGCCCTGGCCCAGCAGTACTCCCATACCGAAGGGCATTTTGCGCCGCTTCAGGGCGGCATCGACATGTTCGCCAATTTCGGCGGCTTTGACGGGGTCACCCTGACGGCGGGCGTCGACTATGACGGATCCAGCGACCAGGACCGCTGGAAACGCCGCGAAATCCGTCTGACCAAGGATATCTTCCGCTCCGCCGTTCGGCTGACGGCGGGGGAGTTTGCGCCGCCGGTCGAGAGCTTTCAGGGCTCGCAACGCTTCCTCGGCTTCTCGGCGGCGCGCGCCTATTCCACCATCCGCCCCTTTCAGAATGTGCGCCCAGCGGGACGTCGCCAGTTCATTCTGGATCGCCCGGCCCTGGTCGTGGTCGAGGTCAACGGGGTGATCGTCGAGCGCATCCGTCTGGATGCAGGCCCTTATTCACTGGGCGATTTTCCGTTCGGCCAGGGCGCCAACACCGTTCGCCTGCTGGTGGAGGACGACAACGGCCAGCGCGAGATCGCCGTCTTCGATCTGTTCGGCGGGACCGGCCTGCTGGACCCGGGCGTCGTGGATTTCGGGGTCTCGACGGGCGTGCTGGAGGAAGGCGGTCAGCTTGAATACGGCTCGACCCTGGCCGCCAGCGGCTTCTTTCGCAAAGGGATCAGCGATGTCCTGACGGTCGGCGCCAACGCCCAGATCGCCAATGGGCGTGAACAGGTCGGGGCGCTGGCGACCTGGGGATCCAAACTGGGTCTGGTCCAGTTCAGCGGCGCCGCCAGCCACAATGGCGACACGGGGACCAAAGGCTACATCGCCGCCGTCGATTATCTGCGCGAAGCCTCGCTGGGCAAGGATGTGGACGCGCGGCTGGTCGCGTCGGCCCAGGCGACCAGCCGCTATTTCCAGACGGCGTTCGATCCGAAGGCCTTCAACACCGAGAAATGGCGCGCTGCGGCGCGCCTGCTGGTGCGGTTTCGCGACTATTCCGTCAGCGCCGGCGCCGCCTTCGTCAAAGGGCGCGACCGGGCGGACCGCACGGACTACAGCCTGGCGCTGGGCCGGACCTTCCGCCGCTTCGCCGTCAACCTGGCCTGGCAGCGCGGCTCGACCGAGGACGGACGCGACGAGGATCGCTTCGGCCTGACCCTGACCTCGCGCTTTGGCGGGCGCTGGAGCAGCACGGCCCGTTACGACAGCGACAACGACCTGCGCGAGGTCGGCATTTCGCGCGCCTCGACCGGACGCCTGAATGACGTCAGCGGCGATCTGCGACTGTCCGAAGACCGCACCAATCAGACGATCTCGGGCGATCTGCGCTACATCAATAATCGCTTCGATGCGGAGTTGGTGTCCAACCGGCTGGTGACGTCGGAGCCCGGCGGCGTCAATCGTCAGGAATCCCTGTGGCGGCTGTCGACCATGATCGGTTACGCCGACGGCGTCTTCGGCATCGGCCGTTCCGGGCGCGAAGGCTTCATCCTGGCCACCCCGCACAGGACCCTGGCCAAGTCGCGCATCAGCCTGACGGACTCCAGCGGCTACACCATCGCCAACAGCGGCTGGTTCGGTCCCGCTCTGGTTGGGCTGAGCCGCGGCTACGGCGTCAATCGTTATGAGATCGAGGCCGACCCCCTGCCTGCGGGATATGATCTGGGCAGCGGCGTCATCAACGCCTTCCCCGGCTTCGGCAACGGCTATCGGTTCGTGGTCGGCAGCGACGCCTCGCACACGGCGCGGGGCATCCTGATGTCGCCCTCCGGCCCCGTCGCCCTAATCGGCGGCACGATCGAGGCCGAGCACGCCGCCCCTGGCGCAGAGGGCAAGCCCTTCTTCACCAACCGCAACGGCCGTTTCGTGGCCGACGGCCTGGCGCCCGGTCGATACCGTCTTCTGGTCCAGGGCGCGGTCGTGGGCGAGTTCAAAATCCCCGAGAATGTGGAAGGAACGATCGATGTCGGCGAAATCCGCACGTCCAAACCGGTGGAATAATCACAAGCGCCGACACCTGTTCTCCTGGCTCTTTACGGGGGGACTGGCGTTCGGACTCACAACGGGCGCCCAGGCCTGCGACCTTGCCTTGACCCGCACGCCCAGCGCCGTCGTCATCGACTACAATCCCTTCGCCCTGGGGCCGTCCGCCGGGGCGCTGGACCTGGGTCTCAAGAACCAGGGCGACGCCGAATGCGACCTGCGCCTGTCGTTCATCGACGAAGCGGGCGTGCCCGCCGCCAGCCTGGCCCTTGGCGGCGTCGGCGTGCAGTTTCGCCCTCGCGAATCTTCCGGCCTGAGAACCTCTGAGCTGGAGCCGGGCGTGTTCCGCTACACCCTGTCGGGTCAGGCGTCCGGCGACGCCCAGTTGGACACCGCCATTGTCGTCGATGCGGTGCCTGACGCCGGAACCTACGCCGCCGATCTGAAGCTTTTGATCCAGGACGGAGAAGGCAAACTGCTCGTCCCGCCCCTGCCTGTCCGCGTGCAACTGGTGTCCACGCCGCGCGCCCAACTGAACCTGGCGGGCGCAGCAGGCGCCTTCGGCTCGGGCTCAAGCGTCGAGGTGGTCGATTTCGGAGACGCCGTCACCGGCGCGACGCGTCGGATCTTCGTACAGGTCCGCGCCAACGCCCCCTCGACCCTGTCGATCAGTTCCGAGCATCGCGGGGTGATGCGGCGGCTGGGGGATGTGGAGACCCCGTCAAACGTCCCCTACACGGTTGAACTTCAAGGCGATCCTGTCGATCTGAGCGCGCCATGGACAAAGGCGATCGATCCGCCGCGCACCCTGGCCGGCGCCTCCTTGCCGATGCTGTTCACCCTGGGCGCCGTCTCCGGCCAGATGGCCGGAAAATATCAGGACGTACTCACAATAGACATTTCGCCCCACTGACCCCCAACCCGCAGCGTCACCCATTCGGGTTAGCCAACAATGGCAATTACGAGTGGCCGATCAAAGTGATAACGCTGAAATCAAGGATAGTCGAACGGGTCGGCGCGGTTAGATCGGCCGTCTCTGTTCGATGGGATCTTAAGGGCGTCCGCCCCTGGCGATCTCATGTAGCGTTCTGATTTCAACAACATAACACGGCAGAGCGAACGATCTGACTGTGGATTGGGACTGGGGAGAGGCATGATCGAACACGCGTTTACACAGGCGCCGTCAAGGACTGACGCAGACCGGCATTTCAGGGGCCCGATCGCGGCGCCCCTACGTATGACCGAGCGCCGCAGTTTCTTGTCCGGTCCCGGACCGCTGCCGCAGGATGACTGCACAAGTTGGTTCGAACATGATGGTCTGGCGCGGTTTGTTCTGAACGCGCAAGGCGCCATCCAGCAATGCAATGCCGCAGGCCGCGCCATGATCGCCTCCGGCATGGTCGGCGCAGGCGGCGCCTTCCTCTGTCAAAAACATCGCAACCGCCCCGAGTTTGACAGTCTCCTGGCCCGACTGAACACGCACCGTCAGCCCAGCGGCCGGGTCCTGTTTCGATCAGGCGACGACGACTGGTGCCTGCTGGACCTGATCGCCCTGCCCGATGTCGAGAACAAGATCTTCGCCACCGCGCGGCCCGCCCAGTGCGTCAGCACCGAAGGGATCGAATCCCTGCGCGCCGTGTTCGGTCTGACGCGCGCCGAGATCACGGTGCTGTCTCACCTGACTTGCGGCGAACCGCCAAAGGAGATCGGCCGCCAGATGGACGTCTCCATCCACACCGTCCGCGCCCACCTCCGCGCCATCTGCATGCGCATGGGCGTCAAAGGCATCAACGGCGCGCTAAGGTTGAGCTTCCAGCTAACGACCACATGAGGCCGCGCCCCTCGGCGTCACAGCGTCAAAGATGTAAAATATTCCGCCAAACAGACGTCAACAAGGGCGCTGGAGAAGCGCGTCAAACGCAAAGTGCACGATTGAAGAAAGATGGCGCACCCGAAGAGATTCGAACTCCTGACCCCCAGATTCGTAGTCTGGTGCTCTATCCAGCTGAGCTACGGGTGCGTCTGCCTTGCGGCGAGGGCGGGTCTGTAGCGGCTCCCATCGAATGACGCAAGCGCCGTCGCGGTTTTTTCCCGCCCGACAAGGTGGTGCTGCCTGCCCAGCGCCATGCGATCTACGGAAGGCCGCTTCACCCCGAAGGACGGCGAAGCGTTTATGAGCGCGGCTTTTTCAGAATGTGGCTGCTACGCGCCGACCTTCGGTTCGTGCTCCATCCGAAGTTGCCCGTTCTCGCGCCGCAACCGGACCATTTCCGCCGCCAGATCCGACGGTGACGATGCTTCACCCGTTCTCGTATCCCCGCCACCATTTGACGAACTGCTCCAGCCCGTCCTTCAGCGGCACCTTCGGCCTGTAGCCGGTCAGGGCGTTCAGTTTAGAGACGTCGGCGTAGGTGGCGGTGACGTCGCCGGGCTGCATGGGGCGCATGATCTTCTGCGCCTGGGCGCCTAGGGCGTCTTCCAGGGTGGAGATCATCTCCATCAAGCCGACGGGCTGGCTGTCGCCGATGTTGTAGACCTCGTGCGATCCTTGCGGCGGCGGGTTGTCCAGAACGCCGACGATGCCGTCGACGATGTCGTCGATATAGGTGAAGTCGCGGGCCATCCTGCCCTCGCCATAGACCTCGATGGGTTCACCGCGCGCGATCTTCCGGGTGAAGCTGAAATAGGCCATGTCCGGGCGGCCCCACGGACCATAGACGGTGAAGAAGCGCAGGCCGGACTGGGGGAAGCCGTACAGTCTGGCGTAGCTCTGGCTCAGCAGTTCGCACGAGCGTTTGGTCGCGGCGTACAGCGAGACGGGATCGACCGTCGGGTCATCTTCGCGAAAGCCTGCGCCCTCCAGCGGCCGGTCGCCATAGACCGAGCTGGACGAGGCATAGACCAGATGTTTCACGCCGTTGTGGCGCGCAGCCTCCAGCATGGACAGATGGCCCGCCAGGTTGGAGCGCTCATAGGCGAACGGGTTCTCGATCGAGTAGCGAACGCCGGCCTGGGCGGCCAGATGCACGATCCGCTCGGCGCCTGCGTCGTCGACCAGGGCCTTCATCTGCTCATGATCAGCGATGTCGGCCCGGACCATGCGAAAGCCCTCGCGGCCTTCCAGCCGGGCGGCGCGGGCCTCTTTCAGCGCCGGGTCGTAATAGTCGTTGAAGACATCGACGCCGATCACGGTCTCGCCACGGTCGAGCAGGCGCTCGGCCGTGTGCATGCCGATGAAGCCAGCCGCGCCGGTGACGATGATCGGCGCGCCCATCAGCCGCGTCCGATGCCGGAGTATTTGAAGCCGCGCTTCAGCATATCCTCGGGCCGATAGACGTTGCGCAGGTCCACCAGCACAGGCTGTTTCATCAGCAGCTTGATCCGGTCCAGATCCAGAGCGCGGAACTGGTCCCATTCGGTGACGATGACCACGGCGTCGGCGCCGGTTACGGCCTCATAGGCGCTGGCCTTCATCTCCACCCCGTCCAGCAGCTTGGCGGCCTCATGCATGCCCTCGGGATCAAAGGCCTGAACCCTGGCGCCGGCGGCGATCAGGGCGGGGGCGATGTCGAGGCTGGGCGCGTCGCGCATGTCGTCGGTGTTGGGCTTGAAGGTCAGGCCCAACAGGGCGACCGTCTTGCCGGAGACGCTGTCGCCCAGGGTGGTCTCGACGCGACCGGCCATGGCCTTCTTGCGCGCGTCGTTGACCTCGACCGTGGCCTCGATCAGCTTGACCGGTGCGCCATACTGCTGGGCCGTGCGGACCAGGGCGATGGTGTCCTTGGGGAAGCAGCTGCCACCATAGCCCGGCCCGGCGTGCAGGAACTTGGACCCGATCCGCTTGTCCAGGCCGATGCCGCGCGCGACCTGCTGCACGTCGGCACCGACGGCTTCGCACAGGTCGGCCATCTCGTTGATGAAGGTGATCTTCATCGCCAGGAAGGCGTTGGCGGCGTATTTGATCAGCTCGGACGTGCGGCGGCCCACGAACAGCAGCGGGCTCTCGTTCAGGTTCAGCGGGCGGTACAGTTCACCCATCACGCCCTTGGCGCGCTGGCCTACGTCGCCGTCGATGTCGTTGACGCCGATCACCACCCGGTCGGGACGTTTGAAGTCGCCGATGGCGGCGCCTTCGCGCAGGAACTCCGGGTTCGACACCACGGCGAAGTCGGCGTTCGGATTGGCCTTTCGGATGATGGCCTCGACCTCGTCGCCGGTGCCGACCGGGACGGTGGACTTGGTCACCACCACGGTGAAGCCGTCGATCAGGCCGGCGATCTCTTCGGCGGCGGCATAGACATAGGACAGGTCCGCATGGCCGTCGCCGCGACGGGTCGGGGTGCCCACGGCGATGAAGACGGCGTCGGCCTTGCGAATGGCCTCGGCGCCGTCCAGGGTGAAGGACAGCCGCCCTTCGCGCACGTTCGTCGCGACCAGATCATCCAGGCCCGGCTCATAGATCGGAATCTCGCCGCCGTTCAGCCGCTCGATCTTGGACGGATCCTTGTCGATGCAGGTCACCACATGACCGAAATCGGCAAAACAGGCCCCTGACACCAGGCCGACATAGCCCGTGCCAATCATCGCAACACGCATAGAATACTCCCAACGAGCGTGACAGACCCTTACCCCGGCGCAATGGACGCGGGCAACGGTTGATAAGGTCTAGGCTCAGGCCCATTGATGTGACGCGCACGATCTGATTCAGGCCACCGAGAAGTCTGAATATAAGCGACCTGTATTGGCAGGCGGTGAAATGAATGCCGCGTCTTCGTGCGGATGATGGAGGGTCTGTCCGGCGCCCAGTCCGAACGTCGCGACCGATGCGAACGGACGCCCGATCAGCCTGTTCATGACGGCAGGCCAGGTCAGCGACTACACCGGCGCTGATGCCTGCCCAAGGCGCAATGGGTGTTGGACGAGAGAGGCTATGGCGCCGATTGGTTCAGCGACGCTCTGGAGGCCAAGGGGATCACGCCCTGCATCCTCGGACGAAAGCCCCGGATCGAACCCATCCGCTACGACAAACGCCGCTACAAACGACGCAACCGCATTGAAGTCATGTTCGGACGCCTGAAGGACTGGTGGCGCGTCGCCAGTCGCTACGATCAATGCCCGACCGCCATAGCCCTCCCCGCAACCGCGCTCTTCCGGCTATGAGTCCTGAGCCTAGAATACGACTGAAGATCGGAACACCGGGTACAGGCGGGTGTCGGGATCCCACGAAGAATGTCGGCGGGCGAAGAACTCGATGCGGGCGCGGGGGTCACGGGCGAATTCCGGCTCGCGGGCCAGACGACGGGCGAACTCGGCGGCGACGGCCGGGTCGCGCAGTTGCTCCAGTGCGATGTCTTCGGCGACATAGGGCTCCAGATAGGCGCCGGACTGCAGCGCGCCGTTGAACTGGCCCCATGACAGCAGAGAATCCGGTCCAGCCGGTTCGAACAGGGCCGCGACCAGCCGCACCCCGGACTGTGCGCTTGGGACGAAGAGCGATCCGACGGGAAGGTCGCGCACCTCGGGCTTCCATTCGCCGGTCACCTCGGCGCGTTGACGCCCTTCGTTGGGGACCGGCGCCAAGGTCACTGTCTGCGCGCGGAAAGTCTCCAGCGCAGCCGTTGGAACCGGACGATCAAGCCGCCGATAGGTGACGCCGTGCAGGTCCAAAAGCGCCGCCACAGCATCGGCATAGGCGGGCTGGACCACATAGCCGCCGCGCGGCAGGCGGGCGGTGATCGACGGCTGCATCTGATCACGCAGCGGGACACGCCATATCTGGGGCTGCGTCTCGTCATAGCGAACCAGCAGGCCGCCCGTCACAGCCGAGGGGGTCAGGGTGTAGGCGTAGCCGCGAAAATCGATCAGACGCGCCTGATCGGTCGCCTTCCAGTCCAGAACGACCGACTGTCCGGCCAGACGGACGGCGCGTTCGTCCGCCGCATGGGCTTCACGCAGCCAGGCTTTTCCGTGCGCCGCCGTCTCCTCGACCAGATCGACGATGAAGTTGCGCGTGATGTTGACCCGGACCGGATATTCTTTCCACGAATGGGTTTCGAGCAGGATGGAGAAGCGGTTCCTGAGCACGGAATAGCCCGTGGAGTATCGCGGCGAATAGACGGTGTTGACGAAGCCGGACGTGGGATCATCGCGCCGGGCCAGCGTCGGATAGAAGGGCAGCGGCAAGGCCCCATGACGGGTCTGTCGGGCGATGAGCGCATCCCTCAGCGACAACCCCAGCCCCGCCAGCGTCGCATCCCCCGCCGTCAAGGGCTCCAGCTGGATCGCGACATCATGTTCGAACTGGGCGCCGTTCGTCACATGCAGGTCCGTATAGATGATCGGATCCCAGGTGTTGATCAGCCCCAGCAGGGCGCGTGTCTCAGGCGCGTCCGCCTTCACATAGTCGCGGTTCAGATTGTAGTTCTGGGCCGTGGCGCGGACGCCGCTCTCCACCGGTCCGCGCTGATTGGGCCGGTTCCAGCGGCCGAAACGTTCGTGACCGTCCGCATTATAGACCGGGACGAACAGGACCACCTGTTTCTCCAGCGCGCCCGCGGCGACTTCACCCTCCAGCAATTGGCGCAGGGCCAGATAGCCCGCGTCCTTGCCATCGATCTCGCCGGCGTGAATGCCGCCCTGGATCAGAATGACCGGCAGACCGCGTTCACGCGCCGCCTCTGGCGTCAGGGCGCCGCTGCGCGAAACCGCCAGCGCATGGAGGGGTCGTCCTTCCGCGGTCGTGCCGAAGGTGAAGGCCCGCACGGCGTCCGGATAGGCCGCAGCAAAGGCGGCGTTCAGCGACGCGACCTCGGCATAACGGCCGGTATGGGTGAAGCCGGACCGCTCCGCCTCGGTGACAAGCGCAGGATTGAGGTTTTGCGCCAGAACGGGGGCGGCCCCGATCTGAACCAGCAAGGGCAACAGCCTCGCCCATCGCATCGCCCGGCGCCCTGCCCGACTGCGAACACCGACGCCGCGCGGACGCGCCCGCTCTTGAATCCCCATCAGACCACTCAACCCCAAACATGATTTAGAAGAACACCGCCTGCGTACAGGCGGACGATCCTGCCCGACGCGCATCGCAGCCAAGGCCGCGACACGCGCCGGACAGGATCACCGGCTTCAAGCCGCGACTAGAAGGTCGCCTTGAAACCCACCTTGAAGAAGCGGCCGATCGCGCCCGATTGCGCCCATGCGGTCTGGTACTGGTATCCGCCGTAAGTCGCCGGATCCAAGGGGGCGTCGGCGCCGAAGGCGTTCAGGACGGTGGCGAACAGCTGATAGCCGTCGTTGATCTGGAAGGTCGCGTTCAGGTCGACCTTGATGAACGAGTCCGTCTTGCACAGTATCGGCGTCACGCCGTCGGCATAGGTGCCGTTGGCCGAGGCCGCGCTCTTTCCATTGGCGTCGACGCAGCGACCGATGACATCGCCATAGTCTTCAGCCTGCAACTGATAGCCGTCGGTATAGTAGGCCGTGGCGGTCAGGACCGTACGCCCGAAGTCCAGGCTGTTCTGCCAGTTGCCGCGCCATTGCGGCGTGCCGAGGCAGCCGCCGACGTTGCAGGGGCCCAGCGAACCCGCATAGTGCTGCACCTGCACCTCGCCGCCTGGCAGAGGGAAGCTCTGGTTGAACTTGTCGATATAGGTCGCCGAGAAGCTGCTGCTCCAGCGGATATCCGACGTCAGCTGGAAATCAGCCGTCGCCGCGAAATCAAAGCCCGACGTCTCCAGCGAGTTCAGGTTCTGGAACGGCGACAGGATGAAGCCGGGCAGAGGCAGCAGGTCCGGCTTGTTGGGGTTGGGTACGCCAGGAATGACGGTGTAGCCCGCCGGAATGGGCTGGCCGCTGAAATAGGCGTTCAGCGCCGGGATCGAATCCCCGCCGGCGATGACGCCGTTTTTGTTGATGCGGAAGTGATCGACGCTGAAGGTCAGATTGCGGGTCGGCGTGAAGACAAAGCCGAGGTTCACACTGTCCGAGGTTTCCGGCTTCAGATCGGGATTGCCGACGGTCGTCAGGCCGAGCTGATAGCTCTGCCCATAACCGTCATTGCCGTGCAGCGTCTGGAAGCTGGCGGGCGCCGCGCGTCCGGCATAGCCGGTGACCTGAGAGTTCCCCTCCGCAATACTGGGAATGCGGAAGCCTTCCGAATAGGTGGCGCGGAAGGTCAGGGCCTCAAACGGGCGATACCGCACGCCGACCTTGGGCGAAAAGGCGCTCTGCCCCGTCGAATAGTCGTCATAGCGACCCGCGACGTCCAGGTTCAGGTTGCTCAACAACGGCGCGTCGATCTCGAAATAGGCCGCCGTCACGCTGCGGTCGCCCTTGGAATAGAAGGAGTTGATCCCCAACCAGCCATCGGTCGGGCCGCCCTTGAACGGGTTCGCGCTCGGATTATCGATGCTTTCCCAACGCCATGAGGCGCCCAGACCGACCGACAGCGGACCGCCCGGCAGGGTCCAAAGCGCCCGCGAGACACTGGCTTCACCCTGCACGATCTCTGAAACCGACGTCTGCACATTGTCCGGCGAAACATAGTCGCGGACCTGCTGCGAGTTCTTGGTCTGGTCGATGAAGTTGTAGCTGCCGTCCGCGATCACGTCCAAAAGATGCTGGATGTGGATCTGGCCGCGACGTGTGAAATCAAGCGACGACCGACCGGCGGTGAAGCGCAGATTATAGTCCCAATCGCTCGCAAACGTTCCCTGCAGTCCGGCCGCGACGCGGATGTTCTCGTTCTTGAGGTTGCTGGTGCTGGGAATGTCGTAAAGCGAGGCCAGAATGCGCGCGACCTGCCCTTGGCTGGCGAAGGGGTTCTGCGGGTTCAGGTCGCCGTTCTTAAGGCGGACCGGCAGGGTCAGGGCCGTGCCGATGTAGCGCGAAACCCCCACGGCAGGCGGGGCGCTCAGCGCGACCTGATTGGGGGTCGCCACCCGGTCGGTTTCGTTCTGATAATAGCTTGCCGACACATAGGCCTCGGCGCCGTTCGAGAAGCGTTTGGTGAAACGGCCCGACAGGCTGAACCGCTCGTTCTGCGGCTGGATCGTGCGGAACTCCTTGACCGCGTCCAGCTGGCAGATGACCGTGCCCGGCGCGATGTTCGTCACCCCGCCCAGCCTCAGTTCCTCAGCCGTCAGCGTATGGGGCGTCGCCGGTGACGGGCAGTTCGTGGCCAGCAGCTGCCACGGCCCCTGGGCCGTCGTGTTGGTCGGGTCATAGGGACGAACCAGTGCGCCGAACTGCGTCGCCGTCGAAACGCCGCGGAAGGCGCCATTGCCCTGGATCCCGTTGATGACGCCGTTGGTGCGATAGACCAGTTTTCCATTGGCGTCATAGCCCGTGGTCGGGGTCAGATTGGCGGTGTTGTAGGGATAATCCCGGTCGCGGTTCCAGATGAACTCGTCGCGCTTGTATTCGCCGCTCAGGTAGAAGTTCCAGCCGTCGGTGTTCAGGTTCCCCTTGCCCCAGATGGCGGAAAAGCTGGGAGATTCACCGTCGCCGTATTCCGAGACGCCGTATTCGCTCTTTACGGTCAGGCCCTGGAAATTCTTGCGCGTGATGATGTTGATGACCCCGGCGATGGCGTCGGCGCCATAGGTCGAGGACGCGCCGTCCTGCAGCACTTCGATGCGGTCGATGGTGCTGGCCGGGATCGAGTTCAGATCGACGAAGTTCCGCTGACCGTCGTCGGCCAGCGGATAGAACGGCCCCCGAAGACCATCCACCAGAACCAGCGTCGAGTTGACCAGCAGGCCGCGCAATGAAGCCCCCGACGCCCCGGCCGCGAACGCGCCGCTGAACGTATCCGGCAGGGCGCCCGCATTGTTGCCCGCCAGAGACTGAATCGCACTGGCCACCGTGGTCGCGCCGCGCTTCTCCAGATCCTCCGATCCCAGCACTGTCAGGGGCGAGGTGGAATCCGCGTTCCGACGCCGGATGATGGAGCCGGTGACGACGATATCATCGACAGCCGCCGCGCCGGGCGCGGTCTCTGGCGCCTGAACCTGAGCGAAAACCGGCGCCGCTGAAGCAATGACGGCCCCGCCGATCACCGTCGTAATCATAAGACGCGCCCGACTTATTCGCGGCGCATGCGTCCTTACTGAAGATTTCATTCGCGTTCTTTCTGAAAGATTCCCGAGAGACAGACACGCAAATCCGACAGCCCCCACAGCCGAAAGATCCGCTATTCGCAAACTGAAGTTGCGGAAAATACATATCGGCAATCTTTGAGAACGTCGCAGAAGATTTACTTCAACAAGAACGCAATTATCTAAACATCATACAGATAAGATGACAAAAATGCCGACCAGGCACCTGATCGGCATTTATGGTTATTTGGATATAATCAATTTCACGCCGCCAATCTTCTCGGTCGCGCGCAGGTATTCCAGAAGGTCGGCTGATGAAATCGGGTCAAACTCTCCCGCCAGGAAGTCCCGTATCTCCAAGACGGTCTTGCCCTGAGAAATCAGAACCGACAGCTCCGCCGCCATATGCTGCGGCAGCCTTTCATAGGCCGCGACAATGGCCGGACGGTCACGCGCAGGCAGGCTGGCGAACAGGACGTCGTTGCGCCCCTTCCTGCCGAAGAACCGGCCGCCCGGAACACGCTGAACGGTCGTATTGGCGGCCTCGTTGTCCGCCGAAGACGGGACATAGGCGACCGCCTCGACGCCCAACTGCCTCGCGCGCAGTTGATAGAAGGCCGCAACCTCCTGCTGCAGAACAGCGCTTCGACGCTCGATCAGGCTGGACAGGTCAGCCAGTTGGCCCGACGCGGCTTCGGGATTCGCGAACAGCACACCCGCCGAGGCGATCACCGCCTTCTCGACGTCCTGCTGGTGGCGCACCGCGTTCGACGCCTCGCGGAAAGCCTCAACCAGCGCAGGGCCTTCGGTGACGTCCGCCAGATAGCCCAGCCCTTTTCTTTGAGAGGCGCCCAGACGCTCCACGCCTCGCGCCAGCGATTCCGCGACGATCTTCAGCGCCGCCGCATCATCAGCCGACGCCAGCAGGCTCATGACCCCGGCGCCGACCACAGCGACACGGCGCAACTGGGTGGCGTCCAGCTTGTCAGGCGTATCCTGGGACGAATGATACCAAGGGTCCGGCCAGGTCGCGAAGATCAGGGCCGGCACATTGCGCGACAGATACAGCGAATGGTCGCTGGAGCCGTAGTGCTTCTCCGTCGCCACATAGAAGGGATCGCGGCTGCCGTTAGGCGACAGCACCGGCAGGGTGAAACGATAGCCATTGTCCCTGAAGCGGACCCGCTCCTGGTTCACGTCGGACAACCATTCCGTCACGCTCTGACCGACATCGTTGAGATAGGTCGGGAAACTGTCCGGCGTCCTGTACAGCACCCAGCGCGCACCGCCGCGCGACAGGCCCAGCCCCTCCATGTCGAAGTTCAGGTCCGCGATCAGGGTCTTCTCGACGTCCGGGTGCGCGTCCAGCCACGCATTTGTCCCGATGATTTCAGGCACCCAGAGGAAATGTATCGTCCGCTTCGGCCGGGGCAGCTTCCCCTCGTTGATCAGCCGAATATAGGTCCGGCCCATTTCAAGAATGGACGCGCTGCCCGACGTATTGTCGTTCGCGCCCTGCTTGATGTAGCCCTCATGCAGGTGGGCCGAATAGATGATCGCCTGATCGGAGGTTCCGTCGCCCGGGATGGTGGCGTGAACGGTTTCGATCTCGCCTGGGAAGGTCTCCGCCTCGACAATCGACTTGATCCTGATCGTCTGTCCGCGATTGATCAGATCGGTCAGTTCACGCCCGGCGGTGGCCGAAATCACCCAGGCGAAACCCGCTTTCTTGCCTGCGGGCGCGGTGGCGATGCTGCCTTCCAGAATGACGTCCGGGTTTTCGATGCGCAGGACATTGGCGCTGATGACGCCCACGGCGCCCCGTTCGAACACGGCCAGCCGCTGCAGGGTGGCGGGCGGAGCCGTGCCCAGCACCACCTTTCCGGCGACATCCTTGCCCGCATAATCCTCGGGACGCGCGCCGCCGCCCACATCGATCACCTCGGCGGTCACTTCGCCGCTGTCGCTGTTGGGCGCCAGCGACACGACCACATCATGGATGTCATAGAGCTTGCGTGTCTCCGGCGCCGTCAGCCAGAGCTCGCCCCGCCACGGCTGCCAGGACGGCCGGGCGGACGGAAAGGACTCGATCTTCACATCCGAGAAGCCGTAGTCCCGCGCAAGAGAGGCCACGACCTCGTTCTCACGGAAATGCCCCAGATACTCGCTGCGCGAACGGATGCGCGGGTAAGGCGTCAGCTCCAGAACCGTATGCAGAGCCCGGTCGCCTGACGCCTCATTGATGATGGCGTGAAGCTGATCCCACGCAAGCAGTGTCCGGTCTTCCCGCTCCTGCGCCGCTGCTGCGCCGGATGCACCGGCGGAAATCGAAGAAACCAACAGGAAGGCCGCAACGGCCCCTTGCCTTAACGCCCGCACAATCACCCCCAAAGTTCAGACGCAACCCCCAGTCACGTCACTGCAAACTATAGGGACGCTGCGAAACAGCACGTCACAATCTCTGACACCTCCTGCAACCAATCTAAAGATGCGATCCCACCACCAGCCAACCAGCCATCAGCCGCCAGATGCTTGATTTAGCGGCTGATGGCTGGTTGGCACAGATGCCGGATCTTCGTGGCTAGAAGACCTCAAACAATCCCGCCGCGCCCATGCCCCCGCCGACGCACATGGTGACGACGACGTAGCGCACGCCGCGTCGGCGCCCCTCGATCAGGGCATGGCCGACCATGCGGGCGCCGGACATGCCGTAGGGGTGACCGATGGAGATGGCGCCCCCGTTGACGTTCAACCGCTCGTCCGGAATGCCCAGGACATCGCGGCAATGCAGCACCTGAACCGCAAAGGCCTCGTTCAGCTCCCATAGGCCGATGTCCTCGACCTTGAGGTTGAAGCGCTCCAGCAGGCGCGGCACGGCGACGACCGGCCCGATGCCCATCTCATCTGGGCGAACGCCCGCGACCGCCATGCCGACATAGCGGCCCAGGGGTTGCAGGCCGCGCCGTTCGGCCTCCGCCGCCTCCATCAGGAGGCAGGCCGATGCGCCGTCCGAGAGTTGACTGGCGTTGCCTGCAGTGACCGTGCCGTCGGGGAAGACCGTCCGTAGCGAGGCCAGGCCGTCGGCCGTGGTCTCTGGCCGCGCGCCCTCGTCCTGCTGGAGTTGGACATCGCGATAGGTGATCTCGCCGGTCTGTTTGTCGACCACCTTCATGCGGGACGCCAGCGGCACGATCTCGTCCGCAAAACGGCCTGCCGCCTGGGCCGCCGCTGTCCGCTGCTGGGATTGCAGGGCGTAGGCGTCGCAGACCTCGCGCGAGACGCCGTAACGGCGCGCCACGGTCTCGGCGGTCTCCAGCATCGACATATAGGCGTCAGGCTGGTGGTGCAGGACCCAGGGATCAGGCGTGACGCGCATCTGGTCAGTCTGAACCAGAGAGATGGACTCGACGCCGCCTGCGACCGCCACCTGCATGTGATCGACAATGATCTGTTTCGCCGCCGTGGCGATGGTCATCAGGCCGGACGAGCATTGCCGGTCCAGGGTCATGCCCGCGACCGAGACGGGGAAGCCCGCCGCAAGGGCCGCCATCCGGCCCACGGACTGCTGCACGCCCTGCGGCAGGGAGCAGCCCAGAAGACAGTCCTCGACCTCGGCGGGATCAACGCCTGCGCGCTTGACCGCGGCCTTCAGCACATGGGCGGCCAGGGACGGCGAGGACGTATCGTTGAAGGCGCCGCGATAGGCGCGGCCGATGGGCGTGCGGGCGGTTGAAACGATGACGGCGTGACGCATCATGCCCTCGCCATCACAGGGCCGACAGCGCCCGCCGAAGCCAGTTCCTGCTCCGCCTGCTGGAAGCCATAGGCGGGCACGGCTTCGTCCGAACGATCAGAAGCCCGGTCCCAGGCGGCGATCAGCCCCTGCCCCGCATCGTCTGCACCGATGCGCACGCCCTTGGTCAGGGTGATGTTGGCGCGGGCGAAATGACCGCCCCCGGCGCACAGGATGGCGCGCGTCGGCGCCTCTTCCTGAACCAGAGCCAGAAGGCCGGGGCTGACCAGACCGGGATCCAGCGCCGTCAGGCTTTCGTCCGACAGGACGCCGTTGGTCATCTGGGTGGCGGCGGTGGGCGCCAGGGCGTTGACGCGGATGCCGTATCGTTCCCCCTCGATGGCCAGGGTCTGCATCAGACCGACCAGGGCCAGCTTGGCCGCCCCGTAGTTGGCCTGGCCGAAGTTGCCATACAGACCGGACGACGAGGTGGTCATGACGATGCGGCCGTAGTTCTGCTGGCGCATGATCTCCCACACCGCCTTGGAGCAGATGGCGGCGCCCATCAGGTGCACGTCCACGACCAGACGGAAGTCATCCATCGTCATCTTGGCGAACGACTTGTCGCGCAGGATGCCGGCGTTGTTGACCAGAATGTCGACCCGGCCCCACTGGGCCATGGCGGCGTCGACCATGGCCTGAACCGCATCGACATCCGTGACCGAACCAGCGGCGGCGATGGCCTCGCCTCCGGCCGCCACGATCTCATCGGCGACGGCGCGCGCCGTAGCTTCGGTCAGGTCATTGACCACGACCCGCGCGCCCTGAGACGCCAGGTAAAGCGCGTGCTTGCGCCCAAGTCCGCCCCCGGAACCGGTGACGATGGCGACACGGTTCTGCAACATTGATGATCTCCGCTTTGATGCTGAATGAATATTGGTCGCCCCCCGCTGCGCCGTCGGCGGCATGGGGCTGTCACGCTGCGAGGCGTGGTGTGAACTGTCGCCAGGACGATGCAGCGTGGCTCAGCGCGCGCCGTATTCGGCCCTCAGCTTCAGCTTGTCGATCTTGCCCGTCGCCGCCAGCGGCATCCGCTCGAGCCGGTGAACCGCGTCAGGAATCCACCAGGAGGCGACCCGTCCCTTCAACGGCTCCAGCAGCGCCTCGTCATCCGCAGGCGCGTCCGGCGACAGCTCGACCAGAAGGATGGGACGCTCGCCCCACTTGTCGTCAACCCGGCCGATGACCGCCGCCAGCGCCACCCCCGGCAGGGCCCCGATCACGGCCTCGATCTCGGCAGGATTGATCCATTCCCCCCCGGACTTGATCAGGTCCTTGGCGCGGCCCGTGATGGTCAACTGCCCCTCGGCGTCGATGCGCGCCAGATCACCGGTGGCGAACCAACCGTCGGCGTCAACCGCATCCTCATCCTTGCCGAAATAGCGTTGGATCACGGCGGCTCCGCGCACTTTCAGATGGCCTTCGACGCCACGTTGCTCGGGCAGGGCCTGCCCCGCCTCGTCCGTCAGCAGCAGATCGACCCCGACTGCGGGGCGGCCTGACACCCCGGCGGATCGACGCCGCTCCTGTGGCGACGCCACCGTGCCCGAGGGCGACAGCTCGGTCATGCCCCAGCTGGTCTGGACAATGACGCCCAGCCGTTTTTCGATCCGCTCCATCAACGCGGGCGCCAGCGGCGCGCCACCCATTATGATCCGCTCCAGGGACGGCAGCTCAAGGCCTGTGGCCTCGACATGCTCAAGCAGAGCCAGCCAGACCGTGGGCACGCCCACGCCCGCCGTCACGCCTTCCGACAGGATCAATCGGGCCAGGCTGGCGCCGTCCAGCCTGCGCCCCGGCAGGACCAGCCTGGCGCCGACGGCTGCGGCGGCGAAGGGCAGACCCCAGGCGTTGGCGTGGAACATGGGCACCACCGCCAGCAGCCTGTCGCGGCTGGTCACCGCCATGACGTCGGCCTGCAGCACCCGCAGCGTGTGCAGGAAGCTGGAGCGGTGGGTGTAGGTCACGCCCTTGGGCGCGCCGGTCGTGCCTGAGGTGAAACACAGACCGCACGGCGCCGTCTCGGGAAAATCGCCCCACACCACGTCGCTGGGCGCCTCGGCCAGCATCGGCTCCAGCAGGCGGATATCGGCCCGGCAGTCAGGCCTGGCCTCAAGGGGCTCGGTCTGATCCAGCACGAGGATCAGCGACAGACCGGGCGACAGGGCGGCGATGCGGCCGGCCTGACCAACCAGATCGGGGCTGACGAACAGGATGGCGGCCTCTGACTGGGCCAGCATGTCCGCCAGTTGTTCAGCCGTCAGGCGCGGGTTCAGCGTATGGCATACGGCCCCAATGCCCATGATGGCGAACCAGGCCTCGACATGGCCCTGGGTGTTCCAGGCCAGGGTGGCGACGCGGGCGCCCTGTTCGACGCCATATCGGCGCAACAGGCCGGAAATCCGGATGCTCCGGGTGCGTAACGAACCATAACCGATCCGTGCGGTGGAGCCGTCGTCTCGCGCCGTCGTCACCTCTGCCAACGGTCGCCATTTGGCGGCATGGTCGAGGAATTTGTCGAGGGTCAGGGGAAAGGACTGAACGTCCCCGTCCTTCATCAGCATTTACTCGGTATCCTTCAGGGGCGCCCGCAGGCGCCTCAAGCATAAAACTCGGCCAGCCCGGATCGCCGACGCCCCAGACATGAGGCTCGGGCGCAGGCAGGCGGCGTCGGCGACGTCGTCAGGTTTTCAGCGCGGCCCCGTCGCTGAGCGGCAGGGCACCCAGTGCAGCCTCTGGATCCGTCTTTCGTCGGCAGATGGCCAGGAAGCCGGCCGCCATGAAGCTGGCCATGCGGTCCTTCACCGCGCCGAAGTCGTCGGAATCGCACAGGCCGCCCGACAGCCGATTGATCCGTCCAGTGCGCGCCAGCGTCAGCATCAGCGCCCCGGTGACGAAGTGATAGCCCCAGAAGATGTCCTCCTCGGCGCAATCCGGCAGGGCCTTCTTCAACAGGTCGATCAGTTTCAGGACCACCGGGTCGAAGTGGAAGTCCATCAACTCGGCGCCATAGGGAGTGTTCGACGCCTGGGCGCCCAGGGCGCCGTAGTTCTTCCAGTTTTCGCCGCCCTGGCTGTAGAGGTCCAGGTCGGTGTCCAGAAAGGCCCGCAACGCCGCCTCGACCGTGGGCCGCCCCCCTTCGGCCGCCGCCTCGCAGTCGTCCAGAGCCTTCATCCGCAGCGAGACGGTGACCTCTGCCCGGCGCGCGATGACGGCGTCGTACAGTTTCTTCTTGTCGGTGAAATAATAGTTCAACAGCGTGTGGTGAACGCCGACCCTCTGGGCGACATCCTTCAACGTCACCCCGTAAAGGCCGTGGACGGAAAACAGATACTCGGCGGCGTCGAGGATCTGCTCCATGGTTTCGGCGCGCTGCTCGACCTTGCTTTTCGGGCGACGCGTCCGGACCACCGCCTTGGGTGCGGCGCCAGCTTCCTGGGTTGTGTCAGTCGCCATGGCGGTTCTCATCATTCACGGGCAGGAAGGCGTTTGCGGCGGCAGGGGCGGCGACAGGACGCCGAAATTCCAGTTCCATGGAATCCCGCCGGCGACCCGACGACGACAGACCACGGTTTCATGGGTGTCATACATGCCCGGCATCAACTGCTCGCGCACGACCGGCGCCCCCTCAAAAGCCATATAGGTCCGCGCCTCGTCATAGGCAGGCCAGACAGGCTGGCCGGGCGCACTTGGCGTTCCGGTGCGGGCGAAGCTGCCCCAGTAGGCCATCATGGCGTCCGACAAGCCGCGCTCGACCGGCGTGTCGGGAATGGCCGGCCAAAGCGGCGGCGTGCGATCCATCGTGCCGAAAATATAGGGGATTTCGGCGGCGTGGAAGGCGTGCAGCCCCTTGTCGTCCATGGCCGGATAGCCATGGTCAAAGAAATAGAGGAAACCTTTTTGACCGGTGCGCGCCTGACGGCGCATCAGTCGTTCCGAGGTCCAGCCGTAAAGGCCGTCACGCGGCGTGGCCAACAGGCTTTCCTGAAGATCGGTCGAGGGATAGAGGCGCAGGAAGGCGTCGGCCAGGGAGCCATAGGCGCCGCGGATCGCCGTCTCATAGGCTGCGGCGTCGGCAGGCGGCGACGGCGGCAGGAGGATGCGAAGCGAGCGGATCTCCCCCTGATTGAACCCGGCCAGCAAGGACACAGGCGCCTGTTGGCCCCGGTCGAATATCTCCACCAGCTGTTCAGGCAGAATCTTGCCGTCGATCGTCCCCCAGGGCGCATAACCCTTGGCCTGGGCGCTGGTCGTCAGTTCCTGCGCCTCCATGGCGCGCAGTTCGGCCAGGCTGCGGCGGCCCAACTGATCCTGCAGCCAGACGCCGACCATTTCAGCCGCCGGGTCGCCATGTCGACTTGAACGCAGCTCTGGCGTCGAGATCATGTAGGCGCTTTGGGCGATGGCCTTGTGGAACAGGCCGCGCGCCTCGGGCGAGGCCATCAGGTACATGACGCTGAGGGCGCCGGCGGACTCGCCCGCGATGGTGACATTGCCTGGATCACCCCCGAACGCCACAGCATTGGCCTTGATCCATTTCAGGGCGGCGATCTGATCCATCAGACCGTAGTTGCCCGAGATGTTGCGGCGCGATTCCGCGCTGAGCTCTGGATGGGCCAGATAGCCCAGCACGCCTAGACGATAGTTGATCGACACCACCACCATGCCCTGGGCCGCCGCCATGCGCGCGCCGTCGTACATGGCTTCATCTGACGCGCCCGTCGCCAAGGCGCCGCCGTGTATCCAGACAAAGACCGGCGCCGCCGTTGCGCCCTGCGGCGCCCAGACGTTCAGGAAAAGACAGTCTTCGCTCAGCGTCGGCGTCTCCCCCGCATAGATGCTCTCGCCGCGGGCGACGGGCTGATGACAGGCAGGACCGAACCGGGACGCATCACGCGTCTGGCGCCAGCGCGGCATCTCCACAGGCGGACGCCACCGGCGCCAACCGGTCGGCGCCATCGCATAGGGCAGCCCGCGGAAGACGTTGACGCCCTCAAGCGCCTCGCCCCGCACGGGTCCGGCCGGGGCCTGAACGACGGGACGGTTCACTGCGGCGGCTGCAGTTTCCGTTCCAGCCCAGACCGGAGAGTGGATTGCTGCACATCCAAGAACGGTCAGTCCCGCCAGCAGTCGGACAGCGGCTCTCATCACGATACAGCCTCCTTTTTCGACTGGAGCCGGATCTTGCGGGCCAGTCCCAGGAACATCACAATCGCCAATCCGTAGAAAGGCAGCAGGGAATAGAAAGCCATCTGCAGCGAATTGTCGGGATGGCTGGACCGGAAGAAATCACTGGCCGCGCCAAGGAAGGTCGGACCCAGCCCCAAACCGATCAGGTTCATGATCAGCAGCAGCAGGGCGCCCGCCAACACCCGCTGATTGGGACGCACCTCTTCCTGCACCAGGGTCACCGCCGGCGACAGATAGAAATAGTTCAGCGCCATCGGCACCGACAGGAACAGCAACGCCAACCGCCAGTCGGACGCCCAGACAAAGCCGACGAAGAAGGGCGCGGCGATGATCAGGCCAATGGCCGGGAGATAGGCGTATGCGGTCTTGTAACGGCGGCTCAACCGGTCGATCAGCCAGCCCGAACCAAAGATGCCCAGGCTAACGCTGACGCCCAGCAACAGGGCGTACCACAGGGCGATCTCCTGCAGCGTCATGCCTTTCTCGCGCATCAGAAACAGGGTGGCGAAGTTCATCAGGGCGTAGGTGACGAACTGGGTCGCGCCGCTGGCCAGGGCCATGCCTCTCAGCACCGGGTTGGAAAGATACATCCGGCAGGCGGCCATGAAGCCGGGCTGGGGTTCAGGCGCTAAGGCGACCGAGGCGACTTCAGCCGGATCGACCACCGTCGCCGCCGGTGCATCCAAACCGCCCTTCTTGGGCTCGCGCACGAAAATCCACACCACCAGGGCGGTGACCACCCCCACGACGCCGACCCAGATGAAGGCGTCGCGCCACGAATAGGCGGCGGCGATCGAGGCCCCGAACGCCACTCCCAGCGCCGAACCGATCGGCGGCCCCAGGTTGAACAGGCCCAGCGCCGTGCCCCGCGTTCCCGGACGGAAATAATCGGAGATGATGGCGTAGGACGGCGGCACGCCGCCTGCTTCGCCCACGCCGACGGCCATGCGTGCCGCCGCCAGTTGCGGATAGGATTGGGCGAAACCGCACGCCGCCGTCGCCGCACTCCACAGGGCGCAGGCCAGCGACAACACTCGGACCCGGTTGGTGCGGTCGGCCAGCCAGCCGACCGGAATGGCCAGGATGCAGTAGAACATCGCGAAATACAGACCGCTGATCAGCCCCAACTGGCCATCAGTCACCCCGAGATCGTCCTGGATGGGCTTAGCCAGGATCGACAGCAGCTGCCGATCCAGGAAGTTCAGGACATAGACGAAACAGAGCAGAGCCAGGACGAACCAGGCGCGCCCTCCCGGACGCGCATCCTGCGCGCCCGGAATGACCGATGAAGGAGCGGCGGCCATCAATCAGAACTCATAACCGACGCGGACACCCATGGTGCGGGGCCGCTGACGGCCGTAGCGGCTGTCGATGAAGGCTTCAGGGTGGACATAGTTGACTGACCGATCATCAAACAGGTTTTCGACGTAAACGCCGACGGTGAACTGCGTGAAGGCGAAGGCAGCGTTGGCGTTGACGACGGTGTAGCTGTCGGTGTCGTCATAGGTCGGCAAGGGCGTCAGCGGATGTCCGGGCGTGTTCGGGAAGGCGTTGGGGAAGCTGCCCACATGCGAAACCGCCACCGAAGCATTGCCCGTCACACCAGTCATGGGCTGCCATTCATAATTGACCCTCAGGGAGCCTGAGACCTTGGGCCCTGCGAGACGCGCGCCCATGACGGCGCCTGAAATCGCGGCTTCCATATCTGTAAGATCATCGACCTTGGCCTCGTTCCAGGAGCCGGTCAACGCCACCGTCCAACCCGACGCCGGCAGGGCGACGAGCGACACCTCAAGCCCCTTGCTGGTCGCGCCGCCGATGTTGGTGGCGAACTGGATGGAGTCTGAAACCCGGTTGGCCTGAACCTGGATGTCGTTCCAGTCGATCAGATACAGGGCCGCGTCGGCATAGAGCTTGCCGCCGAACCAGCGTCCCTTCACCCCGATCTCATAGTTGATCAGATTGTCCGAGGTGGCGCCGGTGGGAATGACGATGTCGTTCGGATCGATCTGGCTGATCGTCCCCGCCTGCGCATTGATGATCGGCGGCCTGAAGCCGGTGGACACCGCGCCATAGGTCGTAATGGCGGATGTGGGCCGCCAGGACAGGCTGACGCGATAGGACGGGCCATCCTCTTCCGCCTTCACGCCAGCGGCAGCCTCATAAGGCGCGGTCATGGTGATCGGCGTATTGGCGAAGCCCCAATAGGCAAGCGTCAGGTAGTCGGAGTTATAGCCGCCCGCCTTGGTGAAGCCCTGCGCGTCGGTCTTGCCGTACCGCATTCCACCTGTGATCCACAGATCGGGCGTGAAACGATAGGTCAGCTGGCCAAACGCCGCGATCTCATGGCTGACGAAATAAGAGCCGAAGCGCTGATAATATTCGTCCGGCAGGCCCGTCAGCCCGCGCGACGCCAGGAACTCGGGGTTTGAGCGGTAATTGTAGTCCACGTCGCGACGCTTGCGGAAATAGAAGCCGCCGACCGACCAGTCAAAGCGCCCGCCCGGATCGGAAACCAGGCGCAATTCCTGAACGAACGTGTTGTCCGTCGCATCCGCATCCAGCGCGAAGGGGAAGGCCTGTCCGTAGGAACCGGCCAGATCGACAAAGAACAGCCCCTTGTAGTCGGAATAGGTCGATGAACTGGTCAGCCGCGCGCCGTCGAACTGATATTCGATCGTCGCATTATAATTGGCCATATCGCTGCTGAAACGATCCGGGCGGTCCGTCAGACGGGCATATTCGCCCAGATTGGGATTGGTCAGCGACGAGTCATGCGGGTTGCTGATTTCATGTGAATACATCAGCCGCGCGGACAGCCTGTCGTTCGGCGTCCACTGCAGAATGGCGCGGCCGCCATACTGAACCAGGCTGTTGGCGTCTTCGATGCCCGTGCCGACGTTGTCGACCCACCCGCCTTCGTGGCGCGAGAAACCGACGACGCGCAGCGCCAGTTGGTCTTCAATCAGCGGCAGGTTCACCATGGCGTTGTAACGCTGGCGCAGTCCGCCCTCGCTCATCACGCCCAGATCGACCAGGGCCGAAGCGTCGAAGCGAGAAGCGTCAGGACTGTGCGTCAGGATGCGCAGCGCGCCCGCCAGAGAGCCCGATCCGAACAGGGTGCCCTGCGGTCCGCGCAGAAACTCGATGCGCTCCACATCATACAAGGTGGGGTCCAGAATGGTGGAGTTGCCGTTGGATGAGATCGGCAGTTCGTCCAGATAGATGGCGACCGTGCTCTGCAGATTGGCGCCATAGCCGTTGGTGGCGATGCCGCGCGCCGTGAAGTTGTTGAAGTTGGCCGAAGCGCGGTTCAGCACCACGCCCGGCGTGGCGGTGGCCAGGCCGTCATAGTTGACGATGCCGCGCGCATTCAACTCCTCCTGCGACAGGCTGGTGATGCTGACGGGAACATCCTGAAGCCGCTCGGCGCGGCGGGTGGCGGTGACGATCACGTCCTCGACGTGACTGTCCTGACGGTCGCGGGCCTCCCCCTGCGACGCCGTCGATTGATCCTGAGCCCATGCCTGGCCCGACGCCAGAACCGCGGCAGGTGCGAGCAGACACGCGGAAGCGAGCAGTAACGCCTTCATCGATTTTCCTCCCAATGCGCCGATCATGAGTGTCGGCGCTTGACCAGATTGGGCCACGCATTCAGGCCGGAGTCAACATTCGCTCTCACGTGCGTGAATATCTTGAGCCGACAACGGCTTTCGCCGCGCGCAGCGACGATCTGCCGACTGTCGCCCACGTCAAAAGGCAGCTTAACCAATCCGTCCGCCCCTTGATGACAGCCGCTTTCGTGAACCTGGGCCTCTATGACGCGGCGCGCAGTCCGGTGTGAACAAGCGGCGCGGTCGTCACTAGTACCCGCTGATTGCAGTGCCGAAAATTCTGGAAATTCCGCGACTTTCACGCTTACCTGAGGTCGGCGTCATGCGGGCCCGCTGCACACTTCAGCATCTGCAGGACCCTGATCCTGGGAGGGGTGGTCATGCGCGAACCTGTTCAAACAGCCGAGGCAAGGCGGTTGAGCGGCGCCTCAATCGGACGCCGCGAACTGCTCCTGGGCACGATGAGCGGTGCAGCCTTCGCCCTGGCTTCCACCCAAACCGCATCTGCGCGGCCCGCAGTCCAGACCGGGGTCGGTCGCCAGGCCCCTGATGCGCCCGCCAGCGGCGCCGCCACGGTTTCCGCCCACCGCGTCGAAGTGCCCATGCCTCACGGCGGTGTCGCGGCGGGCCATCCCCTTGCCTCCATGGCCGGGGTCAGGATGCTGATGCAGGGCGGATCGGCGGCCGACGCCGCCGTTGCAGCCATGGCGGTCCTGAACGTCGTCGAACCCTGGGCGTCCGGCGCTGCGGGCAATGGTTTCGCCACCTGCCTGGACAAGAAGACTGGCGAGGTCACCTCGCTGGCCTTCACCGGCGCGGCGCCCGGCCTGCTGGATAATCAGGTCGATCCAGCCGAATTGGTCGCCGGACACAAGGCCGTGGTCACGCCGGGCGCCTTTGGCGGGTGGATCGAACTGGCCCGCCGATTCGGCCGTCTGCCCCTGTCCACGCTGCTGGAGCCGGCCATAGGCTATGCGCGCGACGGCCATCCGATGGACGCCTCCATCGCCGACACCATCCGCCGCCAGCAGGCGGCCCTGGCCCGTTACCCAACCACGGCGGCGATCTATCTGCCCGGCGGACAGCCGCCTGCGGCTCGCTCGCTGTTTCGTAATCTGCCCTTGGCCAACACCTTCCAGGCCCTGGCCGACGCCGAGACTGCGGCCCTGGCAACGGGCGCAGACCGCAGCACCGCCCTTCAGGCCGCCTATGACTATTTCTACAGCGGCCCTGTCGCCCGCGAGATGAGCCGCTTTTCCGAAGCAGGCGGCGGCTGGCTGCGACTGAAGGACATGCAGGACTATCGTCCCGGCTGGAGCGCGCCGGTCAGCACCAACTATCGCGGCGTCGACATCTATTGCAGCCCGGTCACCTCGCGCACCGGACTGGAGATGTGCGAGCAGTTGAACCTGCTGGAAGGCTTCGACTTCGCCAGCCTGCCGCCCGACAGCCCCCAGGCGCTTCACCTGATCGCCGAGACGATCAAGGTCGCCAAGTCCGACGTCTATCGCTACGCCGCCGATCCCGCCTCTGCCGTCGTTCCCACAGATGTCCTTATCTCCAAGGCCTTCGCAGACCAGCGGCGCCGCCTGATCAATCCGCAGGCCGCCATCGCCTATCCGACCGGCGCGGACCTGAGCACCAGCCGCCCTGCCCCGCGTCGGCGCCCCCGCGCGTCCAGCGTGCCGGGCGACACGACCAGTCTGTCGGTGATCGACAGCGATGGCAATGCGATCGCCTGCACCACCACCTTGGGCGGCGGGTTTGGAACCCTGCTGGTGATGGGTGACACCGGCCTGATCTGCAACAACGGCCTGCGGGTCGGCTCGACCGCCCCCTATCGCGATCACCCGAACTTCGTCGCGCCCGGCCGCATCCCTCTGTTGGGCAATGGTCCGGTGATCGTGAAGCAGGACGGACGGCTGCGGATGCTGTTCGGCTCGCCCGGCGGCGAGACCATCGGCCAGACCCAGTTCCAGACCCTGGTCAATGTGATCGACCGGGGCATGTCGATCCAGGAGGCTATCGAGGCGCCGCGCATCGCCCTGGATGCTGAACCCGGCTTCTACACGCCCGGCGCGGCTATCCGCCTGCAGATGGAGGCCCGTTTCCCGCTGGCGACTTTCGCAGGCCTGACGGCGATGGGACACAAGGTCGAGCCGGTCGGCCCCTATTCGATCGGCAGCATCCAGGGAATCCTGGTTTCCGCCGACGGACAGCCGATGGCCGGCGGCGACCCCCGCCGCATGGGCTATGCCGTAGGCTACTGATGCGGCGCGCCATCAGAGACGAGAGCGCACCGCGCCCTCGCCTCGCTCAGGTTCAGAAGGTCGCCTTGATGCCGACGCGGATCATGCGAGGCTCCATCGCACGGCTGTGGATACCCTCGACGCCGTCCAGCGGTTCGCCCTGCAGGCGCGAGGCGTAATAGTATTCGATGTCCTTCTTGTCGGTGTCGAAGATGTTCAGCAGATCCACGAACACCTCGAACGGCTTGGGCGTCCAGGCGGCGCGCAGATTGACCACCGTGGCCGATGAGGTGCGCAGGCTGTTGTCCTCGACCAGCGCATGCGGCCCCAGATGGCGTACTCTCACCGCCGCATTCCACGACGGGAAGATCGCTGAAACACCCAGTTCGCCGGCGTTTTCCAGGGCCCCGGGGATATAGTCTTCGCCCGGGCTGTCGGTGAAGCGGGCATGGCTCCAGGTCCAGACCCCATCGACAGCCAGCCACGATGACGGACGCCAGAAGGCGGTCAGTTCATAGCCGTAGCGGCGCGAAGCACTGGACGGCTCCACCGATCCGGCATCCCCGACATAGATCAGTTCGGAATCCACCTTCATGCGCCAGTAGTTGGCCGTGACCACCAGACCACCCCGCTCCAGCCGCACCCCGGCCTCGCTGCCATCGCCAACGACCAGACCCGGCGCGGGATCGCCGGGCGCCGTCACCCCACGCGCATCATTCGAATGGAAGCCGCGCCCCCAGTTGCCATAGAGGGCCAGACCCGGCGACACTTCGTAGTTCGCGCCCAGTTTGGGTGAAACCAGCGTCTCGCTGACCTTGCCGCTCCAGGCCTCTGGCCCCAGGGCGCGCGTTCGGAAACGGTAGGCGTCGCCCCGCGCCCCGGCGAACAGGGCCAGTCGGTCCACCGGCCTCCAGGTCGCTTCGGCATAGAGGGCGGCCGAGGCTTCATCGACCGCAAACTCCCCCTTGTTGGCGAACCGCTGGCCATCGACCGCCTGGAACAGGCCGACGCGCGCGATGTCGTCATAGCGGCCCTCGACGCCGACCACGCTGGACAGCCGGTCGCCCAGGCGGAAGTTGCGTTCCAGCCGCCCGCCATAGGTGTTCAGCTTCTCCGACTGCTCCAGTTCGTCGCCGTTGACCGGATCCTCCAAGAAGAAGGTGAAGTTGGAGATCATCGCCCATTCGTAATGTTGGGCGTAGGCGGTGGCGCGCCAGTTGTCCCCGTCCAGTCGCACCGAAAGGATCTGGCGCTGGGTGCTGCCGGTCAGGGATTTGTCGATCGCGCCATAGGCGTCCTTGACCTCATTGCCGATGGCCCGCTCCGGGATCTGCTCGGTCGGTCGCCAGGTCGCGTCATAGATGGACAGACTGGCGCGCAGCACGCCCCAGCCGGTGTCGCGGGTGTATTTTCCGTAGGCGGAGGCATGACGCAGCGCCTCGGGCAGTTCCCACGGCCCGTCATAGGTCTTGAACTCGGCGGCAGCCAGCAGATCACCGCCACCCGCCTTGATCGAGCCGCCCGCACCTATCCGTTTCCAGTCGAAACTGCCGACCTCGGCGGAAATATAGGGCGCATCGAACCGATCCACCGTCGTCAGCTGCGCGATGCCGACCAAGGCGAAATCCCCGACGTCTGCCCGATAGGGGCCTTTGCGATAGTCGATACGGCGGATCACATCCGGGATCAGGCCGCCGACATCCAGATAGCCCTGACCATGACCGTGAGTGCGGAAATTCATCGGCACGTCGTCGATGGTCAGGCTGAAATCCGTGCCGTGATCCAGATTGAAGCCGCGCAGGAAATACTGGTTGGCCTTGCCGCTGCCGGAGTGCTGGGTGGCGATCATGCCCGGCACCGCCTCAATAAGTTCGGCAGTCCGCAGGATCGGGCGGACCGACAGATCGGCCCCCGCGACCGCGCCCTCGCTCGCCGCCACCGCAATGCCGATCTTGCGCTCTCCCCGGCCATAGACAACGACATCATCGACCGTCTCCGACCGCCCCCCATCCGCCTGAGGCGCCCCTTGCGGCGCCCCCTGAGCCTGGGCCAGCGCCGATCCGGCCGATGCCAGCAACAACATATTCACCGCGACCACGGCGTAACCCGATTTCATTGATGCACCCCCGTTAAACAAACAGAGAGAAACATCGAAGCAACCTGAAGTGTCTTGTTATTTATATGTTATTTTTGTTCCGTAACGTTACACGCGAGAACGTGCTCATTACGGCACAAAACGGCCCTCCGTCACGATCCTGATCGACAAAATCCGCATCGAAAACCGGCCCGATGATGGCCAATCACCAGCCGAAGACGTAGCGTTCTCTTCTGACGTCGGCCCCGCCCCTCAACGTGCCGTGGACGGGATCGACACCTGCAGCAACAATGCCGGTGGAGACCGCATAGGGACCGACGACATTCAGTTCATGTCCGCGCGCCGCCAGGGCCGCGCGCACCTCTGGCGTCACGCGATCCTCGACCTCCAGCAGACCAGGGCGCGCGCGCTTGATGGCGAACGAACTATGGAAATGCTCCGAGTTGATGCGCGGGGCCTCGATGGCCTGCTGGATGGGCAGGCCGTGGACGAGGATGTTCAGCAGCACCACCAGAATCTGCTGATCCTGATTGTCTCCGCCCGGTGTGCCGACCGCCAGGAAGGGTTTGCCGTCCTTCAGCACGATGGTCGGCGTCAGGGTGGTGCGCGGTCGCTTTCCGCCGACCAGAACATTGGGACTGTCGGCATCCAGATCAAAGACCGACATGCGGTTGCTGAGCGGCACGCCCGTATCGCCCGCCACATAGGCGCCGCCCAGCAGCCAGCCGGAACTGGGGGTGCAGCTGAACAGATTGCCCTGCCTGTCGACCACTTCGATGGCGGTGGTGTCGGCGGTGGGCGTCGGGGTGGCGGTCAGTTCGTGGGGCGTAAAACGGGGCGGCTTTCGCGCCGGACCGCGCTGGAAGGCGTAAGGGTCGCCGATATTGTGGACGCGCGACGCCGTCTCGCCGATCTGGGCCGCGCGCGATCCGGCATAGGCCGGCGACAGCAGACCCGCCTCTGGCACCGAGGCAAACAGCGGGTCGCCGAAATAGGCGTTGCGGTCGTCAAAGGCCAGTTTGATCGCCTCCGTCACCGTATGCAGATACGGATCGGACAGGTTGGGGTATTGTTTGATGTCGCGCGCCTGCAGGATGTTCAGCGCCATCAGCAGGGCCGGCCCCTGGCTCCAGAACCCGCATTTATAGACGTCGTAGCCATAGAAGCGGGTTGTCTTGGGCTCCTCGATCCGGCCGCTGTAACCGGCCAGATCCTCATAGGACAGCAGGCCGCCATCCGCCTGAACCGAGGCCGCGATGCGACGTGCGATGTCCCCTTTGTAGAAGACGTCGCGCCCGGCGGCGATGGCCGCGTCACGCCCCAGACCGCGCGACAGGGCTTCTCGCTCCCCCGTCGCCAGCGCCCTCAGGGTGCGCGCCAGGTCGGGCTGCTTGAAGACTTCGCCGACATCCGGGATCCGGCCTTCGGGATAATAGGCGCGGCGCGATCCGGCCCAGCGGCTGCTTGACCTTTGCTGGCTGGCCAGAACGTCGCGCAGCATCCCGTACATGGGGAAACCATCGGCCAGCTCAATCGCGGGCTGAAGCACGGCCTCAAGGCTCATCGTGCCATAGCGCGCCAGCGTCAGCGCCATGGCGTCGACAACAGCGGGCACGGTTCCGCCATTCGGCCCATTGCCCGGTATGACGCCAGCCGGGCGGAAATAGTCCGGCGTCGCCGCCTTGGGCGCCGGTCCCTGACCGCTGATGACCTTAACGGTCTGATCGGACGCGGAATAGACGATGGCCGGGGCTTCTCCCCCCAGACCGAAATGCGAGATCTCCGTCACCGCAGCCGCGAACACGGCCGCTACGCCCGCATCGAAAGCATTGCCGCCCGCCTGCAGGATCCGCGTACCTGCCGCCACGGCATAGTGACGCCCCGCCGCCACGATCCCGGTCGTGCCCAGTATCTCGGGCCGCAGGGTTTCCTTGCTGACCAGGCGCGTGGGCTCCACCAGAGCCGGGTCTGTCGTGCGCACCGTTGTCTGAATCGGGGATGCAGAAGCCTGCCCGGACACAAAGGCCGCCAGGCTGGCGCCACCCAGCAGATTGCCCAGGAATCTACGGCTCACGCCGGATGAAGACCTAGCTTTCATGACATCCCCCACGTCGCTGAATGCGCCCCGCCAAGGCATCACACACCGCCTGAGCAATATCAACAAGCCCTACGATTTCATGATCTTGCATCCAAATCGTTTCAACTGATGGATGCATGCAGGGCCGTCAATTTGGACGAACAGCTCAAATAAAGGGACTCAACAGACCTCTAGGACGGCGGGTGAATGGCGGAACCCAGCCCGCCGCCTGCGACAACAAGCGCCGGCGCTGAGCATGGACACAGGCCGTGGCGATGACCAGATGGCGGCAATGCCTAGCCTAGATTACTTCCCTCTGGTCACTGACCGCCTGACCCTTAGACCGATCAGAGCCGCCGACTTCCCCGCCTACGCCGCCTATCACGGCCGCGCGGATGTCTATCGCTTCCTCTACGCGGCGCCGCCGCAGAACCAGGCGCTTGAAGCCCAGTTCATGGACGCTGCACAGCCGAAATTCGCCCAAGATGGAGACGTCTTCCGCCTAGCCGTCACATTGACGGGCAAAGACGAAATGATCGGCGAAGTTCTGCTCAAGCTAGCCAATCAATCGGCCGCTCAGGGAGAAGTCGGCTACATCTTCAACCCCGCCTGGGCCGGACCCGGTTATGCCATCGAGGCGGTAGAGGCCCTGGTGCGCGTGGGGTTTGAACAGGGCGGGCTGCATCGGATCTTCGCCCGCCTCGACGCGGCGAACGCTGGCTCAGTCGCCTTGATGCAGCGCCTCGGGTTTCGGCGCGAGGCGCACCTGATCCAGAACGATTGCTTCGACGGCGTCTGGGGCGATGAGTTCATCTACGCCCTCCTCCGATCCGAGTGGATGGCGCGTCCCGCGTAGCACATCGTCGCCTTTGAGACAGGTCTCGCCTATATAGCGCCCCTCACCTCCAACCTGGCCCCGTCATGTTCTGGACGGGAGCTTCGACTAGGACAAATCGACATTCATCCCATCCAGATTATGGCTGCGGCGATGTGGATGAAGGCGAGGCACTGGTTGGCCAGTCGGTCGAACCGCGTGGCGAAGCGCTCAGGAAGGTCCTGCCAATGCGCTCCGGACCTCAGCACCCAGAGCACGCCGTTCACGAACAGCCGGTTGTCCGAGCCCGTTCGACCCGGGTCCGACGCCTTGACCGGAAGCAAAGGCGCGATCCGGACCCACTGCGCCTCGTTCAACTCGTAACGCTTCACGCCCATCACAAATCTCCGACAAGGCGGAGACCTATGAATCACGCATCCGATCGCGCGTGAATCTGAATGTCGATTGGCCCTAGTCGCGGCTCAGGCTCATCTGGATCACATCGGTCCGGCCCGACCGGAAGCCGGCCTCGCAATAGGCGAGATAGAAGCGCCACAGACGGCGAAAGCGCTCATCGAACCCTGCATTCCTTCGGGCGATGTCGGTCCAGGCATCATCAAAGCGTCGCGCCCATTCGGCCAAGGTTTCGGCGTAGTCGCCGCCGAAACGCTCGACGCTGGTCTCGCTGAGGCCAACCTGCGCCAGCACGGGCGCCAGCCTCGCCTCAGACGGCAGGCTGCCGCCGGGAAAGACGTACTTCTGAATGAAGTCTGTGCGGGCGTCGTACTCCTCGAACAGGTCGTCCTGGATGGTGATGACCTGAAGACCCACGCGTCCGCCGGGCTTCAGAACATCGTGGACCTTTTGGAAATAGGTCAGCCAGTATTCGCGCCCGACCGCCTCGAACATCTCGATGGAGGCGACACGGTCGAACCGGCCCTGAACGTCGCGATAGTCGACCAGGCGAATGTCCGCCCGCTCGGCCAAGCCAGCCTCGAAAAGGCGGCGACGCGCGTAGTCGTGCTGTTCGCGAGAGATGGTGACCCCCGTGACCACGGCCCCGACCTCTCGCGCGGCGAATTCGGCAAAGCCACCCCAGCCGCAGCCGATCTCCAGCACGCTATGTCCCGGCTGCAGGTCCATCATCCGCGCCAGAGCGGCGTACTTGGCGCGCTGGGCGTCCAGCAACGGCTGTCCCGGCGCCTCGAAACGCGCCGAGGAATAGGTCATCGAAGGGTCCAGCCATGCGCCATAGAAGGTGTTGCCCAGGTCATAGTGGGCATGGATATTGCGGCGCGATCCACGGCGGCTGTTACGATTCAGTCGATGCCCGATCCCGTTGACCAGCTTCATCAGGGGATTGCCATCGAACAGGCGTCGAATATGGTCGTAGTTGTTGACTAAGGTCTCCAGCAAGACCGCCAGGTCAGGTGTATCCCATTCGCCGGCCATATAGCCTTCCGCAAAACCGATATCCCCGCTTTTCAACACACGGGCGGCGCAACGAGGATCACGGATCGTCAGGACGGCGGCGTGGCCCGATGTCCGGCCGGTCAACTGATGGCGGTCGCCATCCGGCAGAACGAGGGTGAGCCGTCCCCAGGTCCAGTTGCTGGACAGAAGGCGCACAAGCAGACCCAAAACCGGAGACGCAGTCCGCTTGTCGTTTCGCTCGCCATAGAAGGTGGTGGTCATGTCGTCGGGCGACCTTGTGCTTGGGGAACAGCGGATGTTCAACGCGCGAGACGGCTGTCTCGAGCCCGCCGCTGGATTGTGACTGGCTCGCAGGCCGGCGGAGGCTGGCGCGTCAGACGAACCCCCTTGAGCCAGAGCTTCAGAGCCTCCCAATGAATGGCGGCCACGACCTTGACGGTCATCAACGGCAAAGCCAACACGGTTGACAATAAGCTCCTGTCATCTAGCGGGCGACGCTCGCCAGACATGGCGGCGGTGATCAAAAGCCCCTCGGCGTCCACACCGTCGATGGTCATGTCCAGCCGGAGGCCTGGCGCGTGACCGCGAAAGACGTAATCCATCTCCATCCCCATGAAGGGCGAGACATATAGGGCCTTGGCAGCGCCCTGACGGATGAGACCCGCCGCCTGGTCTTCTTCCGCCACGGGAATGACATAGGCGTGGCGCACGCCAAAGGTGCTGGTCACCTCATAGACCATGGCCTTCAGCCGACCGTCGACCTGATGGCAGTAGTAGAGGCTGATCGGATTGAACACGTAGCCTAGCACGCGCGGCATGGTCAGCAGGCGCACCGCCCCTTTGCCGATGTCGATCCCCGCACGCCCGAGGAAGGCCTCGATCTGGGGGCGCAACGCCGCGCCGGAGCCATCGCCGTGATCTCGATCGTGAAAGGACAGCAGGTTGAAACGGTTGCGCGAGAACCAGCGCAGGCTGCGGTCCAGTTCGTCGATCTCCGCCAGATCCAGCAGCAGCCAGAAGACGCGATAGTGCAACCGATGCGCCCTTGGCCGCAGCCGCCGATGCATGACGTCTCCGCGATAGAGGGCGGAGGCCTGGGTCACGCCGCCCTCTCCAGGACAGCGGCCGGGGCCGACGACAGATGGATGCGGCCGCTCTCGTTCTCGACCGACCAGGGACGTCGCACGCCGCCCAGTTGCTCGGCCACGGCGAGACCAGACTGCAGGCCATCCTCATGAAAGCCCGCGCCGAAGTGGGCTCCGCAGAACCAGACTCCGCCCTGCCCCTGCAGGCTCCACAGCTGCTTTTGCGCCTGAAGGGCGACCGGGTTGAAGATGGGATGATCATAGAGCTCGCTGCGCAGCAGGGTGTCGGGCCTGGGCGGACGCGGCGGGTTCAGGGTGACGAACAGGTCCTGCCCTGGCAGGCCCTGAAGCTTGTTCATCCAGTAGGTGACGCACAGGCCGTCGTCAGCGCCGATATAGTTCCAACTGGCCCAGGCGCGGCGGCGACGCGGCATCAGGCCAGCGTCGGTGTGCAAAACGGTCAGGTTGCGGCTATAGCGGAAGGTGCCCAGCACCTCCTTTTCCTGCGCGGTCGGCTCGTCCAGCATGGCCAGGGCCTGATCGGCATGGGCGCCGATGACGACGTGGTCGAAGCGCTCGACGCCGCTCTGGCTGTCGTGGATCATGACGCCCTGGTCTGTGCGCCGCACCGCCGTCACGCCGTGGTTCAGCCGTACGTCGTCAATGGCCCGGGCCAGCCGTTCGACATAGGTCCGACTTCCACCCTCAACCGTCCGCCACAGCGGTCGGCCGATCAGCTTGAGCAGGCCGTGGTTGCCGCAGAAGCGGATGAAGGCCTCTGCCGGATAGTCCAGCAGCGTGTGGGCTGGCGAGGACCAGATCGCCGCCGCCATCGGCAGCAGATGGTCGTCACGGAAGGCCGCGCTGAAGCCTTCGCGCTTCAGATAGTCGCCCAGCGTCAGGTTGGGGTCGCTCAACCCGCCCAGATCAATCGGTGCCTCACGATAGAAGCGCAGGATCTCGCCCAGCATGGACCAGAAGCGCGGCCGCAGAACGTTGCGGCGCTGGGCGAACAGACCGGGGGCGGCGTATTCAAATCGTCCGTCGTCCAGCGACACGGCGAAGGACATGTCGGTCGCGCGGGCCGGAACGCCCAGGTGCTCGAACAGTGCGATCAGATTGGGATAGGTGGCGTCGTTGAAGCAGATGAAGCCGGTGTCGACGGCGACATCTCCGGTCGCCGTCCCTGCTGTCACCGTATGGGAATGCCCGCCCAGACGATCCGCCTTCTCGTAGAGCGTCACCCGGTGGCGCTGCGACAGCAACCAGGCCGACGACAGAGCGGCCACGCCCGATCCGACCACGGCGATCTTGAGCGGGCCATCGGAAGGACGAGCGGACGAATGCGACATGACGGCTCCGAAACGCGCCCGCGCAATCGCTGCAGGCCTGATCGGATTACGCAGCGGCGTCGCAATCGGATTGCGAATGATCCAGACATTTTGCCGAAGCGTATTAGGCTGCATGCATGTCGAGGCCGCCTCTTTCAAATCGTCTGACAGGACCCGGCGCCGCATGAGCGCGGGCGGGCCCTCGCCGGACGCCTTTGCGCATGACCGCCTGATCGAGGCGGTGGCGTTGCGGCGGGATCGCGAAGCCTTCGCTCAACTGTTCAGCCATTATGCGCCGCGCCTGAAGGCCTGGCTGATCAATTCAGGCGCGTCCCCTGCCGCCGCAGAGGACTTCGCCCAAGACGCCATGCTGACGGTCTGGCGCAAGGCGGACCTGTTCGACGCGCGCAAGGCCCGGGCCGCGACCTGGATCTTCACCATAGCCCGCAACCGCCGGCTCGACATGCTGCGCCGCGACGCCCGTCCCCTGCCGACGCCCGAAATCGAGCTGGCCGAGACCGAAGTGCAGCAACCGGACGACATCCTGTCCGCTTCACAGGACGCCAAACGCATTCGCGACGCCCTGTCGCGCCTCAAGCCCGATCAGGTCGAGGTTCTGCGCCTCGCCTTCTTCCTGGACAGCCCTCATTCCGAAATCGCTCGGCGGCTCGACCTGCCTCTGGGCACCGTCAAATCCCGCATCCGCAACGCCATGATCAAACTTCGCATCATACTCGAACCATCCGAGGGGGCGCCCCGATGAACCCAAAGCACAACCCGTCTGAAGAGCGACTGCTCGCCTATGCCGCCGGATCGCTCAGCCCGCCCGAGGCCGTGGTCGTCGCCGCGCATCTGGCCCTGCGCCCCACCAATGACGCCTGGGTTCGCCGCCTTCAGGCCGTCGGGGGTGAGTTTCTGGAAGAGGTCGCGCCGGTCGCCCTGTCCGCCGACTCCCTGACCCGCACCCTGGCGCTGATCGAAACCGATGCCGGTGAAGCCAGGTCAACGGCGCCGCTCAACGACATGCCCGAACTGCCCGAGCCGCTACGGCGCTACGCCCTCGGGCCCTGGCGCTGGATCGGCCCCGGCATCCGCGCCCGCGACGTCCACGCCCCGCGCGACGGCGCCTGCCGGGTCATCCTGCTGAAGATAGATCCCGGTCGCGAGACGCCGCGTCATACCCATGGCGGGGTCGAACTGACCTGCGTCCTGTCCGGCGCCTACGCCACCGAGACCGAACGCTTCGACGTCGGCGATCTGGAGGAAGCCGACCACGACGTGCTGCACCAGCCGCGCGTGGTGTCGGACATTCCCTGCCTCTGCGTCGTCGCCCTGGATGGAGAAATCCAGCTCGACGGCTGGCTGGGGCGGCTGATGCAGCCGTTCGTGCGTCTGTGATCGCTCTGCTGCCGCTCTGGTTTGCGGCGGCGCTGTTTCTCGTTCTGGTCATGAGCGCGGCCTGGGCGGTTCAGCGCCGCACCGGCCAAGGCGGATGGGCCGACGCCTTCTGGTCCTTCGGCCTCGGCATGGCTGGCGTCGGCGTCGCCCTCTTTCCTCTTGGCGGCGTGGCGCCCTCAGACCGCCAATGGCTGATCGCCGGCCTGATCGGGCTCTGGGGCCTGCGGCTGGGCCTGCATATCGCACGTCGCGCCGTCGGCGAAACTGAGGACGCGCGCTACGCCCGGCTGCGCACCGAATGGGGCGACAGCTTCCAGGCCCGGATGTTCGGCTTCCTGATGCTTCAGTCCGGGGCCGCCGCCTTCCTGGCGCTCAGCGTGCTGCTGGCGGCGCGCAACCCGATGGCCGGGCTGACTCTGCAAGATGGTCTCGCGACCCTGATCTTCCTGTCCGCCCTGCTGGGCGAAGGCGTCGCCGACCGTCAACTGACCGCCTTCAAGGCTGATCCCGCCCATCGAGGCCGCGTCTGCGACACCGGCCTCTGGGCCTGGTCACGGCACCCTAACTATTTCTTCGAGTGGCTGGGCTGGTGCGCCTGGCCGGTGTTCGCCATCAACGTCAGCGGCGCCTGGCCCTGGAGCTGGCTGGCGCTGACGGGACCTGCCTACACTTATTGGCTGCTGAACCATGTGTCGGGCGTCCCCCTGCTAGAAGCCCACATGCGCCGCTCGCGGCCCAACGCCTTCGCCGCCTACGCCGCCCGCACCAGCCGCTTCTTCCTTCGCCCGCCCCATCGCTAATCAGGCTTAAACGAGGCGCGGCGCTTAAGGCTGGTTCGATCTCCGAACCTATTCGGTCTGTGAGCAAAACAACCTTGCAGCACCTGCGAATTAGTCGCATGTGAAGCGGCCATTGTAACCGGCGGTTTGGGGGATGGCCGACTTGCCAGCCTCGAACGTCTTGAAAGACCTGTTCCGCCTGCGCCGTGCGGGTCTGGTCGAATATGCCTGCGCCGTCACCCGTGACCGCGCCGCCGCGGAGGATGTGGTTCAGGACGCCTGGGTGCGGCTGCATGGATCCGACGCCTTCGCCGCCGCCGATCAGCCAGAGGCCTTTCTGTATCGGACCGTGCGCAATCTGGCGCTGGACCGGATGCGGCGCACGCGGTTTGAGCGGCTTCATTTCACCGATCACGACGCCGCCGACCTGCGTGCGCAGGCTGACGAACCTACGCCAGAGGCCGCCGCCGCATCACGCGAGGCGCTGCGTAAGACCCTGACGGCCATGCAAGCCCTGCCCCAGCGAATGCAGATCGCCGTGCAGATGCATCGGATCGAAGGGGCGCGGCTGAAGGACATCGCCGAACGTCTGGGCGTGTCGGTGACGGTCGCGCATGAACTGGTCGCGGAAGGGGTCGAACGCTGCCGCGACGCCCTGCGCCGCAGGGGCTGACGCGGACATGCAGCGGGTTTCCGAAAAACCACGACGCCCATGCGTCTATTCGTCAAGAAGCGCCGCCGCCCCGGTCGCGCAGGCCGCCTCGGCTGCAGGAATGGTTCCATGAGCCTGAACGACTCATTGCGCGAGATTGCCGACCGCCAGGCGGCCGACTGGCTGATCCGTCTGCGCGAGACCGAGGACGAGGCCGTGTTCGAAAGCTTCGAGGCCTGGGTCTGCGCCGCGCCCGAGAACGCCGCCGCCTGGAGCGAAATCGCGCAAACCTCGCACGCCATCGCCGCTGCTGCGGCCGTTCCATCCGCACGACGTCCTGTGCATGTCCGTATTCGCCAAGCCGCGCCCGCCCGCCGCGGCAGACGTCTGGCCGCCGCCCTCGCCGCCTGCGCTGCGGCCCTGTTCGCCGTAGTGGCCGCGCCTGATGCCGTGCTGCGGTTGCGATCCGACTATGCGACTGGCGCACAGGAGCTTCGCACAGTGCGCCTGGAAGACGGCAGCACCGTAACGCTGGCGCCGCGCAGCGCCGTCTCGGTGCGTTACCAAGCCGAGCAGCGCCATATCGACCTGTTGAAAGGGGACGCCTATTTCGAGGTGGCGCGCAATCCCGACCGCCCCTTCAGCGTGACCTCCAGACGCATCGAGACCACCGTGCTGGGCACGGGCTTCGAAGTCCGCTCGGCAGAGGCTCTGGTTGGGGTTCGCCATGGCCGAGTGAAGGTTGAGACCACCGCTCTCAAGGGCAACTCGCGCATCCTGACAGCGGGTGAAATAGCCCGCGCCGACAAGACCGGCGCCCTGCAACTGCTGGGGACCGATCCCGACAATGTCGCCGCCTGGACCCAGAAGCGTCTGATCGTCGAGGCCGAGCCTGTCAGCACGGTCGTGGACGCCCTGCGGCCCTGGTACGGCGGCGTCATCCTGACCAAGGGCGCGCGGCTGGAGACGGCGCGCGTGACGGGGGTTTACGACCTGGGCGATCCGGTCGGCGCCCTGATCGCCGTGTCACGGGCCAATGGCGCGACCGTCCAGCGGATTTCGCCCTGGGTGATGATAATTTCCTTCGACTAAGCCGTCGCTTGGCCAGCGAGTCGAAAAAACTTCCGAAACACCGCCGCCCCCGTTCGTCTCCTCATGCGACGAGCAATGCAGTTGCGTTGCATTTGCAATAATGTCGGACCACCGACAATGGAGCGTAAGGCGTGTTGATTTCTCTGGCGGTGAAGCAGCGTGAACGACAGGCGGGGGCCCTTGGCGGTTTGCTGATGGCGACGACGGCCCTGGCGGGTCTGACCACCGCCTTCCCCGCAGCGGCCCAGTCCACCGCCACGGTGACCGCCCGCGACTTCTCCATTCCGGCCCAACCTCTGGGCGCCGCCCTGACCGCCTTCGGCCGCCAGTCGGGTCTTCAGGTCAGCGTCGACGCCGCGGCCATTCGCGGCGTCCAGTCGCCCGGCGCATCGGGCCATGCCGCACCGATGCAGGCGCTGGGCCGACTGTTGAACGGCACCGGTTTCACCTATCGACTGGACGGCGATCTGGTGACGCTGGAGCGTGCGCCTGACGCGGCCGACGGGGCCATCATGCTGGGCGCCGTTCGGGTTCAGGGCGCAGTCAACGAACCGGGACTGGCAGGTCTGTCGGCCGGCAGCGGCCCTGCCCCGGCCGACGCCCCATACCGCACGGCGGGCTCCAGCGCCTACATCTCGCAGGAGGCCATCCAGCGGAACCGGGGCATTTCGACCGGCGACTTCCTGAGCGGAACACCGGGCGTCATCAACAGCGACAACCGCAACTCCGGCGCCCTGGATGTGAACATCCGGGGGATGCAGGGCATGGACCGCGTGCCGGTCGTAATCGACGGATCGCTGCAGCAGTCGACCGTCTATCGCGGCTATTCCGGCGTGGCGGGCCGCACCTATCTGGACCCTGATCTCGTCGGCTCGGTCACCATCGAGAAGGGGCCCAGCGCCTCGGCCGACGGGGTCGGCGCGACCGGCGGCGTGGTCCGTGTCGAAACCATCGGCGTCAATGATCTGGTCGCGCCCAACGGCGTGTTCGGCGCCCAGGTGCGCGTCGGCCTGACCGGCAACACCGTCGCGCCCCCCGCTCCTGGAACCCTGGGCGCGGGCAAGGGCACGGCTGAACGCTTCAACCGCCCCGGCGCCCTGAATTTCAACGACGGCCAAAGCCTGAGCATCGCGCTGGGCCGCCGCTTCGATCGGTTCGATCTGGTCGCCGCCTACACCCACCGCGAAGTCGGCAACTACTTCTCGGGCGAAAGCGGCCTGATCCCCAACGCCTATGGCGTCCAGCGCTACGATCATGGCGAGGAGGTGCTGTCCAGTTCCCAGAAGAACACCTCGTATCTGTTGCGCGCCGTCATTCGCCCGACCGACGAGCAGGCGCTGGACCTGTCCTACATGCGCTATGAGAGCGACTTCGGCGAAACCATGCCGTCGCAGATCATCCGCTACGGCGGGCCGCTTCAGTCGCCGTTGAGCCGCACAGAGGTCGACACCTGGACCGGCCGCTATCGCTACAAGCCCGCAGGCAGCCGCCTGATCGACCTGAAGGCCGACGCCTGGTCCACCGCCAACTACACCAGCATCGAGACCCTGTATCGCTACGTGATGTGGGACGGTTCGCTGTCGATCCAGGACGTGGCCTATATGAGCCAGTCGGACCGCTGGGGCCTGAACCTGTCCAACACCTCTGGCTTCGACACGCCGGTCGGGCCGCTGGCGATGAACTATGGCGCCTCCTACACCCACGAGCGGATTTCGCCGCCCAAGGGATGGAAGGACTACAAGGACAACTCCAACTATCCGGCCTTCCTGGAGCCCCGCGACGGCGAGCGCGACGAATACAGCGCCTTTGTCGCGGGCGAGTTGAAGCCCAACGAATGGCTGACCCTGAACGCAGCCCTGCGCTACACCGACACTCAGTCCCGCGACTATAATCTGGTCGATGTCACGGCGGGATCCAACTCGAACCGCGTGACGGGCTACAATCGGTCCAAAAGCTCGGGCGTGTCGCCGATCCTGTCGCTGCTGGTCGAGCCGACGCCGGGGCTTCAGTTCTATGTCCGCTACGCCGAGGCCATCCGCGCGCCCAGCCTGTTTGAATCCACCACCGGCTTCTCCTTCTACCCGGACCCGCGCAAGCCCGTGCGGCCCGAGCGCGCCAAGAACACGGAATTGGGCGTCAACTATCAGCGGGATTCCGTCTTCATGGGTAGCGACGTGCTGCAGACCAAGTTCGCGGTCTTCTCCAACCACGTGGACGACTATCTGACGCGCGGCGAGAGCGACGGCCTGACCTCGGTCGTCAACATCGGCCGGGCCGAGTTCCAGGGCGTCGAACTGAACGCCCGCTATGACGTGGGCCGTTTCTTCGCCGAGGCGGGTGGAACCCTCTATACGCACACCCAGTTCTGCGACACCGACAAGGTCTGCCGCGAAGGCAATACGATCAACAGCTACATCCCGGCGCATATTCCGCCCAAGCGGTCGCTGGCCGTCACCCTGGGCGCGCGGCTGCTGGACGAAGACCTGACGCTGGGTGCGCGTTACCGCCACGTCGGCGGGCGCGACACCTCGGTCGTCACCTACGGCGGATCGATGGCAGTGCTGGACTGGACGCCCTACGATCTGGTCGACCTGTGGGGGGCGTACCGGATCAACGACAGCATCAGCCTGGACTTCGCCGTCGATAACGTCACCGACCGTTACTACATGGATGCGCTGACCATGGGGCTGATGCCCTCGCCGGGCCGCACCTTCCGTCTGAACCTGACCAGCAGGTTCGGCGGGCCGCGTCAGGCGAACTCGCTAGCCCAGCGGACTCGTTCGGTCGAGAGCGTGCTGGATCAGGGCGTGGTCTTCGGCGACTTTGACGGCGACTGGTCGGGTCTGCGCGTCGGCCTGCTGGCAGGACACGAATGGCTGAAGAGCCGGGGCCAGACCAGCTTCCTCGACGGTTCGACCGGGCCGGTCCCCGCCAGCGAGTCCGCAGATGTCACCGCTCGCGACGCCCGTCTGGGCCTGATGGCCGGCTATGACTGGCAGGTCGCGGACCGCTGGGTCGTGGGCGTTCAGGGTGAAGGCTCGTGGGGAAGCGCCAAGGCGAACCAGGATGCGGTTTCCAGCGAGCTTCGCATCCTGCGCGAACCCGACGGCACGCCGCTGTTCCCCGACGACATCCGCATGCAGGCGCGCACCCTCTACAGCTTCGACTGGAACGCCGCCCTGCGCGCACGCGTCGGCTACACCTTCGGCCGCGCCATGATCTACGGCGCAGGCGGCCCGGCTTGGGCCAGGGAAAGCCAGACCCGTCTGCAGTATGTGGACAAAAACCGGCCCGAAAACCTCAGCTCCCAGTTCCCCTACGGCTCCAGCAGCGGCATCGGCTTCTCGGAGAAGACGTCCAAGATCCGCAAAGGCTGGACGCTGGGCGGCGGCGCCGAACTGGCGCTGGACAACCACTGGACCGTGCGCGCCGAGTATTTCTACACCCACTTCGGCAAGCAGGACTTCAACTTTGATCAGGCGCGCGCGGGCGTGGGCCGCAGCTACGTTGACCGCATTGTCACCGGTTACGACCCCAATGGCGAGTTCTGCTTCGACATCGGTGAAGACCAGCCGCTGTGCATCCCGATGGAGATACCGATCTATCAGGATACGCCGGTCACCGGCACCTACGACATGATTTCGGGCCGTCGCGCCCGAAACGACGCCGAACTGCACACCCTGCGCGTCGGCCTGACCTACCGCTTCTGAGACATGACCATGACCGACACCCAAACGCCGCCGACGGTCCGTTCGCGCGCCAAGGACCTGAAGGCTCAGACCCACGGAACCCACGACCGTCTGGACAAGGCGATCATGGCCGGAAACCCGTTCGGCGACCGCGACCGCTACGGCCTGTTCCTCAAGGTCCAGCAGCCGTTCCACCGCGACATCGACGCCCTGTACGATGATCCGCGCCTGATCGCCCTTCTGCCCGATCTGGGCGAGCGCCGCCGTCTGTCCCAGATCGAACAGGACATCGCCGATCTGGGTCAGACTGTCCCCGCCGCGACCCAGGCGCCGCGCTTCGCCGCCGACGAACAGGCCGATCTGGCGACGGCGCTGGGCTGGCTCTATGTCGCCGAAGGCTCCAACCTGGGCGCCGCCTTCCTGTTCAAGATGGCGCTGAAGCTGGGCCTGTCGGAAGACTTCGGCGCGCGGCATCTGGCCGGACACCCGGACGGCCGCGCCGCACATTGGCGACAGTTCACCTCGGCGTTGGACGCCATTGAACTGGATGTGGATCAGGAAATGGCCATGGTCGCAGGCGCCAACGCCGCTTTTGGCCGCGTCCATGCGCTGGTTCAGGAGGCGTTCCGCTGATCGCCCCGCCCGCGCGACCCTGAACGCCAAAGCCGCCTTTCCCCTTAGTACAGACCCCGCCCCGGCGGGGTCTTCGCCACAGGTCCAGCCATGACCCGCCTTACTCATCTCGCCGTACTGACGGCGGCCTCCCTGTTGTCCGCCGCACCCGCCCTGGGCCAGGAAACCGCCTTGAACGTCGCCGTGGCCCTGCCTGGCCACGACCTGACGCCTTGGGGCATGTTCATGGCGGCGGACGGGGTAGTGAAGACGGTCATCCTGGGGCTGGCCCTGGCCTCGGTCGCGACCTGGACCGTGCTGGTCGCCAAATCGTTGGAGCTGAAGAACCGCACCCACGCCCAACGCGCCGCCTTCGAGGCCGTCGACGCCGCCCGCACCCTGAACGAAGCCGCCGCCGACGAACGCGCTGCTCGGTCCCCCCTGATGCAGGCCGCCCTTGCCGAACTGGCCCTGTCGTCCAACGCCCTGAACGACGGCGAAGGCCTGAAGGAGCGCGTGGCCTCGCGTTTCAACCGCATCGAGGCGGCGCTGGGCCGCCGCATGGTGCGCGGCACAGGCGCCCTGGCCACCATCGGCGCCACCGCCCCTTTCGTCGGCCTGTTCGGCACCGTCTGGGGCATCATGAACAGTTTCATCGGCATTGCTGCGTCCCAGACGACCAACCTGGCTGTCGTCGCGCCCGGCATCGCCGAGGCCCTGCTGGCCACCGCCATCGGCCTGGTCGCGGCCATCCCCGCGGTGGTGATCTATAATCATTTCGCCCGCCAGACCGCCGTTTACCGCGCCCTGGTCGGCGACACTTCGGCGGCCATTCTGCGTCTGATCTCACGCGACCTGTCGCGCGGCGTCCGGGGCTAAGCTCATGGGGTTCAAGCTGTCCCACGACGATGACGCCGACCTGACGGAATCGCACGAGATCAACGTCACCCCCTTCATCGATGTCATGCTGGTGCTGCTGATCATCTTCATGGTCGCGGCCCCTCTGGCCACGGTGGATGTCAAGGTGGACCTGCCCGCCTCGACCGCCATACCGACGCCGCGCCCGGACAAGCCGCTGTTCGTCACAGTCAAAGCTGACGGCGCCGTCGCCATCGACAATGAGGTCGTCAGCGAGGACCAACTTGGCCCGCGCCTCGACGCCCGCACAGGCGCAGACCGTGACCAGCGCCTGTTCCTTCGCGCCGACAAGACCGTCGAATACGACCGGCTGATGCAGACGCTGAACCGCCTGCGCGACGCGGGCTATCTAAAGGTGGCCCTGGTCGGTCTGGAGACAGGGCCCGCGTCGTGATCCTGATCGACGAAGACAACAGGTCCGAGCGACGGCGCTGGCTGAGTTCTCTGGTCGGGGTTCTGGCCCTGCACGCGGCGCCCCTGATCGTCGCCGCCTGGTGGCTGGGGCCGGTGCTGTCGCCGCTGCCGCCCGAACCTGCAATCCTGATCGACATGGCCCCGCCCGCCGCGCCGCCGACGCCGCCTTCGGAACAGCCCCCGGGTCCGCGCCAGCAGAAGGCCGAGGCCCCGCGCCCTGTCGTGCGCCAGTCGGCACAGCCCGTCCCGACCGCCGTCCAGCCCGACGTCGCCTTGCCGGACCGCCAGCCCGAACCGCCGCAGCGCCCTGCCCCGGCCGCCGCACCCGCAGTTCAGACCACCGCCCCGCCCTCGCGGCCCAGCCCTCTGGCGCCCAGCGCATCGAATGGCACGCCCGATTGGCGCGGTCAGGTTCTTGCGCGACTGGATCAGGCCAAACGCTACCCCGCCGCCGCCCAGATCCGCCGCCAACAGGGCGTGCCCTACATCCGCATCACCATGGATCGTCAAGGCCGCGTCCTGAACACCCGGCTGGAACGCAGCTCAGGCGTCCCCGCGCTGGATCAGGAAGCCCTGACGATCCCCCGCCGCGCCCAACCCTTGCCAGCCCCGCCGGCCGAAATGCCGGGTGATGTCATCGAACTGGTGACGCCGATCGAGTTCTTCATCACGCGATAGGGTGATTGCCCGTGGCGAGATGGCTGGACGCTACGCACTTTGTGACCGAAGAGCGAAAACGGATCGGCGGATTAGTCCCGATGCGACAACGTCAAACACCTCAACCATCGCGCCACACGTCACCCAGACACCACATGACGTCCATATCCTGTCTGGGGCCGCGACTTTTATGCGCCGATTCCGTTGAAAAAGGCGGCTGTTGAGATCGCGGCCAGTAACAGGCACAGCGGTTCTATCCCGCCTTACGCGATCACCGGCGTGGGTGA
>NZ_JAEPWN010000009.1 GCF_016654005.1 Brevundimonas nasdae | reverse complement strand
TCGTCCGTCAGCCAATACAGGTCACTCATGATCCAGACTCCTCAGGAGCCTGAATCAGATCGCGCGCCTCACATCAATGGGTCCTGAGCCTAGAGGGCCTGCACAGACCCAAGGCGGGCATGGTCGCCATGTGGGTGGCCAATGCGGTCAACCTGGCGCTGAACATCGTGCTGGTGCCGGACATGCTGGGCATCGGCCTGCATGGGGCGATGGCCTCGGCCTGGGCGACGTTCGGGGCGCGCACGGCGCTGGCGATTTTCCTGGTCATCTTCATCCTGCGCCTGCCGGAGGCGCGGGCCTGGGGCCTGTTCGCCAAGCCTAAGCGCGACCGCTCGGTCGAGGTCGAACAGATCCGCGTCGGCATCGGCGCGGGATCGTCGAACTTCATCGAGGTCGGCGCCTTCGCGGCCATGACCCTGTTCGCCGGACAGCTGGGTGCGGCTGAGACGGCCAGCTGGGCGGTGGTCATCAATGTGTCCGCCATCGTCTTCATGGTGCCGATGGGCCTGTCGTCGGCGACGGCGGTGCTGGTCGGGCGCGCCTATGGCGCAGGGGACAGGGCGGGCGTGATGCGCAGCGGCCTGTTGGGCATCGGGGTGGTGACGGTTCTGGCCTTCGTCATCGCCATCGGCCTGTGGCTGGCCGCGCGGCCGGTGGTCAGCGCCTATACGACCGACCCCGCCATCCTGGCCATCGCTGCGCCCGCTCTGGTTCTGGCGACTCTGTTCTTCGTCGCCGACGCCCAGCAGGTGGTGGCCGCCCAGGCCAACCGCGCGGCGGGCGACGTGGTCTGGCCCACGCTGATGCACCTGCTGTCCTATGGCATCATCATGATCCCGCTGGGCTGGTGGCTGGCGCACCGGATGGGCGTCGATGGCCTGGTCTGGTCAGTGATCGTCGCCAGCCTGATCTCCGGCGTGCTGCTGACAGGACGATTCCTGCGCGTGGCGCGGCGGGCGCCGATGGTGAAGACGGCGGGGTAAGGGGGAGGGATGGGAATTCGTTTCCTTCCCAATCCAACCTTCACCACGGTTGAGCTTGACGTTCTCCGGTCGGTCGGCTGGCGCGCAGAACGTGTGGCGGCTTTCGGTGCAAGGGTGTTAGCGTCGCGAACGCGCATCCTGAAATCGAGACTGGAAAGCCCGCCATGTTGAAAACCACCTTTGGTCTGTCTGGCGTTTCATTGTTTGCAGGGGCGCTGCTGTGCGCCGCCTGCAGCGAACCGCAGGCGGCGAAGCCCCCGTCCGCACCGTCTGAAGCGGCGCCCGCACCTGAATCGAAAGCGGTCGTGCTTCCCAACGTCGACACGACGAATGCTCAGCGTTTCGTTCAGGGCGACAGCAAGCTGGAAGTGCTGAACTTCGCGCAGGTCGGAGCACAGACCGTTCAGGGCGTGGTGCGAGGCTATGCAGCGCCGGTGTACGCCGTGCCGGTGGCCAAGGGGCAGACCCTGACCGTCGAATTCGCTCCGTCCAACACCAACCTCTACATCAACATCAGCGACGCCGCCGATCAGAGCGGGGCCGCCCTTCATCGAGGGGAGACGGATGGGGCGACAGCCTCGCTCAAGGCGGACCGCGACACAACCTATGTCATCGCTCCCTATCAACCGCGTGCGATGGCGCGCCGGGGCGAGAACGGCGACTTCTCCCTGACAGTCACCCGGGGCTGAAAACGGAAGTAGGGAGGCTGCCCAATGGACTTCATGAAGATCCTGCGCAGCTTTGAGGACTTCATCTTCGAGGCGACGAGCTGGTTGGTCTTCTATCCGCTGACCATGTGGCGAATAATTCGCCGTCCGCTGGCGACGATGGACTACTCCGACAGGGAGCAGAGCGGGCCTGAAGAGCGTCGGTACGACGATGCCTTGAGCCCGCCGCTTCTGCTGTTGATCACAATCGTGCTGACCAATGTGATTGCGATGGCGGCCCATGTGCCGCGGCCGGAAGGGGCGTCGGAGATGTCGAGGACCATTCTCGACTCGCAGGAGAATCTGGCGCTGTTTCGGTCGTTGATGTTCAGCCTCATTCCGCTTGTGGCGGCCACAAGTCTTCTGCACCGACAGGGCAAGCAGATCAGTCGTCAGGCCCTTCAGCCGCCCTTCTATGCCCAGTGTTATCTAGCGGCCCCATGCGCCGTCTTCATCTCTCTGGGTGGAGCGATCCTGCAGCGACCTGACCTGCCCAATGTCGCGGGACTGGTCGTGATGACAGGCGGGGCGGTCTGGTTCCTGTCGGTGCAGACGGTCTGGTTCAGTCGAAAGCTGGCGACGTCGCGTCCCAAGGCCGCGTTGATCGCGTTGTGGGCCGTCGTGCGGGCTACAGCCTATCTTTTGGTGATTGCGGCGCCGGTTGCGATGATTTGAGCCTGCACCGGAAGATAGTCTGGATGTGACGCATGACGCGCGCGACTGTGGCGGTACAGTGGGGCGGAGGCGTCAGGGCGATCCCTTCGGCAAGTCAAAGGTGACGTTTCGGATTCGTCGCACTATATCCGACGGCTTCCCCGAACGACTGGACGACCATGGCCCGCATCCTCATCACCTCGGCGCTGCCCTACATCAACGGCATCAAGCACCTTGGGAATCTGGCCGGGTCGATGTTGCCCGCCGACGTCTGGGCGCGGTTCAAGCGCGGGCAGGGGACCGAGGTCCTGTTCATCTGCGCCACGGATGAGCATGGCACCCCGGCGGAGCTGGCCGCCGCCGCCGCCGGGCAGGACGTGCGGACCTATTGCGACGAGCAGCATGAGGTCCAGAAGAAGGCCGCCGAGGCGTTCGGCCTCAGCTTTGACCATTTCGGACGGTCGTCGAATGAGCCGAACAAGCGTCTGACCCAGCATTTCGCCAAGGTTCTGGAGCAGAACGGCCTGATCGAGGAACGGGTCGACCGGATGATCTATTCGATCGACGACGCCCGCTTCCTGCCCGACCGCTATGTTGAGGGAACCTGCCCGCACTGCGGGTATGAGAAGGCGCGCGGCGACCAGTGCGACAACTGCGGGCGTCTGCTGGACCCGACCGACCTGCTGAATCCCTATTCGTCGGTGTCGGGCTCGCGGAATCTGGAGGTGCGCGACACGCGCCACCTTTATCTGCTGCAGACCAAGATCGAGCCGGAAATCCGCGCCTGGGTGAACAGCCGCACGGACTGGCAGACCCTGGCCAAGTCCATCGCCCACAAGCATCTGGAAGAGGGTCTGATCGACCGGGGCATCACCCGCGACCTGTCGTGGGGCGTGCCGGTGGTCGGCCCTGACGGCGGGCCCCGTCCGGGCATGGAGGGCAAGGTCTTCTATGTCTGGTTCGACGCGCCCATCGAATATATCGGCGCTACCGAAGAATGGGCCCAGGCCAACGGCGGCGACTGGGAATCCTGGTGGCGGCTGGACAAGGGCGCTGAGGACGTCCGCTATGTCGAGGTCATGGGCAAGGACAATGTGGCCTTCCACTCGGTCAGCTTCCCCGCCACCATTCTGGGCTCCAAGGAGCCGTGGAAGACGGTCGACCAGATCAAGGCCTTCAACTGGCTGAACTGGTACGGCGGCAAGTTCTCGACCTCGATGAAGCGCGGGGTCTTCATGGATCAGGCGCTGGAGCTGCTGCCCGCCGATTACTGGCGCTGGTATCTGACGGCCTATGGTCCCGAGCATTCGGACGCGGCCTTCACCTGGGAGCAGTTCCAGGGGGCGATCAACAAGGACCTGGCCGACGTGCTGGGCAATTTCGTCAACCGCATCGTCAAGTTCGCCGAATCCAAGTTCGACGGCGTCGTGCCCGAGGGCGGCGAGGCCGGGCCGCTGGAAGCCAAGCTGGAGGCCGACCTGCGTGCGGCCCTGGCCGAGGCGACCGAACAGTTCGAGGCGATGGAGTTCCGCAAGGCAGCGGCCGCCGTGCGCGCCGCCTGGGTGCTGGGCAACGAATACCTGCAGGAAGCCGCGCCCTGGACCGCGCTGAAGACCGACCGCGACCGGGCGGCGGTCGGCGTGCGCACCGGCCTGAATCTGGTGGCCCTGTTCGCGCGTCTGGCGGCGCCGATCCTGCCGTTCACCGCCCCGACCATTGCGGCCTCTGTCGGAGAGACGGACCTCAGCTGGCCCGCCGCCGACGCCGACCTGCTGAACAGGCTGACGGTCGGCCAGAAGGTCGCGCCGCAGGGCGTGCTGTTCACCAAGATCGAGGACGCCCAGGTGGCGGAATGGTCCGAACGCTTCGGCGGCGCGGAAAACTGATCGGCGGACTGACCGCCTGAATTGCAAGGGGCGCAGTCTGGTCAGTCAGACTGCGCCCCTTTTTCGTTTCAGGCCCGGATTGTCGGAGCGGTGTTCAGGCCCCGGTTTCTTCGGCGAAGATGATGGGCAGGCCGGCGGCGTGCCAGGCCTGGATGCCGCCGGTCAGGTTGAACAGGGGCTGACCGGCCGTCGCCGTTGGGCCGACGAAGGCGCAGACCTGATGGCTGCGGCCGCCCTTCAGGCACATGACGATGATCTTCTTGTCGGCGGGCAGGTCCAACGCTTCCCAGGCGGCGGGCATCTGGCTGAGCGGCGCCAGGACCGCGCCGTCGATGTGGGCGGCTACATATTCGTCGGGTTCACGCACATCGATCAGCACGGCTTGATTCGACTGCAGCCAGGCGGCGGCTTCTTCGGCGGTGACGGTGGCGACGGTCATGCGGTGGGCTCCGGTGCGGGGGGCGGGGGCAGGTCGACGGGCGGCGGGGCCGAATCAGGCGACGCCCCCTTGTGACGCATGTGCTTGGCGGCTTCTTCAGGGCTGATGTCGAGGAAAGCCGGGGCGGCGGCGTTGAACTGCTCCATATGGCCTGTGCGGACGATCACCTGACGCGCGCCGTCCCATATCATGTGCAGGGCCACATACAGGACCACGATCAGGCCGATGTAGCCGATCCAGTTGAAGCGATGCAGCAGCTTGGCGATGTAGGTGGCGGCGACGCCCATCAGGCCGATGGACAGAACCAGGCCGAAGACCATGATCCACGGGTGTTCGTGTGCGGCGCCCGCGACGGCCAGCACATTGTCCAGCGACATGGTGATGTCGGCGATCATGATCTGGAGCAGGGCGGCGCCGAAGGATTTGCGCTTCACGCCCAGCTCCTCGGGCGAGGGGCCGGTGCCGTGTTCGATGCTGAGCGCCAGCTGAAGCTCTGCCTCCGCCTCGGCCTGATCGTGGGTGGCCTGTTCGCGCAGCTCGCGCCACATCTTCCAGCAGACCCAAAGCAGCAGCAGGCCGCCCGCCAGCAACAGGCCGACAAGGGCCAGAAGCTGGACGGTGATCAGGGCGAAACCGATTCGCATGACCACGGCGGCGGCCAGGCCGATCAGAATCGCCTTCTTGCGCTGCTCCTGAGGCAGGGCTGCGGCGGCCAGGCCCACGGCGACGGCGTTGTCGCCCGCCAGGACCAGATCCATCAAGACGACCTGGCCCAGAGCCGTGGCCTGGCTGGCGAGTTCGGGAGAGGAGAGGAAATCCATGACCGCTCTCTACGCCCGGTGCGGCGTTCTGTCAGCCGCGTTGCGCGCGGGCCGCCTCATACAGGGCCACGGCCGCGGCGTTGGAGACGTTCAGGCTCTCGAACCCGCCGGGCATGGGGATTTTCGCCAGCACATCGCAGTGCTCGGCGACCAGACGACGGATGCCGTCGCCCTCGGACCCCATGACCAGAACAGTGGGCTGGCGGTCCAGCGCCTGCTCCAGCGTCTGCTCGCCCGACCCGTCCAGACCGACGGCGCGCCAACCCAGATCGGCCAGACGTTCCAGTGCGCGCGACAGATTCGTCACCCGCGCATGGGGCAGGCGTTCAGTGGCGCCGACGGCGGCCTTGGCCAGGGCGCCCGCCAGCGCCGGAGCGTGACGGTCCTGCACGATGATTCCCCGTGCGCCGAAGGCCAGGGCCGAGCGGAAGATGGCGCCGACGTTCTGGGGGTCAGTCAGCTGGTCCAGCATGACGATGACGCCTTCAGCCGGTTCGGCCAGGTCTTCCAGCGACACGCCTTCCAGCGGCTGGACCTTGAACGCCAGGCCCTGGTGGACGGCGCCGGCAGGCAGCATCCGGGTCAAGGTCTGGATATCGACGGTCTCGATCTTGTGGCCGTGCGCCAGTTTGCCGTCCTCGATCTCGGCGGCGCGCTCGGGCGTGGCCAGAAGACGACCTGTCCCGCGACGGGCGGGATTCGCCAAAGCGGCCAGAACCGGATGGCGGCCCCAAAGAAAATTATCGGCGTCCGCCCTGCCACGATCCCCCGAACGGGGCGGGCGGGGCGTGTCGGCACGCCCCTGAAACCCTTGCGTGGCGGGCTTTTCGCCCCTTTCACGAGGGGCGGATATCCTCCCTGTGAAAGATTGTTTTTTACCGCTTTTACGGTCGTTGCGTTCTGATTTCGACGACACTATAAGACGCCCTCCGATTTGGAGCCCCACGGGCTTTCGGGTCTGGGCGCCCCCTCTACTGCAGAGGAGGCGACAAGCCGAAGGCTTTTGTTTCATCCCGCTTATTTTAGGGGTGGATCAAGGGTCCGGCGGTTCAACAAGGCGCGCTGGGGGAATGTCCCGAGTGGCAAAGGGGGGGGACTGTAAATCCCCTGCGAAAGCTTCGAAGGTTCGAGTCCTTCTTCCCCCACCACGCGCCTTTGAAGAACACGACGGATCACGGCGCCGGAGAGGTATCGGCTGCGGCGTTCCCCGGAACTTCCGCAGTCTCCGCGCGGGTATAGCACAATGGTAGTGCAGCAGCCTTCCAAGCTGAGGATGTCGGTTCGATCCCGTCTACCCGCTCCAGGTTTTTAGATCAGCATCGCGCCCCTCAACCCGGGCCATCAGGAGTTTGGCCATGGCCAAGGAAAAGTTCGAACGCACGAAGCCGCACTGCAACATCGGCACGATCGGCCACGTTGACCACGGCAAGACGACGCTGACGGCTGCGATCACGATGACGCTGGCGAAGGCTGGCGGCGGCAAGGCGATGAACTACGCCGACATCGACGCTGCGCCGGAAGAAAAGGCCCGCGGCATCACGATCAACACGTCGCACGTGGAATATGAGACGGCCAACCGTCACTATGCGCACGTCGACTGCCCCGGCCACGCCGACTACGTGAAGAACATGATCACGGGCGCGGCGCAGATGGACGGCGCGATCCTGGTGGTTTCGGCCGCTGACGGCCCGATGCCGCAGACCCGCGAGCACATCCTGCTGGCCCGTCAGGTCGGCGTGCCGGCTCTGGTGGTCTTCATGAACAAGGTCGACCTGGTCGACGACGAAGAGCTGCTTGAGCTGGTCGAGATGGAAGTGCGCGAGCTGCTGAGCTCGTACCAGTTCCCGGGCGACGACATTCCGGTCACCAAGGGTTCGGCCAAGGCTGCAACCGACGGCGTGAACCCGGAAATCGGCGAACAGCAAGTCATCAAGCTGATGGAGACGGTCGACGCCTACATCCCGCAGCCGGAACGTCCGGTGGACCTGCCGTTCCTGATGCCGGTGGAAGACGTGTTCTCGATCTCGGGCCGCGGCACCGTGGTCACGGGCCGCGTCGAGAAGGGCATCGTCAAGGTCGGTGAAGAAGTCGAGATCGTCGGCATCCGTCCGGTCCAGAAGACGACCTGCACGGGCGTTGAAATGTTCCGCAAGCTGCTGGACCAAGGTCAAGCGGGTGACAACGTCGGCGTTCTGCTGCGCGGCACCAAGCGTGAAGACGTCGAGCGCGGCCAGGTGCTTTGCAAGCCGGGCTCCATCACGCCGCACACCAAGTTCGTGGCTGAAGCCTACATCCTGACCAAGGAAGAAGGCGGCCGTCACACGCCGTTCTTCACGAACTACCGCCCGCAGTTCTACTTCCGCACGACGGACGTGACCGGCATCGTGCAGCTGAAGGAAGGCGTTGAGATGATCATGCCGGGCGACAACGCCGAGCTGAACGTCGAGCTGATCACGCCGATCGCGATGGACCAGGGCCTGCGCTTCGCCATCCGTGAAGGCGGCCGCACCGTCGGCGCCGGCGTCGTGGCCAAGATCGTCGAGTAATCGAAGATCCGGCCCCCGGGCCGAACAGTAGCGTACAGAGCGGCCCCCGGAGAAATCCGGGGGCCGTTTTGCTGTGGGGGCTGGGTTCTAGCCGCAAGTCCCGTCACCGCATAGATCGCTGGAATGACTGGCGTAACGGTTTGGCCATAGGCCAGATTTAGGACATTTTGCTTTGAACGAAAACACGCCATAGTTACCCTGCAGGGGGATTGCAGATGGCATTTGAGGGGGAAGGTGCGGGCGAGGCGAAGCTGAGTTTCGCGCCTGCGCCGACGGAGTTTGCGTCGCGCGACATAGACATGAGCGGGCGAGACGCCTTCGCCCTGACAGAGCGGGGCGTCTGCTACATCCTGTCAGAGACGCTGATTGATCTGAGCGAACCGGCGCAGGTGTATCGGACGCGGTTGGTGCAGCAGGTCACGGGCAGTGACGGTCTGCAGCCCACTGCCAGTTTCGAGATCGTCTTCGATCCGGCGCATGAGCGGTTGGTGATCCACACCGCCAGCGTCCTTCGGGATGGAGAGCGGCGGGAGGCGGCCAGCCCGGCGGCGTTCGAACTGCTGCGACGCGAACTGAACCTGGAACGGGCAATGTACGACGGTCGTCTGACCGCCCACATGATTATCCCGGATGTCCGGGTCGGCGACATTGTCGAGACGGCTTTCTCCATCATCGGCGCTAATCCGGCATTGGGCGGACGGTTCAGCCGCCGCCAGCAACTGCAATGGGCCGCTCATCTGGTTGAGGCGGATTTCCGTGTGCGAGCGCCGCAAGACCGCGCACTGGTCTGGCGGACGCACGGGGCTGCGCCGTCTGTGGAGGAGACGCTGGAGGCCGGAGTTCGGCAATGGCGTTGGCGTCAGCAAGACATCCCGGCGCTGATCTACGACAACGATACTCCCGCCTGGTGGATCGCTCATTCCGAGATCCATATCGCTGATCGGATGTCATGGGACGAGGTCGCCGCCCTGTTCCGAGATCATTATCTGGCCCCGGCAGAACTGCCACAGGCTCTGACCGGTGAGATCGACCAACTGGCCGTAAGTTTCGCCACCGCAGGCGAGAGGGCGGCGGAGGCGCTGAGGTTCGTCCAGCGCCTGTTGCGGTATCACTCCGTCGGGATGGGGGCAGGCGGATTCAGGCCGCGCGCCATCAGGGAGATTTGGGACAGTCGGTACGGCGACTGCAAGGACGCGTCGCGGTTGCTGACTGTCGTGCTGCAGCGCCTTGGTCTGGAGGCGTGTCCTGCGCTGGTGAATACGGCGACAGGGGCGGGGCTGAATGAGGCCATGCCGCACGCAACAGCCTTTGATCACTGCGTCGTGCGGGCCGAGGCGGAGGGCAAAGTCTGGTGGCTGGACCCGACGATGGCGCCGCAGGCGGGCAGGCTGTCCCGCCTGACCCAGGCGCGGCCGGGGTGGGCCCTGCCGTTGCGGGTTGAGGCGCGTCTGGAGCAGATCAGGGAGGTGGAGCGGCAGATCGTATGCGAAACCTTCGAGGAGTGGACGTTCGGGCGTAACGCCGCCGATCCAGCGGAACTGAAGCTGCGGACCATCTATCGCAGTTGGCGCGCCGACGACATGCGTCGCTGGGGCGAGAACGAGGGCTTTCCCAGCGTCAGCCGACGGATGCGGGAGGGCCTGGAGCGCACCTACGGCGAAGTGTTGGAGGTGGAGCCGCTGACCTGGGCCGACGACACTGCAGCCAACGAGATCGCGCTGATCGAACACTACAGCGTCAGCAAGCCGTTCGCCGTGAATGAGGGCGGTGATGCAGGGGTGAAGTTCGAATCACTGGACGATGTAGTGGGACCGACCTTGGTGGGCAGCGAGCGACCGCGACGTGAGCAGCCGATTCACATAGGCACGTCGCGCATTGTGCGCGTCGAACGGGTGCTGAACTTCCCGATAAAACCGCAGATCACGCCGTGGAATCTGGCGTTGAGCGGACCGGGCGTCACAGGGCGTTCCCAGTTCGAGTGGCTGGACCCCAAGCGTGGGCGAAACATCGTCGAGGTCGATGTCGAACGCAGCATCGTCGCCGCCTCTGAGGTGAGGAGCTATTTCGCCTTCCAACGTCGAATGCGAGCTAATAATGGCATCAGCTTCGTGCTGGACACGCGACGGGGAAGACTGACGGGTGACGCCAAGGGTCAGACGACATGGCGTAGCTGGGCCGTGGTCGGCGCCATTGTGTTGCTGTTGATTCTGTTGCGGGTGGCTGCGCCTGGCGCATGAGACGCGAGCTTCAGGAGCGACGTTCAGACGCGTGTTTTTAATTTTTTCACTATGTTCATCCACAAGCTTGGCTTTAGCGGGTTGTCCGAATCGGCCCCTGTCTGCGTGGCTTGAGGTGAGTGATGAGTGATGTCGACTGGCCGGCTCGCGCGCGATTGTCTGCAGCGCTGGATCAGGCTGCGATTGTCGCCATCACGGATCGGGGCGGGCGGATTGTTTACTGCAATCAGAAGTTTGTCGACGTCAGCGGATATTCGCAGGAAGAGCTGATCGGCAAGACCCACCGGGTCGTGAACGGGGGGCATCACCCGCGCAGCTTTTTTGAGGCCATGTTCAAGGTGGTCGGGGCAGGCGGGGTGTGGCGCGGGACCATCTGCAACCGCAACCGGAACGGCGAAGACTATTGGGTCGACACGACCATCATCCCGACGATGGACGCCAACGGCCTGCCGGAGTTCTACACCGCCATCCGCTTTGAGGTGACGGCCCATATCCAGGCGCTGAAGGACCTGGAGATCGCCAAGGCGCGGGTCGAGCAGGCCAGCGAGGCGCGGGACCTGTTCTACGCCAACATCAGTCATGAAATCCGCACGCCGCTGAACGCCGTGCTGGGGCTGGCGTCGGCGCTGGAGCAGACGGATCTGACGGCGCGTCAGGCCGAGATGCTGGAGGTCATTCGCCAGTCGGGCCTGACGCTGAGCCGCCAGCTGGAGGACATGCTGGACCTGTCCAAAATGCGCTCGGGCCAGTTCAGCCTGAGGTCCGCCCCCTATGATCTGCATGAGGCGGTCGAGGCCGCGATGGCGCCTCACAGGGCGACGGCTGAGGCCAAGGGGCTGGCGTTCGGCCTGACGCTGGGCGCGGGCGTCGAGGGGCGGTTCGTCGGGGACGGCGCGCGCGTGGCCCAGATCGTGGAGACCCTGGCCTCGAATGCTGTGAAGTTCACTGATGCGGGCGTCGTCAGGGTCGAGATGGATGTGACGCCTGACGCAGACGGGGGCGAGACGCTGGGGATCAGCGTCAGCGACACCGGCATCGGGTTTGACGAGACGCTCGCCGCCGATCTGTTCGTGCCCTTTGTGCAGGTTCACGAAGAGATTTCGCGCCGATTTGGCGGAACGGGGCTGGGCCTGCCCATCTGCAAGACGCTGGCTGAACTGATGGGCGGCGAGATTGCTATGGATTCGACCCGAGGGCAGGGCAGCAGCTTCCGGGTGCGGCTGCCGGTCAGGCGGGTCCTGGCGGAGCCGCCGGAGGTGGTTGAGGTCGAGGCCGCAGACGCCGAGGCGCTGAGGGTGCTGGTGGTCGAGGACAATGTGCCGAACCAGATGGTGGTGCGCTGCCTGCTGGAGCCGCTGGGCGCCCAGATCGCCATCGCCAATGACGGACGCGAAGGCGTCGAACGGTTCGAGGCCGAGGCCTTCGATGTGGTGCTGATGGACATGCAGATGCCGGTCATGGACGGGATCGCGGCGACCCGGGCGATCCGCGCCCTGGAGCGGACCCATCATCGCCGCCGCACGCCGGTCGTGATGGTGACGGCCAATACGACCGAGGCGCATCACCGGCTGGCGGCGGAGGCGGGCTGCGATGGACTGGTGGTCAAGCCGGTGACCTTGCAGACCCTGTTGGACGGCCTGTCTTACGGCATGGCCCAGTCCGAGGCCGCGATGGCCGAAGCGGTCTGAAGACCAGGCTGCATAATCGCTTTCTGCGCGAGTGATATTGCGCGGAACCGGGAACAGGTCCCTACATTCCACTGACGAATGTTAAGGATTTGGCAACCATGCGCCGCGCGGTTCACATCGGCCTGTTCATCGGCACTCTGCTGGGCATGAGCGCCTGCGCCAGCCAGCATGATGCGAACGGACGCCCCGTGTCCGGCGCCTATGGCTCGATCGAGGCGGGGCGCACGGGGTGAGGCTGAAAGGAAATCGTGGCGTAAAACCCGTTCCTGCCCTAATATTGTTCTGCGGACGCCGTCTGTCGCGCCGCGTTGGTCCCCACACCCCTTAGATGTTACTCATCGCTATTGCCGTCGTTCTGCTCCTTGTGGTGCTCAACGGCCTGTTCGCCATGACCGAATTGGCGGTCGTCTCGTCGCGGAGGTCGAAGCTCCAGGCGAGGGCGGAAAGAGGGGATCGGGGCGCGCGGGCCGCCTTGAAACTGTCCGAAGAGCCCACGCAATTCCTGTCGGCGGTTCAGGTGGGCATCACCCTGATCGGCATTCTGGCAGGCGCCTATGGTCAGGCGACCATAGCGGGCGAACTGGACCGGATATTGGAGCACGCCTTCCCGGCGCTGGCCGCCTACACCGAATTCTTCGCAACCGCCCTGGTGGTCGTGTGCATCACCTATGTGTCGCTGATCATCGGCGAACTGGTGCCCAAGCGCCTGGCGCTGATCTTCCCCGAGACGGTGGCGTCCAAGATGGCGGGACCGATCTCCAGCCTGGCGGTTGTGCTGAAGCCGTTCGTCATCCTGCTGACGGCCTCGACCTCGGGCATTCTGAAACTGCTGGGCGTCAAGGACCGCGACGGTTCGGATGTGACGCAGGAAGAGGTGGCGACGATTCTGGCCGAGGGCACGTCCGCGGGTCTGATCGAGCCGGAAGAACAGGTGATGATCGAGGAGATCCTGCGTCTGGGCGACCGCCCCGTGCGGGTGGCCATGACGCCCCGCCATGACGTCTTCTGGATTGCGCTGGACGACCCCGAGGAAGTGCTGCGCGAGGAAATCCGCACCTGCCCCTATTCCCGCATCGTTGTGGCGCGTGAGAGCGACGTCGATAATCCGTTGGGCGTGGTCCACAAGAAGGATCTGCTGGACGCCCTGCTGACCGACGGCAGGTTCGATGTCGAGCCTCTGGTTCAGGAGCCAGCCTTCATCCCGCAGTCGACCTCGGTGTTGAAGGCGCTGGAGATCCTGAAGGGGTCGAAGGTCCACATGGCCTTCCTGGTCGATGAGTTCGGCGCCTTTGAAGGCGTGGTCACCGCGACGGACCTGCTGGAGATGATCGCGGGCGACTTCAACGAAGGCCATGACGAAGAACAGGCCTGGATGCACCAGCGCGCCGACGGCAGCTGGCTGGTGGACGGCCAGACGGACCTGGACGACCTGGCCGACACCCTGGGCGAGGACTTCGGCGAGCATGAAGGCTTCCACACGGTCGCCGGACTGATTCTGCATCAGATCTCGCGCGTGCCGGATGAGGGCGAGATTCTTCAGGTCGGTCGATTCGAGGTCGAGGTCGTCGATATGGACGATCGACGCATCGACAAATTGATCTTCAAGGAACTGGTGAAAGCCCAGGATGAGAAGGCCGCCATAGCGGCGCATCTAGAAGAGTAGGGGATGAAGCCAGAACGCCCTTGAAATACCGGGCGGTGTCGGGCATACGCCCCCCTCTGGCGAACGCGCGGACCGGAAGGTTGGTGCGGTTGTCTAGGAGTTTAGCTCAGCTGGTAGAGCACCGGTCTCCAAAACCGGGGGTCGTGGGTTCGAGTCCCCCAACTCCTGCCAATCACCCCTGTCGCTTCCGGGTGGGACTTCCCATCTGGGGCGACAGGAACAATTGTTTGAAGAGCAGCTGATGGCCAAGGCCAAATCCCCAGGCAAGCGGCCCCAGGCCAACGCGAAGCCCCAAGTCGGCGCCAAGGCTCAGGCTGGCGCTGCGGGCGCCGCGATCACGGTTGATTCGCCCGAACCCAAGAAGCCGCGCCCGAGCGTGCCTCAGTTCATCGGTCAGGTGCGCGCCGAAGGCCGCAAGATCGTATGGCCCAGCCGCAAGGAGACCTGGATCACCTCGGTGATGGTCTTCATCATGGTCATCATTGCTGCGATCTTCTTCTGGATCGTCGACACCGGCCTTGGCTTCGCCTTCCGTTGGATCATCGGCCTCGGCTCGTAAGACGCCGCGTTCGTAAGGATAAAGAACCGTCATGACCGACGCAGCGCCCGCAAAACCTGCCAATCCGCGCCACAAGTGGTACATCGTTAACGCCTACTCGAACTTCGAAAAGAAGGTCGCCGAGCAACTGCGTGATCAGGCCAAGCAACAGGGCCTGGAAGACGCTTTCTCCGAAATCCTGGTTCCGACCGAGGACGTCGTCGAGATCCGTCGCGGCCGCAAGGTAAACTCGGAACGCAAATTCTTCCCCGGCTATGTGCTGGTGAAGATGGAGATGACCGATCAGGCCTATCACCTGGTCAAGAACACGCCGAAGGTCACCGGCTTCCTAGGCGCGGCAGGCGGCACCAAGCCCCTGCCGGTCTCGGAACGTGAAGTTCAGAACATCATCGGTCAGGTGGAAGAGGGCGTCGAACGTCCGAAGCCCACGATCCGCTTCGACATCGGCGAGAAGGTCAAGGTCATCGACGGCCCGTTCGCCAGCTTCGACGGTTCGGTCGAGAGCGTGGACGAAGAACACGCCCGTCTGCGCGTCGCCGTTTCGATCTTCGGCCGCGCCACGCCGGTCGAACTGGAATACGGCCAGGTCGAGAAGGTCGCGGGCTAAACCCCACGCCACTCAGAGATTTGAAGCCGCGCCTGGCAACGGGCGCGGCTTTTTCTTGCTCCGGGCGACGCCGGCCGTGCCGCCGTCATCCTCGGGCTTGACCCGAGGATCGGGTGGTCTGCAGCTTTGCGCTCTGGGCGATGCACAGCCCGATCCGCGTCCGGTCCTCGGGTCAAGCCCGAGGATGACGTAGTGGGGGAGTGAGCAACTCCCTGGTTTGCCTTTCGCGGCCCCCTCTGTTACACGCGCGCCTTCGCTCGGCGGGTCTCGATCCGCGGAGCGGCAAATCCGTGGGAGGCAGCCATGCCGCACCACGGCTCACCGGCCCGTCGTTCGTTCGTCGGGTCATTCATAGGAGAGACCAATGGCCAAGAAAATTCTCGGCTATATCAAGCTGCAAGTGCCGGCCGGTTCGGCCACGCCTTCGCCCCCGATCGGCCCGGCTCTGGGTCAACGCGGCGTGAACATCATGGGCTTCTGCAAGGAGTTCAACGCACGCACCGAGAAGGAAGCCAAGGGCACCCCGCTTCCGACCGTCATCACCGTCTATCAGGACAAGTCGTTCACCTTCGTCACCAAGACGCCCCCGGCGACCTGGTACCTGAAGCAGGCCACCGGCCTGAAGTCGGGTTCGAAGCTGGTCGGCCGTGAAGTCGCCGGCAAGATCACCGTGGCCCAGCTGCGCGAGATCGCCGAAAAGAAGATGAAAGATCTGAACGCGAACGACCTGGACGCCGCGACCAAGATCATCGAAGGCTCCGCCCGCGCGATGGGCCTCGAAGTGGTGGAGGGCTAATCCATGGCTAAGCAAACCAAGGCTCAAAAAGCCCGCACCGGCGTCACGCAAGACCTGCTGCCGTTCTCCGACGCCATCAAGCTGGCCAAGGAAAACGCCAAGGCCAAGTTCGACGAATCCCTGGAAATCGCGATCAACCTGGGCGTTGACCCGCGTCACGCCGACCAACAGGTCCGTGGCGTTGTGAACCTGCCGTCGGGCACGGGCCGTGACGTTCGCGTCGCCGTCTTCGCCAAGGACGCCAAGGCCGCCGAAGCCACCGCTGCTGGCGCTGAACACGTCGGCGCCGAAGATCTGTACGAAAAGATCGCTGGCGGCTTCATGGAGTTCGACCGCGTGATCGCGTCGCCGGACATGATGGCCCTGGTCGGTCGTCTGGGTAAGGTGCTGGGCCCGCGCGGCCTGATGCCGAACCCGAAGGTCGGCACCGTGACCCCGAACGTCGCGCAAGCCGTCAAGGACGCCAAGGGCGGCGCCGTCGAGTTCCGCGTCGAGAAGGCGGGCATCGTCCACGCCGGCATCGGCAAGACCTCGTTCACGCAGGACGCGCTGGAAGCCAACGTCAAGGCTATCGTGGACGCTCTGGTCCGCGCCAAGCCGTCGGGCGCCAAGGGCACCTATGTGAAGCGCATCAGCCTGTCGACCACGATGGGCCCGGGCTTCAAGGTCGATCCGGCCTCGCTGGGCGCCTAAGCCTTAGCGACAAGCTGAACTGTTGAAACGGCGGGGAGAAATCCCCGCCGTTTTTTCATGTCCGGCTGTTTGTCTTGAGCCTGTCGCAGTTCGTGGGACATAAAGTCTGTCTGTCCAACTGAACGACGGGTGTCACGTTGAAGAAACTGAGCTCCACACTGGCCATGCTGGCTGTGCTCGGCCTGGCGGCCTGCGGCGACAAGCCGGCCAAGACCGAGGCTGAAGCCACGACGGACGGCGCGGCCATGCAGGCCGGTGCAGACGCCAAGGCGCCGAGCGCCGTCGCCGCCAATGTCGATCTGAGCCTGATCCCCGTTTCGACCGCGCCGCTGGGCGCCTTCCCCTATGTGGGCGCGCCTGCAGGCTATGGCGTGCGTGACGAGAAGACGATGGACCTGGCGGCCTATCCGATCTGGACCGGAACCGGCTTCCAGACGGTGGAGGGCAAGGTCCATATGGCCAGCTCCGCCACGCCGGAGGACAAGACCTTTTCGCGGCTGGAGGTCCAGCGGAGCCTGGACGAGGCCGTCAAGGCGCTGGGCGGCGTGCAGATCGCCAACAGCGAGGCGCCGAACCCCGCGATTGATGAGCTGCCCCAGACGCTGCGAAGCGACATGAACCTGGGTCTGATGATCATCTACGGCAATCCGATCAGCGCCTATGTGATCCGCCGCCCGGACAAGACCATCTGGGTGCAGGTCATCGCCGACGCCAGCCAGGTCATCTGGACGGTCGTTGAGGCTCCGCCGCCGCCCGCGCCCCCGGCCAACTGATCCCAGGCTTGAATATGAAAACGGCCCCGGAGAGCGATCTCCGGGGCCGTTGTCCTTGGGGACGGACGAAGTCAGTCGGCTTTCGAGCCGTCAAACATGGTGTTGCCGTTGGCGGTCGGGGTGCTAGGGACGGACTGGATGACGTCGAAATGTTCGACGATCTTGCCGTTTTCGACGCGGAAGATGTCGACGATGGCCCGACCCGGATCGCTGGGCGTCTCCTGCGAATGGACGTGCAGGGCGACCAGATCGCCGTCGGCGATGACCCGATGGATGGTGGCGCGCGACTGGGGATTGTCGCGGAAGAAGCCTTCGAAATAGCCGTAGAAGGCCGCCGCGCCGTTCGGGACGCCCGGATTATGCTGGATGTAGCGGTCGCCGATATAGAGCCGCGCCGCCTCGGTCGGCTTATGCTGGTTGAAGGCCAGGTCGTAGAAGGCGGTGACGACGCGGGCGTTGGCCTCCTCCTGCGGGGTGCGGCTGCTGGAGGCGGCGGCCTGTTGGGCCGCGGCGGTCGAGGCGGGCAGGGCGGCCGCCGCCAGCCCGAAGGCGGCGACGGCGGCGATCAGCGGTCTCTTCATCGGGCGATCCCCTCAGTAGGCCGCGGTGAAGCGGGCGCGGCTGTGCTTGGGCTGCTCCAACTCATCGACCATGGCGATGGCGTAGTCAGCGAAGCTGATCCTGCTGTCGCCGTTGGCGTCGGTCAGCAATTGGTCGCCGCCAGTGCGGTAATGGCCCAGACGCGGCCCTTCCTCGATCAAGGCGGCGGGCGAGAAGAAGGTCCAGTCGATCTGGGTCTCGCCGCGCAGGGTCTTGAGGTAGTCGAGACCGCCGACAGCGATGGGCTTCCATTCCGCGGGGAAGGCCGGGGTGTCGATCAGCAGGACGCCGGGTGCGACCTCCAGGCTGGCGGCGCCGCCGGTGACCAGCAGGCGGGGCACGCCCGCCGTCTTCAGGGCCGCCAGGATGGCCTCGGCGGGAACGTCGAAATGCAGGGCGCTGATGACAGCGTCGGCGCCCTTGATCAGGCCGGGCAGGGCGGCGGCGTCAGAGGCGTCGCCTGCGACGGCGGTGACGCCGGATGCGGCGGGAATGGTTTCAGGTTTGCGGGCGATGGCGGTGACGGTGTGACCGCGCGCCGCCAGTTCCTTGGTGATCTCCGATCCGGCGCGACCGCTGGCGCCGAGGACTGCGACTTTCATGGAAGGCTCCTGTGGTATCCAATGGTGACTAGGTGTGCTACTGAATGCGACCATGCAAGACGGCACTTTCCACTCACCTGGTCACTCTGAAGAAACCTGGACGCGGGGCGACGTGTTCGCGTCCCAATGCCCAACGCGCCAGCTGCTGGATCGGATCGCTGATAAATGGAGCACCCTGATCCTGATTGCGCTTGGGCGGGGGCCGATCCGGTTCAATGAGCTGAAGCGGCGCATCGAGGGGGTGTCGCAGAAGATGCTGAGCCAGACCCTGAAGTCGCTGGAGCGCGACGGGCTGGTGTCGCGGACCGTGGTGGCGACCGTGCCCGTAACGGTGACCTATGCGGTGACGCCGCTGGGCCGGGGCCTGATCGCATCCATGCAGGCGATGATCGATTGGGCCGAGACGCAGATGCCGCAAGTGGCCCAGGCCCAGGCCGACTATGACGGGCGCATTTCCGCCCCCTGATGATTTTTTCTCGGTGGCGGCGAACCGTGGGGCGGCGACGGCGTTCTGACCCCACCTTGAAGGGGGCATGATGTTCGGTTTGGGTAAATCGAAAGGCGGTTCGGCCGCTGGCGGCCATGATCCGTGGAAGGGGCGGCTGGCGTTCGGCGCCATCGTTCTGGTGTCGGCCTATTTCGCCATTCAGCTGGTGGTGTCGCTGCAGACCCTGTGGCTGTTGATCTTCGGCGCCATCGTGGTGGCGGTGATCCTGCGGGCGCTGGCCGATCCGCTGGTGCGGTTTCTGAGGCTGCCCGATCCATTGGCGGTTTTCCTGTCGATGCTGATCGTCATCGGGGTTCTGGCCGGGCTGCTGGCGCTGTTCGGGGCGCAGATCTCCGAGCAGGTGACGACCCTGATCGCCATTGTTCCGCTGGGCTGGGCGCAGGTGCAGACCTGGATCGAGGCGCAACCCTATGCCGCCCAGGTGTTCGAGCAACTTCAGAACCTGGGCAGCCGAGCGGGCGAGGCGCTGCAGTTCGCGCAGAAGTTCGCCATCGGCATGGCGGCGGGCATCACGACCATGGTTCTGGTGGTGGTGGCGGGCGTCTTTCTGGCCATCGAACCCGCCAAGTCGCGCGAAGGCCTGCTGTCGGTGTTTCCGATGGACCGACGCGACCGCCTGCGTGAAGTGCTGAACAGCTGCGGCAAGGCGCTGAAGGGCTGGCTGAAGGCGCAGCTGTTCTCGATGGTGCTGGTGGGCACCCTGACCGGCATCGGTCTGGCCATCATCGGCGTGCCGTCGGCGCTGGGTCTGGGACTGCTGACGGGCCTGTCGCAGTTCGTGCCGATTGTGGGGCCGATCGTCTCGACCATTCCGTCAGTCCTGGTGGGCGCGACGCAGGGCTGGCACACGGCGGTGCTGGCCGTGGTGGTCCACATCGTCATCTCGCAGCTGGAGAGCAACTTCATCACGCCCTTGGTTCAGAAGAACGTGGCCAATCTGCCGGTCGTGCTGGGAATCTTCGCCGTAGTGGGAATCGGCACATTGTTCGGGCCGCTGGGCGTTCTGTTCGCCACCCCGATCGCCCTGGTGCTGCACACGATTGTAACCATGCTTTACCGCCAGGATGTGCTTGGAGACCCTGATGCAAAGGCGCCGGGCGAACGATAAAGCGAACTGTCCGTAGTCTGAAAACTTGACGGCGCGCCCCGTATCCTTTTTTGGGGGCGCGCGGTCGCCTGAAGGCGTCGCCTGATCGGGGATTGTCGGATGCTGAGCTGGTTCCAGGCCTTGTTGCCCAAGGAAGATAATTTCTTCCGCCTGTTCGACGCCCATGCGGCGACCCTGACCAAGGGCGCCGAGGCCATGCGTCGGATGCTGGATGGCGGCGACGAGACCGAGAAGTGGCGTCAGGACATCATCACCTATGAGAACGAGGCCGATGATGTGGCGCGCGAAGTCCTGTTCGCCGTGCGCCGCAGCTTCATCACCCCGTTCGACCGTTCCGACATCCGCGGCCTGACCAACTCGCTGGACGACGCCATCGACCAGATGCAGAAGACGGCCAAGACCATCGGCCTGTACGAGCAACGCGAGTTCGAGCCGAAGATGCGCGAACTGGGCGACATCGCCCTGTTGTGCGCCGTCAAGACGGTGGAGGCGGTCAGCCTGCTGCCGGCCATGCGCAAGAACCACGACCGCCTGAACACCCTGACCGAGGAAATCGCCACGCTGGAGAGCGACAGCGACACCCTGTACGACGAGGGCATGAAGGCGCTGTACGCCAAGCACCGCGAGGGCAACACCATGCCCTTCATCATCGGCGCCGAGATCTATGATCACCTGGAGAAGGTGGTCGACCGGTTCGAGGACGTGGCGAACCGCATCAACGGCGTGCTGGTCGAGCACCTCTGATCATCATGGATCACGCCCTCCTGATCCTGGTCTTCCTGATCGGCGTGGCCATCCTGTTCGATTTTCTGAACGGGTTGCACGACGCAGCCAACTCCATCGCCACCATCGTCGCCACGCGGGTTCTGCCGCCGGTGTATGCGGTGGGCTGGGCGGCCTTCTTCAACTTCATCGCCTTCCTGTTCTTCGGGCTGCACGTCGCCGACACCATCGGGCGGGGCATTATCGATCCGGGCGTGATTTCGGACCAGGTGATCTTCGGCGCCCTGATGGGGGCCATCATCTGGAATGTCGTGACCTGGCTGCTGGGCATACCGTCCTCCAGCTCGCACGCCCTGGTGGGCGGTCTGCTGGGCGCAGGCATCGCCAAGGCGGGCACAAGCGCGGTCGTGATCGCAGGCGTGGCCAAGACGGTCGCCGCCATCTTCCTATCGCCCGCCGTCGGCTTCGTGCTGGCCCTGATGCTGGTGCTGTTGGTGTCGTGGCTGTTCGTGAAGTCGAACCCGGCGTTCGCGGACCGCGTGTTCCGGGGGATGCAGTTCATCTCCGCCTCGGCCTATTCTCTGGGTCACGGGGGCAATGACGCCCAGAAGACCATGGGGATCATCGCCATACTGTTATATTCGCGCGGCATGCTGGGCGGCGAGTTCCACGTGCCGTTCTGGGTCGTGATCACCTGTCAGGCCGCCATCGCGCTGGGAACCCTGTTCGGAGGCTGGCGGATTGTTCACACCATGGGCTCGCGCATCACGCGCCTGTCGCCGCAGCAGGGCTTCTGCGCCGAGACGGGCGGGGCTATCACCTTGTTCGCCGCGACCAGCATGGGGATCCCGGTTTCGACCACCCACACCATCACCGGCGCCATCGTCGGCGTGGGCGCGGCCAAGCGGGTGTCGGCCGTGCGCTGGAACGTGGCGCGCAGCATCGTCACGGCCTGGTTCATCACCATGCCCGCAGCGGCGGCCATCGGCGCGATCTTCTACTTCGTCGGCGGATGGTTCCTGACGTGAGCGGGGCGAATCCCAAGCGCACAGTGCGGTCAGAGACGCGCCAGGTCGCGGCCCTGCCGTGGCGGCTGGAGGACGGCGAGCGCCGCATCCTGATGATCACCTCGCGCGAGACGCGGCGCTGGGTCATCCCCAAGGGCGGTCGGATGGTCGGCAAGACCGATCCCGAAGCCGCCGCGCAAGAAGCGCTGGAAGAAGCCGGGGTGAAGGGCGAGATCGACGGGCACTCGGTCGGCGTCTTCCGCTACGCCAAGGGCATGAAGGACGGCCGCCAGCGTCAGTGCGTGGTCTCGGTATATCCGCTGGAAGTGTTGATACAGTTGGGGGCCTGGCCGGAAGCGCACCAGCGTGAGCGCCGCTGGATGACGCCTGCCGAGGCGGCGGACGCCGTGCATGAGGCGGACCTGGCCGAACTGATCCGCGACTTCGCCGCCACGCCGCTGGCGTATTGAGCAACCTCAGGGCGATTTCGTCTGGTCACGCGCGCCGCCTCTGCCGATAGTCGGGCAGGGGAGAACCATATGCGCATCAGTCACGTCTTCATCGCCGTCGCAGCAACCCTGTGTCTGGCTGTGCAGCCCGCAGCGGCTCAGGATGCGGGGTTGGCGCAGCGGACGGCGCTGGCGGAACGGTTGATACGGGCGACTGCGGGGCCCAGCTTCACCAAGAGTCTGGAAAGTCTGATCGGTGAACAGGTGTCGGCTATCGAAGCGGCGGGGACGGCGGCTGGGGTGGGGCGGCAGGAGGCGGCCTGGATACGCGCCAATGCGCCGCGGATGCTGACGGCGATGACCAATCGGCTGTTGACCGATCTGGCGCCCCATTATGCCGAAATCTACACATCCGAAGAATTGGAGGCGCAACTCGCCTTTTACGAATCTCCCATCGGCCGCCTGATCGCCGCCAAGAGCTTTCAACTGGGCATGGCCACGCAGGAGGTGACGGAAGACAGCATGATCGCCTTCGTCACCGAGTTGCAGAGCAAATACTGCGCCCAGTTCAACTGTGACGCCGCCGCTTCGTCCGCATCCAAGGGGCGGCGCTGAGCGTCAGCCGTCCAGTTCGGGGTAGCGACGGAAGATGCCGTCCTCGTTGAACGGGATGCGGCGCGGGCTGTCCAGATAGGCGCGGATGCGGGGCAGGGCGGCGACCCGATCGCTGAGCGCCGCCACCTTGGGCGCGGTCTTCAATGTGCGCGCAGCCGCCTTGGGGAAGGCGTAGATCAGGCCCTCGACCACCTGGAACAGCGACAGGTCGGCGTAGGTCAGGCTTTCCCCGACCAACCACGTCGGGCCTGACGGATTGCGGGCCAGAACCTGTTCGGCCCAGCCGAGGAATTTGGGGATGCGATGATCGCGGAAGGCCCTGGCGCGGCGGGCGGCCTCGGGCTTCTGGTCGTCGTAATAGGCCATCATGTCGATGGGGTGGTGGGTGTCATGCACCTCCGCCACCAGGTCGGCGAAGGTCAGCTGGATCTGGTCCAGCCAGGCGCGGTCGGCAGGGTCGTCGGGCGCCAGGCCCAGTCGCGGGCTGAGCCAGGCGAGAATGGCGGACACCTGGCCCACGGTGCGGTCGCCCAGACGGACGAAAGGCGGTGCGAAGGGCGGCGTGGCCGCCTCCTGCATCAGCGCCATCATCGCCTCGCCGTCATCCTGACGCGAGACATCGACATAGTCGGCGCCCGCCGCCTCGAACGCCAGGCGCACAAACTCGCCGCGTCCCTGGATCGTGGGCCAGTAATAGAGTTCGTAGGCCATGGGCTGCGCGCCTTGATTTCTGTGATCGGTCCCTGTAAAAGCGCCGCTTCCCGTTGGAAGTTCATCTTCTGACGGTCCTGTCCGAGAACTTCGGGGCGTGGGGGTCACCCAGGCCGTAACTGTCAGAGAGCCTTCTGACGCCGTGGGGAGATGGGGACGCGAACTTGCCGCGCATCGGCCCGCACTCCGGGACGGACGCCGTCAGACGCATCCTTCGGACAATACGACCGGCTCGAACGCTTTGCAGCGATGCATGGCGCTTTAGCCAATCCGCCGTCGGGAATAAGCCCGTCGGCGAATACCAAGACTGGAGACCGCAATGGATCGCGCACAAAAAGCCGAGTCTATCGAATCGCTCAAGGGCGTGTTCGCCGACGCCGGCAGCGTGGTCGTGGCCCACAACCTGGGCCTGACCGTTGCGGAAATGGAAGATCTGCGTGGCCGTCTTCGTAAAGAAGGCGGCGCGTTCAAGGTGGTCAAGAACCGCCTGGCGCTGAAGGCGCTCGAAGCCGAAGAAGGCAGCGACTACCACGGCCTGTTCAAGGGTCCCGTGGGCATCGCATACGCCGAGAACCCCGGTACGGCCGCCAAGGTCGCCACCGAGTTCGCCAAAGCCAATGATCGCTTCAAGATCATCGGCGGCTTCATGGGCGAAACCGTCGTCGATACAAAGGGCGTCGAGGCACTCTCGAAGCTCCCGACCCTCGACGAGGTTCGTGGTCAACTCATCGGCCTGCTCAACGCGCCTGCGACCAAGATCGCCGGCGTGCTGCAAGCACCCGCCGGTCAGCTGGCTCGCGTGTTCAACGCCTACGCCACCAAGGAAGCCGCGTAAGCGGCCCAGCCTTTCATCTCTGCATCACTCTCTAAAACCAATCCTCCGAAGGAAAACTGACAATGGCCGACCTCGCCAAGATCGTCGAAGACCTGTCCGCACTGACCGTTCTGGAAGCTGCTGAACTGTCCAAGCTGCTGGAAGAAAAGTGGGGCGTTTCCGCTGCTGCTCCGGTTGCTTTCGCTGCCCCGGCCGCTGGTGGCGCTGCTCCGGCTGAAGCCGCTGAAGAGCAAACCGAGTTCACCGTTGTCCTGGTGGACGGCGGCGACAAGAAGATCAACGTCATCAAGGAAGTCCGTGGCGTGCGTTCGGACCTGGGTCTGAAGGAAGCCAAGGACCTGGTCGAAGGCGCTCCGCAGAACGTCGTCGAAAACGTTTCGAAGCAAACCGCCGACGAAATCGCCAAGAAGCTGACGGAAGCCGGCGCGAAGATCCAGATCAAGTAATCTGGTTCTCAGCATCTGCTGAAGATCGGAAAGGCCCCGAGGGAAACCTCGGGGCCTTTTCTTGTTTCGGGGCGGCTATGTGATCTTGGTCCAGTCGCCATTCAGACCAAAACTGTCCTTCCGGGGCGTCCGAAGGATGAACCCGGAACCCAGGACGCGCATATCCGGTGTTGAATGTGTCCAACAATGCGGTCGCAGTCCTGGGTTCCGGGTTCTTCGCTTCGCTCAGCCCCGGAAGGACGATCTGAGAATTCAGCCGACCGAATGTCGATCGCCTTGAGTTTTCAGACTGGGCTCTGATCCGATTGGAGATGGGCTGCTGTTCGGCCTCAGCGGCTGCGCGGCGTCAGGATGGCGCCCAGACGGTCGGGGGTGCCCTCGATCCGCTCAAGGCGCGGGTAGCGCAGGCCGTCGTGATAGTCGAAGGCGACGGTGCGGAAACGGTCGCCGGACTTGATCAGCAGTTCGATCTTGGCGTCCGTTCCCTTGGCGGCGGTGACGGCGTTGCGCAGGGCCTCGGCGGACCCGGCGACGCCGTTGACCGCGACCAGCTGCCAGCCCGCGCCGATGCGTTGTTCAAACGCAGGGCCGCCCCAGCGGATGTTGGTCAGGCGATCGCCGCTGAGGGTGAAGCCCAGCGAATACTGGAAATCATTGGCCCAACCGGTCTGGACCGCCTTTTCCGCCGCCGACGGCGTGTCGGTGTAGGTCAGCCGGTATCCGCCGCGCGTGATGCCCGCCAGAGGGGCGTGAGCGTCGGGGCCGACGGCGTCCAGCCGCCCGCGCAGGAAGCCGGTCCAGTCGTGCGGATAGACGGCGTTCAGGGCCGCGACCACCTGCTCGAACGTATAGCCCTGCGGCGCCCACTGGCCGTCGTCGTGGCCGAAGAAGGCGCGGGCGAAGTCGTCCAGGGATTTGCGGTTGTTGGTGCCCTCACGGATCAGGGTGTCGGCGTCCAGCCAGATCAGGGCGCTTTCGCGGTAGTAATCGCCGGTGCCGCGCATCCATGAGGTGAATTGGCCCGGCACGCGGTAGCCCAGCAGATTGTGGTTGTTGACGTCCTGAAGCGCGCGCCATTCGCGGCCGGGCTGGTTGTCATAGAAGGCGGCGATGGCGGCCAGGGTGGCCAGCGCCACCTCGCGGCTGTGCAGGCCCGCGCGGGCGGCCAGGACATCGCCCCAGTATTCGGTCTGACCCTCATAGACCCACAGCAGGGTGTTCTGGGTCGGGACGTTGTGGTTGGCGGTCAGTTCGTCCGCCGGACGCATGAACTTGCCGTTCCACGAGTGGGTGTATTCGTGGGGCAGCAGGCCCCGGTCGCCCTCGCTTTTGGACCAGTTGGTGAAGAAGTCGGGGGCGCCGGTGTTTTCCGAACTGCGGTGATGCTCCAGCCCGATGCCGCCCAGCTGGTTCGTCAGGGCGAACAGGAACTCGTAGCGGTCGAAGTGGCGGGCGCCGAACAGACGGTCGGCCTGCTGAACCATGTTCTTGAACAGCTTGATCTGATCGTCGGTGGCGGCCAGGCCCTTGGCCTCGTCGGCCAGGATGTTCAGATGGACGCGGTCACCTGTCGGGTCGATGTCGACGCGGCGATAGTGGGCGCCTGCGAAGACCGGGCTGTCGATCAGGGTGTAGAGGTCGGTCGTCTCGAACCGCGCCACATCGCCCTCACGCGCGGCGGTGGCCAGCGCGGTGCCGTACTGCCAGCCAGAAGGCAGGACGATGGAGGGGGCGACCTGAATCTGGCGGCTGTAGTGGCCCGCCGGATAGAGGATGGCCTTCTCCCACTGCAGATTGACCAGGGCCGGGGTCATGGTGACGCGCCAGTTGGAATTGTCCGGCTGGGTCAGCCACTGGAAGGCGACGTCGATGCTGGTCACGCCCGCCGGGATGTCCAGATGGAAGGCGTAAGGGTCCAGGGTGTCGCGCAGCCACTCGATCCGCTGGCCGTTGGCGGTCACGGTCAGGCCGGAGATCAGCTGGATCGGGCCGGTCGCAGCGTGGTTGCCGGGCAGGTATTTCGGATAGAGCAGGGTCAGCGGACCGGCCTGGGCGACCGGGATGGTCTGGGTCACATTGACGATGCGGCGGTCCACATCGGTGACGTCGGCGCGGTACTGGATGACGCCGGGATAGGGCCTGTCCTGCGGGACCGGAATGGCGGGCTGGGCGCGGGGCAGGGCCAGGGGCGCCTGGGTCGCATCGGCGATGATCGGGGTCGACTGGAAACTGTGCGCCAGGGCCGGGACGGCGGCGCCCGTCAGCAGAAGGGCGAGGCAGGCGGCGGGCAGGCGTGAACGCGACATCAGGTCATCCGGTATTGCAGCAGAGCTGCACCGTCGTGGGCGTCGGGGGCGGCGTCAAGGGACAGAAGGCCGCGAGGTCCTTGTCCGGAGTCCAAACGACACTCAGCCCAAAACCGTCATTCCGGGGCTGAGTGAAGCGAAGAACCCGGAATCCAGGGCTGCGATGCCGCCGCTGAATGCGTCTGCCGCTGGATGCAAAACGCCTGGGTTCCGGGTTCGTCCTTCGGACGCCCCGGAATGACGAGCCGTGAGGTCAGTCTGTGGCCATTGGACCTATCGCGTGCGCGGCGTCAGGATGTCGCCTAGACGGTCGGGCGTCCCGGGGATGCGCTCCAGCCGTGGGTAGCGCAGGCCGTCGTGGTAGTCGAAGCTGACGGTGCGATAGCGGTCGCCGTCCTTGACGATCAGGTCCACGGTCTTGGCCGGGTCTTTCGCCGCGGTGATGGCGGCGTTGATGCGATCCATATTGGCGGCCTCGCCATTGACGGCGACGATCTCCATGCCGACGGCCAGGCCAGCCTTGAAGGCGGGGCTATCCCACTGAAGGGCGCGAATGACATTGGCGCCCGTCGTCTGGATGCCCAGCGAGTAGGTGTAGTCGTTGCGCTTCAGCTCGGCGTACAGGGTCTTCTGATAGTCGGTCGGCGTGTCCGCATAGGTCAGCCGCCAGCCGCCGCGCACCAGACCGTCCAGAGGTGCACCGGGGCCGTGGCCGTCCAGGCGCGTGCGCAGGAAGGTCGCCCAGTCGTTGGAGACAACGCCGTTCAGGGCCGCGACGACATCCTCGAACGTATAGGGCTTGGGATCATAGCTGCCGTCCTCGACGCCGTAGAAGGCCTTGGCGAAGTCATCCAGGGATTTGCGGCCGTTGGTCTTTTCCCGGATCGTGGTGTCGACATCCAGCCAGATCAGCTGGCCTTCCGAATAATAGTCCTCGTCCCGCTGCCATGACAGCCAGCCCTTGGGCTGACGCTGGCTGATGATCGGGTCGTTGGTCGTGTCCTGCATGGCGCGCCATTCACGACCGACGCGATTGTCGAAGGTGGCGGCGGTGATGGCCAGGGAGTCCATCGCCTGCTGCTTGGTCAGCAGACCCGAACGGGCGGCGACGACCTGGCCATAATACTGCGTCTGACCCTCATAGACCCACAACAGGCTGTTCTGCAGCGGGCTGTTGAAGTTGGGGACGTACTGGTCGGCAGGGCGGCGCCATTTGCCATCCCACGAGTGGTTCATCTCGTGGCTGAGCAGGTCGCGGTCGCCCAGATGGGTGGCCCAGCCGGTGAAGAAGGCGGGATCGACCGAGTTCTCGGAACTGCGGTGATGCTCAAGCCCGATGCCGCCCAGCTTGTCGGTCATGGCGATCAGGAAGTCGTAGTGATCGAAGTGGCGCGCGCCATACAGGCGGTCCATCTGAACCACCAGATTGCGCAGGATCTGGATCTGCTCGTCGGTGGCGGCCAGACTGGCGGGATCGTCGGCGACGAAATTGGCGCGGACGGGCGAGCGACCGCCGGGATCAAGGTCGATCTGGCGATAGTGGGCGCCGGCGAAGATCGGGCTGTCGATCAGGACTTCCAGATTGACGGGCTTGAAGCTTTGAACATCGCCGTCCTTCTCCAGCGGCTCCAGCGCCGTGCCGAACCGCCAGCCGGTCGGAAGCTTGACCGTGGGCTGGAGCGTGATGTTCCGCGACCAGTGGCCTGCGGGATAGAGCAGCATCTTCTCCCACTGCACGTTCAGCATTTCCGGCGTCATGGTGATGCGGCCCTGATTGCCGGTCGTGGGCGACAGGTGCTGCATCCGGACCACGATCTCGGACGCGTCCGCCGGGACGGTCAGGTGGTAGGCGAGGGGGTGAAGCGTGTCGCGCACCCATTCCACGCGTTGACCGTTGGCGGTGATCTCGATGCCCGCTAACTGGGCGACCGGGCCGACCGGACCGTGGTTGCCCGGCAGCCATTCGGGGAAGAACAGGGTCAGGGGACCGGCGCTGGCGACGGGGATCGTCTCGGTCACCGAGAAGATGCGCTGGTTCAGATTGGTGGCGTCCACATCCAGCTTGATGACGCCCGGATAGGGCGCGTCGCGCACCGCAGGGATGGCGGGCTGGGGCGCGGGCAGGGCTGGCGGATAGGTCGATGCGTCCTGAGCCATGGCCGCAGAGGCGAAGGCGGCGGGGGCGGTCGTCGCCAGCAGAAGGGCGAAACCGGCGGCGCGCATGGCGGCGGGACGGATGATCTTCATTTCACGCTCTACGGATACTCAGGGGAAGGTGCGACCCTCTGCCGCAGGGGCGCCGTCGTCAAGTCCGTCAGGACGCGGGCTTCACTTCCAGCAGTTCGACGCTGAAACGCAGGGTGGAGTTGGGCGGAAGCTCGCCGCCGCCGACCCAGCGCGAGCCGTAGCCTAGCGAGGCGGGGATCACGAACTCATAGATTTCGCCGACGTGCATCAGGGCCACACCCTCGGTCCAGCCCTTGATGACGCGGTTCAGCGGGAACTCGGCCGGTGCGTTGCGGGCGTAAGAGCTGTCGAACTCGCGTCCGTCGATAAAGGTCCCGCGATAGTGGACCTTGACCGTGTCGGTCGCGGTGGGCTGGGCGGCGTTCGGATGCGCCTTGCCGACGCGACGATATTGCAGGCCGCTCTCGGTCGTGGTCCAGCCGCGACGGGCGCCGTTCCAGTCCAGATAGGCGATATTGCCCGCATCCCACACCTCCTGCGGCGACAGCGACGCCTGGCCCTCGACCTGAGAAGCGGCGCGCGCGGCGGCGGCGGCCGTCTCGGCATAGGTGACCGGCTCACGCTTGGTCGCGCAGGCGGACAGGGCGCCGGAAAGGGCGACGGCGGCGATCAGGGGCAGGGCGATGCGATTCATGGCGGTGACGCTAGGGCTGAGAGTGATGCGCGTCCAGTCAGTGAGCGGCGAGCGCGGCTGCGACACGGGACTGGAAGTCCGGCTGGGCGCCGACATCGCCGTGACCGGCGTCCGGGAAGACCAGACGATCGACGGTGACGCCCTCGGCCCTGAGATCGCGGACAAGCTTCTGGCTGAGCGCGGGCGGCAGGGTGGTGTCGTGGCTGGCCTCCAGCACCACGACCGGGCCGGCGTAGCCCTTTAACGCAGTGGGCACATCTACGGCGGCCAGATTGGGGGCCAGGTTGATGCGGATGAACGGACGGGCCCAACCCGCTGCGTTTTCGACAACGGCGCGGGCGTTGGGGGTCGTGGTCTCCAGCACCACGGCGTCGGCGCGGACGTGCTGTACGATCTGAGGACAGACGATGCCGCCCAGCGAATGGCCCCAGGCGATCAGCTTGCGGCCTTCGGCGTCGGCCTGGGCGCGGGCGACATCGGCGACCGCTCTGGCGGTGGCGATAAAGGCTTCATATTCGGCCGGACCCGGCGTTTCGCCAGAGCCGGGATAGTCGAACATCAGCACGTCGCCGAAGGGCGTCAGCTTGGCGGCGGTCAGGCCTGCGGCGGCGCTGCGCCGGAACATGTTGCCCCCGCAGAACAGGATCAGGGGCGTGTCGGTTCGTCCGGTGCGCACCCGCGTCGCGCCGATGGTTCCGCCCGCATAGGGAATGGTGAAGGTGTCGGCCTGGAAACGCATCGGCGCGTCTGGCGGCAGGACGATCTTCTCCGCCTGCATCCGGGTGTCGGGATAGAAGAAGGCGTCTTCGGGCACATTGACCGCCTTGCAGGCCGACAGAGCCAGGGTTGAAACGGCGATCAGGCCAAGCCGGCGTGTGTTCATGCGAAGGCGTCTCCCTTGGCGATCATGGATGACGCCAAGGGCGGAACTGTCAATGCAGCGGCGTCAGGTCAGGCGGGCTTGAGCCAGGACTGGCAGGCGGCGCGGGCGTCGGCGTCGGTCTGGGCGGCGCAGGCTTCGGCGATGCGTCCGCGCAGGCGCTCCAGCACGGCGGCGCCGTTGTTGGCGCGGCTCCAGTCGGTCAGGCTCTTGCCCAGGGTGTCGAACCGCTGGCGCGTGCGCTGGTGATAGCTGTCGGGCTGGCCGGACAGTTCGCCGATGACCTGACCGGCGGCGGTCTCAATGACGGTCTTGTCGCGCGGGGTCAGGCGAATCAAGCCGTCGACATAGAGGACGCCCCACTGGGCGCGGGTGGCGGGGCCTTCGGCGGTCTCATAACCCTTGCGCAGCCAATCGACGGCGGCGGCCTTGTCCCCGCGCGCCTCGGCGAGATCCGCCAGTTCTGGCATATAATAATACGGGGTCTTGGACTTCTGGAGTTCGGCGGTCAGCAGGGCCTCGGCGCCCGTCTTGTCGCCTGCTTCGGACAGAAGGTTGGCGGCGGTGCTGATGGTGGACTGACGCTCATAGGCGGTCTTGGCGGACTGGTCGGCCCAGGCCGCGCGCTGGCGCACCTTGTCGCGCAGAGCAGTGGGAACGGCGGCGTCCTTGCCTGCCTGGGCGCGGAAGACGGCGATGTCGGCATAGGTGGTCGAGAGCCGGTCCTGGGTTCCCAGAGTGGCGTCGTCATAAACGCGGTCCAGCGCCTGGATCAGGGCGGCGGACAGGCGGGCGCGTTCCGGTCCGGCGGGAGCTGCTGCCTTGATGACGTCGACGCCGCTGTAGATCAGGGCGCCGCGATTGGCGCGGACCTCGGCGGGACTGGACAAGACGGCGTCCAGCAGGGCGCGGACCTCGGCCTGACGCGCGGCGGGCAGGGCGGGCGCGTCCTTGGGGCGCTGGGCCAGGGCGGCTAAGGCGAAACGGTGCTGCAGGATCAGGGTGGGCGCGGCCCTGGCCAGTCGTTCAAGAACGCCGGTCGCCTCATCGGGCTTGACCAGACGGCCCGCATCCACCGCCCAGCCGTATTCGGACAGCAGGGTCCAGTCGTCGGCGGACAGGCGGCCGGGATCAGCCAGGGCGCGTTGCAGCAGTTCGCTGGCGTTCGGACCGCCACGCTGGGCGGCCTTCAGCACGGCCTCGACCTTTTCAGGATCGCCGCCGCCCGATAGGCGGGTGATCTCGGTCCGGTCGGGGCGCAGGACGATCAGGGTCGGATAGCCCTTGATGCCGAACCTCTGGCCCCAGGCCTGGGCGCCCTTGGAGTCGCCGTCCAGATAGACGGGGATGAAATCGCGGGTGCGGGCGACAAACTCCGGGTCCTGGAACAGGCCAGCCTTCAACTGATTGCAGGGCGGGCACCAGACCGCGCCCCAATAGAGAAGCACCGGCTTGTTGGCTTCTGCGGCCTCGGCGAAGGCGTCTTCGACATCGCCCTCGCGCCAGTCGATCTTGTGCGCCTCTGCGCCCGCGGCGGCGGCGGCGGCGGCGGGATCGGCGGGCTTGTCCGGCTGGCCGCAGGCGGCGACGGCGAGGACGGAGAGGGCGGCGAGCGAGGCGAGGAGTGGGCGCATCTGTCTAGGGACGCGATCCGCCGGGCCTGGAGCAAGCGAGAAAACCTGACGTTCCGGCCAAAGAAACTGACAAAAGAAATTGGGGATAGGCGCCAAGTTCGAATTTGACTTCTGCGAGGGTCTTTATTTTGCCGAAGAAGCGCGTATATGTGCGCCTCCCCGCAACACTCCAATTGAGTCTGCGCGTTCAGCGCCGAGGCCCGGTCCGTCGCCCTCCGACCGGAGCGAAGGCGCGGCTCCTTCCCAGGGAGCCGGTACATTTCAGGCGTCCTGGCCCGGCAGCGGGCCGAGGGTGGATGCCGAAAAAACTGGCTGCGGACGTGGAAACGCGTGCCGTGGCTGCTGCATTTCACGCATGGTTTTCCCGGACCGTGCGCATGGGAAACACTGAATGACCGACGCCTCCCACGATCTCGCCATCAACGGTCAGATCGCTTCCGCCACCTCGTTCACCGGCAAGAAGCGCATCCGCAAATCCTTCGGGCGTATTCCCGAAGCGGTGCAGATGCCGAACCTGATCGAGGTTCAGCGCGCCTCCTACGAACAGTTCCTGCAACGCGAGGTCCGTCCGGGCCAGCGCAAGGAGCAGGGCATCGAAGCGGTCTTCAAGTCGGTGTTCCCGATCAAGGACTTCAACGAACGCGCGATCCTGGAATACGTCTCGTACGAGTTCGAAGATCCCAAGTACGACGTTGAAGAGTGCATTCAGCGCGACATGACCTATGCCGCGCCGCTGAAGGTCAAGCTGCGCCTGATCGTGTTCGAAACCGACGAGGAAACGGGAGCCCGTTCGGTCAAGGACATCAAGGAGCAGGACGTCTATATGGGCGACATCCCGCTCATGACGGACAAGGGCACCTTCATCGTCAACGGCACCGAGCGCGTGATCGTCTCGCAGATGCACCGTTCGCCGGGCGTCTTCTTCGACCACGACAAGGGCAAGACCCACTCCTCGGGCAAGCTGCTGTTCGCCGCCCGCGTGATCCCGTACCGCGGTTCGTGGCTCGATTTCGAGTTCGACGCCAAGGACGTGGTCTATGTCCGCATCGACCGCCGCCGCAAGCTGCCCGCCACGACCTTCCTGATGGGTCTGGGCATGGACGGCGAAGAAATCCTGAAGACCTTCTACGAGACCGTGCCTTACGAGAAGCGCGGCGAGGGCTGGGTCACGCCGTACAAGGCCGAACGCTGGCGCGGTGTGAAGCCGGAGTTCGATCTGGTCGACGCCGACACCGGCGAAGTGATCGCCCAGGCTGGTCAGAAGATCAGCGCGCGCGCCGCCAAGAAGCTGGGTGAAACAACCACCTCGCTTTCGCTGGCCGCTGACGCCCTGGTCACCAAGTATCTGGCCAACGACGCCGTCAACTACGAAACCGGCGAAATCTACGCCGAAGCCGGCGACGAACTGGACGTTCCGACCATCGAAGTGCTGGAGCAAAACGGCTTCACCACCATCGAAGTGCTGGACATCGACCACGTCACGGTCGGCGCCTACATGCGCAACACCCTGCGCGTGGACAAGAACGACAACCGTGAAGACGCCCTGTTCGACGTCTATCGCGTGATGCGTCCGGGCGAGCCGCCCACCCCTGAGGCTGCCGAAGCCATGTTCAACTCGCTGTTCTTCGACAGTGAACGCTACGACCTGTCGGCCGTCGGCCGGGTCAAGATGAACATGCGTCTGGAGACCCCTGAGGTTTCGGACGAGATCCGCGTCCTGCGCAAGGACGACGTGCTGAAGGTGCTCCAGATCCTGGTCGGCCTGAAGGACGGCCGCGGCGAGATCGACGACATCGACAACCTGGGCAACCGTCGCGTCCGTTCGGTCGGCGAGCTGCTGGAAAACCAGTACCGCGTCGGTCTGCTGCGCATGGAGCGCGCCATCAAGGAGCGCATGTCCTCGGTCGATATCGACACGGTCATGCCGCACGACCTGATCAACGCCAAGCCTGCCGCCGCTGCGGTTCGCGAGTTCTTCGGTTCGTCGCAGCTGTCGCAGTTCATGGACCAGACGAACCCGCTGTCGGAAATCACCCACAAGCGTCGCCTTTCGGCGCTTGGCCCGGGCGGTCTGACGCGTGAGCGCGCTGGTTTCGAAGTCCGCGACGTTCACCCGACCCACTACGGCCGCATCTGCCCGATTGAAACGCCGGAAGGCCCGAACATCGGTCTGATCAACTCGCTGGCCACCCACGCGCGCGTCAACAAGTACGGCTTCATCGAGAGCCCGTATCGTCGCGTGAAGGACGGTCAGGCTCAGAACGAGGTGGTCTACATCTCGGCCATGGAAGAGTCGAAGTACACGATCGCTCAGGCCAACATCGAACTGAAGAACGGCCAGATCGTCGAAGAACTGGTTCCAGGCCGGATCAACGGTGAATCCCAGCTCCTGAACAAGGACGCCGTGGACATGATGGACGTGTCGCCGAAGCAGGTTGTTTCGGTCGCTGCGGCCCTGATCCCGTTCCTGGAAAACGATGACGCCAACCGCGCACTGATGGGCGCGAACATGCAACGTCAGGCCGTGCCTCTGGTGCAGTCGGACGCGCCGCTGGTCGGCACCGGCATGGAAGCGGTCGTGGCTGTGGACTCCGGCGCTGTCGTGGTCGCGCGTCGTGACGGTGTTGTCGAACAGATCGACGGCACGCGTATCGTCGTGCGCGCCACCGGTGACGTGGACGCCGCCCGTTCGGGCGTCGACATCTACCGCCTGTCGAAGTTCCAACGCTCCAACCAGTCGACCTGCATCAACCAGCGCCCGATCGTGCGCGTGGGCGACCAGGTGAAGTTCGGCGACGTCATTGCTGACGGCCCGTCGACGGACCTGGGCGAACTGGCGCTGGGCCGCAACGCCCTCGTCGCCTTCATGCCCTGGAACGGCTACAACTTCGAAGACTCCATCCTGATCTCCGAGCGCATCGTGCGCGACGACGTCTTCACCTCGATCCACCTCGAGGAATTCGAAGTGATGGCGCGTGATACGAAGTTGGGCCCGGAAGAAATCACCCGCGACATCCCCAACGTCGGCGAGGAAGCCCTGCGCAACCTCGACGAAGCGGGCATCGTGGCCATCGGCGCCGAAGTCCAGCCGGGCGACATCCTGGTCGGCAAGGTGACGCCGAAGGGCGAAAGCCCGATGACCCCGGAAGAGAAGCTGCTGCGCGCCATCTTCGGCGAGAAGGCTTCGGACGTCCGTGACACCTCGCTGCGCCTGCCGCCCGGCGTCGCCGGCACGATCGTTGACGTTCGCGTCTTCAACCGTCACGGCGTGGACAAGGACGAACGCGCCCTGGCCATCGAACGCGCTGAAATCGAACGTCTCGGCAAGGACCGCGACGACGAGCTCAAGATCCTTGAGCGCAACGTCTATGGCCGCCTGAAGCCGCTGATCATCGGCAAGAACGCCGTGTCGGGTCCGAAGGGCATCGGCCGCGGCGAACTGACCGACGAGAAGCTGGCCGAAGTCAGCCGCGGCCTGTGGTGGCAGATCGCTCTGGACGACGAGAAGACCCAGGGCGAACTGGAAGCCATGAAGCGTCAGTTCGAAGACGCCCGCAAGCAACTGGACCGTCGTTTCGAAGACAAGGTCGAGAAGCTGCAGCGCGGTGACGAGCTGCCGCCTGGCGTCATGAAGATGGTCAAGGTCTTCGTGGCCGTGAAGCGCAAGCTGCAGCCGGGCGACAAGATGGCCGGCCGTCACGGAAACAAGGGCGTCATCTCCAAGATCCTGCCGATCGAGGACATGCCGCACCTGGAAGACGGCACCCACGTGGACGTCGTTCTGAACCCGCTGGGCGTGCCGTCGCGCATGAACATCGGCCAGATCTTCGAAACCCACCTGGGTTGGGCCGCCGCTGGCCTGGGCAAGCAGATTTCCGGTCTGCTGGAAGCCTGGCAGCAGGGTGGTCAGAAGCAGGCCCTGATCGACCGCCTGACGCATATCTACGGCGAGGACACCCCTCTGCCGCAGGATGAGGAAGAACTGGTCGAGCTGGCCCGCAACCTGTCCAAGGGCGTGCCCTTCGCGACCCCAGTCTTCGACGGTGCGCACATCGGCGACATCGAACGTCTTCTGGAAGAAGCTGGTCTGAACAAGTCGGCCCAGTCGATCCTGTACGACGGCCAGACCGGCGAGCAGTTCAAGCGTCCGGTCACGGTCGGCTACATCTACATGCTGAAGCTGCACCACCTGGTCGACGACAAGATCCACGCCCGCTCCATCGGCCCGTACTCGCTCGTCACCCAGCAGCCGCTGGGCGGTAAGGCGCAGTTCGGCGGTCAGCGCTTCGGGGAAATGGAGGTCTGGGCTCTGGAAGCTTACGGCGCCGCCTACACCCTGCAGGAAATGCTGACGGTGAAGTCCGACGACGTCGCCGGCCGGACCAAGGTTTACGAGGCCATCGTCCGTGGCGACGACAGCTTCGAAGCCGGCATTCCCGAGAGCTTCAACGTTCTCATCAAGGAAATGCGTTCGCTGGGTCTGAACGTGGAGCTGGAGAACAGCTGAGCCGGATCAAAGCCCTCTCCCGCCAAGGCGGGGGAGGGCGGTCCCGCCGCCTGCCTCTCCGTTCTGAATAATTTTCGCGGGTCTTCCCCGCAGAAGGAATAAAGATGAACCAGGAAGTCCTGAACATCTTCAACCCGGTCCCGGTCGCGCCGACCTTCGACCAGATCAAGATCGCTCTGGCCTCGCCCGAGAAGATCCGGTCGTGGTCGTTTGGTGAGATCAAGAAGCCGGAAACCATCAACTATCGCACGTTCAAGCCCGAGCGTGACGGCCTGTTCTGCGCCCGTATCTTTGGTCCGACCAAGGACTACGAATGCCTGTGCGGCAAGTACAAGCGCATGAAGTACAAGGGCATCATCTGCGAGAAGTGCGGCGTTGAAGTTACGCTGGCGCGCGTTCGCCGTGAGCGCATGGGTCACATCGACCTGGCCGCCCCGGTCGCCCACATCTGGTTCCTGAAGTCGCTGCCGAGCCGCATCTCGCTGATGCTGGACATGGCGCTGAAGGACGTGGAACGCGTCCTGTACTTCGAAAACTACATCGTCACCGAGCCGGGTCTGACGCCGCTGAAGCAGAACCAACTGCTGACGGAAGACGAGTTCTATCGCTATCAGGAAGAATTCGGCGACGACGGCTTCACGGCCGAGATCGGCGCCGAGGCCGTCCGCAACCTGCTGATGGGCATCGACCTGCACGCCGAGGCTGAAAAGCACCGTGGCGAACTGGCCGACAACCCCTCGGAAATGAAGGCCAAAAAGGCCTCCAAGCGCCTGAAGCTGATCGAGGCCTTCCTCGAGTCCGGCAACAAACCTGAGTGGATGATCCTGACCATCGTGCCGGTCATCCCGCCGGAACTGCGTCCGCTGGTGCCGCTGGACGGCGGCCGTTTCGCGACGTCGGACCTGAACGACCTGTATCGCCGCGTCATCAACCGCAACAACCGCCTGAAGCGCCTGATGGAGCTCCGCGCGCCGGACATCATCATCCGCAACGAAAAGCGGATGCTGCAGGAATCCGTCGACGCCCTGTTCGACAACGGCCGTCGCGGTCGCGTCATCACCGGCGCGAACAAGCGTCCGCTGAAGTCGCTGGCCGACATGCTGAAGGGCAAGCAGGGCCGCTTCCGTCAGAACCTGCTGGGCAAGCGCGTCGACTATTCGGGCCGTTCGGTCATCACCGTGGGTCCGGAACTGAAGCTGCACGAGTGCGGCCTGCCCAAGAAGATGGCGCTGGAGCTGTTCAAACCGTTCATCTACGCGCGTCTGGACGCCAAGGGCCTGTCGGGCACCGTCAAACAGTCCAAGCGCATGGTCGAGCGCGAGCAGCCGCAGGTCTGGGACATCCTGGACGAGGTCATCCGCGAGCACCCGGTTCTGCTGAACCGCGCGCCGACGCTTCACCGTCTGGGCATCCAGGCGTTTGAACCCAAGCTGATCGAGGGCAAGGCCATCCGCCTGCACCCGCTGGTCTGTACGGCGTTCAACGCGGACTTCGACGGCGACCAGATGGCTGTCCACGTGCCGCTGTCGCTGGAGGCGCAACTGGAAGCGCGCGTCCTGATGATGTCGACGAACAACATCCTGTCGCCCGCCAACGGCAAGCCGATCATCGTGCCGTCGCAGGACATCGTCCTGGGTCTGTACTACCTGTCGCTGGTCAAGGACGGCGAGCCGGGCGAAGGCAAGCTGTTCGCCAACATCGGCGAGATCGACGCAGCGCTGGACGCCAAGGTCGTGACCCTGCACACGCGCATCAAGGCGCGCTGGACGGAACAGGACGCCGAAGGCAATGAGGTGACCAAGGTCATCGACACGACGCCGGGCCGCATGAAGCTGGGCGCCCTGCTGCCGCGTAACCCGAACGTCGGCTACCGCCTGCTTGAGAAGAACCTGACCAAGAAGGAAATCGGCAACCTGATCGACGTGGTCTATCGCCACTGCGGTCAGAAGGCGACGGTGATCTTCGCCGACCAGATGATGGGCCTGGGCTTCCGCGAAGCCGCCAAGGCCGGCATCTCCTTCGGCAAGGACGACATCGTCATTCCGGCCAAGAAGGTTGAACTGGTTGCTGAAACGCGCACCCAAGTCGAGGAGTACGAACAACAGTACGCCGACGGCCTGATCACGCGCGGCGAGAAGTACAACAAGGTGGTTGACGCCTGGGCCAAGGCGACGGACCGGATCGCTGACGCCATGATGGCCGAGATCGCGCAACCGCGCGTTCTGATCGAGGGTGAAAACCCCGACATCAACTCGGTCTTCATGATGGCCAACTCCGGCGCCCGTGGTTCGCAGGCGCAGATGAAGCAGCTGGGCGGCATGCGCGGCCTGATGGCCAAGCCTTCCGGCGAGATCATCGAGACCCCGATCACCTCGAACTTCAAGGAAGGCCTGACCGTCCTTGAATACTTCAACTCCACCCACGGCGCCCGTAAGGGTCTGGCCGACACCGCGCTGAAGACCGCCAACTCGGGTTACCTGACCCGCCGTCTGGTGGACGTGGCGCAGGACAGCATCGTCACCGAACAGGACTGCGGCTCGACGCGCGGCATCACCCTGCGCGCGGTGATGGAGGGCGGCGACGTTCTGGTCTCGCTGGGTCAGCGCATCCTGGGTCGCTATGCGGCCGAGGACATCAAGGAGCCGGGCACCGATACGGTCCTGTTCCCTGCTGACACCTATCTGGTGGAAGAAGTGGTCGAGGCCGTCGACGCCGCTGGCGTTCAGTCGGTCAAGGTCCGTTCGGCCCTGACCTGTGAAGCCGACGCCGGCATCTGCGCCCACTGCTACGGCCGTGACCTGGCGCGCGGCACCAACGTCAACATCGGCGAAGCGGTCGGCGTCATCGCCGCCCAGTCGATCGGCGAACCGGGCACCCAGCTGACGATGCGGACCTTCCACATCGGCGGTACGGCCCAGGTTGCGGAAACCTCCTTCATGGAGGCGACCAACGCCGGTGTCGCTCGCATCGCCGGTCCGACCGTTGTCGCGGCCCACGGGGATCTGGTGGCCATGAGCCGCAACGTCACCGTGACCGTTGTTGTCGACGGCAAGGACCGCGAGACGCACAAGGCGCCCTACGGCGCGCGCATCCGCGTCAAGGACGGCGGCGAAGTGAAGCGCGGCCAACGTCTGGCCGAGTGGGACCCCTACACCACCCCGATCCTGACCGAAGTGGGCGGCGTCGTCCGCTTTGAGGACCTGGTGGAAGGCCTGTCCGTCAAGGAAGAGACCGACGAAGCGACGGGCATCGCCCAGCGCGTGGTTTCCGACTGGCGCGCCAGCCCGCGTGGTTCGGACCTGCGTCCGGCCATGGGCGTCACCCTGGGCGACGCCTACGCCAAGCTGTCGTCGGGCTCCGACGCCCGCTACCTGCTGCCGGTGGGCGCGGTTCTGTCCGTGTCGAACGGCGACGAGGTCAAGCCGGGTGAGATCATCGCCCGCGTTCCGACCGAAGGCGCCAAGACCCGCGACATCACCGGCGGTCTGCCGCGCGTCGCCGAACTGTTCGAAGCCCGTCGTCCGAAGGACTGCGCGGTCATCGCCGAAATGGATGGTCGGGTTGAGTTCGGCCGCGACTACAAGAACAAGCGCCGCATCAAGATCACGCCGGAAGTCAACGCCGACGGCGTGCAGGGCGAACCGGTCGAGTTCCTGATCCCGAAGGGCAAGCACATCTCCGTCCACGACGGCGATCTGATCCAGAAGGGCGACTACATCATCGACGGCAACCCCGATCCGCACGATCTGCTGCGTATTCAGGGCGTCGAGGCGCTGGCCGAGTATCTGGTGAACGAAGTGCAGGAGGTCTATCGACTGCAGGGCGTGCCGATCAACGACAAGCACATCGAAGTCATCGTGCGTCAGATGCTGCAGAAGGTTGAAGTGCTGGATTCGGGTGAAACCACCCTGATCCGCGGCGACACCGTCGAAGTGGCTGAAGCCGTGCTCGAGAACGCCAAGGTCGAGAAGCGCGGCGGCCGTCTGGCCACCACCCAGCCCGTCCTGCTGGGCATCACCAAGGCGTCGCTGCAGACCCGCAGCTTCATCTCGGCGGCGTCCTTCCAGGAGACCACCCGCGTCCTCACCGACGCCTCGGTCCACGGCAAGAAGGACATGCTGGAAGGCCTGAAGGAAAACGTCATCGTCGGCCGCCTGATCCCGGCCGGTACGGGCGCCTACCTTCGCAGCCTGCAGAAGATCGCCAACGAGCGTGATGCGGAACTGACCCAGGCCCGCGAAGACGCGATCGAGCCGCTGCCGGCCGATCTGCAACTGGAGCTGGAGAGCAGCGAAGGCTGATCTGCGGTTACGGAAGTGACGACATGAAGAGGGCGGCGCTGGTGACAGTGCCGCCCTTTTTCTTTCAATCCTTCCAGCGTTCCCGAGGAGCGGGGGCGCCGGGGGTGATCGGCGCGCCGCCCGCACGGTGACCGTCGCGGCGGGTCTGGACGTTGGTGGAAGAGTCCGGGGCCAGGCTGGGGTCCAGTTGCGCGCCCGCGCAGCCCGTGCCGAAGTTCGAGCCCACACAGTCCGCCGGGCCGACGATGCCGACGCCGCCGGACAGGGGACGGCGATCTGCTTCCCATTGCGCCAGTCTGCGCGCGCCTTCACGGGCGAAGGCAGCGTCGCGGGCTGGATTGCCGGTGCCGGTGATGGGGGCGGCGTTCCGCCCGATCTGGGCCCGCCTGTCCTCGCACTGTTGACGTTCTTCTCGACTGAGCATCTGAGGATTTGTGCAGCCTGACAGGCCCTGGCGCAGCGCACGGCCCATGGCGGTCGTGCGGTCGGAGCTGACCGTCCATTGGTTGTCGGGCGCGGGAACGCTTTGCGGCGCAGGTGCGGCGATACGCGGATTGATGGGGGAGGGACGGTCCTGCGGCGTTGTCGTCGGCGTGGACGTCGTAGGGCCGTGAACCAGAGCGCGGCTTGGGGTTTCAGATCGTGGGGTCTGCGCCTGCACCGGCGCGCTGACGGCCGGGCGCGGGCGCTCGTCAGGCAGCAGGGGGCGAGGCTCGATATCGAGATAGATGAGGGGCGGTTCGACAACCGGCGCACGGCCCTTGATGCCCAGTGTGGTGAAGGACAGGGCGGCGAGCAGGGCCAGGTTGATGCCCACTGAAGCCGTGCCCAGGCCGATCTTGCGCCAGTCCATTCTTGATGGTGCAGGATAGGTCGACACGCTCACTCACGACGCTTTCTGAGATTGGGCAGGAAGCCATCCCGACTGGAGAACAACTCGACCTGAATATTAACGTCGGCGCAACCGGCGACGGGACTGGGGCTTTCGCAGGTCGCTGCTACGCGTGAAGGATCGGCGCGCTGGGCCTCCCACGCGGCCAGGCGCCGGGCGCCTTGTCGGGCGAAAGCGGCATCACGATCCGCATCGCCTGTGCCGGTGATGGAGCGCGCGTCGGACGCCAGCCGCAGACGACGGTCATCGCATTGCCGACGAAACTCGGGCGACAGGTGTTGAGGGGCGTCGCACGAGAGGATGCGTAAGGAAGGAGTGTCCGCGCGTGGCGCCACGCGCCATCGGTCTTCTATATCTGACGAAGCGGGAACAGGGGGGCTGAGGGCGCTCGCGCTCGCGCTTGTGGTGGCCGGTGGGCTGGGCGCTTCAGCGGGCCCGTTCCGCGCCGGGGCGGTGGCTGTTGCGCGCTCGAGCGTCGGGGTGCGTTCATAGGCAAGCAGCGGGCGTGGTTCGATCTCGACAAAGATCGTCGGCATTGGGCCGCCTCTCTGGGGCGGTCTTGCAGCATCAGTGAACGACAGGGCGGCGATCAATACGCCATTGAAGCCCGCCGACAGGCCTACGATCGCCGTCGTGCGCCAGTTCAGGCCCGAAATGCCGCCGTCCTGCCCAGCCATTCATCCTCCCGTTCGATCAGGCTGGGCTGCAAGCATGGCTGGATTCAGGCGAGTCTCGGACTTATTCACGCGAGGGCTGTGGTCGCTGCCGCATGAGGCGATTCGGGCAGTGGCGGGCGAGCGCGTTCTGGGTCGGTCGTGCTGTCACTCGTGGAGCAGACGTGGCCGGGTTCCAGGGCGGTCGACGCATATTGACCTTTTGCCCCTTCAGGCGTAGAAGCCGCGCACTTTCGAGGCGTGGCCGGTTCGCCGGTTGCTGAGATCGTGACAATTGAACGGACGGCCTGTGCGCCGCCGGAACGCCCAAAGCGCGCGTTCCGGTTTTTCTGTTTGTCGTTACGACATCAGTCTCGATGACACCCGGGCGGGGGAATGGTCCCTCGTTCACAAGAAGGCGCGGGGCGCTTCGGTCGAAAGACACACGCCCCCCAATAGAAGTCGAGACCTGTCTCAATGCCTACGATCAACCAACTGATCCGCAAGCCGCGCAAGCCCAAGCCCGTCCGTAACAAGGTTCCGGCTCTGGAGGGTTCGCCCCAGCGTCGCGGCGTCTGCACCCGCGTTTACACCACGACCCCGAAGAAGCCGAACTCGGCTCTGCGTAAGGTCGCCAAGGTTCGTCTGGCCAAGAACGGCTACGAAGCCGTTTGCTACATCCCCGGCGAAGGCCACAACCTGCAAGAACACTCGGTTGTTCTGATCCGCGGCGGCCGCGTGAAGGACTTGCCCGGCGTTCGCTACCACATCCTGCGCGGCGTGCTCGACACGCAAGGCGTCAAGGACCGCAAGCAGCGCCGTTCGCACTACGGCGCCAAGCGTCCGAAGTAAGCCATTCGCGGCAATCATTCGCCTCTGGACCCATCGGGTCTGGAGGCCTTTCGAGATCTTCCCGGCCTAGGTCGGGCACTGCAAGGAATACTCCATGTCGCGTCGTCACCGCGCCCAGAAGCGTGAAGTTCTGCCGGATCCCAAGTTCGGGGACCTGATCGTCACCAAGTTCATGAACTACGTCATGTACGAAGGTAAGAAGGCCGTCGCCGAAAACATCGTTTACGGCGCCTTCGACATTCTGGCTGAGAAGAAGAAAGACCACACTGCGGTCGAAACCTTCCACACCGCCCTCGACAACGTCGCGCCTTCGGTCGAAGTCCGTTCGCGTCGCGTTGGCGGCGCCACCTACCAGGTGCCGGTCGAAGTCCGTCCGGACCGTCGCCGCGCCCTGGCCATCCGTTGGCTGGTGAACGCTGCGCGCAAGCGTGGTGAAAACACCATGACGGAAAAGCTGGCCGCCGAGCTGCTGGACGCCTCGAACAACCGCGGCACCGCGGTCAAGAAGCGCGAAGACACCCACAAGATGGCCGAAGCCAACCGCGCGTTCAGCCACTACCGCTGGTAAGTGTCTTAAAACCGTCCCTCTTTCGAAGGTATGGGACGGTTCCTATCTAAGACTATCCGGCGCGGGCGGTTTGAGCTAAATCGCCCGCGCCGTCTTATCCGACATTTCCGAGGGCGCTCCAGGGCGTCCTAAGCCCTCAAGGGACGCTCCTATGCCCCGCACGCATAAAATCGAAGACTACCGCAACTTCGGCATCATGGCCCACATCGACGCGGGCAAGACGACGACGACTGAGCGGATCCTGTTTTACACCGGCCGTAACCACAAAATGGGCGAGACGCACGATGGCGCGTCCACCATGGACTGGATGGACCAGGAACAAGAACGCGGCATCACCATCACGTCGGCCGCGACGACCGCCTTCTGGAAAGGCAAGCGCCTCAACATCATCGACACCCCCGGACACGTGGACTTCACCATTGAAGTCGAGCGTTCGCTGCGCGTGCTCGACGGCGCCGTGACGGTGCTGGACGGCAACGCCGGTGTTGAGCCGCAGACGGAAACCGTCTGGCGCCAGGCCGACAAGTACAAGGTTCCGCGCATCGTCTTCGTCAACAAGATGGACAAGATCGGCGCCGACTTTAACGCCTCGGTCGAATCGATCCGCGACCGTCTGGGCGCCAAGGCTGTGCCGATCCAACTGCCGATCGGCGCAGAAAACCTGCTGAAGGGCGTCATCGACCTGGTCGAGATGAAGGCCCTGGTCTGGGAAACCGACACCGTCGGCGCCGACGCTGACGTGCGCGAAATCCCGGCTGACATGGCTGACGAAGTCGCCGCTGCCCGCCAGTACCTGATCGACAACGCCGTCGAACTCGACGACGAGGCGATGGAAGCCTACCTGGAAGGCAACGAGCCTTCGGTCGAAACCCTGAAGAAGTGCATCCGTAAAGCCGTTCTGACCGGCGCCTTCTACCCGATCCTGGGCGGCTCGGCGTTCAAGAACAAGGGCGTGCAGCCCCTGCTGGACGCGGTCATCGACTACCTGCCGTCGCCCGTCGACATCCCGGCGACCCCGGGCATCGACTTCAAGACGGAAGAGCCGGTCACCCGCAAGGCTTCGGACGATGAGCCCCTGTCGGTTCTGGCGTTCAAGATCATGGACGACCCCTTCGTCGGCTCGCTGACCTTCTGCCGCCTGTACTCGGGCAAGATGGAAACCGGCATGTCGCTGCTGAACTCGTCGCGTGACAAGAAAGAGCGCGTCGGCCGCATGCTGCAGATGCACTCGAACAACCGCGAGGACATCAAGGAAGCCTACGCCGGCGACATCGTCGCTCTGGCCGGCCTGAAGGAAACCCGCACGGGCGACACCCTGTGCGATCCGATCAAGTCGCCCATCATCCTCGAGAAGATGGAATTCCCGGCGCCCGTGATCGAAATCTCGGTCGAGCCCAAGACCAAGGCTGACCAAGAGAAGCTGGGCATCGCTCTGGCGAAGCTGGCTTCGGAAGATCCGTCCTTCACCGTCTCGACCGACCACGAGTCGGGCCAGACGATCCTGAAGGGCATGGGGGAACTGCACCTGGACATCAAGATCGACATCCTGCGCCGCACCTACAAGGTCGACGCAACGATCGGCGCCCCGCAGGTCGCCTACCGTGAATCGCTGGGCCGCAAGGTCGACATCGACTACACGCACAAGAAGCAGACCGGCGGTACGGGTCAGTTCGCCCGCGTCATGATCACCTTCGAACCCGGCGAGCCGGGCTCGGGCTTCGTGTTCGAGAACTCGATCGTCGGCGGCGCCGTGCCCAAGGAATACATCCCGGGCGTCGAAAAGGGTCTGAACTCCATCAAGGATTCGGGTCTGCTGGCCGGCTTCCCGCTGATCGACTTCAAGGCGACCCTGACGGACGGCAAGTTCCACGACGTCGACTCCAGCGTGCTGGCGTTCGAAATCGCGGCCCGCGCGGCCTTCCGCGAACTGAAGGAAAAGGGCGCTCCCAAGCTGCTCGAGCCGATCATGGCGGTGGAGGTCGTGACCCCCGAGGACTACCTCGGTTCGGTCATCGGCGACCTGAACGGACGTCGCGGCATGATCCAGGGCCAAGACATGCGTGGCAACGCCACGGTTGTTAACGCCTTCGTGCCCCTGGCCAACATGTTCGGCTATGTGAACACGCTGCGCGGCATGTCGCAGGGCCGCGCCCAGTTCACCATGCAATACGATCACTACGAGCCGGTGCCGCAACACGTCGCCGACGAAGTGATCAAGAAGTACGCCTAAGCTTTCCCTTTTCGGAAAGCGGACCTAAAAGCGCCCGGACCGTAAGGACCGGGCGTCCTTAACCCCCAAACTGCAGGAACCCCCGGTTCGGGGACCTTAGGAGCTAGAGAATGGCCAAGGAAAAGTTCGAACGCACGAAGCCGCACTGCAACATCGGCACGATCGGCCACGTTGACCACGGCAAGACGACGCTGACGGCTGCGATCACGATGACGCTGGCGAAGGCCGGCGGCGGCAAGGCGATGAACTACGCCGACATCGACGCTGCGCCGGAAGAAAAGGCCCGCGGCATCACGATCAACACGTCGCACGTGGAATATGAGACGGCCAACCGTCACTATGCGCACGTCGACTGCCCCGGCCACGCCGACTATGTGAAGAACATGATCACGGGCGCGGCGCAGATGGACGGCGCGATCCTGGTGGTTTCGGCCGCTGACGGCCCGATGCCGCAGACCCGCGAGCACATCCTGCTGGCCCGTCAGGTCGGCGTGCCGGCCCTGGTGGTCTTCATGAACAAGGTCGACCTGGTCGACGACGAAGAACTGCTTGAGCTGGTCGAGATGGAAGTGCGCGAGCTGCTGAGCTCGTACCAGTTCCCGGGCGACGACATTCCGGTCACCAAGGGTTCGGCCAAGGCTGCAACCGACGGCGTGAACCCGGAAATCGGCGAACAGCAAGTCATCAAGCTGATGGAGACGGTCGACGCCTATATCCCGCAGCCGGAACGTCCGGTGGACCTGCCGTTCCTGATGCCGGTGGAAGACGTGTTCTCGATCTCGGGCCGCGGCACCGTGGTCACGGGCCGCGTCGAGAAGGGCATCGTCAAGGTCGGTGAGGAAGTCGAGATCGTCGGCATCCGTCCGGTCCAGAAGACGACCTGCACGGGCGTTGAAATGTTCCGCAAGCTGCTGGACCAAGGTCAAGCGGGTGACAACGTCGGCGTTCTGCTGCGCGGCACCAAGCGTGAAGACGTCGAGCGCGGCCAGGTGCTGTGCAAGCCGGGCTCCATCACGCCGCACACCAAGTTCGTGGCTGAAGCCTACATCCTGACCAAGGAAGAAGGCGGCCGTCACACGCCGTTCTTCACGAACTACCGCCCGCAGTTCTACTTCCGCACGACGGACGTGACCGGCATCGTGCAGCTGAAGGAAGGCGTTGAGATGATCATGCCCGGCGACAACGCCGAGCTGAACGTCGAGCTGATCACGCCGATCGCGATGGACCAGGGCCTGCGCTTCGCCATCCGTGAAGGCGGCCGCACCGTCGGCGCCGGCGTCGTGGCCAAGATCGTCGAGTAATCGAAGATCCGGCCCTCGGGCCGAACAGTAGCGTAACAGAACGGCCCCCGGAGAAATCCGGGGGCCGTTTTGCTGTGGGACGACCGTCATGGCTGCGTCATCGTGGGGCAAGCCCGAGGATGACGGGGAAGGGAGAGGCGGGCATTATCGCCTTCTCGCGAACAGTCTGTGTTTTTGATGCGTCTGATTTCCCTGCTTATCTGTCTTCTGGCGCTTGGCGCGTGCGCCACCCATCCGGGCAAGGTGGATCCTGTGCGTTACGCCAGCGACGCCAGGCCTGTGCTGGCGACGACCGAGGCGGGGACGGTGCGGGGCGTCGAGGGGGCGGGCGTTCGCGCCTTTCTGGGCGTGCCGTTCGGCCAGCCGCCGGTCGGGGCCTTGCGCTGGCGGGCGCCGCAACCGGTCCCGGCGTGGGATGGCGTCAGGGATGCGAGGCGGCTGGGGTCGGACTGCACCCAGGCCATCGGGCGGCGAGCGATCCTGGGCGGGGGCGGCGGCATCGTCGTCGGGTCCGAAGACTGCCTGTATCTGAACATCTATGCGCCAGCCGGAGTGGACGAAGCCAAGCCGGTGATGGTCTATATCCCCGGCGGCGCCTTCACGATCGGGGCAGGCGCCAACTATGACCCGTCGCTGCTGGCGCGTGAGCAGGGCCGGGTGGTGGTGACGCTGAACTACCGGCTAGGCGCGCTGGGCTGGCTGGCCCATCCAGGTTTTCAGGCGGACGGCGAGGGCTATGGCGGCAATTTCGGGCTGATGGATCAGCAGGCCGCGCTGAAATGGGTGCATCGGAACATCGCGGCCTTCGGCGGTGATCCGGGCAATGTCACACTCTTCGCCGAGAGCGCGGGGGCGTGGAGCGCCTGTTACCTGATGACGTCGCCCGGTTCGGAAGGCCTGTTTCAGCGCGTCATCATGCAGAGCGGCGGGTGCCTGGAGCCGTCATCACTGGTCAGCGCCGAGGCGACGGCCAGGGCGGGGCCGGAGTTCGCCAGAAGCCTGGGGTGCGAGGATGGACCTGGGCAGGCGGCCTGCTTGAAGGGCCTGCCGGCATGGCGCGTGCAACGGGCGCCGTCGGTGCGTGAAGGGCTGAACGGCCATGGCTCCTGGGGGCCGGTGCATACGGACGCCACCGTGCCGGAGAACCCCGCCGTGGCCTTCCACGAAGGGCGGTTCACGCGCGTGCCGGTGATCATCGGCACGAACCGCGATGAGGGCCGACTGTTCGCCAATGAGGTCAAGGACGTGGACCGCTATCAGAAGGAGACGATCTGGATGTATGGCGATGTCGGCGAACGAGTGCTGGCGCGATATCCGGTCGGCCCGGACGGCCCCGCCTACGCCATCGCGGAACATTTCACCGATCAGAGGTTCGCTTGTCCGTCACAGGCTCTTCGGCGTCAGCTGGCGCGCTATGTGCCGGTGTGGGGCTATGAATTTGCAGACCGGGACGCGCCCTTCGTCCTGCCGAAGCGGATCGTGGGACTGGACCTGGGCGCCTATCACGCCAGCGAACTGGCCTATGTGTTCGGGACCAGTTGGATCTTCGCCGACGTGAAGCGGTTCACGCCGGAGCAGAAGGCGCTTTCGGCGCGGATGCGCGGCCTGTGGGCCGGGTTCGGCCAGAAGGACTTTGGTCCTGACTGGCCCCGCGTCGAGGGGGCGGGGCCAGTGCGGGTGTTTCAGCCGCAGGGCGATCGGCTGGATGACAACTTCTTTGAACGGCGCCACTGCGACTTCTGGGACGGGACGCCGTTCGGGGCCGTTCACTAGACGAAGCGGACGGTCACGCCGGGCTTGACCTTGTCAGCCAGCTTCCAGACGTCCCAATTGGTCAGGCGCACACAGCCGTGCGAGGCCGTCTTGCCGACCAGATGCGGGTCGGGCGTGCCGTGAATGCCGTAGCTGGGCTTGTTCAGATCGATCCAGACCACGCCGACCGGGTTGTTCGGGCCGGGCTTGACCACGACCTTCCTGCCCACGCTGCCGTAGCTGAGTTTGGACGGGTCATAGGTGTAGTCGGGATTGCGGGCGACGCCGTTGACGCGCAGCGTGCCGCTGGGCGTCGGATTGTCGGTGCTGCCGATGGTGGCGGGGAAATAGGCTAGCAGGGCGCCGTCGGCGGCGAAGGCCTTCACCGAGCCTTCGGCCTTGTTCACGTCGATGCGGGCGACATCGGCGGCCAGAGGGCGGTTGTCGACGGCGGGAACCAGCAGTTTCTGGCCCGCGCGGTTGAAGTCGGCGCGCGGGTTCATGGCGCGCAGCAGATCCTCGGTGACGTGGAACCTTTCGGCCAGGGCCTCGACGATGTCGCCATAGCTCATTGCGGCCGCCTGGCCCTGTTTCTCAAGGTCCGTCGGGACGACGCCCATATAGGGGCCGTCGATGTCCTGCTGGGTGATTTCGTAGGTGGTGGTGACGGCGCCGGAGCCCTCGGCCCGCAGACGATCCATGACCTCGGGCGTCAGCTGGCCGTCGTCCTTCATCCCCTTGGCCTTCTGATAGGCGGTGATGGCCTGACGCATGTTGGAGCCCGCCAGACCATCGATGGCGCCGGGCGAGAAGCGGGCGCGCTCCAGCAGAACCTGCGCCCGGATCAGCGCCGGATCGGGTTGGGGCGTCGTCTGAGCGGCGCCGGGGGACTGAGGCTGGGCGTCCGGGAGAACAGGCCTATAGGCGGCGTTCTCGATGGCCTGGGCGGACAGCGGGCCGGCCGCGCCCGCCTGCTCAGTCTGGTTGCCCGACCGATTGTCGGGGGAGGGGCTGCAGGCGGTGAGAACGGCGAGGCTGGCGAGGGCGGCGGGCGTCAGGCGGCGGATCATCAAGTCACTCAGTCAGTCGGCAGGGAAAGGCGAAGGCAGGGGGCGGTCAGTTCTGTGATCCGGTCGCGGGATCGGTCGGGGTCGTGCCGGAGTTGCTGGAGCCCTCGGAGCCCTTGGGTTCGGTGGCGGGACGCGGGGGCTGGCCATTGTGGTCGGGGCGAAGATTTTCATCCTCGACGGCGTGGTCATCAGGGCGTTGATCGGTCATGACCGTGTCTCTCGGCGCGGAACTTGGATGTCCGCAGGATGCAAACGCCCCTGGCGCGCGCAGGCTCCCGTCAACACCTGTTCACCATGCCGATGAACCCTAGTGAAACAGGGTTCGGTATAGAGGATGGGCTGAAACGGCCTCGGACACGGGGTTGCTGCGAGATGTTTATGACTGACGAACTGCTGGTCGAGATCGTGAAGGCGGAGGCGCTGGACGCCGCCGCCGTCGCGCTGTGGCGCGCGTGGTCCACGACCAATCCTGCCCTAAGCAGCCCCTATTTCCGCTGGGATTACACCGAGATCGCCGCCAGGGTCTGCCCCGGCGCGGCGGTGGCTGTGTTCCGGCGCGGCGGACAGATCGTCGGCTTCTTCCCGCACCAGAGACGCGGCGGTTCGGTCCAACCGCTGGGCGCGCCGATGAATGACTATCACGGGGTGATCGCGCCGGTCGGATCGGACATCACGCTGGAGGATGTGGCGCGTCTGGTTAAGGGGCGTCGCCTGAATGTGCCGGGCTGGATCGGCGCGGGCGAGACGGGCGAGGAACGCGGCACGGTGCAGGTGGAGTTGCCTGCGGGCGGCTATGACGGCTGGTACGCCGAACGCCGCCAGGCCTATGGCAAGTATTTCAAGGACAAGGAGCGCGCGCGCCGCAGCCTCGCTGCCGAATTGGGCGAGACGCAGGTTCGGCGCAATGTGCGCGATCCCCTGCTGCTGGATCATCTGATCGACCTGAAGGCGGCGCAGTATCGCCGGTCGGGCCTGCACGACATCTTCGCCTGCGGCTGGACGCGCGATCTGCTGCACGCGCTGATGATGGATCAGCGGCCGGATTTCGGTGCGTCCCTGGCGGTCATGACGGCGGGCGACAAACGGGTGGCGATCGAGTTCTCGCTGCACGCGGGCGACCATTATCATTTCTGGTTCCCGGCCTATGAGCCGACGCTGGCCAGATGCTCGCCGGGCATTCTGCTGAGCATGGACACCATGCGGCTGGCTGGTGCCGAAGGGGTGCGGGTGTTCGACTTCGGTTTCGAGGGCGAGACCTACAAGAAGTATTTCGTCAACGCCCGCCGGACCGTGCGCGAGGCCGTGGTCATGCAGCCGGGGCTGAGCGCCGCGCTGAATGATGCAGCCGCCGCCGTACTGGGCGCGGCAGGCGGCAGGGGCGAGGCGATCCGCGCCTCGCTGCGTCGTCGCTGGTCCACCATCGAAGCCTGCGAAGCCTCGCCTGCTGGCCGGTTGAGGGGGGCCGCCGCCGCCGCCCGTTCCGCCGTCGCCAAGCTGGCGTCACGCAAAAAGACGCCTGCGCGCGTCGCCCACGCCTGAGGGGAAACAGATCATGTCCGACCGTCGCACCCGGTATCCCGGCCCCATAGCCGAGGCGAAGATCCATCCGCACACCCTGGTGGAGCAGGGGTTCGCAGAGGATGCGGCCCTGGCCGCCATGCTGGACCGCTATCCGGCCGAGCATTTCGACATCAACCTGTACGACTATGATGACGAAGGGCAGGTCTCGCTGCGCACCGGCGCGCGCGGGCGGCTGTCGGGCGCGGAACTGCTGGAGGCGATCAAGCAGGGACGGCTGTGGGTCAATCTGCGCGAGGTCGAGACCGGCTGGCCTGAACTGTGGGCGGCGGCCATGGCGGACTTCAAGGCCATCCAGGCGACCTATCCGGGGATGCGGGCGGTCAAGAACGCGGGGCAGCTGATCCTGTCGTCGCCCAAGGCCCGGGTGCCCTATCATTTCGACGCGGCGGGGGTGGTGCTGTTCCACCTGCGGGGCAGGAAGCGCCTGTTCATCTATCCCGGCGACGAGCAGCACCTGCCCGAGAAGAACATGGAGCAGGTGGTCACGCGCCAGACGACCGAGGAACTGCCCTATAGGCTGGCGTTCGAGAACGACGCCCAGGTCATGGACCTGGAGCCGGGCGGCGCCCTGACGTGGCCGCTGTATGCGCCGCACCGGGTCGAGAATCTGGACCGGTTCTGCGTCAGCCTGTCGATGGACTTCCAGACCTGGCCGTCGCGCTTCCGCAAGGGTGCGCTTTTCACCAATGCGGTGATCCGCAGCCGGGGCGGTTCGCCCAGGTTCACGGACGGCATGTCGACGCCTGAACTGGCCGCGCGCTGGGCCGCGTCGCTGGCGCTGAAGAAGGTGGGGGCGATGAAGAGCCGGATCGCCCATTTCGAGCGGGACTTCGAGCCGGAAGTCGGCGTCGAAGACGGCGCAGGCGCCTTGCGCTCCTGAACCCGCGACGCCCGGCGTTCGCCAATGTTAAATTGGATTCATGACGCCGAGTTAAAATGACTTTCGGCGCCTGCTCGCGCACCTTCTCATCAGATCCGGGAAGGGAAAGTTCATGAAGTCAGCACTGTTCATCGCCGCCGCGACCGCCGCTCTGGCCGTCAGCGCCGCCGCCGCGCCTGCGTCCGCCGCCGATGTCGAGATTCGCAATGCGGTGGCCCGCGTCGTGGTGATCGTCGAGGATCGTAACGACATCGGCGTGGAGATCACCCAGGGCGCCTCCAACCTTCCCACCGTCCAGGTGCGTCGCGAGGGGCGCAACGTCCGCATCGACGGCGGCCTGCGCCGCGGCGGCGTGTTCGGCAGCAGCGATGCGATCCGCTCCTGCAACAGCGGCCCGGCCAATGCGCGGCAGCCGGGCGAAGGCGCCACGGTTAACGTCGGCGGGGGCGTGGGACGCATCCGTCTGGAGGATGCGCCGCTGATCGTCGTGCGCAGCCCGCGAGACGTCGACCTGAGCGCCAGCGGCGCCGTCTATGGCGCCGTCGGCCGTGGCGCGCGCTCGGTCGATCTGGGCGCAGGCGGCTGCGGCGACTGGACGGTGGCCAATGTCGACGGCAAGCTGGAAGTGGGTCTGGGCGGCTCCGGCACGATCCGCACGGGCACGTCGCAGGAACTGGAGGCCTCGGTCGGCGGATCGGGCTCGATCTACGCCGGCGCCACCAACAGGCTGAAGTCCTCGGTCGGCGGATCGGGCAACATCACCGTGGCGCGCGTTGACGGGCGCGGCGAAGCGGCGGTCGGCGGTTCAGGCGGCATCGCCATCCGCGAGGGCCAGATGCCGCGCTTCTCGGTCGCCATCGGCGGTTCGGGCAACGTGCGGTTCGGTGGAACGACCGGCGATCTGGACGTCTCCATCGCAGGCTCGGGCAATGTGAATGTCGGCGCCGCGACAGGCCAGGTGAAACGCTCGGTCGTCGGCTCCGGGAATCTGAACATCGGGCGCTAAGACCCGAACTCTCCGCCGCGAGAGGAAGGCTCCCGGTCGTGGAACCCCGGGGGCCTTTTTCGCGCCCGCAGCCCAGCGGACGACGGGCATGAAAAAGCCCCGGCGGATCGCTCCGCCGGGGCCTTCTGCATTCGAAAACCCGAAGGTCTTACATCGAGACGTTCTTGGCCGGAGCCTTGAAGCCCGTCAGGACGCGCGTGATCGCGGGGACGCCCAGGTTGGCGCCAGCGCGGTCGCGAGCTTGCAGACCGCCGCCGAAGGCGTAACGGACGTTGAACGACCAGGTGTCGACGTCGACCGACTTGATGTCAGCGCGCGTGTAGGCGGCGCCGACCGAGAACGGCGTGTCCTTGATTTCGTACTCGGCGCCGACGCCGTAGGTCCAGGCGTCAACGCTGCCGCCCGTGACGTCGACGTTGTTGTAGCTGACGCCAGCGTTCAGGCGCAGGTTCGGCAGGACGTAGTAGGCAGCGTCGCCGCCGACGGTCCAGACGTCGCCGATGCTGGTGTCGCTCCAGGCGACAGCGCCGGTCAGGGTTGCGTTGGCCAGGTACTTCTGGGCTTCAGCGCCGACGGTCCAGACGGTGTCGCCCGTGCCGATGGTGTTGGCGGCGACGAAGGCGCCGGCGCGGACGTCCGAGGTCCACAGCTTGGTGCCGTGAGCAGCCAGCATGGCCGAGGTGTCGTCGGCGCCCAGAGCCTTGGTGTAGTCGACAGCGCCGTTCAGGGTCACGGTCCAATCCTTGACGGGCAGGGCGACGGTGCCGTCGACCGACCATACGTCAGCAGCGACCTTGTTGAAGCCGTCTGCGTCGACCGACGGGTTGGTGTAGGAGACAGCGACCGAACCGATGGCGTCTTGAGCGAAAGCCGGAGCGGCGATCATGGTGGCGGCGGCGGCCGTCGCGAGGAGGATCGTCTTCATTGTTCTTTTTCCTTAGCAGTCTGTGCCCCGGAGGGGAGCCGGGGAGGGGGCTGCTATCAGGACCCGGACGATTCCGGCATGAAACCGCCGTTAGATTAAGCACTTGCAACAGTACTGTGACGGTTCGGCCACGGGTTGTGTCTGCAATGTGTCACGCTCGCGGAGGACTTGGGGCAAGGGGTTAACAGGCGGCAATTCCGTCATCAGATTAAGGGGTGTCCGTGTGATTGACGCGCAGATGATCTCAGGTCATCTGAATGTGTCGTGGTCTGCACGCGGTCTTCGGGCTGCGTGGAGCTAAGAGGGAAGCCGGTGTGAAACCGGCGCTGCCCCCGCAACTGTAAGCGGCGAGTCGAGGGTCCATATCGTGTCACTGGCGTTCCGGCGCCGGGAAGGCCGGATCCGAGATGTCGACCCGTGAGCCAGGAGACCTGCCCCGACAGATAACGTCCTCCGGCGGGGTGCCCGGTCAGGCCGCAAATGCGCCGCCGGACCCGCATGTCCGCGCGGTCGTTCGCGCGTTCCTGTTCGAGACCTGGCCGCAACACAGGTTTCAGCCATGCCCCGCCCAACTCCCCAAGTGGCGACCCCACGCCTTTCCAGCATCGGCCCTGAGCGGACGAACACGCGCGGCGCCCAGTGGGCCGTAAGGTTCAAGGCCGCTTCGCTGCTGTCCGCAGCGGCGGATCTGTGCGGCCTGATGAACATGACGCAAGTGGTCAGATCCCGGCGAGACGAGGGAGACCGGTCATGAGCGTCACCCTGATCGACATGGTGTTTCCCGGCGACGCCAATCACCACGGCACTCTGTTCGGCGGCGTCGGCCTGGCGCATCTGGACAAGGTGGCCTTCCTGGCGGCGGCGCGTCATGCGCGACGGCCGACGGTGACGGCCAGTTGCGAGCGGATCGACTTCGCTGCGCCAGCCCGGATAGGCGAGATGGTCGAGGCTACGGGCCGCGTCGTGCGCGTCGGGCGGACATCAATGGGCGTGGAGGTCGATCTGTGGGCTGAGGCGCCGGTCAGCAGCGAACGGCGGCTGTGCACGCGGGGCGTCTTTAATATGGTGGCGCCGCGCCAGGAGGGGCAGGGCGATCTGCCGCCTCTGCCCGCCAATGGTCAGAATGTCGGCGACGGCTGGCTGCGGGCGGTGGAGATGGTCTTCCCCGCCTGGACCAATCACTATGGCACCCTGTACGGCGGCGACGCCCTGAAGCTGATGGGCAAGGCCGCCTTTGTCTGCGCCACCAAGGAGGCGCGGGCGGTGATGGTGATGGCGGCGTCGAACCGCATCGACTTCTCCGAGTCTATAAGAGAGGGCGACATGATCGAACTGGCGTCACGCGCCACCAAGGTTGGACGGTCCTCCATAACCATAGAGGTCGAGCTGTGGTCCGAGGCCCTGCTGACCGGCGAACGCCGCCGCTCCGCAGTGGCCGAATTCGTCATGGTGGCGGTCGATAAGGCGGGTCGATCCAGCCCGATTGCAAAACCCGAAAACAGCCCGCCAGGACACGGTTTCGCCGCTTGACGAAATCGGAATCGGCAGGCATAAGCCACCACTCTTGTTGGACCGGCTGTGCACTTCGGTGCAGACGCGGTTCGCAAGAACGACCTAAGTCACTGTTCTTTGCAGCTTCTTGGGATTTCACGGCCTTCGCGGGCAACTGCGTGGGCCGCTCGTTTTTGCGGATTTGCGTTTCCTGAGGGCTTTTTGCCCGAAGGCCTTCGGTCTTTGAAATAGTTCACAGGGACGCGGTCCTCCGACCGCATTGGAAGTTAGCACCGATATGGATCAAAGCATCCGCATCAGGCTCAAGGCCTTTGATCACCGCGTCCTCGATTTCTCGACGCGCGAAATCGTCAATACAGCCAAGCGCACCGGCGCGACCGTTCGCGGTCCGATTCCGTTGCCGACCCTGATCGAAAAGTTCACCGTGAACCGCTCGCCGCACGTCGATAAGAAGTCGCGTGAGCAGTTTGAAATCCGCACGCACAAACGCGTGCTCGACATCGTCGACCCCACCCCGCAGACCGTGGACGCGCTCATGAAGCTCGACCTGTCCGCCGGCGTGGACGTCGAGATCAAGATTTAAAGTAGAAAGAGGCGGGATCCGATGCGCACGGGCGTGATCGCCAAGAAGCTGGGCATGACCCGCGTGTTCGCCGAAGACGGCGCGCACGTACCGGTCACTGTGCTGCAGCTCGACGGCTGCCAAGTCGTCGGCCAACGTACCCAGGAGCGTGACGGCTACGTCGCTCTCCAGCTGGGCGCTGGCACCAAGAAGGCCAAGAACACGGCTAAGGCTCAACGCGAAACCTTCGCGAAGGCCCAGGTCGAACCCAAGGCCTATGTCACCGAGTTCCGCGTTGATGCGGACGGTCTGCTGGACGTGGGCGCCGAGATTTCGGCTGAACACTTCCTGGTCGGCCAGAAGGTGGACATCCAAGGTGAAACCATCGGTAAGGGTTTCGCCGGCGCGATGAAGCGCTGGAACTTCGGCGGCCTTCGCGCCACGCACGGTGTGTCGATTTCGCACCGCTCGCATGGTTCGACCGGTCAACGTCAAGATCCGGGCCGCACCTTCCGCGGCAAGAAGATGGCCGGCCACTACGGCGCCGAGACCGTCACTACCCAGAACCTGACCGTCGTCCGCGTGGACGCCGAGCGTGGCCTGATCCTGATCAAGGGCGCTGTCCCCGGTCACGACGGCAGCTACGTCAAGGTTCGTGACGCCATCAAGAAGGCCCGTCCGGCTGACGCCCCGTTCCCGGGCGCCGTCAAGTCGTCGAAGGCTGCTGCTCAACCCGCATCGACCCCGGCTGAAGAAGCCCCGGTGGAAGCGACCGAAGGCGGTGAAGCGTAATGAAACTCTCTGTCATCAAACTCGACGGCAAGGCTGCTGGCGACCTGGAGCTGTCGGACGCCGTTTTCGGCATCGCTGACATCCGCGGCGACATCCTGGCCCGCACCGTGAACTGGCAACTGGCCAAGCGCCGCGCCGGTACGCACAAGGTTCAAACCCGCAACGAGAACTCTCGTACGGGCAAGAAGATGTACAAGCAAAAGGGCACCGGCGGCGCTCGTCACGGTTCGCGCCGTGCACCGCAGTTCGTCGGCGGCTCGCGCGCCTTCGGTCCGGTCGTTCGCGACCACGGCTTCTCGCTGCCGAAGAAAATCCGCGCGCTTGCTCTGCGTCACGCCCTGTCCTCCAAGGCGAAGTCCGGCGACCTGATCGTCGTCGACAGCGTCTCGGTCAAGGAAGCCAAGACGGCCTCGCTGCGCGAGACCTTCGGCAAGCTGGGTTGGACCAAGGCTCTCATCATCGCGGGTCCGGAAGTCGACACGAACTTCGGCCTGGCCGCACGCAACATCCCGCACATCGACGTGCTGCCGAACGCCGGCCTGAACGTCTATGACATCCTGCGGGCTGAAAAGCTGGTGCTGACCAAGGCTGCTATCGAGGCGATCGAAGCCCGCTTCAGCGATAAGGAAGCTGCGTAATGGCTGCTCAACCTACCGCCAAGCACTACGACACCATCCTGGCTCCGGTGATCACCGAGAAGGCCACGATCCTGTCGGAGCAGAACAAGGTCGTCTTCCGCGTTGCGGACACGGCTTCCAAGGACGAGATCGCTGCTGCGGTCGAAAGCCTGTTCAAAGTCAACGTCGTCAAGGTCAACACCCTGGTTCAAAAGGGCAAGACCAAGCGCTTCCGGGGTATCCTCGGCCGTCGCGTCGACATCAAAAAAGCTATCGTGACGCTGGCCGAAGGCCAGTCGATCGACGTGACCACGGGGCTCTGATCAGATGGCCTTGAAAACCTACAATCCGACTTCGCCGGGCCGTCGCGCCCTCGTGCTGGTCGACCGTTCGGAGCTCCACAAGGGCCGTCCGGAAAAGTCGCTGACCGAAGGCCTGACCAAGTCGGGCGGACGCGGGCAGGGCGGTCGCATCGCGGTCCGCTTCCGCGGCGGCGGCGCCAAGACCCTGTACCGCAAGATCGACTTCAAGCGTCGCAAGTGGGACGCGGTCGGCACGGTCGAGCGTCTGGAGTACGACCCCAACCGCACGGCTTTCATCGCCCTCGTGACCTACGAAGACGGTGAAAAGACCTACATCATCGCGCCGCAACGCCTTAAGGCTGGCGACACGATCATCGCGGGTGAAAAGACCGACGTGAAGCCTGGCAACGCCATGCCGCTGCGTTCGATGCCGGTGGGTACGATCATCCACAACATCGAAATGAAGCCCGGCAAGGGCGCTCAACTGGCCCGTTCGGCTGGCGCCTACGCCCAGCTGGTCGGTCGCGATCAGGGCTACGCCCAGATCCGTCTCGGCTCGGGCGAGCTGCGCATGGTCCTGGACGGCTGCATCGCCACTGTGGGCGCGGTTTCGAACCCCGACCACATGAACCAGAACCTGGGCAAGGCCGGTCGTAAGCGTCACATGGGCTGGCGTCCGCACGTTCGCGGCGTCGCCATGAACCCGATCGACCACCCGCATGGTGGTGGTGAAGGCCGGACCTCTGGTGGTCGCACCCCTGTCACGCCGTGGGGTAAGGACACCAAGGGCACTCGTACCCGCAAGAACAAGGCTACGGACAAGTACATCATCCGTACCCGCCACGTTAAGAAGGCTCGCTAAGAATGGCCCGCTCCTCCTGGAAAGGCCCGTTTGTCGACGGGTATCTGCTCAAGAAGGCCGACGCCGTTCAATCGTCGGGCCGCAAGGATGTGATCAAGACCTGGTCGCGTCGTTCCACCATCCTGCCGCAGTTCGTCGGTCTGACGTTCGGCGTCCATAACGGTCAGAAGCACGTTCCCGTGTCGGTCTCGGAAGAGATGGTCGGCATGAAGTTCGGCGAGTTCGCCCCGACCCGGAACTTCCCGGGTCACGCGGCGGACAAGAAGGCCAAAAGGAAGTAACCGATGGCCCAGACCAAGAACACCCGTCGGGTCGCCCCGACCGAGGCCCGCGCCAAGCTGGTCAACGTGCGCATCAGCCCGCAAAAGCTGAACCTGGTTGCTGCTTCGATCCGCGGCATGCCGGTCCAGAAGGCGCTGAACGAGCTGGAATTCAGCCGGAAGCGCATCGCTGGCGACGTCCGCAAGGTCCTGTATTCGGCCGTCTCCAACGCCGAAAACAACCACAACCTCGACATCGACAACCTGGTTGTCGCCGAGGCCTTCGTGGGCAAGAACCTGGTGATGAAGCGTTTCGCGAGCCGCGCTCGTGGTCGCTCGTCGCGCATCCTGAAACCGTTCAGCGAGATCACGATCGTGGTCCGTGAAGCCGGCGAGGCCGCCTGATGGGACAGAAAATCAATCCGGTCGGTCTGCGCCTCGGCGTAAACCGCACGTGGGACAGCCGCTGGTTCGCCGGCGGCGCAGACTACGCCCGCCTGCTGCACCAGGACCTGAAGCTGCGCGAGTGGCTGAAGGAACGCCTGGCCGCCGCCGGCGTGTCGCGCATCATCATCGAGCGCCCGCACAAGAAGTGCCGCATCACCATCTACGCCGCCCGTCCGGGTGTCGTGATCGGCAAGAAGGGCGCTGACATCGAGAAGCTCCGCAAGGACATCTCGGCGCGCACCGAAGGTGAAGTTCACCTGAACATCATCGAAGTCCGCAAGCCGGAAACCGATGCGCAGCTGATCGCTGAAAACATCGCGCAACAACTGGAACGCCGCGTGGCCTTCCGTCGCGCCATGAAGCGTTCGATGCAGTCGGCCATGCGTCTGGGCGCCAAGGGCATCCGGATGAACGTCTCGGGTCGCCTCGGCGGCGCCGAAATCGCTCGCATGGAATGGTACCGCGAAGGCCGCGTGCCGCTTCACACCCTGCGCGCCGACATCGACTACGGCTTCTATGAAGCCAAGACGACCTACGGCATCATCGGCGTGAAGGTCTGGGTGTTTAAGGGTGAAGTGCTCGAGCACGACCCGATGGCCCAGGACAAGCGTTGGGCCCAGGAAGCCTCGGGTCCTTCCTCGAACGAAGGCCGCGAACGCGGCGGCCCCCGTGGCGACCGCGGTCCGCGTCGCGACCGGGGACGTGAGAACTAAGTCATGTTGCAACCGAAGAAGACCAAGTACCGCAAGGCCTTCAAGGGCCGGATTCACGGCTCGGCCAAGGGCGGCTTCTCGCTGAACTTCGGCTCCTACGGCCTGAAGACCATGGAACCCGAGCGCATCACCGCGCGTCAGATCGAAGCGGCCCGCCGCGCGATCACTCGCCAGATGAAGCGTCAGGGCCGCGTCTGGATCCGCGTCTTCCCCGACCTGCCCGTCACGGGCAAGCCGGCCGAAGTCCGGATGGGTAAGGGCAAGGGCGCTGTGGACCATTGGGCCGCTCGCGTGGCTCCGGGCCGCATCATGTTCGAAATCGACGGCGTGCCGGACGATGTGGCTCGTGAAGCGCTGCGTCTCGGCGCCGCCAAGCTGCCGGTCCGCACCAAGGTGGTCACCCGCCTGGATGCCGGCATCGTCACGGAGCAAGCAGCCTAATGACCAAGATTGCTGATCTGCGGTCGCAAACCAACGACCAACTGGCCGACGAGCTTCTGAAGCTCAAGAAGGAACAGTTCAACCTGCGCTTCCAGGCGGCCACTGGCCAAATGGAGAAAACCCACCGCGTGGGTGAAGTGCGCAAAGACATCGCTCGCATCTCGACGCTTCTGCGCGAGAAGCGTGCGGCCTCGTAAGGAAACGAATATGCCCAAGCGAATTCTCGAAGGCGTGGTCGTGTCCGACAAGGGCGAAAAGACTGTCGTCGTGAAGGTGGAGCGCACGCTGCTCCACCCGCTTCTGAAGAAGACTGTCCGGTCCTCCAAGAAGTACCACGCGCACGACGAAGCCAACGCGCTCAAGGTCGGCGACATCGCTCGCATCGTCGAGTGCGCCCCCAAGTCCAAGCTGAAGCGTTGGGAAGTCCTTTCCAACGCCTCCGCATCGTAATCAGAAGGATCTGATCTTATGATCCAGATGCAAACTAACCTGGAAGTGGCCGATAACTCGGGCGCCCGCCGGGTCATGTGCATCAAGGTGTTGGGCGGCTCCAAGCGCCGCTACGCCTCGATCGGCGACACAATCGTCGCGTCCGTGAAGGAAGCCATCCCGCGTGGCCGCGTGAAGAAGGGCGACGTCGTTCGCGCCATCGTCGTGCGCACCGCCAAGGACATCCAACGCAAGGACGGCTCTGTCATCCGCTTCGACAAGTCGGCTGCGGTCATCGTCAACAAGCAAAACGAGCCGGTCGGCACGCGGATCTTCGGCCCTGTTCCTCGCGAACTGCGCGCCAAGAACCACATGAAGATCATCTCGCTGGCTCCGGAGGTCCTGTAATATGGCCGCCAAGATCAAAAAGGGCGACCGCGTCGTCGTCCTGACCGGCAAGGACAAGGGCCGCACGGGTTCCGTGCTGAAGGTCCTGCCCACCGAAAACCGCGTTCTCGTCCAGGGCGTCAACATGGTTCAGCGCCACACGCGCCCGAGCCAGGCTGACCCGCAAGGCGGCATCAAGAACAAGGAAGCCTCGCTTCACCTGTCGAACGTCGCAATCGCCGACGCCAACGGCAAGGCGACCCGCGTCGGCTTCAAGATCGATGGGGACAAGAAGGTCCGCATCGCCAAGACGACGGGAGACGTCATCTGATGGCTACCGAAAAGTACACCCCGCGCCTCAAGTCCGACTATCAGGCCCGCATCCGTGCGGAACTGAAGACGAAGTTCGGCTACACCAACGAGATGCAGATCCCCAAGCTGGACAAGATCGTCCTGAACATGGGCATCGGCGAAGCGGTTGCTGACTCCAAGAAGGCGAACGCCGCCCTCAAGGACCTGACGGCTATCGCTGGTCAGAAGGCTGTCGCCACCAAGGCTCGCAACTCGATCGCCGGCTTCAAGCTGCGTGAAGGCATGGTCATCGGCGGCAAGGTTACGCTGCGCGGCGACCAGATGTATGAGTTCCTGGACCGGTTCATCACGATCGCGCTGCCGCGCGTGAAGGATTTCCGCGGCCTGAAGGGCACTTCGTTTGACGGTCGCGGCAACTACGCCACGGGTCTGAAGGAGCACATCGTGTTCCCTGAGATCAACTACGACCAGATCGACCAGATGTGGGGCATGGACATTGTCGTTTGCACCACGGCCAAGACCGATGAGGAAGCCAAGGCTCTCCTCACCGAGTTCAAGTTCCCGTTCGTGAAGAACTGAGCGGGAAGGGAAGAGAACAATGGCTAAAAAGAGCGCCGTAAACCGCAACGAAGCCGTCAAGGCTCTGGTTGCGAAGTATGCCGCAAAGCGCGCCGCCCTCAAGGCGACCGCCAACGACGAGAGCCTGCCGCTTGAGGAGCGTTTCGACGCTCGCCTCAAGCTGGCGGAACTGCCGCGCAACTCCGCGCCGAGCCGCATTCGCAACCGTTGCGAAGTGACGGGTCGTCCGCGTGCGTTCTACCGCAAGCTCAAGATGAGCCGGATTGCGCTGCGTGAACTCGGCAACCAGGGCCAGATCCCTGGCCTGACCAAGTCCAGCTGGTAAGGGGAGCGAACAGACATGATGATCAACGATCCCCTGAGCGACATGATCGCTCGCATCAAGAACGCGGCGACCCGCAAGCGTTCCAAGGTGCTGACCCCCGCTTCCCGTCTGCGCCAGCGCGTCCTCGACGTGCTGCAGGACGAAGGCTACATCCGCGGCTACAACCTGGTTCAGAACCCGGGTGAGTTTCCGCAGTTCGAGATCGAGCTGAAGTACTTCGACGGACAGCCCGTCATCGCCGAGATCGCACGCGTGTCCAAGCCGGGCCGCCGCGTCTACTCCGCGATCGGCGATCTGAAGCCCGTCAAGAACGGCCTCGGCATCTCGATCCTCTCGACTTCGAAGGGCGTCATGTCTGACGCTTCTGCGCGCGACGCCAACGTCGGCGGCGAAGTCCTCTGCAGGGTCTACTGATATGTCCCGTATTGGCAAGAAAACCATCTCAGTGCCGAAGGGCGTGACCATCACGCTCGACGGCCAGAACGTCACCGTGAAGGGTCCGAAGGGCGAACGCTCCTGGACCGTCGCCGAAGAGATCGAGATCAAGCAGGAAGGCGACGAACTGTCGCTGACCCCGCGCTCGGACACCGCCCGCGCTCGCGCGATGTGGGGTCTGTCGCGCACGCTGGTCGACAACATGGTCGTCGGCGTCACTTCGGGCTTCGAGAAGTCGCTTGAACTGGTCGGCGTGGGTTACCGCGCTGCGATGAAGGGCAACGCCCTGTCGCTGCAGCTCGGCTTCTCGCACGACGTGGACATCGACCCGCCCGCAGGCGTCACCTTCGCCGTGCCGAAGCAGACCGAGATCAAGATCTCGGGCTCGGACAAGCAGGCTGTCGGTGAGATCGCCGCAGTCATCCGCAAGCTGCGTCCGCCTGAGCCTTACAAGGGCAAGGGCGTCCGTTACGCCGGCGAGACCGTGCGTCGCAAGGAAGGCAAGAAGAAGTAAGTCATGGCTCTTTCTCTTCGACAACAAGCCAAGCGCCGCTCGGAGCGCACTCGTCGCCGCCTGAAGGCCGTCGCCAACGGTCGTCTGCGTCTGTCGGTGTACCGTTCGGACAAGAACATCTCGGCCCAGATCATCGACGACGCCCAGGGCGTGACCGTCGCTTCTGCCTCGTCGCTGGAAGGCGGCCGCGGCAAGAAGGGTTCGGACACCGCTGCTGCCGCTGCAATCGGCAAGCTGATCGCCGAGCGCGCCATCGAGAAGGGCGTCAAGGACGTCGTCTTCGACCGTGGCGAGTACATCTATCATGGACGGGTGAAGGCGCTGGCGGAAGCCGCGCGCGAAGCCGGCCTGAACTTCTAAGGGACGCGAAGCATGGCGCATCAACCCCAGCGCGGCGGCGGCGGCAACGATCGCAACCGTCGTGACAATCGCAACGCTCCCGCTGTCGACGGTCCGGATTCGGACATCGTCGAAAAGCTGGTGCACATCAACCGCGTTGCGGCCACCGTTAAGGGCGGACGTCGTTTCTCGTTCGCCGCTCTGATGGTTGTCGGCGACGGCAAGGGTCGGGTCGGCTTCGGTCACGGCAAGGCGCGTGAAGTGCCGGAAGCCATCCGCAAGGCGACTGAAGAAGCCAAGAAGACGATGATCCGCGTTCCGCTTCGCGAGAACCGCACCCTGCACCACGACGGCAACGGCCGTTGGGGCGCCGGCAAGATCATGATGCGCGCTGCCCCTCCCGGCACCGGCGTCATCGCAGGCGGTCCGATGCGTGCGGTCCTCGAAACCCTCGGCGTTCAAGACGTCGTGGGCAAGTCGACCGGCTCGTCGAACCCCTACAACATGATCCGTGCTACGTTCGAAGCACTGAAGGTCCAGTCCTCGCCCCGTCAAGTCGCGTCCAAGCGCGGCAAGAAGGTCGCGGATCTGATGGGCCGTCGCAACGACGGCGCATCGACGCCTGAAGCTGTGGAGTCCTGATCATGGCTGAGAAGAAGACTGTCACCATCAAGCAGACCGGTTCGCCGATCCGCCGCAAGAACGACCAGCGCGCCACCCTGGTGGGCCTGGGTCTGAACCGCCTGGGTCGCGAATCCACGCTGGAAGACACGCCTTCGGTTCGTGGGATGATCGCAAAGGTCGCCCACCTTACCGAGATCGTCGAAAAGTAAGCGGTTGCGCCCTCTCCTGAAACCGGGGGAGGGCGTTTCTGCACTTGCAGATACCCGAAGGGCCGCCTAGAAGCGGCCCTTCATTTTTTCACCGCCGAGTCCGGACGAATGTTCCGGGCGCTAGCACCCGAAAGGATCAGGCATATGAAACTGAACGAAATCCGCGACAACGAAGGCGCACACAAGAAGCGCATGCGCGTCGGCCGTGGCCCGGGCTCGGGCAAGGGCAAGACCGCTGGCCGTGGCGTCAAGGGTCAGAAGTCGCGTACGGGCGTCAGCCTGCTGGGCTTCGAAGGCGGTCAAATGCCGCTGTACATGCGTATGCCCAAGCGCGGCTTCAACAACCCGAACGCGCTGAAGCTGGCTGAAGTGAACCTGTGGCGCCTGCAAGACGCCATCGACGCCGGCAAGCTGGACGCCAAGTCGGAACTGAAGGGCGACGCCCTGGTCGCCGCCGGCGTGATCCGTCGCGTCAAGGACGGCGTGCGTCTGCTGGGCACGGGCGAGCTGAAGCAAGCCCTGAACCTGGTCGTGTGGTCGGCCACCTCGGGCGCCATCAAGGCCATCGAAGCCGCTGGCGGCACCGTGGTGCAAGAGCGCATCGCTGCGGAAGCCAAGGCTGCTGCCCGCGTCGAGAAGCGCAACGCCGCCAAGGGCAAGGCTCCGGCTCCCAAGGCGCCGCGTGGCGACGAGAACAAGATCTCGGCTCGCGCCAAGCGTACGGCCGCCAAAGCATAAGCAAACCCGTCGTTGCGGCGATTAGGTCGTGACCTGATTACACCTGCGACGACGAAAGAACGGAAGCGGCTCTCGCATGAGGGCCGCTTTCCGCCTATCTGACGACTCTCTCAGTCGTGGGGACGCATAAATGGCTTCGGCCGCAGAACAACTCGCCGCCAATATGAACATGGGCTCGTTCGCGAAAGCGACCGAGCTGCACAAGCGCCTGCTGTTTACCCTGGGCGCTCTGCTGGTTTATCGCATCGGCACCTACGTGCCGATCCCGGGCATCAATTCGCAGGCCTTCCTGCAGTTCTTCCAAGACCCCAGCGGTCAGCGCGGCATCCTGGACATGTTCAACATGTTCTCGGGCGGCGCGGTGGAGCGTATGGCCATCTTCGCACTGAACGTCATGCCGTACATTTCGGCGTCGATCATCGTGCAACTGATGGGCACCGTGTATCCGCCCTGGGAGAAGCTGAAGAAGGAAGGCGGCGAAAGCGGCCGCAAGCAGCTGAACCAGTACACCCGTTACCTGACGGTGTTCCTGGCTCTGGCGCAGTCCTTCGGCATCGCGGCGGGCCTGAACGCCCAGGCCGGCCTGGTCGACAATCCCGGCATCTTCTTCATCGTCTCGACGGTCGTCACTCTGACCGGCGGCACCATGTTCCTGATGTGGCTGGGTGAGCAGGTCACGGCGCGCGGCGTCGGCAACGGCATCTCGCTGATCATCTTCGCAGGCATCGTGGCGGTTCTGCCGTCCACCATCGCCCGCCTGCTGGGCCTGGCTCAGCAAGGCCAGATGTCGGCCTTCGCCCTGCTGTTCATCGCCATCCTGGCCGTGGTCACCGTCGTCTTCATCGTCTTCATGGAACGCGCCCAGCGCCGTCTTCTGATCCAGTATCCGAAGCGTCAGGAAGGCAACCGCATGGCAGGGGGCGAGCGTTCGTTCCTGCCACTGAAGGTCAACACCGCGGGCGTCATCCCGCCGATCTTCGCCTCGTCGCTGCTGATGCTGCCGACGACGGTTGCGACCATGACCGCCAACGCCGACCTGCCCAGCTGGGCGAGCTGGCTGCCGCTGGTGACGGCGCAGCTGACGCACGGCCAGCCGCTGTTCATGGTGCTCTACGCCGCCCTGATCATCTTCTTCTGCTTCTTCTACACCTCGATCACCTTCAATCCTGAAGACACGGCCGAGAACCTGCGCAAGTACGGCGGCTTCCTACCGGGCATCCGTCCGGGCAAGCGTACGGCGGAATATCTGGACTATGTCCTGACCCGCCTGACGGTGATCGGCGCCGCCTATATCACCGCAGTCTGCCTGCTGCCTGAGTTCATCGTCAGCCAGTTCGGCAACAGCCTGTACTTTGGCGGAACGTCTATCTTGATCGTCGTGTCGGTCACGATGGACACTGTGGCCCAGATTCAGTCTCAGCTGCTGGCGCACCAGTACGAAGGCCTGATCAAGAAGGCCAAGCTGCGTGGTCGCGGCGGTCGTGGCGCTCCCACGCCTGTCCGTCGCTAAGACTAAACCTTGAAGACCAAGCCTAGGGGAGGGCTTAAAGCGTGAACTTGATCCTGTTCGGACCGCCTGCGGCGGGCAAGGGCACTCAGGCCAAGCGGCTGGTGGAAGAGAAGGGCATGGTCCAGCTCTCCACCGGCGACATGCTTCGCGCGGCGATCGCGTCGGGCTCGGAACTGGGACTTAAGGTCAAGGACGTGCTGGCGCGGGGCGATCTGGTCACCGACGAGATCGTCATCGCCCTGATCGAAGATCGCCTGGACGAGGCTGAGGCCGCTGGCGGCGCCATCTTCGACGGCTTCCCCCGCACCGTGGCCCAGGCTGAGGCGCTGGACGCCATGCTGGCCAAGCGCGGCAAGCAGATCGACGCCGTGGTCCGCCTGAAGGTCGACGACGCCGCCCTGCTGGAACGTGTCGCCAAACGCTATGCCGAGCAGGGCCGCCCTGACGACAATCCCGAGTCCTTCGTGGTGCGTCTGGAAGCCTACAACCACAACACCGCCCCGCTGCTTCCCTACTATGAGAAGCAGGGCAAGCTGACCCAGGCCGACGGCATGGGCTCGATCGAATCGGTGGCCAAGGCCATCGATGAGGCGCTGGCCTGACGTTCAGCCGCAGGTTTGGCGTGAAGCGCGTTTTCGGGCATTGATCGTCCGATGACCGAACGCGCCGCCAGCCTTTCGGATAAGTCCCGCCTGCGCCGGTGGCGCATGGCGGGCATATTCACCGCCGTCGCCGTAGCAGAGATCGGCCTGTTCCTTCTGCTGGGACAGGTGAGGGGCCCCAGGCCCGCGCCGGTGATCGACCCGCAGCCGTTTGAGGTCATCCTCTACGATCCCCCGCCGCCGATCTCTCGGGATCCGCCAGCACCCAAGGCCGGGGGAGGCGCGCCCGCTGCGCCCGCCACTATTCACACACCGCCGCCACCGCCCAAGCCGCGCCCGCAGGAGCTGCCTGCGCCGCCGGTCAAGGCGCCTGAGCCTGCGCCCGTCGTCGGCATCGCCCCGGCGCCGTCCGCAGAGCCCGGTTTCGGCCAGGGCGGGCAGGGGACGGGGAGCGGAAGCGGCACGGGCTCCGGATCTGGTCCAGGCAGCGGATCGACCGGACCGCGAATCGTGACCGGCCCGACCATCGGCCAGATCCGCGCCCTGCATCCCGCCAACGCCCGCAGCCGCTATGGCCGTGTGGAGTTGTCATGCATCATCCGGCTGGACAGCCGCCTTGACGCCTGCCGGGTGGTGGAGGAGACGCCTGCGGGCATGGGCTTCGGCGCGGCGGGGCTGCAGGTCTCGGGCTATTTCCGCTTCCAGCCGCCGACCGAGAACGGCCGTCCGGTCGAGGGACAGCGGGTCACGGTGGGGGTCGACTTCGGCCGTCCGCCGCGCTGACAAGCCCGAAGACGTTGACGCCCTGTGAATCATATGTATAAGGGCGGCTTCCCGCGAAGGGCGCCACGCTCCTGGTCTGTTGACCGGAGCGTTTGTTGCGTCTGACTAACGCGTATCTGGAGAATTTCGTGGCCCGTATAGCTGGCGTCAACATCCCGACCAACAAGCGCGTATTCATCGCGCTTCAGTACATCCATGGCATCGGCCCCGCCGCCGCCAAGGACATCACCGAGAAGGTGGGCATCGAGTCTGCCCGCCGCGTGAACCAGCTGACGGACGCCGAAGTGCTGTCGATCCGCGAAACGATCGACAAGGATCACACGGTTGAGGGCGACCTGCGCCGCGAGACCTCGATGAACATCAAGCGTCTGATGGACCTTGCCTGCTACCGCGGCCTGCGTCACCGCAAGGGCCTGCCGGTCCGCGGCCAGCGCACCCACACCAACGCTCGCACCCGCAAGGGTCCGGCCAAGCCGATCGCCGGCAAGAAGAAGTAAGAGAGAGCTGATCGATGGCCAAGGAACCGGGTCGCGTAAAGCGCCGCGAACGCAAGAACATCACGTCGGGCGTCGCCCACGTGAACGCCAGCTTCAACAACACCATGGTGACCATCACCGACGCACAAGGGAACGCGATTTCCTGGTCGTCGGCCGGTCACATGGGCTTCAAGGGTTCGCGTAAGTCGACCCCGTATGCGGCCCAGATGGCGGCTGAAGACGCAGGCAAGAAGGCTCAAGAGCACGGCGTGAAGACGCTGGAAGTGAACGTCTCGGGTCCGGGTTCCGGTCGTGAGTCGGCTCTGCGCGCTCTGCAGTCGGTCGGCCTGACGATCACGACCATCCGCGACGTCACCCCGATGCCGCACAATGGTTGCCGTCCGCCCAAGCGTCGTCGCGTCTAATCGACCCCGCTAAGAGCACCCCCATCTCCGTCGGCTCCACCATGGCCTCGTCGACAAGGCCGGAGCCGACGAAACCCGTTCGAGGGACAAAATGATCGAAAGAAACTGGCAAGAGCTGATCCGTCCCGAGAAGCCGCAGATCGAGATCGGTTCCGACGCCCAGCGCAAGGCGCGCCTGGTTGCCGAACCTCTCGAGCGTGGCTTCGGTGTGACGCTCGGCAACGCGCTCCGTCGCGTTCTGCTGTCCTCGCTGCAAGGCGCGGCAGTCACGGCCATCCAAATCGACGGCGTTGTTCATGAATTCTCGTCGCTGGAAGGCGTGCGCGAGGACGTGGTCGACATCGTTCTGAACATCAAGCAACTGGCGCTGCGCATGCACGCCGAAGGCCCCAAGCGCATGACCCTGCGCGCCACAGGCCCCGGCGCTGTCACCGCTGGCCAGATCGACGTGCCGGCCGACATCGAGGTTCTGAACCCCGATCACGTCATCTGCACGCTCGACGACGGCGCCTCGATCCGCATGGAGCTTACCGTGCAGAACGGCAAGGGCTATGTCGCCGCTGAGTTCAACCGTCCGGAAGACGCGCCGATCGGCCTGATCGCTGTCGACGCCCTGTACTCGCCGGTCAAGCGCGTCGCCTATCGCGTCGAGCCGACCCGTCAGGGCCAGTCTCTGGACTATGACAAGCTGCTGCTGGAAGTCGAAACCAACGGTGCGGTTACGCCGGTTGACGCTGTGGCTTACGCTGCGCGCATCCTGCAAGACCAACTGCAGATCTTCATCACCTTCGAAGAGCCCAAGAAGGCTGTCGAGCAGTCGGACGGCAAGCCCGACCTGCCCTTCAACCCGGCGCTGCTGAAGAAGGTGGACGAGCTGGAGCTGTCGGTTCGTTCGGCCAACTGCCTGAAGAACGACAACATCGTCTACATCGGCGACCTGATCCAGAAGACCGAGGGCGAAATGCTTCGCACCCCGAACTTCGGCCGCAAGTCGCTGAACGAGATCAAGGAAGTTCTCGCGACGATGGGCCTCAGCCTCGGCATGGATGTGCCGAACTGGCCGCCTGAAAACATCGAAGATCTGGCCAAGAAGTTCGACGACCAGATCTAAGTTCAACCCTCCGCCCGTCTCCCACTGGGAGAATGCCGGGGCGGTTAGAAGATTACGGCCCTAGGTCTCTGAGGAGATACCGGGGCCGGAGTAGGAGAGACCCAGATGCGCCACGGCGCCGCCCACCGTAAACTCGGTCGTACGACCAGCCACCGCACCGCCATGTTCGCGAACATGGCCGCCTCGCTGATCAAGCACGAGCAGATCACCACGACCCTGCCCAAGGCGAAGGAACTGCGTCCCTTCGTCGAGAAGCTGGTCACCCTCGCCAAGAAGGGCGACCTGCACGCTCGCCGTCAGGCCATCAGCCAGGTCCGCGACGTTCCGCAGGTCGGCAAGCTGTTCGAAACGCTCGGCCCGCGCTACGCCGAACGTAACGGCGGTTACATCCGCATCATGAAGGCCGGCTTCCGTCACGGCGACAACGCCCCGATGGCCGTGATCGAGTTTGTCGATCGCGACGTGGAAGCCAAGGGCAAGGACTCCGGTCCGGTCCTGGTCTTCGAAGGCGACGACGAGGCCTAAGCCTTACGTCTCTTTCTGACTGAACGCTGAAAGGGCGGCCGGAGCGATCCGGTCGCCCTTTTGCTATGGCGCTATCATCAGGATGTGGAAATGAGCATCGAGATTGTCGACTATCGGCCTGAACATGCCCAGGCCTGGGCGCGGTTGACCGAAGCCTGGCTGACGGAGGGCAGTTTCGCCATTGAGGCCAAGGACCGCCAGTCGATGGACGATCCCCAGGGCGTGTTTCTGGACACGGGCGGGCGCATCTTCATCGCCGAGAGCGAGGGACTGGCCGTCGGTTGCGGCGCCCTGATCCGCATGGGCGACGGGTTCGAGGTCTGCAAGATGACGGTGTCGCCCGCTGCACGCGGGACCGGGTTGGGGCGGAAGTTGCTGGCCGCCTGTGAAGCCGCAGCGCGGGAGATGGGCGCGAGGTTTCTGTATCTGGAGACCAACAGCCGCTTGGAGCCCGCCATCAGGCTGTATGAGACGTTCGGATTTGAATATCTGGCGCCGCGCGACACGCCCTATTCCGGGGATCGGGTGGACGTGTTCATGGAAAAGCGTCTGTAGGGCAGGCGGCCTGCATTTCCCCTGACGCCCAAATCGACTAGGCCAAGGCCGACTTGTGAGGGGAGGTCACATGAAGCGTGCAGCTTCACCGCCGCTGAATGCGCTTCGGACCTTTGAGGTCTTCGCGCGCCACCGCAGCATGACCCGCGCCGCCGACGAGTTGTGCGTGACCCACGGCGCGGTCAGCCGCCAGATCGCGGCCCTGCAGGCGTCGCTGGGCGTGGTGCTGGTCAGTGGTCCCCGACATGCCCTGACGCTGACCGAGGCGGGGCTGGCCCTGGCCGACCGGCTGACGCCTGCTTTCGGCGCCATTGAGGATGCGGTGCAGGGGGCCCGTCAGGGGAGCGCGCGGGAGATCGAGATCTCGTGCCTGGGCACGTTTGCGTTGAAATGGCTGATACCCCGTTTGCCGGGATTTCTAGCGGCGCACCCGGAGGTGCGGGTCCGGGTGTCGGAATCCTATGCCCCCGTCGATTTCAGGCGGGACCGCTTCGACGGCGCCATCCGCATCGTCGAGCCGAACGCCATTCACGCCCGAGCGGAGGCGACGCGGTTTCTGGACCATCACCAGGGCGTGGTTGGCGCGCCTTCGCTGATGGCGGCCCTGCCTGACCTTGAGACGGTGTCGGGCGCGACGCGGCTGCGGTCTGCGACATTCCGACAGGCCTGGGCGTCGTGGGCCGAACTTGCGGGGGTGGAGTTGGCGCCCGCCGTGGAGGAGCGGGAGTTCGCGCACAATCATTCGCTGGTCGAAGCGGCCATATCCGGGATGGGTGTCGCTGTTGCGCCGTGGCTGTTTGTGGCGCCGGATGTGCTGGCGGGACGGCTGGCCGCGCCGTTCGGCTTTGTGAAGCGGCCGTCGTGGTTCGCCTTCCTGAGGCCTGAGGGGCGCAGGGACGCGGCGGTGGACGCCTTCCGCGACTGGCTGGTCGCAGAAGGCGAGCGAAGCCCGCCGCCGCCTATTCCTTCGACAGGTCCTGGCGCTTGAAGTAGGCGACCGCAGCCACAAACGGCCCCACGATCCAAAGCGCCAGGCCGGTTACGGCCTTGAGCGCAGCCTGCGGCGGCAGCCCGGCCGCCTCCATGCCGCCGTGAATGACCGCCTTCAAAAGATCGGTAGCCAGGCCGGGCGAGAGCAGGGGGGCTACCCAGCCTTCCGGCGAGACGCCCATCTGCATCAGCATCTGCGGCAGGAAGAACTGGGCCACGCTGATGACCAGCGGGACGAACAGGGCCGCAAGAAGCGAGCGGGTGACGGTCGCCGCCAGCAAGGCCAGCATGGTGAACTGGATGATCCGCGCCCACGACAGCAGGGTCAGTTGCACGAAGTCGGTGAACCCCGCGCCATCAGTCGAGAAGCTGAGGCTGCGCGACAGGATCACGGCCTGGACAAGGTGGGTGACGATGTCGGCCAGCAGGCCCGCCACGGTCGCCAGAACCGTCAGGCCGATGACGACGACGACCTTGCCTGTCAGCAGGTTTGGCCGCGTGTTGCGTGCGCTGATCAGACGCCAGGTCTCCCAGCGGTAGTCGCCGGCATAGATGGTCGCCGCGCCGATCAGGATGAACAGCAGCACGATCGGATTGGCGAAATCGGCGGCGGACTTGACCAGCGACTCGGCCAGATTGAGCGGGGCGCGCTGCAGCAGTTCAGGCGGCAGTTTGCCGGCCAGATCGGCCTCATGCGCCTTGGCCACGATGATGGCGATGACGCCCAGGACGACGCTGATGATCGGGATGAACAGCACGCTCCAGAACAGGGCGGTGCGGTTCTTGGACAGGCGATAGGTTTCGGAGCGGATGGCGTCAGCCAGCATGGTTCAGCTCCTGCACGCCGGTCCAGCCGGTTTGGTCCATGAAGACATCTTCCAGATCAGCGCCGATCCAGCGGGCCTCTTCGATATCGACGCCGCCCTCGACCAGGGCCTTGATGACGGCGGGGCCTTCGGCGCGCGGGACAGAGGCCAAAACGGCGTCGCCGTCCAGGCTGGCGCGGTCGCCTAGCACAGCCAGGGCGCGAGCCAGGGGCGTGACCGACAGGCGCAGGCGCTCGCCCGCCGCCGTCAGGTCGGAGACGCGGCCTTCGGTGACGACCTTGCCCTTGTTGAAGATGGCCACGCGGTCGCAGACGCGCTGGACCTCCTGAAGCTGGTGGCTGGCCAGGATGATGGTGACGCCGTCGTTGTCCGCCAGACTGCGGATCAGGGCGCGCATCTCCTGAATGCCGGGCGGGTCCATGCCGCTGGTCGGTTCATCCAGGATGACGAGGTCCGGCTTGGTCATCAGCGCCGCCGCGACGCCAAGCCGCTGCAGCATCCCGACCGAGAACCCGCGCACCCGCCGGTCCGCCGCCTCGGCCAGGCCGACGCGCTGCAGCCAATGGTCGATCTCGGTCGATGTCACGCCGCCGTGGGCGCGGCCCAGCCATTCCAGCACCTGGCGGGCGGTCAGGAAGGGCGGGAAGCGAGGCGTCTCGATCATCGAGCCCATGCGCCGCATCGAAGTCGGGGCGCCGATGGGGCCGCCCATGATCGTGGCGTCGCCTGCTGTCGGACGAATCAGCCCCAGCAGGGTGCGGAACAGCGTGGACTTACCCGCGCCGTTTGGTCCCAGAATGCCGTAAACCCCGCCGCGCGGGATCGACAGGGTCAGGCCGTCCAGCGCCCTGACTGTGCCATAGGTCTTGGTCAGACCGCGAATGTCGATGACGGTTTCCATGACCTGACCTTGGCGCGGGAACAGTGTTCCCACAAGGCGTCGTGCGTATGTCGCGGATTAAGGTTAGGCAATCTTCGAATTCGTATTCGGAGCGTCCCATGAACCGCCTTCTGCCGCTGGCCTTCGCCCTTCTGGCCGCCGCCTGCACAACTGCGCCGTCTGCGCACCGCACGCCGATGGCGCCGCTGGTCCCGGCCAGCGCCACGGCCCCGGCGGCCGCGCCCCAGCAGGTGATCCTGATCTCCATCGACGGCTTCCGACCGGACTATCTGGGCAAGGGCCAGACGCCGGTGATGGATGGTCTGGTTGCGGGTGGTGCGTTCGGGCCGATGCGTCCGTCCTTCCCCAGCGTGACCTTTCCCAACCACTATACGCTGGTGACCGGCCTGCACCCGGATCACCATGGCATTGTCGGCAACAGGTTCAACGACGCCGAGCTGGGCGTCTTCACCATGGCCAGCAAGGAGCCCGGCTTCTGGGCGCAGGGCGAGCCGATCTGGATCACGGCGGAACGTCAGGGCGTGCGCACCGGCACCATGTTCTGGCCCGGATCAGAGACCGAGAACCACGGCCTGCGCCCCAGCCTGTGGCAGGCCTATGACAAGGACGTGCTGGGCGACGCGCGCGTGGACCGCATCCTGTCGTGGCTGGACCTACCCGAGGGGCAGCGGCCCAAGCTGGAGACCCTGTATTTCGACATCGTCGATACGGCGGGGCACCACTATGGCCCCGACGCCGAAGAGACACGGGCGGCGGTCGCTTCGGTCGACGCCTCCATCGGACGGCTGGTTGAGGGGCTGAAGGCGCGGGGTCTGTACGACAAGACCCTGCTGGTGATCGTGTCCGACCACGGCATGGCCGCGACCTCGCCCGAGCGGGTGGTGTGGATCGACGACATCATTGATCCGGCGGCGCTGCAGATCACCTCGGCGGGTGCCTTCGTGTCGGCCGATCCGGCGCCGGGGCGCGAGGCCGAGATGGAGCAGAAGCTGGTGGGGCGGCATCCGCATCTGGAATGCTGGAACAAGGCGGATGTGCCCGCGCGCCTGGCCTATGGAACCAATCCGCGCGTGGCCCAGGTGGTGTGCCTGGTCGAGACGGGCTGGACAGTGACGTCGCGTGATCGCCCGGTCGAGAAGGACGGCGGGGCGCACGGCTATGACAATCAGGCGCCGGAAATGCAGGCCATCTTCATCGCTCACGGACCGGGCGTGGTCGTCGGGCGGCGTCTGACCGGTCTGCAGAGCGTGGATGTCCAGCCCTTCCTAGTGCGGGTTCTGGGCCTGACCGGGCCGGTCGTGGACGGCAAGACGGCGGACACCCTGGCGGTGACGCAGCCCTGACGGAGGCCATGGCGGGTGAGGGGAGCCGCTGATTTCCCCTGTCGTCCGCCGTCCGTCACGGCTAGGAAGCGCGCCTCATGTCGATCATTCCTGAAAAGCGGCTGAAGGCGGCCATCGGCTTCATCTTCGTGACGGCGGTGCTGGACATCGTCGCCATGGGCATCATCATTCCGGTGCTGCCGCAGCTGATCGAGGAATTCGTCGGGTCAAACGCGCGGGCGGGCATAATCAATGGCCTGTTCGTTGCGTTGTGGGCGGGGATGCAGTTCGTCGCCTCGCCGATCATCGGCTCGCTGTCGGACCAGTATGGCCGCCGCCCGGTGATCCTGATCAGCTGTGCAGGCCTGGCCATCGACTATGTGCTGATGGCGCTGGCGCCAAACCTGTGGTGGCTGGCGCTGGGGCGGATCGTGGCGGGGATCACCTCGTCCAGCTTCACCACCATCTACGCCTATATGGCCGACATCACCGCGCCCGAGAAACGCGCCCGGGCCTATGGTCTGATCGGCGCGGCCTTCTCGGGCGGGTTTGTGCTGGGGCCGGTGATCGGCGGTTTCCTGGGCGACTATGACCCGCGCGCGCCCTTCTGGGCCGCCGCCGCCATGTCGGGCATCGCCTTCTTCTATGGGCTGGTGATCCTGCCCGAGAGCCTGCCCCGCGAAAAGCGGATGAAGTTCAGCTGGCGGCGCGCCAATCCGGTCGGGGCGATGGTGCTGCTGGGGCGGCATCGCGAGCTGTCGGGTCTGGCGGGGGTGACCTTCCTGCTGCATTTCTCGCACCACGTCTTTTCGGCCGTCTTCGTCCTGTACGCCCAGTTCCGCTACGGCTGGGGACCCAAGGAGGTCGGGATGCTGCTGGCCATGGTCGGTCTGCTGGATATGGCGACGCAAGGGCTGGTCGTCGGGCCGGTGACCAAGGCGCTGGGCGACCGCAAAACCATGCTGCTGGGGCTGTTCGGCGGCACCATCGGCATGGCGCTGATGGGCTGGGCGCCGGTCGGCTGGGCCTTTGTCGCGGCCATGTTACCCAACGCGCTTTGGGGACTGGCCATGCCGACGCTGCAGTCATTGATGACGCGCCAGGTGTCCGAGAGCGAGCAGGGCCAGCTGCAAGGCGCGACCATGAGCGTCGCCTCCATCGCCGGCGTCGCCTCGCCCTTGTTCTTCGGCTGGATCTATTCGCTGTCGGTGGGCGGCGGGTTCGAACCGCTGGCCGACTGGTTGGGCGCGCACGGGCTGGGGCTGATCGACGCATTTGTTCATGCACCGGGTCTGGCTTTCTACCTGTCCGCCATCGTGCTGGTGCTGGCTTTCGTGGCGGCCTTCATTACAGCGCGGCGGGCGGAACGGGCCGAAACCTCGTCCGTTGATGCCGCGCGCAGGCCTTGATCCAGCCCGAAATCGGGTGCGGAATGGCGATGCTTGAGATCAAACGCCGGATGAATATGCAGACCCGATCGATCGTGCTTGTCGCCGCCCTGGCCCTGACCGCCTGCGGCAACCCTCAACCTTCCAAGGCGCAGGAGGGCGAGTTCGCCCAGCCCACGCGCACCGCGCCCAATGACGCGGCGGGAATGAAGTCCAGCTTCGCCCCCGTGGTGCGGGCCGCCGCCCCCGCCGTGGTCAATATCTCGGCGCGCAGCGTCCAGCGGGTGCAGGCCGATCCCTTCTTTCAGTTCTTCGGCGGCGGCATTCCGCAGGCGCGGGTGGCCGAGTCCGTTGGCTCAGGCGTCATCGTCCGCTCGGACGGCATCGTCGTCACCAACAACCACGTCATCGATGGCGCCCAGCAGATCAAGGTCGTGCTGAACGACCGGCGCGAGTTCCCCGCCACCGTCATCCTGGCCGACGAGCGCAGCGACATCGCCGTGCTGCGGCTTGATAATGTCAGCGACCGCCTGCCGGTCCTGGCTATCGAGGACAAGGAAGAACAGCAGGTCGGCGATCTGGTCCTGGCAATCGGCAACCCGTTCGGCGTGGGCCAGACGGTGACCAACGGCATCATCTCGGCCCTGAACCGGACCGAGACCGGCATTTCCGACAGTGGCTCCTTCATCCAGACCGATGCGGCCATCAATCCCGGCAACTCGGGCGGGGCGCTGGTGGACATGGACGGCAACCTGATCGGCATCAACACCGCCATCTTCTCGCGCTCGGGATCATCGGCGGGAGTTGGCTTCGCCGTGCCTGCGGTGATGGTGAAGCGGGTGGTCGATTCCGCCCTGGGCGGCGCCACCGCCGTGGTTCGGCCCTGGCTGGGCGTCAAGGGCAACACCGTCACCGGCGACATCGCAGGCAGCCTGGGGCTGAGCCGCCCGCAGGGGATCGTGGTGACCGACGTTTACGCCAACAGTCCGGCCGCCCGCGCGGGCGTGCGTCAGGGCGACGTGATCACCGCCGTCGATGGCCAGGAGGTCAACGATCAGGGCGGGCTGAACTACCGCGTCGGATCGCGCAATCCCAACGATCAGGTCCAGGTCGCCATCCTGCGTGACGGGCGCGCCCAGACGTTGAACGCTCGTGTCCAGCCTCTGCCGGGCGACGCTGATCCCAAGCAGGGAACGACGATTGAGGCGGGGCCGTTCTCGGGCGCATCGGTCGTCGCCCTGAACCCGGCGCTGGCTGACCGTCTGGGCGGCGATCCCTTCACCACGGGCGTGATCATCACCGGCGTGTCCGGTCGGGGGTACGCCGCGCGCGCTGGGTTCCGCCAGAACGACCTGATCGTCAGCATCAACGGCCGCGCCATCAACACGGCCCGCGACGTGGAAGCCGCCAGCGCCGGTCGCGGCCCATGGGATGTCGTGATCAATCGCGGCGGCCGTCAGATCCGCGGCGTCTTGAGATAGGTTTTCCACGGCCGCGTCGCTGCTCCATCCCCACGTCGGCTTGTGCTTCCGCCGCCGATGTGGGGGATGGGCTCATGAAAGCTCTGATGCCTCTCGCGGTCGCGGCCGCCCTGATGTCCGGCGCCTGGACTGGTGTTCACGACGACCCGTTGACGAAGCCGCTGCCGGCGAACCCGGATTGGGTTAAGCCGCAGGCGCCGCTGAAACTGTACGCAAACACCTATTTTGTCGGCACGGGCGGGCTCAGCATCGTGCTGATCGACACGGGCGACGGCCTGATTTTGGTCGATGGCGCCTTGCCGCAGACCGTGGCGATGACCGAGGCGAATATTCGCAAACTGGGTTTCCGGGTGGAGGACATCCGCTTTATCCTGAACACCGAAGCCCACTTCGACCATGCGGGCGGACTGGCGGCTCTTGCGCGCGACAGCGGCGCCCAGGTGATCACCAGCCCGATTGGCGCGGCCGCATTGCGGGCTGGACTTGTCGCCGCGGGCGACCCGCAGGAGAGCGACATCTCCAATTCGCCGCCTGTGCCCAATGCGCGGGGCATCGCGGATGGCGAAGTGCTGCGGCTGGGGAATACGGCGGTGACGGCGGTGTTCACCCCGGGCCACACGCCGGGCAGCGTCAGCTGGACGTGGAAATCCTGCGAGGGCGAAGCCTGCGTGGACGTCGTTTTCGCCTCCAGCCTGAATGCGGTGGCGGCAGGGCCTTTCACCTATACGAGGCATCCAGAGGTGACCGCAGGATTGCGCGCGTCAATCGACCGGATTGAGGGGTTGGACTGCGGCCTGCTGATTTCAGCCCATCCCGACAATTCGGGCGGCGACCGCAAGATCGCGGCGCTTGAGGCGGGCGCGACGCCCAACCCCTTCCTCGATCCAACGGCCTGCCGCGCCTATGCCGAACGGGCGAGGGGACGACTGCAAGCGCGACTGGACCGAGAGGCTGCGCCTTAAGCGTCCTTCTTTGGCCCGCCGATCGACCAGGTGTGGCCGAAGGGGTCGCGGAGCTGGCCGTAGCGGTCGCCCCAGAACTGGTCGGCCATGTCCATGACCGGCTCGGCGCCGCCGACGACCATGGCGCGGGTCCACCAGGCGTCGGGGTTTGTGACCTGCAGGTGCAGGGTGACGCCGACGGGGCGGATGTTGGCCTGACCTGTGTATTCCGGGAACTCGTCGTTCAGCATGACGCTGGCGCCGTTGATCTTCAGATGGGCGTGGATCAGGCGCTCGCCGTCGTCGGCCAGTCTGCGGTCCAGCACCTCTGCGCCGAAAGCGATGATGTAGAAGTCCACCGCCGCCGAGGCGCCGCGCGCCGGAATCGTCAGATGAGGGGTCACGCCGCTGGTCGGGCCCTGGTTCGGATTGGCGTCGGTCATTGGGCGATCTCCGTATTCGGCCCTTACTAACGCGTGAAATGGGTTTGGCGAACGACTACATAGTAGAAATCCATGACTGACCTGTTCGAAGCCTCCGGCATCCTGCCCCCCGACGCGCCCCTGGCCGACCGTCTTCGCCCGCGCAGGTTGGAGGAGGTGGTGGGACAGGACCACCTGCTTGGTCCCGGCGGGCCGATCCGGCGCATGATCGAGGCGGGGCGTCTGGGCTCGATGATCCTGTGGGGACCGCCAGGCACCGGCAAGACCACCATCGCCCGGCTGCTGGCCCAGGCGGCGGGCTATGAATACCAGTCGATCAGCGCCGTCTTCTCGGGCGTTGCGGATCTGAAGAAGGCGTTCGAGGCCGCGCGGATGCGGCGCGCGGCGGGGCAGTCGACCCTGTTGTTCGTTGATGAAATCCACCGCTTCAACCGCGCCCAGCAGGACGGATTCCTGCCCTTCGTCGAGGCCGGGGTGGTGACCCTAGTCGGCGCCACGACCGAGAACCCCAGTTTCGAGCTGAACGGGGCGTTGCTGTCACGAAGCCAGGTCTATGTGCTGAAGCGGCTGGATGATGCGGCGCTGGGGCAACTGCTGACGCGGGCCGAGGCGCATATGGAAAAACCGCTGCCGCTGACGGCGGATGCGCGGCACGCCTTGCTGGCCCTGGCGGACGGCGATGGACGCTATCTGCTGACCATGTCCGAGGTTCTGTTCGACCTGCCGGAGGGCGAGGTGCTGGACGTGCAGGGGCTGGCGGGCGTGCTGCAACGCCGGGCGCCCGCCTATGACAAGTCGCGGGAAGAACACTACAACCTGATTTCCGCCCTGCATAAGTCGGTGCGCGGGTCGGACCCGGACGCCGCCCTGTACTGGCTGGCGCGGATGCTGAACGGGGGGGAAGACCCGCTTTATCTGGCCCGGCGCATCGTGCGGATGGCGGTCGAGGACATCGGCGAGGCGGATCCGCTGTCGATCCTGGTCGCCAATGCGGCCAAGGACACCTACGACTTCCTGGGCAGTCCCGAGGGCGAGTTGGCGCTGGCGCAGGCGGTGGTCCATCTGGCGACCGCGCCCAAGTCTGTCGGCGTCTATGAAGCCTTCAAGGCGGCGAAGAAGGCGGCCTATGAGACGGGCTCGCTGATGCCGCCCGCCCATATCCGTAACGCCCCGACCAAGTTGATGAAGCAACTGGGGTACGGCAAGGGGTATCAGTACGACCCGGACACGCCCGAGGGGTTCTCGGGCGCGAACTTCTTCCCCGACGAGATGGAGCGCCGCACCTTCTACAAGCCCAAGGGCGAGGGGCATGAGGGGAAGGTCAAGCTGCGGCTGGAACGCTGGGCCGCGATGCGGGCGCAGATGCAGGCGGCCCCGGACGCGGCTGACTGATCGCTGTTCATTGTAGGGGACTTGCGACGGGCCTATCCTGGCTTCCAAGATTTGGGAGCGGACGATGATCCAGATGGTGAAGACCCCCTGGCATCTGTGGCTGGTGGCGGGGCTGGCCCTGCTCTGGAACGGGTTCGGCGCGTTCGATTCCTTCATGTCCCTGACGCAGGGCGATCCCTATCTGCGCTCCATGGGCATGACCGAGGCGCAGATCGCCTATTTCCATCGGTTTCCGGCCTGGATGTCCGTGGCCTGGGTGGTTGGAACCTGGGGCGGTCTGGCAGGGGCGATTCTGCTGTTCTTGAGGCGCCGATGGGCGCTGTGGGCCTTTGGCGCTTCGTTCGTCGGGGTGCTGGCGACGGTCTACTACACCTTCATCGGTTCGCCGGACGGGGCAGAGGTCATGGGCGGTAATACGGCCATGACCGGCGTGATCACGATAATCGCCGTGCTTCTAATCGGATACGCCCGGTTCATGACGCGGCGCGGCGTTCTGCGTTAGGCGGAACCGATATTTAGTTGGCCGACGCTTAACCCGTCATTCCGGGGCTGAGTGAAGCGAAGAACCCGGAACCCAGGGTCATGATAGCAATGCTGAACGCATTGGACGTTTGATGTGAACGCCTGGGTTCCGGGTTCGCCCTTCGGACGCCCGGAAAGACGGTTTCCGGCTAAATGTCGACTGAACCTAAACTGGATCGAAACGCCTCAGCTTGAGGCCAGGCCGCCAGGCAGAAGTTCGGCGCGGCCGGTAAGGCTTAGCTCCAACAGGGCGGATGCGACCTGGGCCATCGGCGCGTTCAGGGCGCGGGCGATCTCGTCACGCGGGGTCGGCGTGGGCGACAGCAAGGCGGCGACGCGGTCCAGGAAGCCGTCGTCGATGTCGTCCTCATAGCGCAACGGCTCGGACGGCGGCTCGCGCAGGGTTCGCAGGGTGTTGAAGGCGCGATCAATGTCCTCAATGCCTTCGCACAGTATGGCGCCCTGACGCAGCAGTTCATTGGGACCGCGTGCGCGCGGGTCCAGCGGCGAACCCGGAACGGCGAAGACGTCGCGCCCCTGTTCGGCGGCGAGGCGGGCGGTGATCAGCGAGCCAGAGCGGATTTCGGCTTCCACCACCACGACCCCGCGCGACAGGCCGGAGATGATGCGGTTCCGCCGAGGAAAATCGCGGGCCTGGGCGCGGGCGCCGATGGGGCTTTCCGACACGACACAGGCCTGTTCGATCAGGCGGGCGTAGAGGTCGGCGTGTTCGGGCGGATAGATGTCGTCCACGCCCCCGCCCAGCACGGCGACGGTTCCGGTCGGCAGGGCGCCTTCATGGGCGGCGGCGTCGATCCCGCGCGCCATGCCCGAGACGACGACGTGGCCCGACTGGCCCAACTTCTGGGCCAGACCGCGCGCGATGCGCTGGCCGCCTGCCGATGCGATGCGGGCGCCGACGATGGCCACCGATGGGCGGTTCAGCAACTCGACGCGGCCCCGTGTCCATAAGATCGGCGGCGGTGGGTCCAGCGCGGCCAGCATTTCAGGATAGTCGGCGTCGCCCAGCACCAGCAGACGCGCCCCGATCTGGCCGCCCCGATCCAGTTCACGCTGAACGGCGTCCGCAGGCGGGGGCATGGAGGCGGCGCCGGACTTGCGAACCAGCCCCGGCAGGGCATCCAGCGCGCTGACGGCGGAACCATACCGCAGGAGCAGTTGGGAGAAGGCGACGGGACCGATGCGGTCGGTGCGGGCGAGCCGCAGCCGGGCGAAACGTTCGGCCCCGCTCAGGCTCACGCCTTCTTGGCCCCGATGCGCGGCTCCTCGCCCTTCAGCAGTCGGGCGATGTTCTGGTGGTGGCGAATCCAGATCAGCACGGCGGCGAAGAGGGTCAGGATCAGGATGGGCGCGCCGACCGGAAGGCCGACGGCGGCCAGCGGCAGCAGGGCCAGAAGGGGCGCAGTCCCCGCCGAGATCAGGGCAGCCAGCGACGAATAACGGAAGGCGAAGGCGGCGATCAGCCAGACGGCGGCGGCCATCAGACCCAGCGGCCAGGCGGCGGCCAGCAGCAGGCCGTAGAAGGTGGCGACGCCCTTTCCGCCCTTGAAGCCCAGCCAGACGGGGAACAGGTGGCCCAGGAAGGCCGCACCGCCCGCGATGGCGCCTGCGGCTTCGCTATGGAACAGGTGGCGCGCGATCAGCAGGGCGACCGCGCCCTTGCCCGCATCCAGCAGCAGGGTGGCCAGGGCCAGGTCCTTGCGGCCTGTGCGCAGGACATTGGTCGCGCCGATATTGCCCGAGCCGATGTTGCGCACATCGCCTGCGCCCGCCGCGCGGGTGATGATGACGCCGAACGGAATCGAGCCGAGCAGATAGCCGCCGAGCGCCGCCAGCGCCAAGGTCCCTACAGCGGGGCCGACCAGATCCTGCACGTTGATTCGCTCCCCGCGTGTTGTGGCGGCAAAATGCGTCGGCGCGCGGTCCGTAGCAAGCGCGATCCGACCTCTTGACCCCGCGATCGCCGCAGCGTCTGGTCCCGCGCCCCGCTGGAGATCGCCGATGACCCGAAACATGATGACCGCCGCCGTGGCGATCCTGTTGGCGACGACAGGTTGCGTCGAGGCGGAGCCGAAGGCGAATGGCGCGGCGGACGGCCCGGCGATGGCGGCCTATTTCGACTGTGTTCGGGACGGCGGAGTGGCGATATCGGCGCATCGGGCGGTGTCGGCGATGGACCAGCCCGAGAACTCTGTATCGGCCATCGAGGCGACGGGACGGGCGATCCCCAATGCGATCCTGGAGCTGGACGCGGCTCTGACGCGCGACGGCCATCTGGTGCTGATGCACGATGAGACGATGCGACGGACCACGACCGGGCGTGGACGGGTCGGGGACCTGACGCTGGCCCAGATCAAGCGCGCGCGTCTGAAGGCGTCGAACGGCGCGCGGACCAATGAGGCTGTGCCGACCCTGGGCGAGGCGCTGGACGCCGCTGGACGGGTGGGGGCCATCGCCAGCATCGACCTGAAACCGGCCGAGGGCGGCAGCACCATCGAACTGGCGCAGGCGGTGATCGACCAGGTGCGGCGGTCAGGGGCGGCCAGCCGTGTGATCCTGATCACCTATACGCCGGAGGATGCGCGGGCCGTGGCGGCGATGGCGCCGGAGATGATGATCTCGGCTGGCGTGAACAGCGTGCGAGGACTGGAGGGGCTGAACACGGCGCAGATTCTGGCCTGGACCGGAACGCGCGACGAACGCCCGGCCCTGTGGCGCGCCTTGAAGGCGCGCGGCGTAGAGGTGCAGTTCGGCACCCTGGGCGCCGAGGGCGTGAGGCGAGACGACCTCTATGCCGCGGACGGGGACGTGTCGGAATACCGCGACCTGTTCCGACAAGGCGTGACCGTGATCGCGACGGACACGCCGCTGGCGGTCAAGAGCGTGCTGGAAGCCGAAGTCGCCAAGGCGGCGACGTGCGATAGGCCGCGGTAGCGCCCGTCAGTGAACCTTGCGGCCTGCGACCCATGTGCCGATGACCTTGCCTTGCAGACGGCGGCCGTCGAACGGGGAGTTTTTGGACTTGGAGTGCAGGGCGTCCGCATCGACGATGACGGGCGCGCCGGGGTCGAACAGGATCAGGTCGGCGGGGGCGCCTTCGGCCAGAACGCCTGCATCCAGCCCCAGCAGTGCGGCGGGGCCTTGCGTCAGGGGACGCAGCACGTCCAGCAGGTCCAGACCGTCCTCGTGGTGCAGGGTCAGGGCGGCGGGCAGCAGGGTCTCCAGACCGATGGCGCCGGGTGCGGCCTCGGCGAAGGGACGGCGCTTGTCCTCGGCGGGGGCAGGGGTGTGGGCCGAGGTGATGACGTCGATCAGACCTTCGCGCACCGCCTCGATCAAGGCCTGACGATCGGCCTCTGAACGCAGCGGCGGGTCGATGCGGTAGAAGGTGCGATAGTCGCCGATGTCCACCTCATTGAAGCACAGGTGGTTGATCGAGACGCTGACGGCGACCTCCAGCCCCTTGGCGCGGGCCCTGGCCAGGGTCTCCAGCGCGCCTTCGGTCGAAATCTGGTCGACCAGGAAGCGGGCGCCGGTCTGTTCGACCAGGGCCAGATCGCGTTCCAGACCGATGCGCTCGGCGATGGCGGGGCTGCCTGACAGGCCGAGACGTGTGGCCAGTTCGCCGGATGCGGCGACGGCGCCTTCAGTCAGCCAGGGATCGGACGGACGACAGGCGATCAGCGCGTTGAAGGCGGCGGCGTAGCTCATCACCCGCTGCAGGGTGCGGCTGTTGACGATGACCTTGTCCACGTCGGTGAAATACAGTGCGCCCGCTTCGTCCATCAGGCCGATCTCGGCCATGCGCTGGCCGTCCAGCGCCTTGGTCGCGGCGCCTGCCGCACGGACGTTGACCAGGTTCAGGGCTGCGCCGCGACGCTGGATGAACTCGATCACCGCCGGGTCGTCGATGGCGGGATCGGTGTCGGGCTGGACCACGATGGTGGTTACGCCGCCTGCGGCCGCGGCCAGGCTGGCGGATTTCAGCGTCTCGCGCGGCTCGGCGCCCGGTTCGCCGGTCTTGACGCGGATGTCGATCAGGCCGGGCGACAGGCACAGGCCGTCGGCGTTGATGATCTGGTCGGCGGCCAGATCAGGGGCGGCGCCATGAATGACGCGGACGATGCGGCCGTCCTCGATCAGGACCGAGCCCAGACCGTCGTAGTCGCTGGCGGGGTCGAGAAGGCGGGCGTTGACGATTGCCAGAGTGGTCATCGGGCGTCTCCCCAACGGGCGGAGAGTGAGGCCAGAACGGCCATGCGGGCGGCGACGCCCATCTCGACTTGATCCTGGATCAGGGAGACGTTCAGATCGTCGGCGACATCGGAATCGATCTCGACGCCGCGGTTCATCGGTCCGGGGTGCATGACCTTGGCGCCGGGATTGGCCCAGGCCAGTTTCTCGCGGTCCAGACCCCAGAAGCGGAAATACTCGCGGGTGGAGGGGACCAGGGCCCCGGCCATCCGCTCCAACTGCAGGCGCAGCATCATGACGACGTCGCAGCCCTGCAGGCCCTCGCGCATGTCGTGGAAGACCTCGCAGCCCCAGCGGTCGGCGTCGCCGGGCACCAGGGTCGGCGGGCCGATCAGGCGGACGCGCGCGCCCATCATCTGCAACAGGGCGACGTTGGAACGGGCCACGCGACTGTGGGTGATGTCGCCACAGATGGCGACGGTCAGGCTGGTCACATCGCCCAGGGCGCGGCGCATGGACAGCAGGTCCAGCAGGGCCTGGGTCGGGTGTTCGTGGCGGCCGTCGCCCGCGTTGACGACCGCGCAGCCGACCTTCTGGCTGAGCAGTTCAGCAGCGCCCGAGGCCGAGTGGCGGATGACCAGAATGTCGGGCTTCATGGCGTTCAGGGTGACCGCCGTGTCGATCAGCGTCTCGCCCTTCTTCACCGAAGACGAGGCGACCGGCATGGTGACCACGTCGGCGCCCAGACGCTTGGCCGCGATCTCGAACGAGGAGCTGGTGCGGGTCGAGTTCTCGAAGAACAGGTTCACGACCGTGCGGCCGTGCAGCACGTCCAGCGCCTTGGAGGATTGCCGATTGAAGTCGACGAAGGCGTCGGCCAGGTCCAGCAACTGCGGCGTCACGAACGGATTGAGGTCCGATGCGGCGAGGAAGTGGGATTTCGGGAACGGGATCAGCCGCTCCTGAATGGTCTGGTCGGTGACGAGGGAGGGCTGGGTCATCGAGACGCGGCTATAGGCGTGACTCGCCGCAAACGCCAGACTTTGGGCACCAGACTTGGGGGCGCGCCAGTCAGGTGAAGTGGAACAGGGCCAGCAGGATGGGGATGACCACGGCGCTGCCCACGGTGGTCAGGGCGATGACGCCCGCGATCAGGGGCGCGTCGCCGCCCATCTGACGCGCCAGAACATAGGAGGCCGCCGAGCCCGGCGCGGCGCCGCAAATCAGGGCGATGCCCTGCGCCAGACTGTCACCGCCCAAGGCCCAGGCGATGAACCACATCAGCGGCGGCATGACGCCCAGCTTGACCAGGGTGACGGCGGCGATGGTTTTTCGACGGCGTTTGACCTCGGCGAAGGACAGACCGGCTCCGGCGACGATCAGGCCCAGCGGCAAGGCGGCGGCGCCCAGAAGGTCCATCACCTCGGACAGGCCGGGGATCAGCGGCACACGCAGCAAGTTCAGCGCCAGCCCGATCAGGCAAGCCAGCAGGATCGGGTTGGCGATCATCGACTTCAGCAGCCCAAGCACCGAGGGCTCGCGGTGCAATGCGCCCCATCGGGCCAGGACCGCGACGCAGGCGATGTTGGTCACCGGAATGATGAAGGCGATGGCCACGGCGGCCAGGGCCGTGCCTTCGGAGCCGTAGATCGACTGGATCACCGGCACGAAGACGAAGCTGTTCCAGCGGATCACGCCTTGGAAGACACTGGTGTAGGCGGGGCCGTCCAGCGTGATCAGCGGCTTGGCCGCCAGCGTCGCCGCCGCCACGATCAGGGTCGCGCCCACGGCGGCGGAGCCTGCAACTGTCGCGCCGCCGCCCGCCAGATCGGCGTGCCAGATCGCGGGGATCAGGAAGCTGGGGTAGAAGATGTTGATCGACAGCTTCTCAATGGGCCGCCAGGCTTCGTCGGGCAGGAAGCCGGATTTGCGCAGGCCGTAGCCCAGGGCGATCATCAGAAAGACGGGCAGGATGCCCGCAATCAGGGCTGTCAAATCCAGGTCGCCTGATCCCGCACCCGATCCAGCGCCCCCTGCAGAATCCAGGCGGCGGCGGTGCGGTCCACGACCTGGGCGCGGCGCTTGCGGTTCAGGTCCAGGTCTTCGATCAGGAAGCGTTCGACAGCGCTGGTGGACAGGCGCTCGTCCCAGAAGGCGATATTGACGGGACGCAGCCGTTCCAGATTACGGGCGAAGGCGCGGCAGGATTGGGCGCGCGGGCCTTCGGTGCCATCCATGTTGGCGGGCAGGCCTATGACCAGGGCCGACACCTTGCGGTGGGCCATCAGCTTGAACAGGTGTTCCGCCTCGATGGTGAACTTGGACTTGCGGATCAGCTCCAGCGGCGAGGCGATCAGGCGCGTGGAATCCGACACGGCGACGCCGATGGTCTTTTCGCCCAGGTCCAGCCCCATCCACGGGGTGTCGGGCGGGCAGGCGGCGGGCAGGTCGAGGAGGTCAAGAACGGGCACGGCCTGCGGTTAGGACTGGCGCGCGGCGAAGTCAAAGGCGATGGTGCGGGAATGACACGCATGATCCTGATCCTGTCTGTTGTTCTGGGCCTTGCCGCCTGCGGCGAGCCTGACGCGCCGAAAGGCCGCCCCAAGGCGTCGCCGCCGCCCACGCCCCTGTCCGTCGCCAAGGCTCCGGCGGCACCTGCCGGACCGGGCGTGGCCATGCCCGCCCTTGTCGAGCCCGGTCTGCAGCAGGCGGCGGGCGTGTCGCAACTGGAGCTTCTGCCCCGCCTGAACGCCAAGGTTTTCAGCGTCTCGGGCGGTGATCCGGCGCTGAACGGGCTGGTGACCTATTTCGGGCTGTTCGCGGGGGCGGACGAGGGGTGGCGGGTCTATCCCATCGGCGATTTCAATGAATGGCGGGTGGTCGAATCCGCGCCGGGCAAGGTCGTGCTGGCGGTGCGTCAGGACGCGGCGTCAGAGGATGGCAGCGTCAAGAACAGCCCCCGGTTCATCCACGTCAGCTTCGACAACACAGGCGACGCGCCGCCGGATGCAATTTCAGTGGCGTCCTCGGACTGACCAAACCTTGTGAATCCGGGCACGGGTCGTTAGTCACCACGGCTTAATCTCGCATGACTGGAGGGCCGCATGGCCATCGACGCTGCGACGGTGCGCAAGGTTGCGCATCTCGCCCGCATCAAGACCCCCGAAGACCGGCTGGAGCCGCTGGCGCAGGAGCTGAACGGCATCCTGGCCTGGATCGAGCAGTTGGATCAGGTGGATGTCGAAGGCGTGGAGCCGATGACCTCGAACGTGGCCCAGCCGCTGCGTCTGCGCGACGACATCGTCACCGACGGCGCCAAGCGCGACGCCGTTCTGTCCAATGCCCCGAAGTCGGCTGATGGCTTCTTCGTCGTGCCCAAGGTGGTCGAATAGTATGAGCGACCTGACCAATCTGACCCTGAAGGCGGCCGTCGACGGCCTGAAGGCCAAGGATTTCTCCTCGGCTGAAATCACCCAGGCCTTTCTGACCAAGATCGAAGCCGCCAATCCTACGCTGAACGCCTATGTCGAGGTGACGGCGGACAAGGCGCTGGAGATGGCCAAGGCGTCCGACGCTCGTCTGGCGGCAGGCGAGGGCGGCGTGCTGGAAGGCGCGCCCCTGGGCATCAAGGACCTGTTCTGCACCGAGGGCGTGCAGACGACGGCAGGCTCCAACATGCTGCGCGGCTTTGTCCCGCCTTATGAATCGACCGTGACCGCCAATCTGTGGCGCGACGGTGCGGTCATGTTGGGCAAGCTGAACATGGACGAGTTCGCCATGGGCTCGTCCAACGAGACCTCAGCCTTTGGTCCCGTGAAGAACCCGTGGAAGTCGAACGGCTCCGACGCCGAATTGACGCCGGGCGGCTCGTCGGGCGGTTCGGCCTCGGCTGTGGCGGCGGACCTGTGTCTGGCCGCGACCGCATCCGACACCGGCGGCTCAATCCGCCAGCCCGCCGCCTTCACCGGCACCGTGGGCATCAAGCCGACCTATGGCCGCGCCAGCCGCTTCGGCATGGTGGCGTTCGCCTCCTCGCTGGATCAGGCCGGACCGATCACCAAGACGGTCGAGGACGCGGCGCTGCTGCTGCAATCCATGTGCTCGTTCGACGTCAAGGATTCGACCAGCCTGGACATCCCGACGCCCGACTGGACCCAGTCGGTCGGCAAGTCGGTGAAGGGCCTGCGCATCGGCGTGCCGCGCGAATATGTCGTGGACGGGATGCCTGCTGAAATCCAGGCCCTGTGGGATCAGGGCGTGGCCTGGCTGAAAGACGCCGGTTGCGAGATCGTCGAGATCAGCCTGCCGCACACCAAATACGCCCTGCCGACCTATTATATCGTGGCGCCCGCCGAGGCGTCGTCGAACCTGGCCCGTTACGACGGGATGCGGTTCGGACACCGGGCGGATGAGTTCAAGTCGCTGGACGACCTGTACGCCACCTCCCGCGCCGAGGGCTTTGGCAAGGAAGTGCAACGTCGCCTGACCATCGGCGCCTATGTGCTGTCGGCCGGTTTCTATGACGCCTATTACGTCAAGGCGCTGAAGGTGCGTCGCCGCATCGCCGAGGATTTCGACAACGTCTGGGGCCAGGTGGACGCCATCCTGACGCCGTCGACGCCGTCAGCTGCATTCGCGCTGGGCGACAAGCAGATCGACCCCCTGACCATGTATCTGAACGACGTCTTCACCGTGACGACCAATCTGGCCGGTCTGCCGGGCATCTCGGTGCCTGCGGGCATGGATTCCGGTGGTCTGCCGCTGGGCCTTCAGGTCATCGGCAAGGCGCTGGACGAAGCGACCGTCTTCCAGGTCGGCGCGGCGCTGGAACGTGCGGCGGGCTTCACGGCCAAACCCGGCAAGTGGTGGTGAAATGAAAAGGGCCCGCAGATCGCGGGCCCTTTTTTTGATTACTGCGCCGGAAGCGCCTTCAGGTCGGCGTCGATGGCGGCGATCTTCTCGTCGGTGATGTGGCCTTCGGAGAAGGGCGCGATCTGGGCCAGGGTCAAGGCCTTGAACTGGTCATAGGCCGGATGGCTGCTGATGCCCGGCAGGTGCTTGTCCAGCACCGCTTTGGTCGCGGGATTGGCGATCAGGTCTTCTATCGAACTGTCGATGGTGGGGCGGGCGTGATGGGCGTGGTCTGACGCTGCGGGCGCTGCGGCCGGAGCAGGGGCGGGTTGCGCGGTCTGGGCGGAGGCGGCGCCTGCGATCAGGAGCGAGGCGGCAGCGGTGGCGAACAGGGTCTTGATCATCGAAAATCTCCGTTGAGAAGGTGAAGATGCACGCAGTTTCGCGTCATCATTACGACAGGCTCTTTCTCCGCGTCCATCGGGGCGCTAGGACGAACACATGACCGATACCGCTACGAACACCAAACTCATCCAGGGTCGGACCGGCCCGTGGGAAATCGTCATGGGGCTGGAGATCCACGCCCAGGTGGCGTCCAAGGCCAAGCTGTTCTCGGGAGCCGCCGTCGGCTTCGGCGCTGGCCCCAATGAGCAGGTGTCGCTGGTGGACGCGGGCTTCCCCGGCATGTTGCCGACGCTGAACAAACACTGCGTCGAACAGGCCGTCCGCACGGGCCTGGGCCTGCGCGCGCAGATCAACAAGCGCAGCCAGTTCGACCGCAAGAACTACTTCTATCCCGACCTGCCGACCGGCTATCAGATCAGCCAGCTCTATTATCCCATCGTCGGCGAGGGCGTGGTCGAGGTTGAGGGTGAAGACGGCGTCTTCTTCAACGTCGGCATCGAGCGGCTGCACCTGGAGCAGGACGCGGGCAAACTGATCCACGACCTGTCGCCCACCGAATCCTATGTCGATCTGAACCGGGCCGGCACGGCGCTGATGGAGATCGTCTCGCGCCCCGACCTGCGCACGCCCGACGAGGCTGTCGCCTACGTCAAGAAGATCCGCACCATCCTGATCTACCTGGGCACCTGCGATGGCGACATGGAGAAGGGCAATCTGCGCGCCGACGTGAACGTGTCCGTCTGCCGCGCCGGCAACTATGACAAGTTCAAGGAAACGGGCGACTTCAGCTATCTGGGCACGCGCTGCGAGATCAAGAACGTCAACAGCTTCCGCTTCATTTCTCAGGCGATCCAGTATGAAGCCCGCCGCCAGATCGAGATTCTGGAGGACGGAGGTTCGATCACGCAGGAAACCCGCCTGTACGACCCGACCGCAGGAGAAACCCGTTCGATGCGCTCCAAGGAAGAGGCGCAGGATTATCGCTACTTCCCCGATCCCGACCTGCTGCCGCTGGATCTGGAACAGGCGTGGATCGATGACATCAAGGCGTCTCTGCCCGAACTGCCGGACGACAAGCGCAAGCGCCTGATGAGCGAGTATGGTCTGTCGCAATACGACGCCATCGTGCTGATCTCGGAACAGGCCAAGGCCGACTATTTCGAAACCGCGGCCAAGGGACGCGACGCCAAGCTGGTGTCCAACTGGGTCACCAACGAGGTCTCGGCGCGTCTGGCTGCTGACAACAAGGACTTCAGCGACAACCCTCTGCCCGCCGCCCATGTGGCGCAACTGGTCGAATTGATCGAGACGAACGTCATCTCGTCCAAGATCGCCAAGGAGGTGTTCGACTACGTCTGGAACGGCGAAGGCTCGCCCGCCGAAGTGGTTGAGAAGCATGGTTTGAAGCAGGTGACCGACACAGGCGCCATCGAGAAGGCTGTCGATGACATCATCGCCGCCAACCCGGACAAGGCGGCGGCGGTGGCTGAGAAGCCTCAGGCCATCGGCTGGTTCGTCGGTCAGGTGATGAAGGCCACGGGCGGCAAGGCCAACCCGGCCGCAGTCAACGAAATCCTGAAGGCAAAGCTGGGGCTTTGATGCCTGGGGAGGCTGCGGCCCCCAAGCCCCCGGCGGGCCGCTAACGCTCGCGATGCGGTCGCTCGCTGCTTGAGCGACAGGGCGAGGGGGCGGGTAGTTCGAGAGGGCGGCGGTTTCTGAACGCTGACACAAAAAAAAGGCCCGGAGAGCGATCTCCGGGCCTTTGTCGTGTTCGTCACCAGCGCCAGGCGTCGCGGATGACGTCGATGATGTAACCGTCATAGTCGTCGATCAGATAGATGGTGTTATCGACCGAGACCCAGCGCGTGCCCTCGGGCGGATAGCCGAGGCCGTAGGTGCGCCAGTCGTTCAACTGGTAGCGCCAGAAGATGTCGGGCAGATACTGACCCACCGACCAGTAGCGACCCCAATAGGAGCGGGGGACGCTGTAATAGCCCCATCCCGGCGCGAAATAGAAGCCGACGCGCACGCCGCTGTAGCCCCGGAAGCGGTTGTCATTGCGCCACCAGTTCGGGTTGCGGTCGCGATAGAAGTCGCGACGCCACTGGTTGCTGTTGAACCGCTGGCGGAACTCGCGCTGGATGCGGTCGCGATCACGACCGTTGTTCCAGTTGTTCCCGGGACGGTTGGGCTGGCCGGGACGGTTCCAGTTGTTGTCCGGGCGTCCCGCACCAGGGCGATCTGGACGATTCCAGCCGTTGTCAGGGCGGTCGGGGCGATTGCCGCCGTTGCTCGGCCGATCTGGACGGTTCCAGCCGTTGTCGGGGCGGTCGGGACGATTGCCGCCATTGTTGGGACGATCTGGACGGTTCCAGCCGTTGTCAGGACGGTCAGGCCGCTGTCCGCCGCCATTGTCGGGGCGGCTGGGCTGGCCGGTTCCGGGACGGTCGGGACGGTTCCAGCCGCCTTCCGGACGATCCGGGCGGGCGCCGCCGGTGTTCGGGCGATCAGGGCGATCGGGACGGCTAGGACGCTCGCCGCCTGTGTTGGGCCTGTCAGGACGGGTCCAGCCGCCATCGGGTCGCGAGGGACGCGGCTGGCTGGTCTCTGGACGGCTGGGACGCTCGGACATTCCCGAGCGATCCGGGCGCATGGCGCGCGGGCCATCGCCGCCACGCGACGGGCGTTCGCGGCTGGGCTGGGGCTGATCCTGGGCCAGAGCCTGGATCGGCGCGGCGAGCGGACCGGCGAAGGCGGCGACGGCGGTGAAAGCCAACAAGAGGCGTTTCATGGTCTTTGGTTCCTGCACGCCGGTTCTCCAGCGGCTTGAGGTGATCTTCGTCTTTGTCGATGAACCCAGGCTGAACATTGTTAGCAATCAACAGACTGCTGGAAGCAGCCGATGAAAAAGCCCCGCGGGCCAGCGCCCGCGAGGCTGAAGAAGCGTCGCCGCGTGGGCCTCAATAGACGCCCGAGATGACGCTGGCGATCAGGCCGGTGGCGACGGCCATCAGGACGATGTCGTTGCCGGCGTGAACATAGCGGTAGCCGCGGGGCGCGGGCCGCAGATTGTAAACATACGGGTCGCGGACATAATAGCTGCGGTACTGCGGCGGCAGGTATCCGCCTGCGCGCCAGCGATAGCCCGAATAGCGGGGATCGACGCGGTAGTAGCCGTAGCTGGGCGCGTACCAATAGCCGCTGCGCGGGCCGTTGTAGCCCCGGAAGTCCGAGCGTCCGCGCCACCAGTCGCGGTTGTTCCGGTCCCAACGATCATTGCGATAGTCGTTGCGGTAGTCACGGCGATCCCGATTGTCGGGGCGGTAATCGGGGCGATAGTTGTGGCGATTGTCGTAGCGGCGATCATCGCGATATTCGCGTCGGTCGCGGCTTTGCGCCTCTGCGAGCAACGGCACAGCCGAGGTCGACAGGGCGAGGGCGACGACGGCGGCCTTGGTGAGGCGGTTCATCTTCGTGCTCCATTCTGGACCCGCCGACGGAAGCGCCGTCCTTTGGTCCGGTGATGAGACGAGGGTCGGATTGTGCGCCTGAACGCGTCCTGAACGACCGTGTCAGGATTGATATGGTGCATTGCGCGGCGGCGTCAGTGCGCCAAAATGTCCCTGAACCTCAAGGAGAAGCGCAGATGAGCAGGCCGATTGAACTCTGGTACTGGCCCACGCCGAACGGCTGGAAAATCTCCATCGCGCTGGAGGAGATGGGACTGCCGTATGTGGTGAAGCCGGTGAATATCGGGGCGGGCGAACAGTTTTCGCCAGAGTTCCAAGCTATCAGCCCCAACGGCCGGATGCCTGCGATCATCGATCCGGATGGGCCGGGCGGAGAGCCCCTGTCGATCTTTGAATCCGGCGCTATCCTGCAATACCTCGGGATCAAGTCAGGCCAGTTCTATCCTGCCGATCCGCGCGGCAAGGTCGAGGTCGATCAATGGCTGTTCTGGCAGGTCGGCGGGCTGGGGCCGATGGCGGGCCAGACGCATCATTTCCGCCAGTATGCCCCTGCGATGATCCTGGACCAGCGCCAGATCGCCTACGGGGTGCGGCGCTATACCAACGAGACGCACCGGTTGTACGGCGTGATGGAGCGGCGGTTGCGGGATCGCGACTATCTGGCGGGTGAATACTCCATCGCCGACATGGCGGCCTGGCCGTGGGTTCTGCCCGGCCTGCAGGGGCAGAACATGCAGGACTTCCCCAAGCTGGCGGCCTGGCTGGAGCGTGTGGGCGCGCGGCCGGCGGTCAGGAAAGGCAGGGCGTTGCTGGAGGAGTTGCGCGGCAATGCAGGCGGATCTGGCAAGGATGCAGAGGCGGCGCGCCGGATCCTGTTCGGTCAACGGGCGCACAAGACGTAAACAAGAGATTTCCGAAGTATTTCAGAGGTGTGAATCGAGCGGGGAGTATTCGAACCTGCTTTACTGAAAAATTCGGTGCGGCCTTTTGTCGTTAACTTTAACTTCAAACCGTCGGTATTTGATCGCGTATCAGAAGGCAGGCTCAGAATGACGCCTGTTTGGGAGATACGGTGATGATAGTGCAAGAATTGGCGCACGATCTGCAGGCTGGATCGGATGATGAAGGCCTGCCGCTGCAGACCGTGGACATGTCGGGCGACGACCTGTTCAAGCTGGGCATGATGTATTCGGCCGGTTCGGGCGGTTGCCCGATGGACCGGGTCTCGGCCCATATGATCTTCAACCTGGCCGCCATGAAGGGCTCAGTTGAGGCGCGGGTCTATCGCCGCGAGATGAGCATGGAGATGGATCGGGAAGAGATTTCCGAGGCCCAGAAGGCCGCCCGCCGCTACATCGACCAGGGCGTCGTCAATCTGGTCGCCTGACCAAGCCCTAGAACTGTGCGTAGCCGTTGCCGTTCGATCCGTTGATTGAGTAGCTGAAGCCGATAGGCATGGCGGCGCGGACCTGGGTGAAGAAGGCGGCCAGTTCGCCCAGGGTTGAACGTGGCACGAAGATGATGTCGCCGCGACGCAGCATGACGGTCTCTGCGCGTCGGGGGCGCAGGTCGATCACCCGCATCATGCTGGTCCCGCCCGGCCCGCGCCGGATCAGGGCTGCACGGTCAGGCTTGCCCGTCGGCGCCAGACCGCCCGCCTGTATGACGGCCTGATAGGCCTCCAGTTCGCCGACAATCTCGATCACGCCCGGCGTGCGGACCTCCCCGTCGACCCACACGCGGATCGGCCCGGCCTGACGCAGGGTCACCTCGACCAGCGGACGCACCAACTGGGTCGAGTAGGCGGTTGAGAGGACCTGCTCCAGTTCCGGCAGGGTGCGGTCCGCCGCCATCACCTGGCCGATCAGGGGCAGGGCGATGCGTCCGTCAGGGCCGACCTTCAGGGTTCGCGTCAGCTCTGCCGCCGTCGGCGTGGCCACCTCGATCTCGTCGCCGGGATACAGCAGATATTCCGGCTCTGCGTCCGTCCAGCGGGCGAAGCTGAGGCCGCCTAGTTCACCGCGCGGGTCCCCGCCGCGTGCGACCGGGCCCTGAGGGGGGGGATTTCGGGGCGCGCCCACGCCGGGAGACGGCATCCGGGATGCGTTCGCGCCGCCGCCGCAACCCGCAAGCGCGGCTGAGCCAAGGGCCAGAAGGATCAGGCGGCGGTCTGGCGTCATGGAATCGGGCGGGTCCGATGAAAGGAGCGTTCTGCGCAGCTTCGTCACTTATGGGTAACCATAGGTTAACGCGGGTCGGCGAAGGGTGCATTCATAAGCCTGTTTCAAGGATTCGGTCCGCCCAATGCGCTCGACGGCCTACGTCACAACAAGACCGCGTTACGGCGTGCTGGACGTCGTGGGCATGCTGTTCCGCGAACTGCTGCTGATGATCGTGATCTTCCTGGTGATTTTCGCCATCGGGGCCTTTGCGGCGTTCGGCCTGAAGAAAAGCTACACCGCCACGGGCGCTGTCTTCGCGGGCGTTGGCCAGGAATATGTCTATCAGCCGCGCGTCGGCACGGCGGAGCGGGGCGGGCAGGCGCCGCAGGGGGCGGAAGTCGCCAACTCCGAAGCCGCCATCATCGGCTCCAGCGCCGTGCGCGAGCGTGTGGTCCTCGCGCTGGGCGCGCCTGCCGTGCTCGGCAAGGCGACCAAGGGCGATGTCGACAAGGCCAACGCCGCCGCGCGCAAGTCCATCGGCGCCAGCCTGGGCGTGCTGACGGCGCCGGGCAGTTCAGTGGTCCGCCTGACCTACAAGGCCGATGAACCCGAACGCGCCGCGCGCATCCTGAATACGGTGATCGAACAGTATCTGGCCTATCGCCGCGAGGTGTTTCAGGACAAGACCCCGGCCATCGCCACCCAGCGGATGGCGTTCGAGGACGATCTGGCCAACGCCGATCAGGCCTATGAAAGCTTCCTGAGGACCAACGACATCGGCGATTTCACCGCTGCCAAGACGACGCTGGCGGCGACCTATCAGACGGTCTTCACCGACCGTATGTCCACGCAGAGCCAGTTGAACCAGACCAGTCAGCGCCTGAACACCTTGATGTCGCAGCAAGCCTCGACCCCGCCCGAGATCGCCCTACAGCAGGATTTGAACATCTCGGCCCAGGACCAGATTCTGCAACTGCGCACCGAGCGCGAGCAACTTCTGTCGCGCTATACGCCCGACGCCCAGCCCGTTCGCGACATCGAGGCGCGGATCGTGCAACTGCAGTCCTATGTGTCGTCCGGCACGGCGGTGGGGCCCAAGGAGGTCCGCACCGGGCCGAACCCGATCTGGACCGAACTGGAGACGACGCGGATCAATACCCGGGCCGAGCGGGATTCGCTGGCGGCGCGTCTGTCGGCCCTGGATCGCCAGTTGAACGACATCCGCGCGCGTCAGGCGCGTCTGACGGCGCTGGAATCCGAGAATTCGACCCTGGCGGGCAATCGCGAGGTTCTGACGGCCAATATCCGCGAGTTCCAGCAGCGTGAAAGCCAGAGCCGCGCGGACAACGCCCTGGTCGCGGCGGGCGCTGACAATGTCACCGTGCTGGAGCGCGCCCAGCCGCCTTCAACGGCCAAAAGCCTGAAGATTCCGGCGCTGGCGGCGGTCTTCCTGTTCGCCGGATTCACCGCCCTGTGCGTCGGCCTGCTGCGGGTCTTCACCCGCAAGGGGTTCACCACCCCGGCTTCTGTCGCGCGGACATTGGATATGCCCGTTCTCGCTGTGGCGCCCGCCAAGGCCAGATAATGTTACGCTGCGGCGTGACGGAGAGCGCATAGCGATTCGATGGTCGATCTGACTTCGGAAATGGGCGGCCTGTGGGCGGCGCTGGGCCCAGCGCCGGCTCATCGTGCGCGTGTCATCCAGTTCGCCTCCGCCGCGTCCGGCGAGGGGGTGTCGACAGTGGCGCGCGAGTTCGCCCGGCTGGCCGCCGTGCGGGCCAGAAAGCCCGTCTGGCTGATCGATGGCGACCTGACCCAGCAGGGGCAGCTGGAAGCCATTGCTGGCGAACCGGACCGGTTCGGGCAGATCGGCAAGCCCGCACGCGCCTCGCCTGACGGTTCCAGCTTCTTCGTCGTGACGCCGCGTGTGACCGGGCGGGACGGCAAGCCCGTGCCGTCGTCACGCCTGCTGACGGCGCGGTCCTGTCTGGGCGGGCGGCTGTGGGTGACGCACTTCCACATGGAGGCCCTGCGCTCCGGCCACCGGGTCGAGACGGTGGGCGAGCCGCGCTATTGGGACGTGATGCGCCAGCACGCCGACACCATCGTCATCGACGCCCCGGCGGCGGATCGCAACGACATGTCGATCATCCTGGCGCCCTTCGTCGATATGACGGTGCTCGTGGTGCGGGCTGAGAGCACGGCGGCGAACGAGCCGGTCATCCTGCGTGACGAGATCGAGGCCGTCGGCGGCCGGATCGCGGGCGTGGTGATGAACCGCTCAACCTATCGCGCGCCCGGCTTCCTGCAGCGGCTGACGGGCTAAGCCGTCCGTTTCAGCATCGCGGCGCCATAGAGGCGCGGCTCGAACCCCTTGGTCCAGAACACCTTGCCCAGACCGCGCGCGAGCCGGTCGTAAACGTCCGCGCGATTGGGGCGTCTCAGAATGGCGACGGCGATCGACGCCAGTCCCCAAAGCCCGGTCTGAACCGCGCCCACCAGCATCCATTTGATCACGCCCGCCCGGTCGCCGCGATCCGCCGCCATCTGGCTGGGGCTCTGGCCATAGGCAAAGGCGCGCAGAAGGGCGTAGCGCAGGGTGGCGCGGTCAGCAGGCGCGAACTCGTCCACCCAGGCGTCGGCGGCCCAGCCAAAGGTTCCGCCGCGCGCCTGCAGGCCGGTGAACAGCCGGTCGTCCTCGCCGCCCGTCTCATTCATGGCGGTGTCGAACGGCGCATCGTCGGGCAGGGCCGTGGCGCGGACCATCAGGCTGTTGCCGCAGCCGTGGATGTCGTCGGTCAGACCTGTCTCGGTCGGACCCGTGCGGCCGAAGAACCGCTCCAGATAGGCGGTGGTCCAGCCTGTCCCGTCGGGCACGCGTCCGCGAATGGGACCGAACAGGACATCGGCGCCCGTCTGGGCCTGGGCGTTCAGCAGGCCGTCGAGCCAGCCGGGCGAGGCGGCCTCGTCATCATCCAGAAAGGCGATCAGGGCGGCGTCGGTCGCGGCCAGACCGACATTGCGGGCTGTGGCGACGCCGGGAATGGGGGCGTGGGCATAGGTCAGAGGAACAGGCGCCTCATGCCGCAGCCGTTCGATCAGAGGCGCGGCGGAGCCGTCCGGGTCATTGTCCGCGACGACGACAGCGCGGACCCGGTCCAGAGCCTTCGTCTGGGCGAAGACCGATCGCAGGGCGCGCTCCAGGCTTTCGGGGCGGCGCAAGGTCGGGATGATGACGGCGACGTCTTTTGCGGGTTCAACGGCCATGTCAGACGGCGTCCGCATAGACTGCGGCGCGATACAGGCGCAGGGCGAAGGCGCGGGCCTTGGTCGGCAAGATGGGCGCCAGGGCCGCCTGTTTCACCAGCCCTCGGATCAGGGGCAGGGCGGGCAGGCGCTTCAACGCCCGCGCGGCCTTGTAGCTGGGGTAGGTCTGGACGATGGTCGGGTGCAGGGCGACGACGCGGGCGAAGTTGCCAGCGCCCTGTTCGAACTTGCCCGCCAGGTCGGCGACGGTGTCCAGCCCCATGTGGGTGGCGGGATTGTCGATATGGATGACCGGGAACCGCTGCGACACGCGCATGGCCCATTCCACATCCTCCCAGCCCCAGCCGGTGAAGCCCGGATCGAAAGTCTCCAGATCGAACACATCGCGTCGGACCAGCAGATTGGAGGTGTAGACGTATTTCTCGGGCGTCTTGGCGCGTTCCGCGGCGGGCACGCATTCGCTGGCGCCGGACAGGGCGCGGTGGACGGCGTAGCGCGCATCCGTCGGCGCCTGATCCAGCGAGAAGCCGCCAAAAGCCACCGCTGGCGCATCGGCGGCGAACAGATCGGCCCAGTTCTGCAGGAAATGCGGCGTGTCCGGCTTCATGTCGCTGTCGAGGAACAGGAAGGCCGGTCCGCGCGCAGCGGTGGTCAGGCGGTTGCGGCCCTTGGCGCGTCCCTCGTTGGTTGTCAGCGTGATCAGGCGGGCAGGCAGGGACAGGCCGTCCAGCGTCGCCTTCAGTCGCTTGGTCAGGGCGGCGTCATTCGTGCCGTCATCCATCAGGATCAGCTCGACCTGTCCGCTCAGCGCCGCCGCCTCGGTGTCGAGCTGACGGATCAGGGCGTCGGGATCATCGCGCAGGAAGGGCGTCAGCACCGAGATGGTCGGCGCGGCCGCAGTCCATGCGGCGTTATCGTGGATGTCTGCCCTCATGCAGCGGCCCCCCGTCTGGCGGCGATCAGGCGGATCAACAGGTCGCGCACGCCTGCTGCATTCAGCGTCAGAGCCAGGGCGGCATAGACCGCGCCGCCGACGCTGGCGTCCAGCACCAGTTCAGCCAGACCTCCTATCGGCGGCAACAGCGCCACGACCCCGGCCATGGCGGCGGAGGCGACGCCGCAGCGGATCAGACTGTCCCACGGGATCGGCAGGGCGATGGCCCGGCGGCTGATCAACAGACAGGCGATCAGGCCTATGGCGAAGCTGAGCGCGGTGGCGACAGCGGCGCCCAGCACGCCCAGCCGTGGGATCAGCACAAGGTTCAGCACGATGTTGGACAGGGCGGGAATGGCCATGGTGACCAGCAGCAGGCCGGTCTTCTTGCCCAGAGTGAATCCGAAGCCGAAATAATAGGCGATCATGCCGGAGAGGAAGGCGGACGCGGCGATCCACGGCGTGACGATGGCGGCGGCGGCGCGCAGATCCTGACCGATCATCAACTCCGCCATCGGTCGCGCGACCAGGGCCAGGCCGACGGCGGCGGGCAGGCCGATCAGGATCAGGGTCGATCCCTGCACCAGCGCCGTGTCCCGCAAAGCCTCGCGACCGCCGCGCTCCAGCGCCATGACCATGGCGGGCGCGCCCGCCGCGCCTAGCCAGATGAACATCACGTCCAGCGTCCGGTTCGCCAGACTATAGCTGGCGTGATAGGCGCCGACCGCAGCCGCATCCATGAAGGCCGCCAGCAGGAAGCGGTCCGTCGAGGCCAGAACCAGCGCCAGGGTCAGGGACGCAGCGATGGGATAACCATAGGCCGCATAGGCCTTCAGCCGCTCGCGATCCACGGTCCCGCCTGCCGACTGAGCCAGTTCGCCCGGCAGGATGAAGGGCAGCACGAACAGGGGGGCCAAAGCCAGACCCAGCAGCGGGGAGGCGGCGCCCGCGCCCGCCAGCGCGAACCCGGCCCCGACCAGGAAGCCGAAGATCGAGACGAACATGTCGACATTGGCCGCCTTGGCGACCTCGCCCGCCGCGCGGTAACGCTCCTGCGCCAGCTTGGCCAGATTGCGGATCGGCGCCCCGGCCAGGCCGAAGGCGACGGCGATCTTGAACCCAGGCGTCAGCGGCAGCAGCCACACCACCAGCGCCGCGATCGGGACGAAGACGGCGATGATGGCGAAGGATGTGCGGTACAGGCTGGCGAAATGGGTGCTCAGGCCCTCGGGCGTGCGCTCGGCCGCCCAGAACCGCGCCATCGACGCCTCCAGCCAGCTGAAGGTCGCCGTGTGGGCCAGGGTGGTGACCGAAAAAGCCAGGGCGTAATGGCCGAAGTCTTCCGGGCTGAGCAGCCGGGTGAAGACGACGATGGTCAGGAAACCGACCACCCCCTGCACGACCTGTGCGGGCAGATAACCCCACACGCCGCGCCAGAACATGCGTTTCTCACTCACCGGACGGCAGACCTGTCGCCAAGAAGCACGGGAACGGTGATCAGGATCACCCACAGGTCCAGCCAGAAGGACTGGCGCTCGATATAGTCGATATCCAACTGCACGCGGCGGCGGACCTCCTGCTCGGTGTTCACCGGACCGCGCGAGCCCTTGATGGCGGCCCAGCCGGTCATGCCCGGCTTGATCCGATGACGATGGGCGTATTCGGCGACCAGACGGGCGGATTCCGTGTCGCCGGTCTTCATGCCGATGGCGTGAGGGCGGGGACCGACCAAGGACATCTCGCCGGTCAGGATGTTGAAGATCTGGGGCAGTTCATCAAGGCTGGTCGCGCGGATGAAGCGGCCGACGCGGGTGACGCGGCAGTCGTCGGCGCTGACCTGTCTGCTGGCGGTGGCGTCGGCGTCGGCATGGCGCATGGAGCGGAACTTCCACACCACGATCTCTTCGTGATTGAAGCCATGGCGCCGCTGGCGGAAGAAGATGGGACCGGGACTGTCCAGGCGGATGGCCAGGGCGACCATCGCCATCACGGGCGTCGCCAAGATCAGGGCGATCAGGCCGACGACGACATCCAGCATTCGCTTGTTGAAGGCCTTGCGGTCGGCGTGGGCCGGCCCCCCCAGCGGCGCCAGCGGGGCCGAAGCCAGACGATCCAGGGCCGCGTCGACGCACCCGCCCTCGACCAGAACGGTCAGGGGGTTCGGCAGGCCTTCCAGCCGTCGCGTCAGTTCACGCACCCGTTCGCCGCCCTTGGCGTCGATAGCCAGGACGATGCGGTCCACATAGGGCGTCATCCGGTGGCTCATCAGGGCGTTCGCATCCCCCAGCACCGGCACGCCGCCGATGTTTTCGGGAGAACGCTCCAGCCGGTCGTCGAATACGCCCAGCACATTCAGGTCGCGCCGCTCCAGCGCGCGCTGGATCAGGGCCTCGGCGTTACGGGTGGCGCCGACGATGACGATATTGGGCGACAGGACGCCCTGTCTGCGCCAGCGTGTGACGACGGCCAGCCAAAGGGTGTGGAGCAGCAACAGCGCCGCCGTCGTCGCCAGAATGAAGACCTCAGCGATGGCTTGGCCCTCAGGCCCGACGATCAAACTGACGATGACGGCCGCACCCGCCGCCGCCAGCGACAGTCCGACGATGGACGCCAGATGGGCCAGAGGCCTGCGGCTTCGCCGGAAGCCATAGAGGTTCAACCCGCGCATCAAGCCCAGAATCACTACGCCCGCCGCCAGTCCAGGCGCGATCAGCGAGACGGTCAGGGCCCCCAGACCGTTTGGCGCAGCGGCCCCGGCGACGGCCAGCCCTATGATCAGGACAGCCAGCACATCGGCGGCGCGGAAATAATGGGCCGCCAGACGCACACCCGAACGCTGGCGCGCGCTCAGCCAGACCTCGGTCCTGAACGGCCCACGCGCAGCCCGCCTGGCCGCCCGGTCTGTGGGCGCGGGCAGCGGGTCCGCGAGATGAGAGGCGCAGTCGGTCATGTCGATCCGTGGTTGGCGAACGCCGACATTCACCACGACTTGCCTCTATGTCGCGTTAACATGAGGACTTTCGTTCGAAGCGGATTGCGCGACGCAGCGACCTCCGCTATCGACGCCTTCGCTGGAGACGTGGCCGAGTGGCTGAAGGCAACGGTTTGCTAAATCGTCGTACCCTGTAAGGGGTACCGAGGGTTCGAATCCCTCCGTCTCCGCCATTTTCCTGATAATCTGTAGAAAAGATGGCTTGAGGTTTGTGCTTCAGGTCGGGAACAGCCCAGGCGTGACGCGCCGCTGAATGCCGCTGGCGGGGGTACAGCCAGAATCATGCATGTGCGGCGCACGCGTTGGGGATCGCGGCGTAAACCGCGCCTTGAGTCCGTTTTGTTCAATACGCCGCTTACCGAACGCACGATCCTTGTTCTTTTCAGGGATCGTGGGGTGAGGCGTGATGCGGACGGTGGTGGGTTTATTGGGGCTGGGCGCGGCGCTGGCGGCCTGTTCAGCATCGAGCGGTGATGTGTCATTGCGGGCGGCGTCGGTCGAGGAGGCCGCCGCCAGCATCGCCGGCCTGCCGCCGCCGACCTATTCGGTCAATGGACGCGAGGTGGTTGTGCGGCTGCCGTATCGGACGCGCGACGGCTATCTGTGGGTCGACGCCGACCCCAACGCCATGACCGGCCCCTTCATGTTCACGAACCTGGATGTCGAACCCAGAGGCGGGCCAGACAGGACGGACGTGGCGGTCTTCACCTATTTGGCCGAAGGCCCGGGCCGGGCGACGCTGAGGTTCGCGCTGACGCCGGTCGCCAAGGGACCTGTGCCCGAACTGGTGCGGCGGGGGGATGTCGCCGCACGGTATGAAGTTGCGGTTACGGTGAACTGAAATGGCGCAGAGGTTCAAAACCGTACGTGCTGATGTCGCCCGTGCCTGGCTGGCGGCGGTGGTCCTGTGCGCGGTCGGGCTGGCGAATTGTTCGCCGTCCAAACAGGGAGAGGCCCAGGCCTCCGAGTCGACCAAGCCGCCGTTGGTGGAGGTTGCTGCGGCGCCTGTGGTTCAGGAGGCGCCCATCGCCGCCTGGGGCAATGATGATCCTGACCATCCCCAGCCTGATCCCTCGCCGCTGGGTGATTTTGTCCTGTGGGAGGATCGCGAAGGCGGGCGTGTCTGTCCTGTCGAACTGGAGAATGCGCGCACGATCGGGGGCTACAGTTTTGTCTATGACGAGGAGTGCCTGGACCGGCTGGGCATTGCAGATCCCTATGCCTGGTTCGCGGCGGATGATGGATCCATTGTTCTGATTGATGTCACGCGCCACGTCCTGCTGCGACTGACGCGGCACCGCAAGGACGAATATTACGCCGAGCGCCAGGCGATGGGATTGGGGCTGGAGAACCTCAACCTCACACGACCCTGAGGCCCGGAGTCGGGTGCAAAAAAGCCGCGCACGGATGTGCGCGGCTTCCTGTGTTCGGTGGTGTCTTCAGCGACGGGGGCGGATCAGCTGGATGCTGTCGTCTCCGTCACCGGCCCAGCCGGATTTGACGGCGGCGTAGACGTTGCCGCGGCCGTCGGCGGCGACGTGGTTGGCGGTCGGCGGGGCGGGCAGGTTGGCGACGATGCGGCCGTCGACGTCGACGACGGTGATCGTGCCGGCGCCGAAGTTGCTGACATAGGCGCGGCGGGCGACAGGCTCGAACGCGACGTTCAGGGCGCCTGCGCCGACCGGCGTGTCGGCGATGACCGAGCCGTCCGCACCGTTCAGGATCACCAGATTGTCGGTGCCCTGGGCGGCGGCGAAGATGCGGTTGGTCAAGGGATCATGAGCCACACCGATCACGCCGCGCGCGCCCGCGACCTTGAAGACGTTCTCGACGGCGTCGGTCTGGGTGTTGATGACCGCGATCTCATTGGTCGAGTTCGAGGCCACGTACAGGCGGCGCGCCTGGGCGTCATAGGACAGGCTGGCGGCCGAGAAGGTTTCGCCGCGCACGGTCGAATCGATCTTGATGCGCTTGGACACCGCCAAACCGTTGGTGTCGAAGACCACGATCTCGGGCTGGAAGGTGGCGCTGACATAGGCCTTGGACGCGGTCTCATCGATGACGACGTCGCGGGCGTGGTTGACCGTGCCCGGATCGAACTGGCGCACCAGCGACAGGTCGCTCTGGCGATAGACGGCGACCGTGTTCTGGCGGCTCTGGGTCACCCAGACGGTGTCGTGGGCGTCATCGACGCCGACGCCGTAAACCGCGAAGACGCCGCCGTCAGAGGTTTCACCCGCTGCATTGGTGCGGCCGGGCGCGGCGGCAGGCGTGATGCGGGCCTGCACCGCCAGGGTGTCGCCGTTCAGACGCAGCAACTCGGACTGACGCACAGGCGGGCGACCGACCGCCGAGGTGACGAAGACGGCGTTGCGCTTGGCGCTGTAGGCGGTCTGATACAGGCCGCGCGTCAGGCGCGAGTTGGTGATGCGGAAGTTGCTTTCGCCCGACAGCGGCACGTTGGGCGAAATCTTCAGATTGGCCAGCACAGCATTGTACGGCTCCTGCGACACCACCACGATCGGATGGTTTCCTGCGGCGGCGTCGGCGGGCAGGGTCAGGCGGGCCTCAAACCCACCCTCTGCATTGGCGACGATGGCGCCGGTCGACAGGGGCGTCTGGCCGTGCAGCAGGGTGACGGCCTGACCGGGACGGAAGCCCCGGCCCGTAGCGACGACCTGGCCGCCCGCCAGGACGGGCGCGCCGCGCTCGGCCGAGGCGAAGCTGACGGAGCCTTCCTGCAGGCGTTCCGGCGCGGTGAAGACCGATTGGGCCGCGGCGAGCGAGGGCAGGGCGACGGTCGACACCGCCAGAAGAGCGCCGAGGGCGACGCCGCGAAGGGAGTTCTTGAGCATGGTCATGATCACGTCTTTCCAGATCAGAAGCGAGTGGTCAGGCCGACGAAGAAACGCCGACCGGGAGAGTAGTAGCCGTCGCCCGAGGTGCCGCTGATCTTCTCGGCGAACAGGTTGGTGATCCCGGCGCGCAGGGTCACGGTGTCCGACGCCTCAAAGGCGGTGGTCAGGTCGAACTCGGTGTGGCTGTTGGTCAGGGTGGTGCCGCCGCTGAGCTGTTCGCCGGTGTATTGGGCCGACAGCATGAAGCCGAGCCGCTCGGTCGCGCGCCAGTCCAGCGAGGCGAAGCCCGACCACTCCGGCGTGGTGATCAGGTTGGCGCCCGTGTCCAGATTCTTGGCCTCGATCATCCAGGTGGCGTTGCCGCGCAGCGTCAGATCGTAGGGCAGGCTGGCCTGACCGGTCAGCTCCAGGCCCTTGGTGCGGGCGCGCTGGATGTTCTCGTTCTTGGTCCACCAGCGACCTTCGTAATAGCCGAGCGGGGCGTACTGGATCTTGTTGTCGAAGTCGGTGAGGAAATAGGTGGCGCCGAAACGGTAGTTGGCGCCGTCATACGAGAAGCCGACCTCGTAGCTGGTGCTTTCCTCGGGCTTCAGGTCCGGGTTGCCGGTCATCCAGCATGAGCCGGAGGTGTAGGTGATCGGCTTGCCGGCGCCGTCCAGCAGCGGATTGCCGTTCTTGTCCCGGGCCACCATGCCGATCAGACCACGGCAGCCGTTGCCGCCCGAGTTGGTGGCGGCGCCTGCGCTGTTTTCCTTCAGCGACGGGGCGCGGAAGCCCTTGGAGACGCCCCCGCGAATGGTCCAGGTTTCAGCCGGGTGCCAGACCAGATAGGCGCGCGGGCTGAAATGCTCGCCATAGCGATGATGGCTGTCCAGGCGCGCGCCCAGGGTCAGAAGCAGGTTCTCGCGCAGGGTGATCTGGTCTTCGGCGAAGATGGCCGCCGTATCGCCCTTCAGCGTCGCCCCGCTGACGACATTGCCGTTGAAGTCGACGGGGACCGTGCCGACGGTGTCGGTGTTGGTCAGCTGTTCTTCACGGTACTGGCCGCCGAGGGCGAACTTGTGCCGCCAGATGAAGTTCTTCTCGAAATTCAGCAGGCCGTCGACGATCCATTCCTCGAACTCGCCCGCGCCGCCGTATGCCCCCATCGCCTTGTTGGTGAAGGCGTTGCGGTAGATGTCCAGGCGCGTGTCGCCGAACGACCATTTGCCTTCATGGCTGGCGCGGAAGTTTGTGCGTTCTGTCTTGGAACCGAAGGCGCCTTGCGGGACCAGGACGCCGTTGCGGTCTGGCACCAGGGTCTTGGGCGCAAGCGGCTCTTCAAGGCCGTAGCTGCCCTCGAACGAGAAGTTGTGGTTCTGGATCGGCGCCCAGTTCAGCACGCCGTTCAGGCTTTTGTTCACGACGCCGCCCGTGCCGTTGGAGCCGGAGATATTGACTTCGTCCGGGTTGGTGCGGGCGTAGGTGGCGCCCAGGCGCAGGCCCAGGGTGTCGGTGATCGGCCCGGCGACATTGACGCCCAGCTGATAGGCGTCGCCGCGCTGGCTGTCTTCGGCCCAGGTGTAGGAGGTGTTGGCTGAACCGCGCCACGTTGGGGCGATCTTGCGGGTGATGATGTTGATGACGCCGCCCATGGCGTCAGAACCGTAAAGGGATGACATCGGCCCGCGCACGACCTCGATGCGCTCGATCATATCGGGCGAGATCCAGTTCAGATCCTGACGGCCCAGATCGGGGCGGTAGCTGATGTCGCGCGAATTGCCGACGCGGCGGCCGTCGACCAGCACCAGGGTGTAGTTGTCCGGCAGGCCGCGAATGGTTATCTTGGACATGGCCCCGGTCGGGCTGATGCCGCCGGTCACGCCGGGCAGGCGGCCTAGCAGTTCGGCCAGGCTCTGGACCGGCTGGCGTTCAATATCCTCGCGGGTGATGACGCTGATCGAGGCCGGGGCGTCGCGGACGTCGACGCCGGTGGCCGAGGCGGTCACGACGACCTCGTCCAGCCGGGCGACACGCGGGTCGGATTGATCGTCGACGGACGCCAGGGCCGAGCCCGAGGCGAGAATGGTTGTGGTCATCAGGCACAGCCCGAGACCTCGCGAAACATATGACATTGGCGCCCCCAAAGGCATTCGGAGAGGACAGGCGTCGTCTTGCGCGAGCGCCTGGGATTGACTGGGAATCTGACTGCGGCGAGCAGTCGGCGCGGTTAATAATCATTCGCAACAAGCCATCAATGTCGCATTCGGCATTGGGCCTATTCAGAAAACGCATGTGCGTTGTGTGCCGTGATGGTCGTGACGCCGCGCGTGGCCACAAAACCGTAGCTATGCGATATGCGTGCGAGTAAGAGTCGTTCGCATCTAATAGTATCTGCGCCCCCGCTGGTTTGGACCTGCGGGAAGGGCGAACTCAAGAACGGGCATGGTCGGGCGTCTTCCCCAACACACTGATTTCACGCTGCTGCATCATCTGCTGGTGCTGATCGAGATGCGCAGCGTGTCGCGGGCGGCGGATCGGCTGGGCATCGGGCAACCGGCGATGAGTCGGATTCTGGCGCGGTTGCGGGACCAGTTCGCGGACGCCCTGCTGGTGCGGGGCCCACGCGGCATGACCCTGACCCCGCGCGCCGAGGCCTTGAGCGGGCCGCTTCGCAACTGGCTTCGGGATGGCGAGAATCTGCTGCGCGAACCCGAGCTTAACCTGCAGCAAGTGCGGCGCAGCTTCCATCTGGCCTCGACCGACTATGGGGCGCTGACGGTGTTGGCGCCGACCCTGGCGCAGATCGAGCGTGAAGCCCTGGGCATCGGCCTGACGGTCGAACCGTTGTCGGACGCCAGCGTGCGTCGGTTGGAGGAGGGCCAGCTTGATCTGCTTCTGACCGGCTGGGATCCGCAGGGCACGGGTCTGCAGTCACGATGGTTGTTCCAGGAGGATTACCTGGGTCTGGCCCGCGCCGATCACCCGGTCCATGACGCCCGCCCGACAGCGGATGACCTGCTGCGCTGGCCCCATGTCGCGACCTCGATCGGCGAAGGGTTCGGCGACTGGATCACGGATGAAAGGCCGGACATGGCGGACCGCCGCGTTCTGTGCCGATCAGAGAGTTTTTCGCTGACGCCCTATCTGCTGGCGGAAGGTGAGGCGGTGGCCATCCTGCCGCGGCGCGCCGCGCGCCGGTTCGCCTCGGCCCACGGTCTGCGGACCTTTGCGGTGCCGCTGGGGCTGAAGCCGTTCGACTATTATCTGAGCTGGCATGAGCGGTCGCAGGATGACCCCACGACCCATTGGATGGTGGCGACCCTGGCCGCCGCCTTTGAGGACGGCGACGGCACGTCCGCGGGTCAGGGGGCGGAGGGCGCCTGTTCCGGTACAGGGCGGCGCGCGGGCCACAGCACGACGACCAGCACCAGCGTTGCTCCGATCACATAGGGCGCGCCAGACGAGGCCTGATAGGCCAGGGTTCCGGCGATAGGGCCGACAACCGCCGCCAGGCCTTGTGCCGCGCCGACCGCGCCTGCCGCCGCCCCCTGTTCGTGCGCCTCGACTGAATTGGCCGCCAGGGCAGAGATCGCGGGATAGACCCAGCCCATGCCCGCCGCCGCCACGCCATAGGTCAGCCACAGCAGGGCGGGGCTGTCGGCGAAGTTGACGCAGGCGAAACCGACCGCCGCCACTACGCCGCCTATGCGGATGAAGCGGATCGGCGACCAGTCCAGTCGGCGCAGAACCATCTGCGACACGAACAAGGCCACGCCGACGACGGCCAGGGCCACGCCCGAGACGCGCGCGGCGTCGCTCGGCGCCAGCGCCAGCCGGTCCAGAGCGACGAAGCCTACCACGACCTGGGCCGCCACGACGCAGAACATGGCCGCGAAGGCGGTGAAGACGGCGCGGCGCAGGCGCGGGTCGGTCAGCTTCAGCGGCGAGGGCTTGCGGACCGCCGCATGTTCGTCGGCAGGCAGGAAGCGCCAGACAACCACCAGCGCCACCAACGGCAGGGCGGCGATCACCAGCAGGGAGGCGCCGATATTCCACCCCGCCAGAAGCCCCGCTGCGCCCGGTCCGACCACCATGCCGACAGCGCTGGCGGCGCCGACTGCGCCCATGGCCTTGGCGCGCCCGGCGGGCGGGGTGTGGTCGGCGACCACGGCGGCGCAGACGGGCGGAACGGCGGCATAGAAGGCGCCTGCGGCTGTACGGGCCAGCGTCATGCCCAGGAAGGTTATGGCGGCGGCGGGAACCCAAAGCAGGGCGGCGTTCATGAACAGGGCCAGCACGGCATAACTGACGGCGAACCCGACCAGGGCGGTCAGCAGGACGCGCCTGCGCCCCACGCGGTCGCTATAGGCGCCCCAGAAGCGCGCCATCAGCATCCAGGCGACGCCCGCCGCTGTCACGGCCATGCCGACATGCCAGGGCTCCAGATCCAGCAGCCGCGCCATCGGTCCGACCACGGCGACAAAGGCCATCATCGCCATGCTGCCGATGCAGGCGGCGGCCAGCAGCGGCTTGAGGCTGAAGGCGGGCGGCTGATCGGTGGGCGAGGGGACAGAGGTCATGATCGGCTCCGAAGTGAACGGTGAAGCTCATGTCCAGCAATTGAGAATGAATTGCAAATTAGTCGTCAGTCGGCAGGATCAACTCCACCTTCAGGCCAGGCGTATTGTCAGACAGGCGGACGGCACCGCCGTGGGCGCGCGCGACCGCGGCGACCATGGCCAGACCCAGGCCGGAACCGGATCGGTTGTTCGGCGCCAGACGATGGAAGCGGCGCAGAACCCTGTCATGCTGGTTGTCCGGTATGCCGGGACCGTTGTCGGACACGCTGAGGCGAACCGCGCCGTCGTCTTGCGTGACGGATACGATGATCTGGACATCGCCGCCGCCGTGAAAGACCGCATTCTCGATCAGATTGGCCAGCGCCTGCTGCAACAGATGGGGATCGCCCTGAACCATGAGGGCGCCGTCTGTCGGGCCGTTCAGCGCGCCGCCATCTTCTTCGACGATGGGGCGATAGATGTCGCAGACCGTGCGAGCCAGGGCGGCGGCGTCGACCGGGACGGTCTTTAGTCCGTCGCCGCTGCTTTCCAGACGGGCCAGCGCCAGCAGGCCTTCGAACAGGCTGCTGAGCTGATCGGTCTCTTGCATGGCCAGGTCGAGGGCGTCTGCGGCGCGTTCCGGATCGTCGATGTGGGCGGCAGCATCCTCCAGACGGTTGCGCACACGGGTCAGCGGGGTGCGCAGTTCATGCGCCACGCCTTCCGACAGGGTTTTCAGCGCCGTGTGGGCGGCCTCCTGCCGGTCCAGCATCCGGTTCAGGTTCTGGGCCAGGTCATCGAACTCACGGCCGAAGCCGATGGCGGGCAGGCGGGTCGCCTCCTGTCCGGCGATGATGCGGCCCACGGCGTTGTTGACGCCCTCCAGCCGACGCAGGAACAGCCAGCCCGCCGTCAGCCCGCCGACGATGGCGAGCATGAACAGGACCAGTCCGCTCCAGAAGGCGAACTGGCGCACGCCGCCGCGCAACTCGTCCAGATGCTGGGTGTCGCGCCCGACCGCCAACAGGGCGCCGTCCTGGGCATGGCCGCTGAGCACCAGCATGTTGGGCGTCTGATCCGGCCAGCGGGTCTGCCGCATCTTGGTCGGCAGGTTGCGGCGGAAGCCCGTGTCATTGACCGCTTGCCGCGTCAGGCCGTTGGAAAAGGTCTGGCCGTCCGGGGCGACGACCAGCAGCAGGTAGCGGCGGGCGTCGCGGTTGCGGGTCTGGCTGTTCAACTCGCGCACCAGGGCAGCGCTGCCGTGACGGTCGGCGTCGGCGCGCATCACCTCCATCTGGTGGGTCAGGCCGTCGCGAACCTCTGCCTCGGCGAACCGCATCAGGCCATAGTCGACCGCCACGATCAGACCGGCGGCGCCGATGCCGAACAGCAGCGAAAAGGCCGCCGCGAACCGCAGGCTGGCGGTCGACCAGATCGAAGGGCGTCTGGCCTTAACGCGGGTCCTTGAGGACATAGCCGACCCCCCGGATCGTGTGGATCAGGTCCGTATCGAAGCCGCGGTCCACCTTGGCGCGCAGGCGGCTGATGTGGGCGTCGATCAGATTGGCGCGCGGGTCGAAGTGGAAACCCCACAGGCTTTCCAGCAGCATGGTGCGCGTCACCGTATGACCAGCGTTGCGCGCCAGCATCTCCAGCAGCTTGAACTCATGAGCGGTCAGCTCCAGCACCTCGCCAGAGCGGGTCGCGCGGTGGGCCGTGACGTCGATTTCCAGATCCGCGACGACATGGCGGGTCGGGCGCGCGGCCAGGGGCGGGCGTCGGATCAGGGCCTGAAGCCGAGCGCTGAGTTCGCTGAAGGCGAAGGGTTTGACTAGATAGTCGTCGGCTCCTGCGTTCAGCCCCTCTACCCGATCCTCCACCGAGCCCAGCGCAGTCAGCATGAGCACAGGCGTCCGCAGGTCCGCCGCCCGCATGGCGCGCACCATGTCCACGCCGGACGGACCGGGCATCATCCGGTCGGCGACGATGGCGTCATAGGCGCCGTCCAGCGCCATGTGCAGACCACTTTCGCTTTCGGCGGCTTCGTCCACCGTGTGCCCCTGTTGGCGCAGGCCTTCGGCGATGAAGGTGCGGGCGGGCAGGTCGTCGTCGATGATCAGCATCCGCATGGCGGGTCGTGTCGTCTCGTTCAGCAAGGCCGACCGGCGGCGGATTTAATCTGCACGCAAGGTTCGGCGAAGGTCGCCGCTGTAATGCCCTGATTTGAGAATGATATGCAAATGCGTGGCCTGGCTTCAGGCGACCTGTTCCCCCGTGAGAGTCATGACCGCCGCTCAGCTTTGGAAAGTCCCTGATGTGCCAGTTCAGATCGGCGGCGGCCTATCGGATGCGCCGCAGGCGTCGGCTGAGCAGCAGATGAACTGGGCCTTCGGCATTTCCACGCCGGAGCTGAAGCTGTTCACGACAGGGCTGGAAAAGCGCCTGAAACCAGGCCCAGCGGCGACGTTGGGCGAGCGGGTGCAGGTCTTCTTCGACGCCTTGGCGGGTGACGCCGTGTCGGGCGAACCTGCCCCGCGCCTGCTGGTCGGCGCCCTGCCGTTTGACCGCAACGCCGATGACTGTCTGTTCTTGCCGCAGCGTGCGGCCAATCGTCCCTGGCCCGTTCAATCTTCCGCCCCCAAGCGGTTGAACTGGCGCATGGAGCCCCAGCCCGACCGTGCGGCTTATCGTGCGGCTGTGGCTGGAGCCCTGGCGGAGATTCGGCGGGCGAGCGCCGAATCTCCGCTGGAGAAGGTTGTGCTGTCGCGCAGTCTGAAGCTGACGGCCGATGGGCGGATTGATCCGTTCGACCTGTGGTTGGCGCTGAAGGCGGACCCGTCGGCAGCGCGGTTCATCACGCCGCTGGGCCAGGATGCAGGCGGCGCTATGCGGCGTCTGGTCGGCGCCTCGCCGGAACTGCTGATCTCCAAACAGGGCGCGCGCATCCTGTCCTATCCGCTGGCGGGGTCGGCGCGGCGCAGTCCCGATCTGGCCGAGGATGAGGCGGCGTCAAAGGCCCTGCTGCGGTCGGACAAGGATCGTCGCGAACACGCCGCCGTGGTCGAGGCCATTCTGGATGCGCTGACGCCCTATTGCAGCGAACTGCGCGCGCCGCCGGGACCAGCCTTGGTCTCGACCCGCACCATGTGGCACCTGGGCACGCGGATTGAGGGGCGGCTGCGGCATCCCGACCGAGTGTCTTCGGCTGAACTGGCCGCCGTGCTGCATCCGACCCCGGCGGTGGCGGGCGCGCCGCGTGAGCGTGCGGTCGAACTGATCCAGCAGTTGGAAGGCTATGATCGGGGCTTCTACGCCGGGGCCGTGGGTTGGACCAATGCGGTCGGCGACGGCGCCTGGCACGTCTCGCTGCGATGCGCCGAAGTCGCGGGCGACACCGCGCGGCTCTATGCCGGGGCGGGTATTGTCGAAGGCTCTGACCCGGAAGCCGAAGCCGACGAAACATCCGGCAAGTTCCAGGCGGTTCTGCGCGCCCTGGGCGTTGACGAGGCCGCAGCATGATCCCGCTTCAACAGGTCTGGCCCGACGATCTGGCCGCACTTTATAGCGAAAAGGGCTATTGGCGGGGCGAGACCTTCTCGGACCTGCTGCGCAACTGCGCGGCGGACCACCCCGACAGGCTGGCGGTGGTGGGCGAGGGCGCGCGCTGGACCTATGCCGAACTGCTTGAACGGGCCGAGACGGCGGCGGCGGGGTTCCTGGCTCTGGGCTTGAAGCCCGGCGACCGGGTGGTGGTGCAACTGCCGAATCTGGCGGAGTTTCTCAGCGTCGTCTTCGGCCTGTTCCGCGCGCAACTGATCCCTGTTTACGCCCTGCCGGCGCATCGCCTGACCGAGATCGTCCATTTCGCCAGAAAGTCCGAGGCGGCGGCCTATGTCGTCGCCGATCGTCGCGACGGCTTCGACTATCGCGCCCTGGCCCGTCAGGTTCAGGCCGAGGTCCCTGCCGTGCGCCACGTCGTGGTGGTGGGCGAGGCTGAGGAGTTTGTCGCCTTTGACAGCTTCCGCGCCGATCTGTCTTTGCTGCCGACGACCGACGCCGATCCGTCGCAGGTGGCCTTCCTGCAGATTTCCGGCGGATCGACGGGCCTGTCCAAACTTATCCCGCGCACTCACGACGACTATCTGTACAGCGTGCGCGACAGTGCGGTGATCAGCGGGCTGAGCGCCGACAGCGTCTATCTAACGACCCTGCCTGCCGCCCATAATTTCCCCATGAGTTCGCCGGGCTATCTGGGCGCCATCTGTGTCGGCGCAACGGTGGTGATGGCGCCCTCGCCATCGCCGGATGTCTGTTTCCCGTTGATCGCCCGCGAGGGTGTGACGATCACGGGTCTGGTGCCGCCGCTGGCCCTGTTGTGGATGCAGGCGGCGGCCAATACGGCGCATGACATCTCCAGCCTTCAGGTGCTGCTGGTCGGAGGGGCCAAGTTCCTGCCCGAAGCCGCCCGCCGCGTCCGGCGCGAGCTGAACTGCACCCTGCAGCAGGTGTTCGGCATGGCCGAGGGGCTGGTCAACTACACCCGTCTGGATGATCCCGAGCACCTGATCGTGGAGACGCAGGGCCGTCCGATCAGCCCGGATGACGAGGTGCGGATCGTCGACGATCAGGACGTGCCGGTGGCCGAAGGCGAGATCGGCAATCTGCTGACGCGCGGCCCCTATACGATCCGGGCCTATCACAATGACGATGCGGCCAACGCGCGGTCCTTCACCGACGACGGCTTCTATCGCACCGGCGATGTCGTGCGCCAGACCCCACAGGGCTATCTGGTCGTGATGGGCCGAGCCACCGACCACATCAACCGTGCGGGCGAGAAGATTTCAGCCGAAGAGGTCGAGGATCACCTGCTGGCCCACCCGGCGGTGTTCGACGCGGCGGTGGTCTCCACGCCCGACGACTATCTGGGCGAACGCACCTGCGCCTTCATCATTCCGAACGGCCCTGCGCCGCGCGGCGTCGAGATCAAGGCCTGGATGCGCAAACGCGACATCGCCGAGTTCAAGGTGCCGGACCAGATCGTCTTCGTCGAGGACTTCGCCATCACCGCCGTGGGCAAGATCAGCCGTCGCGAGCTGCGCGCCGCCCTGCGCCAGCGGCTGCTGGACGCGGCCAAGGGAGAAACAGCATGACCGTAAAGCCCGGCCTGCCGACCGTGCCCGCCTATGACCTGCCGACCGAAGATGAAATCCCGGCGTCGCGTGCGCCCTGGACGCTGGAGCCCAAGCGCGCGGCCCTGCTGGTGCATGACATGCAGCGGTATTTCATGCGGCCCTATGCAGCGGATGCTGAGCCTCTGACAGGTCTGGTCGCCAACATCGCCCGCCTGATCGAGGCGGCGCGGGCGGCGAGCGTTCCGGTCTTTTACACGGCCCAGCAAGGAGACCAGGATCGTCGCGACCGCGGGCTGCAGGCTGATCTTTGGGGACCGGGCATGAGCCGCGCGCCCGAACATCAGGACATCCTGCCCGAACTGGCGCCGACCCCATCAGACTTCGTGCTGGTCAAACATCGCTACAGCGCCTTCCAGCGCAGCAATCTGGAGACGTTGATGCGGGCGCGGGCGCGCGATCAACTGATCGTCTGCGGCGTCTATGCCCATATTGGTTGCCAGCTGACGGCGGGTGAGGCGTTTCAGCGCGACATCGAACCCTTTTTTGTCGCGGACGCCCTGGGCGACTTTTCGCGCGAGAAACACATGGCGGCGGTTCAATGGGCCGCCGCGACTTGCGCCGTCGCCCTGTCGACGCGGCGCGTTCTGGAACGACTGACATGAGCAACCCCCTGACCCTTGAGCGGATGCGCGCCGATATCGCCGCTGTGCTGCACGAGACGCCGGACGCCATCGCCGATGACGACAATCTGATGGACCTAGGCGTGGATTCGCTGCGGGCCCTGAACCTGTCCCTGCTGTGGAGCGAGAGCGTGCCGCTGGAGTTCAGCGAACTGGCCGAGCACGTGACCCTGGCCGGATGGTGGGGTGTGGTGCAGGCGCGCCAGAAGGCGCACGGGATCGAGGCCTGATCCATGGATGACGGACGCGCGGCTGTAACGGCCTGGATGCCGCTGACGGAAGCCCAGTCGGGCCTGTGGTTCGCCCAGCGCCTGGATCCCGCCAACCCGATCTTCAACACGGCCCACTATGTCGATTTTCGCGGGCCGCTGGACATCGACGCCTTCCGCGTCGCCGTGGACCAGATGGCGGTCGAGGCCGAGATCCTGTCCGTCCGTTTTCGCGACCAGGACGGCGAAGTCAGTCAGGCGTTGGACCCGTCGCATCGTCCGTTGCTGAAGATCATCGATGTGTCGGGCGCGGCCGATCCGCTGGCCGAGGCCTTGGCCGCCATGCAGCGGGACCATGACACGCCGGTCGACCTGACCCGTGATCCTCTGGCCGCCAATCTGCTGTTCGTCGTCGGGCCGCAGCGGTTCCTGTGGAGCCTGCGGGTGCACCATCTGGCGACGGATGGCTTTGGCATGGGCCTGCTGGCGAACCGGGTGGCGGAAATCTACAATGCGGGCAGGGGCGGGCCTGCCGTGGGGCCGGGGTTTGCGCCCCTGTCGAACGTCTGGGGCGAAGACGCCGCCTATCGCACATCGGACAAGCGCGTCGCCGACGCCGCCTACTGGCGCGAAGTCATGGGCGATGCGCCCGAAGTTGCGACCCTGGCGCCCGGCAAGGCGGTCACCGCTCACAGTTTTCACCGCGCCGAACGGGTTCTGCCGCCCCAGGTGACCGCCTGTCTGAAGGCACGGGCCAACGCCGGGCGCCTGTCGTGGCCCGATGTCGTAACGGTGCTGGGCGCGGCCTATGTGCGCCGGTTCGCCGGTGTCGAGGACGCCGTGATCGGCGTGCCCCACATGGCGCGGATGGGCAGCGCCTCGGCGCGTGTTCCGGCCATGGTGATGAACGTCCTGCCGCTGCGCCTGACGCTGGACGAAGACGCGCCTTTGGACGTGCAACTGATTGACGCCTCCAAGGCCCTGATCAAGGCGCGGCGTCATGGCCGTTACCGCAGCGAACAGTTGCGACGCGATCTGGGCCTGATCGGCGGGGCGAGGCGCCTGTACGGGCCGTTGATCAATGTCCTGCCGTTCGCACAGCCGCCGCGTTTCGAGGGGCTGGAGGCGACCCTGCACATCCTCGGCACGGGGCCGGTTGACGACATCAGCTTCACCTTCCGGGGCGACGCGACGCCCGATCTGACGCTGGAGGTGGACGCCAACCCCGACCTCTATTCCGCCGAAGAGACCGCCGCCCATGGCGAGCGGCTGGCCGCCTTCATCGCGGCTGCGCTGGATGCGGAAGCCCTGGCTCAGGTTCCCATTGCGACACCGCAGGAGACGCAGCGCGAATTGGAGGCCTTCAACGCCACGGCCCACCCGGTTCCCGACGTCACCCTGACGGCCCTGCTGGAACAGGCGATGGCGGCGATGCCGGATGCGCCCGCCGTCACCTTCGGCGACCACGCCCTGACCTATGCGGAGCTGGACCGGCGCACGGCGTCGCTGGCGGCTGTGTTGCGCGCGCGAGGCGTGGGGCGCGAAAGCTTGGTGGCCGTCGCCCTGCCGCGTTCGCTGGAGCTGGTGGTGGGGCTGGTGGCGATCCTGCGCGCGGGCGGGGCCTATCTGCCGCTCGATCTGGATCACCCGCTGGATCGGATCGCCACTATTGTTCAGATGGCCCAGCCGACAGTGGTCCTGTCCCATCACGATCTGGGCGCGGCCTTTGGTTCGCATCTGCTGCGCCCCGTCGATTGGCCCCAGACAGGTGATGCGCCATCGGACGTCTCGGATGGCGATGACGCCGCCCCCCAGAATGCCGCCTATGTCATCTACACCTCGGGTTCGACGGGCGAGCCGAAGGGCGTGCTGGTCGAGCACCGCGCCATCGTCAATCGCCTGTTGTGGATGCAGGATCAGTACGGGATCGGGCCGCACAGCCGCATCCTGCAGAAGACGCCCGCGACGTTCGACGTGTCTGTCTGGGAGTTCTTCCTCGCCCTGATCTCGGGCGGAGAACTGGTCGTGGCGCCGCCCGGCGCGCACCGTGATCCGTCAGCCATCGCCGCCTTGATCCGCCGCCATGCCATCACCGACCTGCATTTCGTGCCGTCGATGCTGTCGGCCTTCCTCGCCGACCCGGCGTCGAAGGGGATTGAGACGACGCATGTCTTCTGCAGCGGCGAGGAGTTGCCCGCCGATTTGCGCGATCGTTTCCACCAGACGGTGAAGGCTGAACTGCACAATCTGTACGGACCGACCGAGGCCGCCGTCGATGTCAGCTACTGGCCTGCCAGCGCCGATGATGCGTCGCAGCCGGTGCCGATCGGATGGCCGGTGTGGAACACGCGATTGCTGGTTCTGGACGAGCGGCTGCGGCCTGTCGCGCCGGGCATGAGCGGGCATCTGCATCTGGGCGGCGTGCAACTGGCGCGGGGCTATCTGAACCGGCCTGACCTGACGGCGGATCGGTTCATTGCTGATCCGCACTGTCCGGGGCAGCGGCTGTATCGCACGGGCGATGTGGCGCGTCGCCGTGCAGATGGGGCCGTGGTCTTTCTGGGGCGCAGCGACCATCAGGTGAAGATACGCGGCTTGCGCATTGAATTGGGCGAGATTGAAGCCGCAATCATCGCCTCCGGTCTGGTGCGCGAGACGGTGGTTCTGGCGCGCGAGGATCGTCCGGGAGAGCGGCGTCTGGCCGCCTATGTCGTGCCGGGGGCGGCCTATGATCCCACCGTCCTGAAGGCGCGTCTGGGGGCGCGGCTGCCGGAGTACATGGTCCCTGGCGCCATCGTCGCGCTGGACGCTCTGCCAGTGACGGCGAACGGCAAGCTGGATCGCAAGGCCCTGCCTGCGCCCGCGTTCGAAACCGTCGCTGGACGGGCGGCTGAAACCCCGACCGAGCGTATGCTGGCGGCCCTGTATGCCGATGCGCTGGGCCGCGCCGAGCCGGTCAGTGCGGACGATGACTTCTTCAGCCTAGGCGGCGACTCTCTGCTTGCTGTCCATCTGCTGATCCTGGTGCGCGAGGCCTTTGGTCGTGATCCGGGGCTGGGCGCCCTGTTCGATCATCCGCGCGTGGCGGAACTGGCGGCCCTGATTGATGCGGAAGGGCAGGGCGTCGACAACGGCCTGGGGCCGCTGATCCGGCTGGCGGAGGGGGATCCGTCCCTGCCGCCGCTGTTCCTGATCCACCCGGCGGGCGGACTGGCCTGGGGGTATCGGACGCTGGCGCGCAGCCTGTCGCCGCGCCGCACGGTCTGGGGCGTACAGTCCCCGGCGCTGGATCCGGCCAATCCCTTGCCGGACAGCATCGCTGCGCTCGGTGCGCTTTATGCCGAGCGGATTCTGGCGGCGGGCGCATCCGGTCCAATCCACCTGGCGGGCTGGTCTGTCGGCGGCATCATCGCCCAGGCGGCGGCGGTCGAGCTGGAGACGAGGGGGCATTCGGTCGGCCTGATGGCCATGCTGGATTCCTACCCCGCCGACTGCTGGCGCGCCGAGCCTGAACCGGACGAAATCGACGCCCTGCGTTCGCTGCTGGCCATCGCGGGTTATGATCCCGAAGCCTACCCGGACCTGCGCAGCCGCGCCGCCATCATTGACTTCCTGAAGGCGGGCGACAGCGCATTGGGCAACCTGCCCGAAGCGGCGCTGGACGGGGTGATCCGCGTGGTGCTCGACACCAACCGACTGGTCCGCCAGCATCATCACCAGGCCTTTGGCGGGATCACCACCCATGTCCGCGCGGGGCTGGACCATCAGGGCAAGCCGTTGAAGCCGGAGCTTTGGCTGGCCTATGCGGCTGAACTGGACGTGTTCGAAGTTCCCTTCCTGCACCCCCAACTGACAGGACCGGCGGCCAGCGCCTTGATTGGTCCCGCCCTGTCCGCGCGGATGAGCGCCGCCGAGGAGACTGTGAAATGAAACCCTCTGGTCTTGCCGGACGCATCGCCCTGGTCACCGGCGCCGCTGGCGGCATCGGCGCGGCGGTGGTGCGGCAACTGGTTGAGGAGGGGGCACGGGTCGTCGCCGCCGACTTGCCGTCCGACGCCCTGACGGCCTTGGCTCGGGACGGCGCCGTGCGCGCCGAGCCGCTGGATGTGTCTGACAGCGCCGCCGTCACCGCCCTGTTTGATCGGGTCGAGGCGGAGTGGGGCCCAATCGACCTGATCGCCAGCGTCGCAGGCGTCCTGTCCAACGTCACCGTGGACCAGACCGAGGATGCGGAATGGCGGCGAGTCTTCGCGGTCAACACCGACGGGGTCTTCCATCTGGGGCGAGAGGCCGCGCGCCGCATGGGGCCCAGAGGGCAGGGCGCCTTCGTCACCGTCAGTTCGAACGCCGCAGGCGTTCCGCGCCACGCCATGGCCGCCTATGCGGCGTCAAAGGCGGCGGCGACCATGTTCACCCGCTGCCTGGGACTGGAGCTGGCGCCGATGGGCGTCCGCTGCAACATCGTCGCCCCGGGCTCGACCCTGACGCCGATGCAGACGGGCATGTGGGCAGATGAAAACGGCGCCGCGCGGGTGATCGCGGGATCGCCGCAAACCTTCAAGGCGGGCATCCCGCTGGCCAAGCTGGCGACGCCCGAAGACGTGGCCGAGGCAGTGATCTTCCTGCTGTCTGACCGCGCGGGTCATATCACCATGACGGACCTCTATGTCGACGGGGGCGCCACCTTGCGGGGGTGAAGGCTTGGGAGGGCAGCAGGAAACCTGATCCTGCACGACAGAAAATCTGAAATGCTCTTCCGTCCCGAACTTTGTTATTTCCCTAGCCTTAACAGGCGCAAGTGCGCCGAACCTGACGGGAAACGCCATGAAGTTCGACACGCTTGCCCTGCACGCTGGCTATAAGCCTGACCCGACGACGCGGGCGGTGGCCGTGCCGATTTATCAGACGACCAGCTATGCGTTTGACGACACCCAGCATGGCGCCGACCTGTTCGATCTGAAGGTGGCGGGTAATATCTACACCCGCATCATGAACCCGACCTCGGACGTGCTGGAACAACGGATCGCGGCGCTGGAGGGCGGCATTGCGGCTCTGACGGTGGCCTCGGGCCAGGCGGCCATCACCTATGCGATCCTGACGATTGCAGAGGCCGGCGACAACATCATCGCCACCTCGGCCCTGTACGGCGGCACCTACAATCTGTTCGCCCACACCCTGCCGCAGTACGGCATCACCGTCCGCTTCATCGACGCGGCCGACGTGGACGCCATCGCCGCCAACACGGATGAGCGGACCAAGGCGGTCTTCTGCGAGTCCATCGGCAATCCGCTGGGCAATGTCGTGGACTTCGGCGCGTTGGCTCAGGCGGCGCACGCGCAGGGCCTGCCGTTGATCGTCGATAACACCGTGCCGACACCCTATCTGACGCGCCCCATCGAGCATGGGGCGGACATCGTGATCCATTCGCTGACCAAATACATTGGCGGTCACGGCACCTCGATCGGCGGGGCCATTGTGGACAGCGGCAACTTCCCGTGGGCCGAGCACAAGGCGCGGTTCCGGCGTCTGAACGAGCCGGAAGTCAGCTATCACGGCGTGGTCTATACCGAGGCGCTGGGCCCCGCAGCCTTCATCGGGCGGGTGCGCACGGTGCTGTTGCGAAACACCGGCGCGGCCATTTCGCCGTTCAACAGCTTCCTGATCCTGCAGGGTCTTGAGACTCTGGCCCTGCGGATGGATCGCCATGTGGAGAACGCCACCGCCATCGCCAAATGGCTGAAGGCGCATCCGAAGGTGAAATGGGTCAACTACGCCGGTCTGGCCGATCATCCCGGCCACGCCCTGATCCAGAAATATTTCGGCGGCAAGGCGTCCGGCCTGCTGACCTTCGGCGTTGAAGGAGGACGCGAGGCGGGCGGGCGCTTCCAGGATGCGGTCCAGTTGTTCACGCGTCTGGTCAACATCGGCGACGCCAAGTCGCTGGTCTGTCACCCGGCCTCGACCACCCACCGGCAGTTGTCGCCGGAGGAATTGGCCAAGGCGGGCGTGACCGAGGACACGGTGCGTCTGTCGGTCGGCATCGAACATATCGACGATCTGATCGCCGATCTGGAACAGGCGCTGGCGGCGGTCTGACGCGCCCTGACAGGACGACCCGGTCGGGCGGGTCGTCCTGTTTCTAGCTGCTGAATTCAAAGACGATATTTTGAGATTGCAGGTGCTCGCTCCGGCGTCGCGGGCGGGCATTCAAACCAGTCTGCATGGACCGGTGTTCTGAAAATGAAGGTTTTTTCTGTCGCGGGGTGCGACGGAATGGCTCAATCCGCTGACTTAAGCATTACGCGCATGGATCGGCGGCGGCCGGTCGGGACGTAGAGCGGATGCCATGAGCCCAGAGCCTTCTTCGACGCCTTCGCGGATGCGGCGTCTGACCCGACGCCAGAAGATCATCGGCGGGGTCGTCGCGGCCATCGTGGTGACGGCACTGGCCCTGGTTGTCGTGCGATCTCTGGGAACCGAGACGGCGCCGGGTGCAGGCGGCCCTGGCGGTCCAGGCGGCGGCCGAAGGGCGGCGGCGACCACCGTCGGCGTGGCCACGGCCGCCACCGCCGACGTCCCGGTCACGCTGGACGCGCTGGGCACGGTGACGCCCGCGGCGACCGTGACGGTGCGCCCTCAGGTGTCGGGCGTGTTGGCCAATGTCTATTTCAGCGAAGGCCAGATGGTCCAGAAGGGACAGGTTCTGGCCCAGATCGACCCGCGCCCCTTCCAGGCGACTTTGACACAGGCCCAGGGCCAGCTTCAGCAGAACCAGGCGCAACTGGCGTCGGCGCGCGTGACCCTGACCCGCTATGAAACCCTGCAGCAGCAGGATTCGATCGCCGTTCAGCAGGTCGACACTCAGCGCGCCCTGGTGCAGCAGTTGGATGGCGCCGTCACCGCCAATCGCGGTGCGGTGCAGGCGGCGCAGCTCAATCTCGGTTTCGCGCGCATCGTGGCGCCCGCCAGCGGCCGGATCGGCCTGCGGGTCGTGGATGCCGGCAACTATATCGCGGCGGGCGATGCGGGCGGCATCGCGGTCATCACGACCGTCACCCCGATCGACATCGAGTTCACCGTGCCCCAGGCGCAGATCGGACCGATCCAGCAGCGGGCCTATTCCGGCGAGCGTCTGCAGGTTCTGGCGCTGGATACGACGCGGACGCAGACGCTGGACACCGGCGTCTTCTCCACCCTGAACAACCAGATCGACGGCACGACCGGCACGGTGAAGGGCAAGGCGCGGTTCCCCAACGTGTCGGGCGCGCTGTTCCCCAGCCAGTTCGTCAACATCCGCATGACGCTGGATACGCTGAAGGACGCCGTCACAGTGCCGTCCACGGCTGTGCGGCAGAACACGAACGCCTCCTTCGTCTGGATTGTCGGCGACGACAGCAAGGTTTCGCAACGCCCTGTGGTGACCGGTCCGGCCACCACGACCACGGTGGTCGTCACCTCCGGCCTCAAAGCAGGAGAGAAGGTCATTACGGAAGGCGGAGACCGCCTGACGCAGGGCGCGCTTGTCACGGTGGCGGGGCAGGCCCGTCCGCACGGCCAGGGCGCCGGTCAGGGGCGGGGCCAGGGGCGGGGCCAGGGACCCGGGCGAGGTCAGGGCCAGAAGCCGGACCAGAATCTGGGTCAGAACGCAGGCCAGAATACGGGCCAGAACGCAGGACAGGCTCAAGGCCAGGGACGCTGATCCGATGAGTCCCTCGCGTCCGTTTATCCAACGGCCGGTCGCCACCTCGCTGTTCATGCTGGCCATCGTGCTGGCGGGACTGGTGGGGTTCCGCCTGCTGCCGCTGTCGGCCCTGCCGGAGGTCGATTATCCCACGATCCAGGTCCAGACCCTGTATCCGGGCGCCAGTCCCGAGGTGATGAGCCAGACGGTCACCGCGCCGCTGGAGAAACAGTTGGGCCAGATGGCCGGGCTGGACCGGATGACCTCGATCAGTTCGTCGGGCGCGTCGGTCATCACCCTGCAGTTCGGCCTGTCCGAGACGCTGGACGTGTCGGAGCAGGAGGTTCAGGCCGCGATCAACGCCGCCAGCGCCCTGTTGCCCGCCGACCTGCCAGCGCCGCCGATCTACGCCAAGATCAACCCGGCGGATGCGCCGGTCCTGACCATCGCCATAACCTCTGACACCCTGCCGCTGACGGAGGTGCAGAACCTGGTCAACACGCGGCTGGCGCAGAAGATCAGCCAGACATCAGGCGTCGGTCTGGTGACTCTGAGCGGGGGACAGAAGCCGGCGATCCGCATTCAGGCCGATGTGCAGCGGCTGGCCTCTTACGGCATCACGCTGGACGCCATGCGCACCGCCATCGACAACGCGAACGCCAATGGCGCCAAGGGCAGTTTCGACGGCCCGACGCGGTCCTATACGATCAACGCCAATGATCAGCTGCTGACTGTCGCGGACTATGAGAACCTGATCGTCACCTATCGCAACGGCGCGCCTGTGCGGCTGAGCGATGTGGCCAAGGTGGTGAACGGGGCCGAAAACTCGCGGCTCGCCGCCTGGGCCAACGACAAGCCCGCGATCCTGCTGAGCGTGCAGCGTCAGCCGGGTGCAAACGTGATCTCGACAGTGGATGCGATTAAGCAGCGCCTGCCGGAGCTTCAGGCGCAACTGCCCGCGTCACTGCAGATGACGGTGCTGACCGACCGGACGACCGGCATCCGGTCCTCGGTCCATCATGTCGAGATGGAGCTGGTGCTGGCCATCATCGGCGTGGTGCTGGTGATCTTCCTGTTCGTGCACAGCCTGCGGGCCACGCTGATCGCCAGTCTGGCGGTGCCCATCTCTCTGATCGGGTCGTGCGGGGCCATGTATCTGCTGGGCTACAGCCTGAACAACCTCAGCCTGATGGCGCTGACCATCGCGACCGGCTTCGTCGTCGATGACGCCATCGTCATGATCGAGAACATATCCCGCTATCTCGAAAAGGGCATGAAGCCGATGGAGGCGGCGCTGAAGGGCGCCAGCGAGATCGGCTTCACCATCATATCCCTGACGGTGTCGCTGGTGGCGGTGCTCATCCCGCTGCTGTTCATGGGGGACGTGGTCGGGCGGCTGTTCCGTGAGTTCGCGGTCACTCTGGCCATCACCATACTGATCTCGGCGGTGGTGTCGCTGACGCTGACGCCGATGCTGTCGGCGCGTCTGCTGAAGACCCATCCCGAGGTTGGAAACAAGGGGATCGGCGCGCGGGCTCAGAAGGCGTTCGAATGGCTGGAAGGCCATTATGAAAAGGCCCTGGTCTGGGTGCTGGGGCGTCAGGTCCTGACCCTGCTGGTCGCGGTCGGCACCCTGGCGCTGACCTGCCTGTTGTTCGTTGTGATCCCCAAGGGGCTGTTCCCGACGCAGGATACCGGCCAGCTGATGGCGCGGGTGCAGGCGACAAGCTCTGTTTCTTTCGAGCGGATGAGCCAACTGCAGCAACAGGCGGCCAAGGTGGTTCTGGCCGACCCGGATGTTGAATCCCTGAGTTCGTCGGTCGGCGTCGACGGGGCCAACAGCGCCGCCCTGAACATCGGCCTGATGACCATCAATCTGAAGACCAACCGCACGACCGGCTCGCAGCAGGCGATCATGGACCGGCTGAAGTCCGAAGTGGATCAGATTGCGGGCCTGACCCTGTATCTCCAGCCGACGCAGGACCTGACCATCGACACCGAAACAGGGCCGACCCAGTATCGGCTGGCGGTCGAGGGCGCCAGCACCCAGAACGTCAACGAATGGGCCGACAAGATCTCGGCTGCGATGGCCAAACAGCCGAAGCTTCGCAACATCTACAATGATGTGGCCGCAACCACGCCTGCGGCCCAGGTCTCGATCGATCGGGACTCGGCGGCGCGGCTGTCGATCACGGCGGCGCAGGTGGACGACGCCCTTTACAGCGCCTTCGGCCAGCGGATCGTCTCGACCATCTTCACCGAGACCAACCAGTACCGCGTCATTCTGGAGGCCGATCCCGGCATACTGACCACGCCGCAGTCGCTGGGGCAGTTGAACCTGCAGGCGACAGGCGGGGCGACCCCGCTCAGCGCCTTCGCCTCCATCACCGAAAAGGACGCCCCGACCCAGATCACTCGCGTGGCCCAGTTCCCGGCGGCGACCATCGGCTTTGACGCTGCGCCCGGCGTGTCACTGGGCGCAGCCGTCAGTCAGGTGCAGGAGGCGGTCAAGAGCGTGAAGGCCCCGGCCAGCGTCACCACCACCTTCCTGGGGGCAGCGGGGTCGTTCCAGACCTCGCTGTCGAACCAGCTTTGGCTGATCCTGGCGGCGGTGGTCTGCGTCTATATCGTGCTGGGGGTTCTGTATGAGAGCTATGTCCACCCGCTGACGATCCTGTCGACCCTGCCGTCGGCGGGGGTGGGGGCGCTGTTCGCCCTGTGGATCACCGGCAATGATCTGGGCGTCATCGGCATCATCGGCCTGATCCTGCTGATCGGTATCGTGAAGAAGAACGCGATCATGATGATCGACTTCGCCATCGCGGCTGAACGCAACGAGGGTAAGTCGGCGCACGACGCCATCTTCCAGGCTGCGGTGCTGCGGTTCCGACCGATCATGATGACGACCTTTGCGGCCCTGCTGTCGGCGGTTCCGCTGATGCTGGGCTTTGGCGAGGGATCGGAACTGCGGCGTCCGCTGGGCATCGCCATCTTCGGCGGCCTGCTGGTCAGTCAGCTTCTGACGGTGTTCACCACGCCGGTGATCTATCTGGCCTTTGACCGGTTGGCGCCCGCGAAGCGTCGGCCGGAGCGGGGTGATGCAGCGCAGTCGGACGCTGAGCCGGAGCCGGTTCTGTGAACCTGTCCGAACCCTTCATCCGGCGACCCATTGCGACCGTGCTGCTGAGCGTCGGCATTGCGTTGGCGGGGATCGCCGCCTTCTTCGTCCTGCCGGTCGCGCCCCTGCCGCAGGTCGACTATCCGGCGATCTCGGTGCAGGCGCGGCTGCCGGGCGCCAGTCCCGACACCATGGCCTCCAGTGTGGCCACGCCGTTAGAGCGGCGGCTGGGCGTGATCTCTGACGTCAACGAAATGACGTCACAAAGTTCAACCGGATCAACGCGCATCAATCTGCAGTTCAACCTGAACCGCAACATCGACGGCGCCGCACGTGAGGTTCAGGCCGCCATAAACGCCGCGCGTGCAGACTTGCCCACGACCCTGCGCAGCAACCCGACCTACACCAAGTCCAACCCGTCCAGCGCGCCGGTCATCATCATGGCCCTGACCTCGGACACCAAGACGCCGGGCCAGATCTATGACGCGGTGTCCAACATCGTCAGTCAGCGCGTGGCCCAGGTCGAGGGCGTGGGCGAGGTCGAGATCGGCGGCGGTTCGCTGCCGGCCGTGCGGGTGCAGGTCAATCCGTTCGCCCTGAACACCTATGGCATCAGCCTGGAAGATGTCCGCGCCGCCATCCAGGCCGCCAACGCCGACCGGCCAAAGGGCGCTGTCGAAGGGGAGGGACAGCGCTTCCAGATCTACACCGACGCGGCGGGCAAGAGCGCCGCCGACTACGCCAGCTTGATCGTCGCCTGGCGCAACAATGCAGGGGTGCGGTTGGCCGACGTGGCGTCAGTGACCGACGGGGTGGCGGACACCCGGACCCTGGGTCTGTTCAATGGCAAGCCCGCTATCATTGTCCTGATCTCCAGTCAGCCGGGCGCCAATATCATCAGCACCGTGGACGGGGTGCGGGCCGTGGTGCCGGAGCTTCAGGCGCAACTGCCCAGCGACATCAAGATTCAGGTCGCGTCCGACCGGACCAACTCGATCCGCGCCTCTCTGCATGAGATCGAACTGACGCTGGTGGTGTCGCTGATCCTGGTGGTGCTGGTGGTTTCGGCCTTCCTGCGCAGCGCGCGCGCGACCTTCATTCCGACCGTGGCGACCATCGTGTCCCTGCTGGGCACGTTTGGGGTCATGTATCTGCTGGGCTTTTCGCTGAACAATCTCAGCCTGATGGCGATCACGGTGGCGACGGGCTTTGTCGTCGATGACGCCATAGTGGTGTTGGAGAACACCCAGCGCCACATCGAGGCGGGGATGGAGCGGTTCAAGGCGGCTCTGCTGGGCGCGCGCGAGGTCGGCTTCACCGTCCTGTCGATCAGCATATCCCTGGTGGCGGTGTTCATCCCGCTGCTGTTCATGGGCGGGCAGACGGGGCGGCTGTTCCGCGAGTTTGCGGTCACCCTGTCGGCGGCGGTGATGATCTCGCTGGTCATCTCCCTGACCTTGACGCCGATGATGTGCGCCTATCTGCTGAAGCCGCGTCCGCATGGGCACCGTGAAGGACGGATCGGGCGAGCGTTCGAGGCGGCCTTCTCCAGGATCCAGAACGCCTATTCCTGGTGCCTGGACTGGGCGCTGCAGTCCAAGCCGATTGTCGTGCTGTCGCTCGCGGCGGTGATCGGCCTGACGGCCTATCTGTATGTGGTGGTGCCCAAGGGCTTCTTCCCCCAGCAGGACAACGGGCAGTTGATGGCAGGCGTGCGCGCGGACCAAAGCGTGTCGTTCCAGGCCATGTCCGCCAAGCTGAAACGCGTCGTGGACATCATCCACGCCGACCCGGCAGTGGATACGGTGGTCGGGTTTACAGGCGGGGCGCGGGCGGGCGGCGCCTTCATGTTCGTCAATCTGAAGCCGTTGGATCAGCGTAACGGCGAAAAGAGCGCCGCCGTCATCGCCCGTTTGCGGCCCAAGCTGGGGCGGGTCGAAGGGCTGAGCGTTTTCCTGAACCCGGTGCAGGACCTGCGGATGGGCGGGCGTTCGTCCAACTCCACCTATCAGTACACCCTGATCAGCGATTCCAGCGCAGACCTGCGAACCTGGGGCCAGAAGCTGGAGGACGAGTTGAAGACCCGCCCGGAACTGACCGACGTGGACAGTGATCTGGCTCAGAACGGCGTCGAGACATACCTGACCATCGACCACGACACGGCGGCGCGCATGGGCGTCTCGCCCCGCGATATCGACAACAGCCTGTATGATTCATTCGGCCAGCGTCAGGTCGCGACCATCTATCAGGACATCAACCAGTATTCGGTCATCATGGAATGGATGCCGCAGTTCGCCAAAGGCCCCGAGGCCTTGGCCGATGTGCAGGTGCCCACGTCACCGGCCGGCGGCGCAGGCGCCGGTGGCCTGATCAATCCGGCGCTGAGAGACCCATCGACCGGATCGGCCCTGGTCACCACCACGACACCGCTGACGCCTCTGGCCGTGGTCGCCAGCGCGGCTGAACGCCCCGCCGCTACGTCGGTCAATCACCAGAACGGAGAATTGGCCACGACCGTCTCGTTCAATCTGGCGGAAGGGGTGTCTTTGTCCCAAGGGCAGGCGATCGTGACGGATGCGGCGGCTTCGCTGGGGATGCCGATCAATGTGCGCGGCAGTTTCGCCGGGCAGGCGGCGCAGGCGCAGCAGCAGAACCAGGAACAGCCCATGCTGATCCTGGCTGCCCTGGTCGCCATCTATCTGGTGCTGGGCATCCTGTACGAAAGCACCGTCCATCCGATCACCGTCCTGTCGACCCTGCCCGCGGCGGGGGTGGGGGCGGTGCTGGCGCTGATGCTGTTCGGGATGGAGTTCTCGATCATCGCCCTGATCGGAGTCTTTCTGCTGCTGGGCATCGTCAAGAAGAACGCCATCCTGATCATCGACTTCGCGCTGGACGCCCAGCGGTCGCGCGGCCTCTCGGCAGTCGAGGCGGTGCGCGAGGCTTCGCTGCTGCGGTTCCGGCCCATACTGATGACGACTCTGGCCGCTGGGTTGGGCGTGCTGCCGCTGGCGATTGGATTTGGAGAGGGGGCGGAACTGCGTCGCCCCTTGGGCATCACCATCATCGGCGGCCTGATCGCCAGCCAGTTGCTGACCCTGATCACCACGCCGGTGGTTTATGTCTATCTCGACAAGCTGCGGAGAAAGCGGGGCGACGAGCGCGCTCTGGCGCGTGGCATCGATACGGAGTCTTCACCCGCATGAGACCGTTCGCCCCTCTTCTCCTGACCGCCGTTCTGATGACTTCGGCCTGCGCCGTCGGGCCCGACTATGTGACGCCGACGGCCCCGACCGCCACAGCGTTCAAGGCGCCGGACGGCTGGCGAACGGCCCAGCCCTCCGACGCTCTGGCGCGCGGCGACTGGTGGACCCTGTTCGGGGACGACACCCTGAACAGCTTGGCCGCCCGCGCCGAAACCGCAAACCAGACCATCGCCGCCGCCGAGGCCGCCTATCGTCAGGCCCGCGCCCTGACACGCGAGACACGGGCAGGCCTGTTTCCCACCGTGTCGTTGAACGGATCGGGCGCGCAGTCAAAAACGACGACTTTGAACGACAACAAGAACTATCAGGTCGGGATCGGCGCGACGTGGGAGCCGGACTTCTGGGGCCGCATCCGTCGCTCGGTCGAGGCGAACGACGCCACGGCCCAGGCCAGCGCCGCCGACCTGGCCAATGCCCATCTGTCGATCCAGGGCGAACTGGCCGCCAACTACCTGAACCTGCGCGAGGCCGATGCCGAGACGGCCCTGCTGGATCAGACGATCACCGGCTATGAGCGGGCGTTGCAGATCACCCGGAACCGCTACGAAGCGGGCATCGCGCCACGCACCGACGTGCTGCAGGCCGAGACGACGCTGGCCAATGCACGGTCGACGCGTATCGGGTTGGAGCGGAACCGCGCCACCTATGAGAACGCCATTGCGGTGTTGGTCGGTGAACCGGCCAGCAGCTTCACCCTGGCCCCTGCGCAGTGGACGCCGATCATTCCCGAGGTGCCGGTGGGCGTGCCCTCGACCTTGCTGGAGCGCCGTCCCGACATCGCATCCGCAGAGCGTGCGGTCGCCGCGGCCAACGCCCGCATCGGGGTGCAGCAGGCAGCCTTCTTCCCGAATCTGTCGCTGACGGGATCGTATGGTCAGACGACGTCGAACCTTGGCGATCTGTTCGCCAGTTCGACCAACATCTGGTCGTTGGGCCTCGGATTGGCCGAAACCCTGTTCGACGCCGGGGCGCGAGGCGCGGCGGTGGAGCAGGCCCGAGCCAGCTATGACGCCTCTGTCGCCGCCTATCGCCAGACGGTGCTGACGGCGTTTCAGGACGTGGAGAACCAGCTGACCGCCACGGATGTGCTGCGCCGTCAGTATGCCGAACTCCAGACGGCGTCTCAGGCTGCGGACCAGACCGAAGCCATGATCCTGAACCAGTACCGGGCCGGGACGGTGGCCTATACGGATGTGGCGACAGCCCAGGCGACGGCTCTGACGGCGCGCCGAGCCCTGCTGCAGGGCGCCGTCAATCGCCAGACGACAGCGGTGGCCTTGATCCAGTCCATCGGCGGTGGCTGGCGCAACGATCAGGGCGACTGATCATTCAGACTAGCAATCAGGCACAACTATTGCGAGTGTTTTGTCCTAAGCTTCACAATGGGACAGATGCCTCATGGGAGAACAGTACAGGGAACTGGCGGCGATCTGGCTCAGCCGCTCCTTCGCCGCGCCGACGGTCGAAATCGCTGAGGCCTATGTCGAGTTGGCCGCCATCTATGAGGCCCTGGCCAGTCTGGCGCTGAGGCTGGACGGACTGGCCCGCAGAGCGTGATGCGGCCCTGCCTAGCGGGGCAGGAAGAACTCCACCGGCGTAACCAGCTCCAGCGTCGCGCCGGGCACATCGTCGGGTGGCGGGGGCAGGGGTTGCGCGCGGTCCAGCATGGCAAGGGCTTCGCGGTCCAGCAGCGGACGGCCTGAACTGCGGTCTATGCGTGAGGACAGGACGCGGCCTGACCGATCCATGGTGAACCGGACATAGGCGACGCCTTCCTGACGCAGGCGCTGGGCGGCGGGCGGATAGCGTTTCTTGGTGTCCAGATGCGCCAGAAGGCGTGCGCGCCAGTCCTGGGGCGCCGTCGATGCGCGCGGGGCAGGCGGGGCGGGACGGGCGACGGGCGCGGTCGTTTCTGGCGCGGGTGTCTGGTTCTGTGCGGGGCGCGGCGCGGGCGGCGTCACGGGGACGGCCAGGGCCTCGGGCGCGTCCGCCTGAATGCGGGGATGGATCTGTTGCGGGGCGGCGCGGCTGGCGGCCGCCTGAACCTGTTTGGGGCCTTCAACCTGTTCGGACGGCGGCCGGGGCGGGGCGGCGTTGTTGCGGATCAACTCAACGGCGATCACCGGCGGCTCCTCCAGCGGGATCGGCGCGTGGGACACGAAGTTGATCAGGAACAGCAGCGGGGCGGCGTGGAGGGCGAGGGCGCCGCCAAGGGCGATCATCCCGCGCGCACGACCGGGCCCGCGTCGAGGTCTTTCGACCCCGACGTGACCCTGGACCGCGACGCGCGGGAGAACGGTCGTCATGCGGCGTCTGCGGTCCTGGTCTTGAAGCCGACATCCACCAGACCGCGAACGCGTGCGAAGGCGGCGGCGGTCCCGGCCTGGACGCGGGCCTCCTCTTCCTCGGTCATTTCGGGTGCGTCGAGGGCGGCGGTGAAGCTGCGCCAGTGGTTGGCGCGGCCCTCAGGCGAGGCGGCCAGATGGCGGGCGCCGAACTCGGCCGACAGACCCAGAGCCGCCGCCGCCTTGATCAGAAAGGCGGCGCCCAGGTTCGAGCCCTCGGCCACGTACAGCCAGCCCAGCGCGGTCGGCACGTCCACCGGCTCGCCCGCGACAAAGCGGGGCGGGCCGTCTGCAGGCGCAGGTTCCGCGCCAAGATCAGCGAGATCGGTCAGCACCTCATTGATACGGCGACGCTCCAGCAGGTCCGGCACCAGAGCCGTCAGTTCAGGCGTCTCGTACAGGGCGGCGATGTCGCGGTGGAACAACTGCTGAATCCGCAGGAACTCGGCATAGGTGTCGCGGCTGCTGAAGGGCTTGGCGGCCATGATAGCGTTGTCCAGACCTTCGTGCACGCCGTTGCTGGAGGATTTGAGCCGTTTGGCGCGGCTGGTTTCGAGCGGGGTCATCATCAGTCTCAGTAGCGGTAGGTCAGGGCGAGACGGACGGTGCGGCCCGGCGCGGGCATGACGCCCAACGCAAGCGGGTCGAGGTAGTATTCGTCCATCACATTGTCGATGTTGAGGTCGAGCTTGGTCTGCTCTGTGACCTTCAGGCTGGCGAAGGCGTCATAGATGGTCGCCTCCTTGTACAGTTGCTGGATCGCCGACAGGCCGACGTTCCATTCCTGATCCAGCTTGCTGATCGGGCCGGCGTTATGAACGGCGCGTCCGCCGATGGTCAGGCGATCATCGAACAGCCGGGCGCCCAGCGTCAGGTTGATATTGTATCGCGGCGGGTTCTGGGTGTTGGTGTAGGAGCCTTCGAAACCGCCATCGACGCAGTTGGGCGTGTTTTTCAGCCCGTCGATGTCCCACTCCTCGCCATATTCGCGGCGTTCAGCGGCGATGTCGGGCGCGCAGGTCTTGGCCTCGAAATAATAGTGGGCCGACAGGTCGCCGAAGACGACGCCGTTGTCATAGCTGGACTGGAACTCGACGCCCGACACCTTGAACTGGTCGATGTTGCGGATCAGGCCTGCCGACAGGGTGCGGTAGTCGCGCGTGATCAGGTCGTCGATGCGCGTGTTGAAATAGGCCAGCTTGAAGCCCGCCCGGTCGCCGCCGGTGATCAGATCGCGACGGATGGTGCTGGCGCCGACCTCCCAGGTCTTGGCGCGTTCCGGCTTCAGTTCACCGACCGGCTTGGCCGCCGTGAACAGGCCCAGGGTCGTCTCGAACAGGCTGGGCAGCTTCACGCCCTCGGCGTATTTCACATACAGCAGCGTGTCTTCGTCGAAGCTATAGGTGACGCTGGCCGTCGGCATGAAGGCGTCGTCCGTGCGGCGGATCGGGTCGGACCATGTCCATTCGGTCGGAACGATCAGGTCGCTGATCGCGCCCGCGTCGTAGAAGTTCCAGCCCGTGATGTCCGCAGCCGTTCCGCGCTTGTAGGGCGAGGCCAGCAGAGACGCCTGGGTGAACTGTCCATTGGCGTCGGGGTACCAGTTCAGCGAGGCGATGCGCGTAGCGCGCCATGCTGGCAGGCTGGCGTCGCCGCTGAGCAACTGGATCGAGCGGTATTTGCCGACGGCTTCACGTTTGGACACGGTCGCCAGTCGATTACGGTCGCGCACATCGACGTGGTTGTAGCGGCCGCCGACCATCAGCTCCCAGTGCTCGTCCGGCTCCCATTTGGCCGAGGCGACGACGCTGTATTCCTTGCGCACCGCGCTGCGCAGGAAGCGGTTGTTGACCAAGTCGTCCTGCATCAGCGGCGAGTTCGGGCCGGGGCCGACATCCTCGTGGCTGAACGACAGGCCGTAGTCGAAGGTGAACTTGCCCAGATCGGTGAACAGCAGCGAGGTGTTGGTGATGTCCCCGCCGAAACGCTCCTGCGTCAGCTCGTTGCGATAGGCGTCCTTGTAGCCGGGGTCGGTGTTGAAGGACGGCGCGTCCCACCAGTCGGTGCGGCGGTCATAGTACCAGGGCGTGATGCCGGTCAGGCCGTTGTACATCAGGCTGTCGGAGTGAGTGTACCAGGCGTTGGCTCTCAGATCGACCAGGTCGCCCAGCTTGCCCTGCGGCTTGTAGCGATAGCGCAGATTGTAGGCGTCCATGTCCACGTTCCCCAGCGCCCATTGCGGCACGCGGTCACGATCAACGCGGATGATCTGCGAGGCCATGATCTCGCCCTGCTCGCCCTTGTAGCGGCGATAACCGGCTTCCAGGGTCTGCTCGTCGGTGATCCGCCAGGTGCCTTTCAGCAGCAGGGATTCAGACTGGGACGAGGTGTTGAAGACCTCGGTGTTCGTGGGGTTCAGCGTGGCCAGGACGCGGCGGCCTTGCGGGAAGTCGTTATAGCCCCGGTGACCCGAGAAATAGTTGCCCACATCGCGCCAGGCATAGGCGGCGACCAGGTCGAACCTGTCCCAACGGCCTGCGGCTGCGATGTTGAAGAACTGTCCGCCGGGGCGGGTCAGGTCGCCGCTGTCCTTGGACGGCACGCCGCTGTAGGCGGGCAGGCGGCGTGCGCTGGCGTCTGACACGCCGGTGCGGACGCGCAGGCCCAGATCGTGACCCTCGGTCAGGACGTCGTCGGCCTTCAGGGTCTCCATGACCACCACGCCGCCGATGCCGCCCGACGCGTTGGCCTGCAGGCTGGGGCCCTTGGTGATGGTGATGTTGGAGATCAGGTCGGGGTCGAGATAGGTGCGCTGCGACTGACCGGCATAGCCGCGATAGGTGTCCATCGTGGACTGGCCGCCATCAATGATGACCGGCACGCGGCTCTGACCCTGGATGCCGCGGATGTTCACGTCCAGAGCATTGGCGGTGCGCGGATCGCCCGCTGTCACGCCCGCCACACCCTTGATGACGTCAGCGGTCGAGGTTCCCCGAAAACGTTCGATGGTGTCGTGGTCGATATAGGCGCTGGAGTCTGCCGAACGATATGGCGCTTCTGCCGGGTCGCCGTGCGTGTCGAAACCGTCGGCGCTCAGGCGTCCGGCGCCGCCTTCGGTCGCGCCCTGCACCCGCACGGGGCCAAGTGCGATGGCGTTTCCGACCGCGGGTGCGGCCGACAGGGTCACGACGCGGCCTGACAGGCTGTAGGTCACGCCGCTTCCGGCCAGCAAACGCGACAGGCCGTCGGACACGCTGTAACGGCCCTGCAGACCGCGCGTGGAGGCGTTGCGCGTCAGGCTGGCGTCATAGGCCAGCTCAACATTGGCCTGTTGGGCGAAACGGATCAGGGCCGGAGTCAGGGGACCCGCCGGCACGTCAAAGCTGGGCTGAGCCTGAGCCGCTGCGGGCAGGGGCGCCAGCACAGCCGCCGAAGCGACAGCCGTCGTGGCCATCAGGAAGAGGCGCATGGCCCCGATATTGTGTCTCGCCTTGGTCAACTTCGCCTCTCATGGCGCGCACTGCGCCAGTCCATATGGGTTCGCATGGTGCGAATGAGAATGGTTCTCGCAAGATAGACGTGCGATGCGGCGAAACCGGGACTGTGGACTTCGAAAAAAGTTCAGAACGTCGTTCAGTCGTGAACGATGATGGCTCCGCCGAGCAGGTGCGTGGAGCGCAGGCCCAGGGTCTGTTCCAGACGTGTCACGGTCTGGTCGGGTTGGTCGATGCGGAAGGCGCCGCTGACGCGTCGATCGCGCGCCTTTCGTCCGATGACGGTCATCGGCAGGGTGGAATAGCGTCCGATCTCGCTGACGACCGCAGACAGGGGCTGGTCATCGAACACCAGCCAGCCGTCCTGCCAGGCGCCCACGCCGACGGAGGACGCGACCGGCGCCGACGGCGCCTGACGGGGAACATAGGTCGAGGTCTGGTCCTGCGTCACGACAATCGAAGCAGGGTTCGACGCCACCCTGACCGCGTGTTCTGTCACTGATACCCGGGTCTGGACGCCGTCGCGCCGGACAATGAACCGTGTGCCGAGCGCCGTGGTGGAACCGCCGCCCGCCTCAACCGTGAAGGGCCTGTTCGGGTTCGGGGCGACAGTGAAGGCGGCCTCCCCGCGCAGCAGGCGCACGGTGCGACGGTCGGGAGCATAGGCCACCTGGACGGCGCTGTCGGTGTTCAGGCGTACGGTGGAGCCGTCCGCCAGCGTCAGCGTCCTTTGCTCGCCGGGGCGGGTGACGGCATCGGCGCGCAGTCGCGTGGGGCCATCCAGGGCGACGAAAGCGACGGCTAGAGCAGCCGCCACGCCGGTGGCTATGAGCGGCGCGCGTGAGCGGCGACCGTCGCGAGGTGAAGCACGGCGACGCCGAGGGGAAGGGGCGGTTTGGGGCGCCGGTCGAACCGCGGCCTCGCCCATTTCCAACCAGAGGGCCTGCGCCTTTTCGAAGGCGACGGCGTTCTCGGCGCTCTGCAGCCAGGCGTCCAGATGCGCCGAGCCTGCGTCATCCAGCAGTCCGCTCTGCTGGTCAGCAACCCAGCGCGCAGCTTCGCGATCCGCGCGGGACACGCGGTCGGGCTTTGAGGTCGTGACGGATGTCATCACAACGCCTCTTGCTCAGCCAGGCGCGTCTGGCAATGGCTGATTGCATGACGGACGTGTTTCGCGACCGCATTTGTCGTAATTCCCAGTCGTTCGGCAACTTGCGCGGGCGTCAGGCCCTCGACTCGACGCAAAAGAAACACCTCGCGACAGCGCGGAGGCAGTTCATCGATGGCGGCGGACAACAGGCTGAGCCGCTGCCGGTCGATGATCCGGGTTTCGGTGGTCGGTGCGGCGTCCGCCATCCGCATATCGTCCGCCTGGTCGTCGAACAGGGCAGCGCCGCGCGACCGCTTCCTCATCTGATCCGACGTCAGGTTCAGCATCAGCCGATAGAGATAGGCGCGCTTGTCCTTGATCGTCTCGGGATCGGCGATGCGCTGGATGTTCAGCCACAGGGTCTGGGTGATGTCTTCCGCCAGACTGGCGTCGCCCAGGATCCGCCGGGCCAGTCGCATCAGCGACGTGCGCTCGGTCACCAGCAGCTGAGAGAAGGCCGCGCGATGTGAAAGATCGAGGGGGGACATTCGCGATGCGCGATACCGTGTCTGCGAGTGAATCGCAAACACGTTATGGTCTGGATCGGCGGCCTGATCGCGCGGTCAGGCCGCCTTTGGTTCAGATCAGGCGATGGTCTTGGGTTCAGCGCCTTCGATTTCGTCCTCGGGGTCCAGTTCGCCTTCCCACTTGGCGACCACGGCGGCGGCGACCGAGTTGCCGACGACGTTGGTGGCGGAACGGCCCATGTCGAGCAGATGGTCGACGCCCAGCACGATTGCGATCCAGGCTTCCGGCAGACCGAAGTAGGTCAGGGTGGCCATGATGACGACCAGCGAGGCGCGCGGAATGCCCGCGATCCCCTTGGACGTGACCATCAACAGCAGCAGCATGAAGATCTGCTGTGACAGGCTGAGGTGCACGCCGTGCGCCTGCATGATGAACATGGTGGCGAAGGTGCAGTACAGCATCGAGCCGTCGAGATTGAACGAGTAGCCCAGCGGCAGGACGAAGCTGACGATGCGTTTGCGCACGCCGATCTTGGGCAGGGCGTCCAGAATGCGGGGGTAGGCGGCTTCCGAGCTGGCGGTTGAGAAGGCCAGCAGGGCGGGCGTGCGGATCGTACGGAACAGCGGGATCACGCGCTTGCCCAGCACCACGGCGCCGGCCAGGAACAGGATGCCCCACAGGGTCGCCATGGCGCCATAGAAGCCCAGAACGAACTTGGCGTAGGTGCCCAGCATATCCAGGCCCTGGGTGGCGATGGTCGAGGCCAGGGCGCCGAAGATGGCCAGCGGGGCCAGCTTCATCACGAACTCGGTCACCTTCAGCATGATGGAGGCGGCCTGTTCGACCAGGTGCATCACGGCGGGTGCCTTGTCGTCCAGCGCGGCGACGGCGGTGCCTACGAAGACGGCGAAGACGACGATCTGCAGGATTTCGTTGCGCGCCATGGCGTCAAAGATCGACGTCGGCACCAGGTGGGTGATGAAGCCATGCAGCGAGAAGGCGTCGGTCGATGCGGCGGGTGCGGTGGCCACGACGGCTTCCGGCAGGTGCAGGTTGGCGCCCGGCTGCAGGATCTGAACGATCACCAGGCCCAGCAACAGCGAAACGGCGGAGGCCGAGATGAACCAGGCCATCGTCTTGACGCCGATGCGTCCGACGGAGGCGGCGTCCTCCATGTGGGCGATGCCCGCGACAAGAGTGGTGAACACCAGCGGCGCAATGATCATCTTGATCAGGCGCAGGAAGACGTCGGTGATCAGGTTGAGGTTGGAGGCCGCCTTTGACGCCCCCTCAGCGTCAAGAAAATGGTTCAGGCCCCACCCGGTGAGGACCCCCAGGATCATCGCCCCGATGATGAGGTACGCAAAAGAACGTTTCATACAGATAGTCGCCCCAGTTGAGCGTGGGATCACATCGCCTAATCGTCGGTCAATGATTCCGGGCCGCCCTCGACAGATTCGACATGAATAACGGCAATCCTCCGCCTCGCCAGCGGAAAATCAGAATAGGCTGCCAAGGCTCAGCTTGAGGTTTGCTGGGCCGTGACCTGTCGTTGTCTGATGGTTCTCAGATCGGGCGCCAACAACCAAAGGCCGTAGATCACAACCAGGACAACCAACACCGTCGCTTCTGGCGCAACTTCGGAAAGACTGGCGCCGGTCGAGTTCATCTTCACAAAGGCCTGCACGCCTGCCGTGGAAGGAAACAGATTGGCCAGCCAGACCAAGGGCTGAGGCATCATGAAGTGCGGCCAGGCCGTGCCGCCCAGGAAGAAGAGCGGCGCCGACGTGCCGACCAGCACCTGTAAAACGCGCTCATGCCGGTCGAACAAGCCGCCCAGACACAGACCCAGCGCCGACACAGCTGCCGAGAACAAGGGCGCCAGAAGGATGACCCCGATCAGATCGCCCGCACGCGGATAGTCCTGAACCCAGAAGACGAAGCCGAAATAGAACAGGCTGGACAAGGCGCCGATGACGGTCAGGGCCAGCCACAGGCCCAGACGACTTCTGAGCCGCAGGACCGGCGCCGCCGTCTCGCGTCGTATGGCGGCGATGACGCCCGCGCCCAGCAGAAGGGTCTGTTGCAGGATGACGATGCTGACCGCCGGAACCGCATAGTCGCCGTATCCCTCGGTGGGATTAAAGAGCGACACCTGTTTCAGGCTGGGCGTCAGGGACGCGGCGCGCGCGACCTCGGGCAGGCCGTTCAGGCGTTTGCGGATCACGTCCGCGACGGCGCCCGCCGCAGCCTTGCCGATGGCGGTGACGCGCACCAGATAGCCGCCGTTCAGATAGATGGCGACACCGTCCGGCGCGCCGCGCGCCAGACTGGCCTCGAACCCATCGGGCAGGACGATGATGCCGTCCACAACGCCGCGCTTCATCAGGTTCTGGGCTTCCTCGACAGAGGAGGCGACAGCGGCGACCTCGATGGCGTGGCTGGCGTTCAGATCCTCGACCAGGGTGCGCGTCGTCGGCGTCTGGCTGCTGGTCACCACCGCCAGAGGCAGGCCGGTGGCGGACTGACCCGAATAGGCCGCCGGGTAATAGAAGGCGTACAGCACCACGGCGAGCAGCAGCAGGCTGGCGACCGGGCGGGTCTTCACAATACTTGCGAAGGTGGCGGCGAAACTGCCGGTGACGCTGTCGGTCGGAAGCGGGAAGGTCAGGGCCTCGACCTTGGGCTCGCGGTTGGCGCGCCAGCGGATCGCCAGGGCGGCGATGATGAAGGCGCCCAGGGTCACCGCGCAGAGAATGAGCAGGTCATGGACGGCGGCGGGCTTTGCGCCATCGGTCACCATCTGGCTGGTCTGAAGCCGCAGATAGTGGGTGTAAGGCAGGACATCGCTCCAGAACTGGGCGAAGCGCGGACCGTGGTCCAGCGGCAGGGTCCCGTTGGAAAAGGCGATGGCGGCGCCAGAGTAGATGGCGGTGGCGGAGAAGGCCAGGTCGTTGTCGCCCGCCACTGCGACCAGCAGGGCCGACAGGGCGACGCTGACCGCCATCAGGGCCGCCATGCCCAGCATCAGCAGAGGCAGCGACCCGGCCACGCCCCAGCTCCGGAACCCGCACAGCCAGACGATCCAGGCCAGTCCCCACAGGGTGAAGATCAGGAAATGCGGCGTTAGATGGCCAGCCAGGGCCGCCGTCGTGCGGCCGCCGTGGGCGATCTTGAATGGACGAAACGACTTGCCCTGCATCAGCCGCCCGACCGCCAGCACGGCGGAACAGGCGGCCAGCAGATGCAGGACGCCGGGGCCGAGCAGGCCGCCCAGGAACAGTTCAAAGTTCAGTTGCGGGTTGCCGATGATCGACACCTGAACATCCGGCGGGCTGAGCGCGGTTGCGGGCACGCCCATCTGCCGGGCGCGCTCCTCCAGCGCGGGCGCGGCGGCTGAGGCGATGGCGGCGGACTGGTTCAGGGCCGTCAGGGCGCCCGCCGTCTGGAAGGCGCCGTTGAAATAGACCGTCGCCTGTTCAGGCTGGCGGAAGGCCCCCGCAGTGAAGCCCGAGGGGAAATAGGCGAAGCTGAAAATCCTGCCCTGCCGCATCAGCGCCATCGCCTCGTCCAGAGTGGCGGGCGCATAGGCGACGTCCAGGCCGGAACTGGCCTGCATGTTTCGAACGGCGGCGCGGGTAAAGCTGGACCGATCATGGTCCACCACCGCCGCTGGCGATTGCCGGATCACGCCCGGCGCAAACATGGCGGCGATGACCACCAGCAGGATCAGCGGCAGGCCGAAGGCGACGAAGGCGTCCCACGGTCGGGTCAGCAGCAGGCGCGTCTCGTCGCGCACGGCCCGGGCGAAGGCCGCGCGATTGGACGTCATCGGCGCGACCAGTCGAACAGCACGCTCATGCCCGGACGCAGGTTGGCGATGGGTTGAACCGGCTTGGCCTTGATGGCGAAGCTGCGCACGTCATAGCCGCTGGACTGGCGGGTCGAGCGCCAGGTGGCGAACTCGCCCTGGGGGCTGATGGCGGTGACGCGGAAGGCGGCGTTCTTGAGACCCAGCGCCGGTATGTCGCCGTGCAGCGTCGCACCCATCTTCAGGTCGCGATACTGGTCTTCGCGGACAGTGAAGGACACCCAGGGATCAGCGGTGTCGACCACGGTGTAAACCGGCACGCCGATCAGGACCAGTTCGCCGACATTGGCGAACCGCTGGGACACCTCGCCCGCGTGTGGCGCAACCAGTCGGGTTTCGGATTGCAGGCTGGTGGTCTCGGCGACGGCGGCCTGGGCGCCGCTGACCTGGGCGTCAGCGACAGAGCGTTCCTGTGGCCGGGTTCCGGTCTGGGCCTTCACATACTGCTGGCGGGCGGCCTCGGTCTGGGCGGCGGTGGCGGCGCGGGCGGCGACGGCTTCGTCGCGCCGCTGGGCCGAGATAACCCCCTCGGCGAACAAGGCCTCGGCGCGTCGTGCGGTCTGGTCGGCCAGACGTTCCGTGGCCTGGCTGGCGCGCCAGATGGATTCGACGGTGCGGATGTCTTCGTGCCGGGCGCCCTCGCGGCTGAGGGACTGCAGCGCCTCGGCGGACTGCAGCAGGGCGCGCGCCTGCACGTCCTTGGCCTCGATTTCGGGGCTGCTCATGACGGCCAGCACCTGACCTGCGGTGACGCGGTCGCCTTCGGAGACCAGAAGCTGCTCGACACGGCTGGGCGCCTTGGTGGCGACGGTGAAGGTTTCGGCCTCGACCATGGCCTGGATCTGCTCCTTCGGCGGGCGGGCCGCCAGGAACAGGCCCACGATGATGAAGCCCACCAGCAGGATCGCGCCTGCCGCGATGATCCAGACGCGCAGGGCGCCGCGCTTGCGCGAGGGGGGCGTGGCTGTCGTCTCGCTCATGGTGCGCTGATCCGGTCGTCGCGTTGCAGATAGTCGTTCAGGGTCTGGGGGCTGCTGGACGCCGCCAGAAGCGCCGCCAGACTGAGATCATATTCATAGGCGGCGACCGCGCGCTGCAACCGTGCGGCGCCCAGCAGATTGCGGGCGTCCACAACGGCAGAGACAGGAGATTCCCCCTCCCGGAAGCCGATCTCCTGCACCCGCAGGTTCTCGGTCGCCGCCGTCAGGCTGGAGTCCATCGACAGGAACTGGCGTCGCGCCAGCTCCGCCTGATTATAGGCGCGGGTGACCAGCAGCCGGGCGTCGTCGCGCGCCTGGCGTTCCAGTTCGCCCGCGGCCTGGGCCTGCGATCGCGCCGCGCCCGCCATGCGGCGACGGTCGATCGACGACATCAGGGTGTAGCGCGCGCCGATGCCTACGGCCCAGTCAGGCTCTGTCGGCAGGGCGTTGTCGGGGTTCAGGTTGTAGGTGCCGAAGGCATAGACGGTGGGGCGAAACCGCGATTCCGCCAGATCGACGCCTGCTTCGGCCAGATCACGTGTCGCCTGGGCCTGGGCGATGCGGGCGTTGGACTGCGACGCCTGGGCGATGAAGACATCCATCGGACCGACCGACGCGCGGTTGACGAACAACGGCGTCGTCGGCGTCACCCCGTCGTCCAGGTTCAGCACCCGGCCAAGCGACTGGACCGAGTTGTCGTATTCCAACTGCGCGCGGTCCAGTTGGCGCTGTGAAGCGTCGCGGGCCACCTGAACTTGCAGCGTCTGTGCATGGCTCAACACCCCTTCGCGCTCCATCCGCTCGGCGTTGCGCAGGTGAAGATCGAACCCGTCGCGGGTGTCGGTGGAGATGCGCACGGCCTCCGCCGCCAACACCTGTCCGAAATAGGCGCGGGCCAGGTTGACGCCTTCAAGATCCATCGCCTCGCGACGGCGCGCCTGCGCCATATCGACATTGGCGGCGGCGGCGCGTTGCAGGGCGGGGATGGCGCCGCCGCTGTAGATGGGCTGAAGCGCGGTCAGGGTCGGGCGAAAGGCGGTGTCCTCGACCTCCAGCCGGACATCGGTCGGCAGGGCGGCGAAGATTTCGGGCAGGGCGGCCTGCAGCCGCTGTCCCACCGTCTGAAGAATATCGCCCGGTATGCCGGGAAGGTCCGAGATCAGCCCCGGAATGGCCGCGCCCAGTTCGGACTGGGCCTTGTCCAGCGCGCCAGTCAGGGAAATGTCGAAGGTCTTGCGATAGCGGATGGCTTGGGCGTCCAGGGACACCGTGGGCCGACGCAGGCCCGCCGCCGCCGCCGCCTGTTCGCTGGCGGCGTCCACGCCATAGCCCGCAGCGCGAGACAGGCTGGAGGAGGTGCGCAGCCGGACAGAGGCTTCGGCATAGGTCAGCGGCGTCTGCTGCGGCGACGCCGTCTGAGCGGCCGCGGCGCCCGCGACCAACAGCGCGAAGGGCAGTCCGATCCATGCTGAAACCATCATCGATCCTTGCAAAGCCTGGGTGACGATCCTGAAGCGGCGCCGTCGGGTCAAGCAAGTTCTCAGATGTCGCAAGGGTTCCGACGCCATATCAGCGCAGTCGCGTCATGCAGAGCGCCCATTCAGTCGATGAATGGGCGCCCGTTGATGCATGAAAACCGGTCTTAGCGGCGGACGCGCGTTTCCAGTTCGCCCAGTCGGCGCGTCAGATAGGCGGTTTCATCCGCCGACGGGTTGTAGCGGCCATAGGCGGCCTCCAGACGCGTCAGGTCGCCCAGTTGAACCCGCACATCGGCGGCGTCGGCGCGGGTGAGGGCGCCCGAGCGCTCGGCGGCGGTCACGGCGGTTTCCAGCGTGGCCAACCGCACGCGCGGGGTCTGGGTCGCCACAGGCGGCTGCACGGCGGGACCGTCGCCGACGCGGGCGTCCAGGGCATCCAGGCGGCTGTCCAGATCGTTACGCTCGCTGGCGGTGATGGAGCCCTTGGCGGCGTAGCGGGTCTCAAGCTGGATCAAGGCCTGATAGTCAGTCTTGAGGCGGGTGGCCTCGGTGCGGGTGATGCGGCGCGCGTTGACGGAGGCGTCCACACGGGCCTCGAATGCGGCGCGACCCTGGGCGACCGAGTTCACATCGCCATAACCTGCCGCGCCGGACTCCAGCGTCTGCGTCAGGGCGTTGTAGCGGCTGTTCAGATCGGCGCGTTCTTCGTTGGTGAAGCGTCCATCGGCGGCGTAACGCGTTTCGAGATCGACAAGGGCCGTATAGTCGGCGCGCAGGCGCGTGGCGGCGGCGCTGGAGATTTGACCGACGCGCAGGCTGCTGTCGACGCGGGTGTTGAACTGGCTCTGACCGTCACGCAGGGGGCGGCCGCCGCGCAGCCAGGCCTGATCCAGCGCCGAAATGCCGAGACGGTCGCCGAACAGCGCGCCGACGACGGCGCCCAGTCGGTCCTGATTTGTCTGAGTGTTGGTCTGGGCATGAGCAGGGCCGGCGCCCACAGCCAGAGCAGTGGCGGCGACAAGGGCGAGGCGGGTGCGGGGTGTCATGGGAGGTCCTGTTGGCCTTTGATCGAGTGACGGAGAACGACGTGTGGCGAAGTTGGTTGCCACACGCCCAGCTGGACCATTGGATGACACGACGCCGTTCGGGCAGAAAGCGCCGCGATGTAAAATCCTGTCCAGGCCCGCAGACCGTCGCACATATTGACGATGCCGGACGATTGGTTCAAAAAAATGAGCGATGATCAATAAATTTATGGACAAGCCTTTTACGAGGTGCTGCTGTTAGACCATGACCCCGAAACACGACGGTTCACCCATGCTGCGAAATGCCTTCAGGGATAAGAATACGGGCTTGACCGCCCGTCACGCGCAGGGTGCGTCGCGATGACGGGACTGGCCCTGGTTGGATATGGCGCGGCTCTACCCGAAAGACGCAGGCCGTCCTCTGAGTTGGACGCCGTGTTCGGCCAGCCGACGGGATGGACCGAAGGACAGTTCGGCATCTCCAGTCGCGGGGTCGCGTCGCCCGAGGAGACCACCTCCGTGCTGGGCGCACGTGCGGCGAGGGCGGCGCTGGAGATGGCGGGGTGGGGCGAGGGCGAGTTCGACGTCCTGATCGGCGCCTGCGGGGTGATGGAGCAGCCGATCCCAGGCACGGCCGTCCTGATCCAGAATGAACTGGGGCTGGGGAAATCCGGCATCTGGGCGTTTGATGTGAACCAGACCTGTCTTTCCTTCCTGGCCGCGTTGGATATCGTCGCCATGGGGTTTGCGACCGGGCGCTGGAAGCGGGCCTTGGTGGTTTCCAGCGATATTGCGTCGGCGGGACTGGATTGGGGCACGCCAGCCTCGGCCGCCATCTTCGGCGACGGCGCGGCGGCGGTCTGCATCGAGGCGCGGGCGGATGGCGAAGGCCCGGCGTTGATCAGCCGCCGCTTCGAAACCTATGGCGAGGGCAAGGATCTGGCGGTCCTGCGCTCTGGCGGCACGCGGATACGCGCGACAGACGGCTATGAGGCGCTGCTCGAAGGCGCGCGGTTCCGCATGGACGCCTTTGGGGTGTTCAAGGCGGCGGCCAGGGTCTTGCCGCGCATGATCGACGGAGTGCTGCAGGAGGCCGGCCTGACGCGCGCGACCGTCGATCTGGTCATCTGCCATCAGGCCAGCCGACCGGGCGTCGAACATGTGCGACGCTTGATGGGCGGCGGCCCGGAGCGGGTTATCGACATCTTTTCTGATCGCGGCAACCAGATCGCCGCCTCTTTGCCCAGCGGTCTGGTCGAGGCCCAATCCTTGGGGCGGTTGAAGCCGGGAACGACGGTGCTTCTGTTGGGCACCGCCGCCGGGATCAGCGCGGCGGCCATGGTGCTGCGGTTCTGATGCGTCGCGCACTGGTCACAGGCGCGACGGGCGGCTTGGGTCTGGCCTTGACCGAGGCCCTGATCGCCGCCGGATATGCCATGCGGGCGACCGGACGGTCTGCGGCAGTGGTGCAACGACTTGAGAGTATGGGCGCGGACGTGGTCCTGTGCGACCTGCTGCAGGCCGACCTGACCCGGCTCTGCGACGGCGTTGATGTCGTCTTTCATGCGGCGGCACTGTCCAGTCCCTGGGGAGCGGAGGCGGTGTTCCAGCGCATCAATGTCGATGTGACCGAGGGGCTGCTGGCGGCGGCGCAGGCGGCGGGGTGCGGCGCCTTCGTCTTTGTGTCCTCGCCCTCGATCTACGCGGATTTCAAGGATCAGGAGGGGCTGACCGAGGACAGCCTGCCGAACCCGCGCCCGCTGAACGCCTATGCCCGCACCAAGCTGGCGGCGGAGCAACAGGTGCTGGCGGCGGACAGACCGGGCTTCCGAACGGTGTCGATCCGTCCCCGCGCCCTGATCGGACCGGATGACGCGGTTCTTCTGCCACGAATTCTTGAGATGGTGCGGCGCGGCAGGCTGCCGGTTCTGCGCGGCGGCCTCGCGCGGATCGACCTGACAGACGTGCGTGATGCGGCCGCGGCCCTGGTGCTGGCGGACCAGCATAGAGAGACGGTGGGCGGGCGGCCGATCAACATCTCTGGCGGACAGCCGATCCGCATTCTCGAACTGGCGGAGCGGTTGTGCGCGGTGTTGCAGGTGAGGCCTCGTCTCATCCCGGTTCCGATGGCGCCCATGCGGGTTCTGGCCGCGCTGTCGGAGACGGTGTGCGGCGTCTGGCCGGGACGACCAGAGCCGAAGATCACCCCCTATACGCTGGCGACCTTGGCCTATTCCCAGACCTTTGATCTGTCTTATGCGCGAACCGTCCTGGGTTATGCGCCCGCTTATGATGCGGTGGCGTCCGCGCTGGAACTGGCGCCGAGGATGGCGGCATGACGCGCTGTCAGGTCCATGTGTTGAAGGCGGGGTCCTGTCGTCACCCCGAGGCGATGGCGCGGCGTGGCGCGGGATGGAAGCCGGTCGAGTTTCCGGCTCTGGCGGGTCTGATCCTGCATCCGACAGTGGGGCCGGTGCTGTTCGACACAGGCTATGATCCGGCCTTCTTCAAGGCGACGCAGCCGTTTCCAGAACGCTTCTATCGCTGGACGACGCCGGTCGATCTGCCGGAGGGACAAGCCGTCATCGAACAGTTGAGCCGCTTTGGGTTGAGGGCGGAGGATGTGCGTGCGGTCGTGATTTCGCATTTCCACGGCGACCATATCGCCGGTCTGCACGCCTTTCCTCAGGCCACGCTGTTCTGCGCGCGGGCGGGGCTGGAGGATGTGCGCCGTCATGGGCGGTTGGCGCGGGTCCGGCGCGGCATTTTGGATGGGTTGCTGCCCGCTGACGTTGATGTCCGCGCGCGCTTTTTCGAGGATCTGCCGCGTGCGCCGCTGGGCGCGGATATGGCGCCGTTCAGCGATGGCGCGGACCTGTTCGGCGATGGTTCGATGCTGGCGGTTTCTTTGCCGGGGCATTGCCCGGGGCATTGGGGGCTGGTTCTGCGGGGCGAGGATGACCGGCGTCATTTCCTGATCGGAGACGCCGCCTGGTCGCGACGCGCCGTGCGTGACGACGCCCCGCCGCCGCGCCTGACCACCAGCATCCTGGGCGAGACGGACGCCTATCGCCGAACCCTGCATGACCTGCACCGTCTCTGGGCACGCAACGCCGACTTGGTGGTGACCCCCTCGCATTGCGCCGAGGCGGCGGCGGAGATCAGCGCCGATGAGGCCTGACCGCAAACTCATAGCGCGCACCTGGATGGCGACGCAGTTCGACAGGTTGGGTTTGCGAACCCGCGCTGATGTTGAGCGCCGCCAGAAAGCCCTGTGGCGACGGCTGCAGCCTGTGCTGGCGCGCACCCCGGCTGTGGCCGCCTATGCCGGGCGCCCGCTCGCTGGTTTTCCGATCTCCACGCCTGGGCAGGTGCGTTCCGCCTTTGCAGAATGGAACACGTTGAGCCTCGACGAAGCCTCGGCCATGGCGGCGGCGCAGGCGGCTGAAGAGGGGCGCGAAGGCGGTTTGCCGGGCGGGGTGACGGCGGGCTTTTCGACCGGGTCCAGCGGTTCGCGTGGTCTGTTTCTGGCCAGCCCGGCCGAGCGCGCCGCCTATGTCGGTCATGCGTTGGCGCGGTTGCTGCCGTTGAATGCGCCGTTGCAGCCGTGGCGTATCGCGCTTTGCCTGAGGGCGGACAGCGCCCTTTATCGCGAAGTCGGCGGGGCAGGGCGCGTGTCGTTCGAGTTCATCGGCCTGGATACGCCTGCGGATCAGCGGATGGCGCGTCTGCACGCGTTTCAACCCCATGTTCTGATCGCACCGTCTCATGTGCTGTCCGATGTCGCGCGACGCATGGAGCAGGATGCACCGTGGCCCTTGCGGCGTCTGTTCTATGGCGCCGAACCGATGGGCGAGGGTGAGCGTGACTGGATCGGCCAGCGGTTGGGCCTGAGGCCAGACCCGATCTATCAGGCGACCGAGGGATTTCTGGGTGCGGCCTGCCGGTTCGGAACCCTTCATCTGAACGAGGACGTGCTGATCGTCGAGCGCGACCCCATCCCCGGCACGAACCGCTTTCGTCCCATCATCACTGACCTGAGGCGGGTCAGCCAGCCGGTGGTGCGGTTGCGCCTGGATGATCTTCTGGAGCCTGCTGGCCCATGCCGGTGCGGTTCGCCGCTGCTCGCGGTGCAGGGCGTGGAAGGGCGTTACGAAGACCTGTGGCGCTGGGGCGATCAGGTCATTCCACCGCGCGATGTGGAGAATGCGCTGGTTGACGCCTTGGGGCCGCAGCAGGATTGGCGGGTCACCGCCAGCCCAGGCCGCGTAGTGGTCGAGGTTGATCCTGCGACGGCGCCGGTCGCCGTCGGGGCGTTGGATCGGTTGCTGTTTAAGGTCGAGATCGGCCCGGCGATCGTTGCTGGCCCGCCGCCGATCTGGGACCAGCCCAAGCGTCGGCGCATCCGGTGGTCTGATGCCGGATAGGGTTCTGATCACGGGCGCGCGGGCGCCGGCCGCGCTTGATCTGGCGCGCAGTTTCGTCGCGGCGGGCTGGGAGGTTCATCTGGCTGACAGTTGTTCCTGTCAGATGGCGCAGGGGGCCGGCGTCGCCAAGGCCGTGCATCGGTACGCCTCACCGCGGTTGGACGTTCAGGGTTTCAGAAATGATCTTCAGTTTCTGGTGCAGGGTCTTGAACTAGCGCTCATTATTCCTGTCTGCGAAGAGGTTTTCCATCTGGCGGCGGCTGCGGCTTCGCTGGATTTTGAAGCGCGCCTGTTTGCGCCATCGCCCCAAGTCCTGGATGAACTTCATTCCAAGCATCGCTTCGTTGAGGTGTGCGAACGGCTAGGGATTTCGGTCCCGAAGACACGCCGGATCGGCGGACGGGCCGAACTGGATCAGGTCTCGCCCGAGGCGGAGTGTCTGGTGTTCAAGCCGGAGTATTCGCGCTTCGGGTCCGAAACTCTGATCGGCCCATCCGCATCACAACTGACCCAGATTTCACCTGCCGACGACCGTGTCTGGGTGGCGCAGGATCGGGTCGTGGGAAATGAGGTCTGCTTCCACGCCGTCGCTGTGAATGGCGTTCTGACGGCCTTCGCCGCCTATCGTTCACCGTGGCGCAGACCGGGCGGCGTCGGTTACGCCTTTGAACCGCTGGACGAGGTCGCCGCCTCGTCCTTGCTGGATGCAGCACGTCGGCTGGCGGGCCTTGTCGGAGCGGGCCAGTTCGCCTGTGACGCCATCATTGATGCAGACGGCCGCCCCTGGCTGATCGAGTGCAATCCGCGCGGCACCAGTGGTCTGCACCTGTTCAGAGGGCGTCGCGAACTGGCCTTGGCGATGACCGGGCAGGCGGTCGGACTGGTCAGGGGACGTGAACGCGGACATCTGGGGTTGGCAATGTGGCTCTATGGTCTGCCGGAAGCGTTTAAACAGAACCGGCTGGCCAACTGGTCGCGCGAACGGCGTGAGGGGCAGGACGTGATCGCAAGGGGTGGCGGTGTGGCGCCGGTCTTGGGCGCATTGATCGACAGCGCCGTCTTTTCCGTCCGCGCCGCGCGTGCCGGATGCAGTCTGGAGCAGGCCATGACCCGCGATATCGAATGGAACGGTCCCGGAGGCGCGCAATGACCCCCGTGCCCGACAGCATCGCGCGGAGCTGGCAGTTGGTCGCCCTGTCGAAGGAGGTTCGGGGCAAGCCGTTGGCGCGCAAGGTGGCGGACACGCCTGTCGTGCTGTTTCGGGGGGCGGATGGGCGTATCGCGGGGCTGCTGGATCGCTGTCCCCATCGGAACTTTCCCCTGTCTGACGGGCGGATGAAGGATGGCGCGGTCGTCTGTCCCTATCATGGCTGGCGGTTCGGGCCGGACGGCGACTGTCTTGAGGTGCCGGGGGGTGAACTGGCGTCCGGCGATGGCGCGCGACTGGCCGCCAGCCCCGTCGCGGTGATTGAGCGCAACGGCGGCGTCTTCGTCCGGCTGAAGGAGGGGCAGGCGGACTTGCCCGATCTCGGCGTCTGGGGCGACGAAGATCATGACCATTTCTGGTGGGCGCAGGGCGTGTGGCGGGGCAGGGCGCTGGACGCGATCGAGAATGTTCTGGACGCCTTTCACACCAACTACATCCACGACGGCATCATTCGGCGCAGCAATCGGCGGATGCCCGTCCACCTCAGCACCAATATTTTTGAGACCAGCATCGAGCAGGTGATCGAACAGCCGGTCCCCGACCTGGGGTGGATGTCACGGATGCTGGAACCGCCCCGCGACCGCAGCCGCACGCGCCTCTATGCCCCGACGACGGTGCAGGCGCGGTGGGAGGGGCCGAAGGGTCTGACCCTGTGCGTTTCCGCCTTCTTCACCCCGGTCGACGCGGGTTCGCTGCGCCCGTTCGCCCGGTTCACCACGCCCAAGGGACGCGGACCTGGCTGGTTGAAGGAGACGGCGATCCGTCTGTTCCTGAACCCGGTGGTGGCGCAGGATCGCCGGGCTCTGGCGCGGCAACTGGATGGAATCGAAGCCTTCGGCGGGCCGCGATTCATTCAAGGGCCGGGGGATCTGCTGGGCGCGCGGGTGGCGCGACTCTATCAGGGGCAGGCGCTGGAGCCGGGCGTGGAAGGCCCGTTCACCCGCACGCTTTAGGTGTTTGCGCCGCCGGGGGCGTCAGGTGGCGACCGCATGCGCGAAACGGCCAGGATGATCCAGAGTGTGATCGAAATCAGGATGACCGGCGCTGTAAAGATCAGCAGAAACATGGACATGAAGCCCGTGTAGAGGGCGTCGGATATGTCAGCCCCCATCACCATGCAGGGGTGGGCGTAGGCTTCATTGACCTCGCAGCCAAAGGCCGATGCGGCCCCTGCGCTGATCAGCCCTGCCAGCAGCGGCGCCCAGCCGATCAGGCTGGACATCAGCGCGCCCCAGAAGAGCAGTTTGTTGCGGCCGTGGTCTGCAGAGGCGTGGCGCGTCACGGGTTTTCTCCGAACTTCAGGCCGACAGGCTAGGCAAGGATCGGCGCCAGGTCCAGCATTATTTGAGCAGTGATCATTTATTTTGCCGTTCGTCATTCTAAGGGGCGGAGGAATGAACGGCGTCGGTTGGGACACATCGCCGCAAACTCCGGGATGACTGGGCCTAAGCCCTGGCGGGGCCTGCCGTTTCTAAGTTTTATGACGACCCGATGCCTGCTATGTCGTGACGATGGGAAGGCGATCAGATCACACGCGTCAGGAGCTCGAACATCTGTTCGTGGTCGAAGGCCATAAGCATATGGCCGAGGTCGGGTTTGCCCGCTTCTCTGCGCGGGAGGTGGCCAAACGCATCGGCTATTCCGTCGGCACGCTGTACAATGTGTTCGGAACCCTGGATCGGCTGCTGATCACGATCAATACGCGCACCTTCCAGCTTTGGGCCGAGTATGTGCGGCAGCGTCTCGAAACCAGCGGGGCCGACCGGATCCAGACTCTGGTCGAGGCCTATTTCGGCTTTGCACGCGACAACGTGAATAGCTGGACCGCCATCTACGACCATCATTTGCCGCCTGATGTTGTGATCCCCGACGAGCAGAACCTGCAGCGCGGGGCCCTGACGCAGATTATCGTGGACGAGGTGGCGGCTGTGCTGCCGACCCAGGCGCAGTCCGAGGCACCCCGACTGGCGCGTTCTTTGATCGCGGTGGTCCACGGCCATTGCGTCTTCGATCTGAATGGCAGTTTCGCCCTGATGAACATCTCCCAGCCGATGGAGTTGGCTCTTGATCGGGTCTGGGAGGCTTTGATCCACGCGGGTGCGGCGGCGCCATCGCGCTGACTTCGATGTATTGAACAATGATCAAAACTGTTGAATGATCCCCTGGCCGCGGTCCGCGTCGGGTCGCCGTGTCCGCATTCCGGGCCGCAGGAGGGATGATGCGAAAACAGTTGATCGCCAGTCTGGTGTTGGCCTGCACAGTGGGGCTGGCTGGCCCGCGCGTGGCGGCGGCGCAGGAAGCACGCGCTGATGCGACGCCGGACATGGCGACGATGCAGCGGCAACTGTTCAGGGGGCATGCCGTGCTGGCCGTTCGGATTCAGCGCCTGGTCGGCATGGGGCTCTTGTGTCGGGTGCTGTCCGACGAGGATGCGCAACTGATCCAGGCCAACGCCGAGGAGACGGCTGACTACGAGCGCAGCCGGTTGTCGCAAGAGGATCGTGAATGGGCCGAGGCCTATCTTGAGGGGCTGCAAGATGGCGCCTTCCGCGCGGCTGATCTCTCGCGCGATATCAGTCCGGCCTGTGAGAGATTTGCGGCTCCGGGCGGGGACCTGGTCAAGATTCTGACGTGGACGGATCGGCCGCAGGAAATCGCGCCAGGAATACGCGCCAGCCCGAGGACATTGCCATGAGCCGCACTATGACCAAGGCCTGTGTGCTGGCGTCAGCCCTGGCGCTGACCGCGCAGGCAGGCGTCGTTAATGCGCGCCCATTGCCCCAAACGGCATGGATTCCAACCGATGCGACGGCCTGCGATCTGACGGCGTGGCCAAGCTACAGGCTCAACGCACCGGTTGTCGTTCGAAGCGCGCCGGAGCCGCAGGCTGCCGCACTTGGCGCCATCCCGACCCGCTCGGACCAGATCGACTATCCCTACAGCGTCCGGTTCCAGGTTCGGGAGGCCAGGCCTGGTTGGTTGAAGATTGCGGACGCCAGCGACGCCTATAACCACGGCGAAACCGACGCAGACGACCGCCCGCTGCCGGTTCGAACTGTCTATTCGGGGGAGGGTTGGATCCCAGCTGACGCCGCGCAGTTCGCCATTCAGTCCGCCCGTGGTTTCGCCCGCCCTAATCGATCCAGCGAGCGCTTGCTGGACCTGGGCGATGACTGGGTGACGGACATGGGGCGTGTCGCGGCGATCCGCGCCTGTGGTCCGGGCGGGTGGGTTCTGGTGGACTATGTCGTCGTGCGCGAGAGCGTGGGCGGTGTTCCGCGCGAACTGGCTGCCGATCGGGTTCGGACTGGGACGGCCTGGTTCCAGGGCGTGTGCGAGGCGGAAGAAACGACCTGCGACATGGCCTCTGTCGACAGAGAATGATGCGTTTCAGAAATCTCTGGGCGGCTTTGGCGATGATGGCGCGTCTTGCGCCGTTGAACGCCGCATGGGCCGCACAGCTTGAGATCGCGACGCTTGAGCGGACAGGGGCCGCAAGGCGCTGACTACGGCAAGGCGGGCGCCAGCCTGATGGCGGCGGAAGAGAACTGGGGCGCCTTCATCCGCGCCGACTGCGACGTGGTCAGCTATGTCTTCGGTCAGGGAACAGCGCTGGGCATGACGGGTGAGACCTGCGTGGTCGGCCATTATGAAGCGCGCATCGCGACGCTTCGCGCGTTGATGGCGAACTATCTGGATTGACGCGGTTCCCGCCGTTGGTCTGACGAGAACCACGTCGGGCCGTCAGTTGCGCTCCAGAGTGAGCGGGTCCACGCGGAAATAGGTCCCGGACAGGCCGCCGTTGAAGCCGCAATAGGGGATGGAGCGGTCGCCGCTGACGTGGCGTTCCTGAACTTGCAGGGTGTCGCCCTTGCGGCTGATGACCAGCGACCAGCGTGAGGTGTCCTCGCCCGTCTTCACCTCCAGCGTGCCTTCGTTTTCTCCGGTCCATTCCCCATCGCCGTCCGCGTCACAGACCCAGCGGGCACCCAGCGGGTCGACGGCGTTGGCGTTGAACGTCAGCACGCCCGAGGCCCATTGCACCACGTCGATCTCGCCGTTGATATTGACCCAGTGGCCGACAAGACCGTCGTTAGGATTGGCCAGAAGACTGTTTAGTGCTTTTGCGCGTTGTTCCAGCCATCCACGCAGTTCGGTGATCAGTTCCGCGCCAGTGCGACCCGCCGCCGCGCGATTGCGGGCATTGATGAAGACGCGTTGGTCGTCACGCAGGGCGGCGGCGCCATTGCGGTCCAGATCGGCGAGAAGTCGGCGGTAGGCGGTGGCGATGGATTGATCCAGCCGCCGCAGGTCCGGGGTCGTGCAGATGGCGCGGTCCACAGGCTGGGTGGCGCGGCTGCAATCAGCGGCCTGAGGTGCGGACTGCGCTGAGGCCATGCCGGCGGGAAGGGACAGGAGGGCGGCCAGCGCCAGTCTAGACATAAGGGACATTAGGGGACCTCAGCTAAGATGTTGGGTCAGGCGCCAGCAGCCATCTGCGGGCGTGAAAACATGGGCGGTGGGTTCGCCGGTTTTGCGCACCGGCGTCAGGCTGTCACCCTCGCCATCATCACGGAAGGCGCCGGGCTGGTGCTGAACTCTGGCGCTGCCCTCCGCCTGTTCCATCCGGCCGCCCGGTTCGTCCGTCCTTGTGTCCTGCATCCTTGGAGGAGGCGAGGCGAGGGCTGTCGACATAATGGCTGCGAGCAGGACTGAACTGATCATGGCTATAGCCGTTTGGGGACGTGAGCGGGCGTAAGGGCGGCTGGCAAGGGGCGGATGTCCAGGGCAGTCTACCAGAATATGAGCGATGCTCAATTGATAAATTGAAAACGCGTCAGTGGGGCTTGCGTCATATTGAGCGATGTATAATAAATCGATGCGTAAACGAAACGGCAGGCTGAAACGGCCTTTGCTGATGGAAATGGAAATGGAAATGGAAATGGAAATGGAAATGGAGAGGGAGACGTGACGGTGTTGATGCGATCTTGTCTGATCGCGGCGGTGTTGGCCGTCAGCGCGCCCGCTCTTGCTGAACCCGCTGCTCCGGCGCCTGTTGCGGCCCAGAGATCGCACGCCAGGTTTCAGACATTCTTTGAGGACTTCCGCGCCGCCGTCCTGGCCAACGACCGAGAGGCGGTGGCGGCCATGACCCAGTTCCCCTTCACCGACTATCGGCCCGGCAACTATTGCGAGGCGCGCCAGGCTTGCGAAATCTCAGCCGCCTCTGCGACCAGTCGCAACAAGGCCGAGTTCCTGGCGCGTTACGACCGTATCTTCACGCCTGCTGTCATCGCGGCCATCCGGGATCGCCGCCTGCGCGCCTTCCAGAGCGGGGTGGATGACGGCGAGGGCGGCGGACCCATCGTGCGGGGCGAACATATTCTGCAGCTTGATGACACCGGGGATCAGCGTGTCTTCTCCCTGCACGGCGGGGTGTACAAGCTGGACCGCATTCCCTTCTATTCCTGATCGAAAGGCCTGACCCATGGGTTTCATGGACCAAACCGCCGCTGTCGGCCTGGCCGCAGGATTGGCGCTGATGCTGGCGCCTGCGGCTCAGGCTTCGGCCCCGGCGCAGGCCAGGGCGGCGTCCAAGATCGACCGTGTCTTCACCTCTGGCATGCTGGGCGCGGATGCGTCGGTGCTGGAGCGGGTGACGGGACGGGCGAGCCAGAACGCCGCCTCAGTGCGCTATTATGAGGTCGAAGGATGCAGCGTCCAAGCCCTGGTGACGGGCGGCAAGGTGGAGGCCTTGGCGATGGAAACCTCGCCTCGCTGCACCTTCAATGTGGACGCCGTCGTCGGCGGCGACGCCATCGGCACGGCCAACATCATCCATTTCGCCGAGATCTTCGACAACTTTCAGGACGGCGTCCTGACCGCCGACTGCCTGATGATGTGCGGCAATGCGGTGGAGCCTTCGATCCAGTACACCTTCAACGTCGGACGTCGCGCCATGACGATCGAAACGGTCATGGTCAGCCAGCCTGATGCCACCGAGCAGTGGCAGAAGGCCATGATCGACGCCAAGGGACGGGACTGGGTGATCAACGCCTCGTTCAACTGCGACCACAGCTTTGACAGGGTGGGCAAGGGGCTGTTCCGCCCGGCGCAGGCCACGCGCATCGTCGTCTGGGCCAGCCCGCCGCGATTCGCCTGCGACGGCCCGCGCCCGATCTGATCAGGAAAACCTCGATGATCAAGACATCCGCCATCCTGACCGCCGTGGCCCTGGCGATTGTTGCGCCGGGCGTTGCTTCGGCCTGCATCGCGTCTGCGGGACCGCCGCCGACGCCTGAACAGAGAGAGGCGAACTTGCGTGAAATCCAGGCCTCATCCTGGGCCAATGCGGCGCTGGTTTATGAGGCCGAGATCACCGAAAGCTTCATGGTGTTCTCTCCGGACGATCCGAGCCATCCGGGCATGGCCAGCGGCGCCTATGTGCGCGCCAAGCCTGTGCGGGTGCTGAAAGGCGAGGGCGCGCCGCCCGAATTGCAGTTCGCCTATGGCCTCGGTCCGGAATGCACGTTCGGACCCAGCTACAGTCCGCGTTCGCGCGGAGAAGGCAGCCGCTTCGTCTTCTATGCCTCTCGCCCGTCCGTCTCGTCCCAGAACGACATCTTCTCCACCATGCCGGTTGACGCCCTGCTCGATGCAGACACGCGCGCCGCCCTGGCATCGGGGCGGTGAATCCCGTCTGAAAAATCTGATTGCCAATGTTCATCTCGGCCCATGCGGCCAAGGAAAAGCGTCCCATGAAGAACCGTAAACTGGGCATAGCCCTGACCGCCCTGGCCCTCAGCATCGGCGTCGTGGCCTGCGCCAAGGCCGACGACGACCGGTCTGACAAAAAGCCCGTCGAGGTCGCCGTTCAGGACCGGACAGCAGCGCCCAAGATGGAAGCCGACAAGGTCGCCGCACCCGCCGAGACCGCCGCTGCGCCGGGGATCATGGCCTATGCCGGCAAGGATCCGTTTGATCCGGTTCAGGGCGTGTCCTTCTTCCAGAACCGAGCGGTGCGTGACGCCATCGTGGCCTCGGGCGCGCCGCGTGACGTGCAGCAGTTCGTGGTCTTCGACGGCAATGTCGTCGTGCCGATCCGCAGCACGATGGGACGGTTGATGGCGTCGGGCTATGATCCGGCGGGCGCGGGCGTGACCAACTGGGCCATCCTGATGACGCCGGCAGGCAAGGCCGCCGTTTGCTATTCCAGCGGCGAGAACCCGAATGCGATTACGGCGGACTGGTACTACGAGGGCGATATCGCCTTCACGCTGGAGGACCGCTGCCCCTCGCGACCCGAGGATATCGAAAGCTTCAGCAACTGGCGTATCGGCCCCATTCCGGGCTGATCAGGCTCAGGCGCCGCGCTCCAGGCCGTAGAGGGCCTCGACAATGTCTTCGGCCTTCTTCTGCACCAGTTCCTGGGAGTCGTGGACGCCGCGATTGTAGAAGACACCCCCGATTTCCTTGCTGATGAAGTCCAGCAGCATCTCGGCTGGCAACTGGCCCAGGTCCTGATCCAACTCCTGGCGGAAATAGTCGCGCAGCTTGCCGGTGGCGGCTGCGCGCGCGTCCTTGGACAGTTCGATCGGCTTCATCCGACGACCTCGGCCAGGGCTTCCTCCGCCGCCATCCACGCAGCCTCGGCCGCTTCCAGATCGGTCTGGGTCTTGGCGCGGGCGCGCGTCAGGCCTTCGATGGCCTTGGGGTTGGAGACCGAGGCGTTGGCGATGTCGTCGTCGATGCGGGCGATTTCCGCCGTCAGTTGCGTCATCCGCTCTTCAGCCTTCTTGACCGCGTGACGCAGGGTCGACGGCGACGGGCCTGACTTCTTGTCGTTCTTGCGGTTTTTGTTGTCCTGAACGGGCGCCTTGGCGGCCTCTTCCTTCTTGATCTGGCTGGGCTTGGATACGGCGGCCTTGGCGCGGTCGAGGACGAATTTGGCGTAGTCGTCCATGTCGCCGTCATAGGGCTTCACAGTGCCGTCCGCGGCCAGCCACAGCCGGTCGGCGACCATCTCCATCAGCGAACGGTCGTGGGTGATCAGGATAACGGCGCCGGAATAGTCATTCAGCGCGTCCAGCAGGGCGCGGCGGCTGTCGATGTCCAGGTGGTTGGTCGGTTCGTCCAGGATCAGGACGTGGGGCGCATCCATCGCCACCATGTTCAGCAGCAGACGCGCGCGCTCGCCGCCCGACAGACTGTCGACCGTGGTTTCCTGCTTCTCATAGCCCAGTCCGAACTGCGCCAGTTTGGACCGGCGGGCGCTTTCCGGCGCATCCGGCATGGCGCGGCGGATGATCTCCAGCGGCGTGTCGGTGGGGTCCATCGCCTCGATCTGGTGCTGGTGGAACCAGCCCACGCGCATCTTCTTGTCGCGGTGCAGTTCGCCCTCTGACACGTTCAGAGCGCCGGCGATCATCTTGGCGAAGGTGGACTTGCCCGCGCCGTTGACGCCCAGCAGACCGATGCGGTCGTCCAGGTCCATGCGCAGGTTCAGGTTCCGCAGAATCGGCTTGCCCGGCTCATAGCCGACATTGGCCCGCTCCAGACGGATCAGCGGCGGGGCCAGCGGGCGCGGCGGCGAGGGCAGGGTGAAGGGGGCGACGCGCTCTTCGATGGTGGTGGCGACCGGCTGCATCTTCTCCAGCCGCTTCATGCGCGACTGGGCCTGGGCGGCCTTGGACGCCTTGGCCTTGAACCGGTCCACGAAGGCCTGAAGGTGGGCGCGTTCGGCGTCCTGCTTGGCCTTGGCCGACAACTGCAGACGGGCCTTCTCGGCGCGGGCCTTTTCAAAGGCGTCGTAGTTGCCGGTGTAGAGGGTCAGGGTGTGGTTCGCGAGGTGCAGGATGTGGGTGCAGACCTCGTTCAGCATTTCCCGGTCGTGGGAGATGATCAGGGCCGTGTGCGGGTATTTCTTCAGCCGCGCCTCCAGCCACAGGGCACCTTCCAGGTCGAGGTAGTTGGTCGGTTCGTCCAGCAGCAGCATGTCCGGCTCTGCGAACAGGGCGGCGGCCAGGGCCACGCGCATCCGCCAGCCGCCCGAGAACTCGGACATCGGGCGGGCCTGATTCTCCTGATCGAAGCCCAGGCCGACCAGGATTTCGGCGGCGCGCGCCGGGGCGGCGTCGGCGTCGATCTCGATCAGACGCGACCAGATCTCGCCCATTTCTTCCGGCTCGGCCGTCTCAAGGTGGGCCAGCAGGGTGTGGCGTTCAACGTCTGCTTCCAGAATGGTGTCGATGACGCTGACGGGCGTGGCCGGGTGTTCCTGATCGACCGATCCGATGCGGGCGGTCTTGGGCAGGCTGATTTCGTCGCCATTGGCGTTCAGTTCGCCCAGGATCAGCTTGAACAGGGTGGACTTGCCGATGCCGTTGCGGCCCACCAGGCCGACTTTGGCGCCAGGCGGCAGGCTGACGGAGGCGTCGACAAGGAATTTGCGGCCCCAGGCGTTGAAGGTCAGGTCTGTGATCTGGAGCATGGAACAGTCGAAATCTAAAATCGTCCGGATGCCGCCAGTCGCAGGGCGAGGAGCGTCACGGACACGAAAAAGGGACAGTTGGAAACTAGGGAGGTCGTCGCTATAAGCCCGCGACCCTCAAACTCCCAAACAAGAAGTCACTTCACCATGACCGAACGCACTTTCTCGATCATCAAGCCTGACGCGACGCGCCGCAACCTGACCGGCGCGATCAACGCTGTCATCGAAACCGCTGGCCTGCGCATCGTCGCTCAGCGCCGCATCAAGCTGACCGAAGCCCAAGCCAAGAAATTCTACGAAGTGCACGCCGAGCGTCCCTTCTACGGCGAACTGGTCTCGCAAATGATCGCCGAGCCGGTCGTCGTCCAGGTTCTGGAAGCCGAAGGCGCCGTCGCCAAGTACCGCGAAGTCATGGGCGCCACCAACCCGAACGACGCTGCTGAAGGCACGATCCGCAAGCTGTTCGCCCTGTCGATCGGCGAAAACTCGGTCCACGGTTCGGACTCGCTGGAAAACGCCGGCATCGAAATCGCCCAGTTCTTCACTGACGACCAGATCGTCGGCTAAGCCCTGATCGGCTTGAACTGCTGAAACGGCTGGGCCAGCGATGGTCCGGCCGTTTTTCTTTGTGCTGCGCCAGCCAAAGAAAACGGCCCCGGAGATCGCTCTCCGGGGCCGCTGTCGTTTTGTGGCCGTATCGCCTTACCAGATGCGCGCGCGGGCCTCGGGAGCGATGAACTCCTTCTGATCCGGCGAGACGCCGAAGGCGGCGTACCAGGCGTCGATGTTGCGCGGCGAGGTGGCGGCACGCACGGCGCCCGGCGAGTGCGGGTCGGTGGTCAGCTGCTCCTTCAGCGCCGCCTCGCGCGATTTCTCGCGCCAGACCTGCGCCCAGCCCAGGAAGACGCGTTGATCGCCGGTCAGGCCATCGATCACGGGCGCGGGCTGGCCGTTCAGGGACTTGTGATAGGCGTCCAGCGCCAGCAGCAGTCCACCCAGGTCGGCGATGTTCTCGCCCATGGTCAGCTCGCCGTTGACGTGCATGCCGGGCAGGGGCTCCAGCGAGTCATAGATGGCGCCCAGCACCTTGGCGCGTTCTTCGAAGCGGGCGGCGTCTTCCGGCGTCCACCAGTCGCGCAGCACGCCATCGCCGTCGGACTTGCGGCCCTGATCGTCGAAGCCGTGGGTGATCTCGTGGCCGATGACCGCGCCGATGCCGCCATAGTTGACCGCTGCGTCCGCGTTCGGGTCGAAGAAGGGCGCCTGCAGGATGGCGGCCGGGAAGACGATCTCGTTGCGCGGCGGGTTGTAATAGGCGTTCACCGTCTGGGGCGTCATGCCCCATTCCAGCGGATCGACCGGCTTGCCGATCTTGGCGCGCTTGAAGGCCCATTCGAAGGCGCAGGAACGTTCGACATTGCCGTAGAGGTCGTTGGCGGTCAGCTCCAGACCGTCATAGCTGCGCCACTTGTCGGGATAGCCGATCTTCACGCCGAACTTGGACATCTTGTAGAGGGCCTGCTGGCGCGTGGCCTCGCTCATCCAGTCCAGGTTCTTCAGGCGCTCGGTCATGGCGGCGCTGATGTTGCCGACCAGCGTCTCCATCTGGGCCTTGGACGAGGCGGGGAAGTGCAGGCGCACATATTCTTGGGCCAGCACCTCGCCCAGCTGGCCGTCGACCAGGGCCACGCCGCGGTTCCAGCGCGGACGGTTCTCCGGCTGGCCGCGCAGGGTCTTGCCGCGGAACTCGAAGCGCGAATCCACGAAGGCCTTGGACAGGTAAGGCGCGGCCTGATCGGCCAGTTGCGAGGCCTGCCAGGCCTTAAGGGTTTCGACCGGCGTGTCGGCGAACACCTGGGCGATGCCCGGAATGGCGGTGTTCTCCATCACCACCAAAGTGTCGACGTTTGCGATCTGGGCGCCGTCCAGGAAGGCGGCCCAATCAAAGCCGGGGGCCTGGGTCGCCAGGTCTGCAACCTTGGTCGGGTTGTAGATCTTGTCGATCTGGCGACGTTCGACCGTGGTCCAGTGCTTCTCAGCGACCTTGGTTTCGAAGGCCAGGATGTCGGCGGCGGACTTGGCCGGATCGGTCCAGCCGATGGCGGTCAGGGTGCGGGTCAGATAGGCCAGATAGGCTTCGCGCTGGCTGGCGAAATCAGGCTTCAGATAATAGTCGCGGTCCGGCAGGCCCAGGCCGCCCTGACCCAGATAGGCCGAGTTCAGGTCCGGATTCTGCAGGTCTTCGAACACGTCGACGCCAAACAAAGAGCCGCCGAACTTCGAATGCGACTGGCCCATCAGACGCGCGACGCCCGAACGATCGGTCACGGCCTTGATCGCGGCCAGATCAGCGGCCAGCGGCTGGGCGCCCAGTTGCTCGACGCGGGCTTCGTCCATGAAGCTGGCGTACAGGGCGCCGACCTTGCGGGCGTTGTCGTTCGTCGGATTGGCGGCGCTGGTCTCGATGATGGATTTCAGCTGCGACTGGGCGTTCTCATACAGGACGTCGAACGGGCCGAAGCGGGCCTTGTCGGCAGGGATTTCCGTCGTCCGCAGATAGGTCCCGTTCGCATATTCGTTGAAATCGTCGCCGGGCTTCACCGCCGTGTCGCGGCCTGCCAGGTCAAAGCCCCAGGCTCCGAAGGGCGAATGGGCGCCCGCGCCGCCATGCGAATGTTCCTGAGCCGAAGCACCGCCGCCCGTCAGGGCGACCACGATGCAGGCCGAGCAGGCGGCCATCAGACGAATGCGATTCATTTAGGGACAGATCCTGTTTCTATTGGGCGGCACCTTCGCGCCGGTGCGACAGGCTGTCGCATTAAGATTTGGTAATATAGGGCGCGTTCAGGCGCGCTCCAGACCCCGGCAGAAAACGCCCAACTGTTGCGGATAAAGCCTGTGTTCGGCGGTCTTGACCCGCTCAGCCAGCAGGGCGGGCGTATCGCCCCGCAGGATCGGCACGCGCGCCTGACCCAGGACGGGGCCTTCATCGACACCCTCGGTCACCAGATGCACGGTGCAGCCCGCTTCGGCGTCTCCAGCCGCGATGGCGCGCGCATGGGTGTCCAGGCCGGGGTATAGAGGCAGCAGGCTGGGGTGAATGTTCAGCATCCGCCCGCGCCACCCACCGACAAGCCAGGGCGTCAGCACGCGCATATAGCCCGCCAGGGCGATCACCTCGACCCCGGCGCCGCGCAGCGCCTGATCCACCGCCTTCTCATGCGCCTCACGGTCCTTGCCGAAGGGTTTGTGGGCGATGGTCGCCGTCCTGACGCCCGCGTCTTCGGCCAGGGCCAACCCGCCCGCACCCTCGATATTCGAGAGCACCAGCACGACCTCATAAGCGCAGGCAGGCGCTTTCGCAGCGTCGATCAGGGCGGCCATGTTGGAGCCAGTCCCCGATATCAGGACGGCGACGCGTGTTTTCATCGGATCAGGCGGCTTCCAGTTGTCCGCAGACGAAGGCGACTTCGCCGGCGTTCAGCAGGGCGGCCAGAACGGGTTCTGCGTTCTCGGGCGCGACGATCAGGATGAAGCCGACGCCGCAGTTGAAGGTGCGGCGCATTTCGTGGTCGCTGATGCCGCCGGTTTCGGCCAGCCACTGGAAGACGGCGGGCATGGGCCACGAATCCCAGTCGAACGCCGCCTGCAGACCGTCGGCGATGCAGCGCGGCGGGTTTTCGATCAGGCCGCCGCCCGTGATGTGGGCCGCACCCTTGACCAGACCGGCCTTCATCAGCGGCAGGACCGGCTTCACATAGATGCGGGTCGGCTCCATCAGGGCCTGCGCCAGCGAGCGGTCCTTGGCGAAGGGCGCGTCATCGCCCCAGGCCAGACCGGATTTCTCGACCACCTTGCGCACCAGCGAATAGCCGTTGGAGTGCGGGCCGGTGGAGGCCAGGCCGATGATCACGTCGCCCGCCGCCTGACGATCCAGATAGGGCAGGGCGTGGCCGCGCTCGACGGCGCCCAGGCTGAAGCCCGCCAGGTCATAGTCGCCTTCGGTGTACATGCCCGGCATTTCGGCGGTCTCGCCCCCGACCAGAGCCGCGCCAGCCTGACGGCAGCCCTCGGCGATGCCTGCGACCACGCGGCGGGCGGCGTCGATCTCAAGGCGGCCCGTGGCGTAATAGTCGAGGAACAGCAGCGGCTCGGCGCCCTGGGCCAGCAGGTCGTTGACGCACATGGCGACCAGGTCGACGCCGACGCCGTCATGGCGGCCGGTCTCGATGGCGATTTTCAGCTTGGTGCCGACGCCGTCCGTGGTGCTGACGATCAGCGGGTCTTCAAAACCGGCGGCCTTCAGGTCGAACAGGGCGCCGAAACCGCCCAGCGAGGGCTCCGATCCGGGGCGCGCCGTGGACTTGGCCAGGGGCTTGATGTGTTCGACCAGCAACTCGCCTGCGTCGATGTCCACGCCCGCGTCGGCGTAGGTCAGGCCGTTTTCGAGAGGCTTTTGGGTGTCGCTCATGGTTTTCAGGGCCTGAATCGGGGCGGAAATGCAGCGCGGCTCTTGCCACAGGTAGGTTGCGCGGGGCTATAGCACCGGAATGACGCCAATCACCACCAATGAGGCGCTGGCCGAGTTCTGCGCCCGCCTGTCCGCCGCCCCGTTCATTACGGTCGACACCGAGTTCATGCGGGAGACGACCTATTGGCCGCGCCTGTGCCTGATTCAGGCGGCGTCCAGCGAACATGCCGGAATCATTGATCCGATGGCCGAGGGCCTGGATCTTGAGCCCTTCCTGAACCTGCTGCGTGACGAGAAGATCGTGAAGGTCTTTCACGCCTGCAGACAGGATGTTGAAATCTTCGTGCGTCTGGGCGCCATGCCCAAGCCCATGTTCGACACCCAGGTTGCGGCCATGGCGGCGGGCTTCGGCGAACAGGTGGCCTATGATTCGCTGGTTCGTCAGATGCTGCGCATCGAGGTGGACAAGGGCAGCCGCTTCACCGACTGGGGCCGTCGCCCGTTGTCGGAAAGCCAACTGGTCTATGCCCTGGGCGACGTGACCCATCTGGCGGCCCTTTATCCCAAGCTGCGCGATCGGCTGGCCAAGGAGGGGCGTCTGGACTGGGTGACGACCGAGATGGAAGGTCTGGTCGATCCGGCCATCTATGACACCAATCCCGAGAACGCGTGGAAGCGTCTGAAGCCCAAGAAGTTCTCGGCCAAGTATCTGGCTGCGTTCAAGGCTGTCGCCGTCTGGCGCGAACGCGCCGCGCAGGAGCGTGACCAACCGCGCGGCCGCATCCTTAAGGACGAGGGCATCGACGAGATCGCCCAGCAGACGCCGACCGACACCGAGGCCTTCAACCGTCTGCGTTCGGTGCCGAAGGGTTTTGGCGGATCGCGCCTGGGCCTGGAGCTGGCCGAAGAGCTGAAGCGTGTCCTGGCTGATCCTGAGGCGCATGCCCCGGAAATGGAGCGCCCGGCCCACCGTCAGCCCGCGCCGCCGTCGGTGGTCGAACTGCTGAAGGTGTTGCTGAAGGCCAAGAGCGACAATGCGGGCGTGGCCTCCAAGCTGATCGCCACATCGGCCGATCTGGAGAAGATCGCCATCAGCGACGACGCCGATGTTGAGGCCATGAAGGGCTGGCGCCGTCAGTTGTTCGGTGAGGACGCCTTGAAGCTGAAGCGCGGCGAAATCGCCCTGGTCCTCAGCGGATCGCGCGTCGAGGTCGTGGAAATCGAAGGCTAGTTTTCGCGGGGCGGCTGCCACAGTTCGATGGGGTTGCCTTCCGGGTCATGGATGCGGGCGAAACGACCGATTTCGGGCGTGGCGTCCCATTCGTCCTTGGTGATGACCTCTATTCCAGCGGCTCTAAGCGCGGTCAGCAGGTCGTCCAGACCTTCGACGCGCAGGTTCAGCATCCAGCCCTTCTCGGCTGCGAAATAGTCGGTGGTCTGCGGGAAGGGCGAAAAGACGGTGGGGCCCGCCTGCTGGTCCCACAGGAATTGACCTTCGGGCGCGCCGACGCCCAGATGTTTCAGATACCAGGCGGCAAGGGCCTGCGGGTCCTGCGCGCGAAAAAAGAAGCCGCCGATTCCGGTTACGGGCATGATCGCCTCCCTATTGTCCGAGACAGGCTGACCCTTGTCTGTGGGTCTGTCTAGATCGACAGACCCAGTCCCATGGCCTCGGCCAAGGCCTTTGCGCGCTTTTTCGTCTGTTCGCCCAGCAGCACGTCGTCATAGCCGTGTTCCGCCGTCAGGCGCAGGTCGCCGCCCTTCACCCGCGCCGCCGCGTTGTTCAGCAACTGGGCGGAACGGCCCGACAGATCACAGGCCAGCCGGATCGCCAGACCCAGCGCCCGTGCGCGGCGTCGGGCGTCATCGCTCAGCAGGCGATTGACCGCATCGGGCTGGGGCGTGGCGGATCCGCCGCCATAGCGGGCGTTCATCACACTGGCCAGAAAGGCGCGTTCAGCGTGGCTGATGCCTGCGACGGGCGCACGCAGAACTTGGTCGAACACCAGCTCCAGCCGGTGGTCGGGATGCAGTCGGGCGCCCAGATCGGCCAGACGGCAGGCGGCGCGGGTCAGCACCTCATCGCGGATTTCGCCGAAGGCGGAGGGCAGGGCGGCGACGATGTCGGCGATCCAGCGGGTCAGGGCGCCGGGCAGCGCGGGGTCAATGCCCTGACGCCCGCCAAGCGCCGCACAGCCTGCCAACAGCGGGTCCGCCGTTCGCACGGTCTCATCAAGGGTCTCGAACAACAGACCTTCGCGGACGCCCCAGGCGGACATCTCGATGGTCTTCAGGCCCAGATTGTTGATTAGGCCTTCCAACACCAGGCCGGCGTAGGGCAGGGTCTCGGCGCGTTTCTTGGAGACGCCGGGTAGTTTCGCCAAGCCCGCCGCCGATTGCTGGGCGACCAGCCGCGCTGTCTCCAGTGCATCTTCCGCCGACATTTCGTACTGATGCACGACTTTTAGCGGATAGGATTTCAGCGACATCTGCACCTGGGCCAGGGTGCGCCAGGCGCCGCCGACGGCGTAAAGCCGATCCGAGCGGAACTGGCTGGCGACCGGCCTAAGTCGTTCGTCGATCCGGGCCTTGATGCGGGCGCCGTCGAAACCCTTTCCCTCGGCCAAGGCGAATGGCCCCAGCGGCAGGGTCATGCCATGTTCGACGCCGTGGCCGTTCAGACGCGTCAGTTCCAAACTGGTCCCGCCCATGTCGGCGGAAACACCGTGCGCGCTGGGCGCCCCGGCCAGAACCCCCATGGCGGCGTATTTGGCCTCTTCCTCGCCCGACAACACGCGGATGACCAGGCCGGTCTCTTCGGCTACGCGCCGGCAGAAGTCTGGGCCGTCCTTGGCCTCGCGCACGGCGGCGGTGGCGGCGATAAGGGTGGTGTGGGGACGAACGCCCTCGAGGACAGCGGCGAAGCGGCGCAGGGCCGTCATCGCCATTGTCACGCCTTCGCGCGACAGCTTGCCCGTGGTCGGCAGGTCGCGGCCCAGACCGGCCAGAACCTTCTCGTTGAATACGGTCCAGATCGCCCGGCCTTCCAGCCGGTACAGCACCAGGCGAACCGAGTTGGAGCCGATGTCGATGGCCGCGATCTCACGGCCTGGGAGTTCGATATCCGGCATCAGCGGCCTGGACGCTCATAGCGAAGGACCGAAGGCAGGGTCTTCACCTTGCGGCCGCGGCCCGACAGGCTGGGATTGGTCATGAAATACTTGTGCGCCGAGAAGGGGCGTTCAGGATCGGCGGGCTGCACGCGGGTGTAACGGCCCTCGGCGTCCAGCACCCAGCTTTGGGCGTCGTCCTTCAGATTGGCGACCATGATCTGGTCCAGCACCTGATCATGGACGGTGGCGTTGCGGATGGGCGTCATCACCTCGACCCGACGGTCCAGATTGCGCGTCATCCAGTCGGCCGACGAGATGAAAACCTTGGCCTTGTCGTGCGGCAGATCCTTGCCGTTAGCGAAGCAGACGATGCGGCTGTGCTCCAGGAATCGGCCGACGATCGACTTGACCCGGATGTTCTCCGACAGACCCGTCACGCCCGGACGCAGGCAGCAGATGCCGCGCACGACCAGGTCGATTCGCACGCCCCATTGGCTGGCGCGGTACAGGGCGTCGATGATTTCGGGGTCCACCAGCGAGTTCAGCTTGACCCAGATGGCGGCGGGCTTGCCCATCGCCGCCGCCGACATCTCCTTGCCGATCAGTTCGATTAGAGTGGATTTCATGTTCAGCGGCGAGACGACCAGCGCCTCCAGTTCGTCCGGCGTGGCGTAGCCGGTGATGTAGTTGAACACCCGGCTGGCGTCGCGGCTCAGAACAGGGTCGCAGCTGAACAGCGACAGGTCGGTGTAAATCTTGGCCGTGACCGGGTGATAGTTGCCGGTGCCGAAGTGGCAATAGGTGCGAAGGCCCTCGCCCTCGCGTCGCACCACCACGCTCAGCTTGGCGTGGGTCTTGTACTCCACGAAGCCGAAGACGACGTGGACCCCCGCCCGCTCCATCGCCCGGGCCCACCGCAGATTGGCTTCTTCGTCGAACCGCGCCTTCAGTTCAACCAGAGCGGTGACGTTCTTGCCATTCTCGGCCGCTTCGATCAGGGCGGCCACGATGGGGCTGTCTTTCGATGTCCGATACAGGGTCTGTTTGATGGCCAGCACGTTCGGATCGCGGGCGGCTTGACGCAGGAACTGCACAACCACGTCGAAGCTTTCGAACGGGTGGTGGATCAGCATGTCCTTTTCACGGACCGCCGCGAAGATGTCGCCGCCGAAGTCGCGCACCCTCTCAGGATAGCGCGGCTCATAGGCCTTGAACTTCAGGTCTGGGTGACCGGCGGGGATCAGGTCGGACAACTGCGCCAGACCCAGCATCCCATCGACCAGAACAACGTCCTGCGGCGCGGCCTCAAGCTCGCCGACGATGAAGTCGCGAAGGTCGCCCGGCATGGAGGCCTCGATCTTGACGCGCACGACCGATCCGAGACGCCGCTGTTTCAACGCCTCTTCGAACTCCAGAACCAGGTCCTCGGCCTCTTCCTCGATTTCGATATCGCTGTCGCGGATCAGGCGCAGCACCCCCTTTTCCAGAACCTCGCAGCCCGGGAACAGGTGATCGATGAACAGCAGCAGCACGTTTTCCAGCGTGATGAACCGCTTGCGGCCCGGCGTGGAGCGGCCGTCGGTCGGCAATTCCCAGAAGCGGCGCACCTGGGTCGGCACTGGCACCAGCGCGTAGAAGGTCTTGGCCTCGCCCTTGCGCTTCAGCTTCAGCGCCAGCGAGAAACCCAGATTGGGCAGGAAGGGGAAAGGGTGCGCCGGGTCGATGGCCAGAGGCGTCAGAACCGCGAACAACTGGTTCAGGAACTCGGGCTCCAGCCGATCACGCTCGGTCTTGGTGATCTGGTGGCGGTCGACGACCTCGATCCCGGCGCCGATCAGCTCCTTCTTCAGCTGACGCCAGCGGACCTGCTGTTCAGCCATCAGCTCGCCGGCCGCGACATTGATCTGCTCCAACTGTTCGGCAGGCGTCAGGCCGTCGGCGGACAGAACCCGCACGCGCTCGCGCAACTGCCCTTTCAGGCCCGCAACCCGGGTCATGAAGAACTCGTCCAGATTATTGGCCGAGATCGACAGGAAGCGCAGGCGTTCCAGCAAGGGGTGGTTCGGGTTCGCCGCCTCTTCCAGCACACGCTCATTGAACGCCAGCCAGGAGGTTTCGCGGTTGAAGAACCGCGTGGGCGAGTTGATCAGCTCTTCATTCAGCGCCAGTTGCGGGGCGCGCGAGGCGGGGACTTCCTCGCCACGGGTGGCGTCATGGATCGCTGCGTCAGTCATGTCGTGGTTGTCGCGCGCGACTATGACAGTCGCAAGTCGCCGCAGGCATTTTCATGATGGCGCAGCGTAAGATATCGGCGCTATCTTGCGCGGCCTTCTCCCCAAGGCGACCTGTTCAGGATTAAATCATGCTCGCGCTTGCGGCCCTTATCGTCGCCCTGTTGATACTCGCCTTTGTGTGGGATCTGCTGGGCCAACCCAGCCCCTATCGTCTATTGCGCCGCTGGAGACGCCGACAGCAGCGTTAGGCGGAAAGTCGGGACGGCCTTTCGACCGTCCCTTTTCAGCAGGCTTACTGGACGACGGCGCCGGGCGCCGTGCCCGCCGGGCAGTCGCCCAGACGCGTGGCGTCGATGGTCATCTTCATCTCGGCCATCTGCGGCGGAACATTAGGACCGGCGGTCTTGGTCGTGATGTCGATCTTGTAGGCGGAATCCATATTGCCGGAGACCTTGCCGTCCGAGGTGACGGTCATGCCTTGCGCATTGCAGACCGAGTGGAACTCGGCGCCGCCTGGTGCAGCCTTGACGCTGTTCTCGCTGCACGCCACGCCGGGTTGCGGGGCGCTGAAGGGATTTTCGCCTTCCACCGTCGGGCCGACGCACATCTTGACGGTCGTCGGGGCGGGCATGGCGCCGCCCGAAATCGTCTGCTGCCACAGACCGGGCTTGGGCGCAGGCATGGTCGCCGCAGCCGGGGCTGCAGGCGCAGCAGCGCCGTCGCCTTCCGTCTTGGTCTTGTTGTCAGGGTTGGAACATGCCGCCAGCAAAGCGACGGCGGAGATCAGAGCAATCTGAACGCGCATTTTAGACGTTTCCCTATCCGGAGCCTATCCCGCTCCAGCAGCCCAACGTCACGTCTTCGCCATACGTTCAATATTTTCGTGTGGATTGTGTCTGAAACGCGTTCTTCTCAGAATGTGGAACAGACGCGTCAATCAGCGTCGTCGACACTCTCAGGCTTTTGCATCTCGTCCAGCACCTGGCGCGCCAGAACGCGCGTGACCGGGCGGTGTAAAGCGTCCAGCCGCTCCACCACCGTCGCCGCCGTTTCTGCAGAACGATCGAGGCGACGCACCAGATAGTCGATCACCTCATCGGCGGGCGCGATGCTGCGTTCGGCGAAGCGCGCGCGCAGGATGGCGGACAGAACCACATCGTCCGGCGCTTCGACGGCGACGGTGCGCAGGGCGTCCAGTCTGGAACGCAGGTCGGGCAGGGCGACGGTCCAGCTACGCGGCGCATCGCGCGACACCAGCAACAGGGCGCCGCCCCCGGCATTGGCCAGATTGATCAGGTGAAACAGGCTTTCGTCGTCTGCGTCCGGCGCGCGATCCAGCAGGACGGGGCGGCCCTCCAGCTCCAGCGGATCAATCAGGGCGGCTTCTGCGCCGTGCAGGGGCATGGCGCCGACCCGTTCCGCCCATTCGGCGGCCAGTCGGCTCTTGCCTGATCCTGGCGGGCCATAAAGCGACAGCACCGAGCCGACCCCGTCCGGCCAGCGCGCCAGAACGCCGGCTGCGTCCGCATTGCTGTCAGACACGACAAATGCCTCGGCTTCGCCGTGTCGTTCCAACGGCAGCCGCAGCTGTTCTTCAGCGGATGGGGGCGGGGCGCTCTGCGCAGTCATGGGACTGTCATAGCAGACGCGGCCGCCGACCGCTTAGGCCCCACCCTGTTGGTCTTGGGGAGGGAAAGGGCCGTTTTGTGGATGAAATCAGGCGAATGGAGCCAGGGCGGGGTTCAACTTGCCCGCATTGAACTCGGTCACGGTGTAGGTGGCCAGGTCGGCGACCTGGAACGGGTCGTCTTTCAGCAGGGCGATCAGCTCTTCCTTCGTGCCGCCGCTGCGCACGATCAGGATGCCGCCGGTGCGCGGAACCATCGGGCCGGCTGCAATCACCAGACCGCTGGCCACATGCTGGTCCAGCCAGGCGCGGTGTTCGACCGTCTTGGCTTCAATCGCTTCAATCGGCTTGGTGTAGGTGATGGTGACGACGAACATGGGCTGCCTTCCGGGTTGATGACGCAGGCTATCGCGCGGTCCAGCGGCCTTTGCAACGGCCTAAACCTTGGCCCAAACCTTGACTTTCGGGGGGGATGGTGCGCCCTACGCCGCTTCCGATTTTCGCCGCGCGCGCGGCCCAGTCCAGACGATTCTCATGCACGCCTATCGCTCCCATAACTGCGGCGCCCTCCGGTCGACGGATGCAGGCTCGAATGTCCGGCTGTCGGGCTGGGTTCACCGCAAGCGCGACCACGGCGGCCTGCTGTTCATCGACCTGCGCGACCACTACGGCCTGACGCAACTGGTGCTGCACCCGGAGACGCCGGGCTTTGCGGCAGTTGAGCGTCTGCGCGCCGAAAGCGTCATCAAGATCGACGGCGAGGTCGTCGGGCGTGAGGACGGCACCGTCAACGCCAACCTGCCGACCGGCGAGATCGAAGTCCGCGTCAAGGCGGTCGAGGTTCTGTCGGAAGCCGCCGAGCTGCCGCTTCCGGTCTTCGGCGAGCCGGAATATCCGGAAGAAATCCGTCTGAAGAACCGTTTCCTGGATCTGCGCCGTGAGACGCTGCACAAGAACATCGTGCTGCGGTCCAAGGTGATCCAATCGATCCGCAACCGCATGTTCGGCCAGGGCTTCCTAGAATACCAAACCCCGATCCTGACGGCTTCGTCGCCGGAAGGCGCGCGTGACTTCCTGGTGCCGTCGCGTCTGCACCCCGAGAAGTTCTATGCGCTGCCGCAGGCACCTCAGCAGTTCAAGCAACTGCTGATGGTCTCTGGCTTTGACCGTTATTTCCAGATCGCGCCCTGCTTCCGCGACGAAGACCTGCGCGCCGACCGTTCGCTGGAATTCTACCAGCTCGATGTGGAAATGAGCTTCGTCACCCAGGAAGACGTCTTCGCCGCCATCGAGCCCGTGATGCACGGCGTGTTCGAAGAGTTCAGCGATGGCAAGCCGGTGTCGCCCATCGACGGCGCGCACGTCTTCACCAACGATTTCGGCGAGACGCTGGAGCATAAGGGCTTCGAGCGTCTGACCTATGCCCAGTCGATGGCCTGGTACGGTTCGGACAAGCCGGACCTGCGCAACCCGATCAAGATGCAGGTGGTATCCGACCACTTCCGCGGCGGCGGTTTCGGTCTGTTCGCCAAAATTCTGGACGCAGACGAAAAGAACGCCGTCTGGGCCATTCCGGCGCCGACCGGCGGCTCGCGCGCCTTCTGCGACCGCATGAATTCGTGGGCCCAGGGCGAAGGCCAGCCCGGTCTGGGCTACATCTTCTGGTCCGACGATCAGGGTGCATGGGGCGGTCCCATCGCCAAGAACCTGGGGCAGGAGCCGACCGAGGCTCTGATGGCTTCGCTTGGCCTGGGCAAGGGCGACGCCGCCTTCTTCACCGCCGGTCTGCCGTCGGTCTTCGCCAAGTTCGCAGGCCTGGCCCGCACCCGTGTCGGCACGGAGCTGAAGCTGGTCGACGAGAACCAGTTCAAGTTCTGCTGGATCGTCGACTTCCCGATGTTCGAATGGTCGGAAGAAGAGAAGAAGGTCGACTTCAGCCACAACCCCTTCTCGATGCCGCAGGGCGGACTGGAGGCTTTGGAGACGCAGGATCCTCTGACCATCCGCGCCTATCAGTACGACATCGTCTGCAACGGCTATGAGCTGTGCTCGGGCGCGATCCGGAACCACAAGGCGGAGATCATGCTGAAGGCCTTCGACATTGCGGGCTATGACGCCTCGGTGGTCGAAGAACAGTTCGGCGGCATGTTGAACGCCTTCCGCTATGGCGCGCCGCCGCACGGCGGTCTGGCCCCCGGCATCGACCGCATCGTCATGCTGCTGGCCAACCAGACGGCCATCCGCGAAGTCATCGCCTTCCCGCTGAACCAGCAGGGCGAAGACCTGCTGATGAGCGCGCCGTCGCCGGTTGCTGACAAGCAGTTGAAGGAACTGCACATCCGTACCGCCCCGCCGATCAAGGTCTGATCGACGTCAGGTCAGAAATGACAAAGGGGACGCTTCGGCGTCCCCTTTTTTGTTTACCGTCGAGGCGGAGTGGGCGGTGTTGGCGGCGTCGGCGATCGGATTACCCGCACCGACCCGCGGCAAGCCATCGCCGTCAATCGGCCGGGCAGCCGGGTTGTTTCGTCGCCGCAGGCCTCACCGACCTGATCCTGTGTCAGGCCGCGCGCCTCAGACAGGTCGGCTCCGCGAATATCGGCACGCCGCATGGAGACGTCGGTGAAATCGGCTCTGGAGAAACGCCCGTCTGACAGGCGTGCTCCATCTAAAGTCGCCGAGACGAAGCGAGCGTTGCTGAAATCGCCACCTCTCATATTGGCGGCATTCATTTCTGAGCCGCTGAAATCCGCGCCTGTGGCTGTGACATTGGCCAAGGTTGCGCCAAACAGTTCCGCACCGACGAATTTGGTGTTCATCAGGGTGGCGTTGCTGAAGTTCACGCCGTGCATTTCGCCGCCGGTCAGGTCGGCGTTGGTCATGTTCGCCCGCACAAAGGATGACCCCTGCGCCTCGGCCCCTGTCAGCACAGCGCGGGTGAAGTTGGTTGAGGTGAAGTTGGCGCCGACGATCTGGACGCCTGACAGATTGGCGCGGCTGAAATCGCTGCCCGTGAAGTTGGAGCCGACCATTTCGGCACCGCGCAGATTTGCGCCTACCAGGGTCGCATTCATGAAGCTGGCGCCGGTGAAGGCGGCCCCGGACAGGTTGCGACCGGACAGTTCGCAGCGGTTGCATGAACCGCCCAGCGACACCGAGCGGGCCACGTCACGGTCCTGAATAGTCACCGAAACTTCAGCCACCGCCGGCGAGGCGAGAAGCACGCCGCCGATGGCCAGAAGGGCGAATGCGGAGCCAGTCCGAAGATGTCGAGCGATCTGTTTCACAAGCCACTGAATGCCCCGAAACCCCCGGCGCACCTACTTAAATCGAGGTAACTTCGTTAAAACGCGGACAGGTCTCAGGCTTTCAGCAGGCGGGAATGCGCAGGCCGGCGGGCAGGATTGTGGAGCCGTCGCCGCAGGCGCGGTTCAACTGGCTCTGCGTCAGGCCGGTCGCGCGGTTCAGTTGTGCGCCGGACAGATTGGTCCCGGCCAGGGTCGCGCCCGAGAAGTTGGCACCTTGCAGATAGGCGCCCACAAAGCTGGCGTTGGTCAGGTTAGCGCCGGAGAAGTTCGAACTGGACAGAACGGCCCCATAGGCCTCGACATCACGCAGGTCGGCGTTGGAGAAGCGCGTGCGGTTCATGACGCTGAGGCTGAGGTCCGCCTGACGCAGACGCGCGCCCGACAGGTTCAGGCCGCGCACTTCCAGACCCGAGAAATCACCCTGAAACAGGTTGCAGCCTGCACAGGATGCGCCGCGCCGCACGCTGGCGATCTGGCCTGCATTCTGGGCGAGGGCGGGCGTGGCTGCCGCCAGCAGAGCGGCGGCGATCAGGCCGAGACGGATTGTATTCTTCATGGACCGGGCTCCGACGTTTGATCGTCTTCCAGCAAAGCCTAGGCCAAATCCCTTAATTTACCCCTGATCGCCGCCCTTGAGCGCAGGCGCCGCGCCGCAGGTGTCGCAGACCCAGGCTGCGCCGCGTTGCTGCAGGCTGAAATCACCGCACGAAGGGCAGGCCACGGCCTCGGTGTTGGCGGCTGTCCTGCCTTCCGGATCAGCCTTCTTGCCGAACGGCAGCACGACCAGATTGTCCGGCGCCGAGCCGCGCGCAAACCCCTTGGAGATGAAACGGGCAGCGGGAACCGCCTCGCCCTGCGGCGGGGCTTCGCCCAGACCATCGGCGTTCAGCGCTTCAGGTTCGGCATTCGCCAGTTCGCCCCGGTCCAGATAGGAGACGCCCAGTTCGCGGAAGATATAGTCCAGGATCGAGGTGGCGGACTTGATCGAGTCATTGCCCGTGACCCGCCCCGCCGGCTCGAACCGGGTGAAGACAAACGCATCCACGAACTCATCCAGCGGCACGCCGTATTGCAGGCCGATCGAGATGGCGATGGCGAAATTGTTCATCAGGCTGCGGAAGGCGGCGCCTTCCTTGTGCATGTCGATGAAGATCTCGCCCAGTTCCCCGTCTTCGTATTCGCCGGTGTGGATATAGACCTTGTGCCCGCCGACAGCGGCCTTCTGGATATAGCCCTTGCGGCGGTCGGGCAGTTTGCGGCGCGCCCGCTGACGCTCGACCACGCGCTCCACGATCCGTTCGGGCGTCGGTTGTGGCGCTGGGCGGGGGGCTTCGGCGCGAACCGGCGCGTCGAGATTGGGCAGGTCCAGCAGCGGCCCGACCGGCGGGATGGCGCGTTGCAGGCGAATGGCGCGGCGGCCTTCCATCGCCGCCTGACTGATCAACCGGGCGGCCTGGGCTGCAGTGGCGCGCCATTCGATGGTTTCAGCGGCGACATCCGGGGTGTTGCTGAGCGGGGCGATTGCGCGCCGCAACTCCGCTTCTGCATGGGCGGGATCGGCCAGCAGTGCGGCAATGGCTTGAGGGGCATCGGCCCAGCTCGCCAGATCGCCATGGCCGAAGACCCAGCGTGCGGCTTCGGCCTCTGCTTCTTCAGATATGCCCAGCAGGTTCAACAGCGGCCCTTCGCCATCCTCCATGCCCAGCACGTCACGGATGAAGCCGGAGTCCAGAACGGGCGCGGCGAAGACGGTTTCGAACCCGTCAGCCCAGGCCAGCCCCTGTTCGATCGCGGCCAGTTCAATGTCGGTGAAGCCGAGCGCGCGCAGGGCTGTGTGATCGACGCCCGGCGCTTCCGCCAGGGTGCGGCGGCCGAACAGATGACGTTCGGCCGATTCCACATCGCCGCCTTCGCGCGTGATGATCTGGGCCAGCGCCGGGTTCAGGCGCCTGCCGATCTCGCCGTCAGCGGTCTGGAAGACGTCAACAGGCTTTATGGCGCCAAGGCCTAGGCGCAGTCGGGCGGTGGCGTCGTCGACAAACAGGCCGATGGCGGCATGGCGGCGGGGCTGTGACGCGGTCCGGGCGTCTGAAACCTCGCCCTTGAGGCTGTCCCAATCGGGCGCCGCGCCGCGCACGGCGGCCAGTTCGACCGAGGTTTCCGCCGCGCTGGCGGCGACGATGGCGGCCAGAGCCTTGGTGTGCGTCGCCATGTCGGGCTCGGAGGTGGATGCTGCCAGCAGGCCTTCCAGTCCCAACGCAATCGAACGTGGCGTTGCGGTCTGCAGATCGAGCGCCACTGTCCAAAGTCGGGCCAGATGCGACAGCAGGGCGGGCGTGTCGCCTCCCAATGCTGCGACAGCGCCCAGGTTCAGCACCGCCCGCCCGATGCTCTGCCCGATCAGGGCTTCGGCGTCACGCGGATCGAATGTCAGGATCAGGCCGCCATCCAGCATGGTCTGGGCCGCCAGAAGGGCTTCCGGCGCTCCGGCCGCGATCTGGGTCCGGTCGGCAAGTGCGGCCAAGGGGGCGGTGTTCGGCGTTGCAGCCGTAAAGGCGGACGGCCGCTCGCCATCGGCGGCGCGCAGAATGTCGGCGTCGCTGGCGCCGCATCGACGTGCGGCGGCCCCGGCGCGGGCGAGGGCGGGATTCCGCGCCGGGTTGGCGCAGTCGCCATGCGGCCCCTCGCAGCGGTCCACCGCGTCGGCGACGGCGCATAGGGCGTCGGCCAAGCCTTCTGCCGCCTGCGCCCCCAGTCTGGCGCTGGTGCGGCGCGCGCGATGGTCCGCCAGTCGTGCGGGGGCGCTGGGATCGGACAGATCGATGATCTCTGTGGCGCTCGGGGCGCTGGACGCAGGCGACGCCAGCCCCAGGCGAATGGAGGCGGACAACTCCTCGGCGAACGCCTGTGCCTCGGCGGCATTGGTGAAGACGCCTTCCGACAATCCCGTCTGAACCAAAGGCGCGATCCAGGCCTCAACAGAGCCATTCAGCCAGTCGCCCGTTTCTTCGTCACCGTCAGCCCAATCCAGCCAGGCCTCGATCTGGGCGTCCGACCAGCCGGAGGGAGCGAGAACAGTCTCAATCGCTGCGGCCCGTTCGACCTCGCGCGTCTCCATCGCGACTCGGTCTGCGAGGACGGTGAGGTCGGTTTGAAAGCGCATTGGGCGAGGTCTCCCGAAAGCCTTCACTCAGATTACGGCGTGTCATAGGGTGTTGCCAATATATCTGGTGGTCTCACGTCGGGTTGCCCACAAGATATCGATTGGAGCCGCGCTGTCGGAAGTCGACCTGAACTCTGGACGAAGGGGGCGCAGGTTTCTATGATCCCTCCCAGCCGCCGGACCTCCCGCCGCGGCTGCATGACCTGGATTTCTAAGACGTGTTGAGCAAGATTTTCGGTTGGTGGGAGGGCGCCACGATCGGCACCCGTTTCACCATCGCCAAGCGTGGCCGCTATGTCGGCGCGGACGAGAACGGCAATCGCTATTACGAGAGCCGCGACAACGTCAGCTATGACGGGCGCAAGCGCCGCTGGGTCATCTATGACGGCTATGCCGAGGCCTCCAAGGTGTCTGCGGACTGGCACGGCTGGCTGCACTACACCTTCGACCTGCCGCCGACGGAAGAGCCGTTGCCGCGTCGGTCGTGGGAAAAGGATCACCTGCCGAACCTCAGCGGCACCCCGCTGGCCTGGCGTCCGCCCGGCTCGCTGGCCAATGACGCCAAGCGTCCGGCTGCGACCGGCGATTATCAAGCCTGGACGCCTGAGTGAAAACGAACCGGCTCCTGATGGGCGCGGCGGCCGTCGTCGGCGTGTTGAGCGCTGGCGCAGTGACGGCCAGCGTGCTTCAGGACGCTCCGCGCGATGCGCGCCCGGTTCAATCCGACCCCATCGGCGACATTCTCAGGAAGACCCCGGCCCAGGCGCCGACCGTTGTGCCTACAGAAACGGCGCCGTCCGGCGCGCCTGCGCCCAAAAGCCCAGTCGCTGTGACCCCACCGCCCGCCATCATCATCGCTGAAGACGAGGCGGTGGAGAAGGTGGCGGACGAGGTCGTCGCTGCACCGGTTGAAAAGGCCATCGAACAACCGGCGACGCCCGCCCGACGCCAGCGCCGCAAGTTCGCTGTCATTCAGGCCATCGACAAGACCACAGCTGAAAGCATGAAGTTCGAGGTCGAGGTCGGCGGCCGTCCCGTGCGCTTCAACCAGAACCTGATCTTCAACGTCCGCGCCTGCGAGGTTTCGACCCCGGACGAACTGACCGAAGACTCCATCGCCTATGTGGACGTGTCGGTGCAGCCGCGCGGCTCGGCCCAGGGCGCCGAACCCCGCCAGATCTTCCGTGGCTGGATGTTCGCCTCGTCGCCTGCGGTCAGCGGGCTTCAGAACGTCAACTATGACGCCTGGGTCGTGGGCTGCAAAAACTAGGCGGTCGCCAGGGCGACGGCTTCAGTGCCATTCATTTGTCCGAGCAGTGCGGCCTGATCCGGCACAACCATCAACGCGGGTTTCAGGCGTCGCAGATAGGTCGCTTGCGGTGTTTCGACGGCGCCGAACTGGCTGAGATGCTCGGTCAGGAACTGCGCGTCCAGCAGCGTCCAGCCGCCTTTGCGCAGGCGCGCGACCAGATGGACCAAAGCCACTTTTGAGGCGTCCCGTTCGCGGCTGAACATACTCTCGCCGAAGAAGGCGCCGCCTAGCGTGACGCCGTACAGGCCGCCGACCAGCCGTTCATCCTTCCAGCATTCGATGGAATGGACGTGGCCCATGGCGAACAGGGCGGCGTAGAGGCGGCGGATCGGCGCATTGATCCAGGTGTCTTCGCGATCCGGCCCCTGGGCGGCGGCGCACCCGTCCAGGACGGCTTCGAACGCGGTGTCGATCCGCACTTCGAACGGTTCGCTTCGCACGGTTCGGCGCAGGCGTGTGGGAATGTGAAAGCCGTCCAGCGGAATGACGCCGCGCTGGTCCGGCTCGATGATGAAGACGCACGGATCATCGCGCGCTTCAGCCATCGGAAACACGCCCCGGGCGTAACAGGCCAGCAGGTCCTCGGGGCCGAAGCCGCCAAAAGGCCCGCTGGCGCTGAAATCAGGGTCGGTCAGGCGTCGCCCTTCTGGCGGGCGGCCCATTTCTCCAGCCAGTGGATGTCGTAGTCGCCAGACAGAATATCCGGCTCCTGCAGCAACTTCTGGAACAGCGGAATGGTGGTGTCGACGCCGCCGATGACGATCTCGTTCAGCGAACGCTTCAGGCGCGCGATGGCCTCTTCGCGGTCGCGGCCGTGGACGATCAGCTTGCCGATCAGGCTGTCATAGTAGGGCGGGATCGAATAGCCGGCGTAGATGGCGCTATCCAGACGCACGCCCAGACCGCCGGGGGCGTGGAAGTCGGTGATCTTGCCCGGCGACGGGGTGAAGGTCTCCGGATTCTCGGCGTTGATCCGCACCTCGATGGCGTGGCCTTCGAAGCTGATGTCGTCCTGGGTGAAGGACAGGGGCAGACCGGCGGCGATGCGGACCTGTTCACGCACCAGATCGACGCCCGTAATCATTTCCGTGACCGGGTGTTCGACCTGCAGGCGGGTGTTCATCTCGATGAAGAAGAACTCGCCGTCCTCCCACAGGAACTCGATGGTGCCGACGCCGAGGTAACCGATGGCGGCGATGGCCTTGTTGACCGTCTCGCCGATCTTCTTGCGACCCTCAGCCGACAATGCGGGCGAGGGGGCCTCCTCCAGCACCTTCTGGTGGCGGCGTTGCAGCGAGCAGTCGCGTTCGCCCAGGTGGACGACATTGCCGTGGCTGTCAGCGATGACCTGGATCTCGATGTGGCGCGGCTTCTGGAGATAGCGCTCCATATAGACGGCGCCGTTGCCGAAGGCGGCCTTGGCTTCGGACTGGGCCGTCTGAACCGCCTCAACCAGATCGTCCGGCGTCATGGCGACCTTCATGCCGCGACCGCCGCCGCCAGCCGCCGCCTTGACGATCAGGGGGAAGCCGATGGCCTTGGACGCTTCAATTGCGGCCTCGACGGTCTCGACCTCGCCGTCAGAGCCGGGGACGACGGGGATGCCCGCATCCTTGACGGTCTGTTTGGCGCTGATCTTGTCGCCCATGACACGGATGTGCTCGGGCTTGGGGCCGATGAAGGTCAGGCCGTGGGCCTCGACGATCTCGGCGAAACGGGCGTTCTCGGACAGGAAGCCGTAGCCGGGGTGGATCGCCTGGGCGCCGGTGATTTCAGCCGCCGCGATGATCGAGGGGATGTTCAGATACGACTTGGCCGCCGAGGCGGGGCCGATGCAGACGCTTTCATCCGCCAGACGCACCCACATGGCGCCGCGATCGGCTTCCGAGTGCACGGCGACGGTCGAAATGCCCATCTCCTTGCACGCGCGGTGGATACGCAGCGCGATCTCGCCGCGGTTGGCGATGAGGACCTTGGTGAACATCAGGGCGCCTTAGGCTTCCAGCAGGACGAGCGGTTCGCCGAATTCGACCGGCTGAGCGTCGCCGACCAGGATTTCCGCCACGACGCCGTCGCGCGGGGCCTGGATCGGGTTCATCGTCTTCATGGCTTCGACGATCAGCAGGGTCTGGCCCTTCTTGACCTTGTCGCCTGGCTGGACGAACGCCGGAGCCTCCGGCGAGGCCTGCAGATAGGCGGTGCCGACCATCGGCGACTTCACCTCTTCACCCGCGCGGGCGACGATGGTGGCGGGGTCCGAAGGCATGGCGACCGGAGCAGCGGCGGCGGCAGGGGCTGCGACCGCAGCGGGGGCGGCGGCATACTGGACCGGAGCGGCGTTCACGGTGATCTCGCGGGCGACGCGGATGCGCAGGTCGCCGCGTTCGACTTCGACTTCCGTCAGGTCGGTTTCGTTCAGGATGTCGGCCAGCTGGCGAACCAGGGTCGCGTCGATCTCGGCGTGTTTCTTGTCATCGGCCATTGGAATTGCGCCTTGTCTTTCGTGTTCAGTGAGAACGGGTCGGCCCTCAGGCGCGTTCCCGGACCTTGGTGAGAGCCGCCTGGACGGCCAGTTCATAGCCGTGCGCGCCGAACCCGGCGATGACGCCGGTCGCCGCAGACGACACATAGGAGTGATGCCGGAAGGCTTCGCGCGCCGCCGGATTGGACAGATGCAGTTCGATCACCGGGATCGACAGCGTCTTCAGCGCATCGTGCAGCGCGACCGAGGTGTGGCTGTAGGCCGCCGGATTGATGATCAGGGCGTCCGCGCCTTCACGCGCTTCCTGAATCCAGTCGACCAGCACGCCCTCATGATTAGTCTGGCGGAAGACGATCTGCGCCTCGCCAGCCGCTTTCACGCAGCGCTGCTCGATGTCCGCGAGGGTGTCGCGGCCATAGATTTCCGGCTCCCGAACCCCGAGCAGGTTCAGATTGGGGCCGTTGAGCACATGGATGACAGGCGTTTCGGCCATGGATTCCGGAATCGGACGCTTTCGCAGCACAAGAGGGGCCTTTTAGCCGAGGCTGGCCGTGGGTCAAACGGTCTAGCAGCAGGAACCTTACCCGACGTAAGGCGGATGGCGCAGATTTCGCACGGATTTGATCAATCGTCCGCTTTCGGGACGCTCGTCGAGGAGCGCGAAGTATGCGCGAAGACGTCAAATTGATCGTTCGTTCCGTTATGGCGGCAGGCGCGGCCGTCGCCGTCGTGATCTGCGCCTATCTGTTCGAGGTCGGCTGACCGGCTGGCGAAACGCGTCGCTTGGTCCTATGTCCCCGCTGACGTTGACTATCGTCGGGAGATACGCCGTGCACCAGATCCAATTGAATGGCGAACTGCGCCAGGTCCAGTCCGCCACCATCCTGGCGCTGGTCGAGGAACTGTCGCTGGACCCGCGCAAGGTGGCGGTCGAGCGCAATCTGGAAATCGTGCCCAAGTCCCTTCATGCGACAACGACGGTGGCCGAGGGGGACCGGATCGAACTGGTCCAGTTTGTCGGCGGCGGCTGATTTCATCAAATCCCGCAACCGCGCTTTGCTTCGCGCGCCTGGGGGACTAGGTCAGACCCATGACCGATACAGCCACTGAAACCTGGTCCGTCGCGGGCCGCACCTTCACCTCGCGCCTTATCGTGGGCACCGGCAAATACGCTGACTACGCCCAGAACGCCGCCGCCGCCGAAGCTGCGGGCGCCGAGATGGTGACCGTCGCCATGCGCCGCGTGAACCTGTCAGACCCGACCCAGCCGATGCTGGTCGATTTTGTGAAGCCGGATCAGTACACCTACCTGCCCAATACGGCAGGCTGTTTCACCGGCGAGGACGCCGTGCGGACCCTGCGTCTGGCGCGAGAGGCAGGCGACTGGAACCTGGTCAAGCTGGAAGTGCTGTCGGACCCGAACCTGCTGTATCCCGACATGGAAGAAACCCTGCGCTCGCTGAAGCTGCTGGTCGCGGACGGGTTCGACGTGATGGTCTATTGCACCGATGACCCCGTCTATTGCCGCAAGCTAGAGGACGCAGGTGCTGCGGCCATCATGCCTCTGGCGGCGCCGATCGGCTCGGGCCTAGGCCTGCTCAACCCTGTGAACATCAAGCTGATCGTTGACCAGACCAAGGTGCCCGTGGTGGTTGACGCTGGTCTGGGCACGGCGTCGGATGCGACGCTGGCGATGGAGTTGGGCTGCGACGCCGTTCTGATGAACACCGCCATCGCCGGAGCGAAAGACCCGATCCGCATGGCCCGCGCGATGAAGCACGCGGTCCTCGCAGGCCGCGATTCCTATCTGGCGGGCCGGATGCCCAAGCGGGTGTATGGCGACCCGTCGTCACCCACGACGGGATTGATCTGACGCGCTCTTCCTGCCTTTGCGGGAGAAGGCGGATCGTGAAGCGAGACGGATTAGGGGGCGGTCAAGGCATGACCGCCGCCTAATTACGTTTCAGAGAAGGAAGAAATCAGCGTTTCGCCGCTTCGATCATCTTGCCGACTTCGGCGGGGTCGATGCTGGGGCTGGCCTTGCCGTTGACCAGGAAGGTCGGAGTGCCTTGCAGGCGCAGGGCGGCCGCCGTCGTGTGGATGTCGGCGATGTGGCGGGTCGTCTCGGGTGAGGCGACGGCAGCCTTGGCGCGCGTCATGTCGACGCCGTGCTCGGCCAGGATGCGGTCGATGGCCTCGATGCTCAGCGCCCGCTCGGTCATCAGGGCGTCATAGACCTCCAGATATTTGCCCTGCTGGTGCGCGGCCAGGGCGGCGCGGGCGGCGTACTGCGAGGTCACGTCCTCGCCCCGGTCCAGGATCGGCCAGTCCTTGAAGACGAAGCGAACCTCGGGGTGGGCGGCCATCAGGGCGCGGTAGTCGTGGGCCACGGCCTTGCAGCCGGGGCAGCGGAAGTCGAAGAATTCGATCACCGTCACCTTGGCGTCCGCCGGGCCGAAGCTGGGGTCGCGCGGATCGGGCTTCAGCAGGGCGGCGTTGGCGGCGGCGGCCTGGTTGGTTTCGTCCACGCGGGCCTGTTCGCCCTTTTCCTGCAGCGCCTGGCTGGCTTCCTGAAGGACTTCGGGGTGTTTCAGCAGATAGGCGCGCACATTCTCGCCGCCGCCGGTGAAATAGGGCGCGGCGGCCAGGCCCAGCGCCACGACCGACACGCCGAGGGCCAGATAGCCGGCGCGCGCGCCAGTCAGCCAGTTCGATGCGGGGGCGGCTTTGGTTTCGGGCGCGGGGGCGTCGTCGGTCATGAAGGCTCGTCAGTCGTCGGAGGAAGGGGGATCAGTTCAAGGTGGCCGGACGGCGCAGGGCGTCGCGCCGGTCCAGATCCTGAATGTCGGCGGGCGTGGCGCCTGAAGCCAGGACGATGTCCATGGCGCGGCGCCATTCGATAGAGGTCGGCTGCAGCATGCTGCGGGCGCGCAGGGCGAACTGCACGGCTTCCTTTTCGGCGCCGGCAGCGAAATAGAGTTCCGCCGAGGCCAGGCGCGCTTCGCCTTCCATCCCCTTGGACGCATAGGCCTGGGACAGCAGGCGCCAGGCCATGGTGTTGTCCTTCTCGGCGACGGTGGCGTGTTTCAGTTGGCTGATGGCCTCGTCCAGATTGGCGGGGTCGTTGGTTTCGATCAGAGCGTGGGCCAGGTTGACGCGCAGCAGAGGGGCGTCGGGGGCCAGGCGCACAGCCTCGCGATGGGCCACGACGGCCTCGACCGGGCGGCCTTCCTCAAACAGGACCTGACCCTTCAGTTCCTGGAAATAGGGATTGGTTTCGTCGCCTGCGATCAGTTCATCCACCGCCGTCAGGGCGCGGTCGGTCTGGCCGTCGCGATACCAGGCGATGGCGCGTGCATAACGGCCGGGCAGGGAGGTGTCTGTCGACGGGTAAGACCGCAGGGTCTGGTTCGGCGGATCCATGAAGGCATGGATCTTGGCCAGGATCAGGGCGTGCTGGGCCATGCGTTCGGAGCTGTCGCGGTGGCTGTAGTGCGGCTGCTCCTGCACGAAGCGGCGCATGGATTCGATCCGTTGCGATGACAGGGGGTGGCTGCGGAAATAGGGGTAGCGGCGTGCGTCGGAGAAGACTTCTTGCGAGCGGAAATTCTCGAAGAAGGACACAAGGCCTGCGCCGGTTTCTCCGGCCCTCTCCAGCGCGCGGGCGCCGGTCAGGTCGGCTTCGCCCTCCTGGCTCTGCATGTAGTGCAGGGCGCCCAGGGTTCCGAAATACTGGCTGGAGCCCAGCAGGGCCACGCCCGCGTCCGGCGCGCCTGCGGCGATGGCCAGCGCGCCCAGGGCCATGGTCATGAACATGGGCTGCTTGCCCGCGTTCTGGGCGCCGTCGCGCAGGGTGTGGCGGTTTTTGATATGGCCCGCTTCGTGGGCCATCACGCCCAGCAGTTCGCTGGGGTTCTTGGTGCGCAGGATCAGGCCGGTGTTGACGCCCATGATCCGTCCGCGGGTCGCAAAGGCGTTCAGGTCGTTGTCGTTGACCAGCAGGACTTCGATGTCGGAGGGGTTCAGCCCCATGGCCACGAAGACAGGATCAGCCCAGCCGCGAATGATTCCCTCGATCTCGGTGTCGCGGATCATGCTCTGGGCAGAGGCCTGGCCAGCGGCGACAAGGACCATCAGGCCCGTTGCCGCCGCCGCCAGAAGACGGGTTGCTGATCGAGGAAGCCACGTCATGGCGCACTCCGGTAACGATCGACCCCCGTCTGCATTCTGACAGTCTAATCGTGACCGATCAGCGGCGCCACCACCCACGCTTGGGCTTTTCGGGAGGTGCGACGATCTGGTTCGGATCTTCGGCGATGATGGCCTGGACATCGACTTCGGGCTGAGGCGCGACGACGGGTTCGTTGACGACCACGGCTTCGACAGACGCCAGATCGACGAAAGCGGGCTGGGGTTCGTGGACAGCCTGCGCCAGCGCCTGTTCGACGGCGAAGGCTGTCTGGGGCGTGACGTCCAGCTGGACCGGCGTGCCTTCGACCGGCGCCTCGTTCGTCTCGATCGCGGTGTCGGGATGCGGTTCGACGTGGGGCTCTGCAGCCGTTTCCGGCTCGGCCTTGGCTTCGACCTCGGCGGCGACCTGGGCCGCGGCTTCGGCGCTGGCCGACTTGCGGCGCACGCGGCGGCGTTGCGGCTCAGGCGCGATGGCGGGCGTATCGACCTCAACCGTGTCTTCGGTCGGCGCGATCATGACGGCCATCGGCGTGTCGGGCGACCCGTCCGGGGCCATGCCTTCGTTGGTGGCGCGGTTCTCGACCTTCTGCTCGTGCGCTGTGTCTCCGCCGCGGCCACGCCCGCGACGACGACGACGACGCGAACGACCGCCTTCTTCGCTCGAACCTTCCGAGGCGACAGCATCCAGTCCTTCGACTTCCGCTTCGGCAGCGACAGGACGTTCAGCACGTTCCTGGCGCGGCTCGGGGCGGCCCGGGTTCAGCGGGTCGAACCAGACATAGGGATCGTCCAGCGACGGCGTGCGGCCGCGCACCCAGGTGTAGACGTCGCGCTCGCCGTCCTCACGGACGCGGCGACCGCCTCGACGGCCACGACGACGGCGGCGGCCGTTCTCGTCTTCCTCGTCGTCAGAGGCGTCTTCGACGGTCAGGGCTTCCGGTGCGTCGGTGGCTTCTTCATCGCGACGACCGCCACGGCGGCGGCGATTGCGGCCACGACCACGACCACGGGATTCAGCGCGCTCGGCGCGTTCGCGGGGTTCGTCGTCGTCGCTGTCCTCGCGCTCCAGCGAGTCTTCATCCTCATCGTCATCGTCGCTGATGACTTCGTCGTCGTCGTCGTCCTCATCCTCGTCTTCGTAGAGCGAGGCGTCGAAGTCGTCGTTCAGGTTGGGCAGTTCGATCTCGGGCGCGACGAAGTCCTCGTTCGTCTCGGTCCGTTCGATGTTGTGCTCGCCCTGACCCAGGCTGTCGTCGATCTGGACGATGACGTTAAGGCCGCGACGCTCCAGCAGGTCCTGCAGATAGGCGCGCTTGTGGTTCAGGATATAGAGGCCGACGGCGGTGCAGACCTTAAGCACCACGACGCCTGCGCCATTCTTGCCGGCCTCGATGTCGACGGCGCGCAGGGTCATCAGGGCGGCGGATTCCGCCGAACGGATTCGGCCCGAACCCTGGCAGTGCGGGCAGGCCTCGGTCGCGCCCTCGATCACGCCCAGGCGGCGGCGCTGGCGGCTGATCTCCATCAGGCCGAAGGGCGAGATGCGGCCCATCTGGATGCGGGCGCGGTCGGCGGCCAGGGCCTCCTTTAGCACGCGCTCAACGGTGCGGTTGTTCTTGCCCTCATCCATGTCGATGAAGTCGATGACGACCAGACCCGCAAGGTCGCGCAGACGCAGCTGGCGCGCGGCCTCGACGGCGGCTTCCATATTGGTCTTGAACGCCGTCTGCTCGACGTTGCGTTCCTTGGTCGCGCGGCCCGAGTTGACGTCGATGGCCACCAGGGCCTCGGTCTGGTTGATGACCAGATAGCCGCCCGACTTCAATGGTACGACCGGCTGGTGAATCTGTGTCAGCAGCTCTTCAATGCCGTTGGCGGCGAAGAGGGGCCGCGAGCCGCGATACAGGTGAACCTTCTTGGCCTGGGCGGGCATAAGCACGCGCATGAAGTCGCGCGCCTCCTTGAAGCCCTCGACGCCCTCGACCTGAATGCCGTCGAAGTCTTTGTCGAACATGTCGCGCACGGCGCGGCGGACGAGGTTTTCCTCCTCGTAGATCATCGACGGGGCGTTGGAGGCGAGCGTCGTCTCGCGGATCGTCTCCCACAGCCGCAGCAGATATTGATAGTCGCGCTTGATCTCGGCCTTGGTGCGCTTGGCGCCCGCCGTGCGGATGATCAGGCCCATGCCCTGCGGCACTTCCAGGGCGGCGACGGCGCTCTTCAGGCGACGGCGGTCGGAGGTGTTGGTGATCTTGCGCGAAATGCCGCCGCCCTTGCCGGTGTTCGGCATCAGGACGCAGTAGCGGCCCGCCAGCGACAGCCAGGTGGTCAGGGCCGCGCCCTTGGCGCCGCGCTCGTCCTTGACGACCTGCACCAGCAGGATCTGGCGACGCTTGATGACGTCCTGGATCTTGTAGCGACGCATCAGGCGGCGCTTCAGACGCTCCTCATCCGCCAGGGCGGATTCAGGATCGACATCGTCGCCCGTGGAATCGCGGTCCAGATCGTCGTCGTCCTCATCGTCGTGCGCTTCGGCCATGATGGCTTCGCGGTCGGCGACAGGGATCTGGTAATAGTCGGGGTGGATTTCGTTGAAGGCCAGGAAACCGTGGCGATTGCCGCCGTACTCGACGAAGGCGGCCTGAAGGCTGGGCTCTACGCGGGTGACCTTGGCGAGATAGATGTTGCCGCGAAGTTGGCGCTTCGCACGGGATTCGAAATCGAATTCCTCAATCTGCCGTCCATCCACGATGGCGACCCGGGTCTCCTCCGGATGCGCCGCATCGATCAGCATTGTCTTTGACATTGAAAGTCTCTCTCTGGCGCGCGCAGGCCCGCCCTCCCAGGAAACTGGGCAGGGTCGTGGCGGCTCGCCGAACGGGGAAAGGGGCCAGGGCGTGCAACATCCCCTCGCGAAGTGCGAGTGCGGCAATTTGCTGCCGACGAGGTGTGCAAGCGGGTTGGCCCATGAGGTTATGTTCATCCGGGGTTCAAGCGCTCCGTTCAAAGGAGCGTCTCGAACCCTTTCGTCAGATCGACGGCTAGGCCGGACGATCATCGGAATGAGTTGAAAGTCAGCGCTGCGGGGAGTGCGCGTCTAAAGTCGCACTGGACGATGACGCGATCGATCGCAACTTTCACACAATAGGCGCCATTCAAAGGAAATGCAAAACGATTGAGGCCTTTGGATATGTGGAGAGGGTTCGCGCTGAGGGTGTTGATGCACTGCATTGGGGTGTATCAATGTGCAGCGTGATTATGCTTGGAGATCGGCATGTTTGGTGATGATGCGGGCGATGTCCGGGTGAGAGAGTTGCTGGGCGGCGCCCTTGAGGGGCGGCTGCCGCCGGTTGAAATTTCTCGTGTCTGTAAGATGTGTGGCGATGCTGCTGATTATTTTTTCAGCGTAGATTTTTCAAAAAACTCATGTGGCATTGCTGCTGGACAATATGGCGTGGCTGTTAATCATTACAGATGTGTCGTGTGCGAGCATATATTCACTGACTTTTGTGATGATTGGTCTCATGAAGATTTCGCACGAAACATTTATAACAATCATTATGCTGTTTATGATCCCGAGTATGACGGAACTCGGTCAAGATTTATTTCGAGTATAATATTCAATCGAGCGGGTGATTTAATTCCACATTTGTCGATGCTTGATTTTGGTTCCGGCCGAGGCGTTCTTGAGCAGGAAATGAATATTTATGGCATTCGGGATATTGCTAGCTATGATCCCTATGCTGGCGGTGAAATGCCGGATAGAAAATTTGACATTGTATCAGCATACGAGGTCCTTGAGCATAGTCCGGACCCTAGGGGTACAATTAATCTGATGTCATCAGCGATGTCAGAAGGTGGTGTTATGTTCTTCAGTCAAGAATATATACCAGATAATATTGCAGAGATAAGAGATAGTTGGAAATATTTTGGACCGAGAAATGGTCATATTTCATTTTTCTCTGCAAATACGATAGACGTGTTTTGTCGAAAAAATAATTTTCAATACAGAATATGTGATTGGGGTTTCTTCATTTGGCGTAATCATCTTTCCTCTATAGCCAAGAGGTATGTAGAAAGGTTTCAGGTTCTCGCCGTTCCTTTGGTTCTGGATCATCTGCCCCTTATGAAGGGGGCGAGTGGTTGGCACGGGCTGGAAGAAGCGGATGACAGATATTTTCGCTGGAGCGCCAAGGAAAAGGTCCCTCTCGGTTTTCAAGAGCTTCCAGCAAAACGTACTCGCATATCGTTTCCTGTTCTGATGGCGATCAGCGAGGAGCACTGGGAGGGGGTGTCTCTTCAAGTCGGAGAGAAGCTGTTCCCCATGGTCAGGGTCGAGAACCGTCTTGAGGGGTGGGTCGAGTGTGAATCTCCGGGTCGTGAATTCATGTGGCTGATCACGCGCCCGCCCCTGCGTCCCTGTGAGGTTGGTATGGGCGCTGATGCTCGTCCGTTGGCGCTTGCGGTGTTTGTCGGAGATGAGGCGGATTGGACGGTCGGATAGGCGGGGGCTATGAGGCGATCTGCGCTCATGAATATCCGGTTGTTATGTCCTTCTGGTTTTTGGCCGAGCACCGAAGAACGCCGAATATTTTAGTGTTCGCCTTAACCCCCTGAATACGAGAGCCGGGCGATAAGGCGGCTCAGTAAACGGTGTAGTGGGTTCGTCGTCGGGATGAGCGGTCGCTTTTTGTCAGACATTGCGCGTTGGCGCACGAAGGAATGGGCGATGACCGCTCTGGCCTTCGTGGTCATGTGCACGGTCGTCCTGTTCGCCACGCGCGGTCTTGCGTGGGGCTCAAGCGGGGAGGTGCTGGGCATAAGGTTCGGCGCCGACGGCGACCGCACGCGCGTTGTAATCGACCTTGAAAAGTCGGCGCAGGGCCGTGTCATCGACGCGGGCGCAGACGGCCGCGTCACTGTGGCGCTGTCGGGTGTCGCCACCGGCCGGGGGCTGGATGGCGGCGGTTCGGGCCTGGTTCGGTCATTCCGTGTCGACGCCAACGGCGGCGGCTCGCGCGTCCAACTTGAGCTGGCGCGCGGCAGCGAGATCGAGCGGCGTTTCCTGTTGCCGCCGGGCGATGGCGTGCCTCATTTCCGTTATGTCATCGACCTCAAGGCGACCGGCGCCGCGATCACGCCGGCGCGTACGGCGCCGCGTGCGACGGAACCTCGCCGCGCAGAAAAGCCTCTGATCGTGATCGACGCCGGCCACGGCGGACGCGACCCTGGGGCCGCGGGCGCCAATGTGCGCGAAAAGACCATCACCCTGGCCGCCGCCCTGGCTTTGAAGGCCGAGTTGGAGCGGACCGGCAAGTACCGCGTGCACATGACGCGTTCTGACGACAGCTATGTCGACCTGAACCGCCGCGTCACCATCGCGCGTCAGGCCAACGCCGACCTGTTCATATCTCTGCACGCCGATGCGGGGTCGGACCCGGCGATCCGCGGCGCCAGCGTCTATACCCTGTCCGAGCAGGGCGCGGGCCGTGCGGTGCGTGAGTTCACGCGCGGCGACAACTGGCACCGCGATCTGCACCTGCCGGGCCGCGATCCGTCAGTGGACCGCATCCTGCTGGACATGACCCAGCGTGCGACCCAGAATCGCTCGGCCCAGTTCGCCCGGGTTCTGCTGACGCATCTGGAGGCCACCGACCGCCCGCTGCTGCGTCGCAGCCATCGCGACGCCGGTCTGGCCGTCCTGCTGGCGCCAGACGTGCCTGCGGTTCTGCTGGAGATGGGCTTCATCACCAATGCCGAGGACGAGCGCGCCCTGAGCGACGAACGTGTTCGCCGCCGCATGATGAAGGCCGTCGCTGACGGCATCGACCGCTACTTCAGTCAGCCGCAGGCGCCCCTGATGATGGCGTCCAGCGGCGGCGCGATGGGCCAGCCCTGAAACTCAGGGCCTAGGCTCAGGACTCATAGCCAGAAGAGGACGGTTGCAGCGAGAGCTATGGCGGAGAGGAAGACGGTCGGGCATCGATCATAGCGCGTGGCGAC
>NZ_JAEPWN010000008.1 GCF_016654005.1 Brevundimonas nasdae | reverse complement strand
CGCCAAGCCGCCACCGTTAGACCTCAGGAATGAGGGGTCCTTATTCGACGCCGATCACACCGCTAACGGGGTCCCTTTTCCACGCCGATCCACACCTACCAAGCGTGAACCCCTCTCCTTCCTGCCGGTCGCCAGCGATGGCCCGCAGACGATGTCGTCAGTCGTGATCGCTGACCTCACCGGCAAACGGCACGACCACGTCATTCGCGACATCAAGACGATGCTCGACGGCCTCAACATCAGCGCCCCCACTTTTGGGGGCACGTATCGGGACAGCCAGAACAAGGACCGCCCCTGTTTCAACCTCCCCCGCCGCGAGTGCCTGATCCTCGTCTCCGGCTACAGCGTCGAACTCCGCGCCAAGATCATCGACCGCTGGGAAGAGCTGGAACGCTCGGCCCAGAAGCCGAACATCGACCTGAACAACCCGGCGCACCTCCGTCTGCTCCTGGCCGACTACGCCAACGACAAGATGGAGATGCAGGCCCAGATCGCGGACTTGGCCCCGAAGGCCGACGCCCTCGACCGGATCGCTACAGCGGAAGGCTCGCTGTGCATCACTGACGCGGCGAAGACCCTGCAGGTTCAGCCCAAGGTGCTGTTCGCCTTCCTGCGCTCGCACCGCTGGATTTACGGGCGTCTCGGCGCTGCCGGTGACGTGGCCTATCAGGACAAGCTGGCAAGCGGCCTGCTGGAGCATAAGACCACGACCGTTCACCGATCAGACGGCAGCGAGAAGGTCGTCACTCAGTGCCGCGTGACGCCCAAGGGTCTGGCCCGGCTGGCTAAAGAGCTGGAACCGAGCGTGAGGGCGGCCTGACCAACCAACCAGGGCGGCTTAGGGCCGCCCTTTCGAAGGGACGAGTCTGTCTATCGATTAACGCCGAAAGAGCTTTTGGCTCAGTCCGCTGTCACGAATGATAGATTTAAGGGTGCCAATCGGCACGTCATCGCTTTTGGTATGATAGGCAACTGTAACGAGCCACACCTTGCTCCCGGCCGCTCGACGGTAAATTTGGTGGCTTCCTGAGCCCTGCCTGTGCAGGACAAAGCCGTTGCGGAGCAGGATCTCTAGAACTTGCGCAAACGTACAGTTCAGGCGGGGCAAGGCATCTCGTAGCCAGCGTGCATAGTACGGTCATGCCCCGAAGGCTGCGAAATCAACATGTGGAGTGCAAAGGACCAAATCCACCCCATGCGCACATGCCAAGGGGCGCGGCGGGACAACAACCTCCGAGCCACCGCCGGTTCTTCCTGCAGAGCGGCGCGGACGTACATCTCAACGGCCTCGCCGAGGCAGCGCTGAACGTCCTGTATGGACCCGGCTACAACAGAAATATCGAGGTCAATGCAAATCGCCTCGTACTTCCCGTCATGCCCACGCGCAAAACAGCGCAACGTCTTAAACATTCAATCCTCCAGACCGGCGGACGAATTGAGGTCACTTTCCGGTTTGCATTTTCACCCTGAAGGTGACTCTGAAAGGTGTCAACGGAGGGGCGGTTCCCTTTTTTCATCGGATCGATGCGGACGTGTAGGGACCGACATGGATCGTTGCAGACAAACCGCGAACGTCGCAATCCCGCGCAGCAGCCTCTCCTAAAGGCCGCCCAGCACATTGCGTCGGTGAAATTTACGACCGCCCTTTGAGCGCGTCACCCTGAACAGAATTCGAACAGGCTCGCTTCGGCGGGCCTTTTTCTTTGGGCGCTCGCCCTCCCCCCGATATTCGGAGCCCGCCCATGTCTGACGCCTACGTTGTTGGGTCAGCAGCCTTTGAGCTGCGTGCCACCAAGGACAAGCTCAAGCAGGACCTGCGAGATTCTGAGGTGGATCTCAAGCGCTCAGTCGGCGTGATGGAACGTGAGGCGGGCGCTGGTGGAGACCGGATTAGTTCTGGAATGGCTCGAACCGCCAAGGGGCTCGCGGTTGGAATTGCAGCCTTAACCGCCGTCTTCGCTGCTGGACTGGCTATGGCACTGCAGTTTGGCAAGGCCAGCTTGAAGATGGCTGACGACCTGGCGAATTCCGCCCAGCGCATCGGTATCTCCACCTCTGCCCTTCAGGAGTGGCAATACGTCGCCCGCAAAACCGGCGAGGATGCCAGTGCCGTTAGCGGATCGCTGGAGACGTTCTCGAACAAGCTAGCTTCGGCAGCGGCTGGCCTGTCAAAAGCCGACGCCAAATGGTTCGGCGCCCTACTGCTCAAACCCGAAGACCTCAGAAACTTCAAAGACACCGAGTCCGCGTTAGATGAGGTCGTTGACCGGATTGGCGCACTGAAAAGCGAGAGCGACCGGGCGGCGATTGCTGAAAAGCTGGGGCTTGGCCCACTGGTCACAGCACTGCGGGAAGGTGGCGACGAAGTTGCCCGACTGCGCGATGAAGCGCGGTCCCTCGGATTTGTGATGGATGCGGAACTGATCCGTAAGGGTGCGGCCGCGCAAGGTCAGTTGGAGGATTTGTCGCAAGTCATCGGCATCCAACTGGCAGGTGCCTTTATCGGGCTCTCTGATGAGGTGATCGCCTTCACGACTTGGCTGGCAAATGCCCTGAACAAACTCAACGAGTTCTCCGAAGCTTTCAAACGCTTCGAACGCAAGGGTCAGGACCTTACAGAAGCCAACACGATGAGGCTTCAGGGCTTCGGAAAAGCGGCTTCGTCGTTGGTCAAGGGCGACTGGAGCGGCGTTCGTGAAGGCTGGAACCAAGCCAATGACGCCAACACGCTCTACTGGCGCATTCAGCGCGGCGAGGGCGTGGACGAAGACGATCCGGCCCTTCTCAATCAGCGAGGCGGTACGACGCCTTCCACCCGCCGACGCACGCCTACATACAACGCAAATCTGACTGTCCCTCCAGGACGACAAGACAACTCAGCCCAGCGTGCCGCCGAGCGTGAAGCCCGCCGCGCCGAGCGTATCGAGCAGGAGATCTACCGGGCCAAACAGCGCCTTCTCCAAGTCGCCGAACGGGACATCCTGACCGCCCAGCAGCGCTATGATCTGAACCAAGATCAGATCGCCATGGAGCGGGCTGCTCGGGACGCGGAGATCGAGAGCAAGACGATCCGCGGCGAGATCAAAGCCGCCGAAAGGACTAGGCTCGATCTGGCGAACAAGGAAGCTGACGCCCTTGAGGACCGCATCCTCGCCGACACGGCCTTCCGCGACATTCAGGACGAGCGCATCGCCAACGAGCGGCTGCTGGCGGACCTGACGGCGAACCTGCTTTCGCTCCAGAGCGCGGGCGCCAGAACTGCGGCCGAGCGCCAGCAGATCGAACTGCAGCTTCTCGCCATCACGCAGAAGCAGCGCCGAGACGCCCTGCAACTGCAGTTGGACCGCAAAGAAGGTCTGTCCAAGGCCGACCGCGACGCGGCGATGGCCCAGAACGCCAAGATCGAGAAGGAAGAGACGGCGGCGGTCGTCCGCAACAACCTGTCTCCGCTGGCGGCTTGGCGCGACCAGTCCCTGAAAGACGCTAAGCAGATCAGCCAGGCGCTGGAGAACATCTCGGCACGCGGCCTCGACAGCCTGAACTCCGGCTTGGTCGATGCGATCATGAACACCCGGTCGTTGGGCGACGTGTTCGGATCGGTGTCGAAGCAAATCCTCGCTGACCTGCTCTCCATCTCCGTCCGTCGCGGGATCACCGAACCTCTGGCGGCGATGTTGTTCGGAGACGGCAAGACCAGTGGCGGGGCAGCTGGAGCTGTGTCCAGCGGCGGGAACTGGATGCAGACGGCATTCTCTCTGGGCAAGCGGATGTTCGGCTTCGCTGACGGCCGAGTTGGAGGCGATGGAAAGGTCAGTGGGCCGGGCGGCCCTCGCACGGATTCGATTTTCGCCCTGCTTGACCAAGAGCCGATCCGCATCTCGACGGACGAGTCGATCATCAACGCTGAAGCAACGCGCAAATATGGATCGATCCTGCGGTCGATGAACGCCGGAACGTTCGACATGCGGAAGTTCGCTGACGGAATGGTTGGCCTGAGCGCCTTCCCAGCCCCTCCAAGTCTCCTGAGCGGGGTTCCGGCATTGGTTGGACATGGGGGCGTTCAGGCCTCGAAGGCGCAACAGGTGTTCGACATGCGCGGAGCCCTGACCACGGCCGATCTGCTGGCTGAGGTGAACCAGAAGGTATCGGCTGGCACTGCCGCCGCCATCCGATCCTCGACGACCATCGCTCGTAAGGGCGCGGCGTCCATCCAGCAGTCTCAACGACGCCTCGGAACGACCTGATGGACTTTTGGCCCTGGGACCTGCTGACGCCGCGCTCCGAGCGTTGGCGGCTGCGGGGTGTGACGATCAATGGCGGGATCAATGTCGCGGGCTCATCCCCCACGGCTCGCACTGATGGCGGCGGACTGTGGGTCGGCGAGCAGAACATCCTTGTGCAGGGCCGAGACGCCATCAAGGCGATCCGAGCTATTGAGGCCTGTCTCGATGCCGGTATCGGCAAGATGGTGGTCTGGTCGCACACAAAGCCGTTTGCGCCGGGCAATCTGACAACGGCTCAAGTCACCCACAGCGACGGCGCGCCCTTCGGTGACGGCTCCCTGTATGCGTCAGCCCCTCATGGCGCGACAGTCGCCGTTGCCGCTGGGTTGCGGGCCTCGTTCCTGACCATCGCAATGATCTCCGGCGTGATCCAGGGCGGCGAGGACTTCTCGATCACGCATCTGACCATGGGTACGCGCAAATACCGCATCGCCCGTGTTGATGGGGACAAGGTCGAATTCCGCCCTCCCCTTCGCGAGGCCGTGCCGGTCGGAGCCGAGATCAACTTCCTGCGCGTCGGCTGCGTCTGCAAGCTGGCGAACCCCGATGAGTTTCTTGACGCCCTCGATGCTCAGCGCGGCGCGGGTCTGTTGGAGGCAACGGCATCATGGGTGGAGGATTTCACTCGTGCTGCCTGAACAAGCCAAAGCCATGTCGGCGATGGGCGCGCCGCGCTTCTCGCTGTTCTTCCTGCTGAAGACCAAGACGGGCTATGTCCGAGCATGGCTGGGCGTGGGCGACTATGCCCTCCCCGCCGATGATGTTGACCTGACCGGCGGCATCTATCTGGGCATCGGCATGGTGGGTGACTTCCCTGCCCTGCGCCAACTGATCGGCGGGCTGGCTGAACGGATTGAGTTCGCCCTTGATGGTGCCAACTACGACACCTTCCGGCTGGCGGACGCTGATGCGGATGAGGTGCGCGGCGCCATCGTCAACGTCGGGGTGATCTTCTTCGACGAGCACTGGCAGCCCGCCGATGTCATCGCCTGGCTCTGGGAAGGCACGGCCGATGTCCCCGCCGTGGATCGCAGCTCGGACGAAGGTCAGATCACCCGTCGCGTCACCTTGTCGGTCGGCTCAGGCTTCACTGACCGGACCCGTCCGCATCTGGCCTTCTACACCCCGGCGGATCAGAAGCGCCGAAGCCCGACCGACACCTTCTGCGACCGCGTTCCGCTCTACACCCAGGAGAGCACCATCACCTGGCCCGCGCCCGGCTGATCAGTTCGGTCGATGCGTTCGCTCGGTTCGATATCCGAGCGCCTCTCCCAAGCCAGAATGCAAATCCGCCGCCAACTTCTTCGGGAAGGAGAATGCGTATGCTCCGCCGCCTTCTATTTGGAACCGCAAGTGGATCACGGCGCTACCTGCCCCCGCCTGCCATTTCCACACTGGCAGAACTGGTGGGTCAGCAGGACGCCCATATTGTTTGGCTGACGCCTGAAGGAGTTGGGCGCTCAAGTGCATCAAATCGGGAAGGTGCTGGATCGGCACCTCAATGATGAACTCGCCTTGCGGGGTGGGCAGTCCAATCGCCGCCCCGTCCACGTCCGCTGTGAAGCCTAGCGGCTTCGGTGTTCCTGAAACTCGACGCTTAGCCATTTCATCCCTCGATTGTGAGGCGCGCAGCCTGCGTCAATCCGAAGAAAGAGTCGAACTCGACGCCTTTCTGGAACGCATGGCCTGTCGCGCCTTCGACGACGGGGTGGCGGATTGTGGCCTGGTGCTAGCCGATTGGGTCATGACCGTGCGCGGGTGTGACGACCCTGCAGCCCATCTTCGGGGTCAGTACCGGACCCTGCGTGGCCGCGTGCGCCTGTTACGCCGTCTGGGCGAGATGGAGGCGGTCGTCACTGACTGCGCTGATCGAGCGGGCCTTCAGAAAACGGCGAACCCGGTTCGCGGCGATGTCGGGGTCATCGAGAAGTCCGGCCAGCTGTATGGCGGCATCTGCCTGGGTCAGCGTTGGGCGCTGCAGGGCGACGGTCTGGTCACCTGGGTTCCTGACCGCATCATTTGTGCGTGGAGCGTCTGAGATGCCGCAAGCCATTCCTGCGGCGGCGGCCGCCTTCGCAAACTGGGCCTTCGCCGCGACCGGCCTGGCCTATGGCGGCACGGCCCATGCCATCGTCACGGCAGCCCTGTATTACGGTGCGCAGGCCACGATCTATACGGCCGTCAGCATGGGCCTGTCCGCTGTCGCGCGGGCTCAGATGCCTGACCCCGAAGGCCAGAAGCTGCCGCGTAAACAGCCCCGGCCCGTTCGGGTTCATGCTCTGGGCGGTCCCTCGCGGATGTCGGGTGCCTTCATGTTGCGGGAGGCGAACGGCAACAAATACGGCGCCGTGCTGGCGGTGTGCGAGGGGCGTCTGGCCTCGATCATCCGCGTCTATGAGCACGACAACATCGTCACCCGTAACTCAGAGGGCTGGGTTCAGGGCCTGCCGGGCGAGATGTTCGGTTCGGGCGACCTGCTGCAAATCCAGACGCGGCTGGGGAACCCGGTCGAGACCCACTATTCGATGTTGACCCGCGACTTTGGGTCCTACTGGCCGACCTCGTGCCGGGGCGACGGCATTGCCTCCATCGGCATCTTCGCCCAGCACCGCTCTCGTGAGAGCTTCGCCCGGCATTTCGCCAATGGCGAGCCCAGCGTCTCCATCGTCGGCGCCGCCGTTTGCTATGACTGGCGCGATCCCAGCCAGAGCCGCAGCAATCCGGCGACCTGGAAGATGAGCTGGAATCCGGTCGTCTGGCTGGTCTTCATCGAATGGCATCGCCATGGCCGCAGTTGGGAGCGCAGCATCGCGCCCGTGCTGGCGGCGCTGAAGGTCGAGGCCGATTATTGCGACCAGATCGTCACCCGCAACGGCGTGACCGAGGCGCGCTATCGCTGCGCCGGCAACTATCCGGTCAACACCGAGCCGCAGGCGGTGCGGGAATCCATCCTGGCCACCTTTGACGGCTGGCTGTCCACCGATGGCCGAGGGCGGTTGGTGATCAAGGCCGGACGCTATGTGGCCCCGACCTTCACACTGACGGCCGAACATATCCAGGGCTACAGCTGGCGCGCCTTCCAGACCGACGAAGAGGCCTGCAATGCGTTGGTCATCTCCTTCGTCGACGGCGACAAGGACTATACCGAGGTCGAGGCCGGGACGGTCTTTGACCAGGCGGACATCGACGCCCGCAACGGCATGGAACGGTCCGAGCCGCTGCAGCTGCCTCTCTGCCCCAGCGCGACGCAATCCATGGAGCTGGGCCGCCGCAAGATGACCCGCCTGACGGCAGAGCGTCAGGGTCAGGTCCGCGCCGACATCTATGGGCTGAACGGCCTGGGCGAGCGGTTCATCCGCATCCAGAACCCCGAACTGTCGTCCATGGCCGATGTGGTGGTCGAGGTGATGAACGTCGAACTGGATTTGGCGAATGCTCAAGTCGTGTTCGACATCATCAAGGCGGACGTGAACATCGACGGCGGGGCGGCCCCGGCCCCTAACGTGCCCGAGGCGGAGAAACCGCCTGTCGTGCCGGGCGGTCAGGAACCGGCGCGCATTCTGGTGAACCGGACGGTACAGTTCCCCACCTCGGCGACGGCCGACACGATCAGCATTGTGGCCTTCAGCGGTGTGTTGCCCGATGGCTCGGCCCTGGACCTGCCTGCGGCGACCCTGACGGGCCTGGCGTCTCTAACCCAGTACGGCGTCTTCTGGCGTGCTGATGTCGGCTACGCCGCCCTGCCCGGTGATTTCGCGACCAACGCCATGGCCAGCGGCTCGTGGGTCTTCATCGGCTGGCAGGCGACTGCAGACGCAGGCGGCGACTTCCCGTCCAATCCGACGCCTCCGGGCGGCTGGGGCGGCGGCAGCGGTCAGCAAAACCAACTCTGACGCCGTCCAGCGGCTGACCCGCGCACGGCGTGCGCATCATCAAACATCGGGGGTGTCATGACTGATCTTCAGTCATTCGCGGAACTGTTCCGACGCGTGTACCGCGACTTCAATCTGGACGGCGTTCCGGCCTCTGGCGCCAATGAGCCAGAGAAGGCGGCGATCCGCGCTATCGGCCGCGCGCTGGATATTTCGTTGGCGGCGGCGTCGGTCGGCGATCTGGAAGAGGCGAGGGCCTTGCTGCAGCCGATTGCCGACGAGGCGACGGCGGCGCGGGATGAAGCGGTCGCTGCGGCCGACGGGGTGGCCTTGTCGCTTCCTGGAGGACTGTCGCGGACGTTCGGGATATTGCTCACCGGAGATATGACTGTTGCGGCCTCAGCGGTTGTTGCGGATAGCTCGATGCGGCTCGTCCAGGCTACTTCAGCACTTGGCGCTCCGGTGGTGACCGTTGATGATCCGACGGGCCGCAGCACGGCGACAGCTATCCTGCTGCCGGGCGACGTGCCGATTGGAACGGCTGTCGTCACAGTGGATGGCAAAGGGCGTCTGATCCAGGGCGAAGGCGCTGAAGGTCAAGCTCTTGTCCCCATCATTGAGCCGCGCGCACAAGTGGTGGCGCCTCTTATTGAGGCTTATGCTTCTGGCACGTTCGATGAGCGTGGCAATCTTTTGTCCGGTGTATTGCTGCCGTCACAGCTTCAATACGTGCGGCGACAAGACCCTCCAACGGCTGTCGCTTTGCCGATAGTTGGAGCATCGCCGAACCGAAGAATCCAAGTCGTCACCCGGGATGGCCGCACCGTCACGATCACCCCGCCGGACGCTGATCCCTCGGCCTTCGTCCAGAACGGCGACACCGTAAGCTACGTCCGCGCTGCGGCCTACAGCGGGGGGGCGGTCGAAATCTCTGATGAACTTCTGTCGAAAGAGGCCCATCTGCTGAGCGCGGGTTCGGTGCAGGCCTATTTCGGCTTCGGTCAATCCAACTCGAACGGCGGGACCAATGTCGAGGTTGTGACCCCCGCACCCTTCAGTGAGCGCGCCTTGATGTTCGCTCGCGGCGCCCGCCTGACCCAGACCGTTCCCGCCAGCGCGGCGCTGCCTTTGGCGGAAATCGCCTGTCTGCGGCGGCTGCGCGAGAGCCTGGACCCGCTCCTGAACCTTGGTGAGACCCCGACCAGTGGAGTGGCTTATTCCCTGACCCGGCCCGGCGCCCTGGCGGCTGACGTCTACACGATCAACGGCACCTTTGGCGTCGGCGGCTATCCGATCTCGGCGCTCAAGAAAGGCACGCGGCCCTATGCCAACCTGCTGAAGGGCGTGACGCGCGCGGCAGTGATATGCGCCATGCACGGCCTGCCCTTCACTGTCCCGGCGATCTGGTGGTTACAGGGCGAGGCCAACGTCAACACCGCGTTCTATAAGGCCGACCTGGCCCAGCTGCAGACCGACCTCGACACCGACATTCGGGCCATCATCCTCGCCGTGATCGGAACCGCCCAGGTCAATCCGGTGCTTCTGGCCGGCGCACAGTCGTGCAGTTGGACCCAGTCCAATGTCACGACGGACACGACGCCTCTGGCCATCGTCGAACTTGCCGCCCAATACCCGACCCGGTTCATCTGTGTTGGGCCGCTCTATCCTTATCCGCACACCACAAATCTGCACCTGACGGCGGCCTCTACCCGGATGTTCGCCGAAACCATGGGCAGGGCCATCGCACGGCGGATCGTGGACGGTGTGGCGCAGCCTTCGCTCGTCGCCACCGGGGCCACGCGGTCAGGGACGACGGTCACTTTGACAATGGCTGGGGCCGAAGGGGATCTGGTTCTCGACACTGCCTTGGTCGCCAACACGGCTGACGGGATGTACGGCGTCACCTTCAGTCAGGTCGGCGGCAACAGCGTGACGGTGACTGGGGTCGCGATCAGCGGCACGGACACTCTGACAGTAACCCTCAGCGCGGTCCCGACCGGGACTTCGCCTGCCATCGGCATTGCCCGGGTCGGGGTGTCCGGGGCGCTGGCCGGACCCGTCACCGGACCCCGTTCGTGCCTCAGAGACTCCGCCACCGCCACCCGCGCGGACGGCTCGCCCCTCTTCAAATGGGCCTGCGTCCAGAACATCCCGATCCTCTGAAAGGACCTTTGCTATGTCACTCATCCCCGCTCTCATCGCCCAGGGCGTCACCGGCGCCGACGCATCGCAGCCTGTGCTGCCGTTGACGGCTTATGATCAGGCCGTTGCGGCGCTAAGTGTACGTCCAGCCGCCCTTAAATCCGCCTATTGGGGAGGCAGACAGATTGGCGGCAACCCGCTTGATCGTCTGACGGGTTCCGCAATCGGTAATGTGACCGGTGTGGCTCCGGTCCTCGTTGCCTCCGACGGCGGATTTCCAACCACCATGCCAAGTGGCGCCGTCGTTAATGCTCCATCGCACGACTTTTCAGCGAACAGCAATGCGGCTTGGCGTGAGCGTGTCGGCTCTGCCACGACGGCAAGCTTCTCAATAGCAATGGTTTGGTTGCCTCCGACGCCCGAAGCAACCGGCGTACTGGCGATTGTAGGTTCAGGGCCATACGGTCCTGGTGTGTCTCTCAGTGCTGCAGATCTGCGATTGACTTTGCCTTACGGCTCGACCGTCCAGACCCTGACGAGGACAGGGAAGGTGCGGGAGGATGCAGCGAACCTCATAGTTGTCTGCGGCGATGCGGCGACAAGGCAGATCGCAACCTATCTCAACTCAAAGACGCCAGAAATCACGCCCACTGGGGTTGGACCTTCACCTTGGCCTGTATTGTCTGGAAACTCATCCAAGTGGGGCTACGCGAACTCGGGCGGAAACAATACAGCGTGTCCGATCCGCGTGGCGCAGGTGGCCACATTCGATAGATCACTACACCACGACGCCAGGTGCCAGAGCAAACTTCAGGCCTTGATCCAAGCGGCAGCCGATACTTACGGCATCCCGCTGGCTTAACGGCGCAACCAAACTTCACACGCCTATCGTCGCCCCAAAAACCTGAAAGGTGCCATCATGGCTGATACACCGCCACCTTCCGGGGCGCTGGCTGACTTTGTGCGCCTGATCGGCCCCTATGTGCCGGGGTTCGCGGGCGCCATCCTCAGCATGGCGTTCGGCGAAAAACTGACCATTCGCGGCAAGCTGCTGAGCGTAGCGGCGGGCATGGCGTCTGTGCTGTGGATCGCCCCGGCCATGGTTGCGCTGGCCGAACACTTCTGGCCCGGCGAGGGACCGCTGCCGGTCCAGATGGTCGGCTTCGTCGGCTTCGTTTCCGGCACTTTCGGCATGGTGCTGCTGTCCGGCCTGGCGCAGGCAGCGGCGCGCTATAGCCGCGATCCGCTGTCTCTGGTCCGCATACAGGTCGGAGGCGTCATCATCACGGGGGGCAACCGTGAAGGAGATGGATCATGATCGCCTGGCTTTCCGCCGCAGCGGCGGCCTTCATCGTCGGCTTGGTTGTGATGGCCGCCATCATCGGCTGGGGCGCACGGGTCACCCGATGCCAGCGGATCGGGTTGTGCGTCATGGCGGGCGGGCTGGTTTGGGCGGCGCCTGCCCGGCTGTTCGGCGCAGGGCCGGGATTGCCTGATCTGATGTTCCTGTCGGGCTTGGCGCTCTATCTGGCGGCGCGCCACGGCAAGCGGATCATGGGGCGCGTGGACCAGCTAGACGGGGTTGAGGACGGGCGGATGTCTTGGCGGCGACGCCCGTTCTGACGAACCCGGTTCGCGGCTCAGACTGCCCGAGCAATCAGCCACGCCGCCCCAGCGGTCACGACCCAGAGGCCCACGCTGATCCCGACCGCGACCGCAAGCCGAACGACAGGCGGCCGGTGCTTAATCGGTGTGTGATCCTCGGCCATCAACGTCATCCTGCGTTCAATCGGGGTGACGGCCCGCGCTGACGGGGTGGCGTTGGCGGGCCGTCGTGTCGCGCGGGTCAGTGGCGCAGCGACACGCGAGAGTTGCTGAAAGCGCCGCTTTTGGCAACTCCAACTTTTAATCTGACAATCTGGAGACTGACGATGACGGACATCAAATCCGCCAGCACGCCCGCGTGGGCGAAGGTCACGGCCCGCGTGGCCCTGGAGCTGATCGAGCACGAGGCTATCGTTCTGGAGGCCTACAAGGACTCTGTCGACGTCTGGACCTGGGGCGTCGGCGTGACCAATGCCAGCGGCCATCAGGTGCACCCTCGCTATCTCGACAAGCCCTCGACGCTTGAGCGGGCGTTGGAGATCTTCGTTTGGTTGTTGACGGAGAAATACGTCCCGGCTGTTGTCGCGGCATTCAAGGGAGAGGTGTTGACGGAAGCGCAGTTCGCAGCGGCCCTGTCGTTCCACTACAATACGGGCGCGATCGGGCGGGCCGAATGGGTCAAGTCGTGGAAGGCCGGAAAGGTCGCCACGGCGCGTACTGAGATCATGAACTGGCGCAACCCGCCGGAGATCATCGGCAGGCGCACCGCAGAGCGTGACCTGTTCTTCAGCGGCAAATGGTCGGCGAAGGGGTCGGCCAAGGTCTATCCGGTTCGGAAGCCGTCCTATCAGCCCGACTTCCGCAACGTCCGCATGGTCGATGTCCGCAAGGCGCTGGACGCGGTGATCGCATGAACGTCATCCGCACCCTCACCCCGACTTCCTGGCTGCTCGTCGGTGTCCTCGTTGCCTTCCTGCTGTTCGGAGCCTTCTGCTCATACAGGGGCGTACAGGGCCGTCAGGAGGTCCGTGCAGGCCAGACCCTAGCCGAAGGGCGCACAGGGGCCGCGCAGGACGCCAGCGCCGTCCGTGACCGCTCAGACGCCCGAAACGACCAAATCTCCAACGCCGTGAAGGAAGGAACCGCCGATGTTCGCCAAGCCCCTGATCGCTCTGCTGCTAATCTCGCCGCTCGTAGGGGCGTGTGCCGGATCAACCCAAGTGCTGGCCCCGACTGTCGGTTGCTCCTCACTGATCCCGCGCGGGTGGACTGAGCCTGTTCCGTCCGCCGCCTTGCCGTCGAGCGATGCCGTTGAGGCCGACTGGCAGGTGTTCGGCATCGAGCAGACCGGGCAGTTGGCCCGCGCCAATGGCCGCACGTCGGATGTGGTGGAGATCGTGACCTCGTGCGAGGCGCGTGATGCGAAGGCGGTGCGACAGATCGAGCGGCCGTGGTGGCGCAGGTTGTGGGCGGGCTAAAGGAGCGACAAAGTCGCATGTTGTCGCGAAATCCTCCTGTTGCATCCGCAGCAAACCGCGAAGAACGAAAGGCAGTAAGAGCGACAGTTCAGCTTTAATCATTAAGCACGACAACGAAAGCAGCCGGCGTCGCATTTCGCGTTCGACCGCCAGGCGGTGATCATGCTCCGACACCCGGCCGAAGTAGGCGAGGCCTCGGGCGATAGCGCCGATGTCATTTGCGGACGGCTTGGCCGGGCTTGTCCGCGCGTCCAGTTCAGCGATCAGCAGAAGGCGCTCTGAGAGCGGTAGGGGCTGCGACATTTCGTCCTCCGTCGTGCCACCGACCCGAGGAGAAGCGACCTACATCGACGCGAACGAAAAGAGAACAGATAGTTTGCAACCGCCTCTGTGATCCAGTGCGCTCGTGGGGATAACTCAGAGCGGTTTGCTGCTTGAGTTTTGTATTTTCGGCGCAAGTCGTGGTCTGCAAATCCTTGCACCCGGGTTCGATTCCCGGTCAGGCCTCCATCGCGATACAGAAAAGGCGCGGACCCCACGGTCCGCGCCTTTTTCGTTTCTGCGGCCCAATCAGCCGTTCGGCCCCAGTCCCGGATCATTGGCGCGCACCCGACGGATCAGCCCGCTGCGAATCCCCTGACGGATTTCCAGGGTGACACGCTGCGCTTCCTGCGCGGCCTGACGACGCCCTCGGCGATTCTCTCCATGTCTGAGTTCCGATTCGATCCGTCGCCTCGCTGCTTCCTGCTCAGGGGCGCATTGCGCCAGGGCCGCGTCCACCGTCGCGGCGGGCATTCGCCGCAACGGCTGTCCGGGCGCAGCGTGCCGGGTGACGCATTCGCGCCACCGCGCAACCTCGTCCGCCGCTTCCGGCGCGATCTGCAAGGCGGTCAAAAGAGCGAGCACGATCATGGACTGACGAAACGCCGCCCCTTCCCCGCCGTCAAATCACGCGAGCGGGATCGACAAACGCGTCGGCGATCCGCCGAAGCCGCGAATGCAAGCTTGCGCAGCCCCCGTCTCGGCTATCATGGCGCGTCTCCCCGACCATTCCAGAACGAGATTTGCGCGCGGACCACATCGCCCGCCGCTGGACTGTCTTGCCCCTTGCTGATGCGCGCGCCCCGCATGGATTGAACTGCCGCCCGTCCGAATCCCTCGCCTGCTGGAGTTTCGCTTTCAATCTGGCAGCCAGAGACTGTGCCAGTCCCTGTCGCAGTGCAGATCAAATGGACCCGCCCTCGATTGGCGCGCGCGGTCATGGGAAAATCCGGCATCGGTCGCCGTGTGTATTGAACCTCATCCGACGCCCAAATCCTGGGCGGTTCAGAGGCCTGAGCACCCAGAGTCAGCGCAAACATGAAGGCAGCGATCATGGAATCCTCCGATTGTCAGATCGAGGCGGCGCTATCGACGCCGTACAGCCTCAGACCATCTAAGATTGCCGCCGCACGCCATTTGAACAACCCTCAATCTTCAAGCAGATCGGTCGCTGTCAGCCGCAAAGGCCAGCCTAAAATGACCACAAGTCACGGTCGCGACGCCCATTGCAGGTGATGCAGAGCTACGGCGCTGGTCGCGGCGACATTCAGCGAATCGAATCCACCCGCCATCGGTATGCCCACCGCCGTGCAGCTTTCGATGACGCTGCGGGGCAGGCCTGGGCCCTCAGAGCCTAAAACCACCGCCGCCGGGCCCTTGCGCCGATAGTCCGCCAGCGTCTGGGTCGCGGAAGGCGTCAGGGCCAGAACATCGACGCCCGCCGCCTGCAGGGCTTCGGTGATGGTCTGCGCCCGGTCCATCACCACGAACGGCGTCCTAAGCACCGCGCCGACCGAGACGCGGATGGACTTGCGATAAAAGGGATCGCAGCAGCCGCCGTCCAGCAGCACCGCCCGCGCCCCGAACGCCGCCGCATTGCGGAACAGCCCGCCCATATTGTCATGATTGCCGATGCCGCTGGCGACGACGAACACATCCTGCGCCCTCACCTCGCCCAGGACGGCGTCCAGCGACAGCACCGGCGGCTTTTCACCCAGGGCCAGTATGCCCCGATGCAGGTGAAACCCTGCAATCTGATCCAGCACGTCCTGAGCCGCAACATAGACTGGCGCGTCGTCCGGCAGGGCGGCGATAACGTCCGCCAGCGCCGCCACCCGTTTCTCAGCCAGCAGCAGGGCGCGAGGTCTGCATTCCGAGGCGTCGGACGCCAGCACGCGAACGACAACCTCGCCCTCAGCAATGAACAGGCCTTCGCGTCCCGTCAGATCACGTTCACGGATATCGCGGAAGGCGGCGATGCGGGGATCCTGAGGATCGGAGACGACGAACTGATTCATGGCGCACTTTTCCCGTTGCACGAATCGAACGGGCACTGCTATAGCGCCGCTCCCGAGCAGTTCCGCGGTAGCTCAGTGGTAGAGCAGCCGACTGTTAATCGGCTGGTCGTAGGTTCGAATCCTACCCGCGGAGCCACTCGGGTGTTTGATATGGTTGAGCTTCCAGCTCCCAACTTAGATAAGTCCAGAGCAGTTCCGCGGTAGCTCAGTGGTAGAGCAGCCGACTGTTAATCGGCTGGTCGTAGGTTCGAATCCTACCCGCGGAGCCACTCAGGCATTTGATCGGATTGAGAAATCCTCCCTGCTCACGGAGCATCTGTTGGCGATGCGTCTGAACGGCGCCATCTTGGGTCGAACAGGCTCGGGGAGGTCAATATGGCTCTAGCGACAGCGAATATCGGCGCCACGCGGTACGTCACCCGCATCGCCACGGGCGGCGATCTGCAGCACAGCTTCACAGCGGACGAACCGGAGCGGCTGGGCGGTCAGGATGCCGGGCCCGCCCCGTTCGACCTGCTGGTGTCGGCGCTCGGCGCCTGCACGGCCATCACCTTGAAGATGTATGCCGACAAGAAGGAATGGCCGCTGGAAGCGTTGGAGGTCCGCCTGGAATACCGAGGTGGAGAGCAGCCGCCGCGAATCGACCGGGTGCTGGTTCCGTCCGGATCGCTGTCCGATGAACAGAAGGCGCGCCTGGCCGACGTGGCGGAACGCACGCCGGTCACCCTGGCGATCAAGAACGGCGTCCCGATTCAGACGACGCTCAGCGTTTCCTAGGCTCTAGGCGCACCCGCTTCCTGCGCCGCCTTGCGCAGCACGTCAGCCAACACCTCGTCGCCGTCCTCCTTGGCCATGCGCGCCATCTCCAGGCACATGGCCCCAATATAATGGCGCGTGGGGAATTGGGGCGAACCCGCCGACAGAGGTGCAGGCGGCTTTGAGCGGGGTCCGGGATGAGCGGTCGCCATGGCTATACTCTTGGAATCAGTCCGACAACCTATACAAGCACATATTCAGATTAAAACTACCTATACGTGCGTGATGCAGCCGACGATTGACACGCGGCTCCGCTCCAACCACGTTCGCGCCCCTTCCCGAGACCGAACCAATCATGAACCTCGTCATCGTCGAGAGCCCCGCAAAGGCCAAGACCATCAATAAATACCTGGGCTCGGACTACGAGGTCCTGGCTTCATATGGTCACGTCCGCGACCTGCCTTCCAAGGATGGCTCGGTCCTGCCCGACGACGACTTTTCAATGCATTGGGAGGCGGACGCCAAGGGCGCCAAGCGCCTGTCGGAGATCGCCGAGGCCGCCAAGCGCGCCGACCGCGTCATCCTGGCGACCGACCCCGACCGCGAAGGGGAAGCGATCAGCTGGCACGTTCTGGAAGTCCTGAACAAGAAGAAGGCGCTGAAGGACACCCACGTCGAACGCGTCACCTTCAACGCCATCACCAAGTCCGCCGTGCTGGAGGCCATGGCCAATCCGCGCCAGCTGGATATGGAGTTGGTCGAGGCCTATCTGGCCCGCCGCGCGCTGGACTATCTGGTGGGCTTCACCCTGTCGCCGGTCCTGTGGCGCAAGCTGCCGGGCGCGCGCTCGGCCGGACGGGTGCAATCCGTCGCCCTACGCATCGTCGTCGATCGCGAAATGGAGATCGAGAAGTTCAAGCCTCAGGAATACTGGTCCATCGAGGCCGACCTGAACGCCGACAGCCCGCCCTTCACCGCCCGTCTGGTCAAGCACGCCGGAAAGCGCGTGCAGCGTCTGGACATCAAGGACGAAGCCACGGCCAGCGCCGCACGCGCCGCGATCAACGCCGGCGACTTCACCATCAACTCGGTCGAGAAGAAGCCGGTCCGCCGCAATCCCTCGCCGCCTTTCACCACCTCGACCCTGCAACAGGAAGCCTCGCGCAAGCTGGGCTTCACCGCCCAACGCACCATGCAGGCGGCGCAGAAACTGTATGAAGGCGTCGACGAAACCGGCGGTCTGATCACCTATATGCGTACCGACGGCGTCTCGGTCAGCCCGGAAGGTCTGGCCCAGGCCCGCGAAGTGATCGGCAAGGAATACGGCCCCGCCTACGTCCCGTCTGAGCCGCGCTTCTACAAGGTCAAGGCCAAGAACGCCCAGGAGGCGCACGAGGCGATCCGGCCGACCAATATCGCGCGCCATCCCGATTCCGTGCGCCTCGATTCCGATCTGCAGCGTCTGTACGAGCTGATCTGGAAGCGGATGGTCGCCTCGCAGATGGAGGCCGCACGCCTGGACCGCACCACGGTCGAGATCGAGACGCACGACGGCCAGACCGGCCTGCGCGCCACCGGCCAGGTGGTCACCTTCGACGGCTTCCTGGCCGTCTATGAAGAAGGCCGCGACGAAAAGCAGAAGGGTTCGGAAGAGGACGAAGGCGACGACACCAGCCGCCTGCCCGCCCTGAAGGAAGGCGCCAAGGCCAAGGTCGACGCCATCCGCACCGACCAGCATTTCACCGAACCGCCCCCGCGTTATTCGGAAGCCACCCTGGTCAAGAAGCTGGAAGAACTGGGCATCGGCCGCCCGTCGACCTACGCCTCGACCCTGTCGACCCTGCGCGACCGCGAATATGTCCGCGTCGACAAGAACCGCTTCTATCCCGAGGACAAGGGACGGCTGGTCACGGCCTTCCTGGAGCAGTTCTTCAGCAAGTGGGTCGAATACGACTTCACCGCCGCGCTTGAGACGCGCCTCGACGAGGTGTCGGCAGGCGACCTGAACTGGAAGGTGTTGCTGCGCGAGTTCTGGCAGGACTTCCACGCCGCCACTCAAGCGGCTGGCGAACTGCGCACCACGGCCATTCTGGACGCCCTGAACGAAAGCCTGGGCGCCCATATCTTCCCGGACAAGGGCGACGGCTCTGATCCGCGCGAATGCCCCCTGTGCCACGAGGGCCAGCTTAGCCTGAAGACCAGCCGTTTCGGCGCCTTCATCGGCTGTTCGCGCTATCCAGAATGCAAATACACACGCCCCGTCGCCTCGCCCTCGGCCGAGGACGGATCGGCGGAAAGCGGCGACCGCGAACTGGGCATCGACCCGGCGACCGGCCAGCCCGTGCAGCTGAAGATCGGCCGTTTCGGCCCCTATGTCGAAATCACGCCGCCGGATGGAGAGAAACCCAAACGGTCATCTTTGCCCAAGGGCTGGTCGCCTGCGTCGCTGGATCTGGACCGGGCGCTGCGCCTTCTGGCCCTGCCGCGCGAGGTCGGGGTTCACCCGGAAGACGGCAAGATGATCACGGCAGGCCTTGGCCGCTACGGTCCCTTCGTGCTGCACGCGGGCACCTACGCCAACGTCTCGGACATCGATGAAGTGTTCGAGGTCGGCCTGAACCGCGCCGTCGCCCTGCTGGCTGAAAAGCGTGCGGGTCGTCCAGGACGCGGTGCCGCCGCCGCGCCGCTGAAGGACCTTGGCGCCCACCCGGAGACGGGCGAGCCGATCCACGTCATGGCCGGTCGTTTCGGCCCCTACGTCAAGTCGGGCAAGATCAACGCGACCCTGCCCAAGGGCGCCGCGCCGGAAGACCTGACGCTGGAAGACGCCCTGCCCTTGCTGGCCGCAAAAGCAGGCGCCGCGCCCAAGAAGAAGACCCCTGCCGCCAAGAAGGCGGCTGCGCCCAAGAAGGCTGCGGCTCCGAAAAAGGCTGCGGCCAAGAAACCAGCCGCCAAGAAGGTGCCCGCTAAAAAGGCCAAGGTCGAGGAATAGACGTCTCGCCCAGTAAGACGGATGGGGGGAGCGGTCAGTGCATGACCGCTCCCTCTTTCAATTTTATCCCCGACGCGGCTCGTCGCCGCCGCCGATGAAGGCTCCGGCGATCCAGCTGACCACGCCCGTCACGATCGCCGCGCCGATTCCCGCCCAAAGCCCATGGACGGCGAACCCATCGAGGAACAGCGACGTCAGACCGATCATCGCCGCATTCACGACCAGCAGGAACAGACCGAAGGTCAGCACCGTGAACGGCAGGGTCAGCACCACCATGATCGGGCGCACCACCGCATTGACGACGCCCAGAATGATCGCCGCTGCGATCAATGACCCATTGTTGGTGAAGTCCACGCCCGGCACCACCTTGGCCGAGAGCCAGAGGCCAGCCATTGTGACCAGGGCCTGGATGATGAAGCGGATCATGTCGTCCTCGATGAAAATGTTTTGAAGCTTGACCATAACGCGCGATGCGGACGAAGGCTCCCGTTCCTCAGCATCGGCTGCTATCCAGCATCGACAACGCGCTTCGGAGCCCCCCATGAGCCTGCACGGCGATTATGACCCCGACAATATCTTCGCCAAGATCCTGCGCGGCGAAATCCCCTCGGTTAAGGTGTGGGAGGATGAGCACGTCCTGGCCTTCATGGACGTTTTTCCTCAGTCGGAAGGCCATGTCCTGATCATCGCCAAGCAGTCGCAGGCGCGCAATCTGCTGGAGGTCGAGCCGGAGGTTCTGGCCCGCCTGACCGCCGCCCTGCAGCGCACCGCCAAGGCCGTCGAGCAGGCCCTTCAGCCCGAGGGCCTGGCCATCATGCAGTTCAACGGCGACGCAGGCGGCCAGACGGTCTTCCACCTGCATTTCCACATCATACCGCGCTGGAGCAGCCGCGAACTGAAGGGCCACGGCCATGCGCCGATGGCAGATGCCGACACGCTGAAAGCTCTGGCGGCCCGCATCGCCGAGAAACTGGACTGACCCATCTTGCGCCTTATGCAATCCGTCCGCATAAGGCGCGCCTGTCCATCAAGGACGCCGGCTTAGCTCAGTTGGTAGAGCGCCAGTTTTGTAAACTGGATGTCGCGGGTTCGATTCCTGCAGCCGGCACCACTTCCCCGCCCTTCCGCGTCAATTCCACACGTCACGCCGTCCTTGCGCTTCGCAACGGCGTGCGATGTCATGAGTTAAGCTGGGACCACGTTTCAGAAATCGTGTCTCATCTCCCACTTGGCAGATGGGGATTTATCCGGTCACTTCACGGCCTTGGGCAGGGAGGACATTGATGTTTCATCGCCGCGGATTGCTGCTGGGCGCAGGTGCGCTGACGCTGGCCGCCTGCTCGCCCCGTTCGGGCGGAGGCGCGGGCGGCGTGTCTCTATTGAACGTCTCCTATGACCCGACACGAGAACTATACCGCGCCTATAATCAGTTGTTTGATGCGCATTGGCGCGAGACCGGCCAGCCCGGCGTCAATGTCGAACAATCGCACGGCGGGTCAGGCAAACAGGCCCGCGCGGTCATTGACGGACTGCAGGCCGACGTCGTCACCCTGGCGCTCGCCGCCGACATCGACGCCATCGCCGAGCGCGGCCTGACGCACCGGGACTGGGAGACCAGCCTGCCGGACAACGCCTGCCCCTACACATCGACCATCGTCTTCCTGGTCAGGAAGGGCAATCCGAAGGCCATCAAGGATTGGCCCGATCTGGTTCGTCCGGGTGTTCAGGTCATCACCCCGAACCCCAAGACCTCCGGCGGCGCGCGCTGGAACTATCTTGCGGCCTGGGCCGACGCCATTCGTCGTCCCGGCGCGACCGAGGCGACCGCCACCGCCTATCTGCGCGAACTGTTCCGCCATGTGCCGGTGCTGGACACGGGCGCGCGCGGCTCGACCACCACCTTCGTCCAGCGCGGCATCGGCGATGTGCTGCTGGCGTGGGAGAACGAAGCCCATCTGGCGGTCGCGGAACTGGGCGCGGACAAGGTGGACATCGTCGTGCCGCCCTTCTCCATCCTGGCCGAGCCGCCTGTCGCCGTCGTCGACAAGGTGGTGGACCGCAAGGGCACGCGCGCCGTCGCCGAGGCCTATCTGAAATATCTCTACGAAGAGCCGTCGCAGGTTCTGATCGCCCAGAACTATTACCGGCCGCGCAATCAGGCCGTGGCCCAACGGTTCGCCGCCAGCTTCCCGCAGCTTGAGCTGGCCACCATCGCCGACTTCGGCGGCTGGACCGAAACCCAGAAGAAGCACTTCGCCGACGGCGGCGTGTTCGACAGCATCTACCAGCCGAGCGGCGGCGCGTGACATCCATTCCGCTGCCCCGACGATGGCGTTGGAAGGAGCCGAGCGTCCTGCCCGGTTTCGGCCTGACCTTCGGGTTCGTCGTCCTGTATCTGTCGCTGTTTCTGCTGATCCCGCTGGCGGCCCTGATCGTGCGTCCGTGGGAGTTGGGCCTTGACGGGTTCTGGAGACAGATCACCACGCCGCGCGCTCTATCCGCCCTGCAGCTCAGTTTCTACACCGCGGGCGTCGCCGCCCTGATCAACGCCGTCATGGGCCTGCTGCTGGCCTGGGCGCTGGTGCGCTATGATTTTCCGGGCAAGCGGATCATCGACGCCCTGGTCGATCTGCCCTTCGCCCTGCCGACCGCCGTCGCGGGCATCGCCCTGACCGCCATCTATGCGCCGAACGGGCCCATCGGCGCGTGGTTCAATGATGTGGGCATCCGCATCGCCTACACCCCAATCGGCATTCTGCTGGCCCTGGTGTTCGTCGGCCTGCCCTTCGTCGTCCGATCCGTCCAGCCGGTGCTGGAGGACGTGGATCATGAAGTCGAAGAGGCCGCCGAGACACTGGGCGCCAGCCCCTTCCAGCGGGCGCGTCTGGTCATCCTGCCCGCTGTCCTGCCCGCTCTGATCTCTGGCGCAGGCCTGGCCTTCGCGCGGGCGGTTGGGGAATACGGATCGGTCATCTTCATCGCCGGCAACATGCCGCTGAAATCCGAGATCGCGCCCCTGCTGATCGTGATCCAGTTGGAGCAGTTCAACTATGCAGGCGCGGCGGCCATCGGTCTGGCCATGCTGGGTCTGTCCTTCCTGATCCTGCTGGTCATGAACGGGTTGCAGACCCTGTTGCTGCGTCGAGGCCGCAAATGAGCGCCGTGCGCAGATCACCGGTGCGGGGCGCCGCGCCCTTCATCATCGGCATCGGCCTGTTGTGGCTGGCGGTGATCGTGCTGCTGCCGCTGGGCATGGTCTTCGCCGAGGCCTTCCGCAAAGGCGTCGAAGGTTTTCTGAAGGCGTTCGACGAACCGGACGCCTGGGCCGCTGTGCGTCTGACCCTGTTGGTCGCGGCCATATCCGTGCCGCTGAACGCCCTGTTCGGCTTAGCCGCCGCCTGGTGCGTCACCCGGTATGAGTTTCGCGGCAAGGCCCTGTTGACCACGCTTATCGACCTGCCCTTCTCGATCTCGCCCGTCATCTCCGGCCTGGTCTGGGTGCTGTTATTCGGCTCGGCAGGCTGGTTCGCGCCCCTGCTGGATGCCTTGGGCATACGGATCATCTTCACCGTGACGGGGCTGGTGCTGGCCACCATTCTGGTCACCCTGCCCTTCGTTGCGCGCGAGCTGATCCCGCTGATGCAGCAGCAGGGTGCGGATGAGGAACTGGCGGCGGTGACCCTTGGCGCCGGGCCGTGGGCCATCTTCTCCAAGATCACCCTGCCGAACGTGCGCTGGGCGCTGCTGTACGGGGTGTTGCTGTGCAACGCCCGGGCGATGGGCGAGTTCGGGGCCGTGTCGGTCGTCTCGGGCCACATCCGGGGCCTGACCAACACCCTGCCTCTGCACGTCGAGATTCTTTACAACGAATATGACTTCGTCGGCGCCTTTGCGACCGCCACGGTGCTGGCGGGACTGGCCCTGATCACCCTGCTGATCAAGAGCCTGCTGGAATGGCGCTTCGCCGACGAACTCGCCGCCACGAGGCGCCACTGAATGCCGCTGACGATCAAGAACCTGAGCAAGAGTTTTCGGGGTTTCACCGCCCTGCGCAACGTCGACCTGGAGGTCGGCGACGGCGAGTTCCTGGCCCTGCTCGGCCCATCCGGCTCGGGCAAGACCACCCTGCTGCGCATCATGGCCGGGTTGGAGCAGCCAGAGGCGGGATCGGTCACCTTCGATGGGGAGGACTTCCTGGCCCAAACCCCGCGCGAGCGTCGGGTCGGTCTGGTCTTCCAGCATTACGCCCTGTTCCGCCACATGACGGTGGCCGACAACATCGCATTCGGCCTGAATGTGCGGCCGGGCAAAGACCGCCCATCGAAATCCGCCATCAGGGAACGGGTCGCAGAGCTGTTGCGGCTGGTTCAGTTGGAAGACCTGGGCAAACGCTATCCGGCCCAACTTTCGGGCGGCCAGCGCCAACGCGTCGCCCTGGCCCGCGCCCTGGCCATCCAGCCGCGCCTGCTGCTGCTGGACGAACCGTTCGGCGCGCTGGACGCCAAGGTGCGGCGTGAACTGCGGCGCTGGCTGCGGCACATCCACGATGAGACCGGCGTCACGACCGTCTTCGTCACCCACGATCAGGAAGAAGCGCTGGACCTGGCGGACCGTGTCGCCATCCTGAAGGATGGCCATATTGAACAGGTCGACACGCCGCTGGACCTGTACCAGCACCCGTCCTCCGCCTTCGTCCACGACTTCCTGGGCGGCGCCGTCCACCTGCCTGCAAAGGTTCAGGATGGCGTTCTGACCGTCGATGGCTGGACGACAGATGCGCCAGAGGACGCCCCCGCGGGTGGTGTCATTCTGGCCGTGCGCGGCGAAGATCTGATCCTGAGCGAACAAGGCATAACCGCCAGCATCGTGACCCTCAGCCCGCGCGGCCCGCGCACCCGGATCGGCATCGAGATTGAGGGACAGGCGCTGGATCTGGAGCGCCCCGCGCATGATCCGCTGTCGAAACTCAGCGTTGGCCAAACAGTGCGGGTTCGCCCCGATCTGATCCATCTGTTCAAAAGCTGAGGCCTGAGCGACATTTGCAGGGATTGACGGTTCCGGCTGATTGGATGAAAGCAAACACTTAGGCGCACCCGATTTTTCGGAAACTCGCTAAGCCAGCGTTCGCGTCACCACCGCTCGACCATCTGGGGACATGGCCGAAAACACGAACAAGCTGGGACACAAGATCGGCGCACGCGGCGGACGCACGCGGCAGGCGATCCTCGACGCGACCCGCCAGCTTTTGAACGAGCGCCATTACGGTGAAATCCGCGTCGCTGATCTGGCGGCCCGCGCTGGTGTCTCGCCGTCGAATTTCTACACCTATTTCAAGACGGTGGAGGAGCCGGTTCTGGCGCTGTGCGAAGCCGCCGCCGCCGACTTCCAGGGGCTGTCCAGTCATTTCCAGGCCGACTGGCCGGGCGACAAGGCCTTCGCCATCGGGCGGGCCTTCATTCTCGACATCATGGAGATCTGGCGCACTCACGGCCAGGTTCTGCGCGTTGAGCATATGCTGGCGGACAATGGCGACGCCGCCTTTGTCGAAAGTCGAGTGCGCCGCCTGCGCCGTCTTCACCTGGCCATCGAGCGTCGCGTCGCCCAGGCCCATGCCAGCGGCCTGCATCCCAAGGACTACAGCCCGCGACTGGCTTCGTACCAGATCGCGTCCATCGCGGAATCGACGGCGGCCAGTTTCGACCTGTTGCGGCGCGCCGACACGCCAGAGGCCATTCTGGACACGGCGGCGATCATCATCGTCAAGCTGACGACCGGCCGCTGATCATACCGGCGGGCGGCGTCAGCCCCCGCCCATCGACACCGCGACATGATAGGTCACGAACGAGGCCAGATAGGCCAGACCGAACATGTAGCCGATCATCACCCAGGTCCATTTCAGCGAGTTCGTCTCACGACGCACCACGCCCAACGTCGCCACGCACTGCGGCGCGAAGATGTACCAGGCCAGGAACGACAGCGCCGTCGCCAGCGACCAGTGCTGGGCCAGGGTCGAGGCCAGAAGGCCCGTCGCATTCTCGGCGTCCGCAATGGCGTAGGTGGTGCCCAGGGCCGCCACCGCCACCTCACGCGCGGCCATGCCGGGGATCAGGGCGATGACCATCTGCCAGTTGAAGCCGATGGGCGCGAAGATCGGCTCCAGCGCCCGGCCCAGCATGCCCGCGAACGAATAGTCGATGGCCGGCAGGGTCGCGTTCTCGGGCGGATAGGGGAAGGTCGCCAGCACCCACAGAATGACCACAGCGGGCAGGATGATCCGCCCCGCCCGCGTCAGGAATATCTTGGCCCGGAGCCACAGGTTGAAGCCGACGCTTTTCAGGTCAGGAACCTTGTAGGTGGGCAGCTCCATCATGAAGGGCTCGACCGCGCCCCTCCAGAAGATCTTGCGAATGACCAAGGACACGATCAGGGCGCTGAAGATGCCGGCTGCATAGAGGCCGAACATCACAACGCCCTGCAGGTTGGCGAAGCCCCACACTGTCTCGTTGGGAATGAAGGCGGCGATGATCAGCGTATAGACCGGGATGCGCGCCGAGCAGGTCATCAGCGGGGCCACCAGAATGGTGGTCAGCCGGTCGCGCTTTGAATCGATCACCCGGGCCGCCATCACGCCGGGAATGGCGCAGGCGAAGCTGGACAACAGCGGAATGAAGGCCCGCCCATGCAGGCCCGCCCCGCCCATGATCTTGTCCATCAGGAAGGCCGCGCGGGCCATATAGCCGAAGTCTTCCAGCGCAATGATGAACAGGAACAGGATCAGGATCTGCGGCAGGAAGACCAGCACGCTGCCGACGCCGGAAATGACGCCGTCCACGATCAGGCTCTGCAACAGACCGTCAGGCAGGATGGCCGCGACCATTTCCCCGATCCAGCCGATGCCGCCCTCGATGCCGTCCATCAGGGGCGCGGCCCAACTGAACACGGCCTGGAACATGACGAACAGAATGGCCATCAGGATCAACATCCCGCCGACCGGATGCAGCAGGACGGAATCGATCTTGCCGGTCAGGGTGTCAGGCCGCTCGGGCGGGCGTACACAGGCCTTCATGATCCGCTCGGCCTCGCGTGCGGCGGAACGCAGGGCGGCGGCGTCGGGGCTATGCCATTGGCTTTCAGACAGTGCGGCGACATCCACCTGCTGTTCGACGGCGGCGATCAGATCGTCGATCCCCCGCTTGCGCGTGGCGACCGTGGTGATGATCGGCACGCCCAGTTCGGCGCCCAGCTTCTCCAGATCGATCCGCAGGCCCTGACGCTGGGCGATGTCGTACATGTTCAGCGCCAGCACCATCGGACGCCCGACAGCCTTCAGCTCCAGGATCAGGCGCAGCACCAGACGCAGATTCGTGGCGTCGGCGACGCAGACCACCACATCCGGCGGTGTTTCGCCCGCAAGACGGCCCAGAATAGCGTCGCGGGTGACCTCTTCATCCGGGCTGCGGGCGCGCAGGGAATAGGTGCCGGGCAGATCCAGCACCGACAGGGTGCGGCCCGATGCGGCGCGGATCAGGCCTTCTTTCCGTTCGACCGTGACACCGGCGTAGTTGGCGACCTTCTGGTGCGCGCCGGTCAGGGCGTTGAACAGGGCGGTCTTGCCGCTGTTGGGATTGCCGACCAGGGCGACGCGGGCGGCTTTCAGCGCAACATCCATCAGGCGGCGTCCAACTGGATCATCAGGCTTTCGGCTTCGTGGCGACGCAAGGCAACCCGCATGTCGTCCACCTTCATGGCGATGGGGTCACGTCCGAACAGGCCCTCATGCAGCAGTTCGACATGGGCGCCTTCGACGAAGCCCAGCTCCAGCAGGCGGCGCTCCAGTTCGACCGCGTCGGCCTGGTGATGGCAATGGGCGCCGACCTGGACGATCACTCCGCGATCGCCGCGACGGGCCTGACTCAGCTTGATGGTGTCGGTCAAATCTACGCTCGCACGGAAGGGCGGCGCACCCCTGCGGCCCTATATTCAGTGACAGTGATTATCAGCCGCGCGCGCCCCGCGCCAGCAGGACAGCTTGCCCAATTGCCGCGCTGGACGATTGCGGTATCAGGGGCCAAACAGGAACCGCCATGAACCGCTTCGCCCCGCTTGCCGCCGCCCCGATCCTGATGCTCGCCGCCTGCGGCAATGGCGGAGCGGACACGTCCTCTGCGCCCGCCGCCGCGCCGGCCAAACCGGCCCGCGTTCTGTCCGATGCGGAAAAGGCGACGCTGCTGGCGTCCCTGCCCGCACCGTACAACGAAGGTGATCTGGAGAATGGCCGCCGCGCCTTCGCCCGCTGCCGCTCCTGCCATACCATTGGCGAAGGCGGACCGGACATGGCGGGTCCGAACCTGTACGGCGTCTTTGGCCGTAAGGCGGGCGAGCGTCCCCGCTACAGCTACTCCAACGCCATGCGGACCGCGGACTTCACCTGGGACGCCGAAAAGCTGGATCACTGGCTCCAGAACCCGCGCACCTTCCTGCCGGGCAACAAGATGACCTTCCCCGGCCTGCCCGACGACAAGGACCGCCGCGACGTCATCGCCTTCCTGAAGGTGGAGACGGGCTACCAGGCGGAACCTGCACCAGCGCCCGCTTCCTGAGGGCCGAAGCCTATTCCACCGGAATAGGCTTCTCGCCGCCCCGCTCCAGTTCCTGGGCTTCCCATTCCTCGATCTTGCGGGCCGTCCACTCGGGCGACTTGGTGAAGCGCGCCAGAACGCCATAGATCACCGGCACCACGAACAGGGTCAGCACCGTGGCGAACATGGCGCCGGTGAAGATCACCACGCCGATGGTCTGACGGCTGCCTGCGCCCGCCCCCTGCCACAGCACCAGCGGCAGGGCGCCAAAGGCGGTGGCGATGGAGGTCATGATGATCGGGCGCAGACGCAGGGACGAGGACTCGATGATCGCCTCGCGGATCGACCGTCCCTGATCCCGCAGCTGGTTGGCGAACTCCACGATAAGGATGCCGTTCTTGGCCGCGACCCCGATCAGGATGATCAGACCGATCTGGCTGTAGATGTTGAGGCTGGACCCGGCCATCAGCAGACCAAACAGACCGCCCGCCGCCGCCAGAGGCACCGTCAGCATGATGACCGCAGGCGTGATCCAGCTTTCGAACTGGGCCGCCAGCACCAGGAAGACCAGCAACAGCGCCAGTCCGAAGGCCGCAACGACCGCGCCGCCCGCCTGTTGTTGGTCGCGCGCCGCGCCGCCCCACTGAATGGTCACGCCGCTCTGAGATTGTTTGGCGGCCTCGGCCTGCAGGAACTGGATGGCGTCGTCGATGGTCGTTCCGGGGTTCAGGTCCGCCTGCAGCGAGATCGACCGCTGGCGATCCAGACGGCGCCGATCCGGCGTGTCGCCCGTCGTCTTGGTGGTGACGACCGCCGACAGCGGCACCAACTGCCCGCCGCCGGTCGCGACATACAGGGCCTCCAGGTCCGCGACCTCGCGCCGGTTGTCGCGGTCGGTCTGGAGGATGACGTCATATTCCTTGCCGCCCTTGATGTAGGTCGTGGCGCGGCGTGAACCGAACATCGTCTCCAGCGCACGACCGATGGACTGGGACGACACGCCCAACGCCGCCGCCTTCTGCGGATCGACATCGACCAGCAGGCGTGGAGAGTTCGGCTCGTAGTTCAGGCGCGGGCGCGAAAAGCCGGGATTGGCCTGTGCCGCCGCCAGCATGGGCTGAAGCCAGTTGTAGATCTGGCGGTAGTCATTGCCTGTGGCGACCAGCTCGATGGAGTTGGAGTTGCCCCCGCCCCGTTGGAAGGCGCCGGGCGTCGAGGCGTTGACCTGCGCGTCCGTCTGACTGCGCAGCTTGCCGTTCAGCTCTTGTGCAATATCGGCGGCGCTGCGGTCACGCTTGGACCAGTCGGCCAGGTTCAGCACGGCGTTGCCGGAGTTGAAGCTGCCGCCGCCAAATCCGGGCGCGGAAATCAGGAAGGAATCCGCCTCGCCATTGGCCCGGTATTCGGCCAGCAACGGCTCCAGCCCCAGCATGATCTTGCGAGTGTAGTCGAAACCGGCGCCCTCCGGTCCGGCGACACGCACCTGAACCCGGCCCCGATCCTCGTTCGGCACCAGTTCATTGGGGAGGACCATGAAGATGCCCAGCGCGCCTGCGGCCACCAGGGCGATCACGGCGCCGACGCCGACCACGGCGATACGACGCCCCAGCAGCATGTCCAGCGAACGAGCGTAAGAGCTCTTGAGCCGTTCCATCGCCCAATCCACGCGCCGCGCCACCCATCCGCCGGTCTGGGCCGGTTTCAGAATCTTGGAGGCCAGCATCGGCGACAGGCTCAGGGCCAGGAAGGCGGAGAAGGCGACGGCGGCGGCGATGGCGGCGGCCAGTTCGACGAACAGACGCCCTACATAGCCGGGTAGGAACAGCAGAGGCGCGAACACCGACAGCAGCACGATGGTCGTGGCCACAACGGCGAAGAAGACCTGACGTGCGCCACGCTCGGCGGCGACCAGAGGCGGCTCTCCGTGATCCAGCCGTCGCTGGATGTTCTCGACCACCACGATGGCGTCATCCACCACCAAGCCGATGGCCAGCACCAGGGCCAGAAGCGTCAGCAGGTTCAGAGAGAAGCCCAGCGGGGCCAAGACGATGAAGGTCGCCAACAGGCAGATCGGCGCCACGATGGACGGGATCAACGCCGCCCGCAGACTGCCCAGGAAGATGAAGTTCACCAGGGCCACCAGCGCCATCGAAATGCCGATGGTGATCCAGACCTCGTCAATCGCGTGCGAGGTGAAGACCGAGTTGTCGGATCCGATTTCGATGGTCACGCCGGGCGGCAGGGTCGGCCGGATCTCCTCGATCATCTTCTTGACGCCGTCAGAGATGGCCAGGTCGTTCGACTGGGCCTGACGGGTCACGGCCAGACCGATCTGGTCCATGCCGTTGCCACGGAACAGGCGGCGCGCCTCGGCGGGCGCTTCCTCGACACGGGCGATGTCGCCCAGGCGCGTCACATAGGTCGGCTGCCCCTGAATGATGGCCGATGATCCGCTGCCTGATCCGGTCGCCACGGCATTGGTGACCGACGCCGCGCCCCGCACGCCGATCGGCAATTGGCGGAAGTCTTCCGGCCGCGAATAGGTTCGGGCCACGCGGACGGTGTAGTCCTTGTCCGTGGATTCCAGCGAACCCGCAGGCAGTTCGACGTTCTGGCTCGCCAGCGAGGTTTCGACGTCATTGACCGTCAGTCCGCGCGCCGCCATCGCCGTGGCGTCCAGCCATATCCGCATGGCATAGCGCTGCTCGCCATAGATGTTGACCGTAGCCACGCCCGGCACGGTGGCGATGCGGTCCACCAGGTAACGGTCGGCATAGTCCGTCAATTGCAGACGGTTCATGCTGGTCGAGCGCAGGAAGACGATCATGATCGGCTGACTGTCGGAATCCGCCTTGGCCACCTCGGGCGGGTCGGCCTGATCCGGCAGACGACCCACCACGCGGCTGACGCGGTCGCGCACGTCGTTGGCGGCGTCGTCGATCTTGCGGTCCAGCGAGAACTCGATGTTCACGTTGGAGCGGCCGTCACGACTGACGGAGGTGATCCTTTCGATCCCCTGAATGCCCGCCACCTGCTGCTCGATGGGCTCAGTGATCCGGCTCTCGATGACCTCGGCCGAAGCGCCGGCATAGGTGGTGTTGACCGAGACAATCGGCGGATCCACGTCGGGCAGTTCGCGCACCGGCAGGAAGAAGAAGGCGGCGGCGCCGATGACACACAGTACGATCGCGGCGACCGCCGCAAAGACCGGACGCCGGACCGAGACGTCGGAAAGCATCATTTGCGGGCGCCTTGCTGGGCTGCGCTCTGCTGACCCTGGGCGGCGCCTGCGACGCTGATCGGAGCGCCAGGCTGGATGCGGTTCAGGCCGGAGCCGACCAGACGCTCGCCCGCCTCGACGCCCGACAGGATTTCGACATAGCCGTTCTCGACCGCGCCAGTCGTGATCTCGACCCGCTGGGCGTTCGAGCCGTTCTGGCCGGAGGCGATGCGATAAACAAAGGCGCCTGCGCCTTCATATTGAATGGCGGCTTCGGGCGCGGCGACAGCCTGACGCTGACCCTGTTGCACCGCGACGCGCATCATCATGCCCGGACGGATGCGGCCGCCGGGATTGGAGAAGATGGCCCGCGCCGTGGCGGCGCGCGTCGTTTCATTGACCCGTGTGTCGATCAGCTCGATCCGCCCCTGGAACGGCTCTTCGCCATAGGCGTCGGCGGTGGCGGTGATCGGCGTGCCGGGCTGAAGGCGGCTGAGGTAACGCTCAGGCAGGGGGAAATCGATGCGAATGCTGGAGCTGTCGTCCAGGGTTGCGATCACGGCGCCCGGATTGATCAAGGTTCCCGGCGTCACAGACGTAAGACCCAGAGTTCCTGCGAAGGGCGCGCGGATCACGCGGTCGCCACGACGGGCCTGCGCCGCCTGCAAGGACGCCTGGGTCGTGGCCAAAGCCGTCTCTGCCTGCTCCAGCAGGATGCGCGGGGCCACGCCCCGGTCGGTCAGATTCTTGTAGCGGTCATATTCCCGCTGCGCCTGGGCGACCCGCGCCCGCGCCTCGATGACAGTCGCCTCTTCTTCGCGCGCCTGCAGTTCCACCAGAGGCGCGCCTGCCGACACCTGCTGGCCGTCAACGAACATAACGCGCGTGATCAACTGGGTCGTCGGCGAGGTGATGTTGACCGACTTGACGCCGCGCGCCACGCCCAACACCCGGATCTGGTCAGAGAACTGGCGCGTGCCGACCACGGCTTCGGACACCTGCTGCCCACGCGCGCCGCCGCGGCCAGCGCCCGGCCCTGCTTGCGGACCGTCGTGGGCGAATACAATTTTCAGAACCGCCGCAACGACCATGAGCGCCAGCAACACGCCAGCAGCGATCAGGAAAAAGTGCCGTTTAAACACGCGGTGTCTCTCACATGGTGAAGCCGCGCACGCTTAGCGACTCGGGGAACAGGCGCAACATTAAGTGTCTGTAATGAAGCGCCGAACGTTCTGAGTCTAACGTTGATCGGAGAGAAATCCGTCGCAAGTTCCGTCGCGTCAAAAACGCCGCCAGATCGCCAGGGTGAAACCGCGTGCAATCGGCGTCTCGCGACCCGCCACGGTTTCGCGCCACCCGGCCTGGACGCTCCATTCACCCAGGTCCCGCACCAGCGATCCCTCGATCGAAGCCCAGCGCGCGCCGCCGTCAGCCGCACCGCCAAACGCCTGTCCCATCACCATCCAATGGCCGCCGAACCGTCCGCCCACGGTGAAGTCCGCGCGCGTTTCATCAGGCAGATCGCTGCGCAGCCGCCTCGCCGCCTGGACCTCCACGAAGGCGCTGTCCAACCCCAACCGATCCGCCGCTTTCAACGACCGACCGGCAGAGACGCGCATCTCCCAGTCGCGCCCGCCGACGCCCGGCGCCGCGTAACCGGCGTTTCGACCCTCTCCCGCCTCGGCGTATCCGGCATACAGGCTGACGGCATTGTGATCGTCCCGCCAGACCTTCCATGTCAGCCCCAGTTCGACGGGACCGCGGCCCTCATAATCGACGAAGGCGTCTTCACCGCTCTGCCAGTCAGCCTTCAACTGCAGCGTCAGCCGATCCGTAAGACCATATTCTGCAAACAGCCCCACCGCCGCGTCCCTGTGCCGCGCAAGCAGGGGCAAGGTGTCGCCGGAAGGGTCGAAGCCTTCGTCGGCGCGCATGTCCTCGTATTTCACGATCACCTGTCCTTGGCCTTTCGGCTGGGTCCAGGCGCCGGCGGCGGCCATCGAGGGGATCAGGACCAGGAAGCACGCCCCGGCCCCCGCTGTCGTCAGACGTCGTAACCGGGCGACTTGCGATCCAGTTGGCGAAGCGCGCCCGGCCAGGCCAGGCCGGAGATGAAGCCGATCCCCCGACCCTGCTCCCTGGTTTCGTTCTGCGCCTCGTCCGGTGCGATCAGGACATGGTCGCGCCCGCCTGACAGCGCCGCGACCTGCTGCGCGCAGGCCCTCTCCAGGAAGAAGATGCCGATCCATGCTTGAGCCGCCGTTTCCCCGACCGCTAAGGTGCCGTGATTACGCAGCAACATCAGCGGCTTGTCCCCCAGGTCGGCGACCAGACGTTCGCGTTCGTCATGGTTCAGGGCCAACCCCTCGTACCCATGATAAGCAACCTGATACTGCAGTAAACACGCGTTCTGGCTGATGGGCAGCAAACCGTGCTTCTGGGCCGCGACGCCGACGCCGTTCACGGTGTGCAGGTGGACGACGAACTTGGCGTCCTCACGCGCCGCATGGACCGCCGAGTGGATGGTGAAGCCCGCCGGATTGATGAAGCTGGTCGTGTCCTGAACGATGTTTCCTTCCAGATCGACCTTCACCAGCGACGAGGCGGTGATCTCTTCGAAATAATAGCCGTAGGGGTTGATCAGGAAATGATGCTCAGGCCCCGGCACCCGCGCCGAAATATGGGTGAAGATCATGTCGTCCCACCCGTTCAGCGCCACCAGACGGTATAGGGCGGCCAACTCCACGCGGGTCTGCCATTCGGCCTCCGACACGCGGGTTTTCAGTGATGCAGCGCTGCCGTCGGCCATGATTTCCTCTTGTCATCGATTGCGCCTCTGTCGGGCTTTTTGTCAGCGTCCACCGGCTTGGAGACGGCGTCAAGGCGCGCAGAACAAGGCTGACATTACGTCATGCGGCAGCCGACGCGCGTAGTTAACCCGCCCTTCATGACCTCCGCCGTAGCGTTTGAACCTCAAAGCCCGTCGGGGGATGTGTCGTGCCTGCTGTCGTTCAAATGCGGACGCCCGAAAAGGCCGTCTCCGATCGGGACGGACGCGACCTCGTCGAACTGGCGCGCAGCCGCGACATTGACGACCGTCAACGGCTGCTCCTGTCCATCGTCGCCCTGTGCGAAGCTTCACCGCCCGAGAGCGACGCTGCTCCGGTGCTCAGTGAAGTCTTCCTGACCCTGGCGCGTCAGGCTGAGCGGGATGTGAGAAAAATCCTGTCCCAACGACTGTCGCAGGTCGACTGGGCGCCGCCCGCCCTGATCAACATGCTCGCGCTGGACGAGATCGAGATCGCGGCGCCGATCCTCGCCGCCAGTCCCCTGTTGCAGGACGCAGACCTGATCCGCGTCCTGGTTGAGGCGACCCTGGAGCATCAGATCGCCGTCGCCCGCCGTCCCTACCTGTCGGGTGTTGTTGCGGACGCCATCATAGATCGCGGCGACGCCGTGACCATGACGGCGCTGGCGTCCAACCGCACCGCCCTGATCACGGATACCTCGATGGGGCGCCTGGTGGATCAATCGCGCCGCATCGCGGGCTTGCGCGCCCCCCTATCCCGGCACCCGCGCCTCAGCGAAGCCCAGGCGCAACAACTGTATCAATGGGTCGGCCAGGCCCTGCGCCAGTCCATCGGCGAACGATTCCGCATTGATGATCAACTGCTGGACGCGGCCATACTGCAGGCCGCCGACGACGCATCCAGAACGGCGGGCGCTGCAGGCTGGCGCGCCATGTCTGCACAAGGCCGCCGAACAGAACAGGACGACCGACCGGAGATGGAGCGCCGTCTGGTCGACAAGTTGAAAACATCGGGCCAGCTTCGCCCCGGCCTGCTGGTCCGCGCGCTGCGCGAAGAACGCCTCAGTCTGTTTGAGGAAGCCCTGGCCGCCCTGGGCGGTTTTCCGATATCGGCCATACGCGCCGCCGTGCGCGCGCCCACCGCAGAAGCCCTCTATCTGGCCTGCGTCGCCGTGGGCGTGGATCGGGCCGTCTTCGCCTCCCTGCTGACAGAAGTGCGCAAATTGGCAGGGGGGCTGCCGACGGAAGCCCGGGGGAGCGCCAGCGCCATGCACCCTCAGGCGGCGGCGCGCGCCTTTCGCCAAATGATGGAAACGCCTTCTAACGTTTGACTTGAGCCGCCGCGTCGGTTCACGTCCGCCCGTGACCAAGCTTGAATCACCCCCTGCCCTGGCCTTCATCGCCAGCGACCGCCCGGAAGCCCAGGCGTCGCGACGAACCCTGATTGCGCGCTATGGCGCCGTATCCGAGGCCGAGGCGGATGTGATCGTCGCCATCGGCGGCGACGGCCAGATGCTGGAGACGCTTCACGCCAACCTGAAACGCCGCACCCCCGTCTATGGCATGAACCGCGGCTCGGTCGGGTTTCTGATGAACGACTATGAGGAAGACAATCTGCTGGAGCGGATCAGCGCCGCCGAGCGCACGGTCATTCACCCGCTGCAGATGGACGCCTGGACTGAAAGCGGCGAAGTGCAGACAGGCCTGGCGATCAACGAAGTTTCGCTGCTGCGTCAGACGCGCCAGAGCGCCAAGCTGAAGATTTCGGTCGATGGCCGGGTGCGTCTGGAGGAGCTGTCGTGCGACGGCTGCCTGGTGGCGACGCCTGCCGGGTCTACAGCCTACAACCTGTCGGCGCATGGCCCGATCATTCCGCTGGACGCCCGCGTTCTGGCGATGACGCCGATCAGCGCCTTCAGGCCGCGTCGCTGGCGCGGCGCTCTGTTGTCACACGGCGCCAAGGTGCGTTTCGATGTGCTGGAGCCGGGTAAGCGCCCTGTCTCCGCCACCGCCGACAATTTCGAAGTCCGCCGCGTCGCCACCGTGGAGGTGCGCGAACGTCGCGACGTCACCCTGACCATGCTGTTCGACGCAGGGCGCTCTTTCGAAGAGCGGGTCATGGCCGAGCAGTTCACCAACTGACCGGTCACGCCTTCTTAAGGGCGCGCGCTTAAGCTTTGGGCGATAGCTTTTGGAGATCGCCATGAGTAACCCGGCGCATATCAGCCGTCCCCCCAACACGCTTCGCATGAAGGTCGGCGGCGGGTTCAACATCAACGCCGACGCCATCGCCAAGGCGGAAGAGGCGTTGAAGGCCATGTCGGCCCAGTTCGGCCAGTGGCTGAACGACGAAATCACCAAGCTGGACAAGGCCCAGGCCGACATCCGCGAAAAGGGCTACACTCCCGAAACTGCCGAGGCGCTGTATTTCCGCGCGCACGACCTGAAGGGTCTGGGCTCGACCTATGAATATCCGTTGGTCACGCGCATCGCCGGTTCGCTGTGCAGGATGCTGGATGATCCGGCACGACGCATGACAGCCCCCGCCGTCATCCTGGACGCCCATGTCGACGCCCTGCGTGCCATCGTCCGCGACCAGATCAAGACCGACGAAAACCCCACTGGCCGAGTTCTGGCCGAAACCCTGGAAGCCAAGGTCGCCGAACACAGGGCAGGCTGAATATCGGGCAGGCTGAATACTGACGCCTCAGACAGACAAAGGCCCGCCGATTCGGCGGGCCTTTTTCGTTTCGTTGGACTGGGATCAGGCCGCGTTGGCGGCGATAACCTGCCCTTCACGCAGCGGCGCGTGATCCAGCCGCTCCATCAGATAAGCCAGATCGTCGCGCATCACATTGGGGCGCTGGGTCACGAACCGTTCGAGCATTTTCTGGCGAAAGGGCGCGCCAGAGGTGTCCGCCCCTTCGGCCGCCAGGGCCCGCCAGGTGTCGACCCCGGCGCGGAAGGCCTGGAACAGGCGCGGCGGAAGACCCGCACGGTCATAGATGGCCTTCAGGCCCAGCGGCCCGGCGTCATGAACCATCAGCCAGGCGCGCTGATGCGGCGTATGCGCCAGTTCGGCCAACCCATGTTCAAACAAGGCCATCTGCCCGCGCGCCAGTCCGCGCAGCAGCAGCGACGCGGTCAGAGCCTTGCGATTGTTCAGTTGGGCGACAAAGGCGGGCAGATCGGCGCTGGCCGCCGCCTGGTCGATCAGGTCGATCGTGGCCCGCTCACGCGCAAACTGGGCCAGTCGGATGGCGGTTTCCGGGGCAACTGCATGACGCGTCACCAGATGCTCACGCACCGTGTCGCTGGCCAGTTCGATCAGTCTTTCGGTGACCGACAAGGGCAGAACCTGACGATAGGCGACCGCCGTAACCACGTCGGGCGAGGTCGAAAAACGATCCACGACCACGCCCAGCGCCGCTTCGCTGATATCTGCGTTGTCGTTCGCGGCCAGGGTCCGCACTGACTGTTCGCATCCTTCATTGGCCAAAGCCGTCGCCACGTCCCGCGACACGCGCTGACGCCCCGCAACCGCCGTCTGGCGCACCGGCGACCCGGCGCGGACGATCTCGATCAGGTCATCGTCGCTGAAGGCCGGGCTTGCGGCGATGATCGGCAGGGCGATGCTGTCCAGATCAGCCGCCAGTTTGCGCGCCACATCATTGGGGATCAGGTCCGAGGCCTTCAGCGTGATCGCCATGGCCCGGCGCACCATTTCGGCGGCATCCTGCGACATCAGGCGGATGATCTTCTGCGCGGCCTCACGGCCCGTCTCATCCAGATCGGCGGCCTCCATGCTGCGGCACATCTTGTGCGCCGCCTCAGCCCGCTCGTCCTCGTCCGTCGCCTTGATCAGGCGGCGAATGTCCACTTCGGTCAATCGTGCGCGGTAGGCGGTCATGGACAGCTCGTGAAGGAATCGGACGTTGCCCTTACGATCACACTGCCATGCTTAACGTCCGGTTTACCATCGGCCTGTCGAAACCGGTTTCAGGTCGATTCCTTGCCGCGTGGCGAGAAGGCGCCGCCGAAGCCGCTGCTGGACTGTCCGTCCTGGCCCAGCAGCAGGGCCAGAAGCCCCTGATCCTGCTTCAGACGGTCCAGCCGCGCGGCCAGCATCTGGTCGCGCTCGCTCAGGCTGGGAGCCGCAACTGCTGGCTCGCCCGCCCCCGCCGCCGGCGCGCCCTGGCCTGCGGTGCGTTGCAGGTTGGCGTGAACTTCTGCCACCGTGGCCGCCCGGCCGTCACGATAGAAGATGCTGCGGTTCGCCCGCGCCGCATCGGGAAACAGGGCCGCAGCGCTGCCGTTCGGATTGCGGTCCATCGCCTGCATCAGGTTGGCCGCCCCTGCCGGTCCCAGGAAGTGGGCGGCGTACAGATCACCTGCCCCCGGCTCCTTGCCCGTTCGCCCGCGCAGATAGGCGGCGTTCGAGGCCGTCAGCTCCGCCGCCATGGTCGAGGCCGCCTGCGGATCGAACCTCAGATCCAGCACCACATTGCGCGCCGATCCATCGACCCGCCAGCGTCCGTCCGATCCACGCTGGATCAGGTCAGCGTACTGGCCGTATCCATGCTGGGATCCGTGTTGTTTGACCGTGGACAGCCAGGTTTGTTCGATGAACTGAAACAGGCCCGCCGCCGATGATGTCCGGGCTTTAGCCGACGGGTTCATCGCGCTCTCGCGACGGGCGGTCTTCATCAGGAAATCGAAGTCCACGCCTACGGCGTTGGAGGCGCGCCGGATGGCCGTCTCTACGCCGCTGGAAGATGGAATCGATCCGATGCCCATGCGCGGAGGGTCTGCGACCATGGTTAATGAAACCCTAATCCTTAATGGCGCCGTTAAGGATCGACGTTGGTCGAACCCGAAACCTCCGCCGTAAAGCCGCCACAACCTTGACGCTCAACTTCACCTTACGGGCGCTGCGGGGGCGGTGAACGAGGGAGTGCATATCATGATGATTCGCGCCGCCGGAGGTCCCGGCCTGATCAGCCCCATCGACTTCGGGGAACGCAGAAAACCCATCCCTCGCTGGATGTGGGGTGCTATTGGCGTATCGGTCGTCCTGCACGTCGCAGCAGGGGTCGTTCTGTATAATCAGCGTTTTGAACTGAGCGGCATGGTTGCGCCCGATCAGCCGAACGATCCGGTGGACGTCGTTATGTACCGCCCGCCTGAGACCAAACCCTTGCCGCCGACCGTGACGGCAGCCCCGCCGACGCCGATCCACAAGCCGGTCCTGACCGTGCCGATCGACGTGCCGACGATTCCGCTGACGCCGCCGGACAACCCAAGCAACATCGCACCCCCCGGCCAGATCATCGTCAGCACGGCGCCGACTGGCGTGGAAGGCGGCACGGCTCCGGTCGAAATCCCGCCCCGCGCCGCCTCGGTGATCAACAACCCGACCTGGGCCAGTCGCCCGTCCGCCGCCCAGATGGCGCGCGCCTATCCGACCCGTGCCGCCGAAAACGGCACGGCGGGTTCCGCCAGCCTCAGCTGCGTGGTCCGCGTCGATGGGGGTCTGACCGGCTGCCGTGTGGTGGGTGAAACGCCGAACGGCCAGGGTTTTGGCCGCGCGGCCCAGAGCCTGACGCGCGACTTCCGCATGAACCCGCGCACAGTTGACGGTCATGCCGTCGATGGGGCGACGGTCAACTTCACCGTCCGCTTCGCGATGGCGGACTAGAACCGTCGAGGGTCGAGGACGCGGGCTTCCTGCGAAGGGGCCCGCCCCTCGACCGCATCGGCGACGACGGCTGCAACCAGCGGCCCCAGCAGCCAGCCGTTCCGACGCGGCGCCAGGGCGAAGAACAGGCCTTCGTCATCCGGGGCAGGCCCGGCCATGGGCAGTCCATCGGCTGACGCCCCACGCACGCCTGCGCGCCATTCAATCTCCAGCAGCTCAGGCGGCTGGCCCAGCACGCGCCATGCCGCATCCATCAGCCGTTCCCCGGTCGTGACATCCGGCGCCGTGTCGCGACGGCCCGGCTCCATCGTCGCCCCGATCACCGACCCGCCCGCCATCGGCGCGACATAGGCGCCCGGTCCGCGCACGGTGTGGTCGACCAAGGCCCGTGTCAGCACGCCGATCTGGCCTCGGATCGGCTGGATCGCGGCGACAAGGTCATGCGCCGCTGGCGGCAGGCCGGCGACGGCGTCCGCCGCCCCCGTCGCCAGCACCACAGCCGATGCCTGAAGGATTTCACCGTCCCCCGAGACACGCCACAGGCCGCCCGCGCGCTCGACGGAACTCACACGGCCCTGCACCACCGCATCGCCCAGCACCTGCCTCAGTGCAGAAACAGCCTGCGCAGGCTCGACCTGGTAATCTTCATCCGTAAGGACGCGGTCGCCCGCGCGACGGGCCTCGAAACCTAGCGCCTGCAGCCGCGCCTCGATCCCATCAACATCGCCGCCACGCCATTCCGCCGGACGGCGCGCCAGCTCGATTCCTGACGCATTGGCGAACCCAGGCCAAAGGTCACGACCCTCACGGAATATCTGGGCCTGCTCCACCGACGCATCGTCGATGGCCGCCTCCATCGCCGGGGCCACCATGCCCGCCGCGACCAGCGACGCGTTCGCCGCGCCCGGATCAATCACACGCACGGCATGGCCCCGGCGTTGAAGCTCGAACGCCGTGCAGAGGCCCAGAACGCCCGCGCCGATGATCACGATGGGAGGAGATGTCGTCACGGGCCTCAGATCGACCCGTGACGCTCTTATTGCAACCCGGTTTGGACCGGAAACCCCAGCTTATTCCGCAGCGATGACCGTCTTGCCGCGCGCCTCCAGCCGTTCGACAAGGGCCGCGTGCTGCGCCCAGAGGGCCTGCGGCAGGCGGTCGCCGAACTTCTCATAGAAGGCCGGGATCAAGGCCGCTTCTTCGCGCCAGACCTCGACGTCCACATCCAACAGGGTCGACAGATGGGCTTGGGTCAGATCAAGACCCGAAAGGTCCAGCGACCCTTGCGTCGGGACGCGCCCGACGGCGGTGTCCGCCGCCTCCGCCTCGCCGTCGATCCGCTCGGAAATCCACTTCAGGACGCGCGAATTGTCGCCAAAGCCTGGCCAGACAAACCGGCCGTCCTGATCCTTGCGGAACCAGTTGACGAAGAAGATGCGCGGCAGTTTCGAGGCGTCACGCCCCTGCCCCATCTTCAGCCAGTGCGCGAAATAATCGCCCATATTGTAGCCGCAGAAGGGCAGCATGGCGAACGGGTCACGGCGCAGCTCGCCGACCTTGTTCTCGGCCGCCGCCGTGCCTTCCGACGCCACGGTCGAGCCCATGAAGACGCCGTGTTCCCAGTCGAAAGCCTCGGTGACCAGCGGCACTGCGCTGGCCCGGCGACCGCCGAACAGGATGGCGTCGATCGGCACGCCCTTGGGGTCTTCCCATTCCGCCGCGATAGCCGGGCATTGACCGGCAGGGGCGGCGAAGCGGGCGTTGGGGTGCGCCGCCGGTTCGCCGGACGCATGGTCGTGCGGTTGGCCCTTCCAGTTGGTCAGGGCTTCCGGCGCCTGTTTGGTCAGACCCTCCCACCAGACATCGCCATCATGCGTCAGGGCGGTGTTGGTGAAGATGGTGTTGGTCGCCAGGGTCTCCAGCGCATTGTGATTGGTGTCGCGGCTGGTGCCGGGCGCCACACCGAAGAAGCCCGCCTCCGGGTTCACCGCATACAGCCGTCCGTCATCGCCGAACCGCATCCAGGCGATGTCGTCGCCGATCGTCTCAGCCTTCCAGCCCGGCAGCGTCGGCTGCAGCATGGCCAGGTTCGTCTTGCCGCAGGCCGACGGGAAGGCGGCGGCGACATATTTCACGCTTCCTTTCGGATCGGTCAGCTTCAGGATCAGCATATGTTCGGCCAGCCAACCCTCGTCGCGGGCCATGATCGAGGCGATGCGCAGGGCGTAGCATTTCTTGCCCAGCAGGGCGTTGCCGCCATAGCCGGAGCCATAGGACCAGATCTCCCGCGTCTCGGGGAAATGGACGATCCATTTGTCGTCGTTGCAGGGCCACGGCACATCGGCCTGCCCCTTCGCCAGCGGCGCGCCCAGCGTATGAACAGCAGGCACGAACACGCCCTTGTCGCCCAGTTGGTCCAGAGCGGGTTTGCCCATGCGGGTCATCACGCCCATCGAAATGGCGACATAGCCGCTGTCGGTGATCTCGACGCCCAGGGCGCTGATTTCTGACCCCAGCGGCCCCATGCAGAAGGGCACGACATACAGGGTTCGCCCGGCCATGCAGCCGTCGAACAGGCCATCCAGACGCTCCCGCATCTCGATGGGATCGGCCCAGTTGTTGGTCGGGCCTGCGTCCGCTTCATCTTCCGAACAGATGAAGGTGCGGCTCTCGACGCGCGCCACATCGCGCGGGTCAGACGCGGCGTAATAGCATCCGGGACGTTTGGCCTGATCCAGTTCTTTCAGCGTGCCCTTGGCCAGCAGGTCCGCAATGATCGCCTGCTTCTCCCCCTCGGACCCATCACACCAGTGAACCCGGTCGGGCTTGGTCAGAGCGGTGATCTGCTCGACCCAGGCGATCAGTCCGGCATGGTTGGTGGGCGCTGGACGGAGTCCGGGCGTTACGGGAATCGACAAAGGGCTTCTCCTGAGCATCCAAGCCCGACGATCTGACGCCGCCGTGGCCATCAGCACGTGACGTTCACGCACTGTTACAGGCGAAATGCTCCGCTCTTTCCGCCACGTCAAACTGCGCAAGAAACCATCCATGTCCACCGGTGTCTGAGGCAAAAGATCACGGATGCCATGGCGCCGGTTCGGCGCTAGAAAGACATCCGTGCAAACTCTCGACATCATCGCCGCCCTGCCCGACGGCGCCCTGACCTCGCCTGCCGCGCGACGCAACAGCGACGCCATCCTGAACGTGCTTCGCGCCCACTTGTCGGCGCGCGGCTCACTGTTGGAAATCGCCTCCGGTTCCGGCGAACACGCCGTCAGCTTCGCCACCGCCCTGCCCGGCCTGACCTGGACGCCCAGCGACCCCAGCACCGAAGCCCGCGCCAGCATCACCGCCTGGGTCCAGCAGGTCGGCGCCGCCAATATCCGCCCCGCCCTGCCTCTGGACGCCGCCAACGCCTCAACCTGGCCGATGGGTCCATTTGACGCGATCTTTTGCGCGAACATGACGCACATCAGCCCCTGGTCGGCGACCGAGGGGCTGATGGATTTGGCCGGTCGCGTCCTGCGACGCCCCGGCGGCCTGCTGGCTCTTTACGGGCCTTATCGCGAGGCCGAGGTCCCGCTGGCCGCGTCAAACGCCACGTTCGACGCCAGCCTGAAATCACGCAATCCCGCCTGGGGTCTGCGCGACCGCACCGAGGTCGAAGCTTTGGCCAAGTCACATGGCCTTGCGGCCACGCTCAGGATCGAAATGCCGGCCAACAATCTGATGCTGCTGTTCCGGCGTTTCTGATCAGGCGATTGCGGAGACGATTTTCGACAGTTGGGCGCCTTCGTTCAACACAGTCACGCCGTCGTCGCTGAACACCGCACCGGGCGCTTCAGCCGCCACACCGAAGCTTTCCGCGGCGAGCGCGACCGCGTCCGCCAAGGCGATGACCGTCAGGCCATTGGCGCGCGCCAGATCGACCAACGAACGCACGGCGGCCAGAGCGGCTTCATCCGTCGAACCGCCCGGCACGACCAGACCCTTCAGACGTCCCTCGACGATGTCAGTCGCCGTTGCAGTGGCCAGAACAGTCACGCCGCCCGCGATCAGGCTGCCTTCGCCCGTCGAGATCGGAGCCAGACCGACGCCCTCGGCCCGAAGCGCGCCCTCCACGTCACCCAGTTCGCCGAAGTCCATGCCACGCCGCATCACCAGACCCATGCGCAGACGGGTGGGGACCGGACGGTTATAGCCAGTGCGCGAGCGGGGAGCGGAAGATTTGCTTTGAGCGTACAAGACGTCTCCTTTGTGGGCTTCAATAATACGACAGATCATGCAGCCCATGCCGCCGAACCGCCGTCACAACTGATCAGAGAAATGAAAATCGACAGGATCGACGACCGTCGTCCCGCACTTTCGATCATTTGTGGAATGCCGCGAGATATAGTGGCAAACGACCGAATATCAACCTTGATGCGCCACCGTCGGTCATCGCTGATTTAGATGGCACGCTCCGGCTTGCTGACATGTCCGCACGGCCTTAGACAGCGCCATCGATTTGGACGGAACACGATGGCCTTCACCCGCACCTATGACGGCGACGAACCGGTTCGCGTGAATAAATGGCTGGGCCAGACCGGCGTCTGCTCACGTCGCGAGGCCGAAAGCCTGATCGCCGAAGGTCTGGTCTCCATCGACGGCGAAACCATCAGCGACGCTGGCCGCAAGATCGAACCCGGCCAGACCCTGACGCTGAACGATACGGCCCAGCATGCCCTGGCGTCGGGCATGACCATCCTGCTGCACAAGCCGGTCGGCTATGTCTCGGGCCAGCCCGACCCCGGCAAGATCCCCGCGGTGCGCCTGCTGAAAACGCCCAATCGCGTCGGCGAAGGCGAGACGCCAGCACGTGACGCCTCGCTTCCCCCCATTGGACGACTAGACGAGGATTCGCGCGGCCTGTTGCTGCTGTCTTCCGACGGCGTTGTAGCCAAGGCCGTAATCGGCCCCGCCTCTGAACTGGACAAGGAATACCTCGTCGTCGTCGACGGCCATGTCACCGAAGGCAAGCTCAGTAAGCTGCGCCACGGGCTGGAGTTGAACGGCAAGGCTCTGAAACCCGCCCGCGTCACCCAGATCGAACCGCAACGCCTGCGTTTCATCCTGACGGAAGGCAAATACCGCCAGATCCGCCGCATGTGCGAACTGGTCGGGCTGGAGGTGATCGACCTCTACCGCGTCCGCGTCGGCCCGCTGCTGCTCGGCGACCTGCCCGAAGGCCGCTGGCGCCATCTGACGCCAGCGGAACGCGACGCCCTGATCACCCAGGCCAAGGGCGAAGAACGCTAGACGGAAATACCCGCCAGTCCCGCCAATCGCGTCAACTCGGCGACGTGACCCGCGAACGCGTTGCGCCCCCCTGCCGTCAGTGACAGCCATGTGCGCTGCCGCCCTGCGAAGGCGGCCTTGCGCAGCTTCACATGACCGGCTTCCTCCAACTGCTTGACGTGCTTGGACATTACAGAGTCCGACACGCCGATGCCATCGCGGGCGACACTGAACTCAACCTCGTCCGCCGCTGACAACATGGCGCAGATCTGCAAGCGCCCCGGCGCATGAATAACCGCGTCGAAGACTGGCGCAGTCATGGGCGATACGCCGTTTCTGCCCGATAGACCCTCATCCACAAGCTGGACAGGATCATCGCCAACACGAAGCCGCTGACCGCCAGAGGCGCCCCCCACCAGTAGTGACCGGTCCGTCCTGCATAGACACCCGCCAGCATCAGCCCGCCGATCAGCGCGCCCAAGAGGATCGCAACCCATCGGGCATGTTTCGGCGTATAGCCCATGACGCTGACGCCGGTCTTTTCCGACCACCTGCGCCAAAGCAGCATCAACACGCCAGCCGACCCTGCCGAAGCCAGGACATTGAGCGGCATCGGCGCGACCTGACCGCCCACCATCACAGCCGCAAACGCGGAATAGACCAGCTGATAACGCCAGGACGCCTTGGCCACACGGTTTCTCACGGCGTCCTGCGAACGTTTGATTTCCGCCAACATGGCGCCGCTGTTTTCTGGGTCTTGTGACATGGCGATGTCCTCACTTTCCGCATTGGAAAATGACAATGACTTTCCACATCGTCAAGTCATAACTTTCCGTGATGGAAAGTTATTGCGCGAGAGCAGAAAACCATCGTTCCAGCAATGAGGCTTCCGCCCTGCGCGCTTCGGTGCGCTCTGCCGCCTCGGCGTCCACGCCCCACTGCTCCTCCTGAAACAGTTCGTCGATGCGAGAGAGGTCGAACGCCTCCTCACCGGAAAGAGCGCCCTGCTCCAGCGCCAGTCCCAGGACGGCGGAACCCAGCAGCGGCACAGCCGTCGCCAGACCAGTCAGGCGGAAATCATTCAGCGTCAGGGCGTGTGCCTTCACCCGTGCGATCGCATCCTCCGACTGCGGTTGGTGAATGATGCCAACCGCAGGCTCCAGCACCACGCCCATCTCGCGTGCAGCCCATTCGCGCCACGGCGTCCAGGCCGCCTTCTGTCGCTTGACCAGCGGTGTTGGATGCTCGGCCAGATAACAGACCACGTCCGTCCCGGCATAGGCCGCGATCTCATCCGCCACCGGCTCGCGCGCCTGACCGATGCGGTCGATTGCGGTCGAGGCCAGGCGCGTGGCGGGCATGGCGTGCGGGTCCAGAAACTCGCCCTGCGCCGCCCATTCATCCGCGACCAGACGCGCAGCCGCCTCGGTCGGCAAGACCAACGGGGCCTTGGCCGGCGTCTTGGGCGTGCGGCCGTCCAGCAGCACCGCCCAGCCGTCATCGCCGTGAGGCGCGACCGTCACCTCTTTCCAGAAACGCCGAGTGCGGTCCTCGAGCTCTCGAAACCCCTTACGGGCGGCGACCATCGGGTCCAACGGGGGAATGTGGCTCATCGAATTCTCTTCACGCCCAGGAAGGGATCATCTTCGGCTTCGTCTTCTGAAAACCCGAAGTGGGCGAAGCCGGCCTTCATTTCTGGGCTCAAGGGTGCGGTGACTTTCAGGACGCCGCCGCGCGGGTGATCCAGCTCAATGCTGCGGGCGTGAAGCTGCAGCTTCAACGGACCCGACAACTCCTTGGATTTGTCGTCGCCGTATTTCGGGTCGCCCAGGATCGGATGGCCGATGCCCGCCATGTGGGCGCGCAGCTGGTGCGTCCGGCCGGTGAAGGGGCGCAGAGCCATCCAGGCGGCGCGGTGCGAGGCGCGGCTGATGGTGCTGAACGCCGTCTCGGCGGGTTCGGCGCGCGGGTCCTTGCGCTCGGCCGGACGCATCATCTCGAAGTCGTTGATGCCGGTCTTCTTCAGCGGCATGTCGATCTGGCCCGAATAGGGTTTCGGGTTGCCGATGACGATGGCCCAATAGGTCTTCTTGGCCTGACGCCGGGCGAAGGCGCCCGCCAGTCGCTTGGCCGCTTCCGGCCCCTTGCCCAGCAGCAGGACGCCAGACGTGTCGCGGTCCAGGCGGTGAACCAGGCGCGGGCGTTCCAGTCCTTCACCCCAGGCCGACAGCAGGCGGTCGACGTGGCGGCTGGTCTTGGTGCCGCCCTGAACGGCCAGGCCGTGCGGCTTGTTGATGGCGATGACCATGTCGTCTTCGTACAGCACCAGCGACTTGGCGAAGGCGATGTCCTTTTCAGACAGCGTGTGCACGTCCCCGGCTTGGCGCGAGGTGTCGTCGGGGATCGGCGGCACGCGCACGGCGGCCCCGGCGGTCAGACGGCCTTCGGGCTTGATGCGGGCGCCGTCCACGCGGATCTGACCGCTGCGGGCCATCTTCTGCACCTGGATGTTCGACAGGTGCGGCCAGCGCCGACGGAACCAGCGGTCCAGGCGGATGCCGTCTTCGTCCTCAGCGACATAGATGGTGAGAACTTCTCGCTTGGGGGCTTCTGCGGGCGGTTGGTCAGTCAAAGGGGAGCTCCAAAGGCGCGGCGGGCGATCATCAGGCCGACAAACAGGGCGACGATGGCCAGTACGACTGAGCCGACGACATAACAGGCCGCTAAGGCCAACTGACGGCGCTCGATCATCTGCGCCGCCTCAAGCGAATAGGAAGAAAAGGTCGTGAACCCGCCCAGCACGCCGACGGCGGCGAACAAACGGATCATTTCCTGATGCGCGCCGCCGCGGAAGGCCAGCCAACCGACCAGCAGCCCCATCAGCAGGCCGCCGATGATATTGGCTCCGAACGTCCCCAGCGGCCAGACGGCGTTGGGCGCCAGCCGACCAACGGCGACGCCCAGGCCATAGCGCGCCATGGAGCCGATGGCCCCACCCGCTGCAACGAGAAGAAAACGCGTCATTATGCGGCGCTATATACGCCGCTGGCGACGAAAGCGAAGGGCGGCTGTGATCAGCGCGGGATCGAACCCTGCACCGAGCGCGCATCATAGGCGTTTGGACGGTCAGGCTTTGGCCCGCGGCCCAGCACGATCTCCAGCGTGGTCGAGGTCGGCTGCGGTCCCGAGAAGTTCAGCCCCAGCCCGACGCCGACGCCCGATGCGGAATAGCCGCCGTAACGTCCCGTGCTGCCGCCGACCGAGACGCTGGGGCTGACGCCGCCTGCCCCGCCCGGTCGCCCATCAGTCCAGCTCTGGGTGATTTCGAACCAGTCGTAGCCCTGTTCGGTCGTCACGTCCGCAGCGCGCACCAGCGCCCAGTCCGCCACGCGGCCCGCAGCCCCCACGCCATTATAGGTGACGCGGTATCGGTTGTTTTCGATACGCTGTTCAGAATAGCCCTGTCCGCCTGCTCCGCGCTGCGCGCCATAGGGCGCCAGACTGGCGCAGGCCGTCAAGGCCAGCGCCGAAAGACCGGTCATCAAAATCGCCAAGCGTTTCATCACAGGCATCCTTTCATCGACATAGCGTCGCAGCGCCCCCGCTGTTCCCTACCTTAGACACCTGCCAGCAACGCGATCAAAGCCAATGCGGCCGGCAGGGCCTGAATGAACAATATCTTCCGGCTGGCCGTCGCCGCGCCAAACAGGCCCGCGATCACCACACAGGCCAGGAAGAAGACCTTGATCTGAAAACCGCCCGCGCCCAGCCACAGTCCCCAGATCAGACCCGCGACCAGAAACCCGTTATAGAGCCCCTGATTGGCGGCCAGAACCTTGGTGCGCTGAGCGTCCTCGACACTCATGCCGAAGGCCTTGCGACCGCGCGGCGTGGTCCACAGCACCATCTCCAGCACGACGATATAGACGTGGATCAGCGCCACCAGGGCGATCAGAATTGTCGCGACCATCAAGGCGCTCCAAAAAAGCTTCGACCGTCAGTCGATCACGCCGCGTCCACGTCGGCAAGCAGCGTGTTCTACAGACCCAATGCGGTTCGCAGCCTGGCGAAGTCTTCAGGCGGCGGCGCCTCGACCGTCGTGGTTCCCCCCTCTGGATGGGGGAAACTGAGCTTGGACGCGTGCAACATCAGGCGTGGCGCAGGACCGACTTCGGTCGTCAGGGCGCCGCCGTAACGCACGTCGCCGATCAGGGGCCGGCCCAGATGCGCCATATGCACCCGCAACTGGTGCATCCGCCCGGTCAGCGGCTCCAGTTCGACCACCGCACCCTGATCATTGGCCGCCAGCGTCCGGTATCGGCTCTGCGAGCCTTGGGCGCCTGGGGCGTCAAAGGCGACGACCCGCATATAGGATTCACGCCCGATCTCTTCGCGACGCAGGGGCGCGTCGATCGTGCCAGACGCCGGTTCGGGCGCGGCGGACAGCAGGGCCAGATACTGTTTCCTGAACCGTCGCATCTGCAGCGCCTTGCCCAGAAACCCGGCCGCAGGCTTGGTCTTGGCCGCCAGGATCACGCCCGACGTGTCGCGGTCCAGACGATGCACCAACTCCGGCCGCTTGCCGTTCGAGCGTGCAAACGCCCACAGCAGGTCGTCCAGAGTATGCGCCTTGATCCGACCGCCCTGACTGGACAGGCCCGAGGGCTTGGAGAAGGCGATGACGTGGGCATCCTCATGGATCACCCACGAACGGACGGCGGCGATCTCTTCTTCGGACAGGGCGACGGGCTGGCGGGTGGTCATCCGCCGCTTCTTAGACAGGCCCGCCGCCTTGGCCAGCGAAATAATGGCTTCAGGCGATCAGGTCGCGCGTGATCCCGGCGATGGTTTTGGCGCCCGTCAGGGTCATGGCCACGCGCATCTCCTTCTCGAACAGATCCAGCAGGTTCTCCACCCCCGCCTGCCCGCCCGCCGCCAGAGCATAGACGAAGGCCCGCCCCAGCATGACCGCATCCGCGCCCAGAGCAATCGCCCGCACCACGTCCAGACCATTGCGGACGCCTGAATCGGCCAGAATGCGGATGTCGCCCTTCACCGCATCAGCGATGGCGGGCAAGGCGCGGGCCGATGACAGAACCCCGTCCAACTGCCGTCCGCCGTGGTTCGACACCACGATGCCGTCGGCGCCGAAACTGACGGCGTCGCGAGCGTCCTGCGGATCAAGCACGCCCTTGATGATCATCGGCCCGTCCCAGAAGTCGCGGATCCATTGCAGGTCTTTCCACGAGATCGACGGATCGAAGTTGGCGCCCAGCCAGCCGATATAGTCGGCCAGCCCCGTCGGCTTGCCCAGATAGCGCGAGACATTGCCCAGATCGTGCGGCACGCCACGCAGCCCAACATCATACGCCCACATCGGATGGGTCATGGCCTGCACCATGCGGCGCAAGGGGGCGTTCGGACCGCTCATGCCCGAGTGGGCGTCGCGGTAACGGGCGCCGGGCGTGGGCATGTCGACGGTGAAGACCAGCGTCTTCACGCCCGCCGACCTGGCCCGCTCCAAAGCGTTCTTCATGAAGCCGCGGTCGCGCAACACATAGAGCTGGAACCACATGGGTCGGTCGATGGCGGGCGCCACCTCCTCGATCGGGCAGACCGACACAGTGGACAGGGTGAAGGGCACGCCGCGCGACGCTGCCGCCCTGGCCGCCTGCACCTCGCCGCGCCGTGCGTACATGCCGGTCAGACCGACCGGCGCCAGCACCACGGGCAGACGCAGCGTCTCGTCGAACAGCTTCGTCTCAAGGCTGAGGCTGGTCATGTCCTGCAGCACGCGCTGGCGCAGGGCGATGGCCTGATAGTCCTCGACGTTCCGTTTCAGCGTCTGCTCGGCGTAGGCGCCGCCGTCGATATAATGGAACAGGAAGGGCGGCAGCTTGCGGCGCGCGGCCTCGCGATAATCGCCGGGCGAGGAAATGATCACCGTCGCGTCCTATTGGAAGTTGGCGAAGGCGCCGCCGTCGACCAGCACGGCCGCCCCCGACATATAGCTGGCCATGTCCGACGCCAGGAAGGCGACCACCGAGGCGATGTCCTCTGGTCGGCCCAGACGGCCCAGCGGGATGCGCCCTTCCATATATTCGCGCTTGGCCGGATCGGCCAGGTCGTCCTTGTTGATGTCGGTGGCGATGGTGCCGGGCAGGACCGAGTTGCAGCGGATGCCGTGGCGGCCCAGCGCAACGGCGCACGACTGCATCAGGCTGTGCACCCCCGCCTTGGTCGGGGTGTAATGGGTCTGCATCTCGCCGCCGACCAAAGCCGAGATCGAGCTGATGGCGACAATCGAACCGCCGTCCCCTTGCTTGACCATCTGGTTGGCCGCCGCCTGCACCATGAAATAGGCGCCGTGCAGATTGACCTCCATCGTGCGGCGCAGCGTCTCGACCGGCATGTCGAGAAAGGCGTGGAACGGACAGATGCCCGCGTTGGACACGAACACATCCACCCGCCCCAGTGCGTCCACCGCAGCCTGCACGAACCCCGTCGCGCTATCTGGCTGGGCCACGTCAGCGTCGAACACCACGGCCTTGCGGCCCAGCGCCTCGATCTCGGCGACCACTTCGGCTGCGACCGCATCATCACGGAAGGTGTTGATGGCGACGTCGGCGCCCTGACGCGCGGCCTCGATCGCCGTCGCCCGTCCAATACCCCGCGATGCGCCCGTAATCAGGACGACCTTGTTTTCAAGCAGCATGGGGGCTCCGGTACTTTCAGGTTCAGTTCTTGGGCAGCCAGCCGAGGTCGGCGCTGATGGCGTTGGCGGCGTTGGTGACGGTCTTGGTCAGGTCCGACATGCGGGCGTCTGACATATATTGTGCGGCGGACGAGACGCTGAGGGCGGCGACGATATGGCCGTCCACCGAACGGATCGGTGCGGCGACGCAGCGGATCTGGTCCTCGTTCTCTTCCAGATCGAAGGCGTAGCCGTTGCGGGCATAGCCGCGCATCCGCTCCAGCCAGACTGTGCGCGCCGTCGAATCAAAGGCTGCGCCTTCGGGGGCGTAGAAGTCGATCCACTCGGCCTCGGTCTTGTCCAGGATCAGCGCCTTGCCCAGTCCGGTCGAGGCGATGGGGTGCCGTTCCCCCAGACGCGAGCCGATATTGATGCGCCGACGGCCCGCGACCTTGTCCAGATAAAGGGCCTGCCGACCATCCAGCACGCCCAGATGCACGGTGTCGTCAGTCTGAGCCGACAGTTGCTCCAGCCAGGGTCGGGCGATGCGCGGCAGATGCATCTGCTGGCTGGCGGCATGGCCCAACTCCAGCAGTTTCGGGCCAAGGCTGTAGCCTTCGCGTGGGCGGAACGACAGCAGGCGCCGCTCGACCAGGGCTGAAGCCAGACGGTGGGTCGTGCTGCGCGTAAGCTCCAGCTTTTCCGACAGTTCCGCCAGCGGCAGCGAGCCTTCCATCAGGGCGTCGATGACGTCCAGACCACGCAGCAGGGTTTGGCTGCCGGACGCCTTGGCGCCGACATCTTCTTCCCCATCGACCTGTGCGGTCTTGATTGACGGCGTTCGTCCCATTTCGTAGTCCTCATTCTCAGAATGTAGCAAAACGCGCAAGTCGCTCGGCCACACTGACCCGACTTTGCCGCTTCGCCCGGAGGAAAGCCAGTGAAATCCCGCATGATGGGAACCGATCACCAAATGCCGGTGATCGCCCAATGAGCCGCCTGCCGAAGATCAAGCACGTCCGCGCTTATGTTGTGAAAAACGACGGGACGGGCGGCGGGGCCGATTATCACGATCAGGGCGACGGGCACTGGATCGACGACCATATCGCCACCCCGATGGCGAAATATCCTGAATACCGCCAGAGCCGCCGCAGCTTCGGCATCAATGTGCTGGGCACGCTGGTGGTGGAGATCGAAGCCGAGAACGGCGTCATCGGTTTTGCGGTGACCACGGGCGGCGAACCCGCCGCCTATATCGTCGAGAAGCATCTGGCCCGCTTCCTGGAAGGCCGCGATCCGTCCGAGGTCGAGAAGATCTGGGACCAGATGTATTTCTCCACCCAGTATTATGGCCGCAAGGGTCTGGTGGTGAACGCCATCTCCGGCGTCGATCTGGCGCTGTGGGACCTGCTGGGCCGTCTGCGTCAGGAACCGGTCTTCGCCATGCTGGGCGGCGCGGTTCGCGATGAACTGACCTTCTACGCCACAGGCGCACGTCCCGACAAAGCCAAGGAGCTTGGCTTCATCGGCGGCAAGATGCCCCTGCATCACGGCCCCGCCGAGGGCGAGGAAGGCCTGCATAAAAACATCGCCGAACTGGAGGCCATGCGAAACGCCTGCGGCGACGACTTCTGGCTGATGTTCGACTGCTGGATGGCGTTGGACCTGAACTACGCCACCCGTCTGGCCCATGAGGCCCACAAGCTGGGCCTGAAGTGGATCGAGGAGGCGCTCAGCCCCGACGACTACTGGGGCTATCAGGCGCTGAAGAAACGAGCCCCTCCCGGCATGTTGGTGACGACCGGCGAGCATGAGGCCACCCGCTGGGGCTTCCGCATGCTGCTGGAGATGGAATGCTGCGACATCATCCAGCCGGACGTAGGCTGGTGCGGCGGCGTGACCGAACTGATCAAGATCTCCGCCATGGCCGACGCCAAGGGCGTGCTGATGATCCCGCACGGCTCATCGGTCTATTCCTACCACTTCGTCGTGACCCGCCATAACAGCCCGTTCGCGGAGTTCCTGATGATGGCCCCCGGCGCCGACGAGGTCGTGCCGATGTTCCATCCGCAGCTGATCGGCGAACCCGTCCCCGTGAACGGCCGCCTGAAGGTGCCGGATGCGCCCGGCTTCGGCGTCGAGCTGAACCGCGACATCGCCCTGCACCGCCCCTACGCGCGTTAAGACCGAAAGACCCCAATGAAACTGTTGCGTTACGGCCCCAAGGGCCAGGAAAAGCCAGGCACGCTGGATGCTGAGGGCCGCATTCGCGACCTGTCGGGCGTCATCGCCGACATCACCCCGGACCAGTTGCACGGCCCGGCGCTTGACGCCTTGAAGGCCATTGACCCGACGACCCTGCCGGTGGTCGAGGGTCACCCCCGCTATGGCGTGCCGGTCAACGGCGTGCGCAAATTCCTGGCCATCGGCCTGAACTATGCCGACCACGCGGCGGAATCGAACCTGCCCGTTCCGGCTGAACCGATCCTGTTCACCAAGGCCACATCGTGCCTGACCGGCCCCGACGACGAAGTCATGATCCCGCGCGGCTCGCAGAAGTCGGACTGGGAAGTCGAACTGGGCGTCGTCATCGGCGCCCGCGCCCGCTACGTCTCGGTCGAAAACGCCCTGGACCACGTCGCCGGCTATGTTCTGGTCAATGACGTTTCCGAGCGCGCCTTCCAGAAGGAAATGGGCACCCAGTGGGACAAGGGCAAAGGCTGCGACACCTTCGGCCCTGTCGGCCCGTGGCTGGTGACCTCTGACGAACTGGGCGATCCGCAGGACCTGGACATGTGGCTGGACCTGAACGGCCAGCGCATGCAGACCGGCAACACCCGCACCATGATCTTCGATGTGAAGACCCTGGTCAGCTACGTCAGCGAGTTCATCACCCTTGAGCCGGGCGACATCCTGACCACTGGCACGCCCCCAGGCGTGGGCGAAGGCAAGAAGCCGCAGGTCTTCCTCAAGGCCGGGGACGTCATGACCCTGGGCATTCAGAAGCTGGGCCAGCAGCGTCAGGTCGTCGTCGGCTGGACGCAGGAAGGTGCGGCATGAGCGCCTATCAGGGTCGTTTCGCGGGCCGCACCGCCGTCGTCACTGGCGGCGCATCGGGTCTGGGCAAGGCGTCCGCCGCGCGCATCGTCGCCGAGGGCGGCAAGGTCGTGCTGTGGGACCTGAACCCCGACGCGCTGAAGGCTGCGGCTGAAGACGTCGGCGCAACCCACGTCGTGGCGCTGGACGTGTCCGACGCCGACGCCGTCGCGGCCGCTGCGGAAGAATCGAACAAGGCGCTGGGTCGGATCGACATCCTCGTCGCCTCGGCCGGCATCACCGGCGCCACCACGCCCGTGCATGAGTTCCCGATCGACAGCTGGAAGCGGGTCGTCGACATCAATCTGAACGGCGTCTTCTACTGCTCGCGCGCCATCGTCCCCTATATGCTGGCCAACAGCTATGGCCGCATCGTCAACGTCGCCTCGGTCGCAGGCAAGGAAGGCAATCCCAACGCCAGCGCCTATTCAGCCTCCAAGGCGGGCGTCATCGGTTTCACCAAGTCGCTGGGCAAGGAACTGGCCGGCAAGGGCGTCATCGCCAACAGCCTGACCCCCGCCACCTTCGAAAGCCCGATCCTGGCTCAACTGCCGCAAAGCCAGGTCGACTACATGCGCTCCAAGATCCCGATGGGTCGTCTGGGCGAAGTCGATGAAAGCGCCGCCATGGTCTGTTTCATGGCGTCCGAGGAATGCAGCTTCACCACCGCATCGACGTTCGACACGTCGGGCGGGCGCACCACCTACTAGGGGCTGCCCGTGGGCTCCGACCTCCGCATCGTCGACAGCCACGTCCACCTGTGGGACCTGTCGCGGGCCCGCTACGGCTGGCTGCAGGATGATCCCCTGCCGAACAATCCGGCGGGGGACATGTCCCCTATCGCCCACAGGAACTATCTGCTGGACGACTATCTGGCGGACACCGCTGGCTGGCGCGTGGACAAGATCGTCCATGTCGAGGCCGGTCAGCCCATAGGCCAGCAACTGGCCGAGACCGACTGGCTGCAATCCATCGCCGACCAGCGCGGCTATCCCCACGGCGTCGTCGCGGGCGCCGACCTGCTGGACCCCGATCTGGACGCCCTGCTGGAGGCGCACGCCGCCCGCCCCAACGTGCGCGGCGTGCGCCAGATCGTCTGCTGGCATGAAGACCCGCTGAAGACCTACACCGACCGCGACCTGCTGCGTGACCCGCAATGGGTCGAGGGGTTCGGCAAGCTGGCCAAGCACGGCCTGTCGTTCGACCTGCAGCTCTATCCGTCGCAGATGGCCACCGCCGCCATTATCGCCGCGCGGCATCCCGACATCCCGATGATCGTCAATCACGCGGGCCTGCCGACGGACCGCAACGACATCGGCATGGAGCGCTGGCGCATCGTGCTGCGCCTGCTGGCCGCCCAGCCGCACGTCTCGATCAAGATTTCCGGCCTCGGCATCACCGACCGCAACTGGACGCAGGAAAGCCTCCGCCCCGTCGTTCTGGAGTGCATCGACGCCTTCGGGACCGAGCGCGCCATGTTCGCCTCCGACTTCCCGGTCGAGCGCGTCCACGGAAGCTTTGACGCCTTCTATTCCGCCTTCGACGCCATCACGGCGGGCTTCTCCGCCGACGAGCGCGACCGCCTGTTCGCAGGCAATGCCGAGACGATCTACCGCATCTGATCCTTCAACCGCCCAGACCGCATCAAGACGGCCGGGTCCATCCCAGGAATGACAACATGGCTATCGAGACCGACGCCGCCCACACGCCCGGCGGCCTTGCGAAACCCGGCGGGTCGCTGAAAGGCCCGCTGTCCTTCGCCATCGCCTGCTTCCTGATCTGGGGTCTGGCCTATGGACTGCTGGACGTGCTGAACAAGCATTTCCAGGAGACGCTGAGCATCAGCCAGGCCGACAGCGCCTGGCTGCAGATCGCCTATTTCGGGGCCTATCTGCTGCTGTCGATTCCGGCGGGCATGCTGCTGCACGCGCGGGGGTACAAGTTCGGCATCGTCACCGGCCTGGCCGTCACCGCCGTCGGCGCCCTGTTGTTCATTCCGGCGGCGGGCGCAGGCGCCTTCCTGCCCTTCGTCGGCTCCATGTTCGTCCTGGCCGCGGGTCTGTGCGTGCTGGAGACCAGCGCCGACACCTATGTCAACGTTCTGGGCGATCCCGCCAAGGCGTCACAGCGCCTGAACCTGGCCCAGTCGTTCAATGCGCTGGGCGTCTTCTTCGGACCCTTGATCGGCGGCGCGGTCTTCTTCAGCCCGACCACGACCGAGGCTCTGGGCGGGCCGACCCGTTCGATCCAGATCGTCTATGGCCTGATCGCCGTCGGCGTCGTGCTGTTCGCCATCGCCGTTTGGCGCGCGCGCCTGCCGGAAACCGGCCTGTCCGACCACGGCGGCGCCGTCGAAGGCGACGCGCCCGCCCTGCCCCTGTCCAAACAGCCCCACTTCGTCGCGGGCGTCATCACCCAGGCCCTCTACATCGGCGCCCAGGTCGGCATCGGCGCCTATTTCATCAATCTGGTGACCCATAACTGGGAAGGCCTGTCCTCGCAGAAGGGCGCCTTCATGCTGTCCCTGGCCGCAATCGGCTATCTGGTCGGTCGTTTCGCCGCCACCGCCCTGCTGCTGAAGGTCCGGCCGCGCGTGCTCCTGACCACCTATGGCGTCATCAACGTCATCCTGACCCTGATCGTGGCGGCGGGCGTCAACATCATCTCGCCGGTCGCCCTGATCGCCGTCTTCTTCTTCATGTCGACCATGTTCGCGACCATCTTCGCCCTGGGGACCACGGGCCTGGGCGCGGCGACCAAGAAAGCGTCTTCGCTGATGGTCATGGCCATCGGCGGCGGGGTTCTGCTGCCCTGGCCGATGGGCAAGATCGCCGACACCTATGGCGCCAACATCGCCTTCCTGCTCCCCGCCGCCTGCTTCGTCGTCGTCGCCTGGTACGGCTGGAAGGGCGCAGGCCTGGGGCAGAAGACGACCGCCATCTGAGCAAACTGCTTCAAAGCCGGGCTTCGACAAAAAAGAAGCCCGGCGGGGCCGCCGGGCGAAACTAAGGTTCGGTGATGGTGTTGTCCCGAAAAGGAACAATCCAGTCTATTTGCCGAATTGGTTACGCAGGCATTAACGAACCGGATCCGGCAGCCACGTCGACTGACGCCCGCCCGCCGCCACCGGCCAGGACAGACGCCAGCCCGCCTCGATCCGCTCCACCGAAAAGCCCGCCCCGCCTCCCGCGCCCGGATAGGCATAGGCGCGGCCATCAACCATGATCGTCGTCGCGGCCCCGCCGGACGCCATGGCCCGCCAGGTTCCCTTGCCTGCAAGAGGACGCACGGCTTCGCCGCCGATCTTCACATCGGGCGCGGCCTCTCCTCGGTGACCGGAGGCAATGATGGCGCTTCCGTCCGCATCCACGGCGTCCAGCGCATTCTGACTGTCCAGACGCAATGTCGGCTCTCCCGCCGCGATCAGAACCACCGGCCCCGCCCCGCCCTGAATGACCACCAGCGTCTCTGGAGAAACCGCCGTATCCTGCCCCAGTTGAACCTCTGGCGTGAACTGCACATCACCCGCCACCGGCGGCAGGCGCAGTTCGAACCGCCCCGCCGCATCAGCGCTGGCGGCGATGGCGCTGCCGTCCTGTCCGCGCAGGACCACGCGCGCGCTGGGCGCCGTTCCGCCACGCACCACCAGGCCGCCAGAATCCCTGACCACCCCGTCGATATGGGGCGGCTGGACCCAGGCCAGGGGCGCCGAACCGTTTTCCGCCGCCGCATCCTGTCTGACCGGGCTGGAGCAGGCCGAAGCCATCCCGGCCAGGGCGACCATGATGATGATCCGGCGTTTCATCCTGCGGCTCGACACTATATGGCTAGCGCCCCAATCGGCGCGGAAACTGTTTGCCTCGCCGACGCGTGTTTGGCCATGGTTGACCGCGTATTCGTTCTGTTAGAGGCCCCATGTCCCTGCCCCCGGTTTCGATCCTGCCTTTCGACGGCCCCTCCGTCTGCCTGTTCTGCGGCGCATCCGATGCGGCGGATCCCGCCTACACCCAGGCCGCGCGAGACTTTGGCAAGGCGACGGCCGAGGACGGCTGGCGTCTGGTCTATGGCGGCGGCGGCGTCGGCCTGATGGGCGCGGCGGCCCGTTCAGCCCATGCGGCCGGCGGCCGTGTCGTCGGCATCATGCCGGCCTTCCTGCGCAGCCGTGAACGTCTGTTCGACGACGTTGAAACCGTGGTCGTCACCTCGATGCACGAACGCAAGCAACTGATGTATGATCAGTCCGACGCCTTCGTGGTCGCGCCCGGCGGCATCGGCACGCTGGAGGAAGTGGTCGAACTGCTGTCGTGGAAGCGTCTGGACCTGCACCACAAGCCGGTCGTTTTTTTGAATCTGAATGGTTTCTGGAACGGCTTCTTTGAGCTGATGAAGCACAGCGTCGCCGAAGGCATGACGCCCGCATCCTTCCTGCAGGCCTGGACGGTGGCCGATACGGTCGAGGACGCCATGGCCCAGATCAAGGCCAGCGACGATGCGCCTCAGTTGCAACATGATCGTAGGTAAGTGATCAACTTTCACCAACGCAACCTGCGGCACGTGCTCCGCACTTGACAGTTTTCATAGAAAACTGACAGTGGCGAGAACGGCACGACGCCGTTCTCGCATTTTCGGAGAGTATCCATGCGCGCACTGCTTCTCGCCGCAGTTCTTTTTGCGGCTCCGGCTGTCGCTCAGACGCCTGCCGCAACCAGCCTGACCCTTGCCGACGCCTCCAAGGCCCCTGCCCGTCCGACCATCGTCGATGGCGCGCGCTGGTCGTGTGAAGGCGCCGTCTGCACCGCCTCGGGCGGTTCGGAACAGCCCGCACACCGCGCCTGCCGCCGCGTGGTTCAGAAGTTCGGTCCCGTGACCGCCTTCTCCTACAAGGGTGAAGCCCTGTCGGCCGAACAGCTCGCCGTCTGCAACGCCTGATCAGATTATAGGTTTTAGCGAGAGCCTGATCCCTCAGGCTCTCGCAACGGCCTTCAGGCCGCTTCGCCTTTCAGGCGCCGCACGATGGTCTCACGGCCGATCAACGGCGCCATGGCCGCCATGTCAGGCCCATGCGGTTGTCCGGTCAGCGCCAGACGCAGCGGCATGAACAGCCCCTTGCCCTTGGCGCCCGTCTCCGCCTTGACGGTGTTGGTCCAGGCCGACCAGGCGTTCTCGTCGATCACATCCGGAAGCAGACGCAGCGCCGCTTCCGCGAAGGCGGCGTCCTCGATCACCGGCGTGATCGGCCCCTTTACGATCTTCGCCATATCAACGACATCGGCGAACTTGTTCAGGTTACCCCTGACCGTGTTCCAGAAGCCTTCGCCCAGGTCTGCATCCGCTGCGGCCAGACGCGGCTGGGCCGTTTCATAGCTCATGACATGCAAAGCCTGCGCATTCAGACGGTCCAGGTCGGCGGTGTCGTAGCGCGCTGGCGAGCGGCCCATCTTGGAAAAGGCGAAACTGGCGCCCAGGGTCTGAACCGACTCAGCGACTTCGAGTGCGTCAGAGGTGCCGATCTTGCCCAGGTGGCTGGTGATGGCGATGGGCTCATAGCCCTGGTCGCGCATGTCGCTGATCGACAGCGACCCCAGACGCTTGGACAGGGCGGCGCCATCTGCGCCGACCAGCAGGGGCATATGGGCGAACCCCGGAACAGTCGCGCCCAGAGCTTCGAAGATTTCGATCTGCGCGCCGGTGTTGGTGACGTGGTCTTCGCCCCGGATGATGTGGGTGATCGCCATGTCGATGTCATCGACGACCGACGGCAGGGTGTAGAGGAACAGGCCGTCCTCGCGGATCAGCACCGGGTCCGACATGGACGCCGTGTCCACCTCGGCATGACCGCGCGCCAGGTCTTCCCAGGAGACGCGCTTGCCTTCCAGTTTGAAGCGCCAGTGCGGGCGACGGCCTTCCGCCTCGTAAGCGGCCTTCTGTTCGTCGGTCAGTTCCAGAGCGGCGCGATCATAGATCGGCGGCAGGCCGCGCGACAACTGCACCTTGCGGCGGCGATCCAGTTCGTCCGCCGTCTCATAGGCGGGATACAGACGACCCGAGGCCTTCAGGCGCGCCGCAGCTTCTTCATAACGGTCGAACCGCTTGGACTGGTTGTCGCGCTCGTCCCAGGTCAGGCCCAACCAGGTCAGATCGTCTTCGATCCCCTGCTCGAACTCGGGCGTCGAACGGGCCAGGTCCGTGTCGTCGATACGCAGCACGAACGAACCGCCCTGCCCTTTGGCGAACAGCCAGTTCACCAGAGCCGTGCGGACATTGCCGACGTGCAGCTTGCCGGTGGGCGACGGAGCGAAACGAACCTTGACGGACATGGGGGATCAACGACCTCAACAGCGAGGCGGCTAGGTCGCGCTCCAACCCGGCGAAGTCAAGGCGTAGAGGCGTCTTTCGCCTCAGTCGTCGCGGTGAACCCGCTCGCGCCGCTCGTGACGTTCCTGCGCCTCGACAGACAGGGTCGCCGTAGGCCGCGCTTCCAGACGTCCCAGGCTGATGGGTTCGCCGGTATCCTCGCAATAGCCGTAGGAGCCGTCTTCGATCCGACGCAGCGCATCCTCGATCTTGGAGATCAGCTTGCGCTGACGATCCCGCGTCCGAAGCTCCAGCGCGCGGTCGGATTCCGAAGATGCGCGATCGACGAGATCCGGATGGTTCTCCGTCTCGGCCTTCAGGTTCACGACCGTGCCCTTGGACTCGCGAAGGATGTCATCCTTCCAGTCCAGCAGCTTCTTTTTGAAATAGGCTAACTGCCGTTCATTCATGAACGGTTCGTCGTCAGACGGCCGGTATTGTTCGGCCGAATCTGCAGATAGGACAGACGCTAATGCGTTCATCGCACTCACGCTCAAATAGCACGCCCCCCTGTGGCGTAAGGGCCGTATAATCAGGAGTACGAGTCGCAGCAACGCGCATCGCGATTCCGTGATCGCTATTGTCTGGCCAAACGCCAATTCGTGACAATTCTCACGCAGTCGGCTTACGGCTAAGCTTTGAAATCCTGCGACTTTCTCTCAACAGGCGAAGTATCAGCCGCGACTGTTGCGCGGCTCCGCCTTGGCCAGTTCGACCTGGGCGCGCAGATCGATCTGATCCAGCAAAGCCGTCAGTTCGGCGTCGCTGTCGTCGGGCCGTTCTTCGCGCAGGACGCGAGCCAGGCGTTCAAGGGCCGGTCCGCCCGGCTCTCCGGACAACAGCGCCATCTTCAGCTCATCCAGCCGGTCCAGCAGGCCGCCGCCGCGCCTGACCGCGCGCCGACGCCGCTCCAGCGGGCCTTCGACCTCCTGAAGCGCCATCAGGGCTGAAACGCCAGCCATGCTTGATGTCGCCGCCACAGAGGCCGCCGCAGCAGGCGCCGCCGCCCCCGACGTCTGCCCCAGGGAAAAGCCGCTGGCCCCGCCGCGCGCGGCGCGCGAACCCGTGGCGGCGTTGGGACCGCCCGTGCCGACAACCTTCATGCTCGGATGCTCCGGATCATTACGATCATGCTTGAGCCCCCCGGGTGACTGTTTGGTTAACGGCCCGGCAAAAACTGCCGCTGAAACACCGCTGAACAGCCCTCGTCACGTTGATTCAAATGGACTTTTTTAACGGCACGATCCTCGCATCAGCAGGCGCGTTACGCTGCATGGACGTCTGACCGATGCAAAATCTGCTTGCCCGCCTTATCGCCCCCCTCGCCGCAACCCTTGCGCTGGGCGGATTGGCGAGCCCGGTTCTGGCCCAGTCGCGCATCAAGGACATCGCGTCGGTCGAGGGCGTCCGCACCAACCAGCTCGTTGGCTACGGTCTGGTCGTCGGCCTGAACGGCACGGGCGACAGCCTGCGCAACTGCCCCTTCACCCGCCAGTCGCTGGAAGGCATGACCGAGCGTCTGGGCGTCAATATTCGCGGCGCCACGGCAAACTCCAAGAATATGGCGGCCATCATGGTGACCGCGGACCTGCCCGCCTTCGCCACCCCCGGTTCGCGCATCGACGTGTCCGTCTCGTCCATGTGCGACGCCAAGAGCCTGCTGGGCGGCACCCTGCTGGTTACCGGACTGCAGGGCGCAGACGGTCAGGTCTATGCCGTGGCCCAGGGCTCGATCCAGACCGGGTCCGTCTCGGCGTCCGGCGCCTCGGGCTCATCCGTGACGCGCGGCGTTCCCACCGCCGGGCGCATCGCTTCCGGCGCCACGGTCGAACGCGAGACGGGCTTTGAACTGTCGAACATGAATGAGGTTCGCCTGAACCTGCGCAACCCCGACTTCACCACCGCCCAGCGGGTGGCGGGCGTCATCAACGCCTCCTTCCCCGGCTCGGCCCTGGCGGAAAGCGGCACGGTCGTAGCCCTGCGTTCGCCCGGCCAACTGGGGATGGCGGGCTTCATCAGCCGTATCGAGAACCTGCCGATCACCGTCGACACCCCCGCCAAGGTCATCATCGACGAAGTGAACGGCGTCATCGTCATGGGCGACGCCGTTCGCATCTCCCGCGTCGCCATCGCCCAGGGCAACCTGACCATCTCTGTCGATGAACAGCCGGTCGTCAGCCAACCCGCGCCGTTCAGCCGCGGTCAGACCGCCGTGGTCCCCAGCACCCAGGTTCGGATCGAAGAGGATCTGGGCACGGAGATGCGGCTCATCGACGGCGGCGGCAACCTGTCCACCCTGGTCCACGGCCTGAACACCCTTGGCGTCAGTCCGCGCGACATGATCAGCATCCTGCAGGCCATCAAGGCCGCAGGCGCCCTGCAAGCCGACATTCAGGTGATGTGAGCATGAGCGAACTGTCCGTCTCCGCCGACCTGCTGCGCCCGGCGCCCAGCCTCGGCGCCGCTGCCTCCGACCGGATCAAGAAGACCGCACAGGACTTCGAAGCCTCCTTCCTGTCCCAGATGCTCAAGCCCATGTTCCAGGGCCTCAAGACCGACGGCCTGTTCGGCGGCGGCCAGGCCGAAGAAACGTGGCGCAGCTTCCTCGTCGATGAAATGGCCAAGAAGACCGTCGCCGCCGGTGGCATCGGCCTGGCCGACACGGTCATGAGCGAAATGCTGAAAATGCAGGAGCAGGGACAATGAGCGATCCCGAACTGGCCCGCGCCCGCGTCCGCCAACTGCTGGACCTGACACAACGCCTGACCGAACGCCTTATGGTCGAGACGCGCGCCTTTGAGGACAGCCGACCACAGGACATCGTCGCCGGTCTGACCGAGACGCAGGACATGGCCAATGTCTATCGCCGCGATTCCGGTCATGTGAAGGCCAATCCTTCCCTGCTGAAAGACGCTCCGCTGGAAGACCGCAAGGCGTTGCTGGAGGCGACCGAAACCTTCAACACCGTGCTGGCCAACCATGCTCAGGCCGTCGAGGCCGCCCGCACCATTTCCGAGGGTCTGGTCCGCGCCATCGCCCATGAAGTCACCGCCGCGCGCACGCCTGCCTCTGCCTATTCCGCCGACGGACGCGCTGCTCAGGGCGACGGGCGCGCCGTCGCCCTGAACCGCATGGCCTGACGGTCAATCAGAAGACGCAGCACGCCCGCCTTGTTGCCGTTTCCTTAAGCGGACGCATGCAAGGGTTGCAGCATGTCGCTGACTACACGTCTTCTTGGTCTCGCCTTTGCGTCCGCCGATGCTCTTGTTGAGCTGACCCCACAGGGCGATGTGGTCTTTGCGATAGGCGCAGCCGCCCAACTCGGCCATGACGCAGGCGTGGCGTGGAAAAACAGGCCTTTCGCCGACGTGCTGCATGATGGTTCGTCGGCCATGGCGGCGATCCGCCACACCAGACCCGGCGCACGCTCGGCGCAGATGGACATTCTGATCGCCGCAGGGCCCGGTCAGGTTCGTCGCGCCTTTCTGCGGGCTTTTGTCCTGCCCGAACTGGCCCCGGCCATCTCCTGCGCCATCGCCTATGATGGTCCCGCCTTCTCGATAGCGGATCTGCAGCCGACTGCGCTGTTGGATGTGCAGGCCTTCCTGGCTGACGCCGGCCGCATCGTCGCCGAAACGCCCGGACTGTCGCTAGCCTTCCTCGATGTTCAGGGCGTCGCGGGCCTGTCTGGCGATGCAGCGGACCGGGTGCACCAGCGTATTCAGGCGACACTTCAGTCGGCGGCGGCTCAGGGTTCGTCCGCCGCCAAGATCACCGCCGAAAGGTTCGCGTTGCTGCGCCCAGCGGACGACCAACGCGACCTGGCCGCCGAGATCATTGAGGCCGGAAAGACGGAAGGCGTGGCCCTGAACGCCGAAACCTATGCCGCGCCCGTGCCCGAACAATCCGACAATCTCTGCGTCCTGCGGGCCATGCGTTTCGCCATCGAGGACTGCCTGAAGGACGGCGGTCTGGCCAATCCGCAGATTGCCTTCTCAGAGTCGTTGAAACGCACCCTGCGTGATGCGGAGTTGTTCCGTAACCTGGTGAAGGCGCGCGCTTTTCAGATTCATTACCAGCCGATTGTCGACCTCTCGACGCGGGCCGTGCACCATTTCGAGGCCCTGGCCCGTTTCAGCCCAAACAACAGCCCCGCCGACGCCATACGCATGGCCGAGGAGTTGGATCTGATCGAATCCTTTGATCTGGCCGTGGCGGAAAAGGTGCTGAAGCGGATGCGGCGGCCCGGCGCGGGCCTGCTCAAGATGGCCATCAATGTCTCGGGCGCATCACTCAGTTCCGACGCCTATGTCGAACAGTTGCTGCACATGACATCGGGCGCGCCAGAAGAGCGATCACGTCTGATCGTAGAGGTCACCGAAACAGCGGCCCTCGCCGACATCGAAGCCGCGAACCGCCGCATCGCCGCCCTGCGCGCCGCAAACATCAAGGTCTGCATCGACGACTTCGGCGCAGGCTCGGCCGCCTATGACTATCTGCGCAATCTGTCGGTCGATGCGGTCAAGATCGACGGCTCTCTGGTGCGCGACATCGACACTGACAACCGCGCCCGCACCATGTTGCGCAGCGTGACCCAGCTTTGCCAGTCGCTGAACCTCGAAACCATCGCCGAAATGATCGAGACAGAAGCGGTCGCCGCCCAGTTGAAGGCCCTGGGCGTCACCTACGGCCAGGGCTGGCTGTTCGGCCGCGCGGAGGCCGAACCCCGCACCAGCCTGACCACCGTGTCAGCCGCCCGCCGTCGCGGCGCCGTCGAGGCCTGGGGCTGACCTACAGCGCCACCACGCGTTCTATTCCTATGGCGTCGATGAAGTCCGGGTCGTGGCTGACCACGATCAACGCCCCGTCATAGGCCGCCAGAGCCGCCTCAACCGCCGCCACCGAATCCAGGTCGAGGTGATTGGTCGGTTCATCCAGGATCAGAAGCTGCGCCGGGGTCCGCCCTGTCATCACGCAGGCCAGGGCCGCGCGCAGCCGTTCTCCGCCTGACAGTTCGCCGACCTTGCGATGCGCCGCCGTGTTGCGGAACAGGAACCGCGCCAGCGCCGCATGGGCGTCGTTCGCCGTACCCTCAGGGTTCAGCCGACGCCACGCCTCGATCAAGGTTTCATCCGGTTTCAGGATCGCCGCCTCCTGATCCAGCAGGACCGCCGCCACAGGCCGCTCAACCGCCCCAGAGGTCGGCGCCAGATCGCCCGCGATCAGATGCAGCAGCGTTGACTTGCCTGCTCCGTTCGGGCCGGTCACCGCGACCCGTTCAGGCCCCACGATCTTGAGACTGATCGGCCCGATGGTCCGTCTTCCCTGCGGCGTCGACCATTCCAGATCACGCACGTCCAACACTGTGCGCCCTGCGGACAGACCAGTCGGCGGCATGGGGATCGACAGCGCCCGCACCCGCTCGATCCGCGCCTGCGCCGCCTCCAGCGTCGTCTGAGCCTCTTCAGCCTGACGCGAGGCCAGCAGCCGGTCGCGGCCTCCGGTGTTCTCGGCCCGCTCGGCCCGCGCGCCCAACAGGATTTTCGGCATGTCCCCCTTGCCCGCCTTGCGCCGTCCGGCGGCGTCGCGTCGCGCCTTGGCCTCGGCGCGGCGTTGGGCGTCGCTGGCGGATCGCGCCGCGCCCTTTTCCGCGTCAGCCAGTTCCCGTTCCGCCGCCTGCCGCGCCTCGGCCTTGCGTTCGGCATAGAGGTCGTAGCCGCCGCCGAAGACCTCGACGCCCAGGCTGGAGATTTCGATGATCCGATCCATCCGGCGCAGCAGTTCGCGGTCGTGGCTGACCACCACCGCCCCGCCCTGCCATCGTTCCAGCACCTGCGCGACCAGACGACGAGCATCGGCGTCCAGATGGTTGGTCGGCTCATCCAGCAGCAACAGATCAGGTTGCCTCAGCAACAGCCCCGCCAGTCTCAAACGCGTCTGCTCGCCGCCGCTGAGCCCATCCGCCTGTCGTTCCAGCGACAAACCCGTCAGCCCGACCTGATCCAGCACGTCGCCAATGCGCGCCTCCAGGGTCCAGTCCGCGACCGCCAGATCGTCTTCGCCGCCTTCGCCCGCCAGGATGCGGTCGATCACCGCCAGATCATCCGCCACGCCGAGCAGAACGGCAGTCGTCTCTCCCGGCGCCTGATCATGCCTCTGGTTCAGGACGCCGAGGCTCCCGACACGCGCAACAGCGCCTTCAGCGGGCGCCAGGTCGCCGGACAGCAGGCGCAATAAAGTGCTCTTGCCCGCGCCATTGCGACCGACGACGCCGGTGCGCTCAGGCCCAAACGTCAGGCTCAGATTGTCGAAGAGTATGGAGCCGTCAGGCGTCCTAGCGGCGACCTTGTCGAGTGTCGCGAACGCGGATGGGGACGGGCTTTGGCTTTGGCTTATTGGCATGGAGAATCGCGAGCAGCAGGGCGGAAAGGGCGAAACCGGTTCCCAGAATGCTGATCATGATTGTCGTGCCTCTTACTCGAAAAGCCGTCAGAACAGAGAGGATGGGTGCGAATGTTGCGATGCGCAACCCCGGCTGCGAACACGCCCGCGTGAAGACTGGTTAACAGCGTGGTCCCTCGACCCCACCGGCGGCGCGCGATAAACGGCGGTCATGCAAGTTCCCTTTCGCATCGAAGACGCCGCTGGCGCCGCTGCCCGTCGCGAAGCCGCCGTGCAGCAACTGCGTGACGAGACCGGCATTGACGAGGCGATGATCGACGCCCTGGTCGAGGGCTTCTACGCCCGCGTCCGAGAAGACGGCCTGATCGGACCGATCTTCGCCGCCCGCATCGCCGACTGGGCGCCGCATCTGGCCCAGATGAAGCTGTTCTGGTCGTCCGTCGCCCTGTCCACCGGCGTCTATCAGGGGCGGCCCATGCCCAAACATCTGCCCCTGCCCATCGACGCTCGCCATTTCGACCGCTGGCTGGAGATCTTCGTCGTCACCGCCAACGAACTGTGCCCGCCCGTCGCCGCCAAACACTTCATCGAACGCGCCCGCCGCATCGCCGAAAGCCTGGAGCTTGGCGTCGCCAACGCCAACAAGGTCCTGCTGGCCAAGGGCGAACGCTATGTCCGGCCCTTCGAAGGCTGGACGCCGGATCAGGGCTAGATTGTGGCCTCTGCGGGCGCAGCAGTCATCGTGATGTTCACGTTGAAGCCCAACACCTTCCAGCCGTCGCCTTCCTTGACGAAGTTGGTCTCCACATGCGCCACGCGGTCTGGATAGGCGTAATCCTGCTGCACGCGATAGAAACGCCCCTGCGTGCTGGTCACGCTTTGAAAACCGACCACTTTCGGTTCAGGTATCGGCGCATTCGCGATAATGTTGCGCAGCATGGGGATCTGAGCCCGGATCGCCCCAGCGTCGTTCTTGGACGACATCCGCGCCAGAAGCGCTTCGTCCTGCCCCGCCGCCAGATCGCCGTAGAAAGCCTGCGCCTCGGCGTTCAGCGCCGGATCGGACTTGGGCAGGTTCGCATTGAAGGTGCAGGCCGCCAGCGTAGAAACCGCCGCAACTGCGCCCAAGGTTCTGAGATACATGAAGGCTCCCTCGCGTCCGCCCGCAATCTATCGTCAGTCACGGTTCACACAACCCTGATTTCAGCCGCAATGTTCCCACAATGTTCTTGCTGAATCACACAAACTAATCCCCATATAGCGTCGTCGCACCGGACCTGTCCGGCCTTCCCCGCGTTCTCGGACTCCATGACTGAAAAGCACAACTTCATCCGCGTTCGCGGCGCCCGCGAGCACAATCTCAAAGGCGTGGACCTGGATATTCCGCGCGAGCAGCTGGTGGTGATGACCGGGCTTTCGGGCTCGGGCAAATCCTCACTGGCGTTCGACACCATCTACGCCGAGGGGCAGCGTCGCTATGTCGAGAGCCTGTCGGCCTATGCGCGTCAGTTCCTGGAGCTGATGGGCAAGCCCGACGTGGACCTGATCGAGGGCTTGTCCCCGGCCATCTCCATCGAACAGAAGACGACGTCCAAGAACCCGCGATCGACCGTCGGCACGGTGACCGAGATTCACGACTACATGCGTCTGCTGTGGGCGCGTGTGGGTGTCCCCTATTCGCCCGCGACGGGCCTGCCGATCGAAAGCCAGACCATCAGCCAGATGGTCGACAAGCTGACCGCCCTGCCTGGCGGAGAGCGCATCCTGCTGCTGGCTCCCGTCGTCCGGGGCCGCAAGGGGGAATACAAGAAAGAGATCGCCGAGTGGCAGCGGCAGGGATTCCAGCGCCTGAAGATCGACGGCCAGTTCTACCCCATCGACGAAGCCCCGACGCTGGACAAGAAATTCAAGCACGACATCGACATCGTCGTGGACCGGATCGTCACCAAGCCGGATCAGGAAGGCCGCTACGCCGACAGTCTGCAGACGGCGCTGAGCCTGGCCGACGGCGTCGCCAACGCCGAATGGGCCTCGACGAACGAGGGGGAAACCGCGCCCCGGACCATCCTGTTCTCTGAACGGTTCGCCTGTCCGGTGTCCGGCTTCACGATCTCCGAGATCGAGCCCCGCCTGTTTTCGTTCAACAACCCGTTCGGCGCCTGCCCGGTGTGCGACGGCCTGGGCGTCAAACTGGCCTTCGACGCCGATCTGGTGATCCCGGACCGCGACAAGACCCTGCACAAGGGCGCCGTCTCACCCTGGGCGCGCGGCCCCTCGCCTCTCTACACCCAGACGCTGCAGTCGCTTTCACTGCACTACGGCTTCTCGATGGATGTGGCGTGGCGCGACCTTCCGGCCCAGGCGCACAAGGCGATCCTGTACGGAACCGGCGCCGAGAAGATCAAATTCACCTACGACGACAACGCCCGCAAATATGAGGTGTCCAAGCCGTTCGAAGGCGTCCTGCCGAACCTTGAACGCCGCTGGCGCGAGACGGACAGCGCCTGGGTGCGCGAGGAGCTGGGCCGCTACCAGTCCGAAACCCCGTGCGACGCCTGCCACGGCAAGCGCCTGAAGCCCGAGGCCCTGGCGGTCAAGGTCGGCGGCGAGGACATCGCGGACATCTCCATGCTGTCGATCTCCAAGGCCTATCTGTGGTTCTCGACCATCGAAGAAAGTCTGACGGAGAAACAGGCCGAAATCGCCCGCCGCATCCTGAAGGAGATCTGCGACCGGCTGCGGTTCCTGAACAATGTCGGCCTGGACTACCTGAACATGTCCCGCTCCTCCGGCACCCTGTCGGGCGGCGAGAGCCAGCGCATTCGTCTGGCGTCCCAGATCGGCTCGGGCCTGACCGGCGTGCTCTACGTGCTGGACGAACCGTCCATAGGCCTGCACCAGCGCGACAACACCCGCCTGCTGGAAAGCCTGAAGGGCCTGCGCGACCTGGGCAACTCCGTGCTGGTGGTCGAACACGACGAAGAAGCCATCCTGACCGCCGACTATGTGATCGACATGGGGCCGGCCGCCGGGGTTCATGGCGGACAGGTCTGCGCGGAGGGCACGCCCGAACAGGTCATGGCCAATTCCAACTCCCTGACCGGCAAATATCTGACCGGCGAACGGGAAATCGAAATCCCGGCTGACGGGCGCCGCCCCATCGACCGCAAGCGGATGCTCAAGATCAGCGGCGCGACCGGCAACAATCTGAAGAATGTCACCGGCGAAATCCCGGTGGGCGTCTTCACCTGCATCACAGGCGTGTCGGGCGGGGGCAAGTCCACCTTCACCATCGAGACCCTGTACAAGGCCGCCGCGCGCCGGCTGAACAATGCGTCCGAAGCCCCCGCCCCCTTCGACCGGATCGAGGGGCTGGAGCAGTTCGACAAGGTGATCGACATCGATCAATCGCCCATCGGCCGTACGCCGCGTTCCAACCCCGCCACCTACACCGGCGCCTTTGGCCCCATCCGCGACTGGTATGCGGGTCTGCCGGAGTCCAAGGCGCGCGGCTATGGGCCGGGCCGGTTCAGCTTCAACGTCAAGGGCGGCCGCTGCGAGGCCTGTCAGGGCGACGGCGTCATCAAGATCGAGATGCACTTCCTGCCTGACGTCTATGTCACCTGCGACGTCTGCAAGGGCAAACGCTACAACCGCGAGACGCTCGAGATCGTGTTCAAGGGCAAGTCCATCTCGGACGTGCTGGACATGACAGTCGAAGAGGCCGCGACCTTCTTCAAGGCCGTGCCGCCGATCCGCGACAAGATGCTGACGCTGGAGCGCGTGGGCCTGGGCTACGTCAAGGTCGGCCAGCCCGCCACAACCCTGTCAGGCGGCGAGGCCCAGCGGGTCAAACTGTCCAAGGAACTGTCGAAACGCGCCACGGGCCGCACCCTGTACATCCTCGACGAGCCGACCACCGGCCTGCATTTCGAGGATACCCGCAAGCTGCTGGAGGTGCTGCAGGAACTGGTCGAGGCGGGCAACACCATTGTGGTGATCGAGCACAATCTCGATGTGATCAAGGTTGCTGACTACCTGCTGGACTTCGGCCCCGAAGGCGGCGACGGCGGCGGCGAGATCGTGGCGGTCGGCACGCCCGAACAGGTGGCGGACAACAAGGCCAGTTGGACCGGCAAATACCTCAAAGAGGTGCTGGACCGGCACGAGGCGCGCCGCAAGGCCCGCGTCGCGGCTCTGGGTGTTTCGGACGCCAAACCCGCCCGCAAGAAGGCGAAGGCGTCGGCTTAGGCCCAATCGACTTTCAGTACACCGCGCTCTTAATTCGTCATTCCGGGGCTGATCGGAGCGAAGAACCCGGAACCCAGAGAGATAATCTCGTCCCTGAGGGCGTTCGTCGCTGGATGTCCATTTCCTGGCTTCCGGGTTCGTCCTTCGGACGCCCCGGAATGACGGTTCGAGTCTTAACCTAAACCGGCGCCTTCTCTTCACCGACCACCACGGGCACCTTACTCACAACGCCGTAATCCTTGCTGCGCCAGCGCAACGCCAAGACGACACAGGCGAGCAGCAGCACAGCCGTCGTGACCACGCTGCCTTCCGGCCCAAAGGCGGCGCCGGTCAGCCACCAGGGCGCGCCTGTGCGGTCGGCAAGATCGATGATCAGCGGCGGCGTCTGGATCACCTGCCCCGACACCTCTAGCCCAAAGCCCAGGCCCAGCAGCCAGTTCCAGGCCGCGTGCCAGCCGCACACGCCCCACAGCGATCCCTCGCGCGCGGCGTAGAAGCCGATCATCACCCCGAACAACACCACATTGGCCACGCCGACCACCAGTTCCGGGGACGGCTTGATATTGCCTGCATGCAGCAACCCGAACAGGGCCGAACTCAACCCGATGCCCCAACCCAGACCGTGGCGTGACGCGATGACCTGCATCAGCCAGCCGCGCGTGACGATCTCTTCCGTCGAGCCCTGAATGATGAAGCCGATCAGCAGTACGACAATGGGAAACAGCGCGCCCAGCACGTTTGGCGTGGTGAAGGCCCCACCCGCTTCTATGCGATAGCCGCCCAGCGCCGCGATGAGGCCGACAACGGTCAGCAGGAAGGCCAGGCCGATGCCGTATCCGCGCAGGAAACGCTTCAGCCCCTGATCATTGAAGCCGATGGCGCGGATGCTGCGCCGCTCAAACAGGATCACCCAGCCGATGGTGATCACGGCGATGACCGCGAACCCGGCCAAGGTATAGGCCATGGCGCCCCAACCCTGGCTCTGGCCCTGCATGTCCACCCAGCCCAGCAGGATCGCCGGGATCATGGACAAGGTCTGCCCCAGGATGATGAACACCACCGCCAGGATCAGCGCCACAGCCGTCCACGTTCGGCGATGACGCGGCTCACGCGGTGCGTAGAGTTCAATACCCGCCATGGCCTGTTCTTCCCCGAGAAGACTGTTTCTTGGACTCAGCGGCCGCGAATGCCCAGCCACGCCGCCGAGAAGGGTGCATAGACCACAGCGATCTGCAATGCCGACAGGAAGGCGTTGACCACGGACCAGAGCAGGATGGGCAGCCAGGCCTGGGCCAGTATCTCCACCGATGACTGACCGCTGAACCGGGCCAGGCCTTCGATGCCGCCGCCCGCCAGATTGACAGCCGCACTGATGATGCCGCCCAGAATGCTGACGACCATGAACATTACGAAGGCCAGGATCGCCATGCCCAGCAGGGGCCAGAAGCGTCCCTTGGTCGCCTTGAAGGATTCCATGACGGCGATCTTGCCCGTGTCCACCGTGATCGGCACAGCAAGGCTGAGGCGCACGGCCAGCCAGATCACGCCGCCGATTGCAGCCAGTCCGGCCAGCAGCCCCGCCAGGGCCAGGATCGGCTGTCCCGACGCGGCCAGCGCCGTGACCACCGTCATCGCGATACCGCTGGCCAGACCAAGGCCAAGGCTGACGATCAGGGTGACGATCAGCACGCGAACCTCATCCATGCCCAGACGCAGATAGCCCCAGCGGGTCTGGTCAGGCCGCAGCACGGAGCGCGCTACAGCGGCGCTGAGCACCGCGCTCAGGATCAAACCCACCGGAATGATCCACGCGATCCCGCCGAACATGGCCGCATAGGCCTCGCCTATGCCTTCCAGTTGCGCCTGAGGCGACCCGGAGCCGCTCTGCAGGCTCTCGGCCGACGCCATGAAGGTCGCCCAGTGTCCGGCCCCAAGGCCGAACATCGCCAGGAACATCGCCAGATAGGCCACACCCCAGAACAGCGCGGCGGCGGGGTGGCGACGAACGACGCGAAAGCCTTCGAAGGCCGCTTCAGTAGCGGAAAAACTCATGTCGCACTCCAGCTCAGATTCGAAATGATCTTAGACCAATGCGCGCACGGCGTCCTCTGGCGCGCCATCCAGCAATTGTCGGGCCGCGGACACAAAGGGCGCCGACAACAGCGTCATCACCGAACCATAGAGGAAGGCGCCCGGCCCCACGGTCAGCAAGGCGACACTCCACATCACGGGCGCCGAAGGGAACAAGTCGCCGAATGTCACCGCGTCTCCGATTGCGGCCATATGGGCGAAGGCTCCGGTGGCGAACAGGATGATGATCACCACAAAGGCGATGATAAAATAGACCACAAGATAGACCAGCCAGGTGCAGACCAGCAGACCCAGCAGCGGCAGGGCTCGCTTCTTGCCGAGGTTCCAGCCTTCCACGAAGGCCAAACGCCCCAGGATCATTGTTGCAGGAGCAATCAGCGACAGTCGCGCCGTCGCCACGGCGACGAAGGCGACCAGCGCCAGAAACAGCACGATGCCGAGGACAAGCGCCACCGCCTGACTAACATGCCACACGATGGCGGTGACCAGCGCACCGATCACCACCATGATCAGCACGGCGAGATAGGCTCCAATGAACAGGGCGATCCCCACCACACCGACACGCAACTCATCCATGCCGACGCGTAGGAAGAACCATTTGTCAGGTCGCCCAATTCGCAGCGTCGCCCGCATGGTCGCCGCCCAGACCGCCACGGTCAGCACAAGCTGAGCGATATTCATCAGCATGGAAATGCCCTGCATCGCCATGATCTGACCCAGGAATTCAGGCGGAGGCTCCGCACCGTCACCCAGCGGAATATTCGCCAATGTCCCGAAGATCATCAGCGCCGCCAACACGGTGAACACAGCGACCACAAACCCCCAGACGAAAACGGCCGCCGGATGACGGCGGATCACGCGCAACGGCGTGGCCATGGCCTCGCTGATGGAAAAGCTCTCAGTCACGTGCGCCTCCTTGCGGCGTGTGGGATTCGACCTGGCGATAGACCGCCCCCAGATAGGCCAGGGCCAGCGGTCCTTGCACAAGATTCAGTACGACCGCCCAAACCACCCAACCGACTGCGCCCGTCAGCAGGCCTGTCGACCACAGGCTGATCAGCAGAAACTTCGGGACGGCGACGAGGATCAATCCCGCGAACAGGGGCCAGAAGACATCGCGCGTAAGGGCCATGCTGTTCAGCGACACCATATGTCCGCGCCCCACGGTCGCCGCTGCGAACAGCGACAGCCGCATGATCAGGGCCGCCACGGCGAACAGGACTCCAACCGTCAGCACGGCAAGCAAGACCAACTTCCATGCCGGTCCGACCGCCGCCCATTCACGCGCCTGAATGGCGCTGGCGTCCAGTCCCGCCATGCCGAACACCGCCAGCAGCACCAGGGCCACCACGGATACGATCATGGCCATGAAGACGGCGCACAGGGCCGCCGCCCCCGCCAGCCTCAACTCCGGCATCCTGAACTGCAGACCGACCGGACCCAGTCCCAGACGCCGGGCGTCCGCCTGATCCGCTGAAATCGAAACCCGCGTCAAAGCGCCCGTCAGCACCAACGTCGCCGCCACGGCGGCCAGAGTCCATGCCCAGACCAAGCCATCGGCGACGAACGGCCGCACGCCCCAGACGACAGCCCCAACGACCACCGCGCCCCACGCAGTCCTCCAGCCCCGGATCATCCCCGGAACCGTCGCTGACAAAGCATCGCCCAGTCGCAACTGTCTGTTTTTGCGCGTCATGCCGCCCCCTCTGAACGCGCGATATAGCAGGGGATCGTGACGCGCGGCCAGACGACGGCTATTAGGCCGCCATGACTGCTTCCACCACCTCTCCTTCACCCGTCCACGTCATCGGTGGCGGCCTCGCCGGATCCGAAGCCGCCTGGCAGATCGCCCAGGCCGGCGTGCCCGTCATTCTGCACGAAATGCGCGGCGTTCCGGGCATCAAGACCGACGCCCACCAGACGGACGGGCTGGCCGAACTGGTCTGCTCCAACTCGTTCCGGTCGGATGACTGGCAGTTCAATGCGGTCGGCCTGCTGCACGCGGAAATGCGCGCGTTGGATTCGGTGATCATGGCCTGCGGCGACATCAATCAGGTGCCCGCAGGCGGCGCCCTGGCCGTTGACCGCGACGCCTTCTCCCAGGCTGTCACCGCCAAGCTGGAAGCCCACCCGCTGGTGACCATCGTGCGCGAGGAGATCGCGGGCCTGCCGCCCGAAGAATGGCACAATGTCATCGTCGCCACCGGGCCGCTGACCTCCCCGGCGCTGGCCGAGGCTGTACTGAAGGCCACGGATCAGGAAAGCCTGTCGTTCTTCGACGCCATCGCCCCCATCGTCCACGCCGACAGCATCGACTTCGACATCGCCTGGCGACAGTCGCGCTATGACAAGGAAGGCCCGGGCGGAGACGCCGCCGCCTATGTCAACTGCCCGATGAACAAGGAACAGTATGACGCCTTTATCGACGCCCTGCTGAACGGCCCCAAGGCCGAGTTCAAGGAATGGGAGAACGTCCCCTATTTCGACGGCTGCCTGCCCATCGAGGTCATGGCCGAGCGCGGTCGCGAAACCCTGCGCCACGGCCCGATGAAGCCCGTCGGCCTGACCAATCCACGCGATCCGTTGGTCAAGTCCTACGCCATCGTCCAACTGCGTCAGGACAATGCGCTGGGCACCCTGTTCAACATGGTCGGCTTCCAGACCAAGCTGAAGCACGGCGTGCAGGCCGAGACCTTCCGCATGATCCCCGGCCTGCAGAACGCCCAGTTCGCGCGTCTGGGCGGCCTGCACCGCAACACCTATCTGAACAGCCCGGAACTTCTGGACAAGCAACTGCGGCTGAAGGCCATCCCCCGCCTGCGGTTCGCCGGTCAGGTCACGGGCGTCGAGGGCTATGTCGAAAGCGCCGCCATGGGCCTGTTGACCGGGCGTCTGGCGGCGGCTCAGGCCCTGGGTCGCGACCTGTCGGCCCCGCCGCCCGAAACGGCGATGGGCGCGCTGGTCGAGCACATCACGGGCGGACACATGGCTGGCTCGAAGTTCCAGCCGATGAACATCAACTACGGCCTGCTGCCCCCGCTGGAAGCGCCCAAGGTCGATGAAGAGGGCAAGAAGATTCCGCTGAAGGAACGCGGCCGCGCCAAGAAACGCCTGATGAGCATCCGCGCGCTCGACAGCCTGAAAGCTTGGCGCGACGCGGGCTGAACCGCATCGGCCGGGTCGTCTCAATGCAGTTTGGGAAGACCCGGCCGGAAGCCCAGGGTGACCACGGCCAGGATCAGAATTCCGACGCCCATGGCGACCCACGCCTGAGTCAGATCGGCGACATGATCTCGCAGCAGACCGGCGGCCAGGGGCGACAGGCTGGCGATGATGTAGCCGCCGCCCTGAACGAAGGCGAGCAGATCGCCTGAACGGGCCGGATCATCAATCTGGTCCATCGACAGGATCAGCGTCAGCGGGAAGATGGCGCCGATCCCCAGCCCCATGACCAGCACGACCGGAACCGCCAGGCTGACGGGCGCGACGACCAACCCCGCCAGACCGACCAACGCCAGAATCAGGGCGGTCAGGATTGGACCGCGACGGTCCGGGAAGCGCCCGATCAGAACCGACACCAGAAGGCCCGCCGCGACCTCTGCCCCCGTCATGGCGCTGAGCAGATAGCCCGCCGTCGCGCGCGGCTGCCCCAGATCGACATAGAAGGGCGGCAACCAGGCCAGAACCAACGTATAGGCTGACGTCCCCAGCCCCAGAACCAGGATCAGGCTCCACGCCCGCCCCTGTCTCCAGAAGGGGATTTCGGGATGCGTCGCTTCGGCGACCGCCAGTCGGTTGGGTTCTTCCGCCGCCGGGTCACGCGCCGCGCACAGCCACACGACCGCCGCCACAAAGGCCGGAACGCTCCACAAGGCCAAGGTTCCCGCCCAGCCGATCACCTCGGCCAGGCCCGCCGCTGTCGCCGCCGCTATGGCCGCGCCGCCCATGATGCCCGTGGTGTAAAGCGCCATCACTGTGCCGAACCGCGCCGGGAAGGCCCGCTTGATGACGACAGGCGCCAGGGCCTGAATCAGGGCGACGCCGACGCCGACGACCACCGCGCTGGCGATCAGGCTGGCTGTTTCCCGAAACAAGACCCGCACCAAACAAGCGACGCCGATCAGCAATGCGCCCAGCAGTATGCCCCGCCGCTCGCCCAACCGCCGTCGCAGCGGGCGGATGGACAAAGCCCCCACGCCGATCATCAACACCGGCAAGGTCGTCAACAGGCTGGCGGCGGTGGAATCCATCCCCGTCGCCGTTTCGATCAGATCCAGCAGAGGCCCAACCGCCGCCATGGCGGGGCGCAGATTCAGCGCCAGGGCCACGATGGCCGCCAACAGCAGCAAGGGCGCGCCGCGCGTCAATTCGCCGTTGGACCGTACGGTCATGGCAGAGGACTCCACTCAAAAACTGGGCTAGTATCTCGTCATTAAGTATCTCGATGTCAAGATAACCAATGACCGACAGAGCCTCACGCGCCGCTGCTGAATGGGCCGTCCAACGCCCCGACCTGGACATGCTGCCCATGGAGTTGCTGGGTCGCCTGAACGAAGCATCCCAGTTGATCGTGCGCGAGCGACAGGCGCCGATCTTCTCCGGCTACGGGCTTCAGCCTGGCGAGTTTGATGTTCTGGCGACCCTGCGTCGGGCGGCGCCGCAGACGGGTTTGACGCCCACCGCTCTGTTCGAGGCGACCATGATGTCGTCTGGCGGCATGACCGCACGCATCGATCGGCTGGAGAAAGCCGGTCTGGTCGAGCGAGGTCCCCATCCGAGCGACCGCCGCGCCACTCTGGTCAAGTTGACGGACAAGGGGTTCGATCTGATCGACGGCATGATGTCGATTCATGAACAGACGGCGCAGGAAATCCTGTCGCCCTTGTCACGAGAGGAGCAGACGCTGCTCAATGGCCTGTTGGCCCGACTGGTCAGCGGGTTAAACGCCTAGGTTCAGATGCGCCCGCGCAGAGCGGCCCAGATCAGGCGCAGGCGCTTGAGCGGTTCGGGCGTGTCCTGCCCCACTAGCGCCGCATGGGCCACGCCTGGGAAGGCGGCGGGCGGCAGGGATTTCAAGGCGCGATTGGCGGCGGGGCGCAGCGCCCTCGCCTCATCCGCCCGCCCGGTCTGCGAAAGCCCCCAGACCCGTCCGACGTCAGCGACAGCAGACGCATGACCCGGTCCGGTCAACACATGCACCGCCGTCTGCATCGGCCCGACATAGAAGGCGTCCAGGTCATGCGGCTCGCCGTGGACGCGACCGATATGCGCCTCGATCAGGGCGTCGAACGGTCCGCGCTCCAGTCCGTGGCGCGTCGCCATGTCGGACAGGGCCTCCAGCACCGGATGCCCCTTGCGCGGCACGCCGGTGAAGACGCCGTCCATCTGCTCGGCCCACCAGGTGTAGCGCATCTCGGCCAACAGGGGCTGGGTGACGCGTGTGGGTATGGCCAGCAGTTCCGCCTCGAAGGCGTAGAGGGCGATCAGGTCCGCGCGCGCACGGCCGTCCGAAACCAACCGACTGGACAGCCAGCGGTCGAGGTCGGCGGCGCGGACCTGGGCGTCCAGTTGTTCGGCGGGATCAGCCAAACAGGGTCTGGTACATGGCCATGGCCGTCAGCATCGGCAGCGATAGCAACAGATTGGTGCGGCTGCCCAGCATGGCGATGCGGGCGGCGCGGGCCTTCTTGTCGTCGTCGACGGCGACGATACCCAGTGCACGCTTCTGGTTCGGCCAGATCACGCCCCAGACGTTCAGGAACATGATGATCGCCAGCCAGACGCCCAGCCCCATCAACGCGAACTGCTGATCGCCCTGATGCAGACCGCCTGCGAAGCCGAAGCTCAGCACCTCGGCGGCATAGGCATGGCCGCGCAGGCCCATGACGGCCAGACCGGCCAGCACCGTCACCAGCGCCGACCAGCGGAACCAGAACAAGGCCTCGGGCGCGATGTATTTCGACACGGCGGGTTTCAGATCGCCGGGGATTTCCGGCATCTTACGGATTTGGACGAAGTTGAAATAGTAAAGCAGCCCGATCCACAGAATGCCCGCCACGACGTGCACCCAGCGCAGCGCCGCCTGCCAGAAGATCAGGTCGAATCCGCCCGGCGCGATGCGGCCGAAGGCGAAGATCATCACCGCCGCCAGCACGGCGCTGAGCAGGATGGTGTTGCGGAAATTGGCGAGCAGTCCGGACATGGCTTCAGCCCCTCCCCCGAGGCGTATTCGTTGAGATCACAGCTTGACTATAGGCGCAGTTCAGGCGGCGCGCGACACGGCGAAATCGGCCAGGTCTTCCAGCGCTCTGCGCCAGTCGCTGTCGGGCAGGATCGAAAGAGCGGCCTTGGCCTGATCGGCATAGTCGCCGGCCAGATCCAGCGTCGCATTGATAGCGCCCGAGCCGACCACCAGTTCGCGCGCGCGGGCGAAGTCGTCCGGCGTGCGTTCGCCCTTGGTCACGGTGCGGTCCCAGAAGGCGTCCTCGCGCCCCTTGGTGCGGGCCACCGCCAGCAGCAGCGGCAGGGTGGCCTTGCCCTCGTTGAAGTCGTCGCCCGCGTTCTTGCCCAGCGCCTCGGCGGTCGCGCCGTAATCCAGCGCGTCGTCGGCCAGTTGGAAGGCTATGCCCAGCGCCATGCCATAGTCCCGCAAAGCCTTCACGGCGGCGGCGTCCGCACCCGCGCCGACGGCGCCGGCCTCAGCGGCGGCGGCGAACAGCTCGGCGGTCTTGGCGGCGATGATCTGCAGATAGGTGGCCTGATCCAGGTTCAGGTCGTGGGCGCGCGTCAACTGCAGCACTTCGCCTTCCGAGATCACCCGCGACGCCGAGGCCAGAATGCCCAGCGCCTGCATCGAATCCGTTTCGACCATCAGCTCAAAGGCGCGGGCGAACAGGAAGTCGCCGACCAGTACGCTGGTGGGCGCGCCCCAGATCAGGTGGGCCGCGACCTTGCCGCGACGCAGTTCCGACGCATCGACGATGTCGTCATGCAGCAGGGTGGCCGTGTGGATGAACTCGACCGCAGCCGCCAGCTTCTTGGGCGACAGGATGTCTCCTTGCGTCCCGGCCGCGCGGGCGGCGGCGACCGTCAGCAACGGGCGCAGGCGTTTTCCGCCCGCCGACACCAGATGTTCAGCCAGCAGCGGGATGATCGGCACGTCAGACTGCATCCGATCAATGATCAGGGCGTCGACAGCGGCCATATCGACCTCGGCCAGCCGGACGAGGGCGTTCACGTCCCCCTTCGGGCGGGTAGCGGCGGCGATGGCAACGTCCAAGAGAAACTCTTTCACAGGGGCGCGGCGGACCGCGTCGAAGGATTTTGCAACCAGGCTGACTTGCCCCGGCGCGATGCGGCGCACAATGGTGTTCGCCCCTTTGGGGGTCAAGGAGATTGAGGCTTGGAAACCGCTGAAACAGCACGTCCTGAGGTGGTCGAGAATGGGCTGCTGAACGAACGAGTGCGCCTGCGGCAACCGGCGCGAGGCTATCGTGCAGGCATGGACGCCGCGCTTCTGGCGGCTGCGGCGTCCGTGGCGGCTGGCGAACGGCTGTTCGAGGCCGGATGCGGCGCGGGCGCCGTGCTGATGCAGATCGCGGCTCGACGAACGGAAACATTCTTGACGGGCCTGGAACGTGACGCGTCCATGGCGACGCTGGCGACGGAAAACGCCGCCCTGAACGGCGTTCAGGACCGCGTGATGATTCGCCAGGGCGATGTGGCGGCAGGCTTTCGTGCGTTGGACCTGCCCCCCTTCGACTGGGCCGTCTCCAACCCGCCTTTCTTCGATGACGCAGGGGCGTTGCGCGCCCCCGCCGAGGGCAAGCGCGGCGCCTGGATGGCCGACGACGGTCTGGCCGCCTGGACCGGTTTCCTGCTGAAGTCAGTGCGAGAAGGCGGGCGCATAGTGGTCATCCACCGCGCCGACCGCCTGGCCGATCTGCTGGCCCTGCTGGGTCAAAAGGCGGGGTCTTTCGCCATCCGGCCCATTCATCCCTTCGCGGATGAACCGGCCAAGCGCGTGCTGGTCCACGCCATCAAGACCGGCAGGGCGCCCTTGCGTCTGCTGCCGCCGCTGGTGTTGCACGACCGCACCGGCGGCAAACACACCCCCGAAGCCGAGGCGATCCTGCGGGGAGAGGCCGCGCTGGATTGGTGATGCATTCCTTCTCCCCGCAACGGGGAGAAGGATCGCCCCCCTTACGCCCAGTTCGGCTTGCGCTTGTCCAGGAAGGCGCGGACGCCCTCCTGCCCTTCCGCCGACACCCGTGCGCGCGCGATGCGTTTGGCGGTGTCGTCCAGCAGGCTGTTGTCCAGCTTGTGGTGCGCGATGTCGTTCACCAGACGCTTGGCGTCGCCCATCGCGCCGGGCGCATTGCCAGACAGGCTGTCGGTCAGCATGGAGATGAACTCGTCCACCGAACCTTCCGGCAGAACCAGATCGATCAGGCCCGCATGGGCGGCATAGTCGGCGTCGAAGCTGTTGCCGGTCAGGAACAGCTGGCGGGCGCGGCGGGCGCCGACGGCCTCGATGACATAAGGGGCGATGGTCGCCGGAATCAGGCCCAGCTTGACCTCGGAGAAGGCGAAGCGCGCGCCGTCGACCGCCACGGCCATGTCGCAGGCGGCGACGATACCCGCGCCGCCCCCCATGGCGTTGCCTTCGACCACAGCCACCGTCAGAGCCGGCACGTCATGCAGCGCCTTCAGCATCCGCGCCAGACCCAGTGCGTCGTCGCGGTTATCGCTCTCGGACCAGTCGGCGGCGTCGCGCATCCAGTTCAGGTCCGCGCCCGCGCTGAAGTTGCCGCCAGCGCCGCGGATGAAGACCGCCCGCACCCGGTCGGCGCCATGCAGGGTTTCGAACGCCTCATGCAGGGCTGCGATGACGGCGGCGTCAAAGGCGTTCTTCTTGTGCGGGCGGTTGATGGTGACGAAGACCACCCCGTCGACGGTCGAGTCGATCTGCACCAGATCATCGTTCGCATCCGGCGCGGGATCGGCCACCAGCGGGTGCGAGATGCGATTGATCTCCGCCGCCTCGGCGTCAGTGACGTCCAGAGCGTTCAGATCGGCTTCGTTGGGCGTTTCGGCCATGGTCTTATCCTTGCGGGCAGCGAATGACGACCTGGGGTTCGTCGCCATAGTTGAAGCTGAGCGTCTGTCGGTCGTTCGACAGCGTCAGGGTGCGTTCAAGACGACGGACTTCCCCGTCATTGTCATGATCGACCGTAAGCCTAACGCGCTCAGGTCCGATTTCGTTGACCGAGATCACAGCGTCAGAGGTTTCGGAATAGGTGATCTCCCTGGCGCCGATGGTCAGGCCCATCTTGCCGGTGCTTTCATCGGCCGCGCATTCCGCCAGATCGGCCGCCCATGCGCCGCGAAACGCTTGCGGGATCAAGGCGACGGCGGCGTCGGGCTTGGACGGCGCGACCACCTCTGCAGGCTCCGACGCAACGGCTTGCGGCGCAGTCGCAGGCTGGCGCGCGTCGCAGGCGGCCAGCGCCAGCACGGACACGACCGCACCCAGGCGGATAGACCTCACCCGGATCAGACCTTGTCGCAACGATGGGCCAGAACGGTCTCGCCCTTCTGTTCAATCCGCAGGTTGATGCCCGCCACCGGCGATAAGCGCAGCGTCTGGGTCAAGGTCACGTCGCCGTCTGACGACTGGTTGTCCAGGACGACGCGGATGGTCAGGTCATCCAGGGTTTCCAGCGCGGTCAGGGTGGAGGTGTCCTCATAGCCCTTGATCTGGTTGGCGGTGATGACAAACCGCGTGCTGCTTTCATCCTTGGCGCAGCCGTCGTCGCTGTAGTCCCAGTTGCCGCGGAACCCGACCGGGAAGACCGCGCGCGCCGACCGGCCAGCCATGGCGGCCTCTTCCTCCGCCGCCGAAACCGGCGCCGACGCGGACTGCTGGGGCGCCTGTTCAGCAACCGGCGCGGTGTCCGCAGGCGCAGCAGGCTTGTCCGCAGCGGGCGAACCGCAGGCCGCCAGAGCCAACGACAAAACCGAAGTCAGGGCGATTGCGGTGACAGTCGTCTTCATGATTCAGGCCTTACAGCGTTCGATCTTCAGGATCACAGAGGCCACAGTCTCAGGCCCAGCGCTTCTCTTCAAGCAGATTTTGAGCAGCGTATATTTCAACCCACTCGATTACATCCGGAAAACGCCGAAGGTGGTGTCGGGCACGGGCGCATTCAGGCTGGCGCTGATGGCCAGACCCAGCACGTCGTGCGTCTGGGCCGGGTCGATCACGCCGTCGTCCCAAAGGCGGGCGGTGGCGTAATAGGGATTGCCCTCGTCTTCGTACTTCTGGCGGATCGGCGCCTTGAAGGCCTCGGCCTCATCCGGCGTCCAGGTGTCGGCATCACGGTGAACGGTCGCCAGAACCGAAGCCGCCTGCTCGCCGCCCATCACCGAAATTCGGCTGTTCGGCCAGGTGAACAGGAAGCGCGGCGAATAGGCCCGTCCGCACATGCCATAGTTCCCGGCGCCGAAGCTGCCGCCGATCAGGATGGTGAATTTGGGCACTTCTGCCGAAGCCACCGCCGTCACCAGCTTGGCGCCGTCCTTGGCGATGCCGCCCGCCTCATATTTGCCGCCGACCATGAAGCCGGAGATGTTCTGCAGGAAGACCAGCGGGATCTTGCGCTTGCACGCCAGTTCGATGAAATGCGCGCCTTTGAGGGCGCTCTCGGAAAATAGCACGCCGTTGTTGGCTAGAATGGCGACCGGATAGCCCCAGATGCGGGCGAAACCGCAGACCAGGGTCGTGCCGTACAGCGGCTTGAACTCTTCGAACTCCGACCCGTCCACGACCCGGGCGATGACCTCGCGCACGTCATAGGGCGCGCGGACATCGTCCGGGATCAGGCCGTACAGCTCTTCGGCGTCGAACGCCGGCGCGCGCGGCTCGCGCACGTCCAGCGACACGGTCTTGACGCTGTTCAGATGGCCGACGATGCCGCGCACGATTTCCAGCGCGTGTTCGTCATTCTCGGCGACATAATCGACCACGCCGGACTTGCGGCCATGGGTCTCGGCCCCGCCCAGTTCCTCGGCCGAGATGACTTCGCCGGTCGCCGCCTTCACCAGCGGCGGCCCGGCCAGGAAGATGGTGCCCTGATTGCGCACGATCACCGTCTCGTCCGACATGGCCGGGACATAGGCCCCGCCTGCCGTGCAGCTTCCCATCACACAGGCGATCTGGGCGATGCCCCGCGCGCTCATCCGCGCCTGATTGAAGAAGATGCGTCCGAAGTGGTCGCGGTCAGGAAACACCTCGGCCTGGTGCGGCAGGTTGGCCCCGCCGGAATCGACCAGATAGACGCAGGGCAGATGGTTCTGCTCGGCGATCTCCTGGGCGCGCAGGTGCTTCTTCACCGTCATGGGGAAATAGGCGCCGCCCTTCACCGTCGGATCGTTGGCGACGATCATCACCTCGCGGCCCGAGACACGGCCCACGCCCGCGATGACGCCCGCGCCCGGCGCGTCGCCGTCATACATGCCGCCCGCCGCAAGCTGCCCGACCTCAAGGAAGGGCGAGCCGGGATCCAGCAGCCGTTCGACCCGGTCGCGCGGCAACAGCTTGCCACGCGCCACATGGCGCTCCCGCGACTTGTCGGAACCGCCCCGCGCCGCCTTGGCCACATGGTCGCGCAGTTCTGCGACCAGGGCGCTATTATGCGCGTGCAGGGACTTGTATTGCGGGCTTTGCGGATCGACCGCGGATGTCAGCTTCGGCATGGGCGTAAGGTGTAAGCAGGTCTGGCCGCCGGGAAAAGCCCTTCCTCATCCGCATCCCAAATAGCAGGATGACCGCAGCAGACGGCCACGCGCCGTCCATATATTGCAGCAAAGCTCGTGAACGCGCATTTTCGAGCCGGATCGCATGATTATGAGTGAGGAACCGCCGCCAGACCGGCGCAACCTTGCCTCCCCGCCCCTTTTCGCCTATAGGCTCCGCCTTTCCAGGGCTTCGGTCCTGTCGCGGAACGCCAAAGGGTTGGACAATCGGTCCCGCCGCCGCGCCAGGAGCCATCGTGGGATCGACTTACCCGGTCGTTGCCGCGCCGATGCCCACAAGGGAGACTACCGCATGGCTCTTTACGAGCACACGGTCATGACGCGCCAGGACATCTCGGCGCAACAGGCCGAAGCGCTGAATGACACCATCAAGGATCTGATCGTCGCCGGTGGCGGCTCGGTCGCCAAGATCGAATACTGGGGTCTGCGCAACCTGACGTACCGCGTGAAGAAGAACCGCAAGGCTCACTATTCGCTGCTGGCCGTCGACGCCCCTCCGGCCGCCATGGCCGAAGTCGAGCGTCAACTGGGCATCAACGAAGACGTGCTGCGTTGGCTGACCGTCCGCGTCGAGGAACTCGACCTGGAACTGTCGCCCCTGCTGGCCCGCCGCGAGCGTGAACGCGAGCGTGAGCGCGAGCGCACGCCGCGCGAAGACGCCGCCGCCGACGCCGAATAAGGAACCCGGAACATGACCGATACAACCGCCCCGACCCCGGGCGCTCCGGCCGGCTCCGGCTCGGCCGGCCGCCGCCCCTTCTATCGTCGCCGCAAGGTCTGCCCGTTCTCGGGCGCCAATGCGCCGAAGATCGACTACAAGGACGTGAAGCTGCTGCAGCGTTACGTTTCCGAACGCGGCAAGATCGTGCCTTCGCGCATCACCGCCGTCTCCCAGAAGAAGCAGCGTGAACTGGCCAAGGCCATCAAGCGCGCCCGCTATCTGGCCCTCCTGCCGTACGTGGTGAAGTAAGATGAAGGTCGTTCTGCTGGAACGCGTCGATAACCTCGGCGCCATCGGCGACGTCGTCACTGTCAAGGACGGCTTCGCCCGCAACTTCCTTCTGCCGCGCGACAAGGCCCGCCGGGCCACCGCCGCCAACCTGAAGGCGTTCGAACTCGACCGCGCCGCCATCGAGCAGCGCAACGAGAAGAACAAGTCCGACGCACAGAAGGTCGCCGACAAGATCGACGGCCAGACCTACGTCATGATCCGTCAGGCTGGTGAAACCGGCCAACTGTACGGATCGGTCGCCGGCCGCGACGTCGCCGAAGCCATCCAGGCTGAAGGCGGCAAGGTCGAGCGTTCGCAAGTCGTCCTGAACACGGCGATCAAGACCCTGGGCGTTCACGAAGTGCCGGTTCGCCTGCACGCCGAAGTCCGCGCTGTGGTCAAGATCAACATCGCCCGTTCGGCCGATGAAGCTGAGCGTCAAGCCAAGGGCGAAGACGTGATCCGCAGCCAGTTCGACAATGAGCGCCAGGCCGCCGAGCAATCGGCCCAGGAACTCATCGAAGGCGGCGCCGGTCAACAAGAAGGCTTCGGCGACGAAGCCTGATCCCACCGGATCAGCAAGACATGAGGGGCGCGTTCCGCAAGGGACGCGCCCTTTTTGCTGCGTCAAATCCGGGATCCATTAGATTTCCTAAATCCGCCTATAGCAGAAGTCGCCGCCCGCCTGATTGACCCCGCCATGATCGCGCCCTTGATATGGCGATGACCGCGAGCCCCCTCCCCCTTTCTCGCGGACGGAGACCCCCATGCTAAACGGCCCGCCGAACAAGGCGTGCTCGGCAGTCGGCAGGCGATGTCGCGGCTGAGCCGTCAATCGCACCGTCAAACTGCCGCCTTCAAAACGCCGGACGCCAAAGGCGACGGCGTGCGCCCAACGCGCCAATAACAAAACATCAGGAAATCTCTCCAATGCGCATCTCCCCTGTCCGGAACGCCTCCCCCGTTCTGTTCGCCACTGCCTCGGCCATCGCCCTGCTGACCGCAGCGCCCGCCTTCGCCCAAACCACTGAACAATCCGCCGAGACCGTCAGCGACATCGTCGTCACCGGCACCCGGGCGCCGAACCGTTCGCGCCTCGACACCCTGGCGCCCGTCGACGTGGTGACGGCCCAGAACCTGCAGAAGACCGGCACGACCGAGTTCGCGACGGCTCTGGCCCAGGCCATCCCGTCCCTGACCTTCCAGCGCCCGTCCGCCAACGACGGCACGGACTCGGTGCGCCCCATCACCCTGCGCGGCCTGTCGCCGGATCAGACTCTGGTTCTGGTCAACGGCACGCGGCGTCACGCCTCGGCCCTGGTCAATGTCAACGGCACGGTCGGGCGCGGCTCGGCTGCCGTCGACCTGAACACCATCCCGACAGGCGCCCTGGACCGGGTCGAAGTGCTGCGTGACGGCGCCTCGGCACAATATGGTTCGGACGCCATCGCCGGGGTCGTGAACCTGCGCCTGAAGGAAGCCTCCAGCGGCGGCGGCGCCAGCGTCACCTACGGCCAGTATCTGACCACGGTGAAGACCGCGCGCGGCGAGCGCGACGAACACGACGGCGCCACCGTGACCGCATCCGCCTGGCAGGGCTTTGCGCTGGGCGACGACGGCTTCCTGACTCTGTCAGCCGAATATCTGAACCGTGACAGCACCAACCGCGCGGACTATGACCCGCGCGCCGCCGCCAACGGCGGGATCACCGCCCGTTTCGGCGACCCGGATGTCGAGCAATGGACGGTGTTCGCCAATGCGGGCAAGGGTCTGGGCAACGGCTGGAAGGCCTATGGCTGGGCAGGCTACCAGGACCGCGACAGCACCGGCGCCGCCTTCCCGCGCCTGTCCGACAACATCAACAACGTCGCCTCCATCTATCCCAACGGCTTCCTGCCCAAGGTGGCGATCAACTCCAAGGACGCCTCGGTCGCCGGCGGCCTGCGCGGTGAAGTCGCTGGATGGAATGCGGACATCAGCCTGACCTATGGCCGCAACGCCCTGGACTTCCGCACCAAGGATTCGCTGAACTCGACCTATGGCGCCAACTCGCCGACCGACTTTGATTCCGGCAGCCTGATCTATGACCAACTGGTGCTGGGCGCCGACTTCAGCCGCGCCTTCGATGTGGGCTTGTCCGCCGGTCCCCTGAATTTCGCCTGGGGTCTGGAGCAACGCTGGGAGAGCTATCAGATCAAGGCGGGCCAGGCTGAAAGCTACAACCGCGGCCCTCTGGGCGCTGACACCCGGCTTGCTGGCGGCGCCCAGGGCTTCGTCGGCTTCCAACCCTCGAATGAGGTCGATGTCGATCGCAACAACTTCGCCGCCTACGCCGACGTGGAAATCCCGCTGACCGACAAGCTGACGGTCGATGGAGCCGTGCGGTTCGAAGACTATTCCGACTTCGGCACGACCCAGACAGGCAAGCTCTCGGCCCGCTATGACTTCAACCATAGCTTCGCCCTGCGCGGCTCGATCTCGACAGGCTTCCGCGCGCCGTCGCTGCAGCAGTCGTATTTCACCTCGACCCAGTCGGTCATCCAGAACGGCGCCGTGGTTGAAACCGGCACCTTCCCGGCGACCAGCGCGGTGGCGTCGGCCCTGGGCGCGCGCCCGCTGAAGGCGGAAACCTCGACCAACTATTCGTTGGGCGGCGTGCTGCGTCTGGGCCGCTTCGACCTGACGGTCGACGCCTACAAGATCGACATCGACAACCAGATCGTTTTGTCGGAACTGATCAACCGCAGCTTCTCACCCCAGGTCGCAGGGCTGCTTGACCCGCTGGGCATCCAGGCTGCGCGCTTCTTCCTGAACGGCGTCTCGACCTCGACCGAAGGCGTGGACATCGTGGGCCGCTATCGCCTGCCGACCGAACGCCTGGGTGATTTCGACTTCACGGTCGCCGCCAACTTCAATGATGTGAAGGTCAACAAGCTGCCGAACTCATCGTCGGTGCTGAACCCGGTCCCGACCCTGTTCGCCCGTCAGCGCATCCTGACCATCGAAGACGGCACGCCCGACACCAAGGTCTCGGCTGCCGCGGACTGGGGCCTGAACAAGTTCGGCGCCACGGTTCGCGCCACCTACTATGGCGACGTGCTGCAGGCAGGTTCGACTCCCGGCGGCGATTATTCGACCGGCGCCAAGACGGTCATTGATCTGGAAGGCCGTTATCAACTGACCGACCGGATCGGCGTCACCGTCGGCGTGGACAATCTGTTCGACGAATATCCGGACTACGTGCCGATCAGCAACGCGGCGTCCGCCCCTGGCACTGACCTGACGTCCAACGGGGTTCTGGGCTTCCCCTACTACTCGCCGTTCGGCTTCAACGGCCGTTACGCCTACGCGCGCCTGAGCGTGAAGTGGTGATCCGACAAACCGGATGACAGGACGACGAAGGGCGCTCTGCGGAGCGCCCTTTTTCTTTGGTGAAGAACGGGCCTGCCCCGCCTGATCTTCATTGGGAAAATTGGGTTCGCCCACAGGGGGGACGATCTGTCCACGGTCTAGTCCGCGTCCCCATCTGACGCAGACGCGCGTCAGGGGTAAAGCGTTAAGACAATGAACGCCTTCGCCCCCATGCCCTATTCGTCCGCCCCGTCGGATTCCGTCAGCGTCAGCTCGATGCCCCACAACCTGGAGGCCGAGCAGGCCCTGCTTGGTTCGCTGATGTTCGACAACGGGGTGTTCGAGCGCCTCAGCGACCGCCTGCGCGGCAGCCATTTCTACGAACCCTTCCACCAGCGCCTGTTCGAAGCGATCGAGGACCACATCCGCCAGGGCATGCTGGCCGAGCCGACCATCCTTATGGAGCGGTTCAAGCAGGACCCGGCGTTTCATGAGTTCGGCGGCCTGCGTTACCTCGCCGACCTGGTGGACCGTGCGCCGCCCGCCGCCAACGCCCCAGACTATGCCCGCGTGGTCTATGACCTGGCCCTGCGCCGCGACCTGATCCGCATTGGCGGCGACATCATCAAGGAGGCGCCCAACCCCGAGACGCCCGCCGACGAACAGATCGAACAGGCCGAACAGACCCTGTATTCGCTGGCCGAAACGGGCAAGCCGTCATCCGGCTTCGTCAGTTTCTCGCACGCCCTGTCCGGCGCTGTGCAGATGGCGGCGGAAGCCTATCAGCGTGAAGGCAAGCTGGCGGGCCTGGCCACCGGATTGAACGACCTGGACCGCAAGCTGGGCGGCCTGCACCCCTCTGACCTTCTGATCCTGGCGGGACGTCCGTCGATGGGTAAGACCGCACTGGCCACCAACATGGCCTTCAACGTGGCCCGCGCCTATCAGTGGGAGCCGACGCCCGAGGGCCGCAAGACCGTCAACGGCGGGGTCGTCGCCTTCTACTCGTTGGAAATGAGCGCCGAACAGCTGGCCATGCGTATTCTGGCCGACGCGTCGGGCGTGTCATCGGACAAGCTGCGCAAGGGCGAGATCGACGCCTCGGACTTCGGCAAGCTGCGCGATGCGGCGGTCGAGATCGGCGAAAGCCCCCTCTACATCGACGCCACCGGCGGCATCTCCATCTCCAAGCTGTCGGCCCGCGCACGGCGCCTGAAGCGGATGGAGCATGGGCTTGATCTGATCATCGTCGACTATCTCCAGCTGGTGACGACAGGCGAAGGCGGCGGCCAGAAGAACCGCGTGCAGGAAGTGTCCGAAATCACCGGCGGTCTGAAGGCCCTGGCCAAGGAGTTGTCGGTGCCGATCATCGCCCTGTCGCAGCTGTCGCGTCAGGTCGAACAGCGCGACGACAAGCGCCCGCAACTGTCCGACCTGCGGGAATCCGGCTCTATCGAGCAGGACGCCGACTGCGTAATGTTCGTCTATCGCGAAAGCTATTACCTGGGCCGGGCCGAACCGCGCGAAGGCACCGAGGAACACCTGCAATGGCAGCAGGACATGGACCGCCTGCAGGGCCAGGCCGAAGTCGTCATCGGCAAGCAGCGCCATGGCCCCATCGGCATCGTCAAACTGGCCTTCGACGCCGACACCGTCCGCTTCGGCAACCTGGCGCACGGCTATGAGGAAGTCAGCTACGAATAGGGCGGCGCACGCCGCCCTGTCCGTTCGTCAGGCCGCAGTGACGGTGATCTGAACGTCAATATTGCCGCGCACAGCCTTGGAATAGGGGCAGGTGCGGTGGGCCTCTTCGACGATGGCTTCGGCGGTCGGTTGGTCGACGCCGGTGATGGTGACCGCCAGGGCAACGGACAGGGCCACGCCGCCGTCATCCTGCTGGTTCAGGCCGACCGAGGCGGCGATCGCGACCTGATCGTCAGCCACCTTGTGCTTGCGCCCCGCCACATGGATCACCGCGCTGCCGAAACATCCGGCATAGCCCGCCGCGAACAGTTGTTCCGGGTTGGTCGCATTGCCGCGTCCGCCGATGGCGGCGGGTTGCGCCAATTTCAGATCCAGAAACCCGTCATCGCTGTGCGCTGTGCCATTGCGCCCGCCGACGACGTTCACTGTGGTTGAATAGAGGGTCTTCATCCGCGTCATCTCCCTGCGGAACAAATAGGATGCGCCGAACCGTCCGCCTTTGAACGGTCCGGCGCGGTCTGGGCGTCAGGCGGTTATGCCGCCATCGACAGTGATCTCCGCCGCCGTGGTGTAGCTGGCTTCGTCCGAGGCCAGATAGACGATCATATTGGAGACCTCCTGCGGGTCCGCCAGACGCTTGACCGGAATGCGGCTGTTGATTTCGGCGACGCGCTCAGGATCGGGCTCGTCCACCATGGGGGTCTGGATGATGCCGGGCAGGACGGTGTTGACGCGGATGTTCTCTTCCGCGAACTCCAGAGCGGCGACGCGGCTGAGGCCGTGAATGGCGATCTTGGCGGCGGTGTAGGCCGAGTTGCCCTTTACCCCGCGATAAACCGCCGCCGACGAGACGTTGACGATGGAGCCCACGCCCGCACGGCGCATCGACGGCAGCACCGTCTTCATGCCCAGAAAGACGCTGTTCTGGTTCACGGCGATGACCTTCGAATATTCCTCGAACGTCAGGTCCGCGATTTCCTTCAGCAGGACGATGCCGGCGTTGTTGACCAGCACGCTGACCGGACCGAACGCCGCCTCTGTCTCGGCGACCACGCGCTCCCAGTCCTGGGGGTTCGACACATCATGCTGGATGAACAGGGCGTTTTCGCCCAGTTCGGCGGCCAACTCCTGGCCCAGTTCGACCCGAACGTCGGTGAAGGCGACCTTGGCGCCCTCCTTGATGAAGGCGCGAACGTGCGAGGCGCCCTGCCCGCGCGACCCGCCCGTCACGATCGCCACCTTGCCTTGAAGTCTTCCGGTCATGGTCTTCTCCTGCCCCTGCGGCCGCACCGCATCGAGGCCTCTGAAATCAGGTTCACAATCGTCCTTCTGGCGGCGGTGGGGAGCCCGAGCGTCATGTGGACAACGTCAACATGAGAAGCGAAGTTGACGTTGTCAACATGGTCCGGCAGGGTGCGGTCTATGGCTTCATCACGGTTTGACGATCTGTTGGCGGCGGCCGCCGTTCTGCTGGATGGCGCAGGATCGACCGCGGTGACGCTACGCGACGTGGCCGCCGCCGTCGGCGTGTCGCACAACGCGCCATACCGCCATTTCTCCAGCAAGCAGGATATCCTGGAGGCCCTGATCGCGCGCGAGATCGTGGCCATGTGCCAGACTGCCGAACGCGCCGAAACGCCCCTCAGCGTACAGGCCCTGACGCTTGTGTTCGCCAAATGGGCGCTGACGCACACCGAACGGTTTCGGCTGCTGATCCAGCAATGGCCACATGGAGAGCGCGAAGACTTGCTTCAGGCGATGGACCGCTGGGACGTCATCTACACCCGCGCCACACAGGCCGATCAGCAGATCGGCGCCCTGCCCCCTGGCGACCCACAGCGTCTCAGCTATCTGATCCGCTCGACCACCCTGGGATCAATTCAGCATTATCTGGCGGCGGGACGCACGGACGCGCCTGAACCTGCTCAGATCATCGACGACCTGTTTCATCACCTTGGCCGAAGCGCGCAGGCATAAACCGCTTCCATCACGGAAAACTTGGCGCATAACGGGCGGATGCTGACCCCTGCTGTCCTCTCCGTCGATCTGAACGCTCTGGCGCGCAACTATCATACGCTGGAGGCCCTCACCGGCGTGCCAGTGCATCCGGTGGTCAAGGCGGACGGGTACGGGCTGGGCGCCGCACCCTGTGCAAAACGGTTGATGGCCGAAGGGGCGCGGACCTTCTTTGTGGCGCGGGCCGCCGAGGGGCTGGCGCTCAGGACGTCACTGGGCTCAGAGCCGACCATCTATGTGCTGGACGGCTGCCACGGGGAAATCGCGGGCGCGCTGAAGGCGGCGAACGTGCGCCCCGTCCTGAACCAGCCCGCACAGATGGCGGCCTGGGCGGCGGCGGGCGGCGGCGCCTGCGGATTGCAGATCGACACCGGCATGAACCGCATCGGCTTCCGGCCCGAAGATGCGCCCGAGATGTTCGAGGGGCTGGAGCTGGTTCTGACCCACCTGGCCTGCGCCGACGAACCGGCCAATCCGATGAACCGCCAGCAGCGCGACCTGTTTGCGGTTTTTGTCCAGCGCTATCCGGGTGTGACCCGCTCGTTCGCCAACTCCAGCGGCTGTTTCCTGGGCCGTGACTTCCAGTTCGACACCGCCCGCCCCGGCGTCGCCCTGTTCGGCGGCGGGCCCGAGGGCAAGCCCGACACACGCATCGCCCCGGTGGCGACCCTGCTGGCGGATGTTCTGCAGGTGCGGGACGTGCCTGCGGGCGAAAGCGTCGGCTACGGACGCGGCTTCATCGCCGATCGCCCTGTGCGGGTGGCGACGGTGGCGACAGGTTATGCCGATGGCGTGATGCGGTCCTACAGCCCGCGCGGCGAGGTCTGGATCGCAAACGAGACCCGACCGCTGCTGGGCCGGGTCTCGATGGACGTCTGTGCTGTCGATGTGACCGGACTGGATGTCTCGGTCGGCGACAAGGCCGAGCTATTCGGCCCGAACAGACCGGTGGATGCGGCAGCGGCGGCGGCCGGGACCATCAGCTATGAGCTTCTGACCTCGATCACCACGCGCGTGCCGCGGGTCTATTCTCAGTAACCGCTGGCGCCGAGCGCCGCGACGCTGGCCGTCGAGAGCACGAAGATTGCAGCGACAGCGCCGACGATGGCGCCCAGGATCACGCCCAGCACGATGCCGGCCAGCAAGATCACGACGTAATAGACAACCTTCTTGTCCTCCGGCACCTTCATCAGGATCGGCAGGCCAAAGAACAGCAGGACCAGACTGTAGATCGCGCCGATCAGGGCGATCAAACCGCCAGCAACCGGAATCAGGTTGGCGATGCCCGCGACCCAGGCCGCCGTATAGGCATAAACAGCCAGTTTCTGAGCCTGGACCGGGTTGGGCGTGGCGCCGAAGCTGGAGGCCAGAGCATTGATGATGACGCCCAGGATGAAGACGCCGGCCAGACCCAGCACATAAGACAGGATCGCCAGGATCAGGGCGCCGACGATGCCTTGATGCAGGAAGACCAGGCTGGCGATCAGGGTGGCGATCGGTGCGATCGCCGCCAGGATCATGGCATAGCCCGTATAGAGGCTCTTGGTCGTGGCGAATTCACGATCAATGATCTGCCACTCCAGCTTGGGCTGAAGCAGGATGCCCTTTACGCGGGCGACGAGCGCCGGATTTACGGCGGGTTGCGACGAGTCGGACATAGGTGTGGCAGGCCTTTATGGGGATGCGATGTTGAATATTGACGTTACGTCACATCAAGAAGCAAGCGCTTGTGCGACAAAGTCTCAATACCCACCCAAGGCAAAGGTTGCGTGTACGTCCGAGAGTGGCGTGGATAACCCGCAAACGCCGTCAGACAGGCGGTCCAATCGCCCGGTCTGCTAAGGAAGCTCATGGCTCGCGATTCTGTTCTTTACGTCTGTCAGTCCTGCGGCACGGTTCACGGCAAATGGTCGGGACAATGTTCGTCCTGCGGCCAGTGGAACACCCTGAGCGAAGAGAGCAAATCCGCCCCGCCCGGCGCGATCAAGCCCTCGGCGTCGGCGGCGGCGCGCGGTCGCGGCATCCAGTTCGAGACCCTTCAGTCCGACACGCCGGAACCCCCGCGCATAACAACCGGCGTCGCCGAATTCGATCGCGTCTGCGGCGGCGGCGTGGTGCCGGGATCGGCCATCCTGCTCAGCGGCGATCCCGGCGTGGGCAAGTCCACCCTGTTGCTCGAAGTGGCGGCCAAGGCGGCGCTGCGCGGCGCGCGCGTGGCCTATATCTCGGGCGAAGAGGCGGTTGAGCAGATCCGCGCCCGAGCCAAGCGGATGGGTTTGGCGGATGCGCCGGTCAATCTTGCGGCGGCGACGGCGCTGCGTGACATTCTCGGCACCCTGAAGCGCGACAAGTTCGACATCGTCATCATCGATTCCGTCCAGACCCTGTGGTCGGACGTCCACGACAGCGGCCCCGGCTCCATCACCCAGGTCCGCGCCTGCGCCAGCGAACTGGTGCGACTGGCCAAGAGCGACGGCCCCGCCATCATCCTGGTCGGCCATGTGACCAAGGACGGGCAAGTCGCCGGCCCCCGCGTGGTTGAACACCTGGTCGACGCCGTCATGACCTTCGAGGGCGAGCGCGGCTATCCGTTCCGCATTCTGCGCGCGGGCAAGAATCGTTTCGGCGCCACCGACGAAATCGGCGTGTTCGAAATGGGCGACAGCGGTCTGCGCGAGGTGGCCAACCCGTCTGCCCTGTTCCTGGGCGAAGGAAAGGAGCGCGCGCCGGGGGCCGCCGTCTTCGCCGGGATCGAGGGCTCCCGCCCGGTGCTGGTCGAGATGCAGGCGTTGGTGTCCAAATCGGCCTATGGCACGCCGCGCCGGGCGGTCATCGGCTGGGAGACAGGACGACTGGCAATGGTGCTGGCCGTGCTGGAGGCGCGCTGCGGCTTCGGCTTCGGCGATCAGGACGTCTATCTGAACGTGGCGGGCGGTTTGCGCATCAATGAACCCGCGGCGGATTTGGCGGCTGCGGCGGCCCTGATCAGTTCGGCGACCGGCGTCTCCCTGCCGCAGGGCTGTGTGGTCTTTGGCGAGATCGGCCTGTCGGGCGAGGTCCGCAGCGTGGGTCGCGCCGAGGCGCGACTGCGCGAGGCGCAGAAACTGGGCTTCGATCAGGTGCTTGGTCCCACGCTTCAGGCCAAGACCAAGGGGGTCAAGGTCACGTCTGTAACCCGCCTGAATGATGTGGTCGAACGAATCTCCCAGAACCGCTACTAGCTGTCCTGCAACAACCGCCCAGGCCAACGTGACCGGCTACGACGTCTTCATCATCATCGTCCTGCTGTTCTCGGCCGCCGCCGGGTGGCTGCGCGGGGGCGTGCGCGAAGTCATCACCCTGCTCAGCGCGGCGCTGGCGGCGCTGGTCGCCCTGATCACCCTGCCTTGGACGGCCATTCCGGGGCGGGCGCTGGTCAATCCGGACTGGGCTGGGACCATTCTTGCGGCGGTCGTCACCTTCTTCGTCATCTATTTCGGCCTGCGCCTGATCGGGTCGATGATCTCCAAGAGCGCCCAGAACAATCCAGCCCTGGGGTTCGCCGACCGCCTGTTCGGCCTGCTGGTCGGCAGCGGCCGCGCCGTCCTGCTGATCGGTGCGGTTCACCTGGTGATCGTTGCGGCCCTGCCGGGCGAACAGACCCCGCGCTGGCTGTCGCAGGCGACCTTCTACAAGGTTAGCGCCGTGGGGGCCCGCGCCATCCAGATCATCCTGCCCGGAATCGGCAAAGGCGCCGATGCGATCACGCCCGTGGTCGATTCCTCGGTACGCAGAGGGTTTTCCGACGACGAAGCCTTGCCCCCGACGCATTCCAAGACTAACTCGCGCCGCGAAGCCGCCCCTTAAGTTTCCCCCGGTCATCGGAGCCCTACGATGCGCCATCATATCGCCGATCCCGTCGTCCACCGCGAACACTGGCGTGAGCCGGAGGATGACCAACTCCGACTTGAGTGCGGCGTCTGCGGCGTCTGGGGCGCGGACGAGGACGAAGGCTCGGCCATCGTCGCCCTGGGCCTGCACGCTCTGCAGCATCGCGGCCAGGAAGCCTGCGGCATCGCCAGCATCAAGGACGAACGCTTCTACACCGAGCGTCATCAGGGTCTGGTGGGCGAGGCCTTCGGCGGCGGCGACCTGACCAAACGGATGCCGGGCCGCGCGGCGGTGGGTCACACCCGTTATTCGACCGCAGGCGGCAGCTTCCTGCGCAACATCCAGCCCATGTTCGCCGATCTGGATCAGGGCGGCATCGCCCTGGCCCACAACGGCAACCTGACCAACTTCAAATTCCTCCACAGCCAACTGGTCAGCGAAGGCGCCATCTTCCAGTCCACATCGGATTCGGAAGTCATCCTTCACCTGATCGCCCGCAGCCGTAAGGCCAAGATCGTCGACCGCTTCATCGACGCCCTGGCGCGTATCGAAGGCGGTTACGCCCTGGTCGCCCAGACCCGTTACAAGATGATCGGCGCGCGTGATCCGCTGGGCATTCGCCCGCTGGTTCTGGGACAGATCGGCGAGGCCTGGGTGCTGGCGTCCGAAACCTGCGCCCTGGACATGATGGGCGCCACCTTCGTGCGCGATGTCGAACACGGCGAGGTCGTGGTCATCGACAAGAACGGCCTGCGCTCGCTGAAGCCCTTCCCCGCCCGCGCCGCCCGTCCCTGCCTGTTCGAATACGTCTATTTCGCCCGCCCGGATTCGGTCGTGAACGGGCGCTCGGTCTATGAGGTCCGCAAGGAGATGGGCCGGGGTCTGGCCCGCGAACTGGGCGTCGAGGCCGACATCGTCGTGCCCGTGCCCGACTCGGGCGTTCCGGCGGCCCTGGGCTATGCTCAGGAAAGCGGCATTCCCTACGAAATGGGCATCATCCGCAGCCACTATCTGGGGCGCACCTTTATCCAGCCCAGTCAGGGCGCCCGTCAGAAGGGCGTGCGCATGAAGCACAGCCCCAACAAGGCGGCGCTGGAGGGCAAGCGCGTCGTCCTGATCGACGACTCCATCGTGCGCGGCACCACCTCGGTCAAGCTGGTCCGCGCCGTGCGCGCGGCCGGCGCCAAGGAGGTTCACCTGCGTTCGGCCAGCCCGCAGATCCTGTACCCCGACTTCTACGGCATCGACATGCCCGAACGGGCGCAACTGCTGGCCGCCAATAAGACGTTGGAGGAAATGCGCGAGATGCTGGAGGTCGATTCGCTGGGCTTCCTGTCGATCGACGGCCTGTACCGCGCCATGGGCGAAACGGGCCGCAACAACGCACATCCCCAGTTCACCGACCACTATTTCACCGGCGACTACCCCACCCGCCTGCTGGATCGCGAGATCGAGGAAGGCGGTCGGGAGTTCGGCGCCAAGCAGCTTTCCCTGCTGGTCAGCGCATAAAGCGAACCTGACGCGCGCGCGGCGCTTGGCCTTACGGTCAAGGCCGCGCTATCAGGCCCCATGTCCGATCTTCCTCTGAACGACCGTATCGCCCTTGTCGTCGGCGCCTCGCGCGGCATCGGCTATGAAAGCGCGCTGGCGCTGGCCAAGGCTGGCGCCCATGTCGTCGCCACCGCCCGCACCCAGGGCGGTCTGGAGGAACTGGACGACGCCATCTTCGCCGCCACAGGCAAGCACGCGACGCTGGTTCCGTTCGACCTGGTGGACGGCGGCGCCATCGACCGTCTGGGCGGCGCCATCTTCGAACGGTTCAAGAAGCTGGACATCTGGGTCCACGCCGCCGCGACCATGGGACCGTCAGGCCTGACGCCGGTGTCCCACGCCGACCCGCGTGAGTTCGCCAAGATCGAGAAGACCAACTTCACCGCCGTCTATCGCCTGATCCGCTCGCTGGAGCCGCTGCTGCGCGCCTCTGACGCCGGCCGGGCCGTTCACTTCACCACCAGCGTGGCGGCCAATCCCCGCGCCTTCTGGGGCATGTACGCCGCGACCAAGGCGGGCGCCGAGGCGCTGGTGAAGGCCTGGGCCGACGAGATCGAAAGCACCCCTGTCCGCGTCAGCATCGTCGATCCGGGCCGGATGCGCACGGCCATGCGCGCCCAGGCCTATCCGGGTGAAGACCCGTCGGTTCTACCCCATCCCTCCGAGATCGGCCCTATGGTCGTCGACCTGGTCCGCCCAGACGCCACGCCGCCCCTGACCATCAAGTTTCAGGAGTGGAAATCCGGCCCCTCGATCGAAGCCCTGATCTGAGGCCCCAAAACGGGAGATCAGCCGCGCCTATCGCGATGCGGTGCTGGGAACGCGGCGCCGGACAGCGCCTTAAGGCAGATAGGCCAGGACCTTCAACCAGCCCTGCGCCTGGGCCGCGTCGATCAGTTCGAACAGCGGGATCGCCAGCAGGAAGACCAGACCATCGCGGATGGTGGTCAGGAAGAAGGACGGACGCACCGAAAGCTCCCTCTCATCTCGCCACAGCGAGAAACGCGGCATGAAACGCGGCGTGCGGGCCTTGTAGGCTTCATAGTCGGGGCCGAAGGTTGCGCCCAGCCAGGCCTCCTCGCGGCGCACCGTCAGGAAGAAGACGCCATAGGACGCCAGCATGAACAGGGCGGCTATGGTCAGGCTGCCGCTCTGCGCGCCGACGCCGAACGCGCCAAAGAAGCTGAAGACATACAGCGGGTTGCGCGTAATCGAATAAGGTCCGCGTGAAACGATCTCGGCCTTCTTTCGCCCGCCGATATAGAGGGAACACCAGGCGCGCCCGACGATGGCGAAAACGATGGCGGCCAGACCGACAGCCTCAACGCCCTCATGCAGTCGGCTCTCCAAGCCCGTCGCCGATTGCGACACCAGCGTCAGCCCGGTCAAGCCGACCAGCGCCGCCAGCACTGCCGCCTTGCGCACCTTCTGAACCGCCTGAAGGTCAAAGCTCTGGATCGTCGTCATGAGGATGGCTTCCTGACAGAATGTCGCAGGGACAGGCCACTAAGGCGTAAAAAGCGCCGCTTGTCATCCCCCCGCTTTCAGCCATTTTCGGACCAGAATGCGATTGAAAATCAGTGCGCTAGGGAAGGCAGGCTCTCAACGATTTCCGCCAGATCATCGGGCCAGATGGTTTCAGCTGACGCACGAATATCGGCCACGCTCCACCAACGGTGCTCGGCCAGGACGCCGCGCTCTTCTTCAGTCCATCCCTGCGACGACAGATCGAAATCGTCGCTGCGCAACAGAAAGAAGCGTTGATCGACCCGCGCCATGCGCCCGTCCGGCAGGCGGAAGCACTCGATCCGCTGCGCCACCTCGGGTCCGGGATCGGTGACGACCAGACCGGTTTCTTCGAACAGTTCGCGACGCGCAGCATCGGCATAGGTCTCGCCCGGGTCGCAGCCCCCGCCGGGCGTGGCCCAGAAGCCGGTCCCCGCCAGAGGCCCGTCCGCATAGTCAAAACGGAACAACAGCACCCGCCCCTGCCCGTCCACGATCAGCCAACGCGAGGTCGGCCGATCAGGCAGGTCGGCGGGGGCGGCGTGGTTCATGGCGTCAGCGCTTGGCGCCGCCCTTTTGCCCGGTACGGACGCGGCCAGAACGCGAGACTTGCCGCGCGCCGCCACGTGCGCCTTTCTGGACCGCCACGGACGATCCGGCCTTCTTGGACGCGCTGGACTTCAGGCCGCCCAGGACCTTGGGCTGCGCCTTGCGCGTCTTCTTCTGCTCCAGCGCCTTGCCGGGCAGCTTGGACAGAGCCTCTTCCTTCTCGGCCTTCTTGACGCGGCGCGGCGCGGTCTTGGCGTCGCCCTTGTAGCGTTCCGGCCCCGACTTGGCGCCGCCCTCGGCATAGGGGTTTGCGCCGCTGGACTTGACGTTCAGACGGATCGGCGTGCCAGGCAGGTCGAAGCTCTCGCGGATCGAGTTGATCAGATAGCGCTTGTAATGCTCCGGCATCGACTCGGCGCGGTTGGCCATCAGCACGAAGGTGGGCGGACGGGCTTTGGTCTGGGCGATGTATTTCGGCTTGATGCGCTTGCCGTCCACGGCGGGGGGCGGATGCCGCTGCGTGGCCATGGACAGCCAGGTGTTCAGGTCCTTGGTCTTCACCTTGACCGACCAGGTGTCATAGGCCTGCAGCACAGCCGGCATCAGGCGCTCGACGCCCCTGCCCGAGTGGGACGACAGGGCCACGAAAGGCGAACCCTTCAGCTGCGGCAGCTTGTCTTCAGCCATGGCTTTCAGCTTGGCCATGCGGGACTGGGGTTCGTCCTCCAGGTCCCACTTGGACGCGACATAGATCAGGGCGCGGCCTTCGCGCTCGACCAGATCGGCCAGTTGCAGGTCCTGGGTGTCGAAGGCGTCGTCCTTGTCCATCACCAGGATCACCACCTCGGCGAAGGTGATGGCGCGGATGGTGTCGGCGACCGACAGCTTCTCCAGCTTCTCCTGCACGCGCGCCTTGCGGCGCATGCCGGCGGTGTCGACCAGACGGATGTTCTTGTCTTCGTAAACCCAGTCCACCGAGATGGAGTCGCGGGTGATGCCCGCTTCCGGCCCAGTCAGCAGCCGGTCGTCGCCGATCAGTCGGTTGATCAGTGTGGACTTGCCCGCGTTCGGGCGACCGATGACGGCGATGCGGATCGGCTTGTCCGGCTCGTCGATCTCTTCGATGAAGATGTCGGCCGAGGCGGCGATCAGGGCGGCGTACAGATCGGCCATGCCCTCGCCGTGCTCGGCGGAGATGGCGACAGGTTCGCCAAAGCCCAGGGCATGGGCCTCGCCCACCCCGCCGCCGCTTTCACGGCTTTCGGACTTGTTGGCCAGCAGGATGATCGGCTTGTGCACCCGACGAAGCCGCTCGGCGAAGATGCGGTCCAGCGAGGTCACGCCCTCGCGCGCATCCATCATGAACATGATGACTTCGGCGTCTTCGATGGCGGCCTCGGTCTGCTCGCGCATACGGGCTTCGAGGCTGTCGTCGGTGACATCCTCATAGCCCGCCGTGTCGATCAGGGTCAGATCGAAGTCGCCGATATTGCCGTCGGCATAGCGCCGGTCGCGGGTCACGCCGGGGCGGTCATCGACAAGCGCAAGACGCTTGCCGACGAGGCGGTTGAACAGGGTCGACTTGCCCACATTGGGGCGGCCGACGATGGCGACCTTTAGAGCCATGTCGGCTTTCTAGCTTAATTCAGGCTGAAAATCAGCGGATGCAGATCAACTGACCATTGTCGGTCAGCACATAGAGCGCGCCATTATAGGCGGCGGGAGCGATATAGGCTGGCGCGCCCAGCTTCAAGGTCGTCTGGGCCACACCTGTCTTCGGATCGAAGGCGACCGCCTCTCCGTACGAGTTGACCATCACCAGACGGTTCGAAGCCAGAAGAGGACCGGACCACTGCGGCGTAATCGTGCGGCGTCCGATGGTCAGGAAGCCGCCCTCCTTGCGCGCGCGACCTTCGTTCAACTGACGCGTCCAATAGACCTGGCCCGTGTCGCGGTTGACGGTGATCAGTTCGCCCGACTTGGACACGACATAGACCACGTCGCCGACCGGCAGGGGCGCGTTCACGCCCACGACCGGCAGCTGCCACTTGGGCTGGCCCGAGCGCAGATCGGTGGCGGACAGAACGCCGGAATGGCTGACGCCGTAAACCATGGCGCGGCTGATGACCGGACGGCCTGCGATGTCGCGAACCTCAGACAAGGCGCTGGTGCGGCTGGTGCGCGACAGGGTTTCTTCCCAGACAGCCTGACCGTTCAAGGCGCTGAGCGCGACCAGTTGGCCTGAGGCGAAGGGCGCAACCACCGTATTGCCGCTGACGGCGGGGCTGGAGGCGCGCATGACGTGCGCCGGTTCGCCGATGCCGCGATAAGTCCAGTCCTGAGCGCCCGTCGTGGCGTCAAAGGCAAACAGCTGGCTGTCCACGTCCACGACATAGACCCGGTTGCCCGCAACAGTCGGTGCGCCGTGGATCGGGGAATCGACGTTCTGGGTCCAGACCTTGGCGCCCGTGTTGGCGTCCAGGGCTGACATGGAGCGATAGCCGGACGAGACATAGACCTTGCCGTTGCCGACCGCGACGCCGCCGCCGAAGCCGCCGTTGCGGTCACGCTCGTTGTCCTTGACGTTGGTCTTCCACAGCACTTCGCCCGTGTCAGCAGACACGGCGGAGACGGTGGATTCGCCATCCAGGACGAAGATCTTGCCGTCGGCGGCCACGATCGGGGCCATGACATTGCCGACATGGGCCGAACCAGAGCCGATGCTGCGCTTCCAGGCGATCTGGAAGTTCGGCGCGGCGATGACGTGTTCGACCAGGTTTTCAGTCGTGCCGCCGGGTTGGGTCCAGGCGGTGACGGCCTGCGGGCCCGGCAGGAAGAAGTCACGTCCCGACAGGGCCGCCGACGGCGCCAGCTGCTGTTCGAACTCCAGCACCGAAATACGCTGGCCTTCACTGGCGGTGGAGCCCGCATCCTTCTTGCCGCCCAGGCCGAAGGGCAGGTTGCGGCTGACGGTGCCGCACGACGCCATGGTGGCCGCGACGCCACAGATCAGTGCGACTTTCAGAACTCGGTTCATCTGGGGCGTCCTGTAAACGGTCGTCACTGTTGGGCAGGGCCGACCAGAGCCGGGCTCTGCGTCGGGGCGGCGACGGGGGCGACAGGCACCTTGTCCGCCGCTGCGATGATATCCTTCAGATTGCCTGCGGTGCCAGCATCAATCGCTTCGATGGCGGCGCTGGCGCGCTGGCGCACGTCGTCAGACACGTTCTGACCCAGTTGCAGCAGGACGAAAGCCTCACGGGCCTCCTTGACCTTGCCGTGCTGCAGACGGGCCAGAGCCAGGGCTTCCTGAGCGAAGGCGTGCAGAGGACGCTTGTCGTCCGTCAGCGGCGTCAGGCGCTTTTCAATCTCTTCCAGCGGCGCGGTGTCCATCAGCAGGAAGGCGGCCTTCAGGGCAGGCGGGTCCGACAGGATCGGGTCCTTGGAGGCCTTGGCCGCCTCGTCGAACAGACGGACCGCATCGGGGAACTTGTTGGCGCTGACGGCCAGACCGGCCTGCTGCTGCAGGGCCAGCGACTTATAGGCGCCGTTGCCGACGTTCACGGCCTCTTCGAAAGCGGCGCGCGCGTCCATCGGCTTTTCAGCGCGCAGGGCCTCCATGCCGCGGTCATAGGCTTCCGCGCCCTTGGCGGCGCGGTTGGTGTTGTAGCTGTCCCAGCCCCACCAACCCAGCGCGCCGATCAGCGCAACGACCAGAACAACCGCCGCAACGGGCAGCCATGTGCGGGCCAGGCGCTTGTAACGGTCGGAGCGGAGCTCCTCCTCGACCTGCTCGAAGACATCAACCACGGATATGCAGCCCCAAAATTCTCTAAAGCAAACCGGGGCGGACCCTAGAGGGTCGTCTCTCCGCCCGCAACGAACCCATTACGACGAAGCCGGTTTTTTCGAGAAGTAGGTCTCGACTTCGGCAGGAAAACGGCGGGCGCGGACGTCAGAAGCGAATGAAGCCGCCGCGCGGTCAATTTCCGTGCGCAGATCGGCGTATTTGCGCACAAACTTCGGCGCCCAGTCGAAAACGCCCAAAACGTCCGTAATCACCAGAACCTGACCGTCACAGGCCGCCGATGCCCCGATGCCGATGGTCGGGGTGTCGATTGTCTCGGTGATTTCGCGCGCCAGTGATTCGGCGACGCCTTCGATGACGATGCAGAAGGCGCCCGCCTCGCTGATAGCGACGGCTTCGGCCATGACCCGTTCGCGCTCGGCGTCGGTGCGGCCCTTGGCCTTGAACCCGCCCTCGGCCAGGACCGCCTGCGGGCGCAGGCCGATGTGGCCCATGACCGGAATGCCGCGCTTGACCAGGAAGGCGACCGTCTCGGCCATCTCCACGCCCGTCTCCAGCTTGACCGCCTGGGCGCCGGTTTCCTGCATCACGCGCACGCTGGCGGCGTAGGCGGCCTCCTTGCTGGCTTCATAGGAGCCGAAGGGAAGATCGACCACCACCATGGCCCGACGCGACCCGCGCATGACCGCCTGGCCATGCAGGATCATCATGTCCAGCGTCACGCTGACGGTGTTGGGCAGGCCATGCACCACCATGCCCAGACTGTCACCGACCAGCAGCACGTCGCAGTGCGGGTCCAGCAGCCCGGCCGTCGGCGCATCATAGGCGGTCAGGCAGACGATCGGCTCGCCACGCTTGCGGGCGGCGATCTCCGGCACCGTAATGCGTTTGACGGTCTCTTGGGTTTGCGCGGACATCCGACGGGCCTCCTGACTGAACTGCGGTCAGATAGGCGCACCCGCCGGTGGAGTCACGCTCAGACGTCCTGGGACAGCTTGACCGCGCCCGCCGCCAGAAGCGCGAACAGCGCCCCTGCCACGATCCAGAACGCCATCATGCCCGAGCCGCTCATCAGATCGAATGAACCGATGCCCAGCCCGTCCAGGCCGCTCTGGGTTGCGCCCTGCGCCGTCGCGGCGACGGCCCGCACGCTGTCGGACAGGCTGGACGCCTGATGCGCGCCGCTCTTGAAGTTAAACTGCACGACCTCGCGCACGGCGACGCCGCCGCCCACAACCCCCGCCGCCGTCAGGGCCAAGGTCCGCCAGCGCGACCGCTTCTCCATCCGCACCGCCAGTTCAGCGGCGAACAGGGCCTCATCGGGCAGAGGCGTCGTCTTGGCGAACAGTCGTTCGATCATCGGATCGTACTCATCAACCGACATAGGTCGACCTCCCGCCAGATGTCTGCGCCGGTGATAGCCGGGCGCGGAGTTTATCCAGACCACGTTTGACATGGGATTTCACCGTTCCGAGCGGCAGATTCATGGCCGCCGCGATTTCCGGATGCGCCATCCCCGCGCCGTGGCAGAGGGTGACGCAGACCCGTTCGGTTTCGTTCAAGGTCTTCAAGGCTTCATCCAGATCCATCAGGCCGGCGGTGTCGACACTGATCTGAGCGTCATCCGTCTCGACCTCTTCGACATAGCGGGCCTCACGCGCGACGCGTTTCAGATACAGACGCGCCGCGATCTTCTTGATCCATCCCGCGAAAGTCCCCTGCCCCCGGAACTCCGCACAGCGCTGGAACCCCTGCAGAAAAGCGTCCTGCGCCACGTCGTCCGCCAGGGACGGCGCGGCGCCCATGCGGCGCAGCAGGCCCCGGACCGCCGAGCCATGCCGACGGACCAGCTCCCCATACTCCCGCCGACCACCGGCCGCCGCCTGGGCGGCCAGTTCGACGTCGTGCATCTCTCGAAGAGATTGCTTCATGACGGTTGCCCCTGCCGGTTCCCGTCAGTCCTTGTGCGGGTTGAAGAAGCTCAGGACGATGAAGGCCAGGCCAATCGTCGCGGGGATGCAGGCGATGCCCAACAGACCGTTGTCGAAATTGCCGTTCCAGCGCGCACCGCCAATCTCGCTGACGACGCTGAATGCGGCGATGCCGATGCCGACCGCGAGCCAGATGATGCCGCGACGAATGTCCTTCAGACGTGAGGGCAGCGCCCGCTGCACATCCTTGGTCAAGGCGTCGATCAGTTCTGCTGGCAAGGGCTGTCCCTTGTCCACCCCGTGGCGGATCGTCTCCTGCATGTCGCGCTTTTCGCGGTACTTCAGGAAGATCGGGCCGAAGACGATGGCCGTGATCGTGCCGAAAACGGCGAAGATGGCGAAGATCGGAATGAAGTCTTCCATGGTGCGTACCCTCGTTAGCCCTTGCGGCCAGCCTGCTGCGGCGGCCTTCTGATCACAAGAGGCTGCGACGCGACCCTATAGATGCGAAATCCTAGGTGAAATCTTCGTAAGGTTCGAACGACGGCAACCTATGCAGCATCTCATGTGTTTCTGGCGCATCCAGACGGGGCGACCCGTTCACCCATCAGGAGCGACCCAATGGCCCACATCACCTATCGCATCGTCGAACATGACGGCGGCTGGGCCTATACGCTCGACGGCACCTATTCAGAGACCTTTCCCAGCCATGAGGCCGCTCGGGGCGCGGCTGTGCGCGCCGCCCGCGAACAGAAGGTGCCCGACCAGAACGCCGTCATCGAATACGAAACGGCTGGCGGCAAATGGGTGACCGAAAGCGCCGACGGCCACGACCGTCCCGAGACCGAAGTTCAGGGCTGATCTCCAGCCTTCCGCCTATGCAAAGGCGGCCGCGTAAACGTCCGGCTTGAAACCGACCAGACGACGCTCGCCCAGGTCCAGCACAGGGCGTTTGATCATCGACGGCTGGGCGACCATCAGGGCGACGGCCTTTGCCTTGTCGATATTGGCCTTGTCGGCGTCCGGCAGTTTCTTGAACGTAGTCCCGGCGCGGTTCAGCACCGTCTCCCAGCCGTGCTCGTCGATCCACTGACCCAGCAGTCCCGCATCCGCGCCCGCCTTCTTGTAGTCATGGAAGACGTAGTCGACGCCGTGCTGGTCCAGCCAGACACGCGCCTTCTTGACCGTGTCGCAGTTGGGGATGCCGTACATGGTGATCATGCACGGCTCCCTAGCGCGTCAGAACCGCTTCGTCAGCCCCAGGCTGAACACGCGCCCGCGCGGGTCAGCCGCCACCGGGTCGTAGCCCAGGGCGAACTGGGCCAGCGGCGGGTCTTCATTGGTGATGTTGACCACGCCCAGCGCCAGATCGAGATCGGCGCCGATGGTGCGGGTGTAGAGCAGATCCGCCGTCGTCTGGCTGGCGATGTTCGGGTCGGTGATGCCGCTGCGGTCGTTCTGGTATCCGGCGGTGTAGTGGACCAGGGCCGTGACTGCATTGGCGCCATTGCTCCAGCCCAGGGCGAACTCACCCCGATTACGCGGCAGAGACCGGCCGATGTTGTTCAGGTTGGTCGAACCCACACCCGAAACCGAGGCCGAACCCGCGTTCAGTCGGATGTCGTAGCTGTCGACATAGGTCCAGGTCGCCGAGGCCGTCGCCCGTCCGCCCCACAGGTCATGGCCATAACGGGCGGACAGATCCACGCCTTGCGTCTCGATGGACGAAGCATTGGCGAAATAGAGCTGTACGAAGGTCAGGGCGCCGTTGGGCGCGCGGGTCACGCGCTTCTGGGCGTCCGTGCCGGTCAGACCCGCCGCCGTGTCGGCCGCCGCCTGATCGATGACGGCCTGTGCGGACTGTTTGACCACCAGATCGGTGTAGTCGAAGCGCCAGGCGTCCAGACCCAGCTCCAGTCCCTGAACAGGCCGCCACAGGGCGCCGAGGCTGAGGCTTTCAGACTTCTCGGGCTTCAAGTTCGCATCGCCCGAGGTCAGGGTGTTGACGAAGACAAAGGCGCCCCGGTCGAACACCGACGGCTGCGACGCCTGTGCGCCCGACAGGGCATAGACGGACGGTGCGCGGAACCCCTGCCCCCAGGAGGCGCGCAGGGCCAAGGCGTCGGTCGCGTCCCAGCGGATCGCCGCCTTGGGGCTGAAACGGCCCTGATCGCCATCGTAGGATTCATAGCGTCCCGCCAGTTGCGCCTCGATCCGGTCCCCCAGATGGATGCGCGCCTCGGCGAAGGCGGCCAGAGCCTCCTGATCGCCGGAAAAGTCCGGCGAATAGCCCGAGGTCAACAGGTCGCCCGCGTTGGCCAGATCGCTCCAGTCATGACGGAAGGTGCTGCGGCGATACTGGGCGCCGACGGCGACATCGACCGACCCGCCGTTCCACGCAAACGCCTGTCCGCTGGTCGCGGCGTCCAGGGTGATCAGACCAGAGGCGCCGCGCAGGCCCACATTTCCGGTCAGGCTGTCGATCAGGGCGGCGCTATTGGCCGTGCCCGTGCCCAGATAGGCGCTGCCGAACGGATTGAAATACTGACAGCCGCCGGCGCCTGGAGCGCCCGTCGCCGGATTGCAGCCTGCCCCACCCAAGCCTTTCAGTGCGTTCTGAAGCGCGCTGCCGATCACGTCCGGCTTGTCATAGGCGACGTGCTGGCGGCTGGCGGTTGCGGCGACGTTCCAGGTCCAGCCGTTGGCGAAGGCGCCGTCCAGACCGGCGGTCAGGCGCCAGGTCTGATATTCAAACTGCGACCGCATGGCCCCGGCCTCGGCGCCCAGCAGACGTCCCCGGAACAGCACGTCCTCGCCAAACGGATTGTCGGGGTGTGAGCCCGGAACTGTCAGGGCCTGGGCCAGGATCGGCAGTGACGGCGTCAGGCGCGCCTCCGTCTCGGTCGAGGAATAGGCCGCCTGGAGCGACAGGTTCATATCGCCCACCGGGCGGCGATAATCGGCGAACACCTGGGTCCGCGTTTCTTCCGGGATCAGGTCGAAGAAGTCGGAATAATCCAGGCGGCAGAAGGTGTCGGATGCCGAATTCTTGTACGCCTTGCCAAAGGCCGGATTGCCGCAATCCGGATCGGGCGCATAGGCGTTCTTGCTCGGTCGGAAATAGGAGCCGGGTTGGCCATAGCTGGTCACGGCGGTCCATCCGGCGCGGCCGTAACGTTCTGCCTGGGTGAAGTCGCGCTCGTCCGAGCCCAGGGCCGAACGGTGGAAGTGCGAGGCCGCCAGCGTCAGGTCGCCGCCCAGCAGCTTGAACCCGCCGATGGCCTCGATGACGCTTTCCTCAGACCCATCCGCAACCGCGTATTTGGCGCTGATTTCCGGGCGGGCCACGTCGTGACGCGTAATGAAGTTGACCACGCCGGCGACGGCGTCAGAGCCATAGACGGCGGATGCCCCGTCCTTGACGATCTCGACCCGCTGCAGCGCGATCATCGGAACCAGCGAGTTGATATCGACAAATGCCGAACCGTCGGTGGCGACCACCGCGCTGCTGGTCCAGCGCTGGCCGTCGACCAGAACCAGGGTCGAACCCAGGCCCAGATTGCGCAGATTGAACTGGGCCGTGCCCGAACTCTGGGGCTGGTTCAGTTGATCGACCCGCGCCTCTGATCCCGAGTTGGCGGCGACCAAACGCAGGATTTCGGAGGTGTCGGATACGCCCGCCGCCGCCAGGGCCTCGCGCCCCACCGTTTCGACCGGGGCAATGCGATCGCCGCCTGCGATGCGCGATCCGGTGACGACGATGTCATCGACGTGGGATGTCGCATCCTGCGCCTGTACGGCGGTCACGCCCGCCATCCATGCCAAGCCTGCTGTCGCCATCAAGGCCTTACGCCGCGCCATATTCACTGCTCCCCGCAATTGGTCGGCGGCTTCTAGCCAGCTCCGCCATTTTGCGAAAGTGTAATTTCGCAATTTTGCAAAAATAGGAAACTGCAAAGCCAACAGCCTCCGAAGATACGCACGCGAACGCACGCTCTCGCGGGAGAGAGAGAGAGAGAGAGAGAGAGAGCGAGGAGGTCAGGCCTGGAAGGGAGGGGCTTGTCGCAGCGGGCTGAACGCCTCACGCCGCAAGGAAAAAGCCCATCCCACGGTCAGCGGGATAGGCTTTTGGCATTCTAGAGTTTGTCTTCCGACGCGGCCTGCGAAGCGGCGGCGGCGCGACGGGCGGCATCGGCCGCCTCAGCCTGTTCGATCAACTGATCGTACCGGGCGCGTGCCTTTTCCTCGTCATAGAGGATCTCGGACTGACGAGGCGGGGCGATGACGTAGAACATCGTGATCGGCGCAAAGGTCATGCGCTGGCGACGCCACAGGGCGAACCCGTCGCGGCCCTCCAGTCGGGCCCAGGCGCCGTCGTCGTTCGGATGATCAGGAATCGCAGCCATGTAAGCTCCTCTACTGTAACGAGTGCGCCTAGAGCTTAGAGACGGCGATTTTGCGTCACACAACCGCCTTTGTGCGGAGCGCCGCTATTCGAGCCACGCTGGCGCGACCGGCAAGGTGGCCACATCCTCAGTCGAATGCTGGACAATGATCCGCGCATTCTCGTGCGCCGCCACCCCGTCAAAACGTGCGAATGAGGCCAGGGTGTCTGCGCGGCTGACATTCACCGACGGGACCCGGTGATAGGCCCTGTTCTCCCGCGTATGATACAGGTCGCCGGTCAGAAGAATGGGGCCAGCGCCCTTCAGCCGGATCAGCAGCGACTTGTGCCCCGGCGTATGGCCAGGGGTCTTCAGGATCAGCACGCTGCCGTCGCCGAACACATCGGCGTCACCGTCAAATCGACGGATCGTGGCGTGATCCAGCACCGTCAGAAGACTGGGGATAACCCCCAGCGGCGCCGGGTCGGCATGCAGGCCGACGAGCTCCACCGGGTCCATGATCCAGGTTGCGTTCGGGAAGAGATTGGCGTTGCCCGAGTGGTCGGCATGAGTATGCGACAGGGCGACATAGGTGATGTCAGATGGCTTCAGGCCCAGCCCAGCCAATTGTGAAACCAGCGTCCGCCCGACGGTCCACCGGCCGCCGAACTGACTGATGCCGCCGGGTACCGCGGCCAGTCGATCACCAAGACCTGTATCCCACAACAGCCATTCCGATCCGTGGCGGATCAGGAAGCATGGAACCGCCATCACGCCACGCTCGCCAGCGTGTTCCCCCGTATCGGAAAACGGCGCCATGTCGTCGAGCGCCAGGGTCCCGCAGTCGAGCGTATAGAGGCGCAACGGCACCGACTGCGCTTGGGCCACTGGCGCGAAAGAAAGGACAGCCGCCAGGGCGGCGGCGAAAACGGCAAGCCGGGACATCAGACAAAGCTCCTATCAATGAGCCCTCGATTTGGCGTCTTCGCCTCTGTGTGAAAACTCGGACAATCCGCACACGATCTGTGCGAATATGATCGGATGCTCGATTGGGACGACCTGCGGATTTTTGAAGTCCTGGCGCGCACAGGATCATTGTCTGCGGCGGCGCGACTGCTGAAGGTCAATCACGCCACCATCGGGCGCAGGGTCGCGGCGCTGGAGGCGGAACTCGGCACAACCCTGGTCACCCGCCTGCCCCGCAACACTGTGCTGACGCCGCAGGGCGATGCTATCGCTGCATTGGCGCGCGAGATGGAGCAGACCGCCCAAGCCGTCACGCGTCGCGCCCGCGCCTTCGACAACAACCTGACAGGCAATGTCCGCATCAGCCTGCCCCCCGCCCTGGCGAGTGATTTTCTGGCGGAAAGGCTGACGGGATTCAGCGCCCTCTATCCCGGCCTGACGGTGACGCTGAAAGCCACGCCGTTCGTCAGTTCGCTTGAGAGGGGCGAAACCGACCTGGCCATCCGCCTGGTTCAGCCCGATGGGCCGACCCAGGTCGCGCGTCGACTGGGCGTCATGCAGTTGGGGTTGTTTGCGGCGCCGTCGGTGGCAATCACGGCTCCGAAGCACTGGAGCTTTGTTCTTTCGGATGAAGACCTGGCGCATCTGCCGCATCAGGTCTGGCTGGCCAACTACGCCGATGGTCGGCCGATTTCGGTGCGGTCCAGCGACATCCACACCCAGATCAGCGCCGTTCGCGCGGGACTGGGCGTCGCCGCCCTGCCGGTCTTCATGACCGAGAACACCGATCTGGTCCGCGTGGACGTGGGCGTCGCGGCGCCCGCTCGCGGCATCTGGCTGGTGGTGCATGAAGAAGTGCGAAAGGCCCCCGCGGTTCAGGCCACGATGAGCTGGCTGGCGGAGACCTTTGCGGCGTCGGAATTCCGCGCGCCTATCGATTTCGACTGGTCGACGGCGCGCTAGAAATCACTTGGCCGGGACGACCGCGCCCTCATAGGTGCGGTTGATATAGTCCTTGATCTGCTGGCTGGTCAGTGCGGCGGCCAGGGCCTTGATGCGCGGATCGTCGCGGTTGTCCGGGCGCGTCACCAGATAGTTCACATAGGGGCTGTCGCCGTCCTCCAGCGCCAGGGCGTCGTTGCGCGGGCTAAGCTGGGCGTCCAGCGCATAGTTGGTGTTAATCACGGCCAACGCCACCTGATCCAACACGCGCGGCAGGGTAGCGGCTTCCAGTTCGCGGAACTTTAGCCCCTTGGGGTTGCCCGAAATGTCGGCGACCGTCTGCAGGGGATCCTGACCCTTGCGCAGGGTGATCAGACCGGCCTTCTGCAGTAACAGCAGCGAGCGCCCGGTGTTGGAGGCATCGTTCGGCAGGGCGACGTCGCTGCCGGCCGGCAGTTCAGCCAGCGACTTGTAACGGCGCGAATAGGCACCCAGCGGCTCGACATGCACGCCCGCCACGGTCACCAGACTGGCCCCGCGCGCCTTGTTGAACTCGTCTAGGTACGGCTTGGTCTGGAAATAGTTGGCGTCCAGCCGCCCTTCGGCCAGTTGCGTGTTCGGCTGGACATAGTCGTTGAAGACCACGATCTGCAGGTCGATGCCCTCATCGGCCAGGATCGGCTTCACCTGCTCCAGAATCTCGGCGTGCGGAACGGCGGTGGCGCCGACCTTCAGCGGCCCTTCGCCCGCGGGCTTGGACTGACCGCAGGCGGCCAGGATCAGGGCGAGGGCGGACAGGAGAACAGCACGACGCAGCATGGCGGAACCTTTGACTTAGCGGTGCGAAACCCTAGCGACCCAACGGTCGCCGAGCACCTGCAGAATTTGTACGATTATCAGAAGCAGAACTACGGTCACCACCATGACGTCGGTCTGGAAGCGCTGATAGCCAAAGCGGATGGCCAGGTCGCCCAGGCCCCCTGCCCCGACCACGCCCGCCATGGCCGTATAGCCGACCAGGGCAATGGCGGTGACCGTGGCCCCGGCCAGAATGCCCGGCAGGGCTTCGGGCAACAGGACGCGAGTGACGATCTGCCACGTCGTGCCGCCCATCGCCTGTGTGGCCTCGATCATGCCGCGCTCGACCTCGCGCAGGGCCGTCTCGACCAGACGCGCATAGAAGGGGGCCGCGCCAACGACCAGCGGTGGAATGGCCCCCGCCACGCCCAGCGATGTCCCCACCAGCAGCACCGTCACCGGCAGCATGACGATCAACAGGATGATGAAAGGCACCGATCGCAGCACATTGACGATGAAGGACAGCACCAGATTGACGACGCGATTCTCCAGCAGCCGCCCCTTGCCCGTGGCGTAAAGCGCCACCCCCAACGGCAGGCCTAGAATGACCGTGATGGCCAGCGACGCGAACAGCATCAGCAAGGTGTCGCTCGTCGCCTCAGCTATCGTGGTCCAGTCGACATTGGCGAACATCAGGACAGGACCTCCACTTCGACACCCTCGGCCCGCAGCCGGCTGATGGCCATTTCGGTATGCTCGCCCTGGAAGGCGATTTCGAGCTGGCCATAGGGTTGATCGCGAAACCGGCCGATGCGCCCCGCCAGGATGGCGTGATCCACGCCCGTCTCGCGCGAGATGCGGCTGAGCACAGGGTCAAACGTCCCCTGCCCCCGGAACACCAGACGGGCCACCGTGCCGCTGGTCGGACGCGGGGCGGCGGTGTGGGATTCGCCCTCGGCCAGCAGACTGCGGGTCGCGGCGGTCTGGGGGTTCAGGAAGACGTCGGCGGTCGCGCCGGTCTCCACGATCCGCCCGTCCTGCATCACCGCCACCCGATCGCAGACGCGGCGCACCACCTCCATCTCGTGGGTGATCAGCACAAGCGTCAGGCCCAGTTCGCGGTTCAGCGAATCCAGCAGCGCCAGAATGTCTTCGGTCGTTTCGGGATCGAGGGCGCTGGTCGCCTCGTCGCACAGCAGGATCGACGGTTCACTGGTCAGGGCGCGGGCGATGCCGACACGCTGTTTCTGGCCGCCGGACAGTTGCGCCGGATATTTGCGGGCGTGTTCGGTCAGGCCCAGCCGCTCCATCAGTTCATCGACACGGCGCGCAATCTCAACCCGCGACCGGCCTTCAAGCACCAGAGGCAGGGCGATGTTGTCGCGGATGGTGCGGCTGTGCAGCAGGTTGAAATGCTGAAAGATCATGCCGATGCGACGGCGGGCGGCGCGAAGCGCGGCGGGCTTCAGGGATGTCAGTTCCTGATCGGAGACAAACACCCGCCCGGCATCGGGCCGCTCCAAAAGGTTGATGGTCCGCACCAGCGTCGACTTGCCCGCGCCGGATCGCCCGACCACGCCGAACACCTCGCCCGCCGCGACGGTCAGGTCGACATTGTCCAGCGCCGTGCGCGCGCCTGCGGCGCTGCGGAATTGGCGGGTGACACCCTCAAGACGGATCATGGCAGACGGATCATGGCTGGTCCTGAACAAGAACGGCGGCGCCGGTCGCGCGGTCTAGTGTGATGACGGCTTGCAACGCAAGTGCGGCCTAGAGTTCGTCCTTCACGACTGCATCCGCCGCCGCCTCGGCCCGCAGCCAGGCGACGAAGGCCTGGGCTTCCGGCCGCAGGGCGCCGCGACGTGTGATCAGACGATAGGCGTTGTCCGTCGCCAGATATCCGTCGGCGAACGGCGCAGCCAGACGACCGGACGCCAGATCGGCGGCGACGAAGGCGCGCGGCGCCAGCGCGACGCCGCGACCATGGACAGCGTCCTCGATGGCGAAGGCGGTCTGGTCAAAGCGTGGACCCAGGGTGGCGTCGATCTGATCCAGCTTGCGTGATCCCAGCCATGCCGCCCAGTCCGGGCGCGGCTCCTCCAGCGTCGAACGGCCGACGTGGATCAGGGTGTGGTTGATCAGGTCGGCGGGCGTCGCCAAGGGCTTGGGGCCATGCAGCAGGCTGGGGCTGCAGATCGGGATCACGCCTGCCTCCACCAGAACCTCGGTCCGCACGCCGGGATAATCGCCCTGACCATAGCGCACCGCCACATCGGCGCGCCCGCCTGCGATGTCGGCCAACTGCATGTCGGCGGAAATCCAGATTTCGATCTCGGGATGCTGCGCCGAGAACCGCGCCATGCGCGGCACCAGCCAACGCACGGCGAAGGACGGCGGCACGCTGACCGACAGGGACTGACGCCGCGACGGCCCATAGATGATGTCGGCGGCGCGCTTCATATGTTCGAAGGCGTCACGCAAAACCGGCTGCAGCCGGGCGCCCAGTTCGGTCAGGACCAGCCCGCCCGCCTCGCGCCGCACCAGCGGACCGCCAGCATGGTCTTCCAGCAGGCGCACCTGCTGGCTGACGGCGCCGGGCGTGACGCTCAACTCCTTAGCGGCCAGCGACACGCTGGACAGACGGGCCGCGGCCTCGAACGCCTTCAGCGCGTTCAGGGGCGGCAGCTTACGGGGATCGGAGTCCTGGCTCATGCGCCCTCCAGCCATGACGGAACCGCAATGCCGCGCGTGCGCAGGAAGGCGGGATTATAGATTTTTCCGGCGTACCTCTGACCGGGGTCGCACAGGACAGTGACGATGGTCTTGCCCGGCCCCAGCGCCCGCCCCAGACGGATCGCGCCTGCGATGTTCACGCCGCTGGACGGACCAAGGCTGAGGCCCTCGTCGCGGACCAGATCGAACAACAGAGCCAGCGCCTCTTCGTCCTCGATCCGCCAGGCATGATCGACCGTCAGACCTTCCAGATTGCCGGTGATGCGGTTGACGCCGATGCCCTCGGTCACAGAGGAGCCGTGACTTTCCAGCACCCCGCGCGTGAACCAGCTGTGCAAGGCCGCGCCCGGCGGGTCCGCCAGGGCGATGGCGATGTCCGGCTTCTGTTCGCGCAGATAGGCCGACACCCCCGCCAACGTCCCGCCGGTCCCGGCGGCGCAGACAAAGCCGTCGATCCGCCCTTCCGTCTGCTCCCAGATTTCTCGGCCGGTCGTGGCGTAGTGGGTGCGACGGTTGGCCAGATTGTCGAACTGGTCGGCATAGATGGCGCCGTTGGGTTCGCTTTCGTTCAACTGGGCGGCCAGACGCCGCGAGAAATGGACGAAGTGGTTGGGGCTCGCAAAGGGCGCGGGATCGACCTCGACCAGACGCGCGCCGTGCATCCGCACCGCCTGCTTCTTTTCCTGGGTCTGACTGCGCGGCATGACGATGACGACCGGGTGCCCCAGGGCCGCCCCGACGATGGCCAGACCGATGCCGGTGTTGCCCGCCGTGCCTTCGACGATCGTGCCGCCTGGTTTCAGTTCTCCTGATGCCCGGGCCGCCTGAATCAGGCCCAGCGCCGTGCGGTCCTTGATCGACTGACCAGCGTTCAGGAACTCGGCCTTGCCATAGATGTCACAGCCCGTCGCCGCCGAGGCGGCGTTCAGGCGGATCAGCGGCGTATCGCCGATGAGGGACAGAATATCTGCGGCGGCGCGCATGGAAGGTCCGATTCGAAAGACAGCTGCGCGTTGTAGAAATTCTCATGCAAAATGAGAAGACCTTCTTTGCTGACAGCCGTTGATAGAGTTTGTGTACAGACGATCTATCAGCAAAGCCGCCCCGCGCACATCGCGCCCCATCATCGGCCGCGAAAACAAGAAGGCCGCGCCCGGGGATAGCAGACGCGGCCTTAAGTGCGGGAAAGAGCGCGGGGAGGCGCGCCTCATCTCTGTAGCCAGCGTCGTGTCCGGACACACGCCAGAAGGAATGAGCGCGGGTGCAGTTTTTCTGAACTAGATCAAAGCCCGGCGCGCCCGTCCCAGACGTTCCGCAGCCTGGTCCAGAACCGCATCCGACTTGGCGAAACACAGGCGCGCCACGGTGCGCGTGATCGGCGTCGCCTCGAAGGCCGACAGCGGAATGGCGGCGACGCCGAACTCGGTGACGATCCGCCGACAGAAATCCTGATCCGCCAGGGTAATGCCCGACGCCGCCAGATCGACGCACAGAAAATAAGTCCCCTCGCTGGGCGTGACGGCATAGCCCTCGGCTTTCAGCGCGGCGCCCAGTCGGTCACGCGACCGTCCCAGATCGTCGCCTTGCGCCCTGAACCAGTCCGCACCCCAGCCCAGACCCGCTGCCACCGCCGTCTGCAGATTGGGCGCTGTGGTGAAGGTCAGGAACTGATGCGCCTTGGCGACAGGGGTGATCAGTTCGGGCGCTCCGCAGGCGAAGCCGACCTTCCACCCTGTCAGACCGAACATCTTGCCCGCCGACCCGATCTTGATGGTCCGCTCCGCCATACCCGGCGCCGACAGCAGGCTGCGATGGGGTCGCCCGTCAAAGACGATATGCTCCCACACCTCATCGCTGACGGCGATCAGGTCATGACGGACGCAGACCCTGGCCAGTGCGGCGATCTCCTCGGTGTCGAACACCCGCGCCGCTGGGTTCAGCGGATTGTTGAACAGCACCATCCGCGTCGCAGGCGTCACCGCCGCCTCAATCGCCTCTTCCGTCAGCCGCCATGTCGGCGCGGTCAGGGTCACCGCCCGCACCACCCCGCCCGCGCGCTGGATCAAGGGACGATAGGCGTCATAGGCGGGCTCGAAGATCAGCACCTCGTCGCCCGGACTGACATGGGCGAACAGGGCGTCCGCGATGGCCTCGGTCGCGCCGGATGTGATCACCACCCCGTCCACCGACAGATCGACCTGCTGCAGACGGCGATAATGCTCGACCACAGCTTCACGCAGGGCGGGCACGCCGCGCGACGGCGGATACTGGTTCGGCCCGTTCAGCACAGCCTCCGCCGCCAGACGACGCAGCGCCTCTGGCCCCGGCGCATCGGGGAACCCCTGCCCCAGATTGATGGCGTCGTGCTGGCGGGCGAGGCCGGACATGACCTCGAACACAGTGGTCGGCATGTCGGTGAAGACGGGATGGCTCATGCCTGCATCCGAACCGGCTTCGCAGCCTCTTGGCAAGCCGACGCAAAAAGAAGGGCCGCACCAGAGGCGCGGCCCAGATCAAAGGGAGGATCACATGACACAACCGTACATGGCACAGGATCGTCGGATGGCCCTTTCAGAAATAGGCACGGCCCCGGCGGTTTTTCTAAGCTGACCGCCGGGACGCTGCCTTCTTCAGATCGTCATGACCACGCGGCCCTCGATCTGGCCCTTGTGCATGCGCTGGAAGATGTCGTTGACGTTCTCCAGCGGCTCGACCGACACCGTCGCCTTGACCTTTTCGTCGGCGGCGAACTGAAGCGCCTCCTGCAGGTCCAGACGCGAGCCGACGATAGAGCCGCGCACCGTCGTTCCGTTCAGCACCATGTCGAAGATCGACAGAGGGAAGTCGCCGGGCGGCAGGCCGTTCAGCGCGATGGTCGCCCCGCGCGAGGTCATGTTGACCGCCTGCTCAAACGCCTTGGGCGAAACGGCGGTGACCAGCACCCCCTGCGCGCCTCCATCCGTCTGGGCCTTGATCTCAGCAGCGGGATCGTTGGAAGTCTTGGCGTTGACGGTCACGGTGGCACCCAGACGCCGCGCCAGATCCAGCTTGGCGTCGTCAACGTCGACAGCGGCGACATTCATGCCCATCGCCTTGGCGTACTGGACCGCGACATGGCCCAGCCCGCCGATGCCAGAAATCACTACCCAGTCGCCGGGCCGCGTCTCGGTCATCTTCAGCCCCTTATAGACCGTGACCCCCGCGCACAGGATCGGCGCAATCTCGGTGAAAGAGATGTTGGCGGGCAGATGGCCGACATAGTTCGGGTCGGCGATAGCGTATTCCGCAAAGCCGCCGTTGACGGAATAGCCGGTGTTCTGCTGATCGTGGCACAGGGTCTCCCAGCCGCTGAGGCAGTGCTTGCAGTGACCACAGGCTGAATACAGCCACGGCACGCCGACCCGGTCGCCTTCCTTCACCAGCGTCACGCCTGCGCCCACGGCGGAGACGAAACCGACGCCTTCGTGGCCCGGAATAAAGGGCGGGTTCGGCTTGACCGGCCAATCGCCCTCGGCGGCGTGCAGGTCGGTGTGGCAGACGCCGGACGCCTCGATCTTGACCTGGATCTGGCCGGCACCGGGTTCGGGAATAGGCGCCTCTTCGATGGTCAGCGGCTTGCCGAATTCGCGCACGACGGCGGCCTTCATGGTCCTGGGCATGGATCAGTCCTTCTAGGTCGGATTGTGAAGGTGACGGGCGGGCCGAAAGCAGGTCATCGACCCGCCCGTCGTGGGGGACGCTCTCCGAAACGGTTGACGGAGAGCGATACAAGGATGACCGGTCAGGGGGTGGTCATCCTTGATTCAGATCAGAAGAAGCCCAGTTTGTCGGGGCTGTAGCTGACCAGCAGGTTCTTGGTCTGCTGATAATGGTCCAGCATCATCCGGTGATTTTCACGCCCGATGCCCGACTTCTTGTAACCGCCGAACGCCGCGTGCGCCGGATACTGGTGATAGCAGTTGGTCCAGACCCGGCCCGCCTGAACGGCGCGGCCCGCGCGATAGGCGGTGTTCATGTCGCGCGACCAGACGCCGGCGCCCAACCCATATTCGGTGTCGTTGGCGATCTCAATGGCTTCCTCCAGCGTCTTGAAGGTGGTCACGGCCAGCACCGGGCCGAAGATTTCCTCCTGGAACACCCGCATGTCGTTGGTGCCCTTGAAGATGGTCGGTTTGACGTAATAGCCGCCCGCCAGATCGTCCTTCAGCACGGCCTGATCGCCGCCGGTCAGAACCTCTGCCCCCTCATCTTTGCCGATCTTCAGATAGGAGAGGATCTTCTTGAGCTGCTGGTCCGAGGCCTGGGCGCCGACCTGGGTGGTCGGGTCCAGTGGGTCGCCCTGTTTGATGGCTTCGACGCGGGCGATCGCCTTCTCGATGAAGGCCTCATAGATGTCTTCGTGGATCAGGGCGCGGCTGGGGCAGGTGCAGACCTCGCCCTGGTTCAGCGCGAACATGGCGAAGCCTTCCAGCGCCTTGTCCAGGAAGGCGTCGTCGTGATCCATCACATCCTTGAAGAAGATGTTCGGCGACTTACCGCCCAGCTCCAGCGTCACGGGGATGATGTTCTGGGTGGCGTACTCCATGATCTTCTGGCCGACGGCGGTCGAGCCGGTGAAGGCGATCTTGGCGATGCGCGGATTGGTGGCCAGCGGCTCGCCGACCTCGACGCCGGTGCCGGACACGATGTTCAGCACGCCTGGCGGCAGCAGGTCCTGGATCAACTCCGCCACCAGCAGGATCGAGGCGGGCGTCTGTTCCGCGGGTTTCAGTACGATGCAGTTGCCCGCCGCCAGAGCCGGGGCGATCTTCCATGCCGCCATCAGGATCGGGAAGTTCCACGGAATGATCTGGCCGACCACGCCCAGCGGCTCGTGAAAGTGATAGGCGACGGTGTCGTTATCCAGCTCCGAAATCCCGCCTTCCTGCGCGCGGATGCAGCCGGCGAAATAGCGGAAATGGTCGATGGCCAGCGGGATGTCGGCGGCCAGGGTCTCGCGAACCGGCTTGCCGTTGTCCCAGGTTTCGGCCTCGGCGACAGCCTGCAGATTGGCTTCGATCCGGTCGGCGATCTTGTTCAGGATCAGGGCGCGCTGGGCCGGGCTGGTCTTGCCCCACGCGTCCTTGGCGGCGTGGGCGGCGTCCAGCGCCAGTTCGACATCCGCCTTGTCCGAGCGCGCGACTTCGCACAGCACGCGGCCGTTCACCGGGGACAGGTTCTCGAAATAGCGGCCGTTGACGGGGGCGACCCATTCGCCGCCGATGAAGTTGTCATAGCGTGCCTTGAACTTGGGGGTCGCAGCGCGGACGAATTCTGGCTTGGTCATCAAAGCCTCCTGCTTGTGTTCCTCGGGCGTCGATTATCGACGTCGTTGGGATCAGAAGGTCTGCCTGATTGGTGCGCGACGCCAGATGGCCGGATGATGGTGCAGCGCAAACCTGTAGCAGGAGTGCGACAGGTCGCGGTCAGTGAGGCTCGCCGCTCAGACCCAGCCGATGCAGCTTGCGGTGCAGGGTCGCGCGGCTGACGCCCAGGGCCCGCGCCGCCGCCGAAACATTTCCGCCGTTCAGCGCCAGCGCGCGACGCACCGCGCCGCGCTCGGCCTCCAGAAGGTCAGCCTCCACGCCGCCGCCGCCCAGAACCTCGGACGCCGCCAGCTGATTGGCGATCCGCTCGTCGGTGATCGACAGGGTCAAACGCGCCGCCCGCGTGGCGCCCACCACCAGATCATCGCGATCCACCGCCAGCAGGGCGGCCGCGTTCCGCTCCATCGGATCGCCGGCCAGCACGATCCGGGCGTCCGCGAACGCCTGCCGGAAGGCCTGCGCCTCGATGGCCCGAGCAGCGTCGGCGACGGCGGCGGCGATCAGGCCCAGCATCGCCTCGGTCGCGTCCGCCCGGCACGATGACACATCCAGCAGGCCCGCCAGCCGCCCCATCGGATCGTGGATCGGATGGCTGGTGCAACTCAGGGCCGTGTTGCGGGTGTGGAAATGCTGGTCGCGATGAATGGTCAGGGGGCGGTGCTCGGCCAGCGCCGTGCCGATGCCGTTGGTGCCCTCGACCGCCTCGGACCAGACTGCGCCGGGCCATAGGCCCCAGCGCTGGAACATCTCATCGTCCGCCGCCGCCCCGCGCCGCTCGATCGGCACGCCGTCGGCGTTGGTCAACAGTACGCAGCAGCCCGTATCGCCCACCGCCAGAAACAGTCGGTCCAGCACGCCCTGCGCCGCCAGCGTCATCGGCTCCATCGCCTGACGGGCTTCGCGCAATTGTTGTTCCGTCAGGCTTTCGGCGCGTCCCCGATCCTCAGGGTCAAGGCCGTAAAGTGACATGGATCGACGCCACGATGCAGCCAGCGCAGACCGGGCCGGTCCCGTGCCGTCGTCCAGCGTCTGGGTGATCAGGCGCCTGTGATCGCTTCCTGGCCGCTCGCCCATGGTGTCTCCCAGGCGTTGTATGCGGTCAGCATCAGACGCGTCGATGCGCCGAACGTCAATGCGACCTTCGGCGACACCCGTGGCCCAAACGCAAAACGCCCGCCTGGAAGGGCGGGCGTCCGGGGGGAGAGCCAGCGCCCTCCCCTTTGCAATCACTCGACTTAGAACGAGGCCGTCAGCGTCAGGGTGACCGTGCGCGGCGCGCCGTAGAAGGCGACGACCGAGTCGCCCGTCAATGCGCCAGGGAAGTTGTAGCCGCCTGCGCGGTAACGTTCGTCGCCCAGATTGCGACCCGCCAGACTGACGCGATAGCGGCTGTCCGGCGCGGTCCACAGCAGGGTCGCGTCGTAGAGCCAGTAGGCGCCCTGATCGAGGATCGGGATCGGCGTCTCGAACATCTGGGTCGCGCCACGGTAAGAAGCCGTCGGCGTGAAGACCAGCGAGCCCCGGGCGCCCAGGTCTATGCTGTAGGGCAGCGCGACCGCGCCGGTCCAATCCGGCGTGTTCTGGAAGTGGCGCTGATCAGCCAAGTTCTCGCGTTTGCCCGTCAGCGGGTTGAACGTGACGAAGTCGTTGAACTTGGCGTCCAGGTAACCCAGCGTCAGACGCGGCACGAAGTTGTTGGTGATCCGCGCGCTGGCTTCCAGCTCCCAACCCCAGATTTCGCTGGAGCCCGCATTGTCGACGAAGCTGACGACCGAGGTCGGCGGAATAAAGAATTGCGACGTGATCTGCTGGTTCTTGTAGTCCGACTTGAAGAAGGCGGTCGCAAAGTTGACCCGGCGGTCCAGCAACGAACCCTTCAGGCCGATTTCATAGGTGTCGACCAGTTCCGGCTGATAGCCATTGACCGTTTCCGGATACAGCGAGGCGTCGCCGCGCATATCGAAGCCGCCCGACTTGAAGCCGCGACCGTATGAGGCATAGCCGGTCAGTTCAGGCGTGAACTTGTAGCTGGCGCTGACCCGCGGCGTGAACTCCGAATAGGTGTCCGAGTTGCTGTAGTTCGTCGACGGCGCACCAACCGGAATGGCGTTCGGGTTGTGGAAGTACGGGCTGCGCAGACCGAGGTAGACTTGGCGCAGTTGCGTGACGCTCTTCTTGTCCTGAGTCCAGCGGCCGCCCAGCGACACCGACAACTGATCCGTCACATCATAGTTGAAATCCGCGAAGACCGCGAAGCTCTTGGTGTCGACCTTGCCACCCGTATAGGTGGTGATGCCCGCATTGCCGACGACCGTGTCAAATGCGCCCTTGGCCATGGCGTCCATGTAGAAGACGCCCGCAACACCCTGCCAGCGCGAGCCTTGGAACAGCAGCTGGAACTCCTGCGTCAGTTGGCTGTCACCGTAATAGCCGGGGATGTCCAGGATCGGCTGCGGCAGACCGTCGAAGTCAATCCCGTCGCCCTTGGTGTCGCCGTCACGATAGGCCGTGATGGACTTCAGGGTGATGGCGTCGGAGACGGTCCATTCACCGGTCAGCGACAGGCCGCGCGTGCGGACATAGCCTTCATCGCCAATTCCAGCGCGGGTGTCGTAAACATTGTCCAGCGTCGGCGCCAGCATGCGCGAACCGTGGCGGGCGTTGGAGTTGTCTTCGGTCAGGTCACCGGCCAGACGGAAGAACAGGCTGTCGCTCGGGGTCCACTCGACGCTGGCGCGGGCGGCGGTGACATCCTTGTCGTAGTGTTCGGCGCCGGTGTTCAGGTTGGTCCCGTAACCGTCACGCGTGTAGCGGGCGATGGCGCCGCCGATGCGCAGGGTGTCGTTCAAAGGCGTCGAACCTGAGGCGATCAGGTCGATCTGGTTATAGCTGCCGTAGGCGGCCTTCAGCGTGGCTTCCTGTTCCTGCGACAGGCGCTTGGTCACATATTTGATCGCGCCGCCGATGGTGTTGCGGCCGTACAGGGTGCCCTGCGGTCCACGCAGGACTTCCAGACGCGCGATGTCGAAGACGTCCAGAACCGCACCCTGCGGACGGGCGACATAGACGTCGTCGATATAGAGGCCCACGCCGGGCTCAAAGCCCCACAGCGGGTCCTGCTGGCCGACGCCGCGGATGAACGAGGTCAGGGTCGAGTTTGAGCCGCGCGCGACCTGAACGGTGGCGTTCGGAGTCTGCTGCTGTAGGGTGGTGATGTCTGCGGCGCCGGTCTGCTCCAGACGTTCGCTGGTCACGGCGGTGACAGCAACGGGCACGTCCTTCAGGGTTTCTTCGCGACGGCGGGCGGTGACGACGACGTCGTCTACATTGGCGGCCTGATCAGCAGAGTTCTGCTGCGCGAAGGCGGGCGCTGCGAACAGCGGGGCTGCGACGAAGACGCTGGTCATCAGCGCCAGACGCAGATGTCTGGTGTATCCCATTCTCTTTTCCTCTCCACGCGCGGTCGTTCAGTCGCCGCTGGTATGTGTTGGGCCTACGGTGGTCAGTGAATGGCCTCGTTGTCAACATCATTCATTCCTTCATGAATGACGAACCGCAAAACGGCTCGACATGAGCGGGAGGGTTGTTCATCCTAAAATGAACGAGTGCGACGCAGATCGCCCAAGGGACGGACAATGAATCAGATCAACGACACTGCGACTCATCCTGTCGTGACGACCCCATCGGGCGACCTTCGCGGCCGTCGCGAGGGTTCGGCGAATGTGTTTCGCGGCATTCCATACGCCGCCGCACCGATCGGTGATCTGCGCTGGCGGGCGACTCAGCCGCACCCGAAATGGGAAGGCGTGCGTGAGGCGTCCGAGTTCGGACAGTCGCCGCCCCAGGCTGGGCCTACCGACGTAGCCGACATCGTCTCCATCGGCGGCGCGCCCGAACCGACCAGCGAAGACAGTCTGACGCTGAACATCTGGTCTCCCGCCGATGCCGCCGCGCCCTTGCCGGTCATGGTCTGGCTGCACGGCGGCTCTAACCGGATGGGCGCAGGCTCCCTGCCCTTCTATGACGGCTCGGCCTTCGCTCGGGACGGCGTGCTGCTGGTCAGCGTCAACTACCGCCTGGGCCATCTGGGCTTCTTCGCCCACCCGGCGCTGGCGTCCGAGGCGCCCGCGCACGAACCCCTGGGTCAGCAGGGTCTGCTGGACCAGATCGCAGCCCTGGAATGGGTGCGGGACAATATCGCCGCCTTCGGTGGCGATCCGACGAACATCACCCTATTCGGTGAATCAGCGGGCGGCTTGGACATCCTGGCTCTGATGACCGCCAAGCGCGCACGCGGTCTGTTCCACAAGACCATCGTCCAGTCGGGCGGCGGCTGGCTGCCTGCGACGCCGTTGAAAACAGCACTGGAACGCGGCGTTGCGGCCGCGACGGCGCTAGGTTTGACCAATCCAGACGCCGCCGCTCTGCGCGCCGTTGAGCCCAAGCAACTGATGGCCGTCGAAGGCGCCTTCAATCCCGTCATCGACGGACGCCTGCTGGACCGCGATCCCGTCAGCGCCTTTGCACGCGGTGACTTCGCCGATGTGCCGATGATGATCGGCGCCAACTCGGGCGAGGATTCGCTGCTGAACTACGGTGGCGGGTTGAAACGGTTCGGCCAGATCATCAAGCCGACCGACAAACTGGCCGCGGTCTATCCCGAGGCCGGGGGCGACAAGGATGAACTGGTGCGTCTGGGCTTCCGCGACTTTGGTTTCGCCGCCCCCGCCCGCTGGATCGCCGCCCGTCCGCGCAAGTCCAAGGCCTGGCTCTACGCCTTTGACTATGTGGAGGAAGCCCGCCGCGCCACGGTGAAGCGCGCCGCCCACGCCGCCGAAATCTTCCATGTGTTCGAGACGCTGGACCAGCGCCCCGACGACTCGCCGCCCGCCACCGACGCCGACCGCGCCTTCAGCGCGGCCATGCACGCCCGCTGGGTCGCCTTCGCCAAAACCGGCGCGCCCGGCGCCGACTGGCCTGCCTATAATCCCGTCAAGGACGCCTGGATGGTGTTCAACTCCACGCCCGGCGGCGAGGTGAAGCGCGGTTGGTGGAAGACGTCGCTGGACCACCATCTGCGCAAGGCCAAGGTGCTGATCCTGCTGCTGCGCGCGCGTGATCGCCTGCGCCTGGTTTTCTCGGCTAAGATGCCGCGATGACAACCGCCAAGCCCCGCGTAAAACCGACCTCCAAGCCCAAGGCTCAACGTCGCGAGGAAACCACCGCCCGCATTCTGGACGCCGCAGAGGCCCTGTTTGCGCGCGACGGTCTTCACGGCGTGACCCTGAAGGCCGTAGCCAAGGAGGCCGGCGTCGATACGGCCCTGCTCCACTATTATTTCGACGACAAGAACCGGCTGTTCTCGACCGTTTTCGGGCGGCGGGCAGAGGTGGTGAACCGGGCGCGGCTGGACAGTCTGGATCGGTATGAGGCCGAGTTCGGCGACGACATGACCATTCGCGGGGCCATCGACGCCTTCCTGCGCCCGCTGTTCGTGCTGTTCGACGGGGATCCAAGCTGGCTGAACTATGCCGCCCTGGTGGCCCAGGTGAACAACACTCCGGTCTGGGGCGGCGACACCATGCACCAGCATTTTGACCCGGTGATCCACCGTTTCATCGGCGTGCTTCAGCGCATTTCGCCAGAGACGCCGGATCGTCAGATCTACTGGTTCTATCACCTGCTGTCCGGCTCGCTGACCCTGTCGCTGGCGCAGACGGGCCGGATCGACACCCTGTCGGGCGGCCTGTGCAAGTCATCCGAAATGGTGGCCATCTGCGACGCGATGGAAACCGTCTTCACCGGCGGGTTCGAGGCCATGCGCCGCGCCTGAATGCAAACGAGGGGCGTCCCGCAGAACGCCCCTCGCCTCTCCGATCACTCAGGCCATGTCGGCGGTTATGGCGCCGCCGGGACGAAATCGACATCAAAGGCGCAGGCCTGATCATAACGCCCCTTGGCGGCGTCGCAGAGGGCGGCGACCGACGCCGGGGTCGGCTTATTGCCGCTGTCGACCCAATCCATCATGGCTTCGAAAATCGCCACATATTCCGGCGCATGCAGCGCGCTGTGGCTGGTCTCGTTCGTGAAGGTCTGGACCAGCAGATCGGACCGGCCAGCGGCGGCGACATGATCGCGATAGACCGCTTCATGCCAGACAAAGGCGGTGGGATCGTATTTGCCGTGAATGGTCAGGGTCGGGGCCACGATCATGCCCGACAGGTCGGCGTCATAACTCAGCCGCGCCAGCGCCATCGGATCAGCCGAAAACCTCTGCACGCCCGCATTCAGCGCCGCATCATCATGTGATCCGGCATAGACGGTGTCCGCGTTCGAGAAGGGATTGAGGCCGTCCAGCCGACGCTGAACCATGTCACGGAACAGGAAGGTGCCCCATGCCAGGTGGCCGACCAGTTGATCCTCCTCAACGCCCGTAACCGCCAGAATATCGGCCAGATTGCGTTTCTGGATCGCCGAACGCTGGGCCTGAGGCAGGCCGACGCCGGTGCAGGTTTTAACACGCTCCGCCAATTGGGCGCGCGTCAGGCGTGAACCTTCCGGCAGACCCTGCCACAGCGGATACTGCGGCTCGTTCGGCTGGGGATGGTTGTTGCAATAATACTGATAGACCGCGCGCAGATCGGCGCGGAAGCCGTAGGCGTGCGTCCCGCCCGCCAGCACGCCGCTGGTCAGGACGACGCCGTCCCAGACCACCTTGCCCTCGGCGTCGCGAGCGTAGAGTTCGGCGGCCTTGGAGGCGACGTTTCCGCCCCATGATTGCCCGTGCAGCAGGGTGCGGCGCGGACGACCGAACTGATCCCAGAACAGCTGGCGCAGGTCATTGGTGTCTTCGGCCGCCATACGTACGCCGTAGCCGCCCCTGCGATAGGTGGAGCCCGCCCAGGCGAAGCCCTCCTTCACCGTCATGGAGAAGCGGTTCAGGTCCTCAAGCGGATCGTCGATCCTGGGCGCGCTCGTGCGGGGCCCGCCGTGCGCGTGGACGATCAGCGTGCCGTTCCAGTTCTGCGGCACGGCGATCCAGTAGAAGCCGCCCTTGGCCGCCTGCCCCGACCAGCAACGCGTGCCTTGCGGCAGCGTGTCAGGACAGGCGGCCTCGGCAGGCGACGGCGCGGTCGACGCTGTCGGGATCGCGTCGCCCTGGCCCGCGATACGCTGCGGGGCTGTACTCTGGGCGAAGGCTGCACCGGGGGCGAATACAAACGCCACCCCCAGAACCGCCAAACGAAGCCAATCGCGTCGAACCGTCATCGCCGTCTCCTATCCTTGGATCAGAACGTCTTGGAGACGGTGATGTACCAGTAGCGGCCCCATGGGCTGTGGACCGTGCCGCGATAGCCGTTGTCGGCCAGCGGCGGACCTTCGTTGGTCAGGTCGCGCGCGCCCAGACGGACGCGGGTTTCATCGGGGAAAGCATAGTCGACATAGCCGTTGATCGTCTGGCGGCCATCAACCTCCCAGGGCGAACCCGAGGCTCCCAGCAGGCCGGGCTGATCAAAGCCGCTGACATACTGGCTGGACGCGCCCGCACGCCACGGCCCCTTGCGCCAGGTCAGGCTGGCGTTGACCCGCCATTCGGGACGTCCGTTCTGACCGATCAGTTGCGTCGGGTCCGGCAGGGTCGTGCCGGCGTTGATCGCGCCGCTTTCCCGCGCGGCGTACAGTTCATTGACGATGTCGCCCGGATCACGCGTGAATTGCTCCAGCTTGGAGGCGTTCACATTGACGGTGAAGGAGCCGTAGCGCGTGCGGCGCAGGGACCAGTTCATCGCCAGGTCCAGCCCCGAAACCGTCTGCGGCTGCAGGTTGATGAAGCGGTCGTTGATCGAAACCACATCCCCCGCAGGCGACAGACCCGTACCGTCGAACAGCAGGATGTCTTCCGGCGTCGGCGCGCGACGGTTCACCAGCGTGTTGGTCTGACCCTGCATGCGGTACAGGTAATCCAGCGCCAGCGCCGTCTGGGCGCCCAGCAAGCCGACGATCTTCTCCTGCTCGATCCGCCAGCGGTCGATGGTGAAGGTGAACGTGCCGAAGCGCGACGGAATGAAGTGTGGCTGCAGCACCAGCCCGTACGAGGTGTTGGTGCTCTCTTCCGGCTCCAGGTCCGGGTTGCCCGCGACCAGCAGCGATACGCCTGAGGTGTTCTGCGAGCACTGGGCGAAGTTGGTGATGCGGCCCGCGCGCAGGTCGGCTTCACAGCGCACATAGTCCACGCCGCTGGCCAGACGACCGTATTCAGTGGCGTTGGTCTGTTCCAGGTTCGGCGCACGGAAGCCTTGCGAGTACGACCCGCGAACCCGCACGCCATCGATCACGTCCCAGGCGGCGGCGATCTTGGGCTTGGCCACCGAACCGAAGTCCGAATAGTGCTCGTAGCGACCGGCCAGTTGAAGATCGACGCGCTGGACCAGCGGGATGTTCATCTCGGGCGAGATCACCGGCACGGCGAACTCGATATAGGTCGAGAAGACGTTGCGGCTGCCCTTGGTGTCCGGGTTGGGGCTGACGGCCGAAACGTTCGACGGGTTCTTCTCACCCGTCACCATGTCGGTGAAGGTGTAGGTGCCGTCCACGTTCTCGTCGCGGTCGTCGCTCTGGGTTTCGCGACGCGCTTCCAGGCCGAAGGCCATGCCCACCTGACCGGCAGGCACATTGAACAGGTCGCCACGCGACAGTTTGAAGTCCACCATGCTCAGGGTCGTCTTGGACACGCGGCGCATGTCGAAGACGATGGCGTCGATTGCAGCCTGTGAACTGGGCGAGCAGTCGCCATAGCTGGGCGTGCCGACGCAGCCGCCGCTGAACGGATTGTAGGCGTCCGGCGTGGACAGGGCCAACTGCTTCTGCAGGGCCGTCATGTTGATGTTGGGCGAGCTGTCGGTGGCCTTAGCTTCCGAATAGAGCAGCGCCGACTCCCAGTTGAACCCGCGCCATTCGCCCCGCAGACCGCCCAGCAGGCGAGCCTGATAGTTGTCGACCTTGACCACCTGGAAGCCCGTATCGACGAAGCGGTAATTGGTCATCAGGACCGGCAGACCGCCCGTCGGCACGCCGGTCAAGCCCGGCAGACGGTTGGGGTTCAGCGTGCCGTCGGCGAAGGTCACAGGACCGAACGGGTTGTAATAGTTGCTGGCCGGGATCCAGATTTGGTTCAGGTTGACCACCGGCGGCTGCACCGCCCGGCTGCTGGCGCTGTAATAACCGATCTCGCCAAAGGCCTCGACGTCCGGCGTGATGTCGTAACGCCCCGTCAGGAAGATGTTCATCCGTTCGACCGACGGACGCACCGTTGTGTCGTGACGGGTGTCGTAACGCATGTCACGGTTGGTCGTGTTGAAGTTATGGTTGCCGCTGGCGATGCAGATGTCGTTGCCGACGCTGACGCCGCAGCCGAAGCTGGTCGGCTGGTAGCGGAAGGCGCCCGCCGCATTGGTCACGGCCACGCCGTTGGAGCGGATCACTGCGCGCGACCCGACAGACAGACGGGCCCAAGGGGTGTGCGATGACCGACCGTCCAGGGACTGAACGCCAGCGAAATCCGGATAGCCCGAGAACAGGTCACGCAGATCGTCAGAACGGGTGAAGTCCTGATCCGACGCCCACAGCGCGGATCGCGAAGCGTAGTTGGCGAAGATCGAGACATTGCCGCGGTCGAAGTTCTTGCCCGCGAACAGGTTGGTTTCGAAGTCGCGCATCTGCGTGCCTTCTGCGCCGCCGTAGCGGGCGCTGATCGACAGGCCGTCGATGTTATCGCGCAGCACGGTGTTGACCACGCCGGCCACAGCATCCGCGCCATAGATGGCGGCCGCGCCGTCCAGCAGGACTTCCAGACGCTCCAGGCCAGCAACCGGGATGGCGTTGGAGTTGTAGCTCAGCACCGGCACGGTGCCGGTGTCGGACGTGCCCTGGCTGGTCGGGTGCTGCACCACCCGGCGACCGTTCAGCAGCACCAGGGTGTTGCCCACGCCCAGCGAGCGCAGATTGACCGAGTTCACGTCGCCGCGCGCCGAGTTGGAGGTCTGGGCGCCGCTGGAGCTGTCGAACTGGACATCGCCCATCTGCGGGATAGTGCGCAGCAGTTCGTCGCCGGTGGAGGCGCCAGTGGCCTCGATCTGCTCACGGTCGGCGACCACCACCGGCAGGGCCGCCGTGGTGCGGGCGCCGCGGATGTTGGTGCCGACGACGACAATGTCATCGACCTGGGCGGCTTGCTCCGCGGCGATCGGTTCGGCCTGCGCCCAGGCTCCGCCAGCGGCCATCAGCGTCACAGCCGAAGCCGTGGTCGCCAACAGAGCGAATTTCGAGTGTCTGTTCATTCCTGTTCCTCCTCTTGGGCCGTCGTTGATCGACGGTCCCCCCTCTCAAGATGCGTCCGGCAGATCAGTCGTCTGCGAGGACAGTCGGGTCGCCCGGCCCAGCGGCCGGATCGGGTTGTGCGGCGATGGGCGTGGGCGCGCCGTTCAGCGCAGCCTTCAGCGCGTCACGGTCCAGTTCGCCTTCCCAGCGCGCGACCACGATGGTGGCCACGGCGTTGCCGATGAAGTTGGTCAGGGCCCGGCACTCGCTCATGAAGCGGTCGATGCCCAGGATCAGCGCCATGCCGGCGACCGGCACGCTGGGGACCACCGACAGGGTCGCCGCCAGGGTGATGAAGCCCGCGCCCGTGATGCCCGCCGCGCCCTTGGACGACAGCATGGCCACCAGCAGCAGCAGGATCTGGTCCTGCAGGCTCAGGTCGATGTTCAGCGCCTGGGCGATGAACAGGGCCGCCATCGTCATATAGATGTTGGTGCCGTCCAGATTGAACGAATAGCCGGTGGGGACCACCAGACCGACGACAGACTTGGACGCGCCCGCCCGCTCCATCTTGGAGATCAGGCTGGGCAGAGCCGCTTCCGAAGACGAGGTGCCCAGCACCAGCAGCAGTTCTTCCTTCAGGTAGCGGATCAGCTTCAGGATGTTGAAGCCGTTGGCGATGGCGACCAGCCCCAGCACGCCGACCACGAAGATGATGGCGGTCAGATAGAAGGTGGCGATCAGCGCAAACAGATTGGCGACCGAGGCGATGCCATAGGCGCCGATGGTGAAGGCGAAGGCGCCGAACGCCCCGATGGGCGCGGCCTTCATCAGAATGCCGACCAGCTTGAAGAAGGCCGCGCTGGCGGATTCCAGGAAGGTCAGGACCGGCTTGCCCAGATCGCCGACCATGGCCAGGGCCAGGCCGAACAGCACCGAAACAAACAGGACCTGCAGGATGTTTCCGGTCGAGAATGCGCTGACGACCGTGTCGGGGATCACCCCCATCAGGAAGCCGATCAGGGTGCTCTCATGCGCCGCCTGGGCATATTGAGCGACCGCGCCCTTATCCAGGGTAGCCGGATCGATGTTCAGGCCGTGGCCCGGCTTGACCAGATTGGCGACGATCAAACCGATGATCAGGGCCAGGGTCGAGAAAACCAGAAAATAGGCGAAGGCCTTGGCCGCGACCCGGCCGACCCGGCCGATGTCGCGCATCCCGGCGATGCCGGTGACGATGGTCAGGAAGATCACCGGCGCGATGATCATCTTCACCAGCTTGATGAAGCCGTCACCCAGCGGTTTCAGGCTCTCGCCGAAGGTCGGCCAGAAGTGTCCGATGGTCCCGCCCAGGGCGATGGCCACCAGCACCTGGAAATACAGATGACGATAAAACGGACGGCGCACAGGGGTCGCCGACGCAGCGGACGCGGTGGGGATCAAGTGAATGCTCCAGACAGCGAGCCCGGCTCGCGATTTCCTCCGCGCAATCTGTGTCGCGCTTGAAGATCAGTTTCAGGGGCGCAGACCCTATCGCCAAGCGGCCACGCGAACAGCATCAACAATCTGTTTCTTAAAAGTATTTTTGAATTAACAGCAGTCGTTCGATTTCAAATGTGCGTCAAACCGCGCAAATATGTGGCTGTTTTGTGCGGATTATCGCACAGTAGCGCCATGCCGTTTCGTCGTTTCGATTTCCGAATCCTCGCCTTCTGGCGGACCCGCTCGCGGCGGATATGGTTCGCGCTGATCCTGACCTGGCTGATCGTCACCGTGGCTGCGGCCTATCTGGCGGGCGCGACCGCGCGCCGGGACGCCAGCGCCGAATTGGGCCGTCAGTCCGAAGCGGCCACCGCCCTGCACGCCGCCGTCCTGCGCAGCGAACTGGAGAAGCACCGCTCGCTGCCGTTGGCGCTGGCCACCGATCCCGAAATCGCCCAACTGCTGGACGCCGCGCCCGGCGCTTCTTCTGAGGCTATCAACCGCAAGCTGGAGGAACTGGCCCGACAGACGCGGGCGGCGGTCATCTATGTCATCGACGCCAAGGGCCAGACCCGCGCCGCCAGCAACTGGCGCCTGCCGACCAGTTTCGTCGGCGCCGACTACAGCTTCCGCCCCTATTTCATCGGCGCCATGCGCAACGGCAGGGCCGAGTTCTTTGCGCTGGGCACCGTCAGCGGTCGTCCAGGCCTGTATCTGTCACGCCGCGTCGATGACGCCCGCGGACGTCCGGTCGGGGTTGTCGTGGTCAAGGTCGAGTTCGATGCGTTGGAGGCCGAATGGGCGGCGTCAGGCGAACCCGCCTATGTCGTCGATCCGGGCGGCGTCATCCTGATCACCAGCGTGCCGGAATGGCGGTTCCGCACCCTGAAGCCGCTGGACCTGGCCAGCCGCCAACTGACGCTGGCCGATCAGACCCTGGGTCACGAAGCCCTGACGCCCCTGCCCTTCGCCACGCCGGACACCAACCGCCCCAGCCTGATCAAGGCGCCGCTGGGCGGTGTGGAGCGCGATTGGATGCACAGCCGCGCCGGTACGGCGACGCCTGGCTGGACCCTGCATCTGCTGACGCCGACCCGCGGCGCCATCGAGAGGGCGACCGCCAACGCACGCGCCCTGACGGCGCTGATCCTGACCCTGATCTTCGGTGTTGGCGGGGTGCTGCTGCGCCGTCGCCAACAGGCGGTCGCCCGTGAACGCGCGACCGAGGCCGCCCGCATCGAGCTGGAGCGGCGCATCGCTGAACGGACCCAGGATCTCAGCGACGCCAACCTGGCCCTGAACCGCCAGATCGAGGAACGCCAGCTGGCTGAAGCGGCGCGCGAGGCCCTGCGCGACGAACTGGTGCAGGCGGGCAAGCTGGCCGCGCTGGGCCAGATCGCGGCGGGCGTAGCGCATGAAATCAACCAGCCCGTCGCCGCCATCCGCACCCAGGCCGAAACCGCCGCCGCCTATCTGGAGCGGGATCAGGCGTCCAAGGCCGCGCGCCCCCTGCAGAAGATCGGCGACCTGACCGCCCGGATCGGCGCCATCACCCAGGAGCTCCGCGCCTTCTCGCGCAAGGCCGAGCCCAGACTGGAGGCTGTGCCGTTGCCCCAGGCCATCGACGGCGCCCTGCTGCTGCTGGGCGGACGGATGCGTCAGCTCGGCGTCCGACTGGTGCGTGAAAAGCCGCCCGCCAATCTGATGATCATGGGCGACCGGTTCCGGCTGGAGCAGGTCATCGTCAATCTGATGCAGAATGCGATGGAGGCGCTGGAGGACACCCCCGCGCCCGTCGTCACCCTGTCGATCCTGCATCGGGGCGCCGAGATCGACCTGATCGTCGCCGACAACGGCCCCGGCGTTCCCGCCGACATCCGCGACCACTTGTTCACGCCCTTTGTCACCAGCAAACCGAACGGGCTCGGCCTGGGCCTGGTCATCTGCCGTGACATCATCGCCAGTTTCGGCGGCGAACTGTCCCTGCGTCCGTCACCCACGGGCGCTGAGTTCGTCATCACCCTGAAGGCCGCCTGATGGAATTCACCCGCCTGACCGCCGTCGCCCTGGTCGAGGACGACGAGGATTTCCGCAACGCCCTGAACGAACGTCTGTCGCTGGAAGGGTTCGAGGTTCAGGCCTTTCGCACCGCCGACCTCGCGCTGAAAGCCGTCACTGCCGACTTCCCCGGCGTGGTGGTGACCGACCTGCGGATGCCGGGCATGGACGGTCGCCAGCTGCTGACCCGGCTTCAGGCGCTGGACCCCGCCCTGCCCGTCATCCTGATCACCGGGCATGGCGACATAGCCGAGGCGGTCGCCGCCATGCGGGACGGCGCCTATGATTTCGTGGCCAAGCCCTTCGCCTTCGACCGCCTGCATGACAGCCTCAGACGCGCCATGGAGAAGCGGGCGCTGGTGCTGGACAACCGCCGTCTCGCCGCCCTGTCGTCGGAAGCAGGGGTGGAGTTGCCGCTGCTGGGCGAAAGCCGCGCCATCCGTTCGCTGCGAGCCACAATCGCCCAGATCGCCGACGCCCGCATGGACGTGTTGATCGAGGGCGACACCGGCGTGGGCAAGGAGGCCGTCGCCCGCGCCCTGCACAACGGCGGTCGTCGCCGGCCGCATCCCTTCGTCGCCGTCAACTGCGGCGCCCTGCCCGACGGCATGGTGGAGAGCGAGCTGTTCGGCCACGAACTGGGCGCCTTTGCAGGCGCCCTGCGCCGCCGCGTCGGTTACGTCGAACGCGCCCACAACGGGTCGCTGTTCCTCGACGAGGTCGAGAGCATGCCCCTGACGGTGCAGGTGAAGATGCTGCGTGTGCTGGAGGAGCGCGAAGTCCATCCGATCGGCGCCAACGAACCCCGCGTTCTGGACCTGCGCGTTCTGGCCTCGGCCAAAAGCGATCCTGCGCGCGCGGTCGAGGAAGGCCGCCTGCGCGAAGACCTGTTCTATCGCCTCAACGTCGTGCGTCTGCGGGTGCCGCCGCTGAAGGAGCGGCGTGAGGACATTCCCCTGCTGTTCGCGCATCTGTTGGCCCGCGCCCCGACCGCGCCGGGCGCCCATACGCCGCCGGTGACCGACGCCGTGCGTTCGCGCCTGCTGGAAGCCGATTGGCCCGGCAACATCCGTGAACTGGCCCATTTCGCCCAACGCTTCGCCCTAGGCCTTGAGCAGGTCGACGCGGCGCAGTCAGAGCTGGACCTCAGTCTGATCGAACGTGTCGCCCGGTTCGAAGCCCAGGTCCTGACCGACACCCTCAGCGACGCGTCTGGCGACATGGTCGAGGTCCAGCGCCGCCTGAAAATTCCCCGCAAGACACTGTACGACAAACTGGCCCGCCACGGCTTGAAGGCCTCCGCCTTCCGCACTGGGAAATCAGGCGCCGACAAGACCGGCCCCGACAAATCAGGCCTGGATTAGAAACCCCGGCCTGTCGTTGTCCCGCCACGAAGCGATGCTATGTTCCCGATGCAGAGTGATCGGGAGCATGATCGCCCCCGACGCTCTGTGAGCCGAAATCGGGACCGACGACATGGCGCAAAACGCCGGGCAGCCAAGCCATTATCCGACCCGCGCCGCGCGTATCGCGGATCTGGTCGTGCATCTGGTCGGATTGGGGTTCGCCCTGTTCGGCGGCGGCGTCCTGCTGGGCCTGTCAGTCGCGCGCGGGGATGTCGGCGTCATTGCCGCGGTCAGCGTCTATGCCGTCGGGCTCTTGGCCATGCTGGGCTTCTCGACCGCATACAACTTCGCCAAGCCGTCGTGGCAGCCGATGATGCGTCGCCTGGATCACGCGGGCATCTTCCTGATGATCGCCGCCTCCTACACGCCCTTCACGACCCACACTTTGACGGGCGTCTGGGCCATCGCCATGACGGCGACCATCTGGACGCTGGCGTCGTTGGGCGCGCTGGGCAAGCTGTTCCTGCCGGGGCTGGGGCGCGGCTTCTGGGTCGCCATCTACATCGCCTTGAGCTGGCTGGTGCTGCTGGCCTTCAAGCCGATGCTGGCCCACGGCTCTTGGGTGGCCCTGCTGCTGCTCGGCATCGGCGGCATGGTCTATATGTCCGGCGTGCTCTTCTATGTGCAGAAACGGCTGAAGTATTTCCGCGCCATCTGGCATGGCCACGTCGTCGCCGCCGCCAGCGTCCACTGGGCCGCCGTTCTGGTCGGCGTGGTCCTGCTGAACGGCTCGCACTAAGCGGTTTCAGACCACAAAGGCGAACTCCAACCTCGTCTGGCCCGTCGCGGTCCCGCTGGCGTCAAAGCGGCGTTCCGTGATCAGCCCCCGCCCCTGCGCGTCGATCATCACCACCGTGCTGCACCGTGTGCCGTACTGCGGATTGCGGATGAAGATCGGCGAGACGCGCGGCTCCCACGGCGCATCGGATGGTTCGGCCGGGACCACGCCCTCCTGCTCCAGCCGATCTTCATGCAGGCCATCCATCAGCACGTCCGGGGCATCGCTGTTCGCCAGCCAGTCGGACATGATGGTCTTCAGCCGCACCGTCTTGGGCCACGGCTCATCCAACTGTCCGTTCGACAACCCATAGACGCCGGGCGACAGATCCTGCCGCTGCGGCTCTGGCTGATTGGTCCAGAATGTCGCCGCGTCGCCAATGACCCGGATCAGGTTGAAGGGGCTGAAACGCTCCAGTTCGGCGTCCGTCGGATCGATGAAATCACCCTCTCCGCGCAGCATATCGCTGAGCAGCAGGCCGCGTGACGGGGCATTGGCCCTGGGCCCTCCAAAACCGCGCAGATTGGTCACGACCGCCAACCGCCCCTGTTCCGACACGCCCAACCATGTCCCGCCGGACAGCCGATCACGCCCCGCGATGACGTGTTCCGCCTCGGCCCAGCGCGCCAGAGGATCGGCAGGCCGGGCATGAAGCTCATCCCGGTTTCCCGCCAACACCAGACGCCAGCGCGGATGCGCCCGCCAGGCTAAGGCCAGGACGCACATGGCGATCTCCGCTCATCAAGGACGTTCATCCCCTCGGCTTACGAGCCTGAGATCGCCGCGTCACCTCATGAAGTGGCCGATCAGCGCACTTCGAAAGTCGTGGTCAGGTCCGCGCGCGAGTCCCCGCCGATCCACACATCGAACACGCCGGGATCGATCACCCATTTGCGCTCCGCCCCGCTCCAGTATTTCAGCTCCGCCTCGCCCAGGGTGAAGGTCAGGGTGCGGCTTTCACCCGGCGCAAGGGTGATGCGCTGGAAGCCCTTCAACTCACGCACAGGACGGGTCGCGCGCCCGGCCCGCTGGTGGATGTAAAGCTGGGCCGTCTCGTCTCCCGCGCGCGCGCCGGTGTTGGTCACGACGACAGACACCGTCAATTGTCCGTCTGCCGCAATGCTGGGCTGGCTCACGGCGATGTCGGAGAATTTGAAGTCGGTGTAGCTGAGGCCGTAGCCGAACGGATACAGCGGCGTGGACGCCTCGTCCCAATAGCGGGTCGCCGCCGTGGCCGGGTCCTTGGTGCGGTTGTGGGCGTAGTACAGCGGGATCTGACCCGCATCGCGCGGCCAGGTGATCGGCAGCTTCCCGCCGGGGTTCACATCGCCGTAAAGCACATTGGCGACTGCGGCTCCGCCCTCCGAACCCGGATGCCAGGCTTCCAGAATGGCCGGAACCTGGGTCGCAGCACGGCGGATATCCAGCGGACGGCCATTGACCATCACCATCACGACCGGCTTGCCCAGGGCAGTGACGGCGTCGATCAGCTTCTGCTGCTCGCCCGGCAGGGACAGTGACACGCGCGAGGCCTGTTCGCCGCTCATGTAATAGTCTTCGCCGACTGTCAGGATGATCAGGTCCGAACGCTGCGCCAGCTCCAGCGCCCGCGCATATTCCGCCTCGGCTTTCGCTTCATCCCAGCGCGCAGGCATGGGCCGCATGGCCGAGAACATCGACGGCGTGCCGCGACGAATCTGCACGCCCGGCGCCGTCTCGACTTGAGCCGCGCCTTCCAGTTTGGCCTTCAGGCCCTTGAAGATGGTGACAGTCTCGTCCGTCTTATCGGCGAAGGCCCAGGGCCCGACCGTATCGACGGGCGAATCCGCCAGCGGCCCGATGACGGCGACACGCTGGTGGGCGCCGCGTTGCAACGGCAGGGCGCCGTCCTTGTTCTGGAGCAGGACCATCGCCTGCTCCGCCGCTTGACGCGCCAGCACGCGGTGATCAGGCGCCGTCAGCACGGACTCGGTCAGGGAGGCGTCGACATAGGGGTTTTCAAACAGCCCCATCTTGAACTTGGCGATCAGCACACGCCGCACGGCGCGGTTCACCACGGCCTCGTCCAGACGCCCGTCACGCACGGCGGCAACCAGATTGTCAAAGGCCCCCGTCCCCATCGCCATCTCCATGTCGTTCCCGGCGCGGATCGAGCGGATGGCGGCGTCGGTGGCATCGGTGGCGAAATGCTGTGGGATCAGGCTGCGCACGCCGTTGGCATCCGACACGACGAACCCTTCAAAACCCAGTTCATCGCGCAACAGGCCGTTCAGCAGCCAGTCGTTGGCCACCGCCGGCACGTCGTTCAGCTCCATATAGGCGCTCATGACATTGGCGGCGCCCGCGTCGATCGCGGCGATGAAAGGCGGCAGATAGACGTTGTAAAGCTGGGTGTCCGACAGGTTCACGCTGTCATAGTCACGCCCGCCCTCGGACGCGCCATAACCCAGGAAATGCTTGGGGCCTGCCAGCACATGGCCTGGCGCGCCGATGGTCTCGCCCTGAAAGCCGCGCACCTGGGCCGCCGCCAGAACCGACGCAAGGTAGGGGTCTTCGCCCGGCCCCTCGACGATGCGGCCCCAGCGCGGATCGCGCGTCAGGTCCAGCATGGGGGCGAAGGTCCAGTGAATGCCCGATGCGCGGGCCTCCTGCGCGGCCACGCTCTGCGACTGTTCCACCAGTCCGGGGTTCCAGGTCGCCGCCATCGCCAGCGGCACGGGGAAGACGGTGCGGAAGCCGTGGATGACGTCGTATCCGAACAGCAGCGGAATCCCCAGCCGGGTCTCCTCCACCGCCATCTTCTGAATGCGGTTCACGACGACCGGATCACGCACGAACAGCACTGAACCCAGTTGGGCGGCTTTCACGCGGGTTTCGACGGGCGCGGCGCTGCCCAGCACGAACTGCTGGCTGACCTGACCGACCTTCTCCTCCAGCGTCATGCGCGCGATCAGGGCGTCAGCCCGCGCCTCCGGCGACTGAACAGCTGCAACAGCGGATACAGGTGCGGCCGGTCTGGCGATCACGGAGGTTCCGGTCAGGCTGCACACGGCGACACCGACAAGAAGACGTTTCAGAAGTCGCGATCGCATCAGACGCACCCCAGTAAAAAAGAAGGCCGATGTGGACGCTGATCCACATCGGCCAGTCAGCAAGCAGGACGGCCCGGGAGAGCCGATCAGCTCAGGTTAGAAGGTCTTGCGAAGCCCGATCGAAACCACCCGCCCCAGGGTCGAGCCGTTCGCGGTTCCGCCGTTCCCGTTGTAATACGGCGGTGCTTCATCAAAGAGATTGTCGACGTTCAGCGTCACCGTGGTGTCGCTAAAGGCGCCGCTGAGGCCAAGGTCATACGAACCGAACAGATTGACGGTGGTGAAGCCGCTGACCTTGTTCTGATTGGGTATGCCCGTCAGGTCCGCTGAAGAGCTGTGATTGACCGTCAGCTCCCCCGCAAAGGCGCCCGAGATCAGGCCGCTGGAAGCGACCAGAGAGTAACGTCCGGTGCCGTTCTTGAACTCGTTGATCTTAAGGTCCTGTTTGGAAAGACGGCTTTCACGGTTCAGACCATAGGTTCCGGCCAGACCGACGTGCCACAATCCGAACGAGGCGGGACGCGCATATCGCAGGTTGAAATCGATGCCGTCAACATCCAGCGTGCCGAAGTTATGACGGCGCGCATCGAAGAAGATGGCTGGCGATTGGCCGCCTAAATAAAGCGACGCCAGACTGGGCGCGCCATCGACAGGCAGCCCCCCTAGCTTCGCCGTCAGGGCCTCCAGTGTCGGGTTCCGGATGAACAGGGAGGCGAAGCCTGGATTTGTGAAGAAAGAGCCTCGACCGACTGGCGTCACGCCGATCGCATCCTGGAACGCCACATTATAATAGGTGACGCTGGCGGTCAGGCCCTCAAGCGCCCCCTCGGGGTGCCAGTCGAAGCCCAGCGACCAGGTGTCTGCCGTTTCAGGCTTAAGGTCAGCGTTGCCGCCTGCCAGAATAAGGGTAGAACGCGCGATCTCACCCGGGAGCGCATCAGGCGGCAACACCGGGCTGAAACGTATAACCTGGACGCGAGTGTCAACACCGTCGCCCATGTCGGCCAGGCTGGGCGCGTGGAACGAGGTGCCCCAGTTGCCGCGGAAGGTCAGGGTCGAGATCGGGCGATAGGTAAAGCCGATCTTCGGGTTGGTGGTGTCGCCCACATCGCTGTAGCTGTCATAGCGCACCGACGCCGACAGATCGAGCGACCCCATGCTCGGGCTGTTGAACACGGGCGCCAGGACTTCGGCGAACAGCGATTTCACATCACGGCTGATCGATGAACGCACCAGGTTCAGCGCCGACGGAGCGCCATTGCCCTGCTGCGCCTTCAGCGTCTCTTCGTGATATTCGACGCCGACAGCCAGCTTCACATCGCCGGCAGGCAGGGTGAACAGATTGCCGTCGACAACGGCGCGCGCCTCGCGGATTTCCTGAACCGAATGGCCGTAGTTCTGGAAGTCGATGATGCCCTTCAGCACCGCCGCATTGGTGGCACCGATATTATAGGGGTTCAAAGCTGTCGCCGCCGTGGTTCCGGCCAGAGCAGCGGCTTCCGCCGTCGTGTTGATGCCCCAACTGCGAACCTGATTGGTGCTGCGCCCCCAGTTCAGCGACGCCTTCAGACGCCAGTCGTCATTGATCTGATAGGTCAGCGACGGCGTAAACCCAGCCGAGGTGAATCGGCTGTTGTTCTTCGGCAAGGAGCCCCCCCAAGCGTCATCATAGTTGAAGGTGACAATATTCCCGAGCTCACCCGCAACCGACTGGAAATAGGGGTTCAGCGCCGTGATCAAGCCGCCGCCGGCCAAACCAGTACCTTCTCCTACCGAAATACCACGACGCGAGGTTTCACGCTGCGAATAATAGGCCGTGGCGTCCAGCGACAGGCGATCATTGACCGTCTGGCTGACAGTGGCGAACAGGCTATGGCGCTCTTCTTCTGGATAGAAGTCAATCACCTTGGCCAAGTCGCAAAGATTGGCGCCCGGCGTACGGCCCGGCATTTTAAAGTCTGTACCCGGAAGTAGGATCGAGAACGGATTCGGCACGGTGATCGTACCTGGCGAGCAGGATTTGCTGCGGTAATCACCGCCCCCGCGCGAGGTCAGATCCTGGGTGAAGTAGTCGCGGTCTGCACCGGCTATGTTGCTGTGTTCAGCATAGGCATAGGAGATGATACCCGAACCGCCGTCCCAGCTCTTGCCCGCCGTCAGGTTCAGGTCGAACTGGTCATAGCCGTCGCCCACGCCGTAACGGCCCGTGGCCTCGATGCCTTCGAACTTCTTGCGGGTGATGAAGTTGACCACGCCGCCGATGGCGTCCGAGCCATAGATGGACGAACCGCCGTCCGGGATCACTTCAACCCGCTCCAGCACGCCGGGCGGAATGACCGACGGATCGGGTGATGTCTGCAAAATACCTGCGCCGACCATGCGGTTGCCGTTCAGCAGGACCAGGGTGGTCGAACCACCGGATGCACCCAGATTGCGGATGTTCGGACGGTTGATCGGCAGGGCCATGGTCGCGCCCGGCTGGGGCGCGGTGTTGAAGGCGCTGGAAATCTGGGGGATGCGCGCCAGAAGGTCGTTGGACGAGGCGGCGCCCGTGGCGATCACGTCCTGACGGCCCATGCTGACCACATTGGTGCCGGTCGGGGCCACGCCGCGCAGCAGGGTGCCGGTGACGACGATGTCATCAACCTCGGTCGCCGCTGCGCTGTCGGGCGCAGGCGCGGTCTGGGCCGAAGCGGCTCCAGCGGCGGACAGGCCGATCACGACCATCGCCGTCGTGGCCAGAAGCCGTGTGTTCAAGGGTGCGTTGCGCATCTGTTTTCCCCCAGGTCGTCGGACCTGCCCGCCTTCGCGGGTCTTTCCTGGATATTGATCCGCCGGACGGGTGCCCGATCAGACTGTCGTTTCCGGCGACGGTTGAGCCGTCGTCCCAGATTGTGAGTTGAGGTTCCGCGATTTCAAAAAACAGGTCAAGAACTATTTGAGCGATTGCATAACCAAATAGCTTGGGGCTAGCCTGACTGTTTCCGGACGGCCACAAAGCGCCGCCCTCGCCGCTGCCTTAGGTGGTTCACCCATGTCTTCTCTGTTCGCCCGCTTCGGCCCGCTGGCCGCCGCCGCCGCCCTCGCCCTGCCCGCCTGCGCTCAAAGCACAGTCAAGGTCGCGCCGCAGCACGCCGTCTCAAGCGCCAACCAGACCGCGCCCCAGACCTTCGCCATCTGGCCCGGCGCCGCACCGGGGTCAGAGCGCGCGACCCAGGTCGAGACCATCAGCCGCTTCCCCGGCGCGGGCTTCGAGGTGGTGCGCAACGTGACGCGCCCGACGCTGGAGGTGTTCCGACCCGAACCCGGCATGGCGACTGGCGCTTCCGTCGTCATCGCGCCGGGCGGCGGCTTCCGCTACCTGACCATGCAGGCCGAGGGTGCCGATGTGGCGCGCGCCCTGACCGCACACGGCGTCACCGTCTTCGTGTTGAAATACCGCACGCTGGAAACACCCGCCGACGACGGCCAGCACTGGCGCGAATTCTTCGTCTTCATGGCGGGCGCGGCGCGTTCCAACGGCGCCTTCAATCTGGATGAAGCTTCGGTTCAGGGCGTCGCCGACGGGGTGCAGGCCCTTCGCCTGGTGCGCCAGCGCGCCGCCGAGTTCCAGATCGACCCGGCCCGTGTCGGCATGATCGGCTTTTCCGCCGGCGCGCGTGTGACGGCCGGCGCTCTTCTGGACGCCGACCCGGCGGCCCGCCCCGCCTTCGCAGGGCTGATCTATGGCGCCACCTTCAACGACGCCGCCCTGCCCGCCGACCTGCCGCCGGTTTTCCTGGCCGTGGCGGGCGACGACAAGCTGGCTGAGCCGACCGTGCTGAACTTCTACCGCGCCGCAGCGAACAAAGGCCGCCAGCCCGAACTGCACCTCTATCGCGACGGCGGCCACGGCTTCGGCATGAACAAACAGGGCAAGAGCAGCGACTTCTGGATCAACGATCTGGTGAACTGGCTGCAAGTCCAGCAACTGGCCCGCCCCTGACCACGAACCGAAACGGGCGGCCCATCACTGGGCCGCCCGTTGGTTCTTAAGCTGCGGCCATCTCGGCCAGGGCGGTCTTCAAGACCTTGCCCAGACCATTGCGCGGCAGTTCGTCGACGAAGGTGATCGCCGACACCCGCTGCAAGGAACCCAGCCGCTCATTGGCCCAGACGCGCAGGGCCTCCGCCTCGATGGTCGCGCCCGGCTGGCGCACGACATAGGCCACCGGCGTCTCGCCCCATTTGGCGTCCGGCACGCCGATGACGGCGGCCTCAAGCACCTCGGGGTGGGCGTCAATCTGAACCTCAAGATCGATCGGGTAGATGTTGAATCCGCCCGAAATAATCATGTCCTTTTTGCGCCCGACGATCTGCAGGAAGCCCTCGGCGTCAAACCGGCCCAGGTCGCCGGTGCGGATGAAAGCGCGGCCTTCAGGATCCGTCCAGCGTCCCGCCTCTGTGGCCTCCGGACGGTTGTTGTAGCCGATCATCATCTGGGCCGAATGGCTGACGATCTCGCCCGTCTCGCCGACCGGCTGTTCAACGCCGTCGTCGTTGATGATGCGGATGTCCGACCCCGGCGCGGGCATGCCGACCGTGTGCAGTTTCTCGGGGAACAGATGGGCGGGCAGGAAGCAGATGCCGCCGCCTTCGGTCATGCCGAAGATCTCCAGCAGACCACCCGGCCAGCGGCGTAGCACCTCGGATTTCAACTCCACCGAGAAGGGCGCGCTGGTGCAGAGCTTGAGCTGGAACGACGACAGGTCGAAGTCGTCAAACGCGGGTTCCGCCATCAGGCGCTGGTACTGAACCGGCACCAGCATGGTGTGGGTGATGGCGTGCTTCTGCGACAGCTCCAGGAACGATTTGGTGTCGAACTTGCGCATCACCACGACCGCGCCGCCTGCCCGCAGCGTCGGCAGCAGGGTCACCAGCGTCGTGTTGGAATAGAGCGGCGTCGTCAGCAGAGTGACGACTTCGCCGCTGAACAGGGCGGACAAGGCGCCCATCTGGCCTTCGCGCATCCGGTGCGAATGGATGATGCCCTTGGGCACCCCCGTCGTGCCGGACGAATAGATGATGTTGAAGGCGGTCGCCGGATCAATCGGCTCCACCACCGGCGCCGCGCCTTCGGGGGCCAGCCAGTCTAGCCAGGCCCTGCCGCCCGCCGAACCGTCCAGGGTCACGATCTCGAACCCGTCCAGACGCGCCGACTGGCTGGCGTCCGAAAAGACCAGACGCGGATTGGCGTCGACCAGCATCGCCTTCAACGTCTCGTCCGTCACGCTGGGCGCGAGCGGCACCGGCGTCATGCCCGCACGAACCACCGATACAAAGGCGGCGGCGTATTCGACACTCGGCTCGCCCAACAGGGCCACGCGGTCGCCGACCGACAGGCCGTCGCGTTGGAGGGCGGCGACGACCCGGTTCATCAGGGCGTCGAGCCCCGCATAGGTCAGGATCACATCACCCTGGATCAGGGCGGGGCGGTCACCGCCGTCACGCGCGTGCTGGGCGATGGCTTCGGAAAGGGAAGAGACAGTCTGGGTCAAATCGTTTCACTCATCTTTGCATGAAGATGAATGTAGCTGCACCAGGGGCCGCCGCATAGACGGCATGTCCATTCTCGTTTCTGAGGTAGCGCGCGCCGCGTGGCGTGCGTTTCAGCCGCTCGCCGCCATTGGGCAGCCAGACCTCTGCGTGGGTCGCGCCGGGAATCACCACATCCAGAACAGCCGTCTCCCCTTCCCTGCGCCAGGCCGAGCGCACCTCACCGCGCGGCGTCACCACCCGGCCCGAGGCGTGATCCAGTCCGGTGGGCAGGGCCGGACGGATGACCACGTCGGCAAAGCCAGGCGAACCCGCCCGAATGCCTGCCAGACCCTCGTAGAACCAGTCACTGACCAGCGCGAAATAGTGGTGGTTCCACGAGCGGGAGTTCAGGCCCCAGCCTTCCAGCATCGAGTTGATGTCATTGGCCAGCCAGAAGCCCCAGCTGGGCTGGGTCGTCTTGGTCGCCACCTTGTACACGGTGTCGGCGTGGCCGTAGTCCGTCAGCAGGGTCAGGCCATACCGCATCGGATAGACGCCCATGGTCAGGGTATAATCATTGGCTTCCAGGTCGGCGGCGACGGCGTCGGCGACGTGCTGCTGCTCACCGTCGGGCACGATGCCGAAGGCCAGCGGCAGGATGTTCTGGGTCTGGCTGAACGGCGGGGTCGGCCCGTTCTCGACCGCGCGTGTCACATAGCGATGCGTCTCCGCGTCCCAGTATTTGCGGTTATAGGCCTCGCGAACCTGCGCGGCCAACGCCTGATAGCGAGCGGCGTCCTCGGTTTTGCCCAGGGTCGCGGCGTTCCGCCCCAGCGTCGAAACCATGTAGAAATAATAGGCCGAGGCCGTCGCATCGACCGGCCCGAAGGGCCCCTTGCCCGCATAGTCGCCCAACCCTCTGGAATAGGTGAAGTCGGGTGCGGTGATGAAGGTCGAGGTGTAGTCCACCAGACGTTTCTGGCTCGCATACATGTCGGCGATGATCCGCTCGTCGCCATAATGGCGCAGCATGTCGTCGGAGATGACGAACATGGCCGCATCCCACGACGGTGTCGGCCCCCAGATGTAGGACCAGCCCGGCGTCTGGTCGAAACCGTAATAGGGCGTGGACGGCACGATCTCCGGCAACTCACCGCTGGCCGCCTGGGCGTCGCGGAAGTCAGCCAGCCACTTCGTCCAGACCCGCGCCATGCCGAAGTTGATGCTGGCGGCGGAGGCCGAGGCCTGGCCATCGCCGGTCCAGCCGTTCTTCTCCAGGCTGGGCGTGTCGCTCATCAGGCCGTGCATATTGTTCAGCAGGGCGTTCTGCGACGCCTGCTGGATGCGGTTGATCAGTTCATTGCCGCTCTCGAAGGCGCCGATGCGCTCGACGTCGGAATGGATGATCTCGGCTGTGACAAAGTCTTCGCCCGGCGCCGATCCAAGACCCTCGACCTGCACATAGCGGAAACCCGCATAGCTGAAGCGCGGCGCCCAATGCTCAACGCCGGTCCCCGCGAATGTGTAGTGATAGGTCTGAAGCTGGGCGTCGATCAGGCCGCTGGCGACCTGAGCCGACCCATCCTCGGCCTTCTTTTCCGTCAGGACCAGGGTGACGGTGCGGCCCGCCGGCCCCGTCATCTTCAGTTGCGGACGCCCCGTCAGGATGCGGCCGAAGTCGAACACCCAGACGCCGGGCCGAACCTCGACCCGCGCGACGGGCTGGACCTGCTCGATAGGGCGGATCGGATCAGCAGCGGCGGCGACCAGTTTGCCCGCAGGCGCCGCCGCCTCCAGCGCAGGCGTCCAGCCCTGTCCGGTGAAACGCGCCGAGCGCCAGCCGATCGGCTCACGCCGCGCGTCATAGCGTTCGCCCGCATAGATGGAGTCATGAAGGGTGGGACCGTCGGCGGTCGTCCAGTTGCGATCGGTCGTGACCACCTCACGACCGCCGTCAGCATAGGTAATTTCAAGCTGGGCCCGTAGGGACGGCTCGGCGTGCCACGGGGCCTTGTGGAAATACCACTCGTTCGGCTCGGTCACCCCGTACCAGGCGCGGCCAAGTTCGGCGGCCAGCACATTCTCGCCTGCGCCCAACAGACTGGTGACGTCATAGGTCTGATAGAGGACGCGCTTGCCGTAGTCGGTCCAGCCCGGCGCCATCGGCAGTTCGGACAGAACCCCGCCGTTCAGCGTCAGATCGGCCCAGCCGCCTGCCGCCACATAGAGACGCGCCGAGGCAATCTGGCCCTGCCCCACCGTGAACGCCCGCCTCAACAGGGGCGCCGGGTTCGAGAGAGGCAGCACGATATCCTTGGTCGGCACGCCCGAGGCGATGATCAGGCCATCTGCGCCCAGGCTGCCGCCCGTGAACGGGTTCTCGCCATTGGCGAAGGTGGTTTCGAACGGCGCGCCCTCGGTGGGAACCACAGACAGGCGGTGCACGACGGCGGCGTCTGGCGCGGCGGACAGGAAGCCCACCGTGCCGCGCGTCTGGGCGTCGTCATGCATCTCGTCGATCACGCGTCCATCCAGGCGGGTGACTATCCGGTCGCCGACGGCCTCGATGCTCAGGCTGTGACGGCCCTGCCGCAGGGCGTCCGCCGTCATGCCCAGGTCGACCTTCTTCAGAGATGTCTGATTGACCACCGCCCGCGTCCCGCCCGGATAGCGGCGCACCTGGGCGTTCAGAACCGCCCGCCCCTCGTCCTCGCCGATGCGCCAGACATAGGCCTCGCCATAGGTCTTGCCCTCAGGCGAGGCGCGGAACAGCACGTCGAACTGACGGCCCTTAAGCGTGAAATCGACGGTGATCGTGGCATCCGACCACCCCGTGGGCGCGGCGGCGTTGCGCGAGATCCAGGTCGCGGTCCAGTCGGACGGGTTCAGCAGCCCCATCTCCCACGACGCGACATTGCTCCAGGGCGAGGCGCGGCCACGTCCGTCCCAGGTGCGAACCTGCCAGACCCGGCGGTCGCGCGAAGACAGAACGGGCCCCTGGTAGATGACGGCCGCATCGGTGGCTGAACGGACGCGACCGGTGTCCCAGATCACCTGCCCGGCCATCAGGGCCTGCTCGGACACGCCGACGCGCAGCTGATAGGCGCTCTGCGCGCGGGCGGCGGGCGGACGCCACGACAGGCGCGGGTTCAGGGTGTCGATGCCCAGCGGACTGGGCGCGCCGTTGACGACCAGGGCCGAGGGACGATCCGTCGCCTCAACATCATCGGCGCGCGCAGCGCCTGCGGCGACAGTCAGGCAGGCGAAACCCGCCACGGCTAGCTTGAGCATCGACATGGCGGGCTCTCCCGTTGGCCGCTTTCGCGGTCAGTTACGCGTAATGGTCACGACCGGGCGAACAGCCGCCCGGCCGCAGGGTCGTCTCAGTGGTTGGCGTGCGCCGGAACAGCGCGCAGCAGGGCGTCCAGTTCAGCCAGAGCGGCGTCGTCCAGATTGGCCTGCGGGAACTCGGCCAGCTGACGGGGCGACAGGCCGCCGATCATTTCAGCCAGACCAGCGGATTCTTCCGGCGTCATGGCCGGGGCGCCGGCGGCGATGCGGCGCTTCTCGAAGAAGTCGCCCAGCACCACCTTGGCCTGCGGATCGGCGCTGATCTCGGCCATCGTCGTGTCGACGGTGAACTTGGGGGCGGGTTGCGCGGCGGCGGGCGCAGGCGTCTGCGCCATGGCCGGAGCGGCGACTGCGGTCAGGGCCAGAGCGGCGGCGATGGCAAGAGAGCGGATCATTGGTCGTTTCCTTTGAGCGTGTTCTGTCTGGGTTTGGCCGGTGTCCGTGACTAGCGGACCAGCACTTTCACAAGCGCCTCAGCGTGCGCCTCGATGACGTCGGGATCGGCAGGATCGATGTTCCAGACGCGTCGGACTTCGGGAGCCAGCGCGTAGAAGGTCTGGGCCGCGCCGACGAAGATATAGACCAGGGCGGGCGTCGACACGTCGGGCAGGATGCCCTCGCGCTTGCACATTTCGATGAATTTGCCCGAGACGCGGCTGATGTCGACGATGAAGGTGTCGGCGGCCCAGTTCAGGCGATCGTTGTCGCGCATGCTCTCCTGAACCATCAGGCGGGCGTGCTCGGGGTGTTTGGCGTAATACAGGACCACGGCGCGGATCACCGCGCGGGCATAGGCCCGGAAGTCGGCATGAACCGGGTCGTCATGACGCGGCATGGCCAGCTCCTTGGCCTGACGCTCGAACAGGAAGGCCACGGCGGCGCGCCACAGCGCGTCCTTGCTGGAGAAGTGATATTTGATCAGGGCGTTGTGCGCCCCGGCCAGGGCTGCGATCTCACGCGTGGAGGCGCCGTCGAACCCCTTTTCGGAAAACACTTCCAGCGCCGCCTGAAGCAGGCTGGCCTGCGTCGCCTCGCGTTGCTGGACCCTGAGGTTGACCTTGGTCAAAACCGTTCACCTGAAACAACATACATCCGAACGACGATCTCGTGGAACGCCGATTCTGGAGTCTACCGAAACGCAACCTGCAAAGGCCACTCGACATTCGTTATGCATCTGCATAGCGTATTGTGCAAGCGATCAGGCCAAGACGCCGGACTGTGATCCGCCGCGCTGATCGGGGAGAAGCCACAGATGGTCCAGACACGCCGCCGCCTGAAATCCCGCACCGCCTGGACAGCGGCCTGTCTGGGCGTGACCCTGATGGCGCTCGGTGCCTGCGCCCAGGGACCGATCGCCGCAGTCCCCACCCCGGGCGTCTCGATCGAGACCCGCATCGCCCAGGGCCCGGTCAAGGGCGTGGACGAAGGCGCGGTGCTGTCGTTCAAGAACATCCCCTATGCCGCCCCGCCGGTCGGCGACCTGCGCTGGCGCGCCCCCCAGGCCGCACCGCACTGGAGCGAGGTGCGCGACGCCAGCACCTATGGCGACGACTGCATCCAGCCGCGCCCGGCATGGGACGACACGCAAAGCCGTCTGCCGACCAGCGAAGACTGCCTGAGCCTGAACGTCTGGACGCCCAAGCATCGCACGGGCGGCCCGGCTCCGGTCATCGTCTGGATTCACGGCGGGGGCTTCATCATGGGCTCGGGCAGCCAGCCGATCTTCGACGGCGCCAGGCTGGCCGAGCGCGGCGCGGTCGTGGTCACCTTCAACTATCGCCTGGGCCGTTTCGGCTTCTTCGCCCACCCCGCCCTGACCGCAGAAGCGGGCGCCGCCCCGACCGGCAACTACGGCCTGATGGATCAGGTCGCGGCACTGAAATGGGTGCATGACAATATCGCGGTCTTGGGCGGCGACCCGTCGCGCGTGACCATCATGGGCCAGTCGGCGGGCGGCGGATCTGTCCTTCAGCTGATGAACATCCAGCAGGCGCACGGCCTGTTCCATCGCGCCATCGTCCAGTCAGGCGGCGGTCGTGACCAGTGGCCCGACCTGAAGGCGGCCGGCGATGCGCGCTCGGGCGAAAGCGTCGGCGTGGCCTTCGCCGCCGCCCAGAACCTCAGAAACGCCTCGGCCGCCGATCTGCGCGCCATCCCGGTGGACCGCATCAAGGGCCGCCTGGACCTGCTGACCCCGGAAAAGGACACCTTCTCCGGCCCGATCATCGACGGAAAACTGGTCACCACCCAGGTCCTGAGCGCCTTCACGCGTGGCGCGCAGGCCGATGTGCCCATGATCATCGGCGCGACCGATCTGGAGCTGGGCGTCGTGCCCGCCCTGTTCCGCGGCATGGTCGCCGACCGCACCATCGCCGACATGAATATTCCGCGCGACAGCCTGACGCCGCTCTATGGCGACCGCTCCACCCTGAACACCTACATGCCGTCGGAACTGACGTTCGCAGAGCCCGCGCGACGGCTGGCGGCGCTGGATGCGGCCAGGAACCGCCCGGTCTGGCTCTACAGCTTCGGCTATGTGCCGGAAGAAAAGCGACGCGACACGGCGGGCGCGGGCCACGCCACCGATGTTCCGTTCAGCTTCGACAATCTGAACCGCATGAAGGGCAGTTTCAGCGAAGCGGACAACCGCACCGCCGCCGCCCTGGCCGACTACTGGGTCGCCTTCGCCCGTGACGGCCGCCCCGACGCCGCCAACCACCCCGCCTGGCCCCGCTATGACGCCCGGACCGACCGCGCCCTGCTGATCGGCAACGACGGCGTCACCGTGGGACCGGTTCCGAATACGCAGCGTCTGGATGCGCTGGGCCGACTGCGGGATTCGCTGAACGCCGCGCCACGCTGACGCACAAAAGGGGAGCCTCGCAGCCCCCCTTTCCATTCCGCCTATCCGGCCGTCAGTTCGATCTTCAGGGTTCCCGCGCCCGACGCCTTGACCCGCACGATCTGCGAAACCGTGTCATGGATCCAGTCCGCCGGAACGCCCGACAGGGCCACGGCGACGCCGTCGGGATAGCGCCAGTTCGGCACGAAGATCTCCGTCGCCCCCGTGACCGCCTCATCCACCTCGATCACCGCCGTCAGACGCAGCGACTTCGCGTCGAACGCCATCGATGCGATCACGCCCTGCCCGCGCTGGACATAGGGGCGAGAAAAGCCCTCCAGCGCGCGACTACCAGACGCCGGATCATTCTCTGACGTCGTCTGGTCGGGCGAATAGATGGACAGGTCCTCCTGGTTCCAGCCGTCGCCGATCCGCAGGTCATTGGCGTTGGTCGCCGAATAGTTCCACTGGGTCGAGGACAGCAGAAGCTGGTCCATCGTGTCATACATGGTGCCCAGTGCCTGCGAATGGGCGCGCCAGACATCGGCACCATGATCGCCCTCGGCCCAGCGTTCGAACGCCTCGCCGTCGTTCATGTCGTAGGGGATGCCGAACTCGCCGATCAGGGTCGGCGCCCCGCCCTCTCGCATCGCCAATCCCATGGCGCGGATGAAGCCCAGTTGGAAGGCGTAACGCTGGCTGCGGTCGTTGCCTGGCGTATCCGAATCGTAACGCTTGGTTCCCAGAATCTCGACATCGTACCAGTGGCTGGCGTTGACGGTGCGTTCCGGCATGGGCTGGGGGAAGGTCTTGCCCTGGATCATCAGATAGGGACACATCTCACCGAACAGCAGCCAGTCGGCGCGCACGCTGCGGATCGAGGCCGCGACCCGCGCAAAGAACGGGGCCATGAAGTCGTGCTCGTGGTCGATGGCCCGACCGTCGCGGATGCGGAAGAAGTCTTCGTCTCCCACGGTCGCCACGCCGTCGACCAACGACCATGCGCCGGCAACCTCGAACGGGTCAGGCCCATCGTTCAGCCAGATCGAGACGCCGTTGGGGTTCAGGTCGGTCTCGCCGACCACCTCAGGCTTGCCAATGCCGGTGCGTTTCATGACCGGCAGGCGCACAGGCAGGCCCCGCGCCGCCTTCAGACAATCCAGCGGCGTCCACAGCGGCCCCGACCAGATCGGCGTCGCGTTGCTGGCGTCCGGCCCGTCGCGGCGTTCCGACACCTTCTGCCCGACCCAGCCCAGCGCCGGTTCATTCAGGCTGTCGAAGCCCAGCACGTTCGGCAGATCCCTCAGGCGTTCCGCCACCGCGCGCATGGCGCCCAGATAGGTCTCCTGCAGGAAGTCCTGCACATTGCGCCCATCGACGATCCAGTCCGGCGTCAGGGTCGCCCCGGCGAAGAAGGCGGTCCACATCACGCCGTTGACCGGCATCTGATAATTCCGCGGCCAGCTCATCATCGGATAGCGGTCTTCCTGACGATGCTCGCTGGACGCATAGTCATACCGCTGCTGCATCACATGAACCGCGTCGGCGGCGTCAAAGGCCGCCAGGTTCAGCCCCACCGCCTCGAACACCCAGCCGGGTGCCCCGTCGCCGCCGCTCATCCGGCTCCAGACGTCCTGGTGGAAGTCGATGAAGACCGCCAATCCATAGTCGTTGGCCTTGGTGCAGACGGCGGTCAGATAATCCAGATAGGCCTCGTCATACTGGCCCTGACCCGCGTGCTCGACCGCCTCCCAGGTGGTCAGCAGGCGCAGGACGTTGAAGCCCCAGCTCTTGATCCGCGACAGATGCTCGTCGGCCTGGTCCAGCGGGAAAGGACGCCCCACAAAGCTGACGTCGCGGTGGTCCGCAAAATCGCGCGGCGGGTTCCGCCCGTCATGACCGAACGGCAGCTTCGTATCACCGCCCAGATTGACCCCGCGCAGGATGGCGTGCCGCCCCTGGGCATCGACAAACCGGGGTCCATCGATGTCAAACATCAGTTGCTGCATTCGCCCTATCGACCTCACGAAAAACTCGTTATACAGTTGGACAATAAGAATACGACTGGGCGCAAGTCCAGCCAAAAAACCTAGGGCTTGGAGAGGGATGGCATGTTGGGGAATATCCCAGTGACGGCGCCCGTGCGGATTTCGGCGGCGCGCAAGCTGGCGATCGGCGTCGGTGATTTCGGCTGCAATCTGTATTGGCAGATGACGCAGCTCTATCTGCTGTTCTTCTATACCGACGTCATCGGCCTGCCCGCCCAGACCGCCGGTCTCATCTATATGATCGCCCTGATCTGGGACGCGGCGATGGACCCGGTCGTCGGCCTGATCGCCGACCGCACGCGCAGCCGCTGGGGTCGTTACCGCCCCTATCTGATGTTCGGCGGTCCGCTGCTGGCCCCGGCCTTCGTGGTGCTGTTTGTCGGCCCCACGGCCCAGGCGTTCGGCGCCGTCGCCTTCGCCCTGATCAGCCAACTGGCCTTCCGCAGCCTGTATGCCGTGGTCGCCATTCCCTATGCCTCGCTGTTTGCCCGCGTCACGACCGACAGCGCCCAACGCGGCGACCTGACCGGCTTCCGCATGGTCTGCGGCGCCCTGGCCGCCATCATCGTCGCCGCCCTGACCCTGCCCCTGGCCACTGCGCTGGGCGGCGGGGCGGAAAGCCGGACCGGCTGGGTCATCCTTGGCGCCGTCTATGGCGCGATCGCGACCCTGTGCCTGTTGATGACCGTCTGGGGCAGCCGTGGTCTGGACACAGCCCACGGTGCGCCTGCCCCGCGCCGTCCGTTCACCGAGGCCATGCGCAGCCTGGCCTCCAACCGCGCCCTGCACCTGCTGCTGGGGGCCATTGTGATCAGCTCATTCTCGACCACAATGTTCTCAAAGAACCTGCTGTATTATTTCAAATATGTCGTTGGCGACGCCAGCCTGGGCAGCGCCGGTCTGGGCATCATGGCCCTGACCATCGTCCTGACCACGCCGCTGTGGGCGGTGGCCCTGCGGCTGATTGGAAAGCGCAACACCTGGCTGGTCGGCGCCGTGCCCACCGTCGCCGGTCTGGTCTTCTGGCACCTGATCGACGGCCAGTCGGTGCCCATGCTGTTCTCCGCCCTGGTGCTGCAGGCCATCGGCGCCGCCGCCTATGTGGTCTGCTTCTGGTCCATGCTGCCCGACACGGTCGAATACGGTGAATGGCGCAGCGGCGTGCGCACCGAATCCCTGGTCTTCGGCCTGACCGTCCTGGGCCAGAAGGTCGCCCTGGGCCTGGGCGCAGGCGTTCTGGGCGTGGCCCTGACCCATATCGGCTATGTGCCCAACATCGTGCAGAGCGCCCAGACCCTGGCCGACATCAAGACCCTGATGTTCTGGCCGCCGCTGATCGGCACCCTGATCGCCGCCAGCCTGATCTTCTTCTACCCGATCAACCGACGCGCCCATGCGCAGATGGTCGAAGAGATCGCCGCCCGCGCGACGAACGACATCCCACCTTCTCACCAAGCCTGAGAGTCCGACAATGATGCTGAGAACCAGCCTGGCCGCGGCGTCCGCCGTCGCGGTCCTCGCCGCCGCCTGCGCGGCGAACGCCCAAACCGCCGCTTCAGTCTCGCCCGACGCCGCTGATCCCGCCTGCGGCGCGCTGAAGAACCTGCGCCTGCCGCATACCCGGATCACGGATGCTGTGGCGATGAAGGTCGGCGACCGCCAGCCGATGGAGGCCTTCGGCATTCCGTCCCTCCCCGCTGAGACCGCCTATTGCCGCGTGTCGGTGACCCTGACGCCGGTCGCGGGTTCGGAAATCCGCTCCGAGCTGTGGCTGCCGGTCGCCGGAAACTGGAACGGCAAGTTCGCCGCCACGGGCAACGCCGGTTTCGGCGGCTCTCTGGGTCCGCCCCGTCTGGCCATGCGCGCCAATGTCACGCGCGGATACGCGGTCGCCGGCACCGACATGGGCCACACTGAACCGGGCGCGGACGGCAAGGACGCCTCCTGGGCGTTGAACCAGCCTGAGAAGATCATCGACTTCGGCCACCGCGCCAACCACGTCACCGCCGTCGCCGCCAAGGCCGTGATCGCGGCCTATTACGGGCGTGCGCCGGTCCGCTCCTATTTCCAAGGCTGTTCGGACGGCGGGCGTGAGGCCTTAATGGAGGCGCAACGCTATCCCGACGATTTCGACGGCATCATCGCGGGTGCGCCGGGCGCCGCCTGGACCCATCTGATGACCACCTTCGCCTGGTCCTGGAAGATGGTGCACGAGAATCCCGCCAGCCAGCTGAAAGCCCCGAACCTGGCGCGCATCCAAGCCGCCGCCATCGCCGCCTGCGATGAACTGGACGGCATCAAGGATGGCGTGATCGAAGATCCGCGCATCTGCCACTTCGATCCAGCCACGGTCCTGTGCAGCAATGACGCCAGCGAAGGCTGCCTCAGCCCGGAACAACTGACGGGGCTCAAGGGCCTTTACGGCGGCCCGCGTCGCGGCGTGACCGGCGGCTCTCTCTATCCAGGCTTTGCGCCCGGCGGCGAGGCCCAGCGTTCGGGCTGGGATCTGTGGATCACCAGTGACACAGCCCAGCATCCCGACTTCGCCCGTTCCTTCTTCGCCAACTTCGTCTTCGATCAGGCTGACTGGCAGCTCAGCCAGTTCGACTTCGACAAGGACTTCGACACCGTGCGCGCGCGGATGGCGGACGTCACCGATTCCGACAATCCGGATATGAACGCCTTCAAGGCCTCGGGCGGCAAGCTCTTGATGTATCACGGCTGGAACGACGCGGCCCTGCCCGCCGAGGGTACCATCCGCTACTTCGACAATGTGCGTGAAACCATGGGCGCGGCCGAGACGGACGAGTTCGCCCGCCTGTTCATGGTCCCGGCCATGGGCCACTGCTTCGGCGGCCCCGGCCCCAACTCGTTCGACATTCTGGGCGCGCTCGACGCCTGGGTCGAAGGCGGCCCGGCGCCGGATCGCATCGTCGCCAGCAAATACGCCAACGATCTGGCCGTCTTCCTGAACATGCCGACGGGCCCCGCCCTCAGCACCCGGCCGCTGTGCGCCTATCCCGCCGTGGCGCGGTGGAAGGGCGAAGGCGCCACCAATGACGAGGCGAACTTCGAATGCGTCGTCCCGCCGCCGGCGACGACCAAAAGCTGAAAACAGGGGCTGGGAGCCAGATGGAGTTGAACATGGAAAGTCACGTTCGGGGCTCCGCCCAGCCCCCTCTTCTGACCCACACCATCGGGGCCGCGCTCAGTCGTGCGGCCCTGAACTGGGGTGACCATGAGGCCGTCGTCTGCACGGCGCAGAATGTCCGACTGACGTGGCGCGAACTGCACCGACGGGCCGAGGATTTCGCCTCTGGCCTGCTGGCGTCCGGCCTGCGTCCCGGCGACCGCATCGGCATCTGGTCGCTGAACCGCGTCGAATGGATCATCACCCAGTTCGCCGCCGCCAAGGCGGGGCTGATCCTGACCACCATCAACCCGGCCTATCGTCTGGACGAGCTGGACTATGCGTTGAAGAAGGTGGGGTGCCGCGCCCTGATCCTGTCGCCGCCGTTCAAGACCAGCGACTATCCTGCCCTGATCCGCGCCCTGGCCCCGGAGCTGGACGCGCCTGCGCCGCTGGGTCTGAATGCGCGTCGTCTGCCCGACCTGAAGCTGGTCATCCACATGGAGACGCCGACGCTGGCAGGCGCTGTCGGTTTTGACGCCATCGAGACGCTGGGCCGCACCACGGGCCTCGACGATCTGAAGGCGGTCGAGGGGGTCCTGACCTGCCACGACCCGATCAACATCCAGTTCACCAGCGGCACCACCGGACGGCCCAAGGGCGTGACCCTCAGCCACCACAACATCCTTAACAACGGCTATCTGGCCGGCGTGGCCATGGCCATCACGCCCGACGACCGGATCTGCACGCCGGTGCCGCTGTATCACTGCTTCGGCATGGTGCTCAGCGTCATGGCCGCCGTCTCGCATGGCTCGGCCATGATCTTCCCCGGTGAAGGTTTCGACGCCCTGGCGACGCTGGAAGCCGCTGCATCCGAACGCTGCACCGCCCTGTACGGCGTGCCGACCATGTTCATCGCCGCGCTGGAGCATCCCCGCTTCGCCGAGTTCGACCTGACCCGACTGCGCACCGGCATCATGGCCGGCTCACCCTGCCCGATCGAAGTGATGAAGAAGGTCATCGAGCGGATGCACATGCGCGACATCACCATCGGCTACGGAATGACCGAGACCAGCCCCCTCAGCTTCCAGAGCGGCGGCGATGATCCGCTGGAGCGCCGCGTATCCACCGTTGGCCGCATCCACCCGCACGTCGAATGCAAGATCGTCGATGCGGACGGCGCCGTCCTGCCCTACGGCCAGCCGGGAGAGCTTTGCACGCGCGGCTATTCGGTCATGATCGGCTATTGGAACGACCCGGAGCAGACCGCCGCCTCCATCGACGCCGACGGGTGGATGCACAGCGGCGACCTGGCCACCTTCGACGACGAAGGCTACTGCCAGATCGTCGGACGGTTGAAGGACATGATCATTCGCGGCGGCGAAAACCTCTATCCGCGCGAGATTGAGGAATACCTGTACCGCCACCCCAAGATCCAGGACGTCCAGGTCTTCGGCGTGCCGGACGACCGCTACGGCGAGCAGGTCTGCGCCTGGGTGCGGCTGGTCGATGGCGAGACGATGGAGCACGAAGAGCTTCTGGCCTTCTGCCGGGGCGAGATCGCCCACCAGAAGCTGCCCCACTATGTCCGCTTCGTCTCCGAATTCCCCCTGACCGTCACCGGCAAGATCCAGAAGTTCGTCATGCGCGACATGATGATCGAGGAACTGAACGCCTCCGCCGTCTAGGTTCGATCGACATTCAGTTCCAAACCGTCATTCCGGGGCGTCCGCAGGACGAACCCGGAACCCAGGAGGCTCGCAATCCGGCGCCGAATACGGCCAGCAATGGCGGCGCAGCCCTGGGTTCCGGGCTCTTCGCTTCGCTCAGCCCCGGAATGACGATTTAAGATTTCGACCGACTGAATATCGATTGGCCTAGGTCTTGGCGAAGGCGATCATCACCGTGCGATAGGAGAAGGCGACCTCGGGCGTCTGGAGCTCGGGCGTGCAGGCGATCAGGTCGCGGACCTGTTGTTCCGCCTTCTGCTGCCGGTCCTGCGGCAGGGCGGCGATGAAGCTGACCGACAGGGTGCGGGCGACCACGACTTGATCCGCCGGCCCGACATGGCTGTTGACCGCATGACGCTCGCCCAGCTCACGCAAGCCCTCCGCAGGAAAGGCCCTGCGCCATTCGCCTGTGCGGTAACGGGGCGTGTCGGCGTTCAGGGCGTCGGTGATGTCCGACAGGGCCGCGACCCACGGCACAGTCTCGTCGCGCACATTCCAGATCAGGCCCAGCACCCCGCCCGGCTTCAAGACCCGTCGCACTTCCGCCAGCGCCTCCTTGGTCGCGAACCAGTGGAAGGCCTGGGCGCAGACCACCGCATCGACCGAGGCGTTCGGCAAGGGGATGCTGTCTGCCGCCCCGGCCAGAACCTCAACATCGGGATTGGCCTGCGACAGTTGCCGCCGCATCGCCGCGACCGGCTCCAGCGCAATCAGATCGGCGCCGCTGGCCCGCAGCAGCGGCAGGAACTTGCCCGTCCCCGATCCCACATCCAGCACCCGCCTGCCCGGCGCCAGTCCGACCACGTCGCGCAGCCATTCAGACGCCTCTGGCGGATAGCCGGGCCGCCCGCGCGCATAGGTTTCCGCGCCTACGGCATAGCCCTTGGTCGCACTGTCATGGACGCTCATTCGCTCACCCTCCGTCGCCATTCTGAAATCAGAACACCCCGACGAGCCGTTTGTTCGCAGTCGAGCGTCCTCAGCCGGAATAGGCTTCCTTGCGCACGCCCGGATCAGTGATGCGTCCGTCCTCCATCCGCACCACCCGGTCGGCATAGACTTCCAGACGGGGATCGTGGCTGACGCAGATCACGCCGACCCCGTCCTCCAACGCCGTGGCGCGCAGCATTTCCGCGACCTGACGGCCATTGGTCGAATCCAGCGCCGAGGTCGGTTCATCGGCGAAGATCAGTTGCGGACGCTTGGCGAGGGCGCGGGCGATGGCGACTCGCTGACGTTCGCCGCCCGACAGCGAGTCAGGGCGGTTCTTCAACCGATGTCCCAGGCCCACCGCCTCCAGCGCCAGTGCGGAACGGGTGTCAGCCAGGCGGCTTTTCAGACCCTGGCGTCGCAGAACGATGCTGACCTGCTCCATCGCCGTCAGGGCTGGCAGCAGGTGGAAACCCTGAAAGATGAAGCCGAAAGACTCCAGCCGCAGAGCGTCCGCCTCGGCCTTGCCCATGGCGGTGATGTCCCGACCCAGCACCTCAATCTGCCCCGCGTCCGGCGTCAGCAGGCCAGAGATGATGGCCAGTAGCGTCGATTTCCCCGAGCCGGACGGACCGGACACCATGACGAACTCGCCCCGCTCGACGGCGAAATCGGTGGGGTGCAGAGCCACCACCCGCCCGCCGCCCGTCGCATAGGACTTGCCCACGCCGCGCGCGTTCAGAAGCGGCTCGTTCCTCATCCGCCGGTCCCTGTCGCCAGACGGCTCTGGACGCGGGCGGCCAAGGCCTGCGCCTGCGCCTGTGTCAGCGCGCGTTGCGCCGTCTCGACCGCCAGCGCGGCGTCGGCCATGGCCACGCCGTCGATCACGCCCTCGCGGTGGCGGCGTTCGGCGGCCTGCAGGGCGGTGCGCGCGGTGCGGTCGACTAGGCTCGCCTGACTGACGGCGGCGGCGGCGTCCGCCTCACGCCGCACGGCCAGTTGCATCTCGGTCCAGCCGTCGACCACGGCCTTGCGCCAGGCGATCTCGGCCTGATCCGCTTCGGACGAGGCGGCGGCGATGCGTGCGTCTGCGGCGCCCCCGTCCACCACGGCCTGGGTCACCGTGCCCGCCAGAGCCCAGGCCAGGGTCTTGACGTCCAGCAGGGTGGCGATGGCGGGATCGGGCGCGCCAAGGGCGGCGATGATCTGAAACTGAGGCCGTTCCGCAGCCACGGCGGCGGCACGTCGTGCATCCGCCGCATGAAGGCGCAGCAAGGCCGCCTGAACCTCGGGTCTGTGATCCACAGCATCGGACGACAGGCCGTCCGCGTCCGCAGGCAGGCGCGGCAGATCGGCAGACGCCAGCTCCAGACCCCGCACGCCGCCCAGCAGGGCCTCAAGCAGCAGAGTCTGGGCGATCACCTCGGTGCGGGCTTCGCGGCCCACGGCCTCGGCCTCGGCGCGCACGACCTCGGCCTTCAGCACCTCGCCGTTCGACGCCGCGCCGTTCTGGGTCCGCACACGCATCAGGTCCACGCGCCGGGCGGCGGCGGCGACGGCGCGCTGGGCAGAAGCCTCGGCCTGCTGGGCCGCCCGGAAGGCGACATAGGCGGTGACGGTCTGGGCGGCGATCAGTCGCCGCGCCTCGATAGTGTCGGCGGCTGCTGCTGCGGCGTCGGCATCGACAGCCGTGCGCATCTGGCGGATGCGTCCCCACAGGTCGGCCTCATAAGCGGCTTCCAACGTCGGCGAGGCGGCATGACGGGTGCGCCGCAACGACGTGCCGCCTGCGGCCCCAGCCACGCCGACCTCGATGCGCGGCGTGCGCGTGGATCGGGTCAGGGCCACGGCAGCCTGGGCCTGTTCCGCACGGGCCAGCGCCGCCTTCACGTCCAGATTGCCCAGGTCCGCCCGCGCCAGCAGGTCGCGCAGGATGGGATCACCGAAGTCCTCGGTCCACACCGCCTCCTGTGGCGGCGTCAGGCGCAGGGCCGAGGGCCGCTCCTTCGGCACGGGGGTCGCGCAGGCGCCCAGTCCGATCAGGGCCGCTGCGACGACTGTGGTGGTCAACGGCCGCTTCACGGTGCGATCCGCACCAGAACGCGCTGGCCCAGACGCAGATTGGGTTGTTCACCCGTCGGCTGCAGGATCACGCTGATGCTGCGCGTATCCGATGGCGCGGTCGGGTCGCCGACGATCTGGCTCGGCCCGAACATCTCGGAAATACGGACCAGCCGCGCCTGGAAGGTGCGCGATGTGTCGGATTCCAGACTGACCGTCGCCGTCATGCCGGGCTTCAGCTTGTCGGCGAACTCTTCATCCACCTCGGCGCGGACGACGCGGGCGCCCGCAGGCTCCAGCATGAACAACGGCGTTCCCGCCGTGACCGACGCGCCTTCCGACACCCAGCGCCGCACGATCCGCCCCGCCGTCGGCGCGGTGATGGTGCGGGCGTCGACGGCATAGGCGTCCAATTGGCGGCGCGCGCGGGCCGTGTCGGCGGCGCGCTGGGCCGTGATCAGTTCGTCACGCGCCAGTCGAGCCGCGTCGCGCGCGCGGTCCGCATCCTGGCGCGATCCGGCGTCGGCGTCGGCCAGACGTCGCAGGCGTGCGGCCTCGACATCGGCGCGGTTCGCCGCAGCATTGGCCGCCGCGACACGGGCCTCGATCTCGGCGATCTCGGCGTTGGCGGCGGTCAAGGTCAGGCGCGCCAAGCGGTCGTCCAGACTGGCCAGCTGCGCGCCCGCCGCAACCTGATCGCCTTCCTTGACGCGCAGCGACCGGACCACGCCGTCGAACGGCGCGGCCAGGGTCACCAAACCCGGCTCGGCGTCGATGACCCCGCGCGCCACAGCGGCAGGGGGCGCGACATTGGCGGTCGGGATATTGTTCGCATCCCCGCCCTTGCAGGCGGCGACGGCCAGAACACAGGCCAGCAGGGGAAGATGCAGTTTCATAGCAGCAAGCTCGCGGGATCGGCCTTGCCCACGCGTCGCAGCGCCCAGGCGCCGGATCCCAGGGCCACCAGGATGATGAGGATGCCTGCGCCCGCCATCATGGGCAGGGACAGCACGATGGGGACGCCTTGGGTCCGCGCCACCGCAGCCAGCAACAGTGTCATGACGCCCGCCGCCGCCAGGCCGGCGACGCCAACCCAGGCGCTCTGCTCCAGCACGATGGCGCGCAGCGATCCCATGGAGAACCCCAGGGCGCGCAGGGCGGCGTATTCGCGGATCGACCCGACGACGGCGGCGGTCAGGGTCTGGCTGGTGATGATGACGGCGACGGCGACGGCGACGATGCTGCCGAAGATGAAGGCGATGCCCGCCCCCGATTCCGCCAGCCAGTAGAGGGTGCTGCGGTCCGCAAAGGCGTCGGCCTGCATGGCCTCGAACCCGGCGCGCTTGCCGACCAAGTTAAGCGCCTTGGTCGCGGCGGCTACGTTCTCGGGCGTATCGAACCGCGCCAGCACATAGCCCACGCGACCCTTGGGCGCCGCTGCGGGATCAAGCGCGCGAGTGGTGGCCACGGAGGCGATGACATTGACCCCGCCCAGACCCCGCAGGCCATTGGTGAGGCCCACGATGCGGACGCGGCGTCCATTGATCTCGGCGGTGTCGCCGGGCGCCACATCCAGCTTGTTCATATCGGCGGCGTCGATCAGCACCGTGTCCGGCTCCGCCAGACGCGAGCGTTCCTCGGCCCCCAGCGTGCCCGCCAATGCCAGCGCCTGCGCATCCAGCGCCACGCCGACGATATAGACGTTGACCGCCCCTTGGGTCTCGGTGCGCCACTGGCCCGATCCCCAAAGCAGAGGCTCGACCTGTTTCACCCCCGGCTGCATCCAGGCCGACAGTTCCGCCTGTTCGCTGATTGGGCGGCCCAGATCGACGCTCTGCACGCCCGGATAACCAATCCAGACATCCGCCGACGACTTGGTCACATACAGGCTGGACAGAGAGAAGATGCCCAGGATCAGCGCGGCCTGAAGCAGCACCAGCAGCCCAGAAAAGGCCACCGCCACCACAGCGGGCGAGAACCGCCGCCAGTCGTGGATCAGGCTTTTGAGGGCAAGCGACTTCACGCTCGCTCCCGCCCGATCATCCAGACCCCGGCCATGATGGCCACGCCGCCCACAGCCTGCAGCCAGTGCAGTTGTTCATGGAACACCAGCCAGCCGGTCACCATCACCAGCACATAGCCAAGGGCCAGCATCGGGAAGGCCGCACTCAGCTTGATCTCGGACAACACCACCATCCAGGCGATCAGGCTCAGCACCTCGATCACCAGCAGGGCCGGTCCCCATGGCTGGCTCAGCGCCGCGACGATCCAGTCCAGACCGAACGGCTTGTCGTCCAGCGCCATAGCGGTGAACTTAGACGCCACCTGATACCCCAGACCCAGCAGGGGCAGGCCCAGGCACAAGGCGACCAGCGCCACTCGGCGCGGGATCGGCCCATCTCCGTTTTCGCGGCTCCAGATCGTCATGCCGCCGCCTTCACGCCTTGATCCGCCGCAAACAGGGGCGCGGCCAGGTTCAAAGCCCCGTTCAGGACGCGGTTTCTGTGCCGGAAATACAGGCCCATGCCGGTCAAAGTGCTGCCCAGGCGCCGCTTGACCTCATAGGCGGCTGCGCCCGCATGATAACGACCGATGCCGTTTTGCAGGCAGTGTTCGATATTGGCGAACCAGCTGAGGAAATACAGGTCCAGCGCACGACCGCCCTCCCCGTCCATGACGAAGAATTTGTCGACCAGAACATCATCGCCCGACAGCAGCAGGTTCATCGCCAGCAGTTCCTCCCCGGACCAGTAGAGAACATACTGCACCCGATCGCCCATCGTCTCGGACAGGCCTGTAAAATAGGCGGGCGTCAGGTCCTCGAAGGTCATGTCCGCCCGCGCCAGCGTCTGGCGGTACAGTTCCATGACCCGGTCCAGAACCCCGTCCAGATCATTGCGCCACTCAACCCGCACCTTGGCGCGGTTGCGCAGCTTGCGCCGCATATCCTTGCGGGTCGCGGCTGAGCGCCCGGCCAGATAGGCGTCGACGCTGTCGAAGCTGATGTCCATATGCGCGACCGGCAGGCCCGCGATCCGGCGATAATCCCGCGTCCCCGCCACCATATCCCACAATGGATACTGGTCTTCCGATGCGTCTTTCAGTCCCATCAGCCCGCACCGCGACCGCGCAGCCTCGGCCTCGAAGGCGTCCAGCAGCAGGCGCAGCAGAACGGGCTTTTGCGTCTGGTCCACCTCGGCGGCGAAACCCAGCGGCAGGCCTTCCGTGCAGGGCGATCCCAGGCAGGCCAGACGCAGCGTCAGCAGGCCCGGAAACACCTTGCGCGCGCCCTCGACGACCTTGCGTCCCGACGCCGCCAGGGTGGTGTCCAACGGATAGGTGGTGACGAACATCGGCGCGCCCGCCAGCACCCGTCCCGCCTCCTCGACCACCAGATAACGGTATTCGAAACCTGACAGACCCGCGCGCTCGACCGTCAGCAGATAGTCGTAGGCCTCGACCTCGCCGACGAACAGCCGGTCCCAGGCCTCGCGGCCAATCTCGACGATTGACGAAACTATGCGCGCATCAGGCATCCACCACCTCGCGCACCGAGGCGGTGGCGCTGTGACGGGCGAAGAAGTCCGCGCTCAACTCGGCGACCAGATCGCGTTCCCGGTCGACGTGGATCATGTGGAAACTGTCGTTCAGATAGTGCAGCTCCGTCTCGCCCGCGAGGCAGGCCTGCAGCCGCTTGGCGTTCTTGGGGCTGCTCATGTCATCTTCCGATGCGTGCAGGATCAGGGTCGGGGTGGTGATCGACGGTCCCTTCACCTCGACCCGACGGCCCAGCCGATACAGCTGATACAGGGCGCCCAGCGGCATGATGTCGATGGCCCCGTCGATCAGGCCATCGGCGGCGTTGGCGGCCATGGCGCGCAGGCGCTCGTCCTTCAGACCGAACGGCGACGGCTCGTTGATCGGGATGTGACGCACGCCCGGAAGGTTGGCGACCAGCTGGATCAGCGGCGCGCCCATGGCCCAACGCGGCATGTTCCAGCCATCATATTCGAACGTCATCGAATAGACAGCCGCGCTGCGGATTTCGGGCACTTCTGACGCCAGCAGCAAGCCCAGGGCGCCGCCTGCGCAGATGCCCGCGACATGGACCTCGTCCACCTCACGCGCGAACTTCTCATAGGCCGTGCGGGCGCTGTCCAGCCAGTCGCGCCAGTCGGTCTTCAGCAGGTCTTTTTCGGTGCCGCCGTGACCCGCCAGCTGCGGGCAGGAATAGTCAAAACCGCGACGCTTCAGCCGCTTGGCCAGAGGTTTCATCTCGCCCGGCGCGCCGGTCATGCCATGCAGCAACAGAACACCCTTGCCGTTCCCGGCGCTGGCGGAAAAGCTGCGGTCCTGAATGGCGGTCTCGCGTCCCATAAGGGGCCTCTTGTTGGATAGGGTCATGCGGCGGTCGCGCCGACGCACAGGACGCCGCCCAGGATCAGCATGGCGCCGATGATCTGCTGTTTCGACATCCGTTCATGCAGGAACAGGGCGCTGGCCGCCGGAACCCCGGCGTAGGACAGCGTCATCAGGGGAAAGGCCACGACCAGCGGCACAGACTGCAGCACTACAATCCAGAGGCCGGTCTGGATCGCCCACAACAGCATGCCGAACCACATCCACGGCTGGCGCGCGACATCGCGGACATAGTGGTCGCTGTCGCCCGCCCTGTTGGCTGCGACCTTGAAGGCCACTTCGTGGAAGATTTCGGCGGCGACGCAGGCCGCGATCAAAACGAACGACAGGGCGGTGACGTTCATGCCGCCAGCTCCTGCAGGGTCTCATACAGGCTCAGGTTCACCGCCTGATTATGCGCGCGCGCCTCGACCGATGGCGCGGACCAGGGCTGGTCCAGCAGGGCCTCGCCCTTCTTCAGCAGGGGCGCCAGACCGCCGCCGCCATAGCGCGGGTGCGACCAGTCGCCGATCACATCTGCCCCGACCAGACGACGCCCCCTGGCCGCCACCGCCAGCAGGCGCTGCAGATAGGCCAGGGTCATCTGCCCCTGATCCCAGTTGGTCGCCGCATCGTCGGGACGCAGCACGTCCTTGTCGATGGTGATGTAGAGGCTTTCCGTCTCGATCCGGGTCGCCAGGAAGTCGGCGAAACCGTCTTCGCCCAGAGACTGGATGGTGGCGAATTCCCTGCCGAACAGGTCCAGAGCGCCGCCGCCCGGCGCGGCATGGGCGTACAGCTCCAGCACCCCATCCTGGATCAGGGAGGCGTCGCCCTCTTTCGAGCCAGGGGGCAGAATGTCGCTGCTGCACACGCCCATGGTGATGACCTTCCTGACCGACGGCAGCCGCGCCGCCGTCGCCACCCACGACCCACAGTGCAGGCCGTTCTGATACCGCACCCAGTCGGGGTGGTTGTCAAAGTGGACGACGGTGATCGCCTCTTCCGACGCGCGTTCGCTGGCCAGACGCACCAGCAAGGCGCTGACGTGGTGGAAATCGCCTGACCCCATGAAGGTCAACAGCGGCCGGGCGTCATCGCCCAGTCCGGCGCGCACCCGGTCCTCCAGCGCCTGCAGGGACGCAGGACGCCCCCACAGACGAACCGACAGCCCCAGGTCGCGGCAGTCCACAGACCGCCCGCCGTCAGAGAGGACACGCCCCTCCAACGCCGTTTGCGACGTCAGGGCGTCGTCGAGATGCAGCAGGACCGGACGCACGACCCGTCTCAGGCCGCCGTGCAGCGACGCAGCAGGATGTCCAGAAGCTCGATCGCCAGATCGATCTCTTCGTGAGTGATCTCCAGCGACGGGGCCAGGGTGATGACGTTCTTGTAATAGCCGCCGACGTCCAGGATCAGGCCGTAGGTGCCGCTCTTGGCGACCAGATCACCCTTCATGCCTTCGTCTGCCATCAGGTCCAGCAGGGCCTTGTTCGGCGTGAAGCCGTCTTCCTGGCAAATCTCGCAGCGCAGAGCCAGGCCCAGGCCGTCGACGTCGCCGATCTGGGGCCAGCGCTTCTGAAGCTCCTGCAGACCCTTCAGGAAGTAGGCGCCCTTCTCCATCACGGCCGCGCCGTAATCGACTTCCGACGTCATCTTCAGGGCTTCCAGCGCCACTGACGTGCCCAGCGGGTTGGAGTTGAAGGTCGAATGGGTCGAGCCGGGAGGGAAGATGCCCGGATTGATCAGTTCTTCGCGCGCCCAGACGCCCGACAGCGGGTTCAGACCGTTGGTCAGGGCCTTGCCGAAGACCAGCACGTCCGGCTGCACGCCGAAATGCTCGATCGACCACAGCTTGCCGGTCCGGTACATGCCCATCTGGATTTCATCGACCACCAGCTTGATGCCGTGCTGGTCCAGAACCTTCTTCAGTTCGATGAAGAAGTTGGGCGGCGGGATCACATAGCCGCCGGTGCCCTGAATAGGCTCGATGTAGAAGGCGGCGTATTCCGCCTCGCCGGTCTTGATGTCCAGCACGCCGTTGTATTCGGTCTCGAACAGGCGGGCGAACTTCTGCACGCAGTAGTGGCCGTATTCTTCCTTCGTCATGCCCTTGGGGCCGCGGAAGTGGTACGGGAATTCGATGAACTGGGCGCGGTCGCTGAAGTGGCCGAAGCGACGGCGATAGCGGTACGACGAGGTGATCGCCGAGGCGCCCAGGGTGCGCCCGTGATAGCCTCCCTCAAAGGCGAACATCAGTTGTTTGCCGTTCGAAGCGTTGCGGACCAGCTTCAACGAGTCCTCGACCGCCTGTGCGCCGCCGACGTTGAAGTGAACGCGGCCCTTGCGGCCGAACTTGCGCTCCATGTCCTGGGCGATCATCGCGGCCAACTCGACCTTCTCGCGGTGCAGATACTGCGAGGCGACCTGCGGCAGGGTGTCCAGCTGGCGGTGGGCCACGGCGTTCAGGCGCGGGTTGCGATAGCCGAAGTTGACCGCCGAGTACCACATCTGCAGGTCGAGGAACTGACGGCCCTCGGCATCGTACATGTAGGAGCCTTCGCACCCGTCGAAGAACTTGGGTTCCTCCATGTAGTGGACGGTGTCGCCGTAGGAGCAGTATTCGGCTTCCAGACGGCGCAGTTCAGCTTCATCGACCGGTGCGACGGGGGATAGTATCTTGTCGTGCATACTCAGCTTCCGTTGTCAGACCGCGCAGGCCTGTTTCGCCGGGACGGCCGCAAAACCGTTCAGCGTCGCGGTCACATCCGCGAAGGTTTCGTAGGGGAGAAATTCTGCGCCGCGCGCAGCGGCGTACTCGGCCAAACGATGCTTGGCGAAGAGGATGTCGACCTTGGCCGAGACACAGAAGTCGGAACGGCCGTCGCCGACAAAGACCACCGGGCCCTGGGTCTCGGTCGCCGTCGTGCGGACGACCTCGCATTTGCAGACCCCCGAGCCCCCGGCGCAGCCCGCGCGCATCCACGGCTGCTCCAGCGCCCAGGCGCCCGCTTGCCCTGCCAGCACATTGGCGAAGACCGGCAAACGGCCCAGCCCCTCGCGCGTCAGCAGGCGTTTGATGAAATGGTTCACACCGTCGCTTAGAATGGTGATCGGGTGGCCGTTCGCCTCGGCCCAGAGGACGAAATTCTTGAAATGCGGGTCCAGTTCGACACGATCCAGCACCGTATTCAGGTCAGTCTCCGAACCGCCGATCATGGCGACCTGAAGACGCATGCATTCCGCAGCGTCGATTTCGCCGGATTCCCAGCGGGCTTCAATCTCATGCCAGGCGGGGTCCGCCAGGGCGGTCAGCACGAAATCCGTCGTGTCGCTTCGACTGATTGTCCCGTCGAAGTCGCAGAAGATACGCATCCACTAAGCTCGCGTTTCGACCGCGATCATGCGGTATGTTCGGAAGACGACGCGCACGGCGACTTGCCTCAAAAATTTCTACGCGGCATGAGAAGCGCAACGACGCATCATCGACGTGGCCCGGGATCAGAGGACGCGTGTCAGTCCCAGCATCCGATCAGGCCGTGATGACCTCTCCGCCAACGCTCGTTGAAACCTATCTCCTGCAGCGACAGGCGATGACGCGGTTTTTCCAGAGCCGCCTGGGGGCGGAGGCGGATGTCGAGGATCTGGTCCAGGAACTGTACCTCAAGGTCATTGCCCTGGACGCCGAACAGGCCCAGGTGCAGAACCCGCGCGCCTATCTGTACCGACTGGCGTCCAACCTGCTGATCGACCGCTGGCGCGGATGGCAGAGATCACGCCAGCGCGACACCGCCTGGCGCGACGCCGCCCATGTCGAAGGCGTCACGCCCGAGGCCGACGGCGCGCCCTCCCCCGAAGCCATCGTCATCGACCGCGACCGTCTGGAGCGTATCGTGCGCGTCGTCCAGAAGCTGCCCGCGCGCACCCAGAGCATCTTCCGCCTGCACAAGTTTGATGGCGTCAGCCATGCCGAAGTCGCCGCCCGGCTGGGCATCTCGCGCAGTTCTGTCGAGAAGCACATGATGGACGCCCTGCGCGCCATCACCGAGAAACTGGAGCGGTGATGGACCCTTTTTCGCCACAAAATGCAAAAAATCGCGGTGGTGGTCGCGGCGCGGCGCCGTCTTGTCGTCATGGCCCATGGTCTTGGCGACTGGAGGGGGTGGTGAAATGACGACGCATTCCGAAGTCCCGACCGAGATCCGACCCGATATTCGTGAACGCGCCCTGACCTGGTTCGTCCAGCTTCAGGACGAGGCGGCGACCGAAGATCAGTGGCTGTCGTTCCAGGATTGGCTGGAAGCGGACGGCGCCCACCGACGCGCCTATGCCCTGGTCGAACAGGCCTGGGCGGTCACGGATCAGACGCCTCTCGCGATCAAGCCCGCCAATGACGACACGCCCCCGCTCTGGCGTCGCCGCAGCTTCATGCGCGGTGCGGGCGTGGCGGCGGCCCTGGCGCTGACGGCGGGCCTGTCGCCGCAACTGATCGAAATGGCCACGTCTCAGTCCTACAGCGCTGATGAGACGCCGATGACGATTGATCTGGAGGATGGGTCGCGCATCTATCTGAACCGGGCCACCGACATCCGCGTGCGCTTGGGCCGCAACAAGCGTTCCGTGGTGCTGAAGGAAGGCGAGGCCGCCTTCGATGTCGCCCATGATCCGTCACGCCCGTTCGAAGTCCGCTCGGGCCATCGCTCCGTCCGCGTGCTCGGCACCGCCTTCGACATGGTCAGCCACGATGACATGTTCCGCGTCAGCGTCGCGCGCGGGGCCGTCGCCGTCTCCACCACCGGCCAGGACGCCGACTTCCACCTGGCCGCCGGTCAGCAGTTGAACCAGTTGCGAAAGGCCCCCGCCGACGTGTCCGAAGTGGACCCCACTCGCGCTTTCGCCTGGCGTCATGGCGTCCTCGTCTATCAGGATCGCCCCCTGGGCGAGGTGGCTGCGGATATGTCCCGCTATTTCGAAAAGCCCGTCGTGGTGATGCCGACCGCCACGTCCCTGCGTTTCACCGGAGCGCTCAAGGTGGCGGACGAGGCGACCGTGCTCGACAAGCTGGACGACTATCTGCCGATCCGGGTCGAAAGAAGCGCCGACCAGATCGCCATCTACGCCCTGGCCGAGCACTGAATGTTCCTGTTTTCGGCGCTTTAGATTCGCAGAACGATTTCGATAGGTGGAGCCTCTGAATGCTGACGCGTCTGGTCGAAGCGACATTGGGCAAACACGTCCGCACGGGCGACCTGACCGTCATTCTGCCGAACGGAAGCAAGCTATTCATGGGCGATGGGACCGGCGATCCCATCGTGGTGCGGCTGACCGATAACGCCGCCGTCCTGTCACTGCTGCTCCAGCCCGAACTTCGCACCGGTGAACTGTTCACCGACAGCCGACTGCTGGTCGAAAAGGGCACGGTCTTCGACTTCCTCTGCCTGGTGCTGGGTCAGACCTATCCCCGCCCCTCGGCCCTTTCGCGCTGGGTCGAACGCACCCGCCAGAAACTGTCTCTGTGGGGCCAGAGGAACAATCCCGGTCAGTCGCGCCGCAACGTGGCCCATCACTATGATCTGGGCGACGCCTTCTACGCCCTGTTTCTGGACCCGGACTGGCAATACTCCTGCGCCTATTTCGAGCATCCGGGACAGTCTCTGGCCGAGGCCCAACTGGCCAAGAAGCGCCATATCGCCGCCAAGATGGCCCTGCGTCCCGGCGACCGAGTGCTTGAGATCGGCTGCGGCTGGGGCGGCATGGCGCTCTATCTGGCCGGCGTCGCCCAGGCGGGTCAGGTCGTCGGCGTCACCCTGTCGGACGAACAACTGGCCCGCGCCCGCAGCCGCGCCTCGGCTTTGGGTCTGGACGGAAAGATCGACTTCCGGCTTCAGGACTATCGCGCAACACCAGAGACCTTTGACCGCATCGTCTCGGTGGGCATGTTCGAACACGTCGGCCTGAACTTCTACGAAGCCTTCTTCGACACCTGCCGCGAGCGTCTGACTGATGACGGGGTCATGCTGCTGCACACCATCGGGTCGTCCGATGAACCCAGCACGACCAATCCCTGGCTGACCCGCTACATCTTCCCCGGCGGGCACCTGCCCTCGCTGTCGGACATGACGACGGCCATCGAGCGCGCAGGCCTAATCATCACCGATGTCGAGGTGCTGCGCCTGCACTACGCCTTCACTCTCAAGGCCTGGCGCGACGCCTTCATGGCCCGTCGCGACGAGGCGGTCGCCATGTTCGACGACCGCTTCTGCCGGATGTGGGAGTTCTATCTCTCCATGGCCGAAGCCGCCTTCCGCCACGAAGACATCGTCATCTTCCAGCTGCAACTGGCCAAGAACCAGCACGCCGTCCCCCTCACCCGCAACTACATCGGACAGGCCGAAGACGCGCTGCGGGCGAGAGAAGTCGAAACGGGCTGGAAGTAGGCCGGATCAGGCGGCGGCCTCTTTTGGCGCCTCCATGTCATCCAGCAGCGCCTGTTCGCCATCGGCGGCGAACCAGTCGGCAAAGGCCTGATTGCACTCGACCGCCGTCTCGGCTGCGCGGGCCAGCATGACGTCCTCATAATCGCGGACGGCCTGTCGCCAGTCCTGCGCCGTGACCAGGGCCTCGGCCAGTTCGGCGGCGTCCAGCATCGCCAGATTCACCCCCACGCCCATCGGCGGCATGACATGGGCCGCATCCCCCACCAGGGTCAGGCCATCCCTTTGCTCCCACCGCAATGTTTCGGTCGGCAGGGCGACAATGGGTCGAACCGCCGCAACCCGATCAGCATCGGTTATCAAGGCAGTCAGGGAAGGCGCCCAGCCCTTAAACCGCTCCAGCAGTTCCGTCTTGGTGATATCGGCCAGCACCCTGTCCGGTCGATCCGTCTCCTCGGGCCGGGTTCGAAAGGCGGCGTAGACGCGGACCGTGTCGCCGCCATTCCGCTGACCAATGATCCCCACCCCGCCATGCAGGGCGTACATCGAACCATGGCCAACCAGCTTGGCTAACTCAGGATGGCGCGCATCCACGTCGTTCAGCCACAACTCTACAAAGGTGACGCCGGAATAGACCGGCTGGGCCTCAGTCAGCGCCGCCCGCACCCTCGACCATGCGCCATCCGCACCGATAACCAGATCGAACGGCCCCATGACACCCGTATTCAGGCGCAATTCGTGGCGCCCGTCCGCCAGCGCAGTCACCGCCTCGACCCGCACGCCCCAATACACCAGTTCGTCCGGCAAGGGACGCAGCAGAAGTTGGCGCAACAACACCCGGTCGATCTCGGGGCGGTCGCCGGTTCCCGCCTCGGGTATCTCTTCACGCAACAGGGCGCCGGTCACATAGTCCGCGACCCTCTGCTCCTGGTCCTCATGCCGGGCCTCAGCCAGAAAATCGTCCAGCAGCCCCGCCTTCACCAGCGCCAACTGCCCGCTGTCAGGATGCAGGTCCAGGGTGCCGCCCTGATCGCGCGCGGTCAGTGAGGCGTCGCTCTCAAAGACTTCCACCCGCCAACCGGCGCGGTGCAGGATATTGGCGGCCGTCAGCCCGGCAGGCCCAGCCCCGATGATGGCGATGGATGGATGTTGCATTTCAAACCAGCTTCGATAATTTATATAGGACACTATCAATAAATATAGCCACCTATACAAATGAACAAGCCCCTGTCGCAATGGCGGCCCGAAACCATGCCCGCCCTGGTCATCAGCCGCCTTGGCAAGCTGCTGATGAAGCGTATGGACGACAGTCTGAAGTCGGTAGGCGTGACGACCGCCCAACTGCCCGTGCTGGTCGCGCTGAAAAATGGTGAACGTCTGACGCAGAAGGCCCTGGCCGAGTTCGCGGATGTGGAACAGCCCAGTATGGCCCAGTTGCTGGCGCGGATGGAACGCGACAACCTGATCCAACGCGAACCCTCGCCCACAGACGGGCGCAGCAGCCTCATCGCATTGACGGACCATGCGCACGGCCTGCTGGAACCCGGCCGCGACGCCCTGCGCCTGCTCGATGCCGAAATCTGCGCCGACCTCACGCCCAAGGAACATGCAACCCTATCCACCCTCCTCGCCCGCGTCGCGGCACGTATCGAGAAAACAGCAGACTGAAGGGGGCGCGAAGGTGGCGACGCCCCCGCCCGGTCAGGTCTTCTGCGGCAGGATCAGATATTTCTCGCCAGTCGCGCGACGATTATATGCGGCGACGATTTCGGGCTTCAGCGCGTCGGCCAGAGAGATTTCCGCGGTGTAGCGGCTGGCGAAGGTGGTCTTCAGTTCCGCCATGACCCGGCCGCGCATGGCGATCACCGTCTCCATGCCGAACTTTGCCAGGCTGGGCGGCAGCAACCAGCCGCCGACGCCCCAGCTCATGCCGAAGCCGCGCGTCAGTTCGGTCGGGCGCAGGTCCAGGCCGCCATAGATATAGACCTGTTTGTGCACCGACGAGCCATAGCGGCTGAAGGGCGCGCCCGAGCGGATGACGGCGATCTCCATCGCGTTCAGGATTTGCCCCGCCAGCTTGCCTCCGCCGATGGCGTCGAACGCCAGGGTCGCGCCGGTCGCGGCGATGGCGTCGGCCAGGTCGGCTTCAAAGCTTTCCAACGTGCTGTCGATCACATGTTTCGCACCGATGTCGCGCAACAGGGCCGCCTGTTCGGCGCTGCGGACGATGTTCACCAAGCCGATGCCGTCGGCCAGGCAGATCTTGTTCAGCATCTGCCCCAGGTTCGAGGCGGCGGCGGTGTGGACCAGCGCCGTATGGCCTTCGCGGCGCATCGTCTCGACCATGCCCAGCGCCGTCATCGGGTTGACGAAGGCCGATGCGCCGTCGACGGCGGTCGCGCCCTCCGGCAGCACCAGGGCGTCATGGGCGCGCACGGTGACATATTGGGCGAACGTCGGCCCGCCGACGATGGCGACCGTCTTGCCAAGCAGATGCTCGGCCTTGGCGCCTGCCGCGATGACGGTTCCTGCGCCCTCATTGCCCGCCGGCATCGACTGATCCAGCCGCCCCTTGATAATGGCCAGCCGGCGCTGCGGCACGTCGGCGACCAGAACCGGGCTGTCCGCCGTCCCTTCGGCCCGCGCCGTGCTGAGGTCAGCAGGACCAAGCAGAAGCGCGAGGTCGGACGGGCTTATCGGCGCAGCCTCGACCCGCACGACAATCTGACCGTCTGCGGGATGAGGAACCGAAACCCGCTCCAGCGACAGCCGCAACTGCCCCTCAGAGGTGATCAGGGTTCTGAGTTCGATGCCGGAAGCGATGTCGGTCATGGTCCGTCTTTCCAGTCTGGTCACGCCATGCGGCGGCTTGGGAACGCGGCAGCGTGTTCGCCGACGCGGAAATAGGGGTCGCGGCCGTAATGACGGCTGTCTGACGCCCTGTGGATGAAGCATTTCCCGGGACGCATCAAGGCATAAATCGAAAAATGGGTATGCCCACAGCTGCAGAACGGCGGAACGCGCCGACGACCCGCATCAAAGCGTCTCCAGCACCCGATCATCAAACATGCCGAAGGCCAGGCTGGAGGCGTACAGGGCCACCGCACGCTCTCTCGGCATGGTCGAAGCCCAACTCCGCATGTCGAAGGCGGCGTTCTGCAGCGCGACCAAACCCTGACTGGCGATGAAGGGATCGACAGGCCGCATCGAGCCCTCGGCGACGCCGTCGCTGATCATGCCCGCATAGGACTGGGCGATCCGGTGCGACCGTTCCAGCATAAGGGCGAACTCACGCGCAGGCACGCTGGTCAGGGCGGTCGTGCGAAGCAGCCCCTCGCCATTGGCCAACTGAAGATCGAGTATGCTGGCCAGAACGCTGGACAGCCGACGCCAGTGATTGCCGGCCACCGTGTCCGACAGACGCTGCGCCGTCGTCATGATGTTGAAGCTGCGGTCATAACAGGCGGTGATCAGGTCATCCTTGGCATCCATGTGATGATAGAAGCTGCCCTTGGTGACCTTCAGTTCGGCCGAAATCCGTTCGACCGACGCGCCGCGATAGCCGACCTCGTTCATCAGACGGGTGGCGACGCGCAGGAAGGCGTCGCGATTGACCGTTTCATCGTCCTGAATCTGCACCAGAGGGATCAGCTCCGGCGCCCAGGGCTGCCCTGCGGCTGCGATGCCGTGCGTCAGCAACTGCATCATGCGCGCTTCCAGCCGGTCGAACTCATAGGCGTCGTAACGGTCCAGCCAGACCGGCAGCCAGAAGGTCTTTTCCAACAATAGATGCGCGCGCGCGCCGTAGAGGTCCGCGTGAACCCGTGTCGCGGGCGCGCCCCACAGGCTGCGAGTCCGCCGGAACACGGTGCGCCAGCCCGCCAGCAGTTGGCCGCGCAGCGGGTCTTCCATGGCGCGCAGATCGGACAGCACCGCGAAGGGCGCCTCCTGCCCCGCCTGAATCCGGGCCAGCCGCGCCATGTGCAGCGACAGATAACGCCGCACCCGCAACTGGGGGGTCGGCTCCTCCAACGCCTGGTCCAGAATCTCCAGCAGCTTGTCCAGCGTCCGGCTGAAACAGGCCGCCGCCAGATCTTCCTTTTTCTTGAAATAATAGGTGACGCTGGTCGTGGTCAGCCCGACCCTGCGCCCCACGTCGGCCAGCGTCAGACCCTTGGCGCTCTGCTCGTTGATGGCCAGGGCGGCGGCGGCGAGAATGGCCTCGCGCTTGGCGTGATAGCGGGCGGGGCGTCGCGATTCCGCAGGCTCGATATCCGTGCTGCTCATTGGCGATACATACCCAATAAAACGGGCCCAATAAAACGAGCCCAATCTCGGGGGAAAGTCAGCCTGATGCTGCGAGCATCAGGCTGACCCCGCTTTCGATCAGGATCGGATCGTCGCGCCGCCGTCCACGATCAGCGCCTGCCCGGTCATGAAGGTCGAGGCCGACGAGGCCAGGAAGGTCACCGCCCCCGCGATCTCATGCGGCTCGCCGATACGACGCAGCGGGGTCTCGGAGGTCATGGACTTTTCGACCTTGGAGTCTTCCCACAGCGCCTTGGCGAAGTCGGTGCGGACCAGCCCCGGCGCAATGCAGTTGATGCGGACGTTGTGGCGTCCGTATTCCACCGCCAGATTGCGCGCCAACTGGAAGTCCGCCGCCTTGGAGACGTTGTAGCCGCCGATCATGTCCGAGCCGCGCAAGCCGCCGACCGAGGAGATGATGATGATCGAACCCTCCTTGCGCTCAATCATCTCGCCGATGACCATCTGGATCAGCCAGTGGTTCGACAGCACGTTGTTGTCGAAGATCTTGCGGAACTGCTCGTCGGTGATGGTGCCGATCGGGCCATAGTGCGGATTGCTGGCGGCGTTGCAGACCACGACATCGACACGCCCGAAAGCCTTGCGCGTCTCGTTGACCAGATTCTCCAACTGCGATTTGTGGGCGATGCTGGCGGCGACGGCGATGGCTGTTCCATCGCCGTGACGCGCGTTGATTTCCGCCGCCACGACGTCGCAGGCGTCCTGATTACGGCTGGAGATGACCACCTTGGCGCCATTGGCGGCCAGTTCTTCCGCCGCCGCCTTGCCGATGCCGCGCGATGAACCGGTGATGATGACGACCTTACCGGCCAGATCGAATTGAGACATGCGTAAACCCTGAAATGCGGTGCGGCCCAAAGGCCGAAATGACGGCGGCTTTTAGCGGTGGGTCCGCTCTGGACGCGGGGCGGCGACGTCCTCGTATTTGCCCAGCTCAGCGCGGGCGATGGCGCGGTTGTGCACCTCGTCCGGGCCGTCGGCGAAGCGCAGGGTGCGGATGCCCGCCCAGGCCGCCGCCAGTTCGAAATCACCCGAAACACCGCCGCCGCCGTGCGCCTGAATGGCGTCATCGAGGATTTTCAGCGCCATGGTCGGCGCCTGCACCTTGATCAGAGCGATCTCCAGCTGGGCCGACTTGTTGCCCGCCCGATCCATCATGTCGGCGGCCTTCAGACACAGCAGGCGGCTGCATTCGATGTCGATGCGGGCGCGGGCGATCCGTTCCTCCCAGACGTTGTTGTCGCTGATCCGCTTGCCGAAGGCGACGCGGCTGACCAGTCGACGGCACATGGCCTCCAGCGCCATTTCGGCGGCGCCGATCGTGCGCATGCAGTGATGGATGCGGCCCGGGCCAAGCCGCCCTTGCGAAATCTCGAAGCCACGTCCCTCGCCCAACACCAGATTCTCGACCGGCACCCGCACATTCTCCAGAGCGATTTCGGCATGGCCGTGCGGCGCGTGGTCATAGCCATAGACCGACAGCATCCGCTCGATGCGGACGCCGGGAGTCGAGAGGTCGACCAGAATCTGCGCCTGCTGCTGGTGACGCGCCGCCTCGGGATTGGTGCGTCCCATGACAATGGCCAGTTTGCAGCGCGGATCGCCCGCGCCCGACGACCACCACTTGCGGCCGTTGATGACATAGTGGTCGCCGTCCCGCTCGATCCGGGTCTGGATGTTGGTGGCGTCGGACGAAGCGACTTCCGGTTCAGTCATCAGGAAGGCCGAGCGGATTTCACCGTTCATCAGCGGACGCAGCCAGCGCTCCTTCTGCTCCAGCGTGCCGTATCGATTCAGCACTTCCATATTGCCGGTGTCGGGCGCGGAGCAGTTGAACACCTCGGACGCCCATTCGACCTTGCCCATCTCTTCGGCGCACAGGGCGTATTCCAGATTGGACAGTTGCGTGCCCTCGAACACGAAGCTGTCGTCCACATGGGGCGCGCCGCTGGTCGGGGGCATGAACAGGTTCCACAGCCCCTCGGCCTTGGCGTGGGCCTTCATCTCCTCGATCACCGGAATGACCTTCCAGCGCTCGCCCTCGCGCTGCTGGGCCAGATAATCGGCGTGGCGCGGACGGATGCGGGTGTCGATGAACGCCTTCACCCGATCGCGGAAATGCGTCTCTCTGTCTGAAAGCTGAAAGTCCACGCGCGTCTCCTGAGGTTGAAGCGCCGCTGCGCTTCGGTTGCCATACCAAATATTCGATATTTGGAGTATCGGCTGCGAACGGCGGACGCAAGCCCCGGATATGCGGCCCGAAACCCGGCGCCATAACCCCGGTTCCATTCGCTTGTATCAATACTTCCGGCACCCATGGCCCCGATGTTGGTCTGCGCCTTGGGGCTTTGAACGGATTGGCTTGACTCCAATCTCAATCATACCTCAAGTTCGAAACTACAGCACATCCGGTCGCGGCCGCCATCGCTTCCGGGGACGCTGTGCGTTCAAAATACTCAAGAGCCCGGCAAACGGGCCAGCAGTAGAGGAAACGACCGTGACGACCCAAAGCGCCCAATCCGCCTCGCCGTCCGGGTCCGCCCCCGCATGGCCAGCGATGAGCCTGCAGCAGGCCCACGGCCTGCTGACCCAGCCTGGCTCTCCGTTCGAAATCGAGGACGTCCAGATCGACGGCCGCACGGTCAAGTGGTGGAAAAACGCCCCTTCGACCCTGCGCCAGACCTTCCAGGTCGCTGCGTCTCACGGCGACAAGACCTTTCTGGTCTATGAGCAAGACCGGGTCAGTTTTGACGCCTTCAAACGCGCCACCCTGGCCTTGGCAGCCGAGCTTCAGGCCCAGGGCGTCCAGCCCGGCGACCGCGTGGCTGTCATCATGCGCAACCTGCCGGAATGGCCGGTGGCCTTCTTCGCCGGCGCCCTGATCGGCGCCATCGTCGCGCCGCTGAACGCCTGGTGGTCGAGCGCCGAACTGCTGCATGGCCTGAACGATAGCGGCGCCACGACCGCAATCGTCGACCCCGAGCGCCTAGCCGCCATCCTGCCCCTGCTGGACCAGACCCCGGCCCTGAAGCGGATCTATGCCTGCCGCACGGACGCCCTGCCGGAGGACGCGCGCGTCACAGCGCTGGAGGCCGTCATCGGCGCCACGGCCCAATGGCCTGCCCTGCCTGAGGGCCTGATGCCCGATGTCGAACTGACGCCGGAGACCCCCGCCACCCTGTTCTACACCTCGGGCACCAGCGGTCGGGCCAAGGGTGCGCTGGGCACGCATCGCAACGCCGGATGCGGCCTGATGGCCATCCAGTTCTCGATCGTGCGCACCATGCTGCGTCGGGGCGAGACGCCCAAGCCGCCCGCCCCGGATGCGCCCCAGGGCGCCGGGCTGGTCTCCATCCCCTTCTTCCACACCACCGGATGCAACGCCGTCCTGCTGGTGGCGATGGCCATTGGGCAGAAGCTGGTCTGCCAGCGCCGCTTCGACGCGGGCGAGGCCCTGGCCCTGATCGAGCGTGAACGCATCACCTCGGCGGGCGGCGTGCCAGCCGTGGCCATCGCCCTGATGACCCATCCCGACCGCGACCGCTACGACCTGTCGTCGCTGGAGTTGATGAGCTACGGCGGCGCCGCCGCGCCCACAGAGCTGGTCCGCCGCATCGACGGCGACACGCCCCATGCCGCCCCCGGCTCGGGCTGGGGCATGACCGAGACCAGCGCCGCCCACACCCACCACGCGGGTCAGGACTATTCCCAACGCCCCGCCAGCTGCGGCCCGGCCCTTCCGGTCGGCGAGGTCAAGGTGGTTGACGAGCAAGGCCGCACCCTGCCCGTCGGCGAGCAGGGCGAATTGCTGGTCTATGGCCCCAATATCGTGACCGGCTACTGGAACCGGCCCGAGGACACCGCCGAGACCTTTGTCGACGGCTGGGTCCGCACGGGCGATATCGCCCACATCGACGAGGAAGGCTTCGTCTTCATCGTCGACCGCAAGAAGGACATCATCATCCGCGGCGGCGAGAACATCTACTGCCAGGAGGTGGAGGACGCCATCTACAGCCACCCGGCCGTCGCCGAAGCGGCCCTGGTGGCCCGCCCGCATCCCGTGCTGGGCGAAGAGGCCGTCGCCTTCGTCACCCTGATCCCCGGAGAGACGGCTTCGGCGGACACGCTGAAAGCCTTCGTCGCCGAACGTCTGGCCGCCTTCAAGGTCCCCGCCGACATCCGCATTCAAGCGGCGATGCTGCCCCGAAATGCGGCGGGCAAGATCATCAAGACTGAACTCAAGGCCGCGCTGGCCGGCGAATGCGCGGCCTGACCCTCGCCATCGGGACAGACCTCCGGTTGGCGCGCCCCATTGCCACCGCCAAGCCGAGAGGCGTACTGCGGTCTGTCGCCCGCCTGCGCGCGGACGACCGTAGGCTGTTCGCAGGCGCGGAGAAACGGATCACCATACGGCGCCTGAGCAGGGCGGCCATATCCCCCGCTCCCTTCCTCGACAGCCGTCACATTGGCTCACCGAGGCAGGGCGTGAAGCAGACACGATTGAAGGGCGCCGAACGACGCACGCGGTTTCTGGACGCCGCTGCGGAAATCGTCGTTGAGGATGGCGTTTCGGCCGTGACCATGGACGGCGTCGCGGCGCGTTGCGGCGTGGCCAAGTCGCTGGGCTATCGTTACTTCAAGGACCGCGACGACCTGCTGGGCGCTCTGTTCGACCGTGAAATGCAGGCCTATGTCGACCATGCCCGCGAGAACATGAAGCCGGACGCCCGTCTGGAGGACTGGATACGCGGCGGTTGCCGACAGTGGTTCCGTCTGGCCGATGAACAGGGCCAGTTGTTCACCCGTCTGGCCGGCGACAACGGCCCCCTCGCCTCTCGCGCCCGCGCCGCCCAGCGCGCCACCGCCCAGGGCTGGGCCGCCGGACTTCAGGCCGCCTATCGTCTGCCCCAGCGACAGGCCGAACACATGGCCTGGTTCATCGTCAGCGGCGCCGCCGGAATCCTGTCCGCGCGCAATGGCGAGGACGACGAGGCCTTGATCGAAACCCTGGTCGTTTCCGTTGTCGCGGCCTGCGAGGCGCTGCGGGCGAAATACGCCCCGCCCAGAACGAAAAATATCGCCTGAAACCCGGTCAGACCGCCAGTTTCCGATTGCCCATCGCCACTAAGTGACGATACCGTCACTAAATGCCCCGCCGTCGTGGTCGGGCCGAAATCTGGCGATCAGCGCGAGTTCCGATGAAACTGTACGGCGACCAAAACCCCGCCCCGAATCCACGACGCGTCAGGATCTTCCTGGCCGAGAAGAACATCGAGGTTGAGCACGAGCGCGTGTCGCTGCGCGAAGGCGCGCACAAGACGCCGGAGTTTCTGGAGAAGAACTCGCTGGGCCAGGTTCCGGTGCTGGAACTGGATGACGGCAGCTACATCAGCGAAAGCGTCAGCATCTGCCGCTACCTGGAGGAGACGCACCCCGAACCCCCGCTGTTCGGGCGGGACGCCAAGGACAAGGCCCTGATCGACATGTGGTGTCGGCGCATCGAACTGCGGCTGATGATCCCGATCGCCCACATCTGGCGCCACACCCACCCGCTCACAGCCGCCCTGCTGGTCCAGTACAAGGACTTCGGCGAGTCCAATCGGCCCCGCATCGACGAGTTCTATCTCTGGCTGAATGGCGAGTTGGAGAGCCGCGATTTCATTGCTGGCGACGACTATTCGATCGCCGACATCGTCGCCCTGACCGCAATCGATTTCGGTCGAATGATCGGCGTCGACATTCCTGAATCCTGCACCGTCGTCTGGGCCTGGCACGCCCGCGTCTCCGCCCGCCCCAGCGCCCACGCCTGACCAGAATATCATTGCCGCAATCCATAAGTGACGTTAACGTCACTTAACGCTCAAAACGTTGTCCGGAAGGGAGAAAACCACCGGCACAAGCCGCCTGCACGGGCGCGGCGCGATCTCTGCCGCCCCCGTCAAAGCCTGCATCAAGACTGCGGACCGGCGGCTCAATCCGCCCGGCCTGCAACCAAGAAACTTTCAAAAATAAGTCGCACAGCGACAGGGAGAGAAATGCATGCCTAAAGGTCAAAACAAGCCCCTCTATGCGCGCGGAAAACCTGCCATCGGCGCCGGACTGGTCGTCGCGGCGCTTTCCGCCGGCTCCGCCGCCTGGGCGCAGACTTCGCCGCCCCCGGCCAACACTGTCGACGACATCGTCGTCACGGCTCAGCGCCGCGCTGAAAACGTCCAGAACGTCCCGATAGCCATCACGGCGGTCCGGGGGGAGACGCTGCAGAACCTGAACATCACCCAGCCGTCGCAACTGTCGCTGATCGATCCCAGCGTTCGCTTCAAGCAAAGCTTGAGCAGCAGCGCCTCGGGCCTGTCCATTCGCGGCGTCGGCACCAGCAGCTTCTCGGCCGGCATCGAACAGAGCATCTCCACCGTCGTCGACGGCGTGGTTCTGGCGGTCCCGTCCGGCCTGTCCACCCTCAGCGACATCGACCGGGTGGAGATCCTGCGCGGGCCGCAGGGCATGTTGTTCGGCAAAAACGCTTCGGCAGGGCTGGTCCACTTCATCACCAAACGCCCCAAGCTGGACGCCACCGAGGGCGAGCTGGATGTTCAGATCGGCAACCGCGGCACACGCATCGTCCAGGCCATCGGCAACGTCGCCCTGACCGAGAATTCGGCCCTGCGCATCGTCGCCTCCCATCACGAACGTGACGGCCTGATCCGCAACCTGTTCCAGGACGGCGTCAGAACCGACCCTCAGGATGTCTCCAGCCTGACGCTGAAATACCTCTGGAAACCTAATGAGGACCTGACGGTCTATATCTCAGCCGACCGCACCGAGAGCGACGGCTTCTGCTGCCAGTCGACCTATCGCAAGGTCACGCCCGGCTTTGCGCCCGCCGTCATGAATGACCGCTACGGCGTCGTCGCTGGGCCCAAAAACCTGGACATCGCCGCCAGCGGCCCGGTCGTCGGCGACAGCTATGCGCAGGGCGCCTCGATCCAGGTGGACTACGCCCTGGGCGACCACACGATCACCTCCATCACCGCCTATCGCCAGTTCGACGCCCATGGCGCGTCTGACGGCGACATGACCGCCGTCAACTACATCGACAGCAACGGCGGGGCGAACAAGACGGACTGGTTCACCCAGGAACTGCGCCTGACCTCGCCCATCGGCCAGCATTTCGACTATGTGGCAGGCCTCTATTATTACAACTCGACCGCATCATCCCTGATCCGCCAGCGCGGCAATCTGAACTGGATCGTCCCCGCCTCGCAGGGGCAGGTCATCCCCATCGTTCCGGGCGCCAGCCTGAACACGGTGTTCGAAAACTCGACCTACAACGACGTCGATTCCACCAGTTTCGCCGTCTTTGGCCAGGGCACATGGCACGCCACGCCGCGTCTCGACATCATCGTCGGCGCCCGTTCGACCTGGGACGACGCCGAGTTGGATTACCGCCGCGCCCTGACGCCTGGGACCATGCCGATCCCCGGCTCTGTCCCGCTGCAGTTCAAACAGAGCGTGGACGCCCATAACCTGTCGTGGAGAGCCAGCGCCCGGTATAGTCTGGCCCAAGACATGATGGCCTACGCCACCATTTCGCGCGGCTACAAGGGGCCGGGCTTCAGCGGCCTCAGCGCCGCATCCGCCACCGCCGATCAGCGGGTCCAGCCGGAAATCCCGACCAGCTATGAGCTGGGCCTGAAGACCGCCTTCCTGGATCGTCGTCTGGTCGCCAATCTGGCGCTCTACAGCACCACGGTCAAAGACTTCCAGGCCCAGGTGTCGGACCTGTCCAGCCCCACCTATTCGACGCGCATCACCAACGCCGGCGAGATCAAGACCAAGGGGGTCGAGTTCAACCTGATCGCCCGCCCGACTGTGGAACTGACCATCACGGCAGGCGGCGCCTACACCGATGGCCACTACGTCGATTTCAATGGCGTCCAGTGCTATTTCGGCCAACCCAAGGTGTCCCAGGGCGGACCCTGCACCACCCCGCCCGCCAATCCCACATCGCCAGACGGCTTCTTCAACGCGGGCGGCTTGTCTTTGGCAGGCGTCGCGGAATGGGTTTACGGCACGACCGTCACCTATCAGCGCGACGTGGGCGCCGGGCTGCATATGGCCGGTCAGGTCAACTGGAACTGGCAGAGCGACGTCAACTTCGCCCCCAGCGGCGACCCCGGCACGATCCAGAAAGCCTATGGCCTGCTGGGCGCCCGCATCGCGGTCTCCAGCCAGGACGCCCGATGGACCCTGGCCCTGCTCGGCAGCAATCTGCTGGACGAGCGTTTCGCCGCCATGATCGCCCCCTCGCCGTCCACGGCCCTGAACCCCGGCGGCTATGTCCAGTTCTTCAGTCCCGATTCCGTGCGCCGCTTCAGCGTCAGCCTGTCGACGCGCTTCTAGTCGGGCGCGCCCAGACCGGCTTCAACCAGAACCACGAGAACAGATGATGAAAACCACCGCCCGCCTGCATCCGCCGACACGTCGACGCGCAACGGCCTTGTCCAGTCTGGCTCTCGCCTGCGCCCTGGGCCTGGGCATGGCCGCCTCGCCATCGATGGCCGCATCCCAGCCCCAGCCTGCCGCATCCGAGGCCAAACCGATCCTGACCATCTATCACCTGGAGGGCCGCCGTTCAGAGCGCGTCGTCTGGCTGTGTGAAGAACTGGGCCTGCCCTATACGCTGGAATACAAGCGTGGCGACCTGCGTGGTTCGATGGCGCAGATCCGCGCCCTCAATCCCCTGATGCCGGTGGCGCCGACCGTCCTCTATGGCGATCAGGTCATCGTGGAATCGGGCGCCATTCTGGAGATGCTGCTCGCCCGCCACGGCGATGGTCGTCTGCGCCCCGCGGTCGATTCCCCGGACTTCCCCTATTATCTGCAGTGGATGCACTATTCCGAGGGTTCGTTCGCGGCGCGGGTGATCGGCGACTATCGCGTCGAGATGATCCGCCGCTCGACCAGCCCCAGCCCGCTGGTCGACGCCGAAGACACCATCCGCTTCGCCGAAGACTATCTCAGCCGCCACCCCTATTTCGGGGGCGCCGAGTTCTCGGCGGCGGACATCATGATGCTGTTCCCGCTGAACGTCGCCACCTCGACCAGGATCGCCGACATCAGCCAGTTCCCGCATCTGGCCGCCTGGCGTGAAAAGATCGAGCAACGCCCCGCCTATCAGCGGATGTTGGCCGTCGCCCGCCCCGACGGCGTGATCGGCTCCCTGCCGCCCCTGCCGGGACGTTAGGAGCGCCTCTTCTTGGCGGGACGCTGGATGGCCGACGTCCCGCCAGTTTCAAGCGATTGCGAGGCCTGAAACCCTCATGTCGACTGTGGGGACAGGGCTGAACTGACAGCCCCCCGTTTTTCCGCACGGTCCCGATAGCCCAGCAGCCGCAAGGCGTTGATCACCACCAGCAGCGTCGATCCTTCGTGAAGGATGACCGCCGGACCGATCCCCAGGCCGAATATGGTCGCCGGCACCAGGAAGGCGACGACGCCCAGACTGACGATCAGGTTCTGCAGGATGATGGCCCGCGTCCGTCGGCTCAGGCCCACGGTGAACGGCAGTTGCGACAGGTCATCGGACATCAGCGCGACATCAGCCGTCTCCAGCGCAACGTCCGAACCTGCCGCGCCCATGGCGATGCCGACCGTCGCCGTGGCCATGGCGGGGGCGTCGTTCACCCCGTCGCCCACCATGGCGATCTTGCCGTCTGCCCGCAGACGCTTGATGGCGACCACCTTGTCCTCCGGCATCAGGTCACCCCAGGCCTCGGTCAGACCGACCTGCCCGGCGACGGCCTGAGCGGCCTTCTGGTGGTCGCCGGAGATCATGATCATCCGTTCGATGCCCAGCGTCCGCAGCGCCTTCAGCGTCGGCTCGGCCTCAGCGCGCGGCGTGTCCAGCAGACCGATCACGCCCATGTCCCGCGCACCGCGCCGCACCACCATCAGGGTCCGCCCCTCCTCGCGCAGTCGAGCGACGACCGAAGCCGTCTCATCACCCAGCGCCGTCACACCGTCGGCGCCGAACATCTCGGGCTTGCCGATCCAGATCGTCTCGCCGTCCAGCAAGGCCGTTACCCCCTTGCCCGTCAGGCTCTTGAGGTCCGTCGCCGTCGCCATTGCGGCGTCGCCCAGACGTGCGCCCCCATCGCGCGCTATGGCCTCGGCCAAGGGGTGATTGCTCAACCGTTCGACGGCGACGGCTGTCGCCAGCAGATCGTCCTGCGTGATCGTCCCCACAGTCACGATGTCGGTGATGCGCGGGCGTCCCTCCGTCAGGGTGCCGGTCTTGTCGAATGCAATGGCGCTCAGGGAGCCCAGATTCTCCAGCGGCGCCCCGCCCTTGATCAGCACCCCGGCGCGCGCCGCACGAGCCACGCCGGACAGAACGGCGCTGGGCGTGGCGATGGCCAACGCACACGGACTGGCCGCCACAAGCACGGCCATGGCGCGATAGAAGCTGTCGCGGAACGGCTCGTCCACCACGACCCAGGCGAACAGCAGCAGGAAGGCCAGCACCAGCACCAGCGGCACGAAGACGCGCGCGAACTGGTCGGTGAACCTTTGGGTCGGCGACTTCTGCGTCTCCGCCTCGCTGACCATGCGCACCACCTTGGCCAGGGTGGTGTCGCTCGATTTCCGTGTCGTCTCGATCTCGATGGCGCCCGCGCCGTTGATCGTACCAGCGAAGACCTGGGACGCGGCGCCGATCTGGGTCGGTCGCGCCCGCGCGCTGGCGGCGTCGGCGACGGGCTGTTTGTCGACCGGGATGCTTTCGCCGGTCACTGGAGCCTGGTTGATGCTGCTGGCGCCCGCCACCACGAAACCATCGGCGGGCAGCCGTTCATTGGGGCGCACGACCACCACGTCCCCAACCTCCAGCGCCTCGACGGGCAGTTCGACGATCTGGCCGCCGCGCCGCACATGGGCCGTTCGGGGCGCCAGTTCCGCCAGCGCCTCAATCGCGCGCTTGGCCCGGCCCATGGCGTAGTGTTCCAGCGCGTGGCCGATGCTGAACAGGAACAGCAGCAGCGCACCCTCGGCCCAGGCCCCCAAGGCCGCCGCCCCCGCCGCGGCGACCAGCATCAGCGTGTCGATCTCGAAGCGCTTGCGCCGCAGGTTCTCGGCCGCTTCCCGCACGGTGAAGAAACCACCAAACCCGTAGGCCAGAAGGAACAGGGCCAGGGGCAGCCACGACGGAATGCCGGACACCCACTGCTCCAGCACAAATCCAACGCCAAGCGCCGCCCCCGAGGCCAGGGCGAAGATCAACTCCGTATTGGGGCCCAGGAAACCGCCGTCGCCGTGGTCGTGGCTTGCACCGTCTTCATGGTCATGATCGTCGGCCGTTTCGCTGCATGGGATTTGGCGGGTCATTCGGCGATCTCCTTTGCGTGCGGGCGGTTGTTCTGACGACAGGCGATCATTCCTCGCCCCCTTCATCCTTGCGACGGCGCACCGTCCTGGCTGCGAAGGTCGGCAGCACCAGCAGGGTCAGGGCCGTCGCCGTCAGCAGCCCGCCGATGACCACGGTGGCCAGCGGCTTTTGAACCTCCGCCCCGGCGCCATGGGCGATGGCCATGGGGATGAAGCCTACGATGGCGACCAGGGCGGTCGTCAACACGGCCCGAAGACGGCTGGACGCCCCTTCAATCGCCGCGTCTCGGGGCGCCAGCCCCGCCTGAAGCCGCTCACGGATGGCCTGCATCAGGACCAGCCCGTTCAGGGTCGCCACCCCCGACACGGCGATGAATCCCACGGCGGCGGACACAGAGAACGGCATGCCGCGCAACAGCAACGCCAACGCCCCCCCGATCAAGGCCAGGGGCACGCAGGCGAACACTAGCCCCGCCTCCGTGAACGAGCCCAACGCCATGAACAGCAGCACCCCGATCAGGACGAAGACAATCGGGATGACCAGACCCAGACGTTGCTCTGCCCGCTTCAGATTCTCAAACTGACCGCCCCAGGTCAGGCGGACGCCAGAGGGCAGCTGAATCTTCTCCACCTTCTGCTGGGCGTCAGCGACGAAGCCGCCCAGATCGCGACCGCGCACATTGGCCTGAACCACCATGCGACGGCTGCCGTTGCTGCGGCTGATCTGGTTAGGCCCCTCGGCGCTCTGGATGCGCGCGACCGACGACAGGGGCGTGATCACGCCCGTGGTCGAGACAATGGGCAGGGCCGCCAGCGCCGCAGGGTCATTGCGCGCGTCGTCAGGCAGGCGCACCACCACGTCAAAGCGGCGGTCCCCCTCGAATATCCGCCCCGCCTCCGCGCCGCCTATAGCCGCAGACACCGCCTCGGACACGTCGGCTGCGGACAGGCCGTAGTTGGCGGCCGCGATCCGATCGACGCTGATTGTCAGGGTCGGCAGGCCCGAAGCCTGTTCAACCCGTACGTCGGCTGATCCCGTCGTCTCTCGCAGGGCCACGGCCACCTGATCGGCGACGCGCTGCATGGTGTCGAAATCGTCGCCGTAGACCATGACCGCCAGATCGGTCCGCACCCCGGAAATCAGTTCGTTGAAGCGCAGTTCGATCGGCTGGCTGAACTCGAACGCATTGCCGATCTGCTGATTGGCCAGGGTTTCGAACCGCTCCAGCAGGGCGTCCTTCTCCAGCCCGGAATCGGGCCAGTCCTTGCGGTCCTTCAGGACGATGACGCCGTCGGAGATGTTGGGTGGCATCGGGTCCACGGCGGCCTCTGCCGTGCCGGTGCGTGAGAACATGGTCTCCACTTCCGGCTGAGCGGAGATCGCCCGCTCCAGCGCCATCTGCATGGCCAGCGACTGCTCCAGCGACGCTGAAGGCACGCGCAGGGCCTGCATGGCGATGTCGCCCTCGTCCAGGGTCGGGATGAACTCGCGCCCCAGCGAAGAGAAGGCCAGTGCGCCGACGACTACGGCGCCCAATGCCGACGCCAATACGATCTTGGGCCGATCGACGGCCATGCGGATGGCCGGCTGCAGCCAGCGACGCGCGTGGCGCAGCAGGAAGGTCTCATGCTCGTGGGCGCGGCCTTGCGCATCCACCTCGACCTTCTTGGGATCGCGCACCAGCAGGGCCGTCATGGCGGGCACGAAGGTGAACGAGAAGATGAAGGCGCCGACCAGAGCCAGCATGACTGTCGCGCCCATGGGCACAAAGGTCTTGCCCTCCACCCCCTCCAGCATCAGCAGCGGGGTGAAGACCAGAAGGATGATCAACTGACCGAAGGCGGCGGGCTTGACCATCTTGCACGCCGCAGCCCCCGCGACCTGAAGCCGCTCGCGCCGAGTCAGCGCGCGGCCAAGATCAATCCGCCGCTGCGACAGCATCAGCAGGGTGCTCTCCACCACAATGACCGCGCCATCGACCAGCAGGCCGAAGTCCAACGCCCCCAGGCTCATCAGATTGCCGCTGATCCCGAACCGATTCATGCCGATCACGGCGAACAGGAAGCTGATGGGGATCATCAGGGCCGTGATGCTGGCCGCGCGAATGTTGCCGAGCAGCAGGAACAGCACGACGATGACCAGCAGCGCACCCTCGCTCAGATTGCGCGCCACGGTGGCGATGGTCGAGTTGACCAGGGCGCTGCGGTCCAGAACCGTCACCGCCTCGATCCCGGCAGGCAGGGTCTTGCGAACCTCCTCCAGCCGCTCGCCCGCCGCTTGGGCCACGGTGCGGCTGTTTCCGCCCGCGATCATCAGCGCGGTTCCCAGAACGGCCTCGTGGCCGTCGCGGCTGGCCCCGCCAAGGCGCGGCGCCTGGCCGATCTCTACGGTGGCGACGTCGGCGACCCGCACGATCAGGCCGTTCCGATTGACCACCGGCGCCTGGGCCAGATCCTCAATGGTCGAGGCCAGGGCGTCTGTCCGAACCGTCAGCGCCTCGCCCGCGCGCTGCACATATCCGGCCCCGGCCTGGGTGTTGGCCCGGTCCAGCGCTTGGATCAGATCACCCAGTCCCAACCCATAGGCCGACAGTCGGGCGGCGTCGGGCCGCACGGCGTATTCCTTGACGTAGCCGCCGACCGTATCGACGCCCGCAAGCCCCCGCGTCGTGCGCATCTGGGGGACGATGACCCAGTCCTGAACCGTCCGCAGATAGGTGGCGCGTTCCTGTGGAGTCGAAAGCAGCTCCCCTTCCGGGGTCAGATAAGCGCCGCCCGCCTGCCACCCGGCCTGCCCCGGCTTGGCCAGGTTCGCGCTGTTGAACGGCTTGTAGTCGACCGTCCACATCAGCACCTCGCCCAGCCCCGTGGTGATCGGAGCCATGGCAGGCTCCACCCCGTCTGGCATGGCCTCGCGCGCGCCCGCCAGACGTTCGGCGACCTGCTGACGGGCGAAATAGATGTCCGTCTGGTCGGTGAAGATGACCGTCACCTGACTGAACCCGTTGCGGCTCAGCGACCGCGTCGAGGTCAGGCCGGGGATGCCCGACATGGCGGTCTCGATGGGATAGGTGACCTGCCGTTCGATCTGTTCGGGCGCCAGCGCAGGGGCGACCGTGGTCACCTGGACCTGGCGATTGGTGATGTCCGGCACAGCGTCGATAGGCAGCCGTGTCAGCTCAAGCAGTCCACAGGCCGCGACCAGGGCCGTAGCCAGGACGACGAGCCACCGGAACTTTACTGATACCTCAATGATGGATTTGAACATCGGCTTCGCCCCTAATGACCGTGCTCGGCCTCGCCCTTGGCGAGTTCGGCTTTGAGGAGGAAGGCGTTGGTTCCGGCGATCCGTTCAGACCCGGTCAGACCCCGCAGGATTTCGGTCCGGCCGCCCGCCTGGCGTCCGGCCAGCACCGGACGGGACTGGAAGCCCTTGGCCACCTGAACAAAGACGACGGTGTTCCCGTCAACGGTCTGGACCGCCTCGCTTGGAACGGTTAGGCGGCCCGCGGTGTCGCCGGTGACGATGGCCCCGGATACAGCCGATCCGGCCGGAGGCAGGACAGACCCCGTGGGCCGAGCGCGTATGACGGCGCCGCCGTTCGCACCGCCCGCGCCCGCCGCGACCCCGGTCACGACGGCGTCGAAATCCCCTCCAGAGCCGCTGACACGCAGCGGCGCCCCCGCCTGCACATCGACAGCCAGGGCGGGCGGCGCGGTGAAGACCAGTTCGACTCTGGCGGGGTTGGTGACCTCGGCGACGACGCCGCCCTGGGCGACGAACCCGCCCGGTCCGACCTGCACGCTGGTCACCACCCCGGCGATGGGGCTGGTGACGCTCAGTCGACCAGCGACATTGGGCGCACCGGCTGCGCTGGACCGAGCACGCGCCGCACGGGCGCCCGCTTCAGCGCTGAGCAGTTGCGCGCGTGACGCCTCCACCTCCTGTCGGGCCACCACGCCCTGTTCCGCCAGATTGCGGTTCCGCTCATAGACCTGACGCGCCGCCTCGGTCTGGGCGGCTGCGGCGTCAGCATCGGCGCGGAAGGTCGCCGCTTCACCGCTGACAAGACTGGCCAATGGCTGACCGATCCGCACCGTCTGGCCGGGCGACACCAGAACCCGTTCGACCCGTCCGCCGACCGAGGCCGCAACGGCGGCGCGCGCGTCAACCATCGGTTCGACGCGGCCAGCCAACTGCACTTCGGCCCCGCCTCCCCGTCCGACGCCGACGACAAGGATGTTGGCGCCCTGGATCTGGCTTTCGCTCAGTTCGACAAAGCCTTCCGGCGCATCGGCTTCGCTTTCGGCCTCTGCAGCATTGCTCTCAGCGACAGCGGGGGCCGCGTCCGGCCCGCGCGACAGCAGGTAGAAACCACCCACGGCCAACAGAATGACGGCGGCGGCCCCGCCGATCAGCAACGTCTTGTTCGATGTGCGCTGACGCATCATTCAGCTCCTTGGAAAGGGGCGCGGCCGTCCAGGCGCGCCAGTTCGATTTCCGCGCGGACGCGGGCGAGGCGCGCATCAACAGCGGTGGTCCGCGCAGAGATCAGGGCCGCGCGGGTGACGCGCAGCTCAAGCTGCGAGATGCGCCCAGCGTCAAAACCGATCCGCGACAGGCGATAGGCCTCCTCGGCGGACCCCACCCCGGCGTCGGCCGCAGAAACCCGGCTGACCGAGGCGGCCAGACGCGCCTGGGCCGCAGCACGATCGGCCTGTGCTTCCTGGCGGGCACTGGCCAGCCGCGCATCCGCCGCACGGAAGTCCGCCTGGGCCGCTTCGATATTGCCCCGGTTCCGGTCGAACAGAGGCAACGGCATGCTGACGCCGAACGTCAGGGCGGTGGCGTCCTCCATCTCATAGCGGCGCACCCCCACGCTGGCGGTGATGCCCGGTCGTGTGCGGATGCGCTCCACATCAATCCGCCGTTCTGCGGCTGTTCGCTCGGCCTGCGCGACACGGACAGTCGTCGGGTCCGCTGATCCGGCGAATGCGGCGGCAGGCGACCGATCCAGCAGGCTGACGTCGATGCCGGTCACCGGCGAGGGCAGCATGGCCACGGCGGTCAGCCGTGCGAATGCAGCGTCCCGTTCGGCGACGGCCTCATCGCGACTGGCGCGCGCCGCTGCGGCTTCGCTTTCGCCCTGGATGCCGCGCAGCAGAGGCTCCCGTCCCTGCTCAACTAGGATCAGCGCCGCACGCGCATCGGCTATGGTCAGGCTCAGGCTGTCTTCCGCCAGCACCGCACGCCGTTGCGCCGCCTCGGCCTCGGCATAGACCTGGGCCAGGCGTCCCGCCGCAGTCAGAACGACCAAGTCGCGCTGCAGGGCCGCCGTCCCCGCGTCCGCCCGCGCCGCATTGATGCGTGCGGTTCGGCGTCCCCACAGTTCCAGATCCTGACTGAAGGACAGGGTGGTTTCGGCATTGTCGAGCCCCCGATAGGGCCCGCTTCCGAAAACATTCGAGGCATCAAGGCCCAGCGTCGGATTGGGTCGGGCACGGGCTTGGCGAACCCGCGCCTCGGCGGCCTCCGAAAGGGCTTCGGCCTCCTGGCTTGCAGGGGTTTGATCGAGCCGCGCCAGCAAGGCGGGGAAGGAAGGCGCCGGGTCAGCCCAGGCGGGGCTGGCCAGAACGGCCGACAGTGCGGCCAGCGCGCAGCCGACCGCGAAGCGCGGCGGCCGACGATGAGAGGCAGACATGAGTCATTTTCCAGCAGTTTGACACGAGATCACGCGCACGACGGCGCAGACGTCGGGTCAGACTCTGGGAGGGCGCTTCAGACCGTCGGGCGAAATCGACGACGGGAAATCACTGGAGGGGAAGGCGTGGACGGGGCGCGCATGGATATGCACAGCGATGTCGTCGCTGGCGTCGGTTCGCGCCGTTCCGTTGTGATGGCAATGACCGTGAGCGCATAGGCCGTGGCCTTCACCCAGCCCGCCCTGGTCGGCGTCGCCAGAGTCCTGGTCAATAACCGCGTGCGCATAAGGGCTTTCCGGCGCACAGACCTCGGCGTCAGCGATCGGGGCGACAAAGAACACGGCCGCGACCAAGGTCACCGCCAAAATCAGTCTCGCCCATGTCGCCATCGACCATGTCATCGCGGGCTGGATACTGTCATCCGAGCGCCCAGGCAATCCGTTATACTGTACGACCGCCGCGACTATTTGACGAACTCAGGGCTCGACGCCCAACTCAGGCGGCCCGCAACGCTTTCGCCCGGCAGGGATTACAACCCCATGCGCGGCGAACTGGACACCTATCAGGCCAAGCGACGGTTCGGGGAGACGCCCGAGCCCAAGGGGCGCAAGGCTGCGCGATCCAAGGGCGGCCTCCGCTTTCTGATCCAGCGCCACGCGGCGACGCGGCTGCACTATGATTTCCGCATAGAGGCGGACGGGGTGCTGAAATCCTGGGCCGTGACCAAGGCCCCGTCGCGCGACACCTCCGTCAAACGGCTGGCGGTCGAGGTTGAGGACCATCCGCTGGATTACGGATCGTTCGAGGGGACCATCCCCAGCGGCAACTACGGCGCTGGAACCGTGCAGATGTGGGACGTCGGAACCTGGGAGCCGCAGGAGCCTGACCTGGAAGCCGCCTGGGCCAAGGGGCAGATCAAGATGATCCTGCACGGTGAACGGCTGAAGGGAAAATGGGCGCTGATCCGGCTGAAAGCGGATCGAGACAAACCCCAAGGGCGCGGAAAGCAGCGCAACAACTGGCTTCTGCTCAAGGAAAAGGACGAATACGCCGTGGCGGGCGAAGGCGATGCCCTGTCCGAAATCGACGCCTCGATCACCACAGGCCGGTCGCTGGCCCAGATCGCCGATGGCCAGACCCAGTGGACATCCTCCAAGCCGACGGGACGCAAGGGCCCCGACAAGCCAAAGCCCACCAAGGCGGCGGCGTCCACAGCGACCAAACCGCCGCCGTTCGTTCCGATTCAACTGTGCAAGGCCGTCGACCATCCGCCCGGCGCGGCGGGCTGGGCGCATGAGATCAAGTTCGACGGCTATCGCATCCAGATCGGCGTCGGCGGCGGAAAGGCAGTCTTGAGAACCCGCAAGGGCCTGGACTGGACCGACCGGTTTGCCGAACTGACGTCGGATGCGGCGGGTTGGCCCGACGCGGTGATCGACGGCGAACTGTGCGCGCTGGATGACGACCACATGCCCGATTTCAGCGCGCTTCAGGCGGCGATCTCGGACGCCGACACCGACCGCCTAGTCTACTTCGCCTTCGACCTGCTGTTCGAGGGCGGCGAGGATCTGCGCAAACTGCCGTTGTCGCACCGCAAGGCGCGGCTTCAGGCCTATGTGGACCGGGTGGGCAAGTCGGGCGCGGCGCGGCTGCGTTACGTCGAGCATTTCGCCTCGACCGGTCAGGCGGTGCTGGAGAGCGCCTGCCGGATGCATCTGGAAGGCGTGATTTCGAAGAAGCTGGACGCCCCCTATCACGCCGGGCGCTCCACCAGTTGGGTCAAATCCAAGTGCCGGGGCCGCGACGAGGTGGTGATCGGCGGCTGGTCGTCAGAGGGCGGCACGCGCTTCCGCTCTCTGCTGGTCGGGGTGCGGAAGGACGGGGGCCTGCGCTATCTGGGGCGGGTCGGGACGGGTTATGGCGAGGCCGTCACCCGCACCCTGGTCCCGGCCCTGAAGGCCGAGGCGGCGGACAAGAGCCCATTTTCCGGGCCGGGCGCACCCAAGGCGGCCAAAGACATCCACTGGCTGAAACCTGTGCTGGTCGCCGAGATCGAACACGGCGGATACACCGAGGCTGGGTCGCTGCGTCAGGCGGCGTTCAAGGGGCTGCGTGAGGACAAGCCCGCCGTCGAGGTCACCCAGGCCCCGCAGCCGCCCGCCGACATGAAGCCGCAGAAGAAGACGACCACGACAGTTCGCCCGACCTCGAAACCCGGCAGGGTCACGGTCGCTGGCGTCACCTTGTCCAGCCCTGACAAGGTGCTGTGGCCCGCTGTCGGCGACCGGCCTGCGATCACCAAGGCCGACCTGGCGCGGTATTATGAGGCGGCGGCGGAGCGCATCCTGCCGCATGTCTCGGATCGCCCCACATCCATCATTCGCGCGCCCGAAGGCATTGCCGGCGAGATGTTCTTCCAGCGCCACGCCATGAGCGGATCGAACCCGCGCCTGAAGCTGATCGACGTCAAGGCGCGCACCCCCTATGTCGCCGCCGTCGATGTCGGCGGGCTGGTCGCCATTGGTCAGTCGGGCGGACTGGAGCTGCATCCCTGGGGCTGCAAGCCGGGCGACCCGGAGACGCCGGAGCAGATCACTTTCGACCTCGATCCCGACGAAGGCCTGGATTTCGCGGACGTGATCGCGGCGGCCAAGGTGGTGAAGGCGAGACTGGAGGACCTGGGCCTGACGCCCTTCGTCAAGACAACCGGCGGCAAGGGTCTGCATGTCGTCGCGCCCATCAAGACCGACGCCCGATCCCGGGTGACCTGGGACCAGAACAAGGCCTTCGCCAAGGCGGTTTCAGAGGCGATCCGCCTCGATGCGCCCGACCGTTTCACCACGACCCTGGCCAAGAAGGCGCGGGGCGGCAAGATTTTCATCGACTATCTGCGCAACGGCCGCATGGCGACGGCGGTCGCGCCCTGGTCGCCGCGCGCACGGCCCGGCGCCGGGATCGCCTTTCCTCTGTCGTGGGACCAGGTGAAGCCGGGCCTCGACCCGGCGGCCTTCAACCTGTGGACCTACCCTGCCCTGCTGAAGAAGTCGGACCCATGGGCGGACTTCCGCGCGTCAGCGACGAACCTGAGACCTGCGCTGAAGAAGATGGGCCTCTGACCCCCTCTCCTCCTTGCCCGTAAAGGATCAGGCGGCCGACTTCTTCTTGGCCGCAGGCTTCTTCGCCGGCGCCTTCTTGGCAGCGGGCTTCTTGTCGCCTCCGCCGCCCTTGAGGCTGTTCTTCAGCGCCGCCATCAGGTCGATCACATTGGTGTCGTCCGGCTCTGCGATGTCGACCACGCCCTTGCCGCCCTTGGCCTTGGCCTTGATCATCTCGCGCAACGCCTCGTCATAGCGATCCTTGAACTGGGAGGCGTCGAAGTCGCCCTCCTTCTGGCCGATGATCCGCGCTGCGATCTCCACCATGTCGGCGTCCGCCTTCACCGTCGGGATATCGTCGAAATAGTCGGCGGCGTCGCGCACCTCGTCATGGGCGCGCAGGGTGTAGGCGATCAAACCCTTGTCACGCACCTCCAGTGCCAACTGCCGTTCCTTGCCACGCAGCACCAGCTGCCCCAACGCCACCTTGCCCTGTTTCTTCATGGCATCGCGGATGACGGCGAAGGCTTCGACGCCCGCCCCCTTTTCCGGCACGACAAAAAAGGGATCGGCCCAATACAGGCGGTCGATGTCGGCTTCATCCACGAACCTGTCGATGGAGATTGTCTTTGTACTCTCCAGCTTGACCTGATCGAAGTCGGCGTCGTCGAACAGGACATATTCGTCCTTGGACACCTCATAGCCGCGCACCAGATCGCTGCGCTCCACCGGCCCGGTGTCCGGGTCCGTCGGCACCATGCGGATGCGGTTGTTGGTGTCTGGATTGATCAGATGAAACCGCACGTCATTGGTGCTGGTCGTCGCCGTGTAGAGGGCCACCGGACAGGTGACCAACGACAGTTTCAGATGCCCTTGCCAGGTCGGACGTGCGGCCATGTTGCTTCTCCCTTGGGCAATGGAATGCGTCAGGCGCGTTTCCGTTCGCGACACGGGAACCGACATCGCATAATCACATAAAGATATCTTTATATCTTGATTGACATGAGCGGCGATTGTGGCAATTTCCAATGGTCGAGGTTCTTCACGTCGCTCTCGGGCGGCGCGAAGCTAAGAGGGAAGCCGGTTCAACGCCGGCGCTGCCCCCGCAACTGTAAGCGGCGAGCTGAAGGTCCATCTTGCGTCACTGAGGGCATCCGCCCTCGGGAAGGCCGGACCCGAAGCCGTGACCCGCGAGCCAGGAGACCTGCCCCGACAGATAACGTCCTCCGGCGGGGTGTCCGGCCAGGTCGCATGAACGTCGCGCCGGAAAGATTCCGCGTGGGCAGTCGCGCGTCCCTGTCCGCTGTCTCGCCACAGCATCAACGGCAGAGACCATGGCGAGCAGCGAATTCACCTTCATCATCAAGCGCACGGCGCTCGACGAGGATTACCGCCCTGCCGAGAACACGCGGATCACAACCAACTTCGCCAATCTGGCGCGCGGTGAGAGCCGTCAGGAGAACCTGCGCAACACCCTGAGGATGATCGACAACCGCTTCAACTCATTGGCCCATTGGGACAATCCCAAGGGCGATCGCTACACGGTCGAACTGCAGATCATCACCATCGAGATGAGGGTCGCCCCCGGTGACAGCGGCGAAGCCTTCCCCCTGATCGAAATTCTTCAGACGACCATCATCGACAAGAACACCGGCGAACGCATCGAAGGCGTCGTGGGCAACAACTTCTCCTCCTACGTCCGCGACTACGACTTCAGCGTGGTTCTGCCGGAGCATTTGAAGACCCACCCCAATGCTGGTCCGCCAGCAGGCTTCGGCGATCTGCACGGCAAGCTGTTCAAGCATTTCCTGAACTCACGCGCCTATCGTGATAATTTCAGCAAGCCGCCCGTCATTTGCCTGAGCGTGTCCAGCAACAAGACCTACCACCGGACCGGCGCCGAGCACCCTGCCCTGGGCCTCGAATATGAGAATGACGAGTTCTCGCCGACCGATCAGTATTTCGCGAAGATGGGGATGAAGGTCCGCTATTTCATGCCGCGAAACGGCGTGGCCCCCCTGGCCTTTTACCACATCGGCGACCTGACGGCCGACTACACCGATCTCGAACTGGTCAGCACCATCAGCACGATGGAGACCTTCCAGAAGATCTATCGCCCCGAGATCTACAACGCCAACTCGCCCGCCTCGGAACAGTATCAGCCCAGCCTGAAGTACCAGGACTATTCGCTGACCCGGATCGTCTACGACCGCGAAGAACGCAGCCGCCTGGCCGTCGAACAGGGCAAGTTCGTCGAGGAACGGTTCATCAAGCCGCATCAGGCCGTTCTCGACCAGTGGTCCGCCAACTTCGCCGCCTGATCAGACCCAAAACAATAAAGTCACCACCATGAAAACTCTTCTCCCCACCTCGACCGCCGGCAGCCTGCCCAAACCCGCCTGGCTGGCCCAGCCCGAGACGCTGTGGTCGCCCTGGAAACTGCAAGGCGACGAACTGATCGAAGGCAAACAGGACGCTCTGCGCCTGTCTCTGAACGACCAGCTGAACGCAGGCATCGACATCGTCAGCGACGGCGAACAGACGCGCCAACACTTCGTCACGACCTTCATCGAACACCTCGACGGCGTCGATTTCGAAATCCGCAAGACCGTCAAGATCCGCGATCGCTATGACGCCAGCGTCCCGACCGTCGTCGGCGCCGTCGGCCGTCCGAAGTCGGTCTTCGTGGATGACGCCAAATTCCTGCGCCAACAAACCAAACAGCCGATCAAATGGGCCCTGCCCGGGCCGATGACGATGATCGACACCCTGTATGACGACCACTACAAGAGCCGCGAAAACCTGGCCTGGGAGTTCGCCAAGATCCTCAATCAGGAAGCGCGCGAGCTTGAAGCCGCTGGCGTCGACATCATCCAGTTCGACGAACCCGCCTTCAACGTCTTCTTCGATGAGGTGAACGACTGGGGCGTCGCGGCCCTGGAAAAGGCCGCCGAAGGGCTCAAGTGCGAGACCGCCGTCCACATCTGCTACGGCTACGGCATCAAGGCCAATACGGACTGGAAGAAGACCCTCGGCTCGGAGTGGCGGCAGTATGAGGAAGCCTTCCCCAAGCTGCAGCAGTCCAGCATCGACATCATCTCGCTCGAAGCCCAGAATTCGCGCGTGCCGATGGACCTGATCGAGCTTATTCGCGGCAAAAAGGTCATGGTCGGGGCCATCGACGTGGCCACCAACACCGTGGAAACCCCGGAAGAAGTCGCCGACACCCTGCGCAAGGCCCTTCAATTCGTTGACGCCGACAAGCTCTATCCCGCCACCAACTGTGGCATGACTCCCCTTTCGCGCCGCGTCGCGACCGGCAAGCTGAAGGCTTTGGGCGCAGGCGCCGAAATCATCCGCAAAGAACTGTCCGCCTGACAGATGATCGAAGCGGGCGCTCGGGCTTGATGACAAAAGCCCGCGCGCTCGCCGACGCCGCTCTGAATGCGGCGCCCCAGGGTTCAAACACATGAACATGTTGAGCAACATCAGCGATGATGCTGAGCTGCGCCGCCTATTCGGCCGCTTCCCAACCGGCGTCACCACCCTGTGCGCCATGGTTGGCGGTCAGCCGGTCGGCATGACCGCCAGCGCTTTCGTCGCCATCTCGCTGAAGCCGCAACTGGTGTCCGTCTGCATCAAGCGCGGCTCCAGCACCTGGCAGCAATTACGCACGCGGAAACGCCTTGGCATCTCATTCCTGAGCCATGGCCATTCTGCCGTTGCACGCCAACTGGCCCAGAAGACCGGCGACCGCTTCCAGGGCCTGGATTACGAGACAACCACCGACGGTGCCCTGTTCCTCGCCGACGCAACGGCCTGGCTGGAATGCTCAGTCGAAAACGAAATCCCCGCGGGTGACCACGACATCGTCCTCTTCCGCCTGCACCGGGCATCGGTCGCCGACGACATCACGCCGCTGGTGTTTCACTCCAGCGACTTCCACACCCTGGCCCCCATCGATCAGTTGGCTATCTGATCCCGGCGTCGCGCCTCATTCCCACTCGATTACTGAACATCGATCCACATCACTGAATATAAACAAGAAACTTAGAGTGGAGAATCACTGATACCCGCACAATGCCCGGGAAAATATAGTACCGTTGAAAAGTAAGAAGAAATCGAGGTTATCAAAAATGTGTGATAACTGTATCTTTTGGTGCCTTTTGGAGCAAGTGAGACCGAATTTCTGTCTTTGCACCCCAAAAACTGATTCGACTTGTACTGTAACATCTCAGATCGGCGTCATCGAGCGAATGGGTATCAGGGGTCATCCCCGCCATCTCGACAACCATCGTTGGTGAAACGCCTGCTTGAGGCGTTCAATGGAGGGACGGGGCCACACGCCCCGCCCCTCCGGAAGCGATCCTAGGCCCAGACCTTGTTCAACACAGCAGCGGCAAGCGCTGCCTTGTCCTGCGGCAAGAACCGACCGTAGTGCGCCTGCACTGTCGCGGGCGCGTCCTGGATCGCGTAGCTGGCCTGCTCATAGGAGCCTGTTGTCTTGAGCACATGGGTAGCCAGCACGTCGCGTACGCTGTGAGGCCCATGCGGCAGCAGACCAGCGATGGCGCCCCGGCCGGTGTATGGATTGTAGATCCCGTATCGCTGGATGGTCAGACGCCAGGCTTCGTAGAAGGTGGTCTGATTGTACGCGGCATTGGTCGAGGTGCGTTTGCGGGTTTTCACGAACACAGTACTTGGATCGTCGGCCCCTCCCAGCAGCACCCGCCGATGCACGGTCACGTAGGCGTCCAGCCAACCGTAAAGACCGTCGAGGTCCGGTAGCAACAAACGAAACGGTCGCTTCGCAAAATAGGCCGAGCCAGCGTTCTTGAACGCCGCACAGGGCACGAAAACCTCCCAGGCGGCCTCGCGGTCGCTCCAGCGGAGCTCGCCGCACTTGAGCCTCTCGAGCTCCCGTTCGGTCGTCGGCGCGCGGTCTTTGGGACAGAGAAGCATCTGCCGCAGGTTCTTCTGACGAAGGCCCAAATGGAGGCCAAGGCGCAGCATCAGCAGCGCCCGAACACTCTCCGCCGCTCCGCGGGGATAACGTCGTGCATCAGGCATACGTTTGAGGATTTCCGCCGTGATCTTCCGGTACTCGCCCACCGGACTTGAGGCCTCCAGGATTGGTAAGAGCGGCTCGAACGGGTCCCGGTGGATCCGAGCTACCCGCGTGATTTCCTTGGCGCGCTGAAGCGCATGGGCATTGAGGCGGCTACAGGCGGCCTCCCAGTCACGACGGACGTCATCAACCTGATCCCCGCTGACCAAACCCGAGATCGGAACGAGCCGCTCAGCAGCCATGGGCTTTGACGTAGCCAGCCGGTCTTCTCCCCCGTCAGAGCCGCAGCCAACAGCAGCATCTCTGCTTCCCAGCCGGTGAAGAACCCACGGCGACGTTCTCGCCATTGGACGTACCAGTTCTGCGGTGCACCTTGGACGAGGCCCTGGATCCGGACTTCGACGTGAACGTCGCCGCATTGCTCGCGGCCTTGGGGCTCGACCTCTCTGAACTCGACCTGGTCCTGGACCTGCGAGCTCCGGCCTACGAGCCGTTGCACGGTCTCGTGGGCGTGGTCCAGGCCGCGCTGAGCGCTTCGTCTACCATGACCAACGCACGAAGCCTCGTCGTCATGGCCGCGTCCTTCCCGGACAGTCTCGCCCATCTCAAGACCTCGCTCGAGCTGTTGCCGCGCAACGACTGGCTCTTTTATCGTACGCTCGCGGCCGCCCTGCCCAACGGCGCAAGACGCCCTGCGTTCGGCGACTACGCGGTGGCCGCCGTGGCTTTCCCAAAAGGGGATATGCGGTTCATGTGCGGGGCGCCGAACGTCCGCTACGCAACGACGAGCGGATGGCTCGTGGCCCGGCGCAAGCGCCTCAAGGGTGAGACCAATCAGGCCTATCCTGGACTTTGCAAGCTGATCACCGGAGCGTCCGCCTACCATGGCGCGACCTATTCCGCGGGCAGCGGATACATCAGTGACTGCGAACACGGACGCGTCAGCCGCGGCAACGCGACCACCTGGAAGTGGGTCGCCACCAACCACCACATCACTGTGGTCTTGGACGATCTCGCCAGATTGCCCGCGCCTTGAGCGTTTCGCGCACGCGCATGGACAGCTCACGGCGCGAAAGGGCTTCGATCAGTTGCTGGTACAGCTCCTCGCGTGGGCCACGAAGCTTCCGCTCAGCCGTATTCAGATCGCGCAATATCTGAGCCGCTTCCGGCCGCCAGAGGAGTCTGGCCAGAACGATGGGATCGACGGTGCGATTGACGCGCTCTTCCCGAACCCGCCGCAACGCAACTTCGCCATTTGAGAAACGCGTCGCGACAACCACGCCCCACCACTGAGGGAGCAATGGCAACGCCGCGTCGAGGTGGCGCTCGGCGACGATCAGCGAGGCTTTGTCCACGACGTCGCCGTACGCAGCGACCTGCGCTGGAAGCCGCGTCAGGGTGTCGGCCTCGGCCTTGATTTCCAATCCCCGGATGTGGCCGTTGATCACCGCGATATCGACCCGGCACGAACCATGATCCAAGCCTAGCTCGTCGATGACCAGCGTATCCGGGCTACGGACGGCGGCGCTGAGCATTCGCGCATAGACAGCGCGCCGCACATCTCCGTCCTTGAGAAGACTCGTCATGGTCCGGGGATACTGCCTGCCATTCTCCTTCGGCAAGCCGAGACTTTTCGGTGGGGGATAATCGTCATCCCGACACACCCGATCAATCACCGACAATGGCGCGAAAGATTTGAGGTCTCCGGCCAATCTCGGGGGCCGCGATAAGCCGCGGTATCGCGCGCTGAGATGCCATTCGGGCTCGCCGCTTTGACATCTACAGTCATATCAGGGCTTTCGGTTCCGTTTCCGGGCCGATCTCAGGGGATGGCATGGGTCTTCAGCAGCTCGACTAGAGGTTCAGGCAGAGTGCGCGCGCCCTCGCGGATGCTCGTGCCGACCGTCCTCATAATGCGCGCAGACACGCTCCGGAAGCCGCGCAGGACACCGAACTCCTGTGGCTTCAGAACGGCGACGGTGTCGAAACGGCTGATCCTTTCTTCGGCGGCAGGATGGGTGTCGGCCTGCAAGGCACGACGGCTCAGTACGATGTCACCGACCTCGCGCAGGTTTTCGAGGGCCAGCAGGAGGACGACGCCGCCAGCGCCCCCCGCCAGATAGGGACTCTCCATGAGGAAAGGGAATCGCTCGACCTCATAACCGATGCGAAGCGCGAACTGATCTGCGGCGAACTCCTCTGCCTTCGCGTCGGCCTCAAGGCAGCGCCCATGGTCCAGGTCGTGATGACCGTATTCGTGAGCGATGGCGAAAATCTCCATCGCTCGCGCCACTTGCTCCATCAGCATCACCTCCTGGGGCGAGGAAGGTTCATACGGCGTCAGGATGTGGGTCCCGGTCACGGCGAACGACATCTGGATCCTCAGCCAGTACCACATAAGCGCGGGCTGCCTTGAAAGCCGAGCCAGCGCCTCCCGCTCATCCCAGTCCGGTGACTGCCAGAATACGGGATCCAGAAGCAGCGTGCGGGTGAACGCGCGTGCGATCAGGCCGCAGTACCGAAACAGGAAGGCCCCCACGGTGACGATGCTCTCATCAGTCATCGTCACATTGATCTTGGCGGCGATCGGTCCAAGCCTGGGCTCCACGCCGCGGGCTACTCTTTCATAGGACGACAGACCCAGCCGCGCCATGGCCGACTCCACATCCGCCGTGAGACGATCAAAGGCGATTTCGACGTCCGGACTGACACCCGGGCTGGTGACCGGGGCCGCCTCCTGTCGAGCGGCATGTGCGGCAGCGATGGTCGCGATCTGCGCCTCAGTCCACCCAGCGCGTGCGAGCGCCGTCCGCATCCGCCGATCATCATTCAAGGTGTCATGGTCCGGATCGACCAGCGCGGCATACTCGTCCTGTGCGAGCCGCTCGAAGATCTGCGGCCAGAGCTGGGCGGAAACCTCGGTCTTCTTCACCATCGCCAATCCAAAAATCCCGAAACTCAGCCATGCCATTTGTAGACGCGATGGAAAGTCGCATCGGGCATCTTGAGCATGTCGAGTGGCGTCGCGGGACTGATGTACTCCGAGATCGCCTCCAGCGCTGAGACAGCCGCCGCAACCTCATCTTCATGCTCGGGCTGAAGCAGGCCCTGATCCGTCAGATCCTCTTCATTCGTGACGACGATCAGATCGATATCGCCCACGTCGCCATCACCGGTCAGATAGCTGCCATACAGAAACAACGACTTGATCCGGATGTCGCCGACCGCCGCCTCGTTATGCGTTTCGGCCCAGCTAAGGATGGCGTCAAAAATTTCGTCGGCCTCGTCGCGCGGGAGTCGGGGACGGACGATGTGCTGCGCGAGGGACATCCCCTTGGTCGTCGGTACGGCTGTTCCGGGCTCCAGCCATCCCTCCGATGTGAAACAGGTGATCAGGCTCGTCGCCTCGGCTGTACAGATAGCCAGCCGGCCACTGAGGAACTCCGGCGTCATCCGCTTTGGCGTTACCGTCGGGAAGCTGCCTGACCAGTCGTACGCAGTCGGAAGATCGAGGAAGGCCTTGAAGGCATCGCGAATCTCGAGCGGCGCATGGCCGCAGATGTTCTCGGGTAGCTGCATTCATGCTCCATATCTCGATCCGACCGTGGCGCCGACCGCCGATCTTCCACTTCCTCACGCCGGACCGACCTAGGCCCGGGGGATCATCTGGACCTCCCTCGATCCGGCGGCGGCGGTGCCCGTCCTGACTCGATCAGGCGCGCGAGGATTTGCTTGCGCGTCACGACAGGTGGGAGGCTTCGGACGAACCGCTCGAGATCGACCGCCAACATCCGATCGTCGTGGGCGCCCCCCCGTTCTGAGCCGTAATACCTCGGCGACACCGCGCCTCGGCCAGACCCCAGAGGCCAAGCGCCGCGACGAAGGCGACGACCTTCTCCCAGTCAGCCGTCCATCCCTCTCCCGGTGCCAGAAGAACGGCCAGCGCCGCCATACAGGCCAGACCGGCGGTGATCCGGGCGGGGACGGTTCCAAGGACGAGCAGCAGACGTTCCATCTGCGAAGCTTAGGTCGGGTCGCGTGATCGCAGAGGCATCGGATCCGATCAATACCGACGGTGCGCCCTGGCGATGACTCCCGTGACACCCGCACGGTCCGCCGCCACGACGACCCGCACCTTGTCAGCCTGCAGGCCTTTGACGACCTGAAAGACCGGGGTGTCTGGCGTCATGCCGATCCAGCTGCCCTGGAGTCCGCCGACCTGCACGACATCGTCCAGATCATGATCGGTCAGATCGATCATCCCGCCGGCCAGTTTCGACTGCGATACGATGTAGTCGAGCAGTACCGGCGTGACCGCACCGGTCGGCGCCCCGCCGACATCCGTCCGCACGATCGCGACGACCTCCGCACCGAAGCCGTCGAGCGCCTCCAGCAGGGGCTGATCACCGGAAACCGCCAGGAAATTGCGATCGGCCACGTCTCCCAGCACAGGTCGAAAGGCCTGGGCGCGGGTCGGACGGCTCCGCAAGGCCAGACCCAGGGTCGAGTGATGACGGGTCCAGTCCGCCGCCTCAGGGTCACGGGCGGCGATCATATCCAGAATGGATTTGTGCAGGGCGTTTAGGTCCAGCCCAAGGACCGGTTCGTGGTGCGCGACGCGATTGCGAAGCCGGTTGATCTCGCGAACAAGGATCTGGACGTCCGCCCGGGTCAACCCGGGCGCCAGGTGGGGCAACACCCGGCGAAGATGGACCTGCCATAGCGGGCGGTCGTAGTCGGGTCTGAACAGGTTCGACCAGAAGTCGAAAGTGAGCGCCGCGACGATCTGCTCCCGACTGGCCCTCGCCTTCTTGTCGTCCTCGATCCTTGTGATCGCGGTATCGATGGCCTGAACGCCGACCGCCGGCAGAAGCGCCCGGAAGGCCATCTCCCGAGGCCAGTCCGCGCCGTATTTCTCGACCAGGAGCGCATCGATCCCGTTTCGCAGCACGACTTCCACCATGTGCAGCGGATAGAGCAGCGCCTTGGCGAGTCTGGCGTTGTAGAGATAGAGGCCGACCGCATGATCCACGTGGTAGCCGGCGGCGGTCAGGTAGGTGTCGAACCGGGTCTCGGACAGCGCCGCCCTCAAGGCCGCCAGCCGGGCTGGGGTGTAGGGATAGGGAACTTGACTCTCAGCCATCAAAAACTACCTTGTCAGCACCAGCAGTCGGTGCGGCCCCTCTGACCCGTGGTCAAGCGCCCCCGGCAACGGTTTAGAGCCCCGGGACAGGCAGCGCCTCTCCCGGGGTTTCGCTTTCCGGGCCTCTTCCATCATGATTTCGGATCGAACCGTGGACCAGCCCCTTCGGGTACGGTGACGGTCGGAGAATATGCCCGCCCCTCCTCCCAGGCCTCGACCGCATTGGACCACTCCTGCGCCATATGCCGCCGTTGGGTCTCGAACTCTGCCTTGTTGTAGACGCCTCGGGACGAGCGCTCCTCGTGCGCCAGGCCTTTCTCGATCCAGTCCGAGTTGAACCCCATCTCGTGGAGAAGCGTGGACGCCGTCCGCCGAAGATCGTGGACAGTGAATGGCTCGAGGGCCAGCGCCTGTTTTTCAGCGCGCTCGGCGATGGCCGTGGTCACCCGATTGAACGTCGCCTTCGACATCGGCGCATCCGCGTCATAGCGCGACGGCAGGATGTATTTCGAGTTGCCGGCGCAGGTCTTCAGGGCGACCAGGATGTCGACCATCTGGGTCGAGAGATAGACGTTGTGTGGCCGCGATCGCTTCATGCGGGCCTTCGGGATCGACCAGACAGCGTTTTCGAAATCGACCTCGTCCCAGGTGCCGTCCTGCAGTTCGCTCTTTCGGACCATGCTCAAGAGCACGAACTTCAGGCCGAGCCGGATGGTGGGAAGCGTCGCCACCTCGCCGAGCAGACCCAGCATGATCCTGATCTCGGATGGCGACAGGCTGCGATCCCTGGGACGGAAGGTGGCGATCGACGCCGGCCCCACGCCGTCCGCCGGATTGTTGATCTTCTCCCCATGAAGGATCGCCCAGCCATAGATCTGTTTGACGATGTCACGGACATGGATCGCCGTCGCCGGCGCGCCGCGGTCCACGATCGTCTTGCAGTGCGCTCGCAGATCGTCCGGCGTGATCTCCGAGAGCAGCCGGCTCCGCCATTTGGGCAGAACCTCCCGGTTAAAGATCGACCGGCGCATGTTGCGCGTGCTGTCGGCCATGGGCGCCTTGTCCATCCAGGCCTGGGCGACATGCTCGAAGCTTCGGGACTCCTGCAGCCGACGTTTGGCCCTCTGCTTCTCGATCGCCGGAGAGGCGCCTTCGGCGATCGTCCGCTTGATGTCGAAGAGACGTTCGCGGGCCTGGGCGAGGCTGAGACCGCCTCGTCCGTAACGTCCGAGCGTCACGGTCTCACGACGTCCGTTGAAGCGATAATCGTAGCGGAACGAGATCGCACCGCCGGGCGAAACATAGGCGTACATGCCGTCCCTGTCGGTACTTTTGTAAGCCTTTGTTCTGGGTCGCAAATTCTTGAGCGCAGCATCGGTAAGCACGGTAAAATCAACTCTCTCGGCCGTTGATCGATTTCGGCCGAATTTCAGAGGGTATTTTTCTGCGTTTTCAGCTACTTGAACCAAAACGATACCGTCAGAGGTCTCGACCTGCTCATGACGTTATGGGTGAGAGTCTTCCGGATCAACGCCGCGCCGTACCGTCGGCGGAGACGGCAAAACGAAAAAAGACCCTCCGAATGATATCGAAGGGTCTCGTTAGAATTCACAATGTTGTCAGTGCTTTACGAGGCCATCCGGAAGCGATTCCGAAAGGCCCCGAAAGGCCCGAATTATTCCCACTCGATTATTGATTGGCAGCATAACGCCTTGAAATATCGCCATTAAAAATATTTTTTACGGCGATATACCGTCAGCTATCCCGGCAAAATGGCTGGCTTTTGAAATTATTGGATTTTTCCGGGATGCCCCGAAAAACCGTACTTTCGGGATCTATCGTCAAGCGAGGAACGCAGGAAACAATCCGACTCGATCCATGCATTCCGCCGATTTCACGATGTAGCTCTATCATCAAAGCAGCTAATTGTCACGCGAGGCCGGAGCGCGAATGGCTCGCGCATTGTCACCAAGTCAGTCGTTTTTCGCGCTGATAGCTTTCCAGCCCCATGTGCTTCGCTTCTTGTCGAAATTGATAACGGCTAGGCCTTCCACCCGATCGCCATCGACGACCCTGGATTCTGCAACGATATCCGGCGGAATAAAGATGCCAGCGGAAGTGAAGCCGAGGCCATTACGGACTTCGACATCGTCGTTGAAAGGCTTCAGCACATCCGTTCCAGGCGATCGGGTGGTAGAGGAAACCGACAGCGTCCGAGTCCGCGCACCTTTCCGGCTATGATAGCGGGTCGCCCGAACCGCGACAGCCTGTCCTATCGTTGCTGAACCGGTAAAGTCGGCCAATGGAAACGTGCCGTCGATTCCCTTAGCCACCACAAAATGGAGGAGCGACTTGGCCCGGTTGATGTGATCGATAACGCCGCATAGTTCCGGCACAACGTCATCGCTGGCGCCGTTCCGTGGCTGAATCCGATGCACCATCGCCTTCCATGGTTCGGCGGTCGACACCTCCATCTGCACCCTGATCGGAGCGCCCGACTGGCGGCCCCGCACGTCCGGGTGCCCCGCAGAGACGCTGATTTCTAAAGGCAGAGGGCTGGCCTTCACGAATATCCGCCGGCGTGTCCGATCCTTCTGCCCTTCCTGCCCCTCGATCACGAATTCGTCGCCGACTAATGCATCGGTCCAAGGGAGATGGGCGAAGAGCAACTCCTCGGCGCGCGACTTGAAGCGATCGTAGAACGAACGGCCCGGGGTAGATGGTGCCGCGGCAAGGAACCAGGCGCTTTCCGCCATCCGCTGGGCGTCGATGGGAATGCGGGTGCCCTCGCGACGTCTATGTTCGATCACCCGTTCCACTTCGGCTCTCGCCTCACCGGGATGATCGGCGGCGACCAGGGCCGCGAACTTGAGACGCAGCTTGCTGACGAACGTATCGTCCTCCGAGCAAGTCAGCGCCTTCGCATAGCACGAAAGGCGCATAACCGGCTCCACCTTGAGGTCGCCGATCAACTCCCAGGTCCAATATTCGCCTGCCTTGCTGCGGGCGAACTCAGTCGCGAGCAGTCGAGCCTCATCTAGCCGTTCGAGGCCGCGCAGCAACTTTACCATGTTCAACTTCAGCCAGACGTTCTCAGGGAACAGCTCCAGCCCGCGCTCAAGGTAGGGCAGGATATAGTTCATCTCCGCTGGAGATCCGCCCTTCGCAGCTTCCTTGGATGCGCGTTGCAGCACCGTTTCCGCAAGCGGGGGGAAGGTCTTGCCGTCGTCGAGTCGGGACTCCTCGAAGTCCTCGCGCCGGAACGAATCCAGCCCCCACAAGCGTGCGAATGCGGCGAGGCGGAGATGGTCGCCATGGGACAACCGGACCGCCTGCTGCATCATGCAGCTATGTAATAGACCGGACTCCGAGATGCCGAGCTTGAGATAGGTGTTGAGGTGCCGCTTGACGGTATCGATGGCGCTCGGCGCCAAATCCTGCCCCCCAGCCGCTCGGAAGATCGCCTGGGTGGCCCGATAGAGCTCCCAGCCGAAAGCAGTCTTGTCGTCCTTGGTCAGACCGCCTTTCGCCATGAGTGCCGCAAACGCGCCAACGGCCATGTCGTGCTGGCCATCCTTGCCGAGCTTTCGGGCTGCCATGACGGCACGACGATCATCGTCGACCAATGCCAGCGCCCGCTCTCGGTGTTCGGCGAGAAGCTCATTTCCACTAGGGACCTCAAACTTCGTCAGCAGGCGCAGATAGCCATGCAGCGATGCCTGATCCCGGTCGGCGGCATGCCGCTTCACGAGATCGATCAGACACCAGCCGTAGGCGCCGACCTCCCATTCGTTCGCCTCCGGCGCCGCAACCAGTTCCGTGGCGAGTTTGAACGCTTCATCGAGTTGGCCGCCCTTGCGCAAGGCCGTGACCTGCTGCCCCGGCTTCACGGGATGACCTGCGCAGTGAGTATCTCAAGCACCTCGGGCAACAACGTACCCGCTGGGACGCCCTGCCTCCCCCCGACGTTGATCGGCATGCATTTCGTGAACCGATCTCGTCCGTCGTAGAAGACATCGACGACGGCAGCATCACCGCCACGCGAGAAGGTGTAGCGCTGGCTCCACGCCTGTTCCTTCAATCCCACAATGTGGATTTGGCGTTCCCTGAGAAGAGGCAACAGGCGGTCGTGGAACTGTGCAAGGAAAGGGCGGCTTGGCGATTGCAGGCCCGACGAGCCACCCGTGCCGGCGACTGGCAGTGCCGAGGCAATGGACTGACCGACCAACGGCCGAAGAAGCTCGCCTAGCTGCTCGCTGAAAGCGCCTGCGGGGGGCACAGCCACCGCCGTAACCTTAAACTTGCCATTGTAACTGATGTTGGCGCGGGCGGTGTTGAGGTCGCGACGCAGGTAGAAGGCTTCCTGGTACTGGTGATGCGCGACATCGTCGATCTCGATGCCCGTCTCCCCGAGAAGGTCCCGCACGCGCGCCAGAACACCGAGGCGGAATGCCTCCTGGGGCGATATGATTGAGGCGGTGCCTCCCGCCTGCGCAGCTGCCGAGAGCTGCCCATCCGTCGATGTCGTCGATACCTCCGAAGGCGACCACCAGTCAGGCCCGGCGACCTTCAACCTGACTTCGGGCGGGTCGATCATATACAGCTTCCCGCTTGAGCGGGTCATGGCCGTATAGAGCCAACGGAAATACTCGGCCGATCTCGGATTCTGGCCAGACGGGCAATTCACGAACACATGCCCCCATTCGCCACCCTGCGCCTTGTGGCAAGTCACCGCGTAGCCGAACTTTACGCGGAGCGCGTTAAAGTATGGGTCCTGGCGTATGATCTGGCTGAGGCGTTCTCGGTCGTGGCCGCGCTTCAAATCAGGGTGACGCTTGAGGAAATCCACATAGAGCGCGCGCTGCTGCGCAGCGTCGAGCCCGGCCCCGCTATCGTGAAGATGATCGTCGAGGATTTTCGCGGTCAGAACGGTCTCGGCGCCATCTGGCGACGAAACGGTTATCTGGATGTCGCGGAACACTAACGACACCTCGATGACGTCGACTGCCCCGGTCTCCTCGTTACGGTATCGGAGATTGACGGACCGCCGCTCCACCATGGTTTCCGCATCGACGACATCGACAAACTCACCGTTAGCCAGGAAGCTGCCGTTCACAACGGCGTTGGCGGTGACGATCAGCCGATCACCGGCCGCCACGAAGTCACGTAGGGGGAAAAGTGCATCCCTGATCGCCCGGTTGTAACTGGCCGCTTCGCTGTTAGACCGCGTAATGACGATCGGAATGTTCGCTTCGCCGGTAGAGCGTGCCGCCATATATAATGGGAGAACCTCGTCGGCGCGGAGACGCAGGACATCTTCGCCGAAGTTGAAGCTGAGGCTACCAAATGTGCCCTTTGAAAGGCTATCGCGAAGCGGCATGACGTTACGGATAATCCCGCTATCCGCCTTCTGCCGCAGCACTTCCTTCAACTCGTATTCGGCCGCATCCAACCCGAGGTGTTTGTGGAGGTACTCCGTATCAAGCGCTGGGGAGACGGACATCCCCACCGGGGGAAGCTGAGCGGGATCGCCTACGAGGATAATCTTCCGGTCGGTCTCGCCATGCTCGAATCCGACATAGCTAATCAGGTCGTGCAACAGGTATCCGGTTCCCGATCGGAAGAACTCGCTCTCCGAATAGACGTCCGAAAGAAGCGACGCCTCGTCCACGATATAGACCGTATTGGCCTGATCTTGGTTGGACGCGATCTCCGCATAGAACTTGAACGTCTCCGACCCAACCTCCTGATCCCCCTTCGTATATTCCTTCAGGTCGCTGAAGTTGTAGATTTGGCTATGCACCGTCCGCGCGTCGCGCCCGGTCTTCTCCGAGATAATCTTCGCCGCCCGCCCGGTCGGTGCTGCGAGGCGGAAAGCGCGACCCTGTGCCGAAAGATATTCGGTGATGCCCTTGGCGAGGAAGGTCTTGCCGGTGCCCGCATAGCCCTTGAGCAGGAATACACGCTGCGTCGGACTGGAGAGGAATGTGGAAAGCGCGTCGAGGCAGGCGGCTTGGTCGCTCGACAGACTTTCCGTAAAGGCCTCGTGAAGTGTGATGCTGGTCCGAAGTTGGCGCACCCTCGGATCGACTTCCGCCATCGCGCGGGAGACCTGCTCCCGTATGCGCCGGACGCGCTCCTCGGGAAACTTGAGTATGTTCGATGACTTACCCGGGACCGTCGGCTGCCGCTCGGCAGACACGTCCTGCGTTTCCACCATGGATGGAACCGAGAGGGGATTGGCGTTCTGCCTCGCTGGAGTCAGCCATTCGATGTCGGGACGCATGAAGCGGCAGAACCAGCACGAAAGAGACCAAGCATCTTCCAAAAGAGCTTCAGCTTGTGCCGGCGTAACCTTCCCGTTGTGTGCGGCATTGTTGCCGACCTTCCGGATAGCGTGAAATTTGGAAAGGAGACGGGCGTCGAGCAGGTCTGCATTCTCCAGCAGGACCAACCTGTCGAAATGCGAATGCGCCGGGTCGTACTGAAGTCCCAGTTGGCCAAACAGTTTGACGACCATCGTCTCGGTAAGCCCACGCAGCCGGATGGCCACGAGGTCCGGCTCATGCGGTCCAGCCTGTTCCGCCTTTCTCCCGAGATCATGGAGATCTGGCCAGAACCGCTGAAGGAAATTGAAGCTGTCGGAGTGATCTCCGATCATTTCGCTGCACTCCGAACTACAACGCTCGCCGAAATGTCAGACATACCCATTACCGTCACTACCCGCCCCCTCATCGTCGTTTCTTAACTGGCCGCGTTGTTGGCTCGCGCGGCCATCTCGGCGCATCGCGCCATGAGCGCCTCGAACGGTTCTGCGTCATCGAAGAGCAGCCCATCCTCGACCATGCGGATATAGTCGTCCTTCAGCGCTTTCGCGCCATCGCCGACCGGCACAAGTTGCAAGCCGCCGTTGACGGCCATTGCATAGTCGATCGGCGAGCGATCAGCCGCTTTCTCCGCAAAGAACATCGACTTATGGCGAGCGACCGCGTTCGCCAGCTCGCGATCCGCGAAGGCAGCGTCCGCAAGCCCGACTTCATCGAGCCGGGCGACATCATGCCAATGCCGGGCGAAGCGGTCCCCGCGCAGCCGTTCCTGATGGCAGAAGACATGGATCGCGGTCGCCTTCTCCCAGAACGTCCGCTCGGCGTGCATGACGCGCGGACGCGCTGTCGGGAATATCAGGCCATCGATCAGGCCGGAGGCATCGCAGACAACATCGCGCAAACTGGCCGGCTCGCCCGTCGACCGCGCGCCGAACTCCAGCATGACACTGGGGGCGACATAGCCCGATCCGGTTGCGGTCGGTTCGTAGTCGATAAACAGCCGATCACCTTCGACGCGGATCGCCGCAGCCAAACCTTCCGTGGCCAAGGCGTCGGAGATCACCGGCTGCACGACAGCGTCAACCCATTCCGGTAGCCGGCGACGAACCTCGCTGGACCAGCGCTTTTCCTCGCTTCGCGTTTTCGGCAGGGCTCTGTTGCAAAGATTGGCGGCAGTCAGAGGTAGGCTGTCGCTCTGCGCCGATCAGGCGGCTGCTGCGAAATGGTGGTTGAGCATGCCCATGGCCTCCGTCAGCGCCGAGGGCCCAATGCCAAAAGCTCTCTCCACAAGGCGCACCTCGCCCCTGATGCCGGGCTGCAGGCACCAGGGGCGAGCCTGTCCTTTGCGCAGGGCTCGCATGACTTCGAATCCCTTGATCGTGGCATAGGCCGTGGGGATCGATTTGAAACCGCGCACCGGCTTGATCAGTATCTTGAGCTTTCCGTGATCGGCCTCGATCACGTTATTAAGATACTTCACCTGCCGGTGGGCCGTCTCCCGGTCCAGCTTTCCTTCGCGCTTCAATTCGGTGATCGCTGCACCATAGCTCGGCGCTTTGTCGGTATTGAGCGTGGCAGGCTTTTCCCAGTGCTTCAGGCCTCGCAGGGCCTTGCCCAGGAACCGCTTCGCTGCCTTGGCGCTGCGGGTCGGCGACAGGTAGAAATCGATCGTGTCGCCCCGCTTGTCGACTGCCCGGTACAGGTAGGTCCACTTGCCCCGCACCTTGACGTAGGTTTCATCCAGGCGCCAGCTCGGATCAAAGCCACGCCGCCAGAACCAGCGCAGCCGCTTCTCCATCTCCGGGGCGTAGCACTGGACCCAGCGATAGATCGTCGTATGGTCGACCGAAATGCCGCGTTCCGCCAGCATTTCCTCAAGGTCGCGATAGCTGATCGGATAGCGACAATACCAGCGCACCGCCCACAGGATCACATCACCCTGGAAATGGCGCCACTTGAAATCCGTCATCGTTCCGTCCGTCCAATCTCCGCCAAGCATGCTCAAGCTTCACGATTTTTGCAACAGAGCCC
>NZ_JAEPWN010000007.1 GCF_016654005.1 Brevundimonas nasdae | reverse complement strand
CTCGCAAGCGGTGCGCTCGTGACGTCCATCACGAACCCCAAAAGGGGGTCCCTATTGCACGCCGATAGGGGGTCCCTTTTAGACGCCGATTGACAACCAGCGCCAGGCATTCGCGGGTGCAGTTGTCGATCACCGTCAGGATGCGGAAGCGCCGCCCGTCCGTCATCTGGTCAGAGACGACCCGGAGGGCGGCGCGTAGCAGCCAAGTCCAGCGACCAGCGCTGGTTGGCGACCAGCGGCAGGTCCAGCGGTCGCCGCGTGCCCATCGCTCGCTTCCGGCCGCCGCGCCGGCGCACCGTCAGCCGTTCCTCGCGATAGATCCGCTGAACCCGCTTCTTGTTGACCGCATGGCCCTCGCGCCGCAGCAGGACGTGCAGGCGGCAGTAGCCGAACGGCGACGCTCCTGGGCGAGGGCCCTCAGCCGGTCACGCAGGGCGCCGTCGTCCGGGCGCGTCGCCTGATAGCGCACGCTCGTCCGATCGACGCCCAGAACACGGCACGCCCGCCTTTCGCTCATCTCGTAGGCGGCTTGCAGATGACCAGCCGCCTCGCGCCAGCCGGCGGGCGTCACCACTTTTTTCCCAGCAGGTCCTTCAGGGCCACGTTGTCCAGCATCGCGTCCGCCAGCATCCGCTTGAGCCGGGCGTTCTCGTCTTCAAGCGCCTTCAGCCGCCGAGCCTCCGACACGTCGAGCCCGCCGAACTTGGCCTTCCATTTGTAAAAGGTCGCCGAGCTGACCCCGTGACGCCTACACACCTCCGCCGTCGTCACTCCGGCCTCCTGCTCCCGCAGGATCCCGATGATCCGCTCTTCCGTGAACCTTGATCGCTTCATTCTGTCCGTCCTTCGTTGGGGCGGACTCTAGCTATTCCTGGAGGAGTTTCAGGGGGTCACGTCACCGTCCACGCCGGAGGATCAGAGGCGGGGAAGGATTCGAGCGAGGCTTCGAGGACCGGATCGAAACTCTCCCTGTCGCTGGTAGACGGGTTGGCCGTGCTCTCATGCTGGACGCCTCTTGAGAGGCCGCGATCGGGGCGGAAGGGGACCCGGAAGGCTCCCGGGGCATCGACGCCCCTGTGCAGCCGGTGGCGCGTCTCACCCGCCCAAGGGTTCGCCATCCGGGCTCCCCCAGCGTCCTCGCGCACGACATAATGCCAGTCCTGCCGCTCTGCGAAGTCCACGGCGCTGTCGCGATCCGGAAACTTCAGCCGAATCGGACGATAGGGATCGCCGCTGGACGTGTATCCCATCAGCGGCTCGATCTGCGGCGGCCGGGACGGCTCGAACTCGAGAACCCAGTAGTTGGGCCGAGGCGCCGATGTCATCGCGGAACGGGCAGGACGGTAGATGATTGCCGTCGGCACGTCCCAGGATGGCTGATCGGTTCCGGGAATTTTCGGCGGGAATGGTGGGCGATTATGGCCGCGCATATCAGTTCTCCCGGGTGTCGGTGGATACGAGAAGGTGACGTTCGAGATCGTCGAGTTTTTCCATTCGCCTCGAATTCAGGCGAACGGCGCATTCGGTGTTCTGCGAAGGAAAGGCAGCAGCGTGCAGGACGTCCGACCGCATCGCTATCGTGAGATCGGCGACGGCATTCATCACGCCCTCTCCGTCCCCGTCCGAGAGCGTGCCGTCAGCAAAACCGGACTGCAAGCTCTCCAGTACCTGCTCGAAGCTGGACACGACCCCTGCACTCGCGACCACAGCCAGCTTGTGGCTGAGAACACGCAGTTCATCGATCAGCTTCGCATCGTGCCTTGCGGTTTCCACGATCTCTGCGACCTTCTCGATACAGGCCATGTAAATGTCGCATTGCTGCTGGAGGATGATGACCCTTCCTTCCTTGCGAAGCTCGAGATCGGTCTGGCGATTGAGAAGCGCCGCGGTCAGAATGATCGTCACGACAGCGCCGAGGAAGATGAGCGTCATCTCCTGCGCGAAAGGCAGTATGTCTTCGGCAAGATACATCGAACGAAAAACGAAAACGATTCCGATGCCCAAGGCAGCGGCCGCAGCAGCAAATGCCAAGTCAGGCAGGCGGTTCGACATCAGCACCCCGCATTTTCGGTGTCAGTTGGCATGCACGGCTTTGCATCGGCGTCCGGCGCCTCTGCGTCCCGGTGCCGCGGGAAGATTGGCGTCGGACCGCTGCCGAACGGATTGAAGCCGGTACTCAGGCAACGGTCGAAGATCGTTTCGTCCCATCGGGTGAAATCGTGCTCCTCGCCGGCAAGTCGCCCGTCATCCACCACAGGGCACCTCACGCCTTTGCCGATGGGGGAGCGTCATCGAAGGCCGCACCGTCCGAACGATCCGCCTTGCGAAGCCGTAGCCCGAGGAGGATCATCATCACCCCGAAGACCGCGGCGTAGAAGCCGATCAGCCAGCCGAGCGCGAGGAAGCTTTCGACCGGGCGCGTCAGCAGCATCCAGGTCACGACGACACCGAGAACGACCGAGAGAAGGCCGCTCAGGATCAGCCAGATTTCGCCGTTGATTTCCTTTCGCAGGCGGATCGCTGCCGCGATCTCGAGGGCACCCGAGAACACGGACCAGAAGGCAATACTGGCCCAAAGGAACGTCGCTAGGACGAGTGTGGCAACGAAGGGCGAGATCACGACGACGATTCCCGTGGCGATGCCGAGCAGGCCGCTGACCATGAGCCAACCCCACCGCCGGCCCTTCCGGATGTTGCGAATGGCGGAGATCAGGCCTAACACGCCATCGGCGAAGGAAAAGGTGCCGAATACCAGCGTCAGAGCCAGGAGCGATTGAGCCGGCATCAGGAACGCAAGCGCGGCGATGATCACCGCCAGCACGCCGCGCAGGATGACCAGCCACCAGTTGCGCGTCAGCGTGCAGAGCATGTCTTCGATGTCCCGGGCCGGGTTGAGCGAGTTGATGTTCATTCGATGCGTCCTCCTGGATGATCGGGCGAGCTTTCGGCATGCGACAGGATGGCCGCCTCGCCGTGCATCGCAATGACGATCCGCTGCCGTTCGAGGATCGGTTGGGGCAGGCGCGCCGTGCGGGCGATTTCCTGTTCCAGGTTCGCGGTTTCGACGGTTTCGCCCGCGAACCCGGCCTCGTTCAGTTTCGCGCGAAGAAAGGCGGCCGCGGACAGGGCGATCCGGTCGACCTCGGCCGCATCCAGGCCGAGCGCCGCGGCGGCCTCGGCCGGCGTGCTGTCGGCAAGGTGGATCCGCTCCAGCACGCGGCGCCAGAGCGCCGGAAGCTGGGCCATCGCGCGATGCAGCGACTGCGCCAGTTCATGCCGCTCAGCTTCTCTCTCGGGATCGGTCACGCTGTCGTCCGCGACGAGATCCTCGAGCCGCAACACGTCGTCGGGCTGGTGGAATTCGGACAATTCCTGATCGGCTTCGGTCGGATCCTCTGCGGGCTTCTCCGGCTCGGCGTCGAGCGAGGCGGCGTCCTCGGGCAGGGCCCGGCGGGCCGCACGTCCCTCCTCCTCGATGGTCTCGTGGGCCAGCCGCAAGAGCCAATCGCCGACCGAGAATTCCGTCGGCCGCGTCTCGAACCGTTCGAGCCCCTTCAGAACCATCGCATCGACCAGATCGTCGACCCCGAGCCTGCCCGGCGGCACCGATCCGCCGGCTTCGAGATAGGTCAGTTCGCGCCGGACGGCGTCATGGACCCGGTCCAGATGATCCTCGATCAGGTCGAAATACATCGCCCGCCGGTTCGACTCGGCCGCATCGCGTGCCGGGGGCAGAAGCGCGCCGATGCGGCGGCGACGGGCCGGGCGCTTCCAGTCCGGTTCATGCTTGAGGCGCGCCACATACCGGTCAACCCGCTGGCGCAGGTCGGCAAAGGCCTTGCGCAGGACAGGCTCGATCTCGACCCCCTCTTCCTGTGCCGCGATCACGCCCGAGGGCAGTTGGAGGCGCAGGCTGACCTGGATGCGCGTCTTGCCGCTCGTCTGGGAGGCGACGACTTCGAGCCGGACGAAATCCTCGCGGAAGCTTACAAGATGCGGTTCAAGTTGCCGCACCTCTTCCTCGATGACCTCAGGCGCGCGCTGTTGGCCGTGCCGGTCGAGATTGCGAAATGCTCTGATGACTTCCATGCCGTATGACCTTGCTTGTCGCTTTTTGACGAAATGAGCCGGCGCGACCGTCATCGCGCCGGCCAGTCCTTCACGACGTCATCCGGTAGACTTATCGCCCTTGGACTGCTCCTTATCATTGGCGTCGACTGGGACATCGGGCGTCGGAGCGTCCACCTTGTTTTCGGCAACTGCGCTGGACTCGCCGATCCCGGCTTGGGCCGGATCGTCCGGGCTGTCTTCACCGGTGTCCCTTGCGATCTTTTCGAACACGACCTTCTGTTCGTCCGCTGACCAGGCGACGCGGACCTTGTCGCCATCCTTGATCCGCCCCGAGAGCAGTTCGCGAGCCAACTCGGTCTCCAGCTCCGACCGGATCAGCCGGCGTAGCTCGCGGGCACCGAATTCGGGACGGAAGCCGACCGCGCCGAAGTGATCCACGACGCTCACATCGAGTTCGAGTTCGACGCCCTGGGTGAGGGCGGTCCGCTTCACCCGGTTGAGCTGCAACTCGACGATCTGGCGGATCTCCGACTGATTCAGCGAATGAAAGACGATGATCTCGTCGATCCGGTTGATGAACTCTGGCCGGAAATGACCGCGCAACACCTCCATCAGTTCGGATTTCTGCTTGGCCTCGTCGAACTCCCTGCTGCCCCGTTTCGTGAGGTTGCGCTGGATGATGTCCGAACCGAGGTTCGAGGTGGCGATGATGATAGTGTTAGTGAAGTCCACCACGCGGCCCTTGCCATCTGTCAGGCGGCCATCGTCGAACACCTGAAGCAGGATGTTGTAGACATCGGGATGCGCCTTTTCGATCTCGTCGAAGAGCACGACCGAGTAGGGCCGACGGCGCACCTTCTCCGTCAGCTGCCCGCCTTCGTCGTATCCGACGTAGCCCGGAGGTGCGCCAACCAACCGGGCAACCGAGTGGCGCTCGCCATACTCCGACATGTCGATACGGATCATCGCATCCTGGTCGCCGAAGATCACCTCGGCGAGCGTCTTGGCCAGTTCCGTCTTGCCAACCCCGGTTGGCCCGAGAAACAGGAAGGTCGCAGTCGGACCGGAACCTTCGCGCAGACCCGCACGCGCCAGGCGCACCGCATCGGCCACGGCGCGGATCGCTTCTTCCTGGCCGATGACGCGCTCGTGCAGCTTCTCCTCGAGCTTGAGGAGTTTGTCCTTCTCCTCGGTGGTCAGCTCCGTGACCGGAACGCCGGTGATCTTGGAGACGATCTGCGCGACGTGATCGGCGCGCACCTCGGCGGTCGCCGAAGCCTGGTCGCGCTTCCAGATTTCCAGAAGCTCGTCCAGCTCCTTCTGCTTCTGCTCCAGCTCCTTCTTCAGTTCTGCTGCTCGGTCGAATTGCTTGCGGGCTGCGGCATAGTCCTGCTCGCGCTTGATCTGCGCGGCTTCGGCCTCCAACTCCTGGACGTCCACAGGGCGCGCTGTGGCGCTGATCTTCACCCGTGCGGCTGCCTGATCGATCAGGTCGATCGCCTTGTCGGGCATGAAGCGGCCAGTGATGTAGCGATCAGAAAGCTCGGCTGCCGCGACGATGGCCTCGTCGGTGATCGTCACCTTGTGGTGCGCCTCCAGCGTGTCGCGCAGGCCGCGCAGGATCATGATGACCTGAGCTACCGTGGGTTCCTCGACATAAACCGGCTGGAACCGTCGCTCGAGCGCCGCGTCCTTCTCGATGTATTTCTGGTACTCGTTGAGCGTCGTCGCGCCGATCAGGTTCAGTTCGCCCCGCGCCAGTGCCGGCTTGAAGGTGTTGGCGATGTCGAGACCACCTTCGCCACCGCCCTGGCCGGCGCCGACGATGGTGTGGATCTCGTCGATGAACAGGATCAGGCTGTCCTTCTCCTCGGTGATCTCCTTGAGGATCTTCTGGACTCGCTCCTCGAACTCGCCGCGATACTTCGACCCGGCCACCATCGAGTTGATGTTGAGCTCGACCAGCCGCTTGTCGCGCAGCGCCTCGGGCACTTCGCCCGCGACGATCCGTTGAGCAAGTCCCTCGACGATGGCAGTCTTGCCCACGCCGGGCTCGCCGATCAGCACCGGGTTGTTCTTTTTCCGGCGGGCCAGCACTTCGATCGTCGTCTCGATCTCGCGGGCGCGGCCGATGACGGGATCGAGCTTGCCCTCGCGAGCGAGCTTCGTCAGGTCACGGCTGAACTGGTCGAGATCGGGCGTGCTGGAAGACGCCTCCACGCGGCCTTCCTCGGCTCCCTTGCCCACGACCTTGGTCACCTGCTGGCGAAGCGCCTGCGGTGTCAATCCGTATTTGCGCAGGATCGACGCGGCCAGGCCTTCACCTTCCTCGGCAAGGCCGATGAGAAGGTGCTCGGGACCCACATAGGAATGGCCGAGTTCGTTCGAGGCGATGAAGGCCCGGTTCAGCGCGTCCTTCAGGCGAGGACTTACGCCGATTTCGCCTTCCGTCTTGGCGTCTCCACGCTTCGCTTCCTTCTCGATCTGGCGCCGCAGATCGTCCACATCGACCTTGAACTGTTCCAGGATCGTCTTGACTACGTCAGACGAGGTCAATGCCAGAAGCAGATGTTCGGTATCGACCTCGCTGCGCCCGAATTCCCCGGCCTTCTGTGCGGCATCCTGCAGCAGCTTGTTGCCCTGTTCGCTCAGCCGGTCGGCGATGGTGCGTCCGCCGCCGCGCCGCGATCCACGCCGCGGCGCGCCCTCGCCGAAAGTGGCGTCGACGACAGCGTCATCGCCATCACCCATAGAGCCGAGCGTGCCGCCTCGCAGCGGACTGTCACCAAAGAGGCTGCCGAAACTGCTCTCGCCGAAGAACTCGTCAAGAAGGGAACGCCGTCCGAACAGGGACTCCAGTGGCGAGGCGCTGCGCCCCGACCGGCGCGCCATTTCGCTGTAATGCTGGTCGCAAAGCTCCATGTTCTGAACCCTGCCGTTCACCGAGGCGCGCACACGCGCCGTCGCCGGGCGACCGCAAATATCGCAAGCTCCGTTTGCCATTCGTCTTCTCCGTCTTCATTATCCAGTCAGGTGCCAGTGACAGTGTCACGCAGCGACCTGTCTCTCGTTGCAGGAGATCCTGCGCCGATTGCTCGAGAAGATCCAGATTGGTTTCAAGAAAGGTGAGGGTGCGCTTAAACACGCCATCCACGATGTCGCGCACCTTCGCGTCCATCCGCTCAGCATTGGCGTCGCTGTAGCGGCGGTTAGCCAGGAACACTGGTCGCCGGTGCCGAGAAAGCCGGGCCGATCGGTGTCGTAGCTGACATGCCCGAGGTCTTCGTCCATCCCGTACCGCGCGACCATGGCGCGGGCGATGTCGGTCGCCTTGACCAGATCGTCCGCCGCCCCGGTCGAGACATGATCGTAGATGATCTTCTCTGCTGCGCGCCCGCCAAGCAGGACTGCGATCTTGGTTTCGAGTTCCTCCCGCGTCATCAGGAAGCGGTCCTCGGTCGGCGCTGGATGGTGTAGCCGAGCGCGCCAATCCCGCGCGGTATGATCGAGACCTTGTGCACCGGGTCCACCCCCGGCAGAGCCATCGCCACCAGCGCGTGCCCCATCTCGTGGTGCGCCACGATCTCGCGTTCGCGCGGATTGAGCACGCGGTTCTTCTTTTCCAACCCGGCGATGATGCGTTCCACCGCATTGTTGAAGTCGTCCATCGTCACCGCATCAGCCTTGCGGCGCGTGGCGAGCAATGCTGCCTCGTTGACGAGATTGGCAAGATCCGCGCCGGAAGAGCCGGGAGTAAGAGCTGCGACCTTCTCGGCATCGACGTCTGGGGCGAGCGTCACTTTCTTCATGTGCACGTTCAAGATCTGCACACGCCCCGTCTTGTCGGGCCGGTCCACCAGCACCTGACGGTCGAAGCGTCCCGCACGCAGCAGCGCGGGGTCGAGAATCTCGGGTCGGTTGGTGGCGGCCAGGAGCACGATGCCCACTGAAGGGTCGAAGCCGTCGAGCTCGGTCAGAAGCTGGTTCAGCGTCTGCTCACGCTCATCATGGCCACCGGCGATCTGGCCGGAGGAGCGCGCCATCCAAGAGCGTCGAGTTCGTCGATGAAGATGATTGCCGGGGCCGATTTCCGGGCCTGCTCGAACAGGTCGCGCACCCGTGCGGTACCGACGCCCACGAACATCTCGACGAACTCTGATCGCGAGATCGAAAAGAAGGTCACGCCGGTCTCGCCTGCCACCGCGCGCGCCAGAAGCGTCTTGCCGGTTCCCGGCGGCCCGACGAGCGATATGCCTTTGGGGATATGAAGCCGCCAAAACCCTGCTTGTCGGCGAACTTGCGGAACAGCAGCATCCAGATTCCGAAGAAGACAAGCGCTGGCGCCACCCAGGAAATCAGTGTGCCGAAAAAAGTATTCTGAGGAACGCCCGTGATCTCGACGCCGGAGCGGTCGATCCGCTGCAGGATCCCGGGATCCACGACCGTCGTCACGAACTGGCTCTTGCCGTCGACGAGTTCGGTGAAGGCGCCGGTGATGGTGTCTGACCCGACCGCGACCGACGCGACCCTGCCGTCCTCGAGATAGGTTTCGAATTGGCTGTAGCTGATGGGAGCCACGGATTGCCAGCCGGCGATCAGATCCTGGATGAAGATCACAGCTATGAAAGCATCACCCAGTACCAGATGCTGTATTCGGTCTTCTTTTCCAAACGGTTTTTCCTTTTCCCTAGCGCCCGAGCCGCGCCCTGATCCGCTCGAGCAGCGCCAGCAGAATGCGCCTCTCGTCCGCCGACAGATCCTGCAGGATCTCATCTTCGAGCGCCGATTGCCGCGGCTCGAGCTCCTCCAGCATCGCCCTGGCCTTTGGCGTTGCCGTGACGATCTGCGCCCGTCGGTCGTCGGGTGACGCCCACCGCTCTACCCAACCGCCCCGTACCATGCGATCGACGAGCTGGCCCGCAGTGGCCCGGCCCACCTCCAGCCGCCCGGCCAGATCGCCGATGGTCAGCCCGGGCGAATCCTCGACATGTGCCGCCCCCATCCAGGACAGGCGGGTCAGGCCGCTGTCGCCAATCTCGTTGTCAATCCGCTGCTGGATGAGCTGCGCGACCCGGTGGATCGTCGTCCCGATCAGGGCGAGATCAGAAGTGATCAAGGGTATCTTTCCTCCGTCTGCATGAGAAACAGGATAGACTGCGGTCCACCCAAAGTGCAATGCAAGCACCATATATGCTTGCATAATAAATGGGCCCGCCTATCTTGATGGGCGGTCTCCGAACCGACATCCAGCCGGCACCGTTGCCCGGTCGGACCATGCCGCCGGTTCGGGGGCATCGATCAGCAACAGGAGGCCAGCAATGCTCTAGCCGACATATCTGTGCCGCAGCGATCCCTTCGCGCTGATGCCCTCCATGATGCGCGATCTCGACCGCGGCTTCTGGCCCCCGTCCCGCGCGGCGTTCCCGGCGGTGAATGTGTGGCAAGGCTCCGAGGCCGTCGCCGTCACTGGTGAACTTCCCGGTATCGAACCGGGCGACATTGAAATTTCGGCCAAGGACAACGTCCTGACGCTGTCGGGCGAACGCAAGCTGCCCGAGGTTCCCGAAGGTGCGCGCTGGCACCGCAACGAACGCGGTTATGGCAAGTTTTCCCGCGCTATCCGCCTGCCATTCACGGCTTCGGATGACAAGGTGGAGGCGAAGATGACGAAAGGCGTATTGCGGATCGCCATCTCCCGTCCCGAGGCAGAAAAGCCAAAGAAAATCGAGATCAAGGCAGCCTGATAGGAGCTGGAACGATGAGCACCGACATCACGCAAGCCACCGAAAAGACGCCGACCGACGCGCCCGAGACCGCCGGCGGCGGCGGCGGCGGCGGCGGCATCTACCGCCCGCTGACCGATATTGTCGAGACCGATCAGGGTGTCTCCATGATGCTCGAAATGCCTGGGGTCGCCGCCGATGCGGTCGAAATCACACTCGAAAACCGCGTGCTGACGATTCGCGGCAAGGTTGAGCCGATGCGGCCAGAAAACCTGGAACTTGCCTATGCCGAATATGGCGAGGGTGATTTCGAGAGGGCTTCACGCTTTCCGAGGATTTCGACCCCGACAGGATCGAGGCCGAGATGCGCGGAGGCGTCCTCACTTTGACGCTCCCCCGAGCCCCTGAAGCGCAGCCAAAAAGGATCGCCGTCAAAGGCGCCTGAAAATCGAAGGAGACACCATCATGCAGATCAAGGACCTGATCCCCTGGGCGCGCAAGGACGGCGCGCCAGACGCCAAGAGCAGCGAAGACGACTCGATCGCGACGCTCCAGCGCGAAATGAACCATGTGTTCGAGAACTTCTGGAACCGGGTCGGTCAGTTCGAATGGCCCTGGGGCAGCGGCGAAGCCAAATCTGACATGGTTGAGACCGACAAGGCGATCGAAGTGTCGATCGAGCTGCCCGGCATGGAGATGAAGGACCTCGAGGTGACGGTCAACGATGACATGTTGACTGTGAAGGGGGAGAAGAAGATCGAGCGCCAAGAGGAGAAGAAGGGATACTATCTCTCCGAGCGCAGCTACGGCGCGATCTACCGGACAATTCCGCTCCCCCCCGGTGTGGATGGCGAAAAGGCGCAAGCATCGTTCAAGAACGGGGTTCTGACGATCAAGCTGCCCCAGACTCCCGAGGCGCAGGCCAAGGTCAAGCGCATCGAGGTCAAGAACGGCTGATTTGCCACATGGGGGTCGCCGGTTTGCGGCGTCCCCTCCGCTCCGTGCGATATCGCACCGTCTGGCAAAGCCCCGGGGAGCCTGTCTCTCCGGGGCGGCTTTCTAGAGGCAATCATGAAAGACTCGCAACGATCCGGGCTGACCCGTGAACAATGGTCGGCGATGACGCTCTACGAGAAGTTCGAGCAAGTTGTCATCTTCGTCCTCAGCGTCATCATTGCGGCGATCATCGTGGCGTCGGTCTGGGCGCTGATGCGCGAAGTCGTGAACCGCTTGCTTCTGGGGGCATTCGACACGCTCGACTACGCCACTTTCCAAGTGGTGTTCGGCATGATCTTCACCGTGGTGATCGCGCTCGAGTTCAAGCGCTCCCTTCTTGTTGCGACCGAGCGCAGCTTGGGGATCCTCCAAGTCCGCACGATCGTGCTGATCGCGCTCCTCGCCATCGCGCGCAAATTCATCATCCTGGACCTCAGCGAGACGGAATCATCCAAGATTGCAGCACTCGCGGGCGCGGCGCTTGCGCTCGGCGCTGTCCACTGGCTGGTGCGCGATCAGGACCGACGCGAACTCGGAGGCCACGAGACGCGCTGACCAATACCTCCGCCAGCCACCGCCTGCTCAATTTCGTGCAATCGGCGCTGCTGCTCGGGCTCATCAGGTCATTCACTACTGACCCGCCGATCCGAAGCGGCGCGAGGCGCTCGGATCGACAACTCGGCCGTCATCATGGCCCGACCCCGGCCATGATGAAGCGCGCTCTGGCAAATGGGCAACGCGTCGCGATGCGGTAACAAGCGCCGAAGTGCGGTCGTTACATGCCGATAGCGGCACGGACCAGGGCCGCCTGGCCCAGGCGCTTACCAGCGGAGTGTGTCTGGCCTCGTCGCGCGACCCAACGGGAAAATGGTTTTGGTCTAATGCTGGAAAAATATTTCATAGGTGCCGAACATCGGGCCAGCCTGGCCGCTGGATGTATTGAGTCGGAAATGCATTCCTCTGTTACCCGACTGTGATGAACCCAGGGGCCGCACGGGCGTATAGGGCAGGAAGACTGAATTGAAGAACAAGAATATTCACGCGACGACGCCGATCACCGATCATGGGCATACGGGACCGTCCGCTTTCGTGCAGGTTCGCGGCGCGCGCCAGAATAACCTCAAAAATATTGACGTCGATGTACCGCGCGACGCCTTCGTGGTGTTCACCGGCATATCGGGCTCGGGCAAGTCATCGCTCGCGTTCGGCACCCTTTATGCCGAAGCCCAGCGGCGTTATCTGGAATCTGTTGCGCCCTATGCCCGTCGCCTGATCGACCAGGCCGGCGTGCCGGAGGTCGACGCGATCGACGGTTTGCCGCCTGCGGTCGCGTTGCAGCAGCAGCGCGGCTCGGCCAACGCGCGATCCTCGGTCGGCAGCGTGACGACGCTCTCCAGCCTGGTGCGGATGCTCTATTCGCGCGTCGGCGAATATCCGCGCCATCAGCCGATGCTCTATGCGGAGGATTTCTCCCCCAACACGGTCGCGGGGGCCTGCCCGACCTGTCACGGCATCGGGCGCGTCTATGACGCGACCGAAGAAACGATGGTGCCCGACGACACGCTGACGATCCGGGAACGCGCAGTCGCCGCCTGGCCGGCGGCATGGCATGGCCAGAACCTGCGCGATATCCTCGTGTCACTCGGCTATGACGTCGATACGCCGTGGCGCGACCTGCGGAAAAAGGATCGCGACTGGATCCTCTTCACTGAAGAGGCGCCGACGGTGCCGGTCTATGCGGGCCTGACGCCCGAACAGACCCGGACGGCGCTCAAACGCCGCATGGAGCCGAGCTACCAGGGCACCTTCACCGGCGCGCGCCGCTATGTGCTGGAAACCTTCGCCAACACGAAAAGCGCGCTGATGAAGAAGCGCGTCTCGCAATATATCATCGGCCGCGATTGCCCGACCTGCGACGGCAAGCGCCTGAAGCGCGAAGCCCTGTCGGTCAAATTCGCTGGCCTCGATATTGCCGAGTTCGGCGACCTGACGATGCTCAAGCTGAAGGACTTGCTGATGCCCGTCGCGCATGGCGCGTATGGGGCGGTCTCAGCCCCCTCAAAGGGCCATGTTCTGGAAAAAGCGGCCCGCGATGCAGCGGTCGAACAACGGGTTGCGGCGGGCGGCTCTGCGCACAAGAGCGCGCCCGACGTACGCCGCACGCCCAATCTCTCCGACGAGAAGCGGATCGCCGCCCAACGCCTTGCCTGCGAATTGATCGAGCGGCTCGAGCCGCTGATCGATCTTGGCCTCGGCTACATTTCGCTCGACCGCAGCACGCCGACGCTCTCCTCCGGAGAGCTGCAGCGCTTGCGGCTTGCCACCCAACTGTCGTCACAGCTTTTCGGCGTGGTCTATGTGCTTGACGAGCCTTCAGCAGGGTTGCACCCGGCAGATGGCGAAGCCTTGCTCACTATCCTCGAACGTCTCAAGGCGGCGGGTAACTCCCTGTTCGTCGTCGAACATGATCTCGACGTGATCCGGCGCGCGGAATGGCTCGTCGATGTCGGGCCAGGAGCCGGAGAAAAGGGTGGTGAAGTCCTCTACAGCGGGCCGATAGAGGGGCTTGCCCACGTCGAGACTTCGATCACCCGCCGCTACCTGTTCGCAGAGCCGCTCCGCAGTGAGCGCACACCGCGCGATCCCAAGGCGTGGCTACGCTTGGAAGGGATCAGGCGTAACAATCTTCAAGGTCTCGACGTTGAGTTTCCCATCGGCTGCTTCACCGCTGTCACCGGCGTTTCGGGATCGGGCAAATCCAGTCTTGTCAGTCAGGCGCTGCCCGAGCTCGTCACGGAACACCTCGGCGGCTCTCCGGTGGCCGAGGAGGAGGATATCGATCCTCTGCTCGACGTTGCTCAGAACGATACTGAAGGACGCATTGTCGCGGGCATGGAGCATGTTCGCAGGCTAGTGCGGGTCGATCAGAAACCGATCGGCCGCACGCCGCGCTCGAACCTATCCACCTACAGCGGCATGTTCGACCATGTGCGAAGGATCTTCGCTGATACGCCGCTCGCCCGCCGGCGACACTATAGCCCGGGCAGGTTCTCGTTCAACGTCGCGCAAGGTCGCTGCCCTGTGTGCGAGGGCGAGGGATACGTCATGGTGGAGCTGCTGTTCCTGCCGAGCGTTTTTGCGCCGTGCTCGACCTGTCATGGCTCTCGCTACAACCCGCAAACGCTCGAAGTCGAATGGAACGGGCGCAATATCGCCCAGGTGCTCGAACTGACGGTCGACGATGCGTGCGATTTCTTCGCTGACGAGGCGTCTGTGATGCGCTCCCTCGACGTGTTGCGGGAGATCGGTCTTGGCTATCTGAGGCTCGGACAGCCGGCGACCGAGCTGTCTGGCGGGGAAGCGCAGCGCATCAAGCTGGCGGCTGAACTGCAACGCGCTCAACGCGGCAACACGATCTACATCCTCGACGAGCCAACTTCGGGGCTTCACCCCTCCGATGCGGACCGGCTGATGCAACATCTGCAGGGCCTCGTCGACGCCGGCAATACGGTTGTAGTCGTAGAACATGACATGCGCGCCATCACACAGGCAGACTGGATCATCGATCTGGGACCGGGGGCCGGGGAAGACGGTGGCCGTATCGTTGCCAGCGGCGTCCCTGGCGTCGTTGCGGAAGCGGAAGGCAGTCTCACCGCCCCCTATCTTAAAGCGGCGCTGTAGGTCGTGAACCTAGTCGGTATCCAGGTCGCAAGAACAGCAGAGCTAGTGTGGTGGCGGTCGGTCGGCTGGGACCGTCCGGTAACGGTCGGGAGGCCACGAGGGGACCGAACCTGGAGTCGACTATGTGAAAGAACCCGGACCCTACAATGGGTCAAGCCTAGAAGCCTATCGGAGCCGCCGAGGAGTTCACCGCGGTTGACGCGACTTAACATTTGGATGCTCGTCCGGCGCGCCGTGGTCGTCTGATACGCGGCGTAGCGGATGACCATCATCAGCGGCCATCCGCTACGCCTGTCTCGCGTGGACCTTCTTCCGTGAGCGGGCCTCAAATGGTTTGCCGAGGCCGCCCCGTCTTTAGTTGCCGGCTGCGAGCCCAGCGCTCACGCCTGCCGCGACTTCCTCTATGAGTTTGGCACAGAAGGCGGGTAAATCATTGGGGTCGCGGCTTGTGACAAGGCCGTTGTCGACTACGACTTCGTCATTGACCCATGTACCGCCGGCGTTCTCGATATCGACCTTCAGCGTTGGGTAGGACGTCAAGGAACGCCCCTTAAGCACGTCAGCCTCAATCAATGTCCAAGGTGCATGGCATATAGCCGCAACCGGTTTTTTTTGATCGAAGAAAGCCCGGCTGAAACCAATTGCCTCGACGCTGCCGCGCAGCTTGTCGGCGCCGACAGTCCCTCCGGGCACAACAAGTCCGTCGAAATCGTCGGCTTTGACCTCGGAAAACGTCTTGTCGATAGTATAGCTGCCGCCCTCGTCAAGATCGCTATTGACTGTGCGAGCCTTGCCCGGCTCAAAACTGACCACGGTCACTTTGCCACCAGCGTCCTCGACAGCTTGCTTGGGCTTCGAGAATTCTGGTTCTTCCGTCCCGCGGGGTGCGATCAGAATGGCAACTGATTTGCCTTCCAAAGTCATAATTTATTTCCTATTCCGTCGAAAACTAAGGTCAGGCGCCCGGCTTGAGCACGACCTTCGTCCAACCAGTATCGCGCTCGTCGAAATGCTTGTAGGCGTCTGGCGGATGCTGTCCCATGGATTGGTGTAGCTGGCGCTGATCGTCACGGTGATGCTCGGCGCGGGCCTGCTTGATCAGGATGCCACGGCGGGCAGGCTAATGACGGGATCATCGCCTATCGCTGCGATGGTTTCCAGCGTCATGTATCGGGCGCGTTGGACCGCCCATTCGTCGTTCTGTTCCAGCAGCAAGGCCCCGACCAGGCGGATGATGGCCTCGTCGTTGGGGAAGATGCCCACGACATCCGTGCGGCGCTTGATCTCACCGTTCAGGCGCTCGATCGGGTTCGTCGAATGCAGCTTGGCCCGGTGCTCCTTTGGGAAGGACATGTAGGCGAGGACGTCGTGCTCGGCGTCATCCATCAGCGTGGCCAGCTTCGGCACTTTGGGCCTGATCTGGTCGGCCACGGCGCGCCACTGGGTGCTGGCGGCCTCGGCGGTGTCCTGGGCAAAGGCGGTGGCGATGAAGGCCGACACGACCCTGCGCCCGCTCTTTCCGGCATGGGCCAAGGCGTTGCGCTGGAAATGGACGCGGCAGCGCTGCCATGTTGCGCTGAGAACCTTGGAGACAGCGGCCTTGATGCCTTCGTGGGCGTCCGAAATCACCAGCTTCACGCCCCGCAGGCCGCGCCGGGTCAGCTTGCGCAGGAACTCGGTCCAGATCGGTTCGGCCTCGGAGGTGCCGATTTCCAGTCCCAGAACCTCGCGCCTGCCGTCAGTGTTCACGCCGATGGCGATGATGACAGCCACCGACACGATCCGCCCGCCACGCCGGACCTTGAGGTAGGTGGCGTCGATCCAGACATAGGGCCAATCGCCTTCGAGCGGGCGGTTGAGGAAGGCCTTCACCTTGCCGTCGATCTCTTCGCACAGGCGGCTGACCTGGCTCTTGCTGATCCCCGACATGCCCATGGCCTTGACCAGATCATCGACGGACCGCGTCGAGATGCCCTGGACATAGGCCTCCTGGATCACCGCCGTCAGGGCCTTCTCGGCCATGCGCCGCGGCTCGAGGAAGCCTGGAAAGTAGCTGCCCTTCCGCAGCTTCGGAATGCGCAGCTCGACAGTCCCGGCACGGGTCTCCCAGTCCCTGTCGCGATACCCGTTGCGCTGCGCCCGGCGTGCGGGGTCCTTCTCGCCGTAGGCCGCGCCCGTCACGGCGCCGACCTCCAGTGCCATCAGCCGTTCGCACGAAAAATCCACCGCCGACCAATGCCTCTGCGGGTGACTCCCATCGGATGCTCATGCGACACTGTGCTTCCGTGCCCGTCATTGGAGGAAAGGAATATGGCGCGTTACATTCTTGACTTGCAGAGCCCCGATCCCGGCATCACACCCTCGGAGACTCTCGCTGCAGAGTCGGACGATGAAGCGATAGAAATGGCTCGCCTTCGGCTATTGCTCACGAACGACTTCGCCGTCGTGAAGGTTCGACGGAAGGACCGGGTAGTCGGCACGTTTCGGCGCGATAGCGCCGCTCTCGATTTCACACCAGGCCCCTAAGCTGCGGGTCGTCGTGGCGATCAGCCGACGGCCGTCCTTTTCGGGAAGGCGCGGACGAGATCCGCGACGGCTTCCATCGTGTAGGGTTTGGCGATGAAGTGACCCCGTTCCGGCAGATCCTCCGGAGCCGGACGTTCCCTGCCGGAGGTGACGATCAGCTGAACGTCGGGCCTTTGCCGATGAACCTGGGACGCCAACGCCATGCCGTCGCGCGGGCCCGGCATGTTGATGTCGGTAAACAGGACCGAGATTTCAGGATGACGCTCCAGTATATCGAGCGCTTCTTCGGTCTCGGCCGCCTCGTATGTTTGGCAGCCGATATGATGAAACGCCTCGGTCGCGTCCAGACGCAGCAAGGCTTCGTCATCGACGACCAGAATGACCTGCTGCGGGGTGATGAGGGCGACCATCCTCACACAACCGGGTCTGACAGCCCTTGTTCCATATGGTTTTGTTCCGAGATTGCATGGCGCCCTTGAAAGCACATCCCTCCAAGCCAGAGACGCGTCAGGACGACGCATGTGAGGATGCGGCGCCCGGGGAATGCCACGTGTGGCCGCTAGGCTGCCGGCGCCTCCGGGCGGTTGATGCGGCCGAGGAAGAGAATGGCGCCGGTCTCCTTGTCGCGGATCAGAAAGAGGAAGGGGTGGTCGGCGCGGAAGGTCGGTGGCGGCGTCACAGGCGCGCTCGTCTGTTCGACGGCGATCCCGGTGGCCGCAGCCGCTTCCGTCCCCTTCTCATCGATCCTCAAGAAGGTCTTGTGCACCACCTGGCCGATCGCCAGAGGGGCGTCGGCGATGCCACGGAAGTCGGCGCCATCGGCGAAGGCGATCCCCATGCCCAGCATGGTCAGTTGCGGGATAAGATCGTAGCTGAGCGCCGTCTCGGTCTTTGGAAGATAAAGCAGGACCCGCCGAGGCTCCTCCTCATCAAGTGCAATGAGCCAGCCCGCAAGATTGGCGCTGAGTTGAGCCTCCACGTCCGACAGGCCGCCGCGCGTGCGCGGCAGGATCACAGTCATCGACAGCCGATCGCCCCTATAAGGGAGATCGATGGCCTGCAAGGCCCCGGTTTCCAGCAGGCGCAGGTACCCACGCTGATACATCATCGGCGTCGACAGGCGCGAGCCATCGGCCCGGTAGAATGTTTGGTCGCTTGTGTTGGAGGCGTTGAACGGTTGGGCCCAATCACCCAGGAAATAGACCGCGTTGGTGACGATCAGGCGCGTGGCGTCGTTGATGCTGGAAGGGCTGAGCAACTCCGGGATGCGCCTGCGCGTCTGTCCCGAGACCCAGGCGTTGATGCGCCCGGCCGCCTCATCAGGCGCGTCCCGAAAATCCACGGGCCGGGCCAGGGCGCCGTAATCCCGCTGGACGCTCTCAACGAAATCGGGTTTGAGGCCAAAGCCGTCCTGCACCCACACCGCGTTGGCGACGCTGAGCGTGGTCTGTCCGTCCTCGCGCTCGAGCGAACGCAACAGTGCGCCCAGGTCTGCGTCGAGCGAGGGGCTGTCGGGGAGACTGAGGCTGCTCAGGAGGGCTGTGCGCGTCTGGCCCCGGGCTCCCGCCGAGACCACCCCGAAGGCCCCCATCAGGCTGACCGGAGAGATGACGACATTGTCGTCTCCAGCGCGCAACTGGTCGTAGAGCCTCACGCCGAGCGTTTGCCCGCTGAGATCGGCCGGCGCGTTGACCGCGGGCGCATCGGTCAAAACAGGGTCATCGGGAAGAGATGCCGGAGCCGTCGTGCAGGCGGACGCCGCCAGGGCGAAGGCGGCCAGGGCTGCAGAGGCCCCTAACCGCGCAACGTCGCCCTGTCGCCGCCGGACCATCAGTCCCTCAGGCTTGCCGGGACCTGCCCGCCGTTCTCGGCCAACTTGGCCCAGACCGCACCGGAGAGGGCGATGTTCTGCTCCGCGGATCCGTGAGGACCGGCATGCACGCCGAGTTCCTCCGCAAGGTCCTTGCGAGCGGCGAGACTGGAGTCGAGATCCAGCAGCTTCAGGAGGTCGACGATGGAGGTGCGCCAGTTGCCGCCGCCGCCCTTCATCTCCGCCATCTGGGACAGGACCTGCTCGACATCGACCGGTTGGGAAGCGACAGGGGCCGCCGTCGGCTGCACAGGAGGGGCTTGAGGTGTGGGCGCCTGGGGCGCCGCCGGCGTCTCAGGCTTCTTGTGCCCTGTGATCTTGTCCCAGATTTTTCCGAAAATACTCATGATCGACCTCGATGTGCGTGTGTTGGGATCCCGGGCGCGGATCGCGCCCGGGGTCATAGGGATCAGCGTTGGACGACAACCAGTTCGGTGCGGCGATTCTCCGCCAGCCCGCCGGCCGTGGCGTTGCTGTCGACCGGGTTGGTCTCGCCACCCGAAAGCGACTCGATACGTCGTCCATCCACGCCTGAAGCGATCAGAGCCGACCGCACCACATCCGCCCGAGCCTGGGCCAGCGTGCGATTGGCGGCATCGGACCCGCGTGCATCGGCGTAGCCGTAAAGCCGGACGTGCGCGTTCGGATAGCGGCTGAGGACGGCGGCCACGGCCTGGATTTCGGGCCGATCCTGAGGACGGATCGTGGATGCACCCGTATCGAAGTTGACGCGCTCGAAGGCGAAGGTCCGCGGCGCGGCGTCAGTTCCGGCGAGATAGGCGTCCAGGCCTGAGACGCCGGCGGGGCTGGCGGGACCCGCGGTCGGCGGCAGAACGGGACCGGTTTCGACGGGGAACGCAGCGGCGTCCCTCACTGCCGGATCGACCGCCGCACGATCATCACCGCAGCGCGTGAGCAGGAGAAGCAGAAGCAGAAGGACCACGGCTCCGATGATCCACGGAAGGTATTTACGCCAAGAGGGCGCCACAGGATCCAGGCGGGGATCGCGATCTCGGTTGTCGGTCATGTCGGGCTCCTTGTTGGAAGCGAAGTCAAAAGACCGGGCCGCGAAATGCGGCCCGGTCCGGGAGGGTTATTGCGGCGGGATCTTCGTGACCTTGTCGGCCCACATCTGAGCCACTTTGCCCGCCGCGTCGCGTCCGCCGAGACCAAAGGCCAAGGCCGCGGCGACCGCCGCGGCTCCCAGGATCAGGCCGAAGGCGAGAAGAACGATGTCGTCGGCGATGCCCATGAAGCGCAGGCCCATGGCCGTCGCCAGCGCGATCGTGGCCCAGCGGACCAAGGTCGACGCGAAACCGTCGGCGCCGCCAGTCCCCTTGTTGATCAGGTTGGCCAGAACGCCGCCGATCAGGACGCCGGCGGTGATGATGATCCCGCCGACGATGACATGACCCGCCAGCGCCAGGATCTCCTGGAGGGTGACGGCGATCGTGCCGAACTGCAGCAGCTTGGCGGCCTCGACCGCGGTGAAGGCGACGATCGCCGCCATGGCGATCTTGCCGACGATGGACGACGGCGTCAGGGCCTTGGGCGTCTCTCCGCCGAGCGCCCGAGCCGTGGCGGGCGTGACGTCGCCGGCATAGGGCGCGGAGGCAGGAACGGGTTGGGCCGGCGTCTCGGCAGTGGCCGTGAGGCTGGTCAGGCTGGAGATGCTGCGATCGAAGCCGGTGGCCGGCAGGATGCGTTCGATCAGCTGGGCGACCCAGCGACCGATGAACCAGCCTACAGCGAGGACGATGGCGGCGGCGAGGACGTGGGGAATCGCCGCCAGGACGGTCGAGAGGACGGCCACGGCGGGAACCGTGAGGGATTCGATGCCGAGCTGTTCCAGGGCGGCGATGGTGATCGGGATGAGGATCAGGACGAACACCAGGGTACCGATGGCCGTGCTGACACCGGTCGATCCGGTCGCCTTTGTCAGACCGGCCTTCTCAAGCCAGCGATCGGCGTTGGCGGCCTGCAGGGCGGCCTCGACGACCCGCCTGGCCAGGGTGGCGACGACGAAACCGATGAAGAAGATCAGGACGGCGCCCAGCACGCTCGGGACGAAGGCGGCGACCTGGGTCAGAAGGGTGTTGAGGGGGGTGACGACCTGGCCGAGGTTGAGGACGCCGAGCGCCGCGACGACGCCGAAAAGCAGGATCAGCCAGAAGGCGACGTCGCCCAGGCTAGCGCCGATAGAATGTTTGGGATTATCGCTGGCGGTCGCTTTCGAGGCGCCCGGAATGCGGTTGATGCCCTTGGCCAGCGCCCATTTGACGGCCTTGCCGATAAACCAGGCCGCGACCAGGATGACCAGGGCTCCGAGCGCCTTGGGGCCCATTCGTAAATGAGCGCGTTCCAGCCGATGAACTCGTAGTTTGCCGTTTGCATTCAACCCTCCACGACGCTCCCTCGCAAGCGTCGCCGAACTAACGGTGCAAAGCTGAGGGGGTTCCGCCTGGCGATGGCTTTCACGCGGGGAACCGCCCATAAGCAGTCGGGTTGGTCGATCGCTACTCGTCGCTCACAGTTCTGGATTATGATGTTCATTCGCGTCATCCCGCTTTCACTGTTGGTAGGGCTGGCCGCCTGCGGCGCGCCGTCTCCTGACCAAGCGGCTCGGCCGGAACCTGCGCCCGTCGCTGTCGCTGCGCCAGAGCGTCCGATGGCCGCGGGCCTGTCGCGGCAGGCGATCGAGGCCGCGACATTCGAGCCGCCGGCGAAGCTGTCGCCTTCTAACGCGCCCGCGGCGACGCCAGGGTCGACGCCGCCTTTTGCAAGCACGCCGACGCAGGTCCCAGCGGGTGAGGACGTCGTTCCCACGACACCAGCACCGACCGCAGCCCTGATCCGGGCGCAGATTCTCCTGGATCGCTCGCCCTTTTCGCCCGGAGCCATCGATGGTCTGGACGGGGAAAACATGCGGCAGGCGATCGCGGCCTTTGAGACCGCCAATGGTCTGACCGTCGATGGGCAGCTCGACGCCGAAGTGTTCAGCCGCCTGGCGGCGGACAGCCGGCCCGTACTGAGCGACTACGTCATCACCGCCCAGGACCTTGCAGGTCCCTACATTGGGGCCCTGCCGGACGACCTTGAGGGCAAGGCGCGGCTGACTGCGCTCGGATACGCCACGCTGAAGGAAGCGCTGGCGGAGCGGTTCCATATGACCGAGGCCCTATTCGACGCCCTCAATCCCGGCGTCGATCTCAGCCGGGCCGGGCAGACCATCGTGGTGCCGGCGGTGGCGACGCCGTCGCTGGCCGAAGTCGTGAGGATCGAGGTCGACAAGACTTCCAGCCGGGTCACCGCCTTCGATCGCTCGGGCGGCGTCCTCGCCGTCTATCCCGCCACCATCGGCAGCAGCGAGCGGCCGGCGCCGACGGGGAACCTGAAGGTGGTCGGCGTGGCCAAAGCGCCCGACTACACCTACGACCCGTCGCGCCTGAGCTATAGCGATGGGAAACAGAAACTGGTGGTCGCCGCCGGGCCCAACAATCCGGTCGGCGTGGTCTGGATCGACCTGTCACGCGACACCTACGGCATCCACGGTACGCCGGATCCCGAACTGATCGGCAAAACCGCGTCCAATGGCTGCGTGCGCCTGACCAACTGGGACGCACAGCAGCTGGCGGCGGCGGTGAATCCCGGCATGGATGTGATCTTCCGCAACTGATCCGCCGCCCCGCACGCCACAGCTAAGGTCTTGATTTCCTGACACCAACCTTACGCTGATGCGTTGGAGCGCTGAGTAGGGAGATTTCGACCTTGACCGCGACATCCAAACTTCGACTGTCCTGGGACGCCTTTCGGACGAGAACCCTGGCGCGCGCGGGGGTTCGGGCCGGGGAATGGCGCGACTGGGTCAAGGCCAACGATCCCGTCTACAACAGCTTTCGTCATCCCGGGCGGACGGAGAAGATCGCAGCTTCGATTGTGATGCTGCTGATCGCCGCGATCGTGATCTTCTTCCTCCTGTTCGACTGGAACTGGCTGCGCGGGCCGATCGGCCGGTGGGCCTCCGCCAAATATGATCGCGAGATCGCCTTGCGCGGCGACCTGGACGTCAAGTTGTTCACCTGGGCGCCTACGGTGATCGTCAACGATCTGAAGTTCGGCGGCCCGCAGTGGGCCAAGTCGCGCGACACCGCCACAGTCTCGCGCATCGAGGCCTCGGTCCGACTGCGCAAACTGTTCGCGGGCCAGATCGAGATGCCTCTGCTCTCCTTCACCCAGCCCGAAGTCTATCTCCTCGCCACGAAAGACGGTCGCCAGAGCTGGGAACTTGAGCCGAACAAGCCCGACACCGGCGAAGGCATGAAGCTGCCGGTCATCCAGCAACTCATTATCCAGAACGGCCATATCGTCATAGACGAACAGAAACGGGGCCTGACCCTCGACGCCTCTGTCGACGCCCGCGAGACCGCCAACGACGACGACGCCGGCTTTGTTCTGGCCGGCGAGGGCTCGGTTAATCGCTCGCCCCTGACGCTGCGGATCGAGGGCGGACCCTTCATCAACATTCGCCGTGACCGCCCGTATCACTTCAACGCCCTGATCGAGGGCGCGCGGTCGAAGTTGACCGCCGACGGCGCGGTCACCCGACCCTTCCACCTGGGCCAGTTCACCTCAACCCTGACCCTCCAGGGGCAAGACCTCAGCGACCTGTACCTGCTGACCGGCGTGACCCTTCCCAATACCCCGCCCTACCGGCTGGCGGGGGCGTTGAAGCGCGACGACAGCACCTGGACCTTCAACGACTTCACCGGCCGGGTCGGGTCGTCCGACCTGTCCGGAGACGTCAAGGCCGAGACGGGCGGCCGCCTGCGGGTGGAGGCGCAACTCGCCTCGCAGAGGCTGGATATCGACGACCTCATGGCCATCTTCGGGGCCCGGACCCAGACGAATGCGGCCGGCACCAACACCACCACGGTCAGTTCGGGCGCGCCGGGCAAGCTGTTGCCTGACGCCACCTTGAACGTCGATCGCTTGCGGACGATGGACGGGAGCCTGACCTACCGGGCGGCTTCGGTGAAGGCCAACGAGATGGACATTCGTGCAGTGCGTCTGGGCGCAGAACTTGAAGCCGGGGTCCTTAACCTCAATCCGGTCGCCTTTACCTTCAATCGAGGAAGCCTGACCGGAACGGCGCGGATCAACGCCGCGCGGGACATGCCCTACAGCGCCATGGACTTCCGGCTTACCGGCTATCCGCTGGAATCCATCGTGCCTGCGAAGAATGGCACGGCGCCGATCACAGGCCAGGCCACCGGGCGGATGCGCCTTGAGGGACCGGGAAACTCGATCCATCGGTTCGCCGCCGCGTCGAAGGGTTCGGTCAGCCTGGTGGTGCCGAACGGAGAGATGCGCTCAGCCTTCGCCGAATTGCTCGGCATTAACGCCAGCGCGGGACTGCTCAAGCTGCTGCGCGGCGACCAGTCCAAGGCCGACATCCGCTGCGCTGTCGCCGACTTCAACGTCTCCAACGGCGTCGCCCGGGCCCAGACCCTCGTGGTCGATACGGATGTAGTTCTGGCCAAGGGCTCGGGATCGATCAATCTCGGAGCCGAGACACTCGACCTGAAGATCGACGGCGACTCCAAGAAGCCGCGTCTGCTGCGGCTCTGGACGCCCATTCTGGTCAGAGGATCGCTGACCTCGCCGCAAGTGGGTGTCGATACGGGTCAGCTAGTGACGCAGGGCGGTCTGGCGGCCATCGTCGGCGCTGTCGCGGCGCCGGTCGCGGCCCTGTTCGCCTTCGTCGACCCGGGGCTGGCCAAGGACGCTAACTGCGGCGCGCTTATCGCTAGCGCAAAGTGAGCCACTGGACGGGACGCGGGACCCTGCGCCGCGAATGAGCAAAAGGTTCTCGAGTACGGAGCGTCTACGTCGCGACCATTCGATCGCCAACTACCCGGCCGGACGGGACTGACGTGACCCCCTGAAACTCCTCCAGGAATAGCTAGAGTCCGCCCCAACGAAGGACGGACAGAATGAAGCGATCACGGTTCACGGAAGAGCAGATCATCGGAATCTTGCGCGAGCAGGAGGCCGGTGTCCCGGTGGCGGACCTGTGCAGGAAGCACGGGCTGAGCTCGCCGACCTTCTACAAGTGGAAGGCCAAGTATGGCGGCATGGACGTGTCGGAGGCCCGTCGTCTGAAGGCGCTGGAAGACGAGAACGCCAAGCTGAAACGGATGCTGGCGGACTCGATGCTGGACAACGTCGCGCTGAAGGATCTGCTGGGAAAAAAGTGGTGACGCCCGCTGCGCATCGAGAGGCGGCGGCGCACCTGCAGTCGGCCTACGAGATGAGCGAACGGCGGGCCTGCCGGGTGCTGGGCGTTGATCGGACGAGCGTGCGCTATCAGGCGACACGACCGGACGATGGCACCCTGCGCGATCGGCTGAAGGCCCTGGCCCAGGAGCGTCGGCGGTTCGGCTATCGTCGTCTGCACGTGATGCTCCGGCGCGAGGGCCATGCGGTCAACAAGAAGCGGGTCCAGCGGATCTACCGCGAGGAAAAGCTGACGGTGCGTCGGCGCGGCGGGCGCAAACGCGCGATGGGCACAAGGCGGCCGCTGGAGATTCCTCTGGTCGCGAACCAGCGCTGGTCGCTGGACTTCGTGTCCGATCAGATGACCGACGGGCGGCGCTTCCGCATCCTGACGGTGATCGACAACTGCACACGTGAGTGCCTCGGACTCGTCGCCGACACCTCGCTGTCGGGCCGGCGGGTGGCGCGCGAACTGGACGCCATCATCCTGCGACGCGGGCGCCCCGAGACGATCATCAGCGACAACGGCACGGAATATACGTCCAACGCCATCCTGGCCTGGGCCGACGGCACCGGCGTGGGCTGGCATTACATCGCGCCGCGCAAGCCCCAGCAGAACGGCTTCAACGAGAGCTTCAATGGCCGCCTGCGCGACGAACTGCTGAACGAGACGCTGTTCCGGTCCCTGCCGCACGCCCGTGCCGTGCTCGAAACCTGGCGGCGCGACTACAACGAAACCCGGCCGCACTCGAAGCTGGGATGGCTGACGCCGCAGGCTTACGCAGATGCGCTCAACGGACAGATCGGCCGGTCCGCTGCGCTGGTTGAAGGCTGCGCTGACCGGCCTCTTGCCAACCCCACCAACCCCAGTTCAGATCAGCAAAGGACTCTCGTTATGGCTGGATGAGAAACGGGGGTCACGTCAGTGGGCACCCTCGCCAAGGTCTGCCAGGGCCCGAGGACCATCTCAAATGAACGACCGATTCTATGTGCTATTTCTCATAATCGCGTTTATGTCGAAAAACGCATAATCAGAATTTATGTTTTAAATCGCATAAATATCAACTATGCTAAACCTCCTCCGTGTCCCAGACGCCGTGGTACTGGATATACTTCACCTGGTCCCGAGTGATGGAGAAGGTGGTCGGGGTCTGTGGGAATGTCCATTCCCAGTAATATTCGTAGACGAAATCTTCGGTGTCCCACGCCTGGGCGCTCGTCTTGCCTTCGACGAGGTCAAGGAAGCTCTTGCCTTCCATCTGCGTGGGCTCGGCGACGCCGGCCGCCTCCAGGAAGGTCGGCGCCAGGTCAAGATTGCGCACAACGGCGGAATTGACCGCACCCGCCGGAACGCGGCCAGGCGCATAGACGACCATGGGCACCCGCACCGACGGCTGGTAGGCGTTGCGTTTATCGATCAGGCCGTGGTCGCCGAACAGGAAGCCGTTGTCGCTGTAGAAGACGACCATCGTCGTGTCTTCCAGGCCATTGGCGCGAAGATAGGTCAGGATTCGTCCCAGGCTGTCGTCGACCGGGGTCAGGGTCCGGTAGATGTCGCGCACCTGCTCTCTCAGATCGCGATCCGTGTGATACGGGAAATCCGCGCCATGCCAGCTGTTGCGCTGGTTTCGCACCCACACCGGTTTTCCCCGGTTGTTGTCTGGCGTGTCCGCCATCGACGCCGGCAGTTGGATGTCCAGATCGTCGTACTGATGCGCATACCGCTCCGGCGGCACGGCGTCGGAGTGCACCGCCTTGTGTGACAGATAGAGGAAGAACGGCTTGGAGGGATCGCGCCCGCGTTCAAGCCAATCCATGGCGTAGTCGGTCAACTCATCGGTGATGTAGCCTTGCCGAGAAACAGACTGGCCATCCACGTTGAGCGTCTGCCTTTGGCCGGCCGCGACCTGGGCGGGGGACAGCATGTCTGTGGCGAAATAGGTCCCCTGCCCTTTGAAACTGACCCATCGGTCGAAACCGGCCCGGGGCGCGTCAGTGTCATTGCCCATGTGCCACTTGCCGAAGAAGGCGGTCTGGTATCCGGCCTGTTGAAGATATTGAGGGAAGAAGATCAGCCCCTCTTCCGAAGAATGATTGTTGTCGATGACACGGTGGTTGCGCGCGGTCTGCCCGGTCAAGATGGTCGCGCGACTCGGCGAACACAGCGACGACGTCACCACCGCATTGGGGAAGTAGGTTCCGTTCTGCGCCAGATAGTCGATGTTGGGCGTTTGCAGTCCCGGCGTCAGAAACCCCATCGCGTCGAAACGTAGATCATCGACCAGGACGAAGACCATGTTCATCGGCTGCGTCTGTTTCGCCTCGGGCCGAGCTGGGGTGGAGACTGCGATCGGCCGTTGCGCCGCCGCAACTTGGTCGGCCAACGCCGGCTGGGCTGCGAGACAGGTCGCGGCGAGCATGACGGCGCGAAGCCGTTTCAAGGTCGAGTTCATGGACGTCTCGTCAAAATGATGGATCAGGCCGCGCGAACCACGCAGCGAAAGCCGATGTGGCTGGTGGAGGAATCGACCGCTTGCGGATGTCGCGCGGCGGGGCGGTAGCGGCGGCAGTAGTTGTCTGCACAAAGGTGGGAACCGCCCTTGAGCACCTTTCGCCCTTGTCGATCATGCGGAAGGGTTGGATCCAGGCTGTCCTCGCGGCGCGGTCCGCGAGGATTGACCGGGGCGCAGCACGAAGGCGTCTTGCCGGCGGATGGACTGGCTAGGGCGTACCAATCGGCGGTCCATTCCCAGACATTGCCGATCATGTCGAACAGGCCGTATCCATTGGGCGGAAAGGCGCAAACCGGGGAGGTCGTGCGAAACCCATCCAGCACGAGGTTCTCATGCGGAAAGGCGCCCTGCCAATAGTTGGCGAGTATTTGGCCCTCCGGCTCCAACACGTCGCCCCAGGCGTAGTCCGCTCCGTTCAGCCCCCCCGGGCGGCGAACTCCCACTCCGCCTCGGTCGGCAAGCTCTTGCCCGCCCAGGCGGCGTAGGCCTTGGCGTCCGCGAAGGCGATCTGGGTCACGGGATGATCCTCGCGCCCCTCGACCGAACTGCCAGGTCCCTCGGGGCGGCGCCAATCGGCCCCGAGGCGAAATCCCACCAGTTGCCAGGATTGTCGAGACGAACGGGAGACGCGGGGCTGTTGAAAACGAGAGAGCCGGGATGGTCCAGAGCCGGATCCATGCCTGGATAAGCCGCTGGATCCGGCGCGATCTCGGCCAAGGTGACATGGCCCGTCTTCTCCACGAAGGCCGCGAACTGGGCGTTGGTGACGGGGGTCTCGTCGATCCAATACGGACCGACGCGCACGGGCCGCAGCGGCGCCTCTTCGGGATAGAAGGTCTCGCATCCCATGACGAAAAGACCGCCTTCAAGTCGGCGCATGTTTGAAAGTCGGTCGGCGTCCGACGTTTTCTGCCGACGCGATTTGGAAGCTGACAAAGCCTTGTCCTTACTCTTGCCGACAGTCGGCGACAGGACCTTTTCGGAGCCCGAGACAAACGCCAAACGCTTCCTACCGATCGACTGTCAGTTTATCGCTAAAACACATGGGCGGCGCAGGTTGTCAAATACTTCGACGCCCCACCCATTGACGATTGCGTGCGCAGGAGCCACGCCACTGCTGATGAAGGATGTCCGATCAGCCTTACGATCGCCCCGGCGCTCCACCCAGGCCGTCACCATGCAGGACGTGGCCGATCGGGCCGGCGTCTCGGTCATGACCGTGTCCAATGTCCTGACCGGGAGGAAGTTGGTCAGCGAGCCGACCCGCGCGACCGTGTTGGAGGCGATGGAGGCGCTTCGGTACGTTCCGAATATCGCCGCTCGCAGTCTTGCGAGCGCAGCACCGGAACGGATCGGCGTCCATTTCCGTGACGTGGAAAACGCGTTTCTCAGCGCGCTCGTCATCGGCGCGGTGAACGCCACGTCGCGGCTGGGCGCTCAGATGCTGGTTGGACGGTGGAGCTCGGATCCGGAGGCCTCGCCTCTCAACGTCCTGCGCCAACTCGTGCGGAGCGGCGCCCAGGGCGTCTTGATGGCGCCCCCCTTCTGCGAAGCCCTGACGGTTGAGGAGATGGCTGAGTTTCCGAACGTCGCGCTGATCGGGCTATCGACCGGCGAAACGCTTCCACGGCTGGCCAGCGTTCGAATTGATGATCGTCAAGCGAGCTTCGACATGACCAGCCGGCTCGTCGCCTTGGGCCATCGTCGCATCGGCTTCATCAAGGGTCCGCCTAACCACCTCAGCAGCGGAACGCGCTTCGACGGCTACCGGCAGGCGCTCCAAAGCGCGGGGCTCGAATTCGAACCCAGCTTCGTAGCCGAAGGCGAGCTGACATTCGATTCCGGCCTGATCGCCACGGCGAAGTTGCTGGGCGGAACGGTCCGTCCCACCGCCATTTTGGCGTCCAACGATGATATGGCCGCCGCCGCGATCAACATCGCCAAGGAAGGTGGATTGCGCGTACCCGAAGATCTGTCTGTTGCGGGTTTCGACGACAGTCCGCTCGCAATCCGGGTCGTGCCGAAACTAAGCTCCGTCAGACAACCAGTATCGCAAATGGCGGAGCAGGCCATACGCCTTCTGATCGATCAGATACGCGACCCCGGCGGTGCACAGGCGATGGTCACCCATATGGTCGACCACCAACTGATTGAACGCGATTCGACCGGCCTCGCGCCCGGCCACTAGCCGTGACTGTATCCGGGCGCCGGCTGAGGCCTCAGCGGCCTTTCGCCCCAAGCCATAGCCTTGCGGATACAGCGGCGCCGAACTGTCGTCGGGCCGTGCGGGATCCTGCGCCTGAACGGCGGCCATGCTCGACGGCAGTTCAAAGGGGAGACGCCCTTCCCCTTCCGCTCGACCGGTTACGACATCGAGCACGGCGGCGTCGCTGGCGCCGAAGGTGGCGATCAAGACGTCCGCCTTGTCGCGGACATTCGTGAGAATCGCCGGTCGATCCAGGTTCACGGCCACGGCGCTGCGGCGGGCTCGCCGCGCCTGCTTGATCGCCTCATAATCAGGATCGCCGTCACGGAAGTCCAACCGCCCCTCATTCTGACGCATGCCGAAAAAATGATACGGATGCAGGCGTTCAAATGGGGCGTTCACGCGCACGACCGCCAGATCGGCTTGAGCCGGATCATCGACCACGGTCCAGCCGCGGCTCAAGGCTTCGGCAGGGTCCAGATTATAGAGCCACACCTTTGACACCTGAACGTCCGATCCCACACGCTCAAGCACCACCTGCGCCTTGCGCTGCGCTGCGTCAGCCAGCGACTGGGAAGCCGGGTCCCCGACCACTCTCGCGGCGGCTTTGGGATCGACGTACGGACTGTCAAACAGACCAAGTTCGAACTTCAGTCGCATGATACGCCGCACGGCGTCGTCAAGGCGGGCGGTCGGCACGAGCCCTTCGCGCACGGCGTCCATGAGCATGGCGCCGTCGTTGACGCCGCCGAATTGATCGATGCCGGCGATCACCCCCTTGGCGAACCGCTGAGGTTGGCTGAGGGTTTCCACCCCCCACGGCATGCCGATATCCTTGCTCTGCTGAGGGTTCTCCGCAGTCGGCGCCGAACAGGCCGTGTCGCAATCGTTGGTGATCGCCCAGTCGGAGAGCACCAGTCCGTCGAACCGTTTCTCGACCCGCAAGAGGTCGGTCAGCAACTGCTTGTTGAACCCCGCCGCGACAGGTTCCAGCGGTTCTCCCTTAAGGGTCACGCCCTCTAGGATGGGATAGGTGGGCATCACGCCAGACGCCCTCGCGTTGAACGCGCCCTCAAACGCCGCGACGTGTCGAGCGAAGCTGGCGTTGTCCAGCCGGGCGACCCGTCCATAGACATTATGGCCGTCAAACCCGTTGGGCTGGGCGCCATAGCCGACCCAATGCTTGACGACAGTGGCGACCCCGGCCGCACCGGCGCCCGTGCGCCCTCCCTGGAACCCTTCCACATAGGCCTCCACCATTCGCGAGACGTGGGACGCGTCGGAACCGAAGGTCGCCGTCACGCGCGGCCAGCGGGGTTCGCTGGCTAGGTCAGCTTGGGGCGACAGGGCCATGTGGATCCCGACGGCCCTGTACTCGCGTCGCGCCGTATCGCCGAAGCGACGAACCAGATCCGTATCGCCGATCGCGGCGAGACCTAAAGTCTCTGGCCAAAGCGAGAAGCCGCCGCCCGCCGTGCTGGCGCCCAAGACCGCCTGAAAATGATTGCGCGGATCGGTGCTTATCGTAACTGGAATACCGAGTCGGGTCCCTTCTGCGATCCGCTGAACCGCATTGTTCTCCGCCGCGAGTTGTTCGGGCGGAACGACCAAGCGGGTGATAAAACTGTTGAGATGCCGCTCACCGATTAGCGTCCCGATCTGGGCGAGGTCATAGCGTTCTCCCCCATGCCCCAGAGCGTCTCCAGCGGGCAGACTGCCATGCATCATGGCCCCCACCTTTTCCTCCAGCGTCATCCGGCCCAGCAGGTCGTCCGTCCGCTCTTCGACCGTGCGACTGGCGTCCTCGTAGACGTCCATCCGCCCATTTTTGTTCAAATCCCGGAAGGACCCCGACTCCGCGTGCGCGGTCTGAACCGCCGCCGTCATGGCGGAGATGGCGCATAAGGCGATTTGCAATTTCATGAGCTGTTTTCATCCCAACCGCATCAAACTTGGTTTAGCGCTATACCTTGCCTCATGACATTGTTCAAACCGGCGGATTAAAGAGCCGATCGTTTACGCGCGCCGACGTTTCCTTGATCTTGCGAAATCCGAACGTTTGAGCGGCCGGGAAGAGCGCGGGCGTCACAGATGACCGGCGCATCATCACCTATGTGCTCGTGACGCCGCGTCCATCCTCAGACGTAAACACCGGCTGAAAACGAACGGGCGCCGCTTGGACTTCCTGGGTGAGGATATCCAGAGCAGCGTGCGCCATGGCTTCGAGCGGTTGAACGAGGCGCCTGATTTCGGGGGCCACCAGACTGACGCTGCCGCTGTCTTCCAGACACGCGAGTACCGGGCGTCGGCTGGCGGGCTGGGACTTGAGTGCTGTGAGAAGGCCGAGGGCCAGCGCGTCGTGGTCGGTCACGATCAGAGCGGGCGATTCGTCTTCCGCGACCAGGCGGCGCCCCCATTCCAGTCCAGCCCCGAAATCGCTGGAGGGCGCAGGGCAAAGTCGCACGGTGTTGGCGGCGGCCAAGACGGCCTCGCGTCTCTGGCGGGCCAGCCAGCCGTCCGCCTCACTGTGGACGAACGCCGCAGCGCCCCCGTCGACTGTCTCCAACAACGTGGTCATGGCCTGGGCATGATCGATCGAGACGAGGGCGCCGGCCAGCGCAGGATCGGCGTCGATGCGGACGAACGACACGGATCGCTCGGCCAGCATGGCCAGCACTCTCGGATCATCCGCCAAGGGACGCCAAAGGACCACGCCTTCAGGACGCAAGCGGTCAATCAGTCCCTCGACATAGGTGACCGCGCCTCCGCCAAGCGGGGGACGATCGACGATCAGATGTCGGCCCAGTTCGCGGCATCGCTCGACGGCGTGACGCTGGAAGCGCCCCGGCAGGTCGGACGTCCCATGACCGATCAACATAAGCACCATGAAGGATTGAGCGCGGGGAAGCCCCCGCGCAAAGGCGTTGCGTCGAAAGCCCAGCGTCTCAACCGCCTCCCGGACGCGTTGCGACGCCTCCGCGCTGACATAGGGCTGGTTGTTCAGCGCCCGCGACGCGGTCATCACCGACACGCCAGCCAAGGACGCGACATCCTTGATGGTCGGTCGGGTCAAGGGACTGAAACCTCACCTGTCATACGGTTGCTTCTGCGGCCTGGACTCATCGCTCGTCAATGGACCCGGCGTCACGGCCGAATCCGCGACGCACGAACCCGCGCCTCACCATTTAGGCGGGGAGACGTCGCATCGGTCCCGACAAACACCTTGTAGTCCCCGACCGGAACGGACCACCCAGGACGCTGCGTGTCCCAGTTCCCCAGCAACCGTCGATCAGCCGTCAAGGAAACGGTACGGCTTTCGCCCGGCGCAAGCGACACCGGCTCGAAGCCGATCAGGCGTTGCTGCGATCGGCCCGGCGACTCCGTCAAATAGACCTGCGGCACGTCCACTCCCGCACGATCGCCGGTATTGGCCACCTTAAAGCTGATGGTCAGGGTGTCGCCGCCTTCGACCTTCAGATCGCTGTAGGCGAAGTCCGTGTAGGACAGGCCGAAGCCGAAGGGGAACAGCGGGCGCGCGGCCTTGGCCTCGAACCAGCGATAGCCGACGTCGGACCCCTCGATCGTATAATCGACCGGAAAGCTCGGCCGCGCCTGGCCCATCGCGACGAGGCCGGCTGACGGCTGGTCGATGCCTGGAATGACAGGCCGAGGCAGTTGATCCACGGAGGCAGGGAAGGTCACCGGCAGTCGACCAGACGGATTGACGTCGCCGAACAGGATGTCGGCGATCGCCTCGCCGCCCTTGGCGCCCGAGTACCAGGCCTCGAGCACCGCCGGCACGCGCTCCAGCCACGGCATCACCACCGGCCCGCCGGTCTGGAGAACCACGATGGTGTTGGGGTTGGCGCGCGCCACGGCTTCGATCAGCGCTTCTTGATTGCCCGGTAGCGACAGGTCGGGCACGTCCACCGCCTCGGTGGTCCATTGACCGACGAAGATAATGGCCAAATCAGCCTTCGCCGCTAGGCCGACGGCCTCGGAGACATAGCGGCCGTGGGCGAACCGAACGGTGGCGTTCGGCGCCTCGGCCTTGATCGCCGCCAACGGCGACGACCCGTGATACAAGGCGTTGCTGAACGGCCCCATGGCGTTTTCGCCGCCGATGCGGACCGTGGCAGCCGGCCCGCCGGGCGCGGCGACCTGCGAAGATCCGCCGCCAGACAAGACGCCCACATCCGCCTGATCGCCGATCACCACGATGTTGCGGGCCGTGCGCGCAAGCGGCAGCAGATCACGCTCGTTCTTCAATAAAACCACCCCGCGTTCGGCCACGCGGCGCGCCACCTGAGCATGGGCGTCGAAATCGATGACGCCACCTGGCTGAGGCTGGTCGTCGAACATGCCGGTGGAGATCATGGTGCGCACGATCCGGTGCGCCGCATCGTCCACCCGTGTGACATACCGCGCGTCGCCGCCCGCCACCGCCTCGGTCAGCAGGCGTCCGAAATAGGGTTCCCGGTCAAGCTGCTCGCCGGACTGTTGATCCAGGCCGTTCAGCAGGGCCTCAGTCGAATGCACCGCCCCCCAGTCTGACATCACCCAGCCCTCGTAGCCCCAGTCGCGCTTGAGCACGTCGCTGAGCAGGGTCGGGTTCTCGCAGGCATACACGTCGTTGACGCGATTGTAGGCGCACATGACCGAACCGGGCTGGCCACGCTCGATCGCCAGTTGGAAGGCCAGCAGGTCGCTTTCGCGGCCTGCTGCCTCGCCGATGTTGGTGCTGTGGAAGTTGCGGCCGGTCTCGTTGCCATTGAAGGCGAAATGTTTGATGGTCGAGATGATGCGGTTGCTCTGAATCCCGCGAATAGATTCACCCGCTAGGACTCCGGCCAGAAGAGGATCCTCGCCCAGATATTCGAAGTTCCGGCCGTTGCGCGGGTCTCTGACCAGGTTGACACCGCCCGCAAGCAGGACGTTGAAGCCCTTGGCGCGGGTCTCGGCCCCGACCATGGCCCCACCCTCACGCGCAAGTTCGGGATCGAAGGTGGCCGCTAGCGCCAGGCCGGACGGCAGGGCGGTGGCGCCGTCGCCTCTGAGCCCGGCCACCCACGACACGCCTAGGCTGGCGTCCGTCTCCTTCAGAGCCGGCACGCCTAGACGTTCGACACCCGGCACATAGCCTGCGCCGGGAATTGCCCCTTCGGGGATCGGCGTGTCGCCGAAGAACGGCAAAGGCATGGTGCCGTGTAGCAACGACAGCTTCTCTTCCATTGTCATTTGCCCGACCAGGGCGGCGGCGCGCGCATCGGCGGCGGCGGCTTGGACTTGGGCCTGCGCATCGATCGGCGCGACCAAGGCGGTGGCGGCCAGAAGGGCGTGAGCGAAAGGTCTGAAAGTCATTTCCGTCCCCGTGGGCCCGCCTCGTGGCGCGCCTCATTGTTGTTAGACAACGTTACCATATCTAGTCGGTGGATTTTGGCAACTGGGATCGTAGGGTGGGGATCGAGTTTCAGCCGATCGGTACGGTATGGGGCGCTGCTGCGCTTTGGCCGTCTAACAGGCTATACGGCAACAGAACCGACGTCAGCCCCCTCCCCTCGACTAGAGCGTCGGCCACGTCCATCGCCGCCCATGCCATTTGCGTCAGCGGTTGGCGCACGGTGGTTAGGGTCGGCCAGCCCGCCATGACCGTCCGAAGCCCATCGAAGCCGACGATCGAAAGACTGGCTGCGGCAGGATCTTCGGACCGCAGCCGCGCGGCCCGGCGCACGCCGACCGCCATCATGTCATTGGAGGCGAAAACGGCGGTCGGAGGCTCGTCCAGATCCATCAAAGCCATCGCGGCCTCGAAGCCGGACGCCTCGGTGAACCAGCCCTGCCGAATCAGCCTTGGATCGATCTCGATTCCGGCGGTGCGCAGGGCGCGAACATAGCCCTGACGGCGCGCTTCCGCCGCGCCATGGCCAGGGTGGCCGCTGATCAGGGCGATGCGTCGATGCCCCAATGTCAACAGTCGCTGGGTCATCTCAGCCGCCGCCGCCTCGTCATCCATGCCCACGTAGAGGCAGCGGTCCAGGTCGAGGGTCGGCGCAATGCGAACCACCGGCGCGCCGGTGGCCTCCAGCGCCGAGATGACCCGCATATTGTCCGCCAGCGGCGTCGGCAGGATGAAGGCGTCCTTTGTCAGGCCGCCGGTCACGGCCCGGATCTCCGAGTCCAAATCAGCGTCCGCACGGACAATCTCGATCACCAGACTTGACCCGAGCGCCTGGCAACGGTCGATCAACCCTGTTTCCAGCTCGGCCAGATAAGCTTGGTTTTCGAGAAAGCCCTCGGCCGTCGCATAGGTGACAAGGCCGATCAGTCGGCTGCGCCCGCCACTCAGCCCGCGTGCGGCAAGGTTGGGCGTGTAGCCCAAGGCGACGACAGCCGCCCGCACGCGGTCGCGCACGTCCGCTCTTACCCCCGCCTCGGCGTTGAGGACACGCGACACCGTCTTGAAGGATACGCCGGCTCGGGCGGCGACATCCTTGATCGTCGGCTTGCGCGAGGTTGAAATCGGGGCTTTCGTCACGACTTGAGACTAGGCCGCATCAAAAGCGTTCGCCAGCCGGAAACCGGCTTTGGCTTGACGCCGCTTCGGAAAGCGATAGCGTGACCGGTAACGTTGTCAGCGCCAATCAGAGCGCCATCGGGAGGGACTACTCATGACCATACAATTTATCCGGTCTAGGCATCGCGTGGCCGGACGCCGGGGCGCCGCGCTCGCCGCCGCCTCAATCGGGGCTCTCATGCTCGCCGGCGCGACCGGCCAGGCCCAGGCCCAGACCCAGGCCGGCCCTGTCGCCACGACCACGACGGGCCAGGTCGCCGGTGTCACCGCAGAAGGCGTCACCGCCTGGAAGGGCATTCCCTTCGCCCAGCCGCCCGTTGGCCCGCTGCGTTGGCGTGCGCCCCAGCCGCCGCGCGCTTGGTCGGGCGTGAGGCCCGCAACTGAATACAGCAACGATTGCATGCAGATTCCCTTTGCTGCCGACGCAGCGCCGTTGGGGACGCCGCCGGCCGAAGACTGCCTTTATCTGAACGTCTGGAAGCCGGCTGACGCGCCAGCCGACGCCAAACTGCCTGTCGTGGTCTGGATTTATGGCGGAGGCTGGGTGAACGGCGGCGCTTCTCCCGCAGTGTATAGCGGCGCGCCGATGGCCAAGGAGGGCGTGGTCTTCGCCAGCTTCAACTATCGGCTGGGTCGCTTCGGCTTCTTCGCCCATCCCGCTCTGACGGCTGAGAACGCCGACAACGGCCATCTGGGCAACTACGGCTACATGGACCAGATCGCGGCCTTGAAATGGATCCAGGCCAATATCGCGGCCTTTGGCGGCGACCCCGACAACATCACCATCATGGGCGAATCGGCCGGGGGCGGATCGGTTCTGAACCTGATGACGACGCCCCTGGCTGCAGGCCTGTTCGACCGCGCTATTTCCATGTCGGCGCCCGCGCGCATGGACTCCAGCCTGAAGCCGCTGCACGCCGAGGGCAAGCCCGACGCCGAGGATGACGGCCAAGGCTTCGCCGAATGGGCGGGCGTCACCGGCGACGACGCTCAGGCGTTGGCGGCGCTTCGCGCTCTGCCAGCCGAAAAGATCGTCGAAGGCACCGGCATGGCCACCCGCCCCGTCGCGCCCGCCAGCGGCCCGATGATCGACGGCAAGATCATGGTAGGGGCCGACAGCGTCTTCCGCGCCCAGCAACAGGCGCGCGTTCCTCTGATGATCGGCGGCGTCACCGCCGATATCGGCTGGGGCCCGCCCCTGCCCCGCGACGAGATGCTGGCCCGCTTCCCTGACCCCGAAGCCGCCCGGGCCGCCTATGGCGACATCACCCCGGATGAGGCCTTCCGCTACTCCATCTATATGGACTCCTTCATGATCGAACCGGCTCGGTTCATCGCCCAAGAGCAGACCAAGGCAGGGGCGCCGGTCTGGCACTATCGCTACGGCTATGTGGCGGACACGATGCGCAGCGAATGGCCCGCCGTTCCCCATGCCACGGAAATCCCATTCTTCCTGGAAACGATCGACGCCCGGTATCCGGATAAGGTGACGCAGGCGGATCGCGAGGCCTCCAAGCTGATCGCCTCCTACATCGTCAACTTCGCCCGCGCCGGCGACCCGAACGGCGCCGGCCTGCCGAGCTGGCCGGTGTTCGACGCACAGTCTCAACCGGTGATGCGCTTCAACAACGATGGCGTCGAAGGCGGTCCCGATCCATGGCGTGCGCGACTGGACGTGACCCAGGCTGCGGCCGAAGCCACCCGCAAGTAACACGCAACCTTCCTAAGGGTGCTAAACTGACGGCGTCGCGATCATCGCGACGCCGTCTTCTTATGTCTGACAATTTGGCGACGGCGCCGCTCAGCCAAGCAATGCGCTGGCGGCGCACGCCCCACTGAACGTCCCTAGCGCGTCTCTTGCACTCGGCATCTCGGACAAAAAAGGGCCGCTGCAGAAAACCGCAGCGGCCAAGCCGGCGCTCAGGATGCCGGGGAAGAGACGCCTAGAAGCTGGCGGTCAGTTGGGCGCTGAACGTGCGACCGTAGGGGTGCGAATAGGCGCCGTTGAACACCGACTGGCTGGTGATCACGATCGGCGGATCTTCATCCGTCAGGTTCTGGATTGTCAGCGAGGCCCGAAGCCCCTTTACGAATCCACCCGCCGGCGCCCGGAATTCGGTGGCGTAGGCCAAGGTGGCGTCAGCCGTGACCCAGGCATCGACCTTTTGAGGCGTGATGGACGATCCCAGGGAATCGACCGCCAGATCATTCGTGTAGCCGCCCGTATAGTTGACGAACAGGTTGCCGCTGAACTCACGCCAGTTGGCGCCGAAGGACGCCCGGCCCCGCCATTCGATCGGCGTGCTGTAGAAGCCCAGGCGATCCTCGAACGGCTGCCCCTCCACGACCTGCTGCTCGTTGCTCATCGTCCAGCTGGCCGCCAGCGAGGCGTTGACCGACAACTCGCCGAACCGGCGATCGTAGAAGACGCTGGCGTCGATACCGTCCTGGCGCGTCGCCGCCAGATTGGTGTTGCGCTGGTCGATCAGCACATTGACGGCGCAGAAGTCTGGGATGCCGCCGTACAGCAGGGTGCGACCCAGGTATTGCTGCAACAACGGATCGGCCGTCGTCAGGTCGGCGTTCGAGCAGGTGGTCGGGTTGTTGATGGGGATGATATTGGCCGCAAAACCCCGATAATCGGGATAGAGGCCGGCCTGATACGCCCCCAACGCATCCGGAGACGCGATACGGCCCGTGTAGCGGATGTTGTAGTAGGTGGCGTTGAAGGTGAAGTCGCCCAGTTCGAGATCGCCCCCCACGGACCAGTTGGTGGCTTCTTCGGGCTTGAGGTCCGGGTTCGACCCCAGAACCAGCCCGACATTCGCCAAGGTCAGCCCCGCGCCCGGCAGGTTCAGGAAGCCGTTCGTCACGCGCGGGTCGCTATTGGACGACGGGAAGCCGAACGAGGACGAATAGGCGAACAGATTGACGTCCGGCAGCGACGGCGCCCGGAACGACGTGCCCCAGGACCCTCGAAGGCTGAAGGTGTCAGTGACATCCAGGGTCACGCCGATCTTGGGATTTGTGGTGTTGCCCACATCGGAATAGTCGTCATAGCGGACGGCCGCATCGACGATCAGGCTCTGGACCAGCGGCACGCCCATTTCCGGGCCGATAAGCGGCACGTAAAGCTCGCCGAAAGCCGACCATATGGTCCGATCCAGCTTACTGGTGGCCTCGGTCGTATCGAACTCGAAAGCATTCAGCGCCGTACGATTGGCTCCGTTGACATTGTAGTTGTAGGCTTCGTTGCGTTCGCCGCCGAAAGCCGCCCGCACCGTGCCGCCCGGCAGTTCGAACAATGGTCCGTTGAACTTGATCACGATGTCGTCCAGGCCGTTCCCGCTGCTCTGGATATTGTCGCCCAGCAGCGTCGCCAGCTGCGCGTCCGACAGCGGGGCGCTGCTCAGCGGATTGATGTCGCCTGTATTGATCCGATACTGCAGAGCCGTTGGGTTGAGATTCAACCCCGTCTGACAATAGTTGCACGCTTCATCCCGCCCGAAGGTATAGGACGCGTCCATCTTCCAATCAAAGGGCAGAAGCGCCCGGAAACCGGCGGTTATGCTGTAAGTTTCAGAGTAGTTGTTGAAGTTGCTCGTCCCGAAATCCTTAATGCCACTATATTGCACATTGAGGTTCGCCCCCGGCGCAACTCCGGGAATTCCGCTGATGTAGTAGGGATTCGGTGTCGCCGTGACGTTGCCGGCCGCATCATAAAGGAACGGCGACAGGGTGACGTTCTGGTTCACCGAAGCCAGAGAGCGCGAATAGGTCTCGCGCTTGCTGTAGGAGGCCTGCAGGAAGCCTTCGATGTGCCGGCCGAACTGCTGGTTGGCGAACAGCGAGAGTTGGTGTTTTTTCTGCTCGCCTACATAGTCGGTGTACTCGGCGGAATCCGTCAGATTGGGACGGTTCAACAACAGGTCCGAGGCGGACAGTCCGACGTTCGCGCCCGTCGGAAGACCGTAATAAGTGTAAGCGCCCGCTCTTGGCAGGGTCGGGTTCTGCGAACCGTCGGCGTTCTGGACATAGATGTTGGCGGGCCCGGAGACCGTCGCCGTCGTTCCGTTCAGCCGGTTGTCCGGCCCGCCGTATCGGGTCAAATCCTGCATCAGCAGCGGATTTTCCGATCGCAGATAGGCATCACGTGAGGTGTATTCATACGCCAGCAGCACATTGCCGCCGCCCATGCCGCCCAGATCGCCCCACATCTTGCCGGTCGTGAACGACGGAGAGTACTCGGTTCCGCCGGTCTGGTTGGTGACGCGAAGCGACGCCTCGACGCCTTCGAAGTCCTTGCGCAACACATAGTTGACCACGCCCGCGACGGCGTCGGAGCCGTAGAGCGCCGAAGCGCCGTCGGCGATCACTTCAACGCGTTCCACGGCGGCCAACGGCACCTGGTTGGCCTCAGTGAAGTTCGAGGCCGCGCCCGTTGCGACGAGACGGTGGCCGTCCACCAGCGTCAACGTCGCCTGGGCGCCGAGGCCGCGAAGGTTGATGGCGTTGCCCTGTTGGGAATTATAGGACCCCTGCGTCCCGCCTTCGCGGAAATCGCCGAGGTTTTTGACCTGCGGCAGGGTCCGGACCGCGTCGGCGACGTTGCTGACCCCGGTTCGCAGGATTTCCTCACGCGACAGGGTGACGGTTTCGCTGCCGACCGGCTTAACACCCGAGATGTTGGTCCCGACGGCGGTGACGACAATATCCTCGACGCTGGCGACATCACCGTCTTCCTCGGTCTGCGCGGCCTCGCCGGATTGGGGCAAAGGCGTCTGCTGCGCCCAGGCTGCGGGCCCAAAAAGGGTCGTGGCCAGCACGGCGCCCGCCGCAGTGGTCAGCCAACGCGCACGACGGTTACGGGTGGATTGAATGATCGTCTTCATGGTTTCCCCTCCTGACGCGCTCCCGACGCGCCTATTGTTTCGTTGCGGCGCAAGTCGGCGCCGAGCGCGGGTTCAGCCGCGCCATCTGTCTTGGAAAAACGGAAAGCCGCTTCCTTCCCTGCCGCCCGGACGCTCTGTCGGCGCCTCAAGCATGACAGCGTTCACATACCATCGAACAGCTGCAATGACAACGATACCAGACTCGTTTCACAGGGTCTTTTTGGGACAGGGGACCTCGGGCGAGGCCGGTGCGTCCGACAAGCGGATATCGGCGAGCGAGACGGTCAGCGGCGCCGTGGAAACGAGACTGAACGGTTGATCCACGGACCGCAGCTCCACGCCGCTTTGCGCCAGGCAGCGCAAAGGAATGGATATGGCGCGCCACTCGCCGACCGGTCCGGTCAGCGGCGCCAGATCGACGAAGGTCATGCCCATGCCCGTCCACAGGGCGCCGGTGATCGGCGTTTCGACACGGGCGCGGAACGTCAGGGCGCGATCGGCGCGCTCGGACAGGTCGATCCGGTCCCCGCCGATCCCAACCAGGGCCTGGCCCGAGAAGGCGAGCCGCAGGCTGTCTTCCTGGATCGCGCCGTCGGTCGGAGACCAAGCCACCGAGGCGCTGGCTCCGCGAGGCGACGTCACCGCCGTGACGCCCGCCGCATCGCGAATGCTCATCGTCCAGGGCGGCTGGAAACGGCCGGTGACGAAGAAGCGGTCCAGATTGACTGGCGGCAGATCGACGCCAGACACCTCGGGAAGCGTCCCGACCGAACCGGGCTTGGCGTAGGACAGGCCGTATCCATAGGCGAACAGCGGGTCATATCCCGGCTGGCCGACGTTGAGCGGCGTGCCCTCAGCCGTCCGCGGCCAGGAAAAGGTCAGACGGCCGGTGAAATCATGGGCGACCTTGCCCGACCGGTCCGCCACCAGCACATCGGCCACGCCCTGCCCTTGGGTTCCCGGCAGCCAGGCCGAAACGAAGGCGTCAGAGGCGTTGATCTCCGGGTTCATCCACAACGGGCGTCCCGTCAGGAAGACGGCCACAGTCGGCACGCCCGCCGCCTTCAACCGCTTCAGGATTTCGAGCGGTTTTTCGGGCCGGTAGTCCAGATGGCGAACGTCGCCCTGACCTTCCGCATAAGGCGTCTCGCCGAACACGACCACAGCGACGTCCGGCTTGTCCTGGAACTCGCCGTCGGCGCTGAGCGTCGCCTCACCCCCGGTCGCAGCCACAGCGTCCCTCAATCCAGCCCAGATCGACTGGCCGTTGGGGAAGTCGACGTTGCTGTTGCCCGTACCCTGCCAACTGATGGTCCAGCCGCCCGACGCCTGGCCGATGTCGTCGGCGTCGCCGGCCACCAGGACACGCGCGCCCGGCCGGATGGGAAGGACCGACCCCTCATTCTTCAGCAGCACCAGGGATTTTCGCACCGCCTCGCGGGCCAGCGCCAGATGATCCGGCGCGCCCAGACGATTCAACTCGCCCGCCAAGGCGTAGCGCGACGGTTCGAACACGCCCGCCTTGACCTTCACCCGCAGGATGCGGGTCACGGCGTCGTCCAGCACGGCCATCGGGATGCGCCCCGAGCGCACCTGGGCCAGGGTGTTGTCATAGAGGCCGCGCCAGCTATCCGGCGCCATATACATGTCCAACCCCGCCTCCAACGCCTCCGGGCAGCTGACGGTGGTGCAGCCCGGAAGTTGGCCGTGGGCGTTCCAGTCGCCGACGACGAACCCTTCGAAGCCCAACCGCCCCTTCAGCACATCGCGCAGGATGGTCGGATTGCCGGTGTGCTTGACCCCGTTCCAGCTGGAGAAGGACGCCATGATCGTCAGGGCGCCCGCATTGATGGCGTCCGGATAGCCGCCCAGGTGGATGTCGATCAGTTCGCGCTCGGTCACCTTGAAGTCGCCCTGATCATGGCCGCCGTCCGTGCCGCCGTCGGCCAGGAAGTGTTTGGCCGAACTGACGACACGTTCCGGGCCGATCGGCCGATCCGCCGACAGCACGCCCTGCAGACCTTCGACCATCGCCCCGGCGTAATCGACCTGAACGTCCGGGATCTCAGCATAGCCTTCCAGCGTGCGGCCCCAACGATCGTCCCGCGGCACCGCCAGGGTCGGGGCAAAGGTCCAGTCGGCCCCCGTGGCGGCGATCTCCTCGGCTGTCGCCGCGCCGATGCGCCGGATCAGGTCGGGATCGTGCGCCGCTCCCAGACCGATATTGTGCGGAAAGATGGTCGCGCCGAAGATGTTGTTGTGGCCGTGGACTGCGTCCACGCCGAACAGCAGTGGGACGCGCGCCCCCGGACGTTGCGCGGCGGCGGCGCGGAAGGCCGCAGCCAGATCGACCCACGCCTGGGCCGGGGCGCGGTCGTCGCCTCCCGGACCCGATGTGCCGCCCGCCAGGACTGATCCAAGCGGATAGGTCAGCAGATCTTCCGGCTTGATCGACGCGATGTCGGCCTGGATCGTCTGGCCGACCTTCTCTTCGATCGTCATCCGGGCCAGCAGGTCGCGCACAAAGGCTTCGGTCCGCGCGTCGGTCATAGCGGCGGGGCTGTGAGCCGCCGGCCACATCTCGGGGTGGGCCCGCGACGCCTCGGGAACGGGCGCCCCCGCGCCGGCCGACTGCATGGCGATCGTCAAGGCTGCGGCGATGGCGGTCGTGTTCATCATGATCTTCTCCCCCGCGGCGAACGCCGCGCTGTTTTCGCCCCTTGCGAGGTCTTTCGTTTTCGGTCCTGATAACCGGTTGATCTCACGCTAGGTATTGATGGTAACGTTGTCAACGCAACATCCGAGAGGCTGCGTCCATGCCCGTTTCCGTCCTGTCCCTGGCTCTGGCCGCAACCCTGGCCGCGGCTTCGCCTCCGCCCGAGCCTGTCGATGCCGCACCGGCGATCCTCAAGGACGGAAAAACCTTTCGCGACCTGGACCGCAACGGTCGTCTCGATCCCTATGAGGACCACCGGCTGGACGCGGACCGGCGCGTCGCCGACCTTCTGTCGCGCATGACGCTGGAGGAAAAGGCCGGCGCGGTGATGCACGGCACGGCGCCGACGCCTCAGAGCGTCCGTGGCGGCGTCGGCGCAGCGGAAACCTATGATGTCGCGCGGTTCGAGACCCTCAACCGCCAGCGCCATATCAGCAGCGTCATCACCCGTCTCAGCGCCGCGCCCAATGTCCTGGCGGCCCAGAACAACGCGCTGCAAAGCGTCGCCAGCGGGTCGCGCCTGGGCATACCGGTGACGATCAGCACCGACCCCCGCAACCATTTCCAGCGCACGGACGGCGCAAGCCTGGCGGCGCTCGGTTTTTCGCAATGGCCGGAACCTCTGGGCCTGGCGGCATTGGATGACGCCGAGATCGTGCGCCGGTTTGGCGACGCGGCGCGCCGGGAGTATCGGGCGGTCGGCATCCACATGGCCTTGTCGCCCCAGGCCGACCTGGCCACCGAGCCGCGCTGGTCCCGCATCAACGGCACGTTCGGCGAGGATCCCGCCCGCGCCGGCCGCATGGTCCAGGCCTATGTCGTCGGTTTCCAGGGCGCAGCAGACGGCCTGCGCCCGGACGGGGTCGCGGCGGTTGTGAAACACTGGGTCGGATACGGCGCCGCGCCGCAAGGCTGGGACGGCCACAACCATTATGGCCGGTTCTCGCGCCTGGGCGACACCGAACTGGCGACCCACATCCAGCCCTTCCTGGGAGCCTTCGCGGCGGGCGTGGCGGGCGTCATGCCGACCTACAATATTCTGCAGGGCGTCACCCTCGACGGGGCGCCGATCGAGCCGGTCGGGGCCGGCTTCAACCACGGGCTGCTGACCACGCTGCTGCGGGATCGCTACGGCTTCAAGGGCCTGGTCGTGTCGGACTGGGCCATCACCAACGATTGCGGCGACAACTGCCGCACGGGCGCGACGCCGCACGGCTTCGGCGACATCGCCATGCCCTGGGGTGTGGAGGATATCACCGAGACCGAGCGCTTCGCCAAGGGCATGAACGCCGGCGTCGATCAGTTCGGCGGCACCGAACAGACGGACCGGATGGTCGAGGCGGTCCACCAGGGTCTGGTTCCCGAAGCGCGTTTGGACCAGGCCGTCAGCCGAGTGCTGCGACTGAAGTTCGAACTCGGCCTGTTCGACCGTCCCTTCGTCGACCCCGCTGCGGCGGCGCGCATGCTGGCCGACCCGGCGCGTCAGGCCATGGCCGACGACGTCCAGCGCCGCGCCATGGTGATGCTGGAAAATCGCCTGCCCGTCCCCGTCTTGCCCGGCGCCCGCGTCTATCTGCATGGCGTCGCGCCGGAGGCGGCCCGCGCCGCCGGCCTGATCCCGGAGGACACGCCCGAGGCGGCGGATATCGCCCTGTTCCGCTTGGCCGCGCCGTTCGAAACGCCGCACCCCAACTTCTTCTTCGGCAGCCGCCAGCACGAGGGCGCTCTCGACTTCCCAGTCGACGATCCGGCCGTGGCGGACCTGCGGCGCGCCGCCGCCGCCACACCGACGATCGTCAGTATCTATCTGGATCGTCCCGCCGTGCTGACGTCGTTGAAACCGCTGGCCGGCGTCCTGATCGGCGAGTTCGGCGCCTCGGACGCCGCCGTGCTGGACGTGGCCATGGGTCGGACCCGCGCCGAAGGCCGGCTGCCCTTCGCCCTGCCCGCGTCGATGGATCAGGTCCGCGCCCAGGATCCCGCCCGTGCCGACGATCTGGGCGCGCCCCTCTATCCGCTCGGCTACGCCTGGATGGGACAGGCGGGCGCGCATCAGTCGTCCAGCCGTTCGAAATAGAGCGGACGTCCCGGCCGGCCGTCGGCGAAGCGCGTCTCCAGCCGCTCGGGCGCCTGGCCGGCTTCCACCCAGGCTTCCAGCGCCGCCTGCAGCCCTTGGGGCGCCGCACCCGGCCCGCCGCCGCAGTGGCTGACACCCGGCGCGATGAACAGGCGGTGGAAGGCGGCGCTGTCGGAGGTCGCCTGCCTCACGCCCTCGGCATAGGCGATGGAGTCGCGTAGCGGCACGACCGGATCGGCGCCGCCATGCCACTGGATCAGCTTGCCGCCCTTGGCGCGGAAGGCCGAAAGGTCAGGATTCTCGGCGTCAATCATCGTGGCGAGCCTCGCGTGCGCGCGGCGCCAGTCGGCGTCGAAATCGAAGTCGCGCCAAGTCCAGTCCGCATCATCGAAGGCCCAGACGCGCCAGAAGCCCTCGCGCGCCGGACGGGTCGGATCGCGGGGGTCGGCCCAATAGGCGGCCCAGCCCGCTTCGCTGCCCGGCGGCCAGCCGAAGGCGATGCGCTCACCCGTCCTGGGATTGGTCGCGCCCGCATACATCCGGCGCAGGGCGGCGACCTGTTCAGTCGTCAGACAGTCGGGCCGGTCGTCTCCGGCGCAATCCAGCACCGCCGGGTCGAAGGCGCAGTCCTGCGACGCCGTGACCCAAGGCTGGTCCGGGTCATCATCCGGACGTCGGCAGGCGGCGATGGACGCCTGGCTGATCATCGCCAGTTTGGACGCCGGCAGGATCTGGCGTCCGTCGGCGTCGTGGTTCTGCACGAATTGCCACAGGAAGGCGGCGTTCAACCGGGTGCGATAGTTGCCCGGCGCACCCGCCAGCACCCCGTCGAAGTCGTCCGGATAGCGCTGCGCCTCCATCAGGGCCTGATGCCCGCCGGTCGAACAGCCGTTGAAATAACTCCAGTCCGGCGCCCCGCCGTAGAAGGCGGCCACCACGGCCTTCGCCTGGACCACGCTGACATGAACGGCCCGATGGCCCCAGTCCACGATCGCCTCTGGACGGCCGACTGCGAAGTCAGGATCATCGCCCGTGTGTCCCGTATCGGTGCCGACCGCGACCGCGCCGTCGCGCAGCGCCTCGACCATGCCGAAATACGGCAGAGCCGAGCTGTAGCCCCCATTGCCGGACATCCGCAGCCGGCCGGTCCAGTCGCTCAGCGGCAGCCAGACCTCGAAGCCGATCTCCGACCCTCCGACAGGGCGCGCCTTTCCCGCTACACGGCAGAAGGCTGGCGTTTCCGGAAGCGAGCGGGTCGTCTCCGGCGGCGTCCAGGCGCCGGCGGCCACCACCTCAGTCGTTATCTCGGCGTGGTCCAAGTCGACGCTGGCGAGGGCCTCGCAGCGGTCCTGCGCGGGGGCCGTCGCGACCAACATGGCGGACACCAGATTGATCATGGCTGCACCGCGTGGACCAGGACATTGCTGGCCTGAGCCTCGACGATCAGCCGCTCAGCGTCCTGCGGCGTCAGGAAGCGCTGCGCCGTCAGGTCGGCGGCGGCGGCGCGGACCGCACGAACATAGCCCTCATGGTCGCCGTATCGCTCTTGCAGCGACAGGCGCGGATCGCCCGACGCCTCGCGCTCAGCGCGGGTTGGCGCGAACGGGATGAAGCCGCCCTGGAAGCCGCAGCCCCGCCCTGCGTAATAGCCTGCCGCCTGGACGTTCCAGCCCAGATAGGTCCCCAGGGGCGCGCGGTGCTGGACCGACATGGCGCCGACCCGTTCGTTGCCGTCGGCGTCCACGCGGGGAACACGGGAGGGCACGGCGCGGCTGACCGTCGGCGGCAGTCGCGTCTGGACACCCGACAGGTCGTCGGGATCGAACCCCTCGCCGAAATCATAGTGCAGGAAAGCGTTGAACTTTCCGTCCGGCGACACCGCTCCGGGGATGGAGGGGAAACCCATAGCGCGGGCTGTCGGTTCGACCAGTTCGCCCGTCGCCAGCATGGGATAACGGCTCGGCGGCGGCTCGATCCCCCGTGCCACCCAGGCCGTCAAGGTCCCGGTCAGCGCCCGCAGAGTATCGGTCGTGGGATTGGGATTGCCCGGTAGCCCGCAGCCATAGGTCTGCGATCCCGCCAACTCGAAGCCGCCCGCGCCGCCGCCGTGCGTCGTGCCGGGGAAATAGTATCTCCGCACGGTGTCCGGCAGGGGAATGTCGGCGGCGGCGTCTGTCCCGACCAGGTTGGGCGACATCCGCAACCCCCAGAACTCTGCCGAGGTGAAGGTCTCGAAAACCTTGGGACAGGTCTGGTCGCGGGTACAGCGCGTCAGCAAGCTGGTCGGTCCGCGGCCCCGGAACTTGTCGTCATAGACCGACCACCACAGCGGCCCCTCGCTGCCGGGTTCGTAAAGGCCGGCGGCGCCGCCGGGCACGGCGAAGCGGAAGTTCAAGGGCGTGTGTCGAGCTGCAATCTGCGGGTTCAGTCCGTCGAAGACGCGGCGTCCCTGCTCGTCCGTGTTGAACCCCAGGTGCAGGAAGCTGCGGAGGAAATTGCCCGCTTGGCTGACACCCACGCCGATGGTCCAACGCACCTCCCCCGCCAGCGGATTGCCGTCTTGCTCGGTCGCATGGCGCAGGAAGGCGACGAGGTCTCGCGTCGCAGCGAAGCCGACGCCCAACACCAGCGGATCCTTGGCCGTATAGGTCAGTTCGTAGGCATAGGCCGGGTCGAAGCCGTCGCGCAGACACAGCTTCGTCGGGTCGGGCACGCCCGGAAACGGCGTCCCGGCGCAGTCGGCGAAAGCCCAGGCATCGCTCGCCACCGTCTGTGCCGGCGCGTCGTCGCTGCGCTTGCGGATCAGCCTCGCCTCCGTCGTCTCCAGACTAAGCGGCGCCGGCCTCGCCGCGCCGCCGCCGAGACCGCCGCGAATAGGCAGGGTCAGGGCTCCCTCCGGCGCATCCACAAACCGCACCAGTACAGACCCGATCAGCGGTCCGCCGTCGGCCGCGTGTGCGACCGGAACCTGAAGCGTCTGCAGGGACGGCGCGGGCGCAATGTCGCCCTGCCAGCCGCTGGCGACGTGAATGTGCCCCTCGGGATCACCGCCCAACCGCATATTGCCTCGGTTGGGCGCGTCGTAGACCAGAAAGCCGCTGCGCCGTGCCGGATCAACTGGCCGACTGAAGGCGAAGGTGCCGGCGTAGTCGATCTTGCCACGCGCGTTCCGGGGCGTGAGCGCCAGATCGGTGATCGGGGCGTTTCGAGGATCGGCGGGATCCAACTCGCCTTCGAACCGACCCGAGACGCGTTCAAAGGCGCCGGCCTGGCCGAAGAGGCCGTCGATCGGCGCTCTCGCCTCGATCGTCAGCCGGGTCACCCCGGCCTGGGCGGGGGCCGCAAGAAGTGTCAGGACGACAACCGCTGTGGTCAGGCGTTTCATCACAGGGCTCCGGTAAGGGCGGCGACCGCGGTCATGACCAGGGTGGTCCCGAACGCCCATTTGAAGACGAACCGCTGGTGATCGCGCAGGGTTACGCCGGACAGGCCGATCAGGATGAAGGTGGATGCGGTCAGCGGGCTGAGCGGAAAGCCGGTCGTCATCTGCCCCATCAGGGCGGCCCGACCGATGGCGACGGGGTCGTGCCCCACGGCCGCAGCCGTCTCGGCGAAGACCGGAAGAACCCCGAAATAATAGGCGTCCGGCGTGAAGACCAGGCTCAACGGCATGCTGGTGAGCGCCACCAGTCCGCTCAGCCAGGGCGTCAGGAAGGACGGCAGGACGCCGGCGAGAACCCTGGCCATCGCCTCGATCATTCCTGTGCCGTTCAGCACTCCGGTGAACACGCCTGCGGCCAGGATCATTGAGACGACCAGGACCACGCTGGCGGCATGGCTGGCCAGTTGCGCCTGCTGCGCCTCCCAGCCGCGCCGGTTGACCGGGAGGGCGATGGCGAAGGCGCTCATGAACAACAGGAAGGGCGGAATGGCCGGCACGGGCACGACTTCGGCGTAAAGGTCGCGGAACAGCAGCACGATCAACACCACCGTCAGGACCGCATTGAAGACGAACAGTCTGTCCACGCGCACGGGTTCGCGCACCGGCGGCTCTACGGGCGCGACGCCGCCGGCTCTGGCTCCGACGACCGCCAGCCGCTGGCGCTCGCCCCGCCCCATCAAAAAGGCCGCCAGGAAGACCCAGGCGATCCCGGCAATCATCGCCGGCAGCAGCGGAAGAAAGACCTGCTCCACCCCAGCGTCCAGCGCCGTCATCGCCCGCGCGGTCGGGCCGCCCCACGGCAACAGGTTCATCACTCCCGCCGACAGGGCCACGACGGCCGGGAGGATCAGAGGGTTCATGCCCAACCGACGATGCACAGGCAGAAGCGCCGTGATGGAGATCAGGAAGGTCGTCGCCCCGTCTCCGTCCAACGCCACCAGCATCGGCAGGGCGGCAGTCGCCAGGCACAGCCGCACCGGATCGCCCCGCACCAGCCCGACCAGGCCGCGCACGATCGGCTCGAACAGGCCGACGTCGATCATCAGTCCGAAATACAGGACCGCAAACATCATCAGGGCTGCCACCGGCGCCACGGTCCGCAGACCGTCGGCGCTCATCTCGGCCAAACCGCCGCCGAAACCGCCGATCAACGCCGCAGCCACCGGCACCAGCACAAGCGCCGCCAGCACCGACGTTCGCGTAAACAGGATCAGCGCCAGGAAGACGCCGATGGTCACGAAGCCCAGTATCGCCAGATCCAAAACCCTATCCTCCCCCGAGCGTCGCGGACTTCGCCGCGTTTGCTCAATCCCCCAGTTCGACGCCGAGCAACCAGGCTCCCAGACATTTGCCGTGCGCGTCCAGTGACGCAGAGCGGGTGACGCCCCCCGCCAAGGCGCCCTCGATGACGAAATTCAGCGCTTTGAGACCCGGCAGTTCATGCCTGCGGATCGGTTGATCCGGGTCCAGGCACAACCTTTCGCGCACCCGGTCTTCGGTCAGGCCGCGCTGAAGCCGATCATAGTCCTCCGCCCGATAGGCGATGACGGCGATGTTGGACACGTCGCCCTTGTCGCCCGTTCGCGCATGCGCCAGGTCGCGCAACAGCATCAGCTGATCTCCCAATGCAGGGCCTGCGACACGCGCGTACGGTCAATCAGGCCGGACACGATGCCGATGACCGGCCGCACCGCCGTGGAGACGCCGCCGCCGCCGGACGGACCATTGGTGTAGAGCGCCGCCACCTCGCGCCCGATGCGACGCGCCTCGGCCTCGGTGCGCATGCGGCAGGCGGCCCGGGCGCGCACCTCGCTAGGCGCCGCCACGGCGGCGGCGCCTCTCGCCACGGCGTCGATCCCGATCAGGTCGAACCGGGCGTCCAGCGGCTCCAGCCCGCACAGGGCCAGCCGCTCGTCCACGATCGACAAGGCCAGATGCGCGCGCTCGACGCAGCCGGGACCAGCATATGAAATCTGTCCCTCGCCCAACCAGCCGTCGTCCACCCCGACAGAGACCTTCAGCTTTCTAGGGCGCGGGCCGCCGCCGCCGCCGCTCAGGGCCACCTGATCTTCCCCCAGGTCGGTGAAGACGATGGTGCTGAAGTCCGCGGTCACATCCGGCGTCAGATAGGCCTGAGGGTCGTGGAGTTCGTACAGCAGTTGTTCTGTGCAGGTGGCGACCGACACGCACCCACCCGTATTCTCGAGCTTACCCAGAACCGCAGAACCGTCGTCGCGCACCTCCGCGATGGGGAAACCCAGACGCGCCAAATCAGCGACGTCCTTGAACCCCGGATCGGCGAAATAGCCGCCCGTCAGCTGCCCGGCGCACTCCAGCAGGTGACCGACAGCGGTGCCGCGCCCGAGCCGATCCCAATCATCAGCCCGCCACCCGAACGCATGCACCATAGGCCCCAGAAACAGCGATGGATCGGCCACCCGCCCGGTCAGGACGATATGGGCGCCCTCATCCAGCGCCTGGGCGATCGCCTCATGTCCCAGATAGGCGTTCGCCGACACCACGTCCTCGGTCGGCGGCGGCTCCTGTCCGAACGGCTCCAGTTCATCGATCCGGTCGCGCACATCGTCGCCGACGACGGCGGCGATCTTCAAGCCGACAAGGCCGAGGTCTCGCGCCACCTCGGCCGCCCGCCGCGCTGCGCCCTGCGGATTGGCGGCGCCCATGTTGCTGACGATCCGCGTTCCATTGAGGTAGCAGGCCGGCAGCACCGCGCGCAGCCTTTCCTCAAGCAAGGGATCGTAGCCGCCGGCCTGGTCCGCCTGACGCGCGCCGACCGCCAGGGCGATCGTCCGCTCCGCCAGGCATTCGAACACCAGAAAATCCAGCCGTCCTCGCTCGGCCAGATCGACGGCAGGATCGATCCTGTCCTCTGAAAAGCCCGCCCCCGAGCCGATGCGTATCGCGGTCCCCATGAGAGGCATCAGGGCGCAAGCTTAGGCCAGACGCAAAGACCAATGACGGATCGCGCCATGCACAAAACGCATGACATCAGCTTTCATCATGCTAGGAACACCCATGCCGCTTAATCTGCGCGACCTTCAACACTTCCTCGCGATTGCCGAAACCGGCAGCTTCACCGAGGCCGGTGCGCGCCGCGCCCTGTCCCAGCCCGCTTTGAGCCGCGCCATTCGCCAGTTGGAAGACAGGCTGGGCGATCGCCTGTTCGACAGGGACGGTCGCGGCGCGCGCCTCTCGCCTGCGGGCGCGCGGCTGATGCCGATAGCGGTCCGCTTGGTGCGAGAAGCCGAACTGGGGCTGGAAGACGTCTCGGCCTTCATCAGGGGATCACGCGGCCGGCTCTGCGTCGCCGCCCTGCCCTCTCTGGCCGCAACGCTTCTGCCGGGTCCGCTCGCCGCCTTTCAAGCCGAGTATCCGGACATCGACATCAAGATACTCGACGGTCTGGCGATGAATGTCGAAACCGCTGTCCTGGAGGGTCACGCCGACCTCGGCTTGACGATACGCCCTCTGCCTAACATCGATCTGTCCTACCAAGAATTGCAGGAAGACCTCTTCGGCGCCGTGCGCGCCAACGATCGCCCGGACCTCGACGTCCGATCATGGGCTGACATAACAAAAACGCCCTTCATCGCCATGGCCTTGCGCAGCAGCGTCCGCCAGGCCACGGATCAGGCCTTTCTCCAGGCGGGCGTCTCTGTGCGCCCTCTCTACGAATGCGGCCACCTCGCCACCGTGGGGGCGCTCGTGGGCCGCGGCTTAGGCGTGACCGCGCTGCCGAAGTTGACCTTGCGCCTTCTGCCAGAGCCCGACTTTCTCTGGACCCCTCTGGATGCGCCGACGACCAAACGATCCGTCGGCTTCGTCACCCGCCCTGATCGGCGCTCTCCTACCGTCGAAGCCTTGATCCAACATCTTACGACTCCACATCATAGCGCGAATGCACAGTGGGCTTAAACCACGACCTCACGAACCGTTCGAGATCGACCGTTATTTTCCAGACCCGAATGGACGGGGAATCAGTCCGTATAGAATCGTCGCTGGCATTGATCTCGACGCCGCCCAGCTAAGTCCGTATGTCCTTTCACTCGTCCGGTCTGGTGCCGGATGCTGCAGCCTTCAGCAGCGCCGAGGAGGAAGGAATGGACACGGTCTTTGTTGGGCTCGATGTTCACAAGGTGAGCATCAGCGTTACGACGGCGGAGGATGGTCGCGACGGAGCCGTCCGGTTTTGCGGCGAGGTCGCCAACACGCCGGAACAGGTTCGCAAGCTCGCAGAACGACTATCGCGCTCGGGCGACCGCCTGGAGTTCTGCTACGAGGCCGGCGGCTGTGGCTACGGGATCTACCGCCAGCTGACGGAGATGGGGCATGGGTGCCTGGTCGCGGCGCCGACGCTGATCGCGCGCAAGCCCGGTGACCGCATCAAGACCGATCGGCGGGATTCCCAGATGCTCGCGCTCCAGCATCGCTCGGGCGGCCTGACAGCCGTCTGGGTTCCCGACGAAGTGCACGAGGCGATGCGCGACCTGGTCCGGGCGCGGGGTGATGCGGTGATGGCCTTGATGCGGGCGCGTCAGCAATTGCTGGCGTTTTTGCTGCGCCATGGTCGGAGCTACCCGGTCGGCAAGCCATGGACTCTGAGGCACCGCCGATGGCTGGCAGGTCAGGCCTTCGAACAGGATGCGCATCGCATTGTCTTTCAGGATTATGTGGAGGCAGTCTGGGCGTCTCAGGACCGTCGTGATCAGCTCGAAGCGCGGATCTCCGCCATGCTGGCAGGCTGGTCACTGGCGCCGTTGGTCGAGGCGCTTCGGGCGTTACGCGGCCTCGACACCATCTCGGCCGTCAGCTTCGTCGCGGCCGTCGGCGATCTCAGCCGGTTTGAGAATCCGCGACGCCTGATGGCCTATCTCGGCCTGGTCCCCTCTGAGCATTCCAGCGGCGACCGCATCCGGCGCGGCGGCATCACCAAGACCGGTAACCGTGAGGCGCGCCGCATGCTGGTGGAAGCGGCCTGGAGCTATCGCTATCCGCCGCGGGTATCGACCGGCAAGACCGACATCGTCTCTCGTCAGCCGAAGGTCGTGCGGGAAGTAGCGTGGAAGGCCCAGGTGCGCCTGTGCGACCGTTATCGCCGGCTCAGCGCCGGCGGCAAGCGGCCGACGGTCGTCATCGCCGCCATCGCCCGCGAGCTGTCCGGCTTCATCTGGGCGATCGGTCAGGAGGTGCGGCCAGCGGCGCCTTGAGCGCCGAGCCCTGGCCCGTCAGGCCGGGGGCGGAGCGGAAGGTCAGGGACATCCTCGAGAGCCCAGTGGGCCGGCCATGAGCCGACGCCCGAGCTAAGTCAGAGGTCAGCCCGCGACGAAACGCGTTCATGCGGTACCCAACACGCGAATGGAAGACTGATCGACCGTCGCCAGCGCCGCTCCGCCCCCAACCTGACGAAACTCTCACCCTGCCCATCTCCGCGCCTGCAGCGCGGAGGGATTTCGCACGCCCAGACACTTGAAAAAGGACATGGAGGGCTCCGCCCTCGCGCGGGTCAGGGTGAAGCGGCTCCGCCGCCGGCCCGACCGGTCTCCCCCACCTTCCGCGCGGACCAGGGGGCGAGCCATCCGATGTGGTTCACGCTTGTGCAGGTCGGGCGATCCCCCTCCGGTCGGTCCGCCCTGGCCCTTGCTACCCCGGTCTCGCCGACAGGCAGGGTTTCAGGCGCGCAGTCCGCGTGCCTGCAAACCCTTGCCCAAAGGAGGCAGAGACATGAACGCTCAATCCCACGACACCCCCGCGACCGCCGCGACGGACGCCTCAGCCCTGCTCGGCGCGACCCTCATCGTCCCGCTGAACCGGCTGAAGGCCTCTCCGCGAAATGCGCGCAAGACGCCGCATGCCACGGCGGCGATCGAGGCCTTGGCGGCCTCGATCAAGGCCAAGGGGGTACTGCAGCCGCCCGTGGTCGAGATCGAGCGGAAGGCTGACGGCACGCCTTCCGGGGCCTATCTGGTCACCATCGGCGAAGGGCGACGACAGGCGCTCCGCCTGCTGGCCAAACGCACGGCGATCAAGCGAACCCACCCGGTGCGGGTGACCGTGGACGAGACCAATGACGCCCACGAAATCTCGCTGGACGAGAACGTCACGCGCGAGGCCATGCATCCGGCCGATCAGTTCGAAGCCTTCCGGCGCGTCTCAGAGGAAAAGGGTTGGGGCGCCGAAGAGATCGGCGCCCGGTTCGGCGTCTCGGCCCAGGTGGTGCGTCAACGGCTTCGGCTCGGCGCGGTCGCGTCCGAACTGATCGCCGCCTATCGCGCGGGCGACCTCTCGCTCGAACAGCTGATCGCCTTCGGCGTCAGCGACGACGGCGTGCGCCAGCGCCAGGTGTTCGAGCAGGTCGGACCCCATGCCCCCTCCCACGCCATCCGCCGCGCCATGACCGAGACCAAGGTTCGCGCCGACGACCGGCGCGCCCGCTTCGTCGGCGCCGCCGCCTATGAGGCGGCGGGCGGCGTCATTCTCCGCGATCTGTTCACCGAAGATGGCGGCGGCTGGCTGGAAGACCCCGCCCTTCTCGACCGACTGGCCGCCGAAAAACTGGCCGACCTCGCCGAGGACGCCCGCGAACGCGAGGGCTGGGCCTGGGCCGAGGCCCATGCCGACTTCCCGCACGGAACCGGCTATGGCCGGGTCTGGCCCGAGCCGGTCGAACGCTCCGAAGCGGAGGTCTCCACCATCGCGGCGCTCGCGGAAGCCTACGATGCGATCATCGCCGAAGCGGGAGAGGACGGCTTGACGCCGGAACAGGACGCGCGGCTGGAAGAGATCGACAACGCCTTGCAGGACCACGGTCCCGACGTCGCCTATCGGCCCGACGACCTGTGCCGCTCGGGCCTGATCGTCACCCTCGGCCACGACGGTCTGGCGCGGTTCGAGCGCGGTCTGGTCCGCGCCGAGGACGCCCTGCGGCCCTCCGATCCGGACGCGACCAAGGCCGGTCTCGGGAGGGCGGCGGACGCCGACGACGCGACGACGACGGGCGACGAAGCGCGCAACGCCGAGGCCGACGAGGAACGAGCGCCGCTGTCGGAGCGGCTGGTGATGGACCTGACCGCGCATCGCACCGCCGGGCTTCGCGCCGCCCTCGCCGCCGCGCCGACCGTCGCCCTGACCGCGGTCGTCCATGCGCTGGCCCTGCAGGTCTTCTATCCCGGCCATGAGCAGGCCGCGCCGTTGCAGGTGCGGCTGATCCGGACCGGACTGGAACGGCTCGCGCCCGGCGTCATGGAGGGTCCGGCGGGCCGCGCCCTCGCCGAACAGGGCGAGGCGTGGGCCGCGCGCCTGCCCGCCAAACCGCAGGACCTGTGGGCGGTCTTGACGGCCCTGCCCGGCTCGGAGGTGCTTGACCTTCTCACCTATTGCGCGGCGCTCGGCCTCAACGCCGTGCGCGACCCGCATGATCGGCGCCCGGCGGCGTGGGCGCAGGCGGAGGTGCTGGCGACGGCCCTGTCGCTGGACATGACCGCCGTCTGGTCGCCCACGGCGGCGTCCTACTTCTCGCGCGTCTCCAAGGCGCGGATGCTGGAGGCCGTGACCGAGGCCCGTGACGCCGCTGAGGCCGAGCGGATCGCCGGGTTCAGGAAGATGGACATGGCCGAGGCCGCCGAACGGCTGGTCGAAGGCACGGGCTGGCTGCCGATCCTGCTCCGGACCGCGCCCGCCGAGCCGGACACGGTCTCGGAACCGAACGACGCCAGCGCGTCAGAGGACGAGGCGGATTCGGCGGCCGTCGATCCCGACGCCTATCCCTTCGCGGCGGAATAGGACGCCGCGAGGTTTGAGAAAGGGGCCACGCCCGAGAGGGCGCGGCCCTGATCTGTCCAGCCACCTATCCGCCGCCCTGCCAGTCCTCTGTCGATGGGGTCGATCCGGCATTCCGCCGGAAAGGGGTCAGCCGCATCCGCGCGCCCGCCGCGCGGGTGCGCGACCGCCCCGACCGTCCCGACCGGCGGACGGACGGACCAACCGGCCGACGGTCAAACCCGGCGGGCGGGCAGTCAAGACAGGCCAGACGACCAAGAGGCGTGACCCGTCACGCGTCCGCGCCGAGTCCGCGAGCGCCGGGAGACCGTCGTCGCCTCGCGGCGTCATCATCAGGCCCCGTCACGCCCAACGCGGCGGCGCGCGTCGCGCCCCCAAAAGACCAGTCGTAACCCCCGCCATAGCTGACGCGGCCGGGGCCATGCTACGCGCCCAAGGATTGCACGATCCGCGCGCCCCGCAGATAGTCGCCGAGCGGGCCTCGACGCGCCTTCAGGCCGACCGCGCCCGCCTCGCCGATGTCCGCCGACAGGAGAGGGAATGACCGTCGAACAGCTGATCGCCGTCCTGTCGCGCCTGCCGCCTCAGCTTCGCGTCATCATGCCGGGCGAGATTTTCGAGTTCGAGGACGTCCACGCCGCCTTCGTCGATCTCGTCTGGTTCGATGGTCAGGCGTGGCGACTGACCGACGAGCGACAGGCGGATCGGACCGAGGTCGTGCGACTCTTCGGACCGGACGCGCCCTGAGTCTCGATCCCGGCGACACGGCCTCGCCGCCTGCACCACAACCCGCCCTGAGCAGGCTGAAATCGCCGTCGCTCTCGACCATGCAGGCGTAGATCGGTGCCAGCAGACGGCATCGCCTGATCCGCTTTGTAGATCGTTGCGGTTCGTCTGAACGGTCGTCTTCCCCATCGGCGGTCGCGCGCCGCCTTCGCCGCCCCGGTTCCGGAGCGCCGCGTCCTGCGGTACCGATCATCGTCCGGCAGGCGGTCTGGTGCACACGCGCCTGTGGTCAGCCCCCCGCATCAACGCCGTCGCCTGCGCCGATGAAGGCTCCAAGCCTCGCCTTGTCCGCCTCTCTCGGACGGCCCGATCACGCCGCGCGTGGCCTCTCCTGGCTTGATCTGTCCAATCGTCCCCCGGTCTTCGCAACCGTCGACGACGACTTTCTTCCCCGGCCTTCGGCCTCCTCGCGAGACAAGAAAGACGTCGCCTCCCGGTCCTTTGCCAAGGCTTCGGGCCCCGCGGCGCCTGCGGCTGCGGGGCTGCGGACCGGCGTCCGCTCGGCCTGCCGATCGCCATCGAGGCCGCGGCTGGCGCGGCCCGATCCGCAAAAGGAGAGACGAACATGGCGACCATTGGAACCTTCACCCGCACCGACGACGCCTACGCGGGCGCCATCAAGACCCTGAGCCTGAATGTGCGCAACGCCCAGCTCCGGCCGAACGACAAGAGCGACGACAAGGCCCCCGACTATCGGATGTTCTCCGGCGCCATCGAGTTCGGCGCCGCCTGGAAAAAGACCTCCCAGGCCAACCGCGACTATCTGTCGGTCAAACTGGACGATCCCAGCTTCCCCGCCCCGATCTACGCCTCCCTGGTCGAGGTGGACGGCGGCTTCAGCCTGATCTGGTCGCGCAACTGAGCGCACGGGCGGCGGCGCCGAGGCGCCGCCGCCTTCCCTTTCAACCCTTGTCTGGAGAGGACGTCATGACCCGTCCAACCCCTTCCGCTCGTCCCGATGTCCACGCCGACATCACCACCGCCATCCTCGCCGATCTCGAACGCGGCGTCCGCCCCTGGGCCCGCGCCTGGACCGGCGCCGGCGCCGGCGCCGGCGCCGCCCAACGGCCCCGACGCTACGACGGCCAGCCCTATCACGGGATCAATGTCCTCCCCCTGTGGGCCAGCGCCGCCGATCGGGGGTTCGAACGCTCCACCTGGATGACCTTTCGTCAGGCCCTCGCGCTCGGCGGCTGTGTCCGACGCGGCGAGACCGGAACCCGCATCGTTTTCGCCGGACGCCGCGAAGGTCCCGCATCACCGTCCAACGACGCGGCCGCGTCCGACGACGACCGCCCCGTTACCGACGCCAGAGGCGCCGTCTTCCTGAAGCGCTACACCGTCTTCAACCTCGAGCAGATCGACGGTCTGGAGCCCCGCTATCCCGCGCCGGAGCCGTTCCCCGAGCCCATGCCCGACGCGCGGGCCGAACATTTCCTCTGCGCCGTCGGCGCCGACATCCGACACGGCGGCGACACTGCCTGTTATCTGCCGCGCGAGGATCGCGTGCGCATGCCGCACCTCGCACGCTTCGAAACCCTCCAAGCCTACTACGCCGTTCTCGCCCATGAACTGATCCATTGGACCGGCCATTCCAGCCGGCTGGACCGTCTGGGCGGCCTCGTCCGTTTCGGCGACAGCGCCTATGCACGCGAGGAACTGGTGGCCGAACTGGGCGCCGCCTTCCTCTGCGCCGACTTGGGCCTGTCTCTCCAACCCCGTCGCGACCACGCCGCCTATCTGGCGTCCTGGCTGAAGGTGCTCGGCGACGACAAACGCTTCATCGTCGCGGCCGCCGCCCATGCCGAGCGCGCCGCCGCCCTGCTGAGCGCCCTCGCCGGAACCCTCGACCCTCCAGGCTGAGGCGCGACACGGCCGATGCCCGCCCGGCATCGGCCGATGCCCGTCGGCCGACTACCCGCACACCCCGTCTCGCGAAATCCTGCGCGCGTCCGGTGCGTCGCCGCTCAGCGCCGCGCCTCCCGTCTCAGGAGACCGCCATGACCGACGCCGTCACCCCCATGCCGCCGCGCTTTCTGCGCACCCCCGAGGCCGCTCGCCATCTCGGTCTGTCCGGCCGCACCCTGGAAAAACACCGCTGCTACGGCACCGGCCCGATCTATCGCAAGATCGGCGGCCGGGTCGTCTATGCCCTGTCCGACCTTCAAGCCTGGGCCGATCGCGGCGCGCGAACCTCGACGGAGGCGGCCGTAGACGATCCGGTTCTGCCCGCGCGGCGCCCGGGATCGGCGGTCGGTTCGTCCTCGGGACTGGGGCGATGAGCGGCCCGCCGCGCAAGTCGGACGGGTCCGATCCGGTGCGCGCCCCCCGTCCCGCACCGCCGCTCGCGCTCGTCGCAGAGACAGCTTGCGTCGCGCGCGACGCCCTCACCTGGGTCGAACTGATCGACGACGAAGGCCGCGCCGAACGCTGGATCCGTTTCGGCGCCGTGGCCGAGACCCACAGGGTCAGCGCCCATAATCAGTTCGTCGGTTTCGCGCCGGGCGCCGTCTTCGCCTATGTCCGCTGGGCCTGCGGCCCGCGCGGCGCCGTGGGCGCGAGGCTGGATATCCTGCAGGCGGTGGAGCGCGGCGCGGCCCGTGTCGCCATCCCCGGCGTCACGCCCGGCGCCGTCAGCCTGCTGCGGCTGAACGGCTGGTCGCGTGTCCGTCACGCCCTGGCGGTGATCGACGCGGTCGCGGAAACCGGCGTCGCGCTCGAGGCGGTCGCGCCGGATCATTGGCGTCACGTCCACAACCGGATGACCGCCGGACTTCTGCCTCAGGCCTATAGCACGGCGCGACACCGGGCCCTGAAACTACGCCAGGCCCTGGCCGGGGACGGTCGCTCGTGAGCGCGCGTCCTGCCTCGCCTCGCCGCGTCCTGATCCTCGGCGCAGCCGCCGTCGGCGTCGGGGCCGTCGCCTTTTCCGTTGTCGCGCCGCCGACGCCGCGCCTGATCTGGAACGCCAGCGCCAGCGCGCCGATCGGCCTCTATCGGCTGTTCCCCGACGCGCCCCTCGTCGTCGGCGCGCGCGTCGCCTATCGCCCCACGCCGGACCAGGCCCGACTGTTCGCGCATCGCCATTATCTCCCCGACGGCCTGCCGTTGCTCAAACCGGTCGCCGCCGTCGCACCGTCGGTCGTCTGCCGCAAGGGCGAGACCCTCATGATCGACGACCGTATCGTCGCCCAGGCGCGGCGGAGCGATCGAGCCGGCCGCCCTCTGCCGGTCTGGTCGGGCTGCCGGACCTTGAGCGCGGACCAGCTCCTGTTGCTGGCGCCCGACAACCCCGACTCGCTCGACGGCCGATACTTCGGGCCGGTCTCCCGCACGCGAATCCTGGGGCCTGTGACGCCGCTGTGGCTGCACGGAGCGGGCCGATGAGGCGCCGCTCTTGGGGTTTGATCCTGGCGCTGGCCGGGATCGCGACCGGGCCGGGCGCCCTTGCCCCGGCGTCGGTCCACGCCGCGTCGCCGTCGGATTGGACGACGGATCGGGCGCCGTCCTCGCAACCCTACGAGGCGCTGATCGCCGAGGCGGCCGATCGCTTCGGCGTGCCAAGAACTTGGATCCGGGCCGTGATCCACGCCGAAAGCGACTTCGATCCGGATGCGGTCTCGTCGGCCGGCGCGCTCGGCCTGATGCAGCTGATGCCCGCCACCTATGCGGAGATGCGCAGCCTCCATGGCCTCGGCGCCGACCCTTTTCTTCCCCGCGACAACATCCTCGCCGGCGCCGCCTATCTGCGCCATCTGCATGATCGCTTCGGCTCGAGCGGCGTCCTGGGCGCCTATAACGCCGGCCCAGGGCGCTACGCCGAGCATCTACGCACCGGCCGCGCCCTACCCGCCGAGACCCGGATCTACGAACAGCGCGTGCGTCGCGCGCTCGCGCGAGAGGCACGCGTCGAGGCGGTCTCGGGCGTCGGAAATCCCTCGCCTGCGCCGCCCACAGCGCCGCCAGACCCCTATGCCTCGCCTCTGTTCGTCCGTCGTGCGGCGCCGGCGCCGTTCGCCGCCCCCGCCGCCGCCCTCACCCTGTGACGGTCCCCATCGGCGCTGCGCCGTCGACGGCTCGATCGCTTCCTCTGGGTGACCCGGAATGAACCCCAAGGTGGTCAGACAGCCCGAAAGACAGGGATGGCAAGATAAAAGCCGCAAGGTGCGGCCTGGGGTGAGGGAGGGATTTCCTCGCCGTTTCAACCGCTTGGCGCAAGGCGCGCATCGAAGCCGCACCTTGCCGGGAGACCGAACCGACGAGAATCGTTGGAAAACCCACACCTTGTCGAGGGCGTCATGACCCGCGACGAGGATTTCGAGCCGACGCCCGGCCGGATCCGCGATCGGGGCGTCTCGCGCCTGCCCACCGCCCTCAACCAGATCAAGGCGGCGACCCAGCGCGCCGGCGGACGCGGCTCCGGCTCAGGACGCGCGCTCGGCGCCGGGCCCAGCACCTTCGGCCGCGGTCGATCCGCCGCCCTGCTCGCCCGCCACGTCGCCGCCCGCCGGACCGTGGTGATCAAGGCGCGGGTGGTGCGGCAGGCGGCCGGTCGCGCCACCCTCGGCGCCCATCTGCGATATCTGGTGCGCGACGGGACCACACGCGACGGCGCCGCAGGCCAGCTGTTTGACGCCGAGGCCGACGGAGTGGACCGCAAGGGGTTCGCCGAACGGGCCGCTGACGACCGCCACCATTTCCGCTTCATCGTCTCGCCCGAAGACGCCGACCAGATGGCGGATCTGCGGGGCTTCGCACGCGACCTGGTCAAGACCATGGAGGCCGATCTCGACACGCGCCTCGACTGGGTCGCCGTCGATCACTGGAACACGCCCCATCCCCATGTCCATCTGATCGTGCGCGGCGTCGACGAAACCGGCGCCGACCTGGTCATCAGCCGCGACTATATCGCCCAGGGTCTGCGCGGCCGCGCCGAAGCCCTGGTCGAGCGCGAGCTCGGTCCCCGCAGCGAACGCGAGATCGCCCGAGGCCTGGCCAAGGACGCATCGGCCGATCGCTGGACCCGGCTCGACCGCCTCCTCGCTGCGGAGGCCGGGCGCAACGACGGCCTGATCGACCTGCGGCCGGTCGGTCGCGAAGCGGCGCCGGCGCCCTCGCCCGTGCGGCTGGCGCGGCTTCGCAAGCTCGAGGCCCTGGGCCTGGCGCGGCCCGCCGGCGTCGGACGTTGGCGCCTGTCGCCCGAGGCCGAGCCGACGCTCAAAGCCCTGGCGCGGCAAGGCGACATCATCGCCCGCCTGCATGACGCGATGACAGCGGACGGACGCGCCCACACCCCGCCGGTCTGGTCCGCCGAGGAGACCGCCCAGACGGTGATCGGACGGGTGGCCGCGCGCGGTCTGGACGACGAACTGACGGGCACAGGCTATGTGCTGATCGAAGGGCTCGACGGTGGCCTGCACCACCGCACCCTTCATGACGCCGCCCTGCCCGATCCCCCCATCGGCGCCATCGTCGAGGCGGCGCCGGCCAGGGGCGCGGGCCTGCGCCATCCGCATCTGCGCGTCCGCACCGATCTGGCCCTGGACCGTCAGGTCGAGGCGGACGGCGCGACCTGGCTTGATCGCCTCCGCGTCGATCCGAACCGGCCGGCCTTCGGCGCCGGATTCGGCGTCGCAGTCGCCGAGGCTTTCGAAAGACGAGGCGACTGGCTGGTCGCCCAGGGTTTGGCGACACGCACCGCCGACGGCGTGACGCCCCGCCCTCATCTGCTGGCCAAACTGTCCGCGCGCGAGCTCCAGGCCGCCGCCGCCCGTCTCTCCAATGAGACCGGCCAGCCCTATCGCCCGGACGCCCTCGCCTCTGAAGACGCCGTCTATCGCCGGCGCCTGATCCTGGCCTCGGGCCGGTTCGCCCTGCTCGACGACGGCCTGGGGTTCACCCTCGTGCCCTGGCGTCCTGCCATGGACCGCCATATCGGCCAGGCCCTGCCGTTCGAGCTTCGCGGTCGGAGCGGCCCCGGCGCGCCTCCCGTTCCCGCACGCAGTCGGGGCCCCTCGGTCTGACCCTCCACACAGGAACCGCCCATGTCCGCCGGACGCATTCTCTGGGGCCAGATCGGCCTGGTCCTCGCCCTGGTCCTCGCCGGCGTCATCGGCGCGGGCCAATGGACGGCCTGGCGGCTCGGTTATCAGGCCGCGCTCGGCGCGCCCTGGTTCGCTGTCGGCGACGTGCGAATCTATCCCCCCTTCGCCTTCTTCTGGTGGTGGTTCGTCTATGACGCCTACGCCCCGAACATCTTCCTCGAAGGCGCGGGCGTCGTGGTGTCCGGCGTCGCCCTCGCCGTGTCGTGCGCCTTCGCCATGGCGGTGTGGCGATCGCGCGAGGCGCAGGCCGCCACCACCTACGGCACCGCGCGCTGGGCGGGAACGACCGACGCCCGTGCGGCCGGGCTGCTGGGCGAGGACGGCGTTGTGCTGGGCCGGCTCGACGACCGCTATCTTCGCCATGACGGCCCCGAACATGTGCTGTGTTTCGCGCCGACCCGGTCGGGCAAGGGCGTCGGCCTGGTGGTGCCCAGCCTGCTGACCTGGCCCGGCTCCGTCCTGGTCCACGACATCAAGGGCGAGAACTGGACCCTGACCGCCGGTTGGCGCGCCCGCTTCGGTCCGGCGATCAAATTCGATCCGACCGACCCCGCCTCCAGCGCCTACAACCCGCTCGCCGAGGTGCGTTTGGGCGCGCGCGAGGTGCGCGACGTCCAGAACATCGCCGACATCCTGGTCGACCCCGAAGGCGCGCTCGAACGGCGCAATCACTGGGAGAAGACCAGCCACGCCCTCTTGGTGGGCGTCATCCTCCACGTCCTCTATGTCGAGCCGGACAAGACCCTGGCCGGGGTCGCCGCCTTCCTGTCCGATCCCCGCCGCCCGATCGAGGCCACGCTTCGGCGGATGATGACGGCCCAGCACCGCAAGGAAGGCCCGCATCCGGTCGTGGCCGCCGCCGCCCGCGAGCTCCTCAACAAGAGCGAAAACGAACGCTCCGGCGTCCTGTCCACCGCCATGAGCTTTCTCGGTCTCTACCGCGACCCGATCGTGGCGCGAGCGACGGCGCGCTGCGACTGGCGCATCGACGACCTCGTGGGCGGTGATCGGCCCGTCAGCCTCTATCTGGTCGTGCCGCCCTCCGACATCAGCCGCACCAAACCCCTCGTGCGCCTGATCCTCAACCAGGTGGGGCGCCGGCTGACCGAGGACCTGGAGGCGGTTCAGGGACGTCGGCGGCTGTTGATGATGCTGGACGAATTCCCGGCGCTCGGCCGGCTCGACTTCTTCGAGACCGCCCTGGCCTTCATGGCCGGCTATGGGATCAAGGCCTTTCTGATCGCCCAGTCGCTCAACCAGATCGAGAAGGCTTACGGCGTCTCCAACGCCCTTCTCGACAACTGCCACGTCCGCGTCGCCTTCGCCGCCAATGACGAACGCACCGCCAAGCGGATCTCCGAGACCCTGGGCACGGCGACCGAGCTGCGCGCCATGCGCAACTACACCGGCCATCGTCTGTCGCCCTGGCTCGGCCATCTGATGGTGTCGCGCCAGGAAACGGCCCGGCCTCTGTTGACGCCCGGCGAGGTGATGCAGCTGCCGATCGACGAGGCCCTGGTGCTGGCGGCGGGCTGTGCGCCGATCCGGGCGAGCAAGGTGCGTTACTACCGCGACCGCGAGCTGAGCCGCCGCGTCCTGCCGCCGCCTCCGCTGACGTCGGCCGGCCCCGGCGCAGAGAACGCCCACACCGGAGAGGGCGTGAATGGCGTGGCGCCGGAACGACAGGCCGGGCGATCTTCACCCCAGACCAAGCCGGCCGCGTGGGAGGACAGCGCCGCCGAGGGCGGACCGCGTCAGGAACCCGCCCTGGAGGCCCCCGCCTTCATCGACAGCCCCCTCGCCCCCACCGAGACGCCGGCCATCGATGACGACGAGGCGCCCGCCGTCGATCCGACCGACGCGACCCTGCGGCGCGCGGCGCGCCAGGCCGCGCTCGATCCCGACGACGGCATTCCCCTGTGAGGCCCCCGATGCGCAAACCCTTCCTCACCGTCTATCTGGATCCCAAGCTGCTCGAGGCGCTGGAGGCCTACGCCAAGAAGCGGGGCGCCCCGAAATCGACCGTGGCCGAGGCGGCCATCGCCGGATTCCTGACGCCAGACGCCGCGGATCAGAAGGAAGCGGCCGTGACGCGTCGGCTCGACCGTCTGGACCGGCGCGCGGATCGGTTGGAACGCGACCTCGGGATCGCCGTGGAGATGCTGGCCCTGTTCATCCGCTTCTGGCTAACCGCAACTCCGAGCCTGCCGGACGCGGCTCAGGCTGCGGCCCGGGCCAAGGGGCGGGAGCGCTACATCGGTTTCATCGACGCCTTGGGGCGGCGGTTGTCGCAAGGTCGATCATTCGCCAGAGAGGTCGCGGACGACGTCTCCGGATCGCCCGACGCGGGCTCGTCCACAGCCGCAGACGTATCGCCCTGACGGAGGACGGGACGCCCCAGGCGATCGCGGCCCTGAGCGCATCCGGGCGCGGGAGAAGAGACGCGCCCTCAGTCCGGTCGGCTGATCGCCGCCCTCTTGGACCGACGTCCCGAGACCCCGGTCTCAGCGGGGGCGCCGACAAACGCAAGTCATTGCACGCCCCTGTACGACGACGCCATTTGGGCTGTTGCAGACCGATCAAATTCGCTCCCCTTAGTCGTCCCGTTCGGGATCGCGTCACGGTCCCTCAGCCGGAGCGCCGCGATGATCGCCGACCGAAGCCTGCGCATGCTGCAGACCGCGCTCGGCGCCGCCATCGGCGCCCTGCTTGTGGATGACGATGTCGTCGAGGTGATGTTGAACCCGGACGGCCGCATCTGGACCGATCGTCTGGGCGTCGGGCTGGCCGACACCGGCCATCGCCTGTCCGCCGCCGACGGCGAACGCCTCATCCGTCTTGTCGCCCATCAGGTCGGCCTGCGGGTCGACGCCGACCACCCTCGGATTTCCGCAGAACTGCCGGGCGGGGAACGGTTCGAAGGCCTCATCGCACCGGTCGTGGCGGCGCCCAGTTTTGCGATCCGCAAACCGGCCGTGGCGGTGTTTCGTCTCGACGCCTATGTCGCCGCCGGGGTCATGACCGAACGCCAGGCCGATGGTCTGCGCGAAGCCGTTTCGAACCGAAAGAACATCCTGGTCGTCGGCGGCACCTCCACGGGCAAGACCACCCTGGTCAACGCCCTGCTCGCCGAAATCGCCGAGAGCGGAGACCGGGTGGTGCTGATCGAGGACACCCGCGAGCTCCAATGCGCCGCGCCTAATCTCGTGGCCCTGCGCGCCAAGGACGGCGCCGCCACCCTGGCGGATCTCGTCCGTTCCGCCTTGCGGCTTCGGCCCGACAGAATCCCCATCGGCGAGGTGCGCGGCGCCGAGGCGCTCGACCTGATCAAGGCTTGGGGCACGGGCCATCCGGGCGGCGTCGGCACCCTCCACGCCGGCTCCGCCATGGGGGCGCTCCATCGGCTGGAACAACTGACCCAGGAGGCCGTGGTCACCGCGCCGCGCGCCCTGATCGCCGAAACCATCGATCTCATCGCCGTGCTCGCCGGCCGGGGCGGCGCGCGCCGCCTCACGGAACTCGCCGTCGTCGACGGTCTGGCGACCGACGGCGCCTACCGGCTGACCCGCCTCGAACCCTGACGCCTTCCCAACCCCAAAAACTGGAGCTTCGCCATGTCCCGCCTGCCGCCCCGCGCCGTCGCCGCCCTCGCACTGGCCGTGGTCCTCGCCGCCGCCTCGCCTGCCCTGGCCGGCGGATCCGCCATGCCCTGGGAGGCCCCGCTTCAGTCGATCCTGGAATCGATCGAGGGGCCGGTCGCCAAGATCATCGCCGTGATGATCATCATCGTGACCGGCCTGACCCTGGCCTTCGGCGACACCTCCGGCGGCGCGCGCCGAATGATCCAGATCGTCTTCGGCCTGTCCATCGCCTTCGCCGCCTCCTCCTTCTTCCTGAGCTTCTTCTCCTTCGGCGGCGGAGCCCTGGTCTGATGACCGACCTGCTGCCCGACGACTTCACCGCACCACTCCATCGGTCCCTGACCGAGCCCATCCTCCTGGCCGGGGCGCCGCGGGCCATCGCCATCGTCAACGGCACCCTCGCCGCAGCGCTCGGCCTGGGGCTGAGGCTCTGGCTCGCGGGACTGGCGGTCTGGCTCGTGGGCCACGGGCTGGCGGTGTGGGCGGCGCGGCGCGACCCGGAGTTCGTCGAGGTCGCCCGCCGCCACCTTCGCCTGCCCGGCTATCTGGACGTCTGACATGCTGGACCTCAGAGAATATGCTCGACGGCCGCGCCGACTGGCCGACTTCCTGCCTTGGGCGGCCCTGGTCGCGCCTGGGGTGGTGCTGAACAAGGACGGGAGCTTTCAGCGGTCGGCGCGCTTTCGGGGTCCCGATCTCGACTCCGCCATGCCGAGCGAACTGGTCGCCGCCGCCGCTCGCCTGAACACCACGCTTCGACGCCTCGGCTCGGGTTGGGCCCTCTTCGTCGAAGCCCGGCGCGATCCCGCCGCCGACTATCCGCACAGCCTGTTTCCAGACCCCGTCTCCACCCTGGTCGAGGCGGAGCGCCGGGCGGACTTCGAGGCGGAAGGCGCCCATTTCGAAAGCGCCTATGTCCTGACCCTGGTCTGGATGCCGCCCGCCGAAGACGCCCGCCGCATCGAACGGTGGCTCTATGACGGGCGTCCCACAGGGCAAGCCGATTGGCGCGAGCATCTGACGCTGTTCACCGATCGCACCGATCGTTTGCTCGCCCAGATCGAAGGCGCGCTTCCCGAGATCGCTTGGCTCAACGACGCCCAGACCCTGACCTTCCTGCACGGCGCCGTCTCGCCGCGCCGCCAGGGGGTCCGGCCGCCCGAAACGCCGATGCACCTGGACGCCCTGCTGGCCGACAGTCCCCTCTCCGGCGGCCTAAGCCCCAAGCTGGGCGACGCCCACCTTCGGATCCTCACCATCAGCGGCTTTCCGACCGCGACCTGGCCGGGGCTGCTCGACGAACTGAACCGGCTGGCCTTTCCCTATCGCTGGTCCACCCGGGCCTTGTGCCTGGACAAGACCGACGCCGCCAAGATGCTGGGCCGCATCCGACGCCAGTGGTTCGCCAAGCGCAAATCCGTCGCGGCCCTGATCAAGGAGGTGATGACCAACGAGACCTCCGCCCTATTGGACAGCGACGCGGGCAACAAGGCCCAGGACGCCGACGACGCGCTGCAGGACCTGGGATCGGACGGGGTCGGCTATGCCGTGGTCACCGCCAGTCTCGCCGTCTGGCACACCGATCCGGCCGTCGCCGACGCCCGCCTTCGTGAGGCCGAGAAGCTGATCCAGGCGCGCGATTTCACCTGCACGGTCGAGACTCTGAACGCAGTGGACGCCTGGCTCGGCGGATTGCCTGGGCACCTCTACGCCAATGTCCGAACAGCGCCGATCTCCACCCTGAACCTGGCCCATATGATGCCCATGTCGGCCGTCTGGGCGGGCCCGGCGACCAATCCCCATCTGGATGGCCCGCCGCTCTTTTTCGCCCGGACCGAAGGCTCGACCCCGTTCCGCTTCTCAACCCATGTCGGCGATGTCGGCCACGCCCTCGTCGTCGGTCCGACCGGCGCCGGCAAGAGCGTGCTCCTGGCCCTCATGGCCTTATCATTTCGTCGCTATCCGGCCGCCCAGGTCTTCGCCTTCGACTTCGGCGGCTCGATCCGGGCGGCGGCGCTGGCCATGGGCGGCGACTTCCACGACCTGGTGGCCGCGATCTCGGGCGACGCCGCAGGACTGACGCTGCAGCCCCTCGAAGGCGTCGACGATCCGAGCGAGCGCAACTGGGCCGCCGCCTGGATGGCCGATCTCATCGCAAGGGAAGGCGTGAGCGTCACCCCCGACCTCAAGGACCGGATCTGGAGCGCCTTGGAAAGCCTGGCGGGCGCCCCGGCGGCGGAACGCACGCTTACGGGCTTCACCGCCCTGGTCCAGTCCCAGGAGATCAAACAGGCGCTATCGCCCTATACGCTGGCGGGGCCTTGGGGACGACTGCTGGACGGCGACAGCGAACACCTCGGAACCGGCGCCGTTCAAGCCTTCGAGACCGAAGGCCTGTCCGGGTCCGCCGCCGCCCCGCCGTGCTCGCCCATCTCTTCCATCGGATTGAGGCCCGGCTGGACGGCCGCCCCACCCTGATCATCGTCGATGAAGGCTGGCTCGCCCTCGAAGACGCCAGCTTCGGCGCCCAGCTGCGCGAGTGGCTCAAGACCCTGCGCAAGAAGAACGCCTCCGTGGTCTTCGCCACCCAGTCCCTGGCCGACATCGCCGACAGCGATCTGGCGCCCGTGCTGATCGAGAGTTGCCACACCCGGGTCTTGCTGCCCAACGCCCGGGCGCGCGAGCCCCAGATACAGGCCGTCTACCGTCGTTTCGGACTGAGCGACCGCCAGATCGACATCCTGGCCCAGGCGACGCCGAAGCGGGACTATTACGCCCAGACCCGCGGCGGCGACCGCCTGTTCGAACTCGGTCTGGGGCCGGTCGCCCTGGCCTTCTGCGCCGCCTCTTCGAGCGACGACCAGGCGACGATCGCCCGCCTTCTCGAAGAGGGCGGCCGAGCCGGGTTCGCCGGGGCCTGGCTGCGCCATCGCGGATTGCCGTGGGCGGCGGACCTGCTGCCCGACCGCCCTGCGCCGTCGTCAGACTTCACCACCCCCTAGGAGCCAACACCATGTTCCGTTCTCGCCTTGTCGCTCACGCCTGCGCCGCCGCTCTTCTTCTGGTCGCCGCGCCAGAACTTCTGGGGATCGATCAGACCGCCTCCGCCCAGGTGGTGGTCTATGATCCCACCAACTATTCCCAAAATCTCCTTCAGGCCGCCCGGGCCCTGCAGGCCGTCAACAATCAGATCCAGTCCCTCCAGAACGAGGCGATGGCGTTGACCAACCAGGCCCGGAACCTGGCGAGCCTGCCCGTGTCGTCCCTGGCCGCGCTTGAGGACCAGATGGCGCGCACCCGCCAGCTCATGCGCGACGCCGAGGGGCTCGCCTATGACGTCGCCGAGATCGAGACCGCCTTCGCCGCCCGGTATCGGCCGAGCGATCTGAGCCTGGACGAACAGGCGCTCATTGCGCGCGCGGAGCAGCGCTGGAGCGATTCCGTGTCCGGCCTTCAGGACTCGCTGAAGGTTCAGGCGCGCGTGGTCGAGGGCTTCGATCAGACCGGGACCGAGATGCAGCGTCTGATCGACGCCAGCCAAGGCGCCGTAGGCGGGCTTCAGGCGGCGCAGGCAGGCAATCAACTCCTGGCGCTCCAGACGAGCCAACTGGCGGACCTGTCCGCCCTCGTCGCGGCCCAGAGCCGCGCCCAGGCGCTGGAGGCGGCGGACCGCGCCGCCGTCCGCGCCGACGCCAAGGTGCGGTTCGCCCGGTTCATGGGCGAACCGACGGGGCCCCAGTGATGCGCGCCAATCCCATGGGCGCCGCCACGGCCGTGATCACCATCGCGGCGCTGGCCGCCGCCGCCTTGGCGGCGAGCGCGCCCCCGCGCCACGCTCCGCAGTCCGCCGCCGCGGCGCCTCCCCCTGTTTCAAGCGCCCTGGCGCGCTGCCGGACCCTCGGTGAGGCCGGGGGCGCCGACCCGACCTGTCAGGCGGCCTGGGCCGATCAGCGCCGACGCTTCTTTGCGGGACCGACGACAACCGCGTCCGCAGGGAGCGCAGAGCGATGAACGACGTCGGCGTCATCGATCGGTTCTTCGAAGTTTTCGGCCGCTACATCGACAGCGGCTTTGGCCTGCTGGGCGGCGAAGTCGCCTTTCTGGCCTCCACCCTGGTGGTGATCGACGTCACCCTTGCGGCCCTGTTCTGGGCCTGGGGGCCCGGAGACGACATCCTCGCACGGCTGGTCAAGAAGACCCTCTTCGTGGGCTTTTTCGCCTTTCTCATCGGCAATTTCCAACGCCTGGCCGACATCGTCTTCGCCAGCTTCTCGGGCCTCGGGCTCAAAGCCTCCGGCTCCGGCCTCTCCGCCGCAGACTTCATGCGCCCCGGCAAACTGGCCCAGACCGGCGTGGAGGCCGGCCGGCCGCTGCTCGAGGCCGCCGCAGAACTTTCCGGCTTCCCCGGCCTGTTCGAGAACTTCGTCCAGGTGATGGTTCTGATGGTCGCCTTCCTGATCGTGATCGTCGCCTTCTTCCTTCTCGCCGTCCAACTCTTCGTCACCCTGATCGAGTTCAAGCTCACCACACTGGCGGGCTTCGTCCTCATCCCCTTCGGCCTGTTCGGCCGCACCGCCTTCCTGGCCGAGAAGGTGCTGGGCAATGTCGTCGCCTCGGGGGTCAAGGTGCTGGTTCTGGCCGTGATCGTCGGCATCGGCTCGACCCTGTTCGAGAGTTTCACCCGCGACTTCGCCGGCGCTCCACCCACGCTGGAAGACGTGATGGCCATCGCGCTCGCGGCCCTGACCCTGATGGGACTGAGCATTTTCGGCCCTGGCATCGCCACGGGTCTCGTCTCAGGGGCGCCCCAACTCGGCGCCGGCGCGGCAGTCGGCGCCGGCCTCGCCGTCGGCGGTCTCGCAATGGCCGGCGCTGCGGGCGCGCGCTTGGCGGCGGCTGGCGGGTCCAGCCTCGCCGGCCGCGCCGGCGCCGGCGCCGCGGCCTCTCGCGCCACGCCGTCGCGCGGCGGCTCTTCGACAGGAGGGACCGGTCCCGCACGACCCACCGGCCCCTCCGGCGGATCGCCTCCGAGCGCGCCGCCTGTCAACGGCGCCGCTGCCGCCGCAACCGGCAAACCGTCTGCCCCCTCCGCCCCGACCACCCCGCCTGCGGCTTCCTCGTCGCCGGCGGCCCCCGAAACACCGTCGCCGACACAGCCCGCGACGCCCTCCGAGTCGTCGCCCGCCCCAGGCGACCCTGCCGCTCGAGCGGCGACGGCGCCCGCGGCAGGTGCGGCCAAGCCGGCCTGGGCCCGCGCCATGGAACGGCGCCAGGCGGTCAGCCGCGGTCTCACCACGGCCGTCCATGCCGTCCGGTCGGGCGACCATGGCGGCGGCGGCGGATCTGTCTCTCTGTCTGAGGATCGCTCATGACCCCCTTCAAACGGGCCTCGGCCCATTATGGCGAAGCGCCTGCGCCGGCCACGCCCTATCAACGCGCCGCACAGGCCTGGGACGAGCGGATCGGGTCCGCACGGGTTCAGGCCCGGAACTGGCGCCTGATCGCGCTTGTCTCTGTGGTCACGACAGGCGGCCTCGCCGCCGCCCTGGTCGTGCAGTCCGCTCGAGGCGTCGTGACGCCTTGGATCGTCGAGGTCGATCACCGGGGCGAAGCCACGGCCGTGGGTCCAGCCCTCGCCGGCGCGCGACCCGATGATGCGCAGATCGCCTGGCATCTGGGTCGCTTCATCGAGCAGGTCCGCAGCGTCTCCGCCGATCCGGTCGTGGTGCGCGAGAACTGGTTGCGCGCCTATGACTACGCCACCGATGCGGGCGCTCAAACCCTATCGGATCATGCGCGACGCAACGACCCCTTCGCGGAAATCGGTCGGGTGCAGGTCGGCGTCGAAATCTCCAGCGTCATCCGCGCCTCGCCGGCGTCCTTCCGGGTCGCCTGGATCGAGCGTCGCTATGTCGACGGCCAACTGTCGGACACCAGCCGATGGACCGCCATCGTCACGGTGACGATCCAGACGCCGCGAACTGCGGATGCGCTGAGGCGCAACCCGCTCGGCCTCTACGTCCAAGCTCTGAACTGGTCCAAGGAACTCTCCTGATGAAACGCCTCGCTCCGACGGCACTGACGGCCGTCCTCGCCCTGGGGGGCTGCGTCGCCCACGCCTCGCCCGCCCTGATCGCCGCCACCCTGTCTCCACCCGCCCCTCAAGCGAAGGGGGAGACGATCGACACGCTCTCCGACGCCATTGCGACCGGGCCCGTGCTGACGCCCATCGCGCCGACGATCGCAGATCCACGACCGCCGGAGGTTCGGATCCAGGACGCCAATGCGTCGGCGCGCGTCGAGCCCGCCCGTCTCGATTACGACCAGTCATCCCAGGTGTATATGTTCGCGCCGCATGCCCTTTATCAGGTCTATGCCTCGCCCGGCCGCGTCACCGACATCGCTTTGCAGCCCGGCGAGACCCTGTCCGGCGCGGGCGCGATCGCGGCAGGCGACACCGTCCGCTGGATCATCGGAGAATCCGTGAGCGGCGCGGGCGCCGAGATGCGCGCTCACATCCTCATCAAGCCGACGCGCCCGGACCTGACCACCAACCTGATCCTGCATACGGATCGCCGGACCTATCTGCTCGAGCTCCAGGCGCGGCCGGACGTCTATATGGCCTCGATCGCCTGGCGGTATCCGCAGGACGAGACTCTGGCGCTGAGACGGGCCGACGCCGTACGCGACGCCCTCGCCCAGGAGCCGCGGATCGATCTGGCGAGCCTCAACTTCGAGTATCGGATCGTGGGCGACGCCGTGCCTTGGAAACCGCTTCGCGCATTCGATGACGGCGCCCGGGTCTTCATCGAATTTTCCGATGACATCGACCGGGCGACGTTGCCGCCTCTGTTCCTGCACACCGAAGACGGCGCAGCGCTGGTGAACTATCGGATCCAGGGCCGCCGGCTCCTCGTGGATCGCCTGTTCGACATCGCGGAACTCCGCCTGGTCGAGGGGCGCCGCGATCAGGTGGTGCAGATCCGCCGGGCGGATGCGCGGCGATGAGCGAGGCCGTCCCCGTTAAACCTGAGACGGAGGTGGCTAAGGCCATGCGCCTGCGTCCATCGCCGCCGCCCGTGATGCGGCTGTCTCGCAAAGCTTTGTGGGTCGGCGGCGGGATTGTCGCCAGCATCGGCGGCGGTCTTTTGCCGTTCGCCCTCCGCGAGACCCCGTCGGCCGGCCCGCCGGCCGGTGAACTCTATCGCCCGGCGACGCCCCCGCCCGAGGCGGTGAGCACCCTGCCGCAGGACTATTCGGGCCCGAGATTGGGTCCGCCCCTGCCTGGCGATCTCGGTCACGCCATGTTGGACGCCAAGACGGCCGACACCACACCGCTCGAGGACGGCCGTGGCGCCGCAACGGCGCAGACCAGCGAGACGCCGGCCCAACAGGCGAAAAGACGCGCCGAAGACCAGGCGGTGCAGGAAGGGGAAGCCGCCCGCACCAGCGAACTGTTCCACGGGCGCGAGGGTCGCGGGTCGGGTTCGACTGAGAACCTACAAGCGATCAGCGACACCGCGCCGCCCTCGGCCCCCAGCCCCGAGACATCCGGGACCGGCGATCTATGGCCCGGCACCGTCATAGCCGGCGCCCTCATCACCGGCCTCAGATCGGATATCACTGGACCGGTCCTGGGCCAGATCACCGAAGATGTCGTCGACAGCAGGACCGGCGACCGCGTCGTCATCCCGAGAGGCGCGCGCTTGATCGGGGCCTATGACGCCCAGATCGATCACGGCCAGACGCGACTACGGCTGACCTGGTCGCGGCTGGTCCTGCCGGATGGACGTACCCATGCCCTCGACGCCGCCGTCGCGAGCGACCCCCAAGGCTATGCCGGGCTTGAGGATCGCGTGGACAACCGCTGGGGCGAGCGGATCAGAACCGCCGGACTGACGACGCTTCTTTCCGTCAGCGCCGCCGCCGCTGACGGGGATGAGGACGATCGTCTGGTCCGCGCCCTGCGGGAGGGCGCAGGGTCCGGCGTCGACCAGGTCGGCCGTGATGTGCTCGCCCAGGGCCTGTCCGTACCGCCGCGACTGACGGTGCGGCCTGGCTTTCCCTTCCGGATCATTCTGACCGAGGCGCTCACCCTCGCCTCCACGGGAGACTGACAATGTCCAAGTTGAAACTCGCCGGGCTGCAGGACGACACACCGGTGAAGGTAACCGTCGAGCTGCCCGCCAACGTCCACCGGGACCTGCAAACCTATGCCCGCATCCTCGCCGAGGCGGAGGGTCAATCGTTTCAGTTTCAGCAATTGATCGGACCGATGCTCAGTCGATTCATGGCGACAGACCGGAGCTTTATCGCCGCCAAATCCCGAAGCTGACTTAAGCCTCGGCCCTCGCCCTCAGACCTCAGCCCTGACCAAAAGTGTCTGCGTAGAGTCGTTCGACGCGTTCGGCCTCAGCCTGGGTGAGCGCGGCGAATTCTCGCGTCTGCGCGCGTTGGGACAGTCGGCCGTCGTTCTGCGCAAGGAATTTCTGAAGGAGTTCGATCTGCGCGGTCGGCATGTCGGCGATCCCCTGGATCCCCAGGGCGAAGGCGTCGAACGCTTCAAGGAAGCGCACCTCGTCGGGCAGGTCCCGCTCAAGCGTCTGCTGCACGCACTGGTAAAGGAAGGCGGCATGAAGGGTCGCGTCGAAATAGCGATAATAGTCTGCGGTCGCGTTCAGAACCTCGACGTTGCCTGAGGCGGTGGCGCGCCACTCGATCAGCGGAAGCAGCGGCGCCGAATAGGATTCCAAAACCCGCCTATAGGCGTCGATCTCGCGAAGAATCGCCGCGCTCACAGGGAAAACCAAACCTGGGGGACTGAAGCCCGCAGCGGCAAGAGCGTGATGGATCAGCCAGCGATGCAGGCGGCCGTTTCCATCGACATAGGGGTGGACGTAAACAAAGCCGAACGCCAGACTCGCGGCGGCGATGACCGGATCCATCCCGCCTCGGACCGTGCGATCCGCATAGGCGATCAGGCCCTCCATCAGATCTGCCAGATCCTCGTGACGGGCGCTGATGTGGTCGGGTATCGGCTGGTTGCTGTAGCGATCGTGAGCGCCGACGAAGCCTCCTTCAGTGCGAAGGCCCAGGCGCACAAAACGCGCATCCCCGATCACCACCCTTTGCAGCCTATTGAGTTCGGCAAGGCTGAGCGCGCGTGTCCCGGCCTGGGCGATCGCCTGTCCCCAACGCGCGGTTCGCTCGCCCGACGGGCTCTCGCCTTCGATGGCGAAGGATGAGCGGGAGTCGTTCAACAGGATGAAGGCGGCGGCGCGCGCCATCAGGTCGGGGCGAACGCGACCGACGGCGGCGCGCGCTGCGTCGCCGAGACCTTGCTCCACCAGCGCCGTAAGTTCCGGCGTTCTGCGCACCAAAGGACAGAAGGCCCGAACGCCGGGGAGATTGTTGATCACCCGATGACGCGGAGACGGCGTGCCTTCGCTCAAAGCAAATTGCTGGTCAGGATCCAGGATAGGGACCGCCCTCACCGTTCCGGGATCAGGGATGTCGAGCCGGCGCTCCGTGCGCCATTCGTACAGGAACCAGAGTCTTCGCGCGAAGCCGCCCGTGGGCGTCGCTCGAATCAGAACTTCGAACGCCTGCGGCGCCACGGCGTCGAACAGGGCGGCGAGGACCTGAAGGTCGATCCCCTCGTATCTGAAGGCGAAGACGAGTTGCGCGCCCATGTCCGCAGCGGGTTGATGGCGCGGCGTCAGCATCCGCCATTGATCGTCTGAACGCGGGTGATGCCGCTCCGCTATGGCGGCCAGCCGCGGCGGGAGAGGCACGCGCAGATCATACCGCTCGATCAGGGCGGCGTATCCCGCCGGGACGCCCGGTTCGGGCAAGGGCCTGCCGTGAAAATCCGTCACAGCCCGCGCAGACCAATCACCCATCTTCTTTTCCGTAAAAAACGTTCAGAGAGCCACGGCCAGATTGCGCAATCCGATCAGCGCCTGCGAATATCTATCACATAAATTCAATAATGTGAAAATCGATCATTCCGAGCTATTCTCTACGGTCGGCGCCGGACCAGATCAGACAAGGCTCCACGCACCTCGCCAATCCTCATGTCGATCAAACCACCGCCTATCCGCCTGGCGCGTCAGGCACGTCGATGACGTCCTAATCGCCGCTCTTTGACGAGGCGGCGAGCCGCTTGGCGGAACTGACGAACCGGCGAAGGGCGGGATTGTCATTGCCTGGAGACCAGGCGGCCGCGACGATCAGGGGCGCTTCCCGCTCAAAGGCGAGCGGTCTGAACACCAGTGCGCCATCCGACTTCAGGCTCGACAGAACGCCAGACCCAAGAAGCGTCAGTCCGAGTCCCATCCGGGTCTGCTCCAGCAGAAGGCCTGCGCCGGCATCCTGGATATCGACCTCCAACTCGGCCTGATGCCGACGGGCGATCTCCGAAAACAGGCTTCGGCCGATGTCGCGCTCGCTGATCAACAGCTTGGCTTTCGGGATGTCGGCGACGCAGACGACCTCTGCCGCAGCGCAGGGATGATTGACGGGCAGGGCGATCAGCAGCCGTTCACGCCAAAGCACGGAGACGTCGAGACCGGTGACCGTCATTCCCTCCGGAAGCATCGCCACGTCCAACCGCCGATCCGCAACGGCGTCGAGATGATCAATGGCGCGCCCCTCGACCATCTCGATCGTGACGGCGGGGTGGGCGCCGTGAAAGCGCTCGATCAGATTGAAAAGGCCGTCGCTCAACATCGAGAAGGTCAGACCGATCCTAAGATGACCGGATTGGCCCGCGCCCGCCGCTCGGGCGTCGGAAATGGCCAGACGAAGACCGTTCAGAACCGCGTCGACCCGACGCAGGAACTGCCGTCCGGCATTCGTGGGCTCAGCGCCGCGCGTGCTGCGATGGAACAGGGACACGCCCAGTTCCTCCTCGAGCCCGCGAATACGCCGGCTGACGGCGGACTGTTCCACCCCCAGACTTTCAGCCGCACGCCTGAAGCCGCCCAATTGCACCACCGCCATCGACCACCGCAAACTCGTCAGGTCGAGATCGACGGGGTTGGGCATGTCAGAGCTCGCCGTCGTCGGGCGGCGCATGGGCCACCTCGAAAGCGAGCTCCGCCGCCGCCGAAATGCGCGCTTGGTGAAAGCTGTCGATCAAGGCGATCAGCCGCTCCATGCGATTGTCCGACACGGCCTCGAGCATATCGCGTGTGGCTGTCTCCCGATCGCCAAGCACGTGATGTTCAGCGGCCTCAAGCCGCTCGAGGTGAAGACCGACACGACGAAAAGCCCGGGCGCGCACGCCGTTGCCGCCCCGTCCAACGATCCAGTCGAACAGACCAGGCAGGTCTTCTGGAAGTGCCGATCCAACCGAGGGGGCGGTCAGGGCCTCAAGGCTCAACAGCAGACAGTCCCGCCGAAATCCATACCAGTCACGAACAGCGCCGGCGTCGAGCCGCGACGCGGTATAGCCGGCGGTCGGGGCGCGTTCGACCAGTCCGGCGCCGCAAAGCCAGGCCAGGGCCTCGCGCACGGGCGTCGTCGATAACCGCAAGCGCTGCGCCTCATACTGAATGACGATCGGCGCGCCATCCCCGTATCGCCCTTCCGCGAGGCGATGACGCAGGGACTCCAAGGCGGTCGAGAACGGATCGCGGTTGCGGACCATGGCTCGCTCGAACTGTAATCGGAGCCGGCACTATCCGGAGGCGGATGATTCCCTCCAAGCTGGAAGGCGGCGATCATCGCCTCTCGCCCCCAATGTTTGCGCAGGCGCGCACCTTTTGTTCGCGCAGATCGTCAACGGGCTTCGCTCAGCACCCGGCCGGTTGTCTCCCCCGCCCTCAGAGACCGACGATCATTCGGTTTGAGCAGACTTGAGATCATCACGTCCGCCCGTCCCCTCTTTCTCTGGACTTTGCACCGCTAGCCGTTCCCACAGCGGCTCGACCTCATCCCACCGGCTGAACCGCGACCGTTTTGTTCGCTGTTGCGCCAAATATGCTCAGAACGCGTTGCGATCACCTCTTGCGTGACGCAACTTACCGTTGATCATTGTGACCCGTGCGTTCGACGCCGTCGTTCGAAGGAGTGCTTCTGCATGCCTCAGACGCCTATCGACTCCCTGCGCGACGGGCGGCTGCTGTCTCTGGCGATCAAGGACGTTCGCAACCATCTCCGCCTCAGCGCGCGTGAGGTCGCTGGTCGCATGAACATGGGACTTCGCGCCTACCAACATTTTGAAGCGGGGCGCAACAAGCCGAACCTCGAATACATCCACCGCTTCTGTGAAGTGACGAAGAGCGATCTCTTCGCCCTGCTGGGCGCCTTGATGATCGGCTCGCCGCAGTTCGCATGGCGCACCGCCGAGAACAAGTTGATGACCATCCTCATGGTCGCCTTAGGCGACTACAATGAGACGATGGGTGATCGCATCCTGGATCAGGATCCCCGCACCTTCATCATCGCCGTCGAGGCCATGTTCGAGCGACTGAAACGCGACGCCGACGAACGCGACGAGGAAGCCAAGCTCTGGTTGGAGCAGGGGGAGCGAACCCTGAGAACGAAACGTCCCAAGCCGGGGCGCTAAATATACGTCGGATATAGCTTCACCTCCGACGCCGGTCGGGTCTCTCTGATTGGAGCGCCACATCCGTGACGCGCTTTCAAAAGGAAGACCACCATGACCACCCAGACCCGTATCAAGCTGATCGCGTTCGGCAGCGCCCGCGCCCTGACCCAACAGGACGTCGAAGGCATGTTCATCGAACTGTCCGGCCGTCCCAGCAAGACGCCGGCAGCCTGAGCGCCAGTGGGGCGATCGACAGACCAACGGTCGCCCCATTTTGCTGACCCCATGGAAGTCGCCCTCGCCGAAGATGTGCATATGGCCTGGATCGGCCGCGACATTGTCGTGCTGAGCGTCAGGGAGGACGTCTATGCCTGCCTCGTCGGCGCTGCAGACGTCATCCGCCCAACGCCGTCCGGCGCCCTCTACATTCTTCACGAGGACGCCGCACGTGACCTTCACCAGGCGGGATTGATCACACTTCATCCGCCGACCGGGCCGCAGCCTGCCGCCATCCCCCCAGCCTCGGATCTGCACGGCGGCTCGACCTCGCTCCTGGCCTCCGGCGCGTTTCTGATTTCAAGCCTATGGCTCGGCCGTCGCTATCACCGCAAACCGCTCGTCGCCATCCTCGCGACAGCGCGGGCCATGCGCCCACATAACCCGCGCCCATTGACGGACGCCCGGCTGCGTCGGCTCGCCGCGACATTCGAGCGCGCCATTCCCTGGCTCCCGAGGCAGGAGGCCTGCCTCCACCGCGCCTTCCTCCTGTTCAGCCTTCTCGCCCGGCATAGCGTCGCCTGCGACTGGGTTTTCGGCGTGAGGACCTGGCCGTTTCTGGCCCACTGCTGGATCCAGGTCGGTGAGGTGGTGGTTGGCGACGACCTGGAGCGCGTGCGCCGCTACACGCCGATCCTCGTCGTCTGATGGACTGCCGCTTCCTTGTTCTCATCGATGCGACGGACGCGCGCTCGCCGACGTCGCTCCGCCTCTCCGCCCATGTTGCGCAGGCCGGCGGCGCCGTCATCCCACTAGGCCGCCGGGCCTGGTTGGCTGTGGGCGGGCCCCGCCCGCCTTCCGTGCGCCGGCTCGGGGACTGGATCGTGGTGGGCGAAACAGCGCCGACCGGGATCACACACGCCCTCCGGTCCCCGACGCCGCAGGAAGTCGTCGATGACTATTGGGGGCGGTACATCGCCCTTCACCTCGACGAGACCGACCATCCCTGTGGGATTCTCCGCGATCCATCCGGCGCGCTGGAATGCGTGATCTGGCGCGTGGACGACGCCATCGTCCTGGCCTCTGAGACTCCGGACTGGATGCTCGCCGCTACGCTTCCCAGCGTGGGCATGGACTATGACGGCGTGGGCCGTGTTCTTCGCAATCCGCTGGCGGCCTGGGACAGGCTTCTTTTGACCGGCGCCGAGTCCGTTCTGCCTGGGACCTATCAGCCGCTGCGCTCGGGGTGCGCGCCGCAGGTCCTTTGGTCGCCGTCGGACTGGGCGCGGCGTCGACTGGACCTTTCGATCAAGGACAAGAAGGCGGCGCTCAGGGACGCCGTCGATCATGCAGTTCAAGGTTTGGCGCGCGACGATACAGCGATCGCCTGTGAGGTATCGGGCGGGCTCGACTCCAGTCTCGTGGCCACCAGTCTTGTCAGCCAAGGCCAGACGGTCGGCGCCTGGCTCAACACCTATGGCGCCGATATCGAGTCAGACGAGCGACATTACGCGGCCGCCTTGGCCGATCAGCTTGGCGTCACGGTCACAAGCCTGCCGCGTCGCGAAGGCGGTTTCACCCGCGCCGCTTTGCGCGCCATCTCTCAGGGCCCCAGACCAGGCTACAACGGCATAGATTTCCTTCACGACCAGGACGCCGCGGTCATCTGGCGGACGCAGCAGATCAAGCGTGTCTTCACCGGCAAGGGCGGCGACACAGTCCTGATCTCAAGTTTCGACGAGCGGGTCTTCGCGGATCTCTACAAGGCGCGCGGCGCGGCCGCCCTGTTCGCACCCAGCCTGCCGCGGATCGCGCGCCGCACGGGCCGCTCCGTCTGGGCGATTGTCGCGGAAACCCTGCGAGGCGCCGACGCAGTCCATATCCGCCCGGGCTCGAATCTGCTCAGCCCCGACCTGCCGGTCGGCGACGTCCATCCCTGGCTGGCCGGCGACGAGTTCGGACCAGGCAAACGCGACCAGATCGCCGGCGTCGTCGATGGTCTGTGCTTCAGCGCGCCCTCCTTTCAGACCGAGGTCGTCGACATGGTCCATCCCTTGCTGGCGCGGCCCGTCGTCGAACTCTGCCTGCAGCTGACCACGACGGACCTGACGCTCGGGCGAAGCGATCGTCGCCTGGCGCGCGACGCCTTCGCGGACCGGTTGCCGTCTGAAATTCGGAACCGGCGAAGCAAGGGCGATCACACCGCCTTTTTCGGTCGAATGATCGCCAACAGCCTCGAGGTTCTCCGCCCTTTGCTTCTTGAGGGGCGTTTGGCCAAGGCAGGCCTGATCGACCGGGCCGGGTGCGAAGCCGCCCTGCAACTGGATGACCTGATCTGGCGCGGCCGCTATGGCGAGTTGCTCAATCTGATCATCATGGAAGCCTGGACGTCGACCTGGGAGGACCGCCTGGCGGCCCTGCGACAGAACTAGGGTCCAGGGTTTCGGCCAACCAACCCAGGATTTGGGCGTAGAGGTCCCGCTGATTGGCGGGGCTCCAGAGAAAATGGCCCTCGCCCCAATAGGTGATCAGCCGCGCCGCCTTGGCTTGCCGGTGGAGGGCGGAAAACATCTGTTCCGGCTCGCTCATGGACACGAAATCCCGATCACCGGTGATCAAAAGAACCGGCGTCTGGATCCGATCTGCGTTCAACACAAGACTTGCGTCCCGATAGGCTTGTGGCGCGCGCCAAGGCGGCGCGCCGATCCCGCCCTGCCCCACCTCGACCCAACCCATCCGATCCAATAACGAGAGCCCTTGCTGAGGATCGGCGCGCTCGATGGGTGAGAACTCTCCCCATTTGCTAAAGAAATTCGTTCCTGCGGACGAGGCGATAATGCTGCGATAGCGCGGGGTTTCCGTCGCTGCCTTCAAGGCGCCGTATCCGCCGAAACTGTGTCCGAACAAGGCGAGCCGATCCCATGGCAGATCGGGTTGCAATCCACGCGCGGCCGCGATGGCGAGGTCGAGGCTTTCGCGATAGCCGTCCGCAGGGCCGACCGCCGACGGATTGTCCGGCGCCGCCGCTTGCAGCCAGGCATAGCCGGCGGACGCGATCACCAGAGGATTCACCCCGACGACGAAGTCATCCAACTGAAAGGCGCGCCCCGCCGAAGCCGCGCCTGGATAGCCGCTGACGACCACGCCTTTGATCTGCGAGGTCGGCGTTTCCGGCGGCAGATAGAGCAGGCTGTGAGTTCGCCGGCCGTAGCGGTCCAGATGCGACACCGTCACGATCGTCGCCGTCGAACGACTTGTCATATTCAGGTTGACGACATCGAGCTGACGCTCCCGCCCCGCCCGGAGGAGCCAGAGCGCCGTTGCGCCCCGGTCGCTTCGGCTGATGATCGCCGCAGAACGGGACACAGCGTAAAGTCGATCTGGGGCGGCGGCGATGGGATCGCCCAACGTCGTCTCGTCGCCATCGGACGTGACGATGGCCAGATCGCCCCGACCAGTCTGGACGGGCGACCAGTCACGCGGCTCGGGCGCGTTCAGCCGCTGGCGCAAGACCTGTTTCTCCGTCGCCATTCCGGCCGCAGAGACCGCCTGATCAGGTCCAAGCCGAACCGTCGTTCCCGAGAGCGCCAGCCGCCAGACGGCGCCGTCTGCGACAAAGGTCAGACCGTCCGTGTCGGCGCCGCTGAAGGTCGCCGGGGCCGTCGCCAGACCCGCCGTCAGCGTCTTCGGCCTGTCTCCGCCAAGCCGCCACCAGTCGAACCGCCCGTCCTGAGTCCGGGCGTAGAGGATCGGATCTGCGCCCAACCAGGTCGCGCGCACGCCGTGCAGGAGATCGATCGCCTCGCCGACCACGAGCGGCTGTAGGCCGTCGTGGAGGTATCGGGTGACTTGACCATTGTGCGCAGAGACGGCTGTCAGCCCTCCGGCGGACCAGATTTGGTCGTCCCGCCGCGACCACACCAGAACCGCCCCTCCATCCTTACGCCAGCTCAGGAGATGCGGGGCTATGTCGAGCGGCTGTATCGGCGTCACCACCTTGCCCGACGAAAGGGTCACGACCGACAACCGCGAACGCACAGGAAACGCGCTCTGGACGAGGGGAGCCTCTGGGCTCAACGGGACGGGCGCCCCTGCGGTCAGGACGGCGATCCGCGCCCCGTCTGGTGCCATCGAGAAATCCAGGACCCGGCCCTCCGCAAGGCGGCGGAATTCGCCGGATTGAACGGACCACGACACCAGACGAGCAGCCTGCGCCGCCTGATCACTGCCGGCGACCCCGTCGTGGGTGTCCACGACAGTGCTGGTCCGTGTGCGACCCTCGGCCATTCGTCGCCACCGGGCCGACACCGAGGTGGGCGGACTATATTGCCGCATCAACCAGGGCAGCCCGAGGTCGTCCAGAACCGCGAGAACCAGAGTCTCGTCGTCGGCCCAGGCGGCGGTCGCGCCCGTCGCCGACAGGTTCGGCGTCAGCCCGGTCCACCGCACGGACCGATCCTGCATGTCGACGACGCCCGCTTCGAACCGGTCGCCCTGCAGGCGATAGATCAAGAGCCGACGTCCGGAAGGCGACCAGGGGCCGAGCACATGGCCCCGGCCTTCGGACGCATCGAGCAACCGCTGGGGCGGGCGATGATCGGACAGGCCGAAAACCCACAGTTCGGATGTGCTCCATCCGGACCAGTAAGAAAGGTCGAAACGGCTCGACATCGCCCAGCCGTCGCGCCGCTCGTAGACGCCCCAATGACCATCGGGAGAAAGAGACGCCTCCCCGAACGACGACATGGTCATCAGATCATCGATGGTGACCGCACGCGCCTGAGCTGCGGAGAGCCCAGGCGCGAGGATCAGCACCGCCGCGGTCCAGAGGGCCGCCGCGCGCCAGCATCCAAACATGACCTGCTACCAGCGCTTGGTCATCTGGAGGGCGACGACCCGGCCGAGCATGTCCGCCTGGCCCGGATCAAAGCCATAGCCGGTCGATGAGTTGTAAAAGGGCGGGTCCGCGTCGAACAGGTTCTGGACGCTGAGCGCGATGTCGATCTCCCGGAGCGGTCCGACGTCGGGCGCCCAGCGCAGTTGCGCATCGGCCGTATTCCAGGCGTCGATGCTTTGCCCCGTCGCATCGGTCGCCCCGGCCACATGGCTCCAGTGCAGCGATGCGCCCCATGCGCCTGACGTCCAGCTCGCCCCTGCCCGCGCGCGCAGTTCGGCGGGATAACCCACCTGCCCCAGACGATCCGTCGGTCGCGCCGCGGCCGTGAGCTGGGTCTCATAATCGAGCAGCTGACTGGCGGACGCGTCGAGATCAAACCTTTGGCCGCCGATCGTCAGGGGATAGGAGGCGGTCAAATCGACGCCGCGCACCGTGACGGCAGCGGCGTTGACCCATCGGGCGTCAAGGATGAGCCCATAGGAGGTCGCCGGAAAGGCGGTCAGCGCATAGCCCGGATTGGCCCGAAACCCTTCGACCAGGGCGAGATCCGCCGCGTCGTTCGACGGATCGACCCGGGTCACGAACGGCGCCAGTGCAGGGTCCGTCAGGGCGTTGGCGAGACTGGCGGCGAGAGGCTGCGAAATCCGGTCCGTGAACCGGGTGTCGAAATAGCTCACGGCGAGGCGTGCGCCGCTCTGCGGCCGATAGTCGAAGCCGGCCGTCAGGGTCTCCGCCTCTTCGGGTTCCAGATCGACATTGCCGCCATAGCGATAGATGGCGAGCACGCGGGCGCCCGTGCTGTCCGTCACGAAGGTCGGCGCGCCCCTCTCCGGGTCGAACATTTCCGGCAAGGCCGGGGCGCGGAAGGAGGTCCCATAGCTCGCTCTCAGCGTGAGCGGCTGCGTCGGCGACCAGACGATTCCGAGTTTGGGATTGGAGGTCGAACCCTGATCCTCATACGCCTCGATCCGCCCCGCAAAGGACAGTTCAAGCCGATGCAGGCCAGGCCGTTCGCCTTGGGTCACGAGCGGCACGCGCGCTTCGCCGAAGAGCGCCGACACGTCGCGCGACCGCGCGGGGGTCACGAGCCTGGTCGGCGTCACCGACGACAGGAAGGTTTCGCTTCGGGTGGCGAACCGCTCCTTGCGATACTGGGCGCCGATCGCCACGCGGATGTCTCCGGCCGGCAATCGCCACAGCGGCCCTTCGAACAGGGCGTTGACCGTCTGCGACTGGCTCCGGTCCAGGGCGCCGGAATAGCCCTGACCGACGAAGGCCAGAACCGCCGGATTGTTGGCGGCGCCTGCGCCGAAGGGATTGAAATAGCCGTCCCGCGCCGCGCTGAAAGCCGTGTCGGGATTATCCGCCACATTGCCGAGCGCTTCGGACAGGAAGCCGGCGTGAGCCTGGTTGCGGTTCCAGCTTTCGCCCCGCTCTTCCGCATGGGCGACATAGGTCGACAAGGACCAGTCCCGGCCGAGATCCAGATCGGCGCCGAGCGTCAAGCCGAGACTTTCCGACGCCCCTTCCTGGCGCGTCCCGCCGAGGTCGCCGGAAAACGAATAGGCGATCTGATGCGAGGTCGATCCGTCGGGCGAGACAAAGTGCGGGTTGGCGACGCCGACGTCCAAAAGCGTCACATAGGGAAAGCTGGTGAACCCGTAGTCGCGATGGCTGAAGCGGACATCACCAGACAGATCGACGCGGTCGCCGAGGGACTGCCGAAACCGGCCATACAGACTGACCCGCTCGATCTCCGGCAGGAGATCGACGCCCAGCCCGTTGGCCTCGAGGTTCGACGATCCCGTCGCGAAATCGGCCGGCGTCTCCGCAGCGCCGCTGGCCCCTGGCCGTATGGCGTAGCGAGACACATAGCCGCCGCGCGCCGGGTCATAGGCCACGATATTGCCGGGCGCGCTGAACAGCGTGCGCCAGTCTGACCCGCCGAACGGCCGCAGGTCGCCCGTGGCGGTATAGTCCCGGTCCAGGCTGCTGAGACCGTTGACGGTCTGATACTCGACGGAGAGGAGGGCGGCGCCGGAAGACCAGGCCTTCCCGGCCGTGTGGGCGATCTGCAGATCCTCAGCGCCGCCGCTTGCCGACGAAGCCCGGATGCGGGTCTCCTGCCCGTCAAACTGGCGCTTCATGATGATGTTGACGACGCCCGCCACAGCATCCGAGCCATAGAGGGCCGAGGCCCCATCCAGCAGGATGTCTACACGTTCAACTGCCGCCGACGGCAGGGCCGAAACGTCGGCGAACTCCGCCCTAAACCCGGTCCCCGCCAGACGCCGTCCATTGATCAGGACCAGGGTCGCGTCCGGCCCCAACCCGCGAAGATTGACACCTGTAGAGACGACCGAGTTCGAGCCGGAGCGATCGGCCAGGGTCAGTTTGGCCGAAGGCGACCCGCTCCCGGCGTAGTTCTGCGGCAAGGCGGTCAGCAAATCCGCCACCGTGCCGCGACCGCTAGCGTCCAGCGCGTCCCGATCGATTTGCACGACGGGCGACGCCAGTTCGCCCGACTGGCGCAACAGGCTGCCGGTGACAATGATGTCGTCGACCGCCGCTGGCGGGAAAAGAACTTCGGCGCTCGGCGTCGGCCCGGCGCGTCTCAGCACGATGACGCCCGGGCGAGTCTGGCGCCACGACAGACTGGAGCCCGCCAAGAGCCCATCGAGCGCGTCCGTCACCTTGAGCCGTCCAGAAACGCCCGACGTCTCGCGGCCGGCCACCATTTCGGTGGCGAACAGCAGTTGGTGTTCAGACTGGACGGCGAAAAGCGCCAGTGCGCCTTCCAATGGCCCTGCCGGAATGTCGAAAACGCGTTCGTCCTGCGCGATTGCGGGCGCCGCGAAAGCGACGCAGGCGGCGATGGCGACGGCGCCGAGCCGATGACGGCTGTAATGGATCATGATGTCCTCCCCGACGACGCATTGGTGCGTCGGACCAAGGACGGGTCAGACCCGGCGACACCCTGGTGGGGGTCAGGGATTTTTTGTCCGATGCGGGACGAGTTTGACCGCACCTCCCGGCTGGGGCTGGGCTTCAAGACTGAAAAGGTCCGACGCCGCAGAGACAAAGGCCGTGCGATCGCCGGCTCGGAAGGTGCCGCTGATCACCGTGTCAGCGACGTCCGGTGCGTCGAGCTCGATCTTGTGGGTCAGATAGCGGTTGACCTCGGACACGGCTTTCTGAAGCGGCGTGCCCGAAAACACCAATCGGCCATCTGCCCAGCTCGTCGCCGTCGTCGCATCAATCGGCTGCGCCTTGGCGCCTTGGCGCGTGGTGTGGGCGCTCTGGTTCGGCGTCAGGATCTGATCTGGACCACCGGCCGCCTGCACTCGCACCTTGCCCTCGACCAGCACCACCTCGACACCCTGGCTGCTGCGACGAACATCAAACACCGTGCCGAGCGCAGTAACAGTGGCTCCTCCGGCGGAGACCGTGAACGGACGCCGGGCGTCATGCGCGACCTTGAAAAGCGCCTGACCTTCTAAAAGCTCGACCTTGCGCCCCGCCCCATTCAGTCGGACGCGGATACGGCTGTCGGTGTCGAGACGGACAAAGGATCCGTCCGCCAGCTGGATGGATTTTTGCTCGCCGACATCGGTCTCGAAAGCCGTTTGGGCATAGTAGACTTGATAGACGCCGACGCCCACGCCGGCGAAGACCAAGGCCAGGACGGCGGGACCCAGCCATCCGCCCCCGAACGATCGCCGGGGTTTGGGGCGTCCGGCGTCCTGCAGCATGGCGTGGATCTCAGGATCGCCCTTCAGTTGGCCTATCCGATCCCAGTTCGCCTCCTGCCGTTTGTAGGCGGCGGCGTTCTCCGGGATTTCTCGCCAAGTGAAGAACGCCTGCAGCGCCTCCGTCGATACGGACTTGGAACCCAGTCGCGCGAACCAGTCCGCCGCCTCGCGGTCGGCTGCCGTCGCTGGTTTCTGACTCGCGCTCATCGCGGGTCCTCTCCGATCAGCGGCGCAGATGGTCGTCGCAGTGCTTTAAGGCGCGCGCCATGCGCCACTCGACGGTTTTAACCGCAATCCCTAGTCGCGCAGCGATCTGGGCATGAGTCAAACCCCCAAATCGCGAGAGGAGAAACACCTCTCGGTCCTTTTCAGGGATGGAGCGGACGATCTGCTTAAGGAGGAGGGTTTCGTGGGGGCTGTCGAAAGCAGCGTCCGAACCCGCCGACGCATCGTTAAGGTGCTTTTGGCGGACAGCCTCACGGGCGAGGCCGTCCAAGGCAAGGTTGGAGGCAATGCGCAGCAGAAGGGATTTCGGAGACCGTATGCCGCGGGCTTGATAGGGCCGTATCCGCAGATACGCTTCTTGGACCAGATCATCGGCGGCGTGTGCGCCAAAGCGCGCACCAAGCCGAGCCCGGAGCCACGCGGCATAGCGCCGATAAAGCTCATCGACAGACGATGATGGTGCTGGTTCAGCCTTCTCAGCCACGGGCCCGCCTGCGATTGCATGCTGGGCACAACCTACCGGAAGGGACGATTGGTTACTATAGTGACTGGATGGAATGTCGGCGTTCTTGGCGATTGTCGCCATGGATTTGCGCGAGATCCTCGGTCGCAACGTGCGGCGCGCCCGGCAGGATCGTGGCCTAACCATCGAGGCATTGGCGGACGCTGTCTGCCGCTCGCCCAGTTATGTCGGCCAGATTGAGCGAGCAGCGCGAAACCCAAGCCTAAAAGTGATCGAAGCGCTCTCGGTATGCCTAGGAGTGGAGGCGCACCATCTTTTAGACCCCGATGCGTCAAAGAAACCTACGAGTGTTCGCTCCGAATATCCGCCTCGGTAAAACACAATGATTGAGACAGTTACTATAGTGACTGGTCCGAGACGCGCGCTTGCTTGCGCTAGACCCTATGGGGTTAGCTTCCGATTTCGGACGGAACGTACGCGCTGCGCGGCATGCGCGCGGCATGACGCTTGAAGTGTTGGCCCTCGAGGTTGGGCTAGCCTACAGCTACGTCGGCGAACTCGAACGTGGTCGGCGTAATCCCACCCTTAAAATTGTCGAGCGAATTGCTGATGTGTTGGGGATCTCCCCGCTCGAGCTTTTGGCCAAAGACACAACAGCTAGTTGATCTAGTCATGTACCGCCGTCGCTGGTCCGCCCCGTGATCTTGACCATCACCTCCGGCCCTCGTCGGACGATTCGGCCGAGCCGCGCGCGGGGGGTATGTCGGGGAGAGACCGTGCGATCTGCCTGGCGGATCGGTCAGGCGAGACCGCCACTTTGCTTTCTTCTTCTCCCCGCGTTCGGTGTCGGTGAATTCGAAGAACCACCGGCCGAGATCAAACAGCGGGCGCTTTTGCCAGAAGATCGATCGTCTGATCGGAAGTTGAAGACTGGCCTTATTTCGGGGCGGGCTGTTTGGACAAGGTCCCGGACGCTCCATGACGAAGTCTATGAGCGCGAAGTGTCCGCCAGGCGTCATGCACGACAGCCATGTCCTCAACCGAAAAGCCATGCTGCTCGATCAGCCGCTGATCGCCGTCCAGCGCGAGCCGCTCCGGATCCGACCATCGCTCCGCGGCGGCGAAGTCCTTGAAGGCCGCAGGAGTCGGCTCGCTGTAGTAGAGAGGCAAGGCCCGAAACTCCTTCGGAGTCAGCTCGAGAACACCGCCGCCATAGAAGCGGCCCAGGACTTCGCAGAACAGCAGGGTCAAAGAGTTGTAGAAAGAGTAGCAGAGCGCCTCGACGGTTCTGCCTTCGCCCATGTGGATGACATAGGCGGTATCGGTCACATAGGCGTCGGCCTCGTTCACACACAGGCGCGGATAGGCGAAGGACCGTTTGAAGAAGAGGCCGCGGGATTTCGGCGTCATGGGAATGTGAAACCAGGTCTGGCGATTTCGCGCCTTGTACGACCCGTCCACGCCTGAAGCCTCGCCCTCCTCCACATACCGAACCGCCGCTGGGGTCAGGTCTTGGCGCGAAAACCCGTTGAAATCGATCACCTGGCTTGGCAGGGTCTGGCTCAATCGTGCGAAATCCTCGGCCGTGAAGATCGGCCCCGACGGAAGATAGGCGCTGCGTTTGAGGATCGGTTTCGCCCAGGCCGCAAGCTCTCGCCGTTCCACCGCTTCCCGCGTCAGGATGAAGTAGTCGTTCGCCGCGGTGACGATGCCGGTGTGGCTTCGACAGACATCGGCGACCGTCGGGGCTGTGGACTGGATTCGTCGCAGCAGGGCGGCGGCCTGATCGGTCAGAAGAAACGCCTTGAGATTGATGGCGATCGGAGACCCGGGAGCGTAATCGATCCGCGTGCCGTGCCCCAGGGTCTTCACCTCCAGATTGGCGACATCGTGCACGAAGACGCCGAGGTCCTGCGCCCGGCGGCGGGCGATGATCACGACCGCATCCTGATCGATCTGTTTAAACGCCTTCTCCTTGGGAACCAGAATGTCGATCCGTTCGAATCTGGGAAACACCTCGCGCTGAAGCGCCAGCCCATAGTCGACGTTCATGAGTTCATAGGGGACGACGAAGGCCAGGGCGCCGTCCTGCGACAGCACGCTTTCCGCAGCTATAACGAATGCGGCCCAGGCATTCTTCAGGTTCGGTCGAGGATAGGCTTGGCGCTTGCTAAGCGCATCTAGGGTCTCTGAGAAGCCGACGTCGAAATTCTTGCGCCGAATGTAGGGGGGGTTTCCGACAATAAGGTCGAAGCGCGACCCGGGCCGATCCAGCACATACTGAATGAAATCGCCGCAATGGGTCGCCAACCCCGGACGGCCAGCGGCGAGCGTGTTGAGCCGCTGAGGATCGATATCGATGGCCAAGGTCCGCTCGGGCCGAGCGCCATGGTCGGTCAAGGCCGTCAGAAAAGCGCCGTCGCCAACGCTCGGTTCGAGCACGTCCCCGCTCATGACGACGCCCAGGTGATCGAGAAGCGCGACAAGCGCGGCAGCGATCGGTGCCGGCGTGTAGACGACGCCGTTCAGCCGATCACTGCGCGGGCGCTCCAAAGACCTCTCGGCTGTAGTCATCAATCTGTTCGGAGATCTCTGCAATCGCTTCGAGGAGCGGGACGTAACGGGCGTCGTCGGCCTTAAGGCGATGACGGAGGGACTGCGCCCGCTCCCGAAGGGCATGGAGGGTCTGGATGGCCCAGATCAACCGATGCCGGTCCAGATAGAGTCGCAGGTGGGTGATCATATAGCCGCCGACTGCGGACTTGGCGACAAATCGCCCTTCAGCATCCCGCTCCAGATGGTCGTCAAAATCTGGAAGACACGGGTCAATGAACCCCGCCTGTCCGTCATGTGACTGATCCGGATCGTCGCCGATCCATTTGTCGGACTTGCCGCGATTGCAGTAAGGGCAGCTGTAGACGAGGTTCGTGTAAAGGAACTCGCGCGCCGGAAATCGCTTTTTCGGGGCGAAATGATCGACGTGATAACCAGGCAGGCCGCCGTAGAACCGGTCGCCGTCCCCGCAGTAGCCGCAGGCATGCAGGAAATCCTGCCGGAGCTGCGGCTTGTAATCCTGGTAGCGCGCCCGGTCAGGCACGTCCGGCGTGCGGATCGGGACGTGTCTAGGCACCGCGCGCCTCCTCGTCGTCAGGATACAGCGCTTCCAGGTCGGCGACCAGCCGCTGTGCCTTGCTGACGATGGCCGTCAAGGGCGCTAGGGCCTGTTCCTTCACTGCCGCCGGCACCCGTGTGGTTCCGCCGAGCATCGCCTCGAGCTCATCGTCGATATCGAGCAGTTTCTGGGCCTCGGACGGGCTCAGGGGACCGTTGGACCCGGCCTCGATCAGGGCGAGCAGGCTGGATTCTAGGAAAGCGATATAGGCTTGATGCGCCTCGATCTTGGTCTTGACGCGAAGGAAGAACGGCAAGGACTGGGGCGCCGCATCGGGATCCGGAGCCTGAAAAGACTCGATCTTCGAGTAGATCGAATTCACATCGACCTGAAGCGGCGCGGACCCGGCCGCGTCGGCAGCGAATCCCGTCGTCACGAAACACGGGAAGGCCTTTCGCTGCGCCTGGTAGGCCTGGACGAGCTCCGTCCCCGAATAGGCCACACCGGCCTTATGTTCTGACAGGACGTAGTCGGTGATCAACGCTTCGGGACGATGCGCCTCGATCTCGGAGATTGTGTCGGCCATGTCCGGCGAGGGGTCGAGGACGACGATGTCATGGGCCTCGAAATGCCCGGAAATAAAGACGGCGCGCACCATCTCGTTTCGCGCCGCTTCCTGCTCGTCGATATAGACCAGTCTAGCCATCCGTCCGCCCCGGCGCTGTCGGCAAGGTTATGTCGATGCGGAAGCCCCAACCGTCGCCCGGACGGAAGGCGCGGGCCTGGCCGCCATATTCGCCGACGATCGAGTCCAGGATCCACATCCCTATCCCGGTGCCGCCGGGACTTCCGTTCAAGCCGGTCTTCGTCGTTTCGCCGAAGTTGAAGATGCGGCGCTCTGCCGGGATCGTCGGGTCCAGGCCCGGTCCTGAGTCGGTGTAGCGGATGTCGATGGCTCCGTTTTCGCCACCTGAGACGACCACCCGGATAGATCGATGACCTGGATGCCGCCGGCTCACAAAGGCTTCCACTGAGTTCAGGATGAGGTTGTTGAAGATGCTGTCGAGGTCGATCTCGAAGCCCGAGAGAGAGGGATCGAAATCGGATTCGAACTCGACCTCGAACGCAACCTCACGGGACGCCAGGAATGGCCGCCACGTCGCCTCGATCTGGCGCAGGTGGTCACGCATGTTGATCGGCTTGCGCGTTCTTTTGTCCGCCCGCACGGAGGTCAGGGCGAAGTCGAACCATTGACGCACCTTCTGGTCGCTGGCGTCCCATTCGTTGAGCGTGTTGATCGGGTTGACCGCATCAGGAAGGCCGTCAAGCGCGCCCTGCGGGATCAGTCGGGTCAGGATGGCCTCAAGCGTCTTGGCGCGACCGCCCAGGCTGGTCTGCAACTGACCGATCTCGTGGGAGAAGGAGACCAGCACCGTGCCCAGGGTCGCCAGCGAACGGAGCATCCCCTGCTCGGTCTTGAGCTCGCGGATCTCGTCACGCTGGACCTTGTAGGCGACGGCCAGGGTGACCGCGTCCTCGGCCGTCGCCGTCCGCGGATTCTCATCGATCTTGCGCGCGATGACCGCGCCGGCCGACTTGGCCTCTTCACCCGGGTTGCGACGCTTGTCGAGTTCCAGAAGGTTGGAGAGGATGTGGCTCCGATCGTCCTCAAACTCCTTCACGAGGCGCACGATGAGCTGACGGAACAGACGGAAGCTCTCGTTCTCGATTACGCCTTCGCGGTTGGATTGATCGGAGAGGCCCGGATTGCGCGCCCGGGAAATCCTAACCGTGCCGGCCAGGCTCTGCGGGCTCACGCGCCAGCCCTTGCGAGACGCGGGCGCCGGGTTCAGCGCGACGCGCTGCCCAAGACTGAGCCAGTCATAGGCGCGACCGTTCGGCTCGCCATAGGGTCGAACGAGGAAGTCGTCGCGATAGATCTTGATGCCGCCCTGTTCGTCCAACCACTTTTTGCGCGGGCCGGGCTGGAAGCTCCGGTATGGATATTTCCGCTGGTCCTCGGCCGCAAGCTTGGCGCGCTTGTAGAACAGAAGCGTAAACTCGAACGGTCCGATAGCCTTGAGAGCGGCGATCTGCCGGTCTCCTTCGGACGGGAACCAGTCTGTAAACCGTCGTTCGTAATGGATCTCTCCGGCCCGGAATGCCTCCAGCTGGTATCGCGCCTCCGCCATGTCCGGCAGGTCAAACAGTTCGCTGGGCAGTTCGAACACGCTGAGTTCGTTGCGCGCTATGCGGATGTCGATGACGCCGTCGGACCGGACCTCGGCGACGAGTTTGTAGTCAAAATCATCGAGGGTCTCGGAGCGTACCTCCCCGTAGAAGTCCGGCAGTTGCTCGTCCAGGACCGTGATGGACAGCGGCTTCTGTTCCTCGGGCGGGACCAGCGAGGCTAGGGAATTGAAGAGCCTTGCGACGTCCTTGGCGGCCCAAGTGTCCCGAAGGGCGCTGATGCAGATGGCGGTGCCGGTATTCCAACTGCGCCCCGACGTTCGGGCCGCCTCGATGGCCGGCCAGCTCGGCAAGGTCTGGACGAGGGCTTGGACGGGTTGGTCCACGCTCGACAGAGTGGCCTGGACGTCGTCCAGCACCTTTCCGGCGCCGTCGAAGGCATTCCAGTCCACCTGCCAGTCGAGGGACGTCACGTCGCCCGCGGGATCCAGCGCCGAGGAATGGATGCGGCAGAACGTGCCAAGTCGGTCGAGTGCGAACCGCCCGATCCCCTTTGCGCCCGTGCGCACCCGACCGTCGCCGGAGAAGATATTCTCCTCCTTGAAGTTGGTGCCGATGACCATCCAGTGCTTCTCGATGGTGTCAGCCGTCATGCCGTCGCCGTTGTCGATGATCCAGAGGTCCCGGCTCTGGGCGACACGGGCGTCGGCTGCGGCCCGTTCGCCCTCGTCGATCGCCGAGCGCAGACGGTAGCCGCCCTCGACCGGTTCGTAGAAGGTCGCGGGATCGACAAGGTGAAGCGACAGCCAGACGTAATCGTCGGGATTGGCGATCTCCGGCAGGGCCGGGAACCGGTTGCGGAACAGAATGACGCAATGGTCCGCGTCGGCGTCGTAGGTGTTTTTCACCAGCTCGACGATCGCGCCTTCGGCGTTCGCCACATTCTCACGCCCGATAAGACGCGCAGCCTTGGCCGACACTTTGAAGGCGAGATTCTTTTTGCTCATGCCACGTCCATCGCCCTGCTCGCCTTTGATCGACCCGCCGGTGGCAGTTTCTCCTCGACGCCTACAGGTGCGCTCGGGGAGAGGCCATGGTCAAGGTCGTCTCGTCCTCCCGCAGGTTGAATCCGCCCCTCCATCGCCGTGGTCATCCGCCATGCGGACTGAACGTCTGCGACATCCAGGCGCTGATCTCGGCATGATGCAGCAGTAACCAGCCGTTGTCGTCGGCTGCTCGCGCCAAAGCCGGCGTAACGGTCTGATTTGTGACGATGACTTCGTTCGGCCGATCGAATGCCGCCCGCTCGAAGACGATACGCTCCAGATCGGGCACGGTGTTGGCCCACCATAGCCGTAACGCGTCGCCATCGCGCACCAAACCGATAGCCTGGTCCTCATCGCGCAGCGGCTCCCAACCATAGCCCGCCATCAGATCGAGGCAGAACTGCCGGTACCAGCCGGGATCACCCGCCGACAGCTGGACATCAACTGCCCAGCCGATGGCCTCGCGGGATCGGCCCGCGCCGATCCGGGACAGATATCTGACGCGGTACTCGCGGCCTCCGAAACGCACGGGCTCCTCGGGCTCGGTCTCGTCCACCCCGTAGGGCAGCAGCACCACGATCTCGCGCGCCGAGTCGAGCCTGAACTCCTCGCTGGCCATCTCATGAAGCAACCGCCGGGCCGTGCGCTCCCGGCCCTCGTCCCGGCACACCCGGACCGTACCGGCCAACGCGAAAACGCCAACTTCACGAACGCCGTGCCCGGCCCATTCGAGCTTCGGCAGACGGCCGTGACGGTTGAGCAGCGAGATCGCCAGAGCCTTGACAATTCGGCCTGCGAAACTGCTGGCCGCGAGATTATTAGGCGCGTGGCGCAGGTTGCGATCGCGGTGGTTGTTGATGACCCAGATGACACCGAACGTCGGAGCCAGGCGCTTGAGAGCTGCGACCTGGACCTTCTGGCGCTTTTGGGGCCCATGGCCGACCGGCCGGATCTGGATGAGGTGCTGGACGGCGCGGTGGGGGGCCGCCCGGGCGGCGTCAACCACGACCTCGATCTGTTCGGGATCGCTTTGGGCCACGGCGATAAAGAGCGGGCGATCCGGCGCCGCCCCCCCATTCCAGTCCGTTGTTCTCCCCAATGCCAGGAGGCCGTCTGCGGAGGCCTTGGCGTTCCACCGCATGGGGGAGCGTCGGAACTTGGGATCCTTGAATACAGACCGCGCGACGCCCCCTGTTCCAACGATGACAAAGTCGGCGTCACCTGCCCCTCGGCGCCCCTCCATGGCGAGTTTGAGGACCCGGATCTCCCGCAGGCCGAAGATCTTCATCAGGACGCGGGTCTCTTCCAGGTCGGGCAAGGCGGGCCAGGGTGCCTGCATGTGGAGCTCCAGCACATCCTCGCGCGAAAGGACGACCAGGTCCTCGACCGGCCAGCCTTCGCCGGTCTCCTGGGCGGCGGCCCGCACGTCCCGGCGGACGGCGGGCGCGAAGACCTGGGTATCGCGCCAGACCTTGCCCGCGCGATCCGACGCCAGGCTCAGGCGTCCGAACGCAGCCTTGATGACGCTCGGATGCCGGCTTCCCATCTCGAAGAACAGTGCGAGGTCGGCGGCGGCCAGGGGTTGGTCGGACAGACCGCCGGCGTCCAGCAAACGCGACACCCGATGCTCAATCTCCCGGAAAGTCCCCAGGTGGATGTCCCCGCGTTCGTCCCTGAAGGCGCAGAGCGCCGGATCGCGGACCTGAACCTCGACCGGTTCTTCCGCCGTGATCCAAAGCCTGCCCGAGGTCGAGATCAGGTCGAAGTCCACAACGCGGTCGTCGGCATCGATGCGCTGGACAAGTAGGCTGTTGGCACCGGCGGACGACTTGAACACCGGAAACAGAAGGGTCGGGTCGTCGTGCGCGCCGACGGTCAGAAACCCCGCAAGCCAGGCCATCAACCGCCTGCGCCAAGGATGAGGTCGCGCCGGGCGTAAAAAGCGGCGCAGATGTCGGTGATCGACCCCATGCATTCCGAGGGCCTTGTGCGCCCCATGGTATTGTAGGGCAGAAGATCGACGCCAGCGTCGCGCAGGCTTCGACCTGTCTGGGTCTCGACAAAGGACAGCGGCAGCACGACGGCGTCGAGCATACCCTGAAGCGAAATCGGCTCAGAAGTCTGGATTTCCACGCCGGATCCGCGGCTGTCGATCGCATTGCCGCCCTTGGCGCCGGCCAGGGCGGCGTAGGACCGGGCCTCCAGATGATCGGCCGGAATGTCCTTGTCGAGAGGGTCCCTGGAAAACAGATAGGCTTCGTTGGTCCCGAAGAACCGTCCCACCATGCGGGCGGGTGTCGACGTCTCCGCCTCGAGCGCGAAGTCGCCGAGCTTCATGCGGCGGTGCATGAAGGCGCCGTAAAGGCCACCCTGGAAAGCTCCGGAGTCGAACGGGAACACGCGTCGGATCTCTGTGATCGCCTCGTGCTTGAAGATCAGGCAGACGGGGAAATAGTGTTCGAGCGCCGTCGCCTCCTCGTTGACATCGGGTCTAAAGGCAGGACGCGCGTAGAAGAAATAGGTCAGCGCCTCGCCTGTGAAAACCGTACAGGGTTGGGGCTCCAACACGCCCGTCTCGACGATGTCGACGAACTGGAACGCGTCGGTGTTATGAACGAAGGGCAGCAGCGGGGCCACCGGCTGGGCCTCGCGCACGAGGCGGCCAAGACGTCCATTTCCGGCGTCTAGAGCATGCGTCATCTGTGGCTCCGCGAAAGCGCCGTTCAAGACGACGATCCAACGACACTTTGCATCACAATACGAATAGACCGAAACTATTCAGAGGCCCACCGATGGACATCCGTCGAAGGCACCGACGCTGCCTCAGCGGTCAGACAACGAAAGACTCTGTGGTGGTGCGGGCTATAAGAGCGGACAATCCGAGGTCCTAGAAGAGTCAAAGCCGATAATCGGGTCAGGCAGCCAGCGTGGCCGCAACCATATGCAGCGACTCCGGCTTAAGGTGCGTGTAGCGACGGAGCATCTTCCAGTCCTTGTGGCCGGTCACCAACGCCACCTGCGGGATTTGGAAACCCGCCTCAAACAGCCGGCTCGTCCCCTCATGTCGCAGGTCGTGAAAGTGAAGATCCTCGATCCCAAGATCTTTGCAGGCGCGGGTGAACGCAGTGCCGGCCGATCGATGGTTGAACGGAAAAATACGCAGGTCCCGGTTCGACCGAGGCGGCCCCTGCTCCTCTATCAAGGCAACCGGGTCATAGCCTGACACCTTCAGAAGCGGGATTTTCTGATCATTGCCGGCCTTTTCGCGTGGGTCTTTGCGATCCCGGATCGTCAGCATCTTCGTCCGCGCCGCGTAGTCTGACCACACGACCCGGAAAATCTCCTCCTGCCGCATGGCTGTGGCGATTGCGAAACGGATGACTCTTGCCATCGGAATGATTTGGCGTGGATTGCCTTCGAAGTGACCAATGAGCTTCTGCAGCTCTTCCTCAGTCGGTCTCCGATCGCGCTCGACGCCTTTGCCGACAAGTCCAAGGCGTTTGAGCGCCAGACGAGCCATGTTCACCGGTTCGGCGGAGATTGTCAGTCCGTGGACTGCGATCGCGTGTGTGATGACCAGCTTGATGGCGCCGATGTCGATGCTCAAAGTCATCGGCCCAGCCCCCTCCTTCGCACGCTCTTTGCCGAAGTCGATGAATAGCTGCCGATCAAGTTGACCGAGCTTCTTCCGCCCGAGACGCGCCTTGAGCATTCTCAGCGTCGCGGCTTTCGATCGCCGCGGCGCCTTACCGACCGATTTCATGTCGTCGATGTGCAGATCGATAAGCTCGCCGAAGGTGCGAAGACGCGCAGCGCGCTCAGGCGTCGGAACCTCACCACGATCGATCCGGCCCTCGGTCTCGGTGGCCCAGCGGCGCGCATCATCGCGTTTGAGGAAGGTCTCGCTTATATAGCGGCCTTTCCGTCTGACCTGGACCCGCCAAGTTCCGGACGGGAGTTTCGAATATGTCGCCATTTTCGTGTGCGCTCTGTGTGCACTGAGATGTCGAAAAGCCGGAAAAAACGTCGCAACACGGCGAAAAATCGAGTGCACACGTCACCAACCAACGTTTTGATATTACTGAAAAAATGTCGATAAATCAAGCACGTAGATTGGCCGTGGCCCCGATGATGGACTGGACCGACAGGCACTGTCGGGCGTTTCATCGGGCGCTGTCGTCGCGGGCGTTGCTTTATACTGAGATGGTGACGGCGCCGGCGGTGGTGCACGGGGATCGGGATCGGCTGCTGGGTTTTGATGCGGTCGAGCATCCGGTGGCGCTGCAGTTGGGCGGGTCCGATCCGGCGCAGCTGGCCGAGGCGGCGCGGATCGGCGTGGCCTATGGCTATGACGAGATCAATCTGAATGTCGGCTGTCCGTCCGACCGGGTGCAGTCGGGCAAGTTCGGCGCCTGTCTGATGCGCGAGCCGGAGCTGGTGGCGGACTGCATGGCGGCCATCATCGAGGCCGTTGATATTCCCGCCACCGTCAAATGCCGCATCGGCGTCGACGACCAAGACCCGGAAACCAGCCTGTTCGCCACCGTGGACGCCAGCGCCGCAGCAGGCGTCGACACCTTCATCGTCCATGCCCGAAAGGCCTGGCTGAAGGGGCTGTCGCCCAAGGAGAACCGGGACGTGCCGCCGCTAGACTATGGGCTGGTGCGCCGCCTGAAGCGCGAGCGTCCGCATCTCAGCATCTCGATCAATGGCGGGATTGGCTCGCTGGACGAGGCCGAGGCTCATCTGGACGACGCCGACGGGGTGCAACTGGATGGGGTCATGCTGGGCCGCGCCGCCTATCACGAACCGGCCCTGCTGGGTCAGGCGGACCGCCGCATATTCGGAGAGGCGGTCGAGGACGTGGACGCCTATGCCGCCATCGAACGCTATCGGCCCTATCTGATCGCGCGGCTGGCCGAGGGCGTCGCCCTGCCCGCCATGGCGCGGCATATGCTGGGCCTGATGCACGGCCGCCCTGGCGCGCGCGCCTTCCGTCGCATCCTGACGGTGGAATCAATCGGGCCAAACGCCGGGATCGAGGTGGTGGACAGGGCCGTAGAGGCCGTTCGTGAGGCGGAATCCCGCCGTTCAGAGGCCGCGTGAGTCCGAAAAACATCGCTTTGCAATCAAGCGACTAGGCGCCAAACGGCGCGTACGAAGGAGCATGCGGCCAGGCTGCGCCCATTTCTGGCCACAAGTTAACGCGAAAAAACCCGCGCTGGCAGCGTTGGGAGCCAGTGTCTCCGCGAGCCAGACGTATGATCGGCGCAACCGCTGCCTTCGCCATGTTTTGGGCTGCCCTGTCCTCAGTTACGAGTGGACCCGTGCCCTACAATGTCGCTGTTGCGGCGGATGAGTTCAGGGTTGAAACCCCTGTAGCCGACGTCGGTTCCACAGTTTCGTCCCCGGACGATCTGGCGCTGAACGAAGAACAGGCCGAGCTGATGGACGGCGATCCCGACTGGACGGCGTCGGCGCGCCTTTATCACGCAGGCGGCGGCGGGGCTTCGGGCAATGATTCCCTGGGTTGCCGTCCGGTGGCCATGCGCACGGTCGCAACCGACCCCCGCATCATTCCGCGCCGCACCAAGCTGTTCATTCGCGAGACAGTGGGCCTGCGTCTGGCCGACGGCTCCATCCACGACGGATACTGGTACGCCTCCGACACCGGCGGCGCGATCAAGGGCGAGAAGATCGATCTGTTCACCGGCCACGGTCGTGGTTCGATGGCCCAGGCCCAGCGCCTGAACATGCGCACCCTGACCATCGCCGATGCTGGCACGTTTGATGGATGCCCGCCCTCCTGGGAAAGCGCTTCGCGCTAAGCCGGGCGTCTTTCCAGAATGCAGAACGCCGGCGACCGCAGGGTCGCCGGCGTCTTCAATTCAAGCCCTTGAGGAACGGGATCAGTCGTCCAGTTCCGTGACCTGCAGCGTCGACTGGATCATGTCGTCGCCATAGGTGCCGACCCAGATGTCATAGCGGCCGTTCTGGGGGTTGGTGATGGTCACCTTGGGGTTCAGGTCGCCGCCGGAATCGTCATCGCAATAGAAGCGGCCGTTGGGGGTGTTGATCAGCAGGGTGGTGTCGCTGTCAGAGATATTTTTGAACGTCAGGTCGGCATCGCCTGCACGGTCATAAAAGACCTGGAAGTCCGGCGCCGCGCTGACATTGCCGACACAGCCCGACTTGGCGCGCGCCGCCGGGATGGAGCCGCCCGCCAGGATCTGTTTGGTGTAAGGGTCCGGCGTGAAGCCTGCGCGCAGGTTCACAGAACCATAGTTGGGCGTCAGGTCGACATCCGGACCGTCAGAATCACTGTGATCTTCACCGCCGCTGACGAGGGCGTCGGCGCCCAGTTCGCTGACCATCAGGGTCGATTGAACCATGCTGTCGTTATAGGTGCCGACCCAGACGTTGTAGCGCCCGCTGGTGGGGCTGCTGATCGTGATCAGGGGATCGAGATCGCCGCCGGAATCGTCGTCGCAGTACCAGCGGCCGTTCGGGCTGCTGATCAGCAGGGTCGTGTCTTCCGACGCCGTCAGTTTGAACGTCAGGTCCGAAGAACCGGCGCGGTAGTTGACCTGAAGGTCGGGCGCGGCGCTGACCAGGCCTTCACAGCCGGACTTGACCGAAGACGCCTGAACCGAGCCTCCCGCCAGCATTTCCTTGGTGTATGGGTCCGGCGTGAACCCGTTCCGCAGGTTCACGGTTCCATAGTTCGGCTCCAGCGAGGCGTCTGGGCGCCCGCCGCTTTTCTGAGCCAGGCTCACCCCCGGCGTCAGCAGCATGGCCGCCGCTGTCACGATGGCGATAGTCTTCATAGATGGTCCTCCGATTGCGACCCCAGGTCGCAGGCGACCATATCCTGTTTTGCGCCGCCGTGCAGGGCCGAAGCACAGCTGTTCGCCGGCGTCAGAAACGGCGCTTTCCGCTTATGGTTTCAAAGAAAAGTCGGAAATCGCCCATCAAGCTCCACAGCGGATATTTGAAGGTCGCGGGCCGGTTCTTCTCGAAGAAGAAATGCCCCACCCAGGCGAAGCCGTAGCCGACCAGAGGCATGGCCAGCAGCCACCACGGGTTCCGCGTCACGAGAAAGGCCGCAAAGGCCGCGATCACCAGGCCTGTCCCGACCACATGGATGCGGCGGCAGGTCCAATTGGAATGCTCGTGAATATAATAGGGGTAGAAGGCCTCGAACGAGGCGAACCGACCCTCTGGCGCGGACGGACTGGACATGCCGTCAGGTTGCGCCGGTATGCGGCCGGTTGCAAGAACCCCTCCCCCGCGTGTGCGAAGGAGGGGTTTGAAAAATCAACCGTTCGACTTGGACTTGCCGCCCTTGAAGCCGGGCTTAGGCTTGAAGGGCTTCTTGGCGAAGGGTTTGTCGCCGGAAGGCCTGCCGCCCTCAGCCGCCTTGGGGGCCCAGGGCTTCTTCTTGAACGGCGGGCGGGCGTCGCCCTCGCCGCCGTCGGCGCGCTTGTAAGGGGTCTTCTTGAACGGACGGTCGCCGTCTTCGCGACGCGGCTTGCCAGCGAAACGACCGGCCTTCATCGAACCCGGCGTCGGGGCTTCCGAAGGCGTGATCTTCACTTCGTCATTGGAAGCGGCGACGGCCTCGCGGAACGCCTTTTCGTGCGTCTTGGCGATTTCGAAGCGGGTTTCCTCCGGGAAGGTGCGGATGGCGCCGATCTGGGGCTTGGAGATGCCGCCGACGCGGCAGATCAGCGGGATCAGCCACTTGGGGTCGGCGTTCTTGTTGCGGCCCACATCCATGCGGAACCAGACCACGTCGTCGGCGCCCAGGCGTTCGCCCGGCCAGGGCTGAGCCGCCGTGCCGTCGTCGCTGCGGACCATGCGGTCGCGCTTTGCAGGGCCGCGGTCAGCGCCCGGATCGGACAGTTCTTCCGGCGCAGGCTGCTCCTTGCGCAGCAGACGCACCAGGGCGGCGGCGATCTCGTCGGGCGTGCGCTCGGCGATCATGCGCTTGGCGACGATCATGTCCTCGTCGGTGACGTCGGCCTCGAAGAACTCGGGCGACAGCAGACGGCCTTCGTCAGCCTTGCGGATTTCGTCGAAGGTCGGGGCGCCGGACCAGACGGCGTCGACGCCGGCCTCGTCCATCAGGCGCTCGGCCTTGCGACGACGCGAATGCGGGACCAGCATCACGGAGACGCCCTTCTTGCCCGCACGGCCCGTACGGCCTGAACGGTGCAGCAGGCCTGCGCGATTCATCGGCAGTTCGGCGTGGATGACCAGACCCAGGTCCGGCAGGTCCAGACCGCGCGCGGCGACGTCGGTGGCGACGCAGACGCGGGCACGTCCGTCACGCAGCGACTGCAGCGCATCGGTGCGCTCGCGCTGGCCCATTTCGCCCGACAGCGACACGGTCGAGAAACCGCGCTCCAGCAGCGAGGATTGCAGGTGACGCACGCTGTCGCGCGTCGAGCAGAAGACCATGGCGCGCGGCGCTTCGAACCAGCGCAGGGTGTTGACCACCGCGTGTTCGATCTCGTTCGGCGCGATGCGATAGGCGCGGTATTCGATGTCGGCGTGCTGGCGCGTCTTGTCGGTGGCGTCGATGCGCACCGCGTCCTTCTGATAGCGTTTGGCCAGGGTCGCGATGTCGCGCGCGATGGTCGCCGAGAACAGCAGGGTGCGGCGTTCGGCCGGGGCCTGGTCCAGAATGAACTCCAGGTCCTCGCGGAAGCCCATGTCCAGCATCTCGTCGGCTTCATCCAGGACGGCGACCTTCAGTTCCGACAGGTCCAGGTTGCCCCGGTCGATGTGGTCCTTCAGGCGGCCCGGCGTGCCGACGACGATGTGGACGCCAAAGCCCAGAGCGCGCGCCTCACGACGCGCATCCATGCCCCCGACGCAGGTGGCGATCTTGGCGCCGGAGTCGGCGTACAGCCACTGAAGCTCGGACGCGACCTGCATGGCCAGTTCACGGGTCGGGGCGATGGCCAGGCACAGCGGCGCGCCGCCGGGACCAAAGATCGGCTTGTCGCCCAACAGGGTCGGCGCAGCGGCCAGACCAAAGGCCACCGTCTTGCCCGAACCCGTCTGGGCCGAGACCAGCAGGTCGCGTTCGGCGTGCTCGCCTTCCAGAACGGCGGCCTGAACGGGGGTCGGCTCGGCATAGCCCTTGTTGATGAGGGCGCGGTCGAGCGCGGGGTGGACGGCGGGAAAGGGCATCGGATACCTGGGACAACGGACAAGGCGGGCGTCGAAACGACCGCGCCCGGCCGAGGACAGACCTCAGGCCGGGCGAATGAGAAGCGCCCTATACACGGATAAAGGCCTAAGCGGGGCGGAAAACGCCGTTCACCTTGTTCCTTCAGGCGATGTTGACCTGAAAAGCGCACTTATGACGCTGAACCCACCCTTGGCCGGATATCGCCCCGGAGGATCGTCATGCGGGTCCTGCCCATCGCCGCCGCCGGAATGCTGGACGCCCAGACGCGTTTCGAGAACAGCGCGCGTCGCACAGCGCAGACGCAGCCGGATCATCTGGCCGAAGAAATCGTCGAGCAGGTACAGGTCAAGATCGCCTTCCGCGCCAACGCCGCCGCTTTGAAGACCGCCGATGACATGACCGGCGCCCTGCTGGACATCCTGGCCTGAACTGACCGGATCGGCGGTCCGGCGAACGCGCGGCATATCGCCGGTTTGGCGCCAGACCTGTCCTGTCCTATCCCTGACGGGGAACGCTGAAGGGACCGTCGATGATTACAGGGCTGATTGCGGGTGTGATGCTGGCTGGCGCGCCCGCACAGGCGACGACGCCCGCGGGCCATGTCCTGGTCTGGGCGGACGAGTTCGATCAGGACGGCCTGCCGGACCCTTCGCGTTGGACCTATGACGCCAGCCGCAACCGCGAAGGCTGGCACAACAATGAAGCCCAGTATTACGCCGTCGAACGGCTGGAGAATGCGCGGGTCGAGAACGGCAGGCTGATCCTGACCGCGCGGCGTGAAACCCTGTCCGACGCGCCCGACTGGGGCGGCCAGGCCTATACATCCGCCCGCCTGCTCAGCACCGCTCCCGGCTGGACCTACGGCCTGATCGAGGTCCGCGCAAAACTGCCGTGCGGACGCGGCACATGGCCCGCGATCTGGATGCTGCCGGTCCAGCCGTCAGGCTGGCCGCTGGGCGGCGAAATCGACATCATGGAGCATGTCGGCCATGCGCCAGGCGTGATCCACAGCACGGTCCACACCCAGGCCTATAACCACATCGCCAAGACCGAACGCGGAGGCGCGGCCCAGATCGACGACGCCTGCCAGACTTTCCATCGCTACCAGGTGCAGTGGGGGCCCGAGGCGGTGACCTTCATGATCGACGACCAACCCTATTACAGCTTCGCCAACGACGGCGAGGGGCGACCGGAAACCTGGCCGTTCGACAAGCCGTTCCGCCTGATCCTGAACATCGCCGTCGGCGGCGACTGGGGCGGCGCCCAGGGCATTGACGACGACGCCCTGCCCCAGACCATGGAGGTCGATTATGTCCGGGCGTTCCAGCCCGTCACGCCCTGAATCCGTACCACGGGCCTTTCCACTCAGGTAACAACGTCTTCAAGTCCCAGCTTTGCGGCAAGTTGGACGGCTGCTAATTTGCGGACATGGCTGATGATCTGTCCCGCACCCTGACCGCCCGCCCCGATATGGCGCATCCCCGCCATGACTGGACGCTGGAGGAGGTCGAGGCCCTGTTCGCCCGCCCCTTCATGGAGCTGGTGTTCGAGGCCGCATCCGTCCACCGGACCTGGTTCGACCCCAGCCAGATCCAGAAGTCGCAGCTTCTGTCGATCAAGACCGGCGGCTGCGCCGAGAACTGCGGCTACTGCTCCCAGTCGGCCAGTTTCAAGACCGGACTGAAGGCCGAAAAGCTTCTGGACGCCGACGTCGTCATCGCCGAGGCCGCCGCCGCCAAGGCAGGCGGGGCCAGCCGCTTCTGCATGGGCGCCGCCTGGCGCGAGTTGAAGGACCGCGACACGCCGCGCCTGGCGAAGATGATCTCGGGCGTGAAGGCCCTGGGCCTTGAGACCTGCGCCACCCTGGGCATGCTGACCGCCGATCAGGCGCGCCAGCTGAAGGACGCCGGTCTGGACTATTACAACCATAACCTCGACACCGGCCCCGACTATTACGCCGAGGTCGTCACCACCCGCACCTATCAGGACCGGCTGGACACGCTGGAGCATGTGCGCGACGCGGGCATGAACACCTGCTGCGGCGGCATTGTCGGCATGGGCGAGGCGCGACGCGACCGCGCGGGCCTGCTGCACGCCCTGGCCACCCTGCCCGCCCATCCCGACAGCCTGCCGGTCAACGCCCTGGTCCCGGTGACCGGCACCCCGCTGGGCGAACGGGTTCTGAAGGCGGGCGAGATTGATCCGATCGAGTTCGTCCGCACGGTCGCCGTCGCCCGTCTGGTCTGCCCGCGCGCCATGGTGCGGCTGTCGGCGGGGCGCGAGACCATGACCCCGGAGATGCAGGCCCTGTGCTTCCTGGCGGGCGCCAACTCCATCTTCGTCGGCGGCAAGCTTTTGACCACGCCTAACCCGGAAGAAGACGAGGACGCCCGCCTGTTCGCCCTGCTGGATCTTCAGCCCATGCCGGTCGGCGCGACCGCGCGCTGACCGAGCCGTTCAGACGCCTGCCTTCTCCGGCAGGTGGAAGAAGCTGACATAACGCTCAAACACCGCGCGGTCGCCGCTGATCGCCATCGCGCCCTCGGCCTCAAGAACCGCCAGCGGCGCCTTGCCATAGACCGCCGCCGCCGTGACCTGGGGAGCCGTCGTCACCACCACGTCGGCGTCATCGACGGCGTCACGCCGCGCCTTCAGGACGCCCTCGCCCACCGTCACCCGAAAACTCTCGTCGCCGAAGACGAAGCCCAGGGTCATGTCGGCGTCGCCCGCCAGGGACGGGTCGAACATGGTCATGAAGGATTGCATGATCGAGACGGCGCTGATCGGCAGGGTCGGGTCGTGTTGCGGCGACCGCGCCGCCCAGCGCCCCAGCACCATGAAGACCGGCTCGATCTCATAGCCCCAGTCCGTCAGTTCATAGACCTGAACCGAGGCGGGCGGCGGCAGTTTGCGCCGCTGGACGATGCCCGACGCCTCCAGCCCTTCCAGCCGCTGGGTCAGGACGTTGGCGGATATGCCGTGCAGATCCTTCCTCAGATCCCCGAACCGACGCGGCCCCATCATCAGCTCGCGAACCACAAGCAGCGCCCAGCGTTCACCCACCAGATCAAGGCCGTGGGCCGCCCCACAGGCGTCGTGATATCTGCGGCCCGCCTTAGCAGTTATCTTTTCTAACTTCATAGTTGACTATGGTAATCTCGGGGCGCAGGTTTCGCAAACCCAAGCAGAGGAGAAACGCCGTGCCTCCGATGATTTTCATCAACCTGCCCGTCGCCGACCTGAACCGGTCCATTGCCTTCTACGAAGCGGTGGGCGCGACCAGGAACCCGATGTTCAGCGACGACACCGCCGCCTGCATGGTCATTTCGGACGTGATCCACGTCATGATCCTGACCCACGACAAATGGCGCACCTTCACCGACCGCCAAATCCCCGACGCCCATGTCTCGGCCCAGATGTCGCTGTGCTACTCGTGCGACAGCCGTGAGGCGGTCGACGCCGTCGTGGCCAAGGCAGGCGCTGCGGGCGGCCTGATCGACCCCAATCCGATCCAGGATCACGGCTTCATGTACGGTCGCGGCTACGCCGACCCGGACGGCCATATCTGGGAGCCGATGTGGATGGACCCCGCCGCCGTCGCCGCCGGACCAGAGACCTTCGCCGCCCAGGCAACCGCGAACTGAACCACCCTCCAGCAGCAACCATAAGGAGACGATGCGATGACCGACAAGATCATTCCCTGCCTCTGGTACGACCTGGGGCAGGCGCGGCTGGCGGCGGAGTTCTATGTGTCGCTGGGCCTGCCCGACAGCCATGTCGACCGCGTGGTCGACAGCCCCGCCGACAATCCATCAGCGCCGGCGGGCGCCGAACTGCTGGTGGAGTTCACTCTGGCGGGTCGGCGCTATCTGGGGCTGAACGGCGGTCCGATCTTCCCCCACACCGAGGCCGTGTCCTTCGTGATCGTGACCGAAGACCAGGCCGAGACCGATCGCCTGTGGAACGCCATCGTCGGCAACGGCGGCAAGGAAAGCGACTGCGGCTGGTGCAAGGACCGCTGGGGCCTCAACTGGCAGATCACCCCACGCCGCCTTCTGGCCTTCTATGACGACCCAGACCCCGCCCGCACCCGCGCCGCCTTCGAGGCCATGATGACGATGAAGAAGATCGACATCGCCGCCCTGAACGCCGCCGCCGACGCCGCACAGTCGAAAGCCTGATCCATGTCCGAACTCTACGAACTCAGCGTCAGCCGCCTGATCAAGGCCTCACCCGAGACGGTCTGGAAAGTCTATGTGGAGCAGACCGGCGAATGGTTCTGTCCCCGCCCCTGGACCACGCCGGTGGTTGACTGGGACCTGCGGGTCGGCGGGCGGGCCAATATCGTCCTGCAGTCGCCCGAGGGTGAACGCCATCCCTATTCCGGGGTCTTCCTGGAGATCGAACCGGCACGAAAAAATGGTGTCGACCGGCGCCATGACCGAGGGCTGGGTTCCGCAGGCGGGCGACCTGAACTTCGTCCGCATCGACACCTTCGAGGCCGAAGCGGGCGGCACGCGCTACACCTCCATCGCCCGTCATTGGGAGGAAAAGGCGATGGAGACGCACAAGGCCATGGGCTTCGTCCAGGGCTGGGGCGCAGTCGCCGATCAACTGGCCGAACTGGCCGAACAAGCGGATCGCTGAACGATCCCGCACTGGAGAAGGAAACGACCATGAGCTTCCTCGACATCACCGTCATCGCCGTGCCGACCGAGAACAAGGCCGCCTATCTGGAGCATTCGCGCACCAGCACCGTCGTCTTCAAGGAGCACGGGGCCCTGAAGGTCACCGAGACCTGGGGCGAGGACGTGCCGGAAGGCAAACAGACCGACTTCCGCCGCGCCGTGGCGCTGAAGGACGGCGAAACCGTCGCCGTCGGCTGGATCACCTGGCCCGACAAGGCGACCCGCGACGCCGCCTGGGAGAAGATGATGCAGGACGAGCGCTTAGCCGGTGCGGAAATGCCCTTTGACGGCAAGCGGATGATCTTCGGCGGGTTCGAAACCCTGATCGACGGCTGATCCTCAGCGGCAGAACTGGGTGTTGGTCGCCTCCAGATGCAGGTGGTCGCGGTGGACGGCGTTGTAATCCGGGCTCAGCGTCGTGCCGAAGATGCGGCAGGCGTCGTCCCGAATGCGGCGCATGAACCGCCCGCCTGCAGCCCCGCCCGGCCCATTCCCGTTCCAGTCGGCCAGAACAGTGATGCGGCGGCCGTCGCGCAGGCGCACGCCTGAGAAGTCGAACGCCGCCGCCTGGGCATGGGCGCTGACGCGGTTGCTGACGCCGCCATTATTCACATTGCGACAGGCGTAGGCGCCGAAATGGTCGATCTGCACGACGTCGGAGCCCATGATTTCGCGCGCCGCAGGCTCCAGCACCTGACGCCGCCAGATGCTGAGCGCCAGTGCCGTCTGGCACGTCATCTCCACATCGCCGGGCGCCATGCGCGCCACCGTGCCCATGTCCGGCCCCAGCACCCCGCCCTCCTTTAGGCCGCAGACGGCCGAGTTGGTGCGGTTCGGCACGGGGCTGAAGGTCACACGCGAGGCGCTGAGTTGCGCCAGACACTGGCCATAGCTGGCGCCCTCGCGGATCACGGCTGCGCGGGTCTGGTCGGTGACGCGCTGGTCGATCAGGGCGCCGACCAGAGGCGCCTCATAGCGGCTGGGACGGCCCGGATAGGGGGTGGTCGGCGGCGGCGCAGCGCGTCCGCAGCCGGTCAAGACGGCCAGCGCCACGAGCAGCGCCGCTCGCGGCCAATGGGAACGGACGGCCTGGATCATGGACGCCAGCCTAACTGATTCCGTGGCGGCGAAAGGGCGGCGCCCGGCCGCACCCATAGAAAAAGGGCGGCTCCGTCGGAGCCGCCCCTTATCATCTTCAGCTGTCCAGGAAGGACCGCAGTTTGCGTGACCGCGACGGGTGCTTCAGCTTGCGCAGCGCCTTGGCCTCGATCTGACGGATCCGCTCGCGCGTCACCGAGAACTGCTGGCCGACTTCCTCCAGCGTATGGTCGGTGTTCATGCCGATGCCGAAACGCATCCGCAGGACGCGTTCCTCACGCGGCGTCAGCGACGCCAGAACCCGCGTCGTGGTTTCGCGCAGGTTCGACTGGATGGCGGCGTCGATCGGCAGGACGGCGTTCTTGTCCTCGATGAAGTCGCCCAGGTGGCTGTCTTCTTCGTCGCCGATCGGCGTTTCCAGCGAGATCGGCTCCTTGGCGATCTTCAGGACCTTGCGCACCTTTTCCAGCGGCATGGCCAGCTTTTCAGCCAGCTCTTCCGGCGTCGGCTCGCGGCCGATCTCGTGCAGCATCTGGCGCGACGTGCGGACGATCTTGTTGATCGTCTCGATCATGTGCACCGGGATGCGGATGGTGCGCGCCTGGTCGGCGATCGAGCGGGTGATCGCCTGACGAATCCACCAGGTGGCGTAGGTCGAGAACTTGTAGCCGCGACGGTACTCGAACTTGTCGACCGCCTTCATCAGACCGATGTTGCCCTCCTGGATCAGGTCCAGGAACTGCAGGCCGCGGTTGGTGTATTTCTTGGCGATGGAGATCACCAGGCGCAGGTTGGCCTCGACCATTTCCTTCTTGGCCTGGCGGGCTTCGCGTTCGCCCTTCTGCACCGTCTGGACGATGCGGCGATAGTCGTCGATCGGCAGACCGGCTTCCAGCGCAACAGCCGCAACATCGTTGCGGATGGTGGCGATCTGGCTGGCTTCGTTCTCGCTGAACTTGGTCCAGCGCACGCCCTGTTCCTTGATCCGCTCGGTCCAGGTCGGGTCCAGTTCGGCGCCGAAATAGGCCTTCAGGAATTCGGGGCGCGAAATGCCGTAGCTGTCGGCCAGGCGCAGCAGACGGCCTTCCAGACCGATCAGGCGCTTGTTGATCGCATAAAGCTGCTCGACCAGCGCCTCGATGCGGTTGTTGTTCAGCTTCATCGTCTTCAGACGGTCCGAGATGGACAGCGTCAGCGCCCGATAGGCCTTCTCGTCCTTGGCGCTCAGAACCTCGCCCTTCAGGCGGGTCTGAACCAGCTTGTCCTGCAGGCCGCGGAACTCGCCGAAGTCGGCGGCGATGAGGTTCAGCACCTCCATCACGCCGTCGCGCAGCTCGGCTTCCAAAGCCGAGATGGACATGCCGCCGCCGTCGTCGAAATCATCGTCGTCGTCGTCGTCGGACTCAGGCTTTTCTTCAGCCGCCGGCTTGTCCTCGGCGTCTTCCTCTTCGCTCTCCGGCTGGGCGGCGCCCGGCAGGGAGGACGGGTTCAGAACGCCGTAGGTGGCGTCAAGGTCGATGACCTCGCGCAGCAGGATGCGGTTGTTCTCAAGCTCGTCGCGCCACACCATGATGGCTTCGAACGTCAGGGCGCTTTCGCACAGGCCCGAGATCATCGCATCGCGACCGGCTTCGATCCGCTTGGCGATGGCGATTTCGCCCTCACGGCTCAGCAGTTCGACCGAGCCCATTTCGCGCAGGTACATGCGCACCGGGTCATCGGTGCGGTCATAGGCGGCCTTGGCGGGCGCCTCGGCAACGCCGGTGGAGGCGGCGGCGGCGACGTCGGTGGACTGCTGCTCCTGCGCGTCCTCTTCGGCCTCGACGACGTTGACGCCCATCTCCGACAGCATGGCCAGGGTGTCCTCGATCGCGTCGGGGGTCACCTCTTCGGACGGAAGAACCTTGTTCAGCTCCTCCATCGTCACATAGCCGCGGGCTTTCGCCTGCTTGATGAACTTCTTGACGCCGGCGTCGGTCAGATCGAGCAGGGGGCCGTCGGTCGAAACCTCGGCGTCCTGCGTCTCGGTCTGTGCGTTCATATTCAGTCAGTCTCCAGCCGAGGGGGTGATCAATCCGCCCCGACGAAAAATATAATGCCTGGCGAGCCGTAAGGTTACGCGCCCGCGCTGTCTTCCCAAATCGTTCCGGCTTTGATCGCACGGCGAAGCGCATCCCGCTCGGCCTTCAGCCGACGGAAAGCTTCATCCTGCCCAGGCACATTGCGCGCCTGGGACAAGGCGTCCTCCAACGCCGCTACGCGGGTTGAAGCGTCGAACGCCTGCGACCATCGGACCCTTGCCTCGGCGAGGGGCGCATTTGCGGCCAGGAATGGCGCGCCGGACTTTGCCGCCGCCTTCTCGACCTCGCGCACTAAGGCATCATGACCCGATTGCGCCAGATGGCGTCGCAGGGCGGCAGAGTCAAGGCTCTGACCCGACAGACGCAGACGAACCAGTTCCTGAGCCAGTCCATCCAGCCCCTTGTCGCCGAATCCGTGCGCCGCGATCTCCTCCAGATGGTCGTCCATCCGCTCAGGATCATCGATGGCGCCGTGGGCCAGGGCGGCGGGCACCGGCTCTATGGCGCGGAACAGGGACTGCATCGCCTGCGCCCCCTCCGCCGTCTGGCCCAACTTGGGCGGCGGCCCGCCGAAACGCCCCTTGCCCTGCCCCGGCGTCCAGGGCGCGCGTTGCGGCGTGCGGGGGAACAGGGCGTCGAACCGCTCGAACAGATCGCGCCTGTACTGTTCGGCCAGATCCTTGTCCTGAATGGCCGAGGCGGTGTTGCGCAGCCGCGCCTTGAACCCGGCCTTGCGCTCGGGCGTGTCCAGCGGCTCCAACTCCTGTTCGCGGCGGAACAGCACCTCGGCGAACCCATGCGTCTCGGCCAAAGCCTGCCGCAACGCAGGCGCGCCCTTGTCGCGCAGAATGTCGTCAGGGTCTTGCCCGGCCCCCAGCAGCGAGAACCGGAAAGACCGCCCGGCCTTCAGCAGCGGCAGCGAGCGTTCGATGGCGCGATAGGCGGCGCGCAGGCCCGCCGCATCGCCGTCGAAACACAGAACCGGCTCATGCGACACGCGCCACAGCCGCTCCATCTGTTCCTCGGTCAGGGCCGTGCCCATCGGCGCCACGGCCGGCAGGCCCGCGCGCTGGCAGGCGATGACGTCCATATAGCCTTCGACCACGATGATGGCCTGATCGTTGCGGCTTTCAGCCCCCAGTATCCGCCGCGCTTCCGGCAGGCCGTAGAGCGTGGCCCCCTTGTGAAACAGCGGGCTTTCCGGGCCGTTCAGATATTTGGCCCGGTCGTCAGGGTTCATGGCCCGCCCGCCGAAGCTGACGATCCGCCCGCGCGCATCCAGGATCGGGAACATCAGGCGGTCGCGGAACCGGTCATAGGGTTGGCCGCCGCTTTCGGGCGAGATCAGCAGCCCCGCCTCGACCAGTTCAGCAGGCCGCGCGCCGCGCTGGATCAACGCCTGTTTCAGCCCCTCGCGGTCATTGGGCGCATAGCCCAGACCGAACCGCTCCCATTGATCCTCCGGCAGGCCGCGCTTTTCCAGATATTCGCGCGCCGCCTTGCCCGGCGTGCGGCGCAGGTTCGCGGCGAACCATTTCTGGGCCAGGTCCATCCAGTCGGACAGGCCCTGCCGTTTCTGCTCGCGCTCGGCCTCCTTGGGGTCTTCGGCCGGCAACTGCATCCCCGCCTCGCCCGCCAGCCGCTGCACCGCCTCGACAAAGCTCAGCCGCTCCGTCTCCTGCAGGAAACTGATGATGTCGCCGTGCTTGCCGGACGAGAAGTCGTGGAAGAAACCCTTGTCGTCGTTGACGAAGAAGGACGGCGACTTCTCCTTCGAGAAGGGCGACAGGCCGACATATTCGCGGCCCTGACGTTTCAGCTTCACCGTCCGCCCGATCACGTCGGACGGTCGAAGGCGGGCCTTCAGTTCGTCAATAAATCTTTCGTCGAAACGCACCGCGCGATCCTTAGGCCCTCAGGCCCTTCACGTCGATGGAGACAAGGGACGATCAGGCGGTTCATCCAGGCATCCCCCGAATTCCAGATGAACCGCCGCATCGCAGAAGGCGTAAGCCGCAGCGTCCCCCAACGCCTTGGCTTAACGAAGTCCTAACGCCTCGCGGACCCCCATCTGACGTTGAGACCGCGCGGCTGTCGAGAGGAGTGCAAGCTTAACCGTAACGATCAAGGCGAGACTGTGTCTTTTGCGCCGCGCACGGTTTGACTCAACGAGGGCCGAAAGGAACGATCTTGTTGGCGCCGTCATGCCCGATGTCGGCTGATCCCAGGTATTCTATTCCCGTTCTCACGCACCAGTAACGAACGATTTCTTCCGGGGTCAGACCAAAATCGGGATCATTTTCCGGGATTTCAGATACCCGTCCCAGGCGAATTCCGGCCACCCGTTTGATGCTGTCCTGCCCCGTCAAATGAAACATCATCCGGTCGACGCGGTAGGCGGCCTCGGCGACCTCCTCCAGCATCAGAACATGACCGCTAAGATCCGGCTCCAGGACCGTGCCCAGCAACTGGTCGATAATGGTCAGGTTGAAGGCGACGGCGGGTCGCGGATCCGCGGCCAGCGACGGTTCGATCCAGTCGCTGCGGCCCGTCGTCAGCCAGGCGATGGCGCCTTCAGCCGTTTCGTCATGCCGCACGGAATCCGAAGCCATCGGCCCGTGCGCCAGATGCTTGAACCCGGCCTTGTACATGCCCGCCAGCAGGCTGCCCGCGTCGGAATAGCCGAGATAGCGTTTGCCGCGCGCCACATCGTTCAGGCGCGGAATGACGGCTTCGGCGATTCGGCACGAGCCATAGCCGCCGCGCGCAAACCAGACGGCGTCGATGCGGGGATCATTGGCGTATTCGACGAAGGCGTCGGCGCGCGCCCGGTCGTCGCCTGCGAAATGGCCGTGCTTCAGGAAGCAGGCGGGATGGAAGACCACCGCCACCTCGCCGTCGGGGTAATGCTCGGCCATCCAGGCCTTGATCGCCTCGGCCCGCTCAGGCGCAAAGCGCGAACTGGCGCAGACGACGCCAATCTTGAACCCCGTGCTCACGCAGCCGTCTCCAGCGCGGCCAGGACCTCGGCGGTGGAACGCAGGCGCGAGACGCGCGGCAGGATCGCCGTGACCGAAAAGCCGTGCCACTCGGCCGAGAAGGTGCTGCACGCATCCTCGACCACCACCATATTGTAATCCAGCGACCAGCCCTCGCGCGCGGTGGACTCGACGCCGAAGTTGGTGGCCACGCCGGTCAGCAGCACGGTCGTGATCCCATGCCGACGCAGGGCCAGATCCAGCTCCGTGCCGTGGAAGGCGCCCCACTGGCGCTTGGTCACGATCAGATCAGGCTTCAGCGCCAGCACCTCGGGACGAAGTTCGGCGAAATCATCGGGCAAGGCAGGCAGCGCCTCCGCGTCGATCAGGCCCTTGGGCGCCAGCGATCCGCCTGGACCGAAATCCACCCGCACCGGCACAATCAGGCCGCCTGCGGCCTTCAGCGCGCGGGCGATGGTGATGTTGCGGGACAGTACGTCTTCGACCGAATGGGGCGCTCGCGGCGCACCCAGAATTCCCTTTTGCAGATCGATCATCACCAATGCGGTCTTGCGGGGATCGAGTTCCAGGGCCACGACATCTCCTGACGGATTCATTTGAGCTTCCAGGCGCCGCCGTCGGGCGCCGATGGCATTCCTATCGCACCATGACCGACACCGTCTCCTACTTCTTCTGCGGCATCGGCGGGTCCGGGATGCTGCCTCTGGCCATGATCGTCCAGGCGCAGGGCTTCCCCATCGAAGGCTCCGACCGGGCGCGGGATCAGGGCCGCACGCCCGAGAAGTTCGACTGGCTGCGCGCCCACGGCGTGACCCTGCACCCGCAGGACGGATCGGGCGTCACCCGCGCCAGCCAGCAGGTCATCGCCACCGGCGCCATCGAGGAGACGGTGCCCGACATCGGCGCCGCCAGACGCGCGGGCGCCCGCATCCAGACCCGCCCCGAACTGCTCAGCCAGTTGTTCAACGCCGCCCCGACCTCGATCGGCGTCGCAGGGACCAGCGGCAAATCCACCATCACCGGCATGATCGCCTGGATCCTGCACCAGACGGGCCGCAACCCGACCGTCGTCAACGGCGCGGTGATGAAGAATTTCGCCGACGCCGACCACCCCTTCGCCAGCGCCCTGATCGGCGGCCCTGATCTGTTCGCCGCCGAGGTGGACGAAAGCGACGGCTCCATCGCCCGCTACAATCCCACCGTCGCCGTCGTCTCCAACATCTCGCTGGATCACAAGTCGATGGAGGAGCTTCGGGACCTGTTCGGCGGCTTCGTCGACCGGGCCCAGACGGCGGTGCTGAACCTGGACAACCCCGAGACGGCCGCCCTGGCCCAGATGCTGTCTGCGGGCAAGGCGATCACCTTCGCGCTGGGCGAAGAACAGGCCGACCTGTCCGCCCACGACCTGCAGCCCCTGCCCACCGGAATGAAGTTCCGCCTGATCGCGGGCTGGAGCGAATATGACGCCGTCCTGAACGTTCCAGGCGCCCACAATGTCGCCAACGCCCTGGCGGCGCTGGGCGCGGTCAAGGCTCTGGGCGTGCCGGTGGGCGAGGCGGTCGCGGCCCTGGCGACATTTGCAGGCATCCGCCGCCGCATGGAGGTGGTCGGCACGGCGGGCGGCGTCACCGTCATCGACGATTTCGCCCATAACCCGGACAAGATCGCCGCCACCCTGAAGACCCTGCACGCCTTCGATGGCCGCCTGCTGATCCTGTTCCAGCCCCACGGCTTCGGCCCGCTGAAGCTGATGAAGGACGAGTTCATCGAAGGCTTCGCTGGTCTGATGCGCCCGGACGACGTGCTGCTGATGCCGGAGCCCGTCTATTACGGCGGCACCACCGACCGCAGCGTGGGGTCGCAGGACATCGCCTCGGGCGTCCGCGCCGCCGGCCGCAACGCCGAGGCCCTGCCCGACCGCGCCGCCTGTGGCGAGCGTATTTTGGAACTAGCCCAACCCGGCGACCGCATCATCGTCATGGGCGCCCGCGACGACACCCTGTCCACCTTCGCGGCGGAACTGCTGGGGCGCCTGGGCTGACTTTTAAGTCGTCATCCTCGCCCTTGTGGCGAGGATCCATACTCCCGATGGCGACCGTGTCTCACCTTCATCGACGGAGCGTATGGATCCTAGGCACAGGGCCTAGGATGACGGGTTTTTGGGACTCAATACACGTCGCGCCGATAGCGCCCGTCTTCCAGCATCTGCAGCAGTACCTCAGCGCCCAACGCCTGTTCCAGCGCGGCATGAACGCCCGACGCCATGCCCTCCAGGCTGCCGCAGACATAGATGACCGCGCCGCGCGAGACCCATGCCCGCAGGTCGTCAGACGCCGCCGTCACCAGGGCCTGCACATACCGGCCATCGCCTGCGTCGCGTGAGAAGGACCGGTCCAGCCGGGTCAGGACGCCTGACGTCAGCCAGGCCTGAAGCTCTGCATCGAAGAAGGCGTCGTGCGCCTGCGTCCGCTCGCCGAACAGCAACCAGGCGCCGCCCGCCGCCGACCTGGCCTTCAGATGCGCGCGCAGGCCCGCGATCCCGGTGCCGTTGCCGATCAGGATCATCGGGGTTTCGTCCGACGGGCCGTGGAAGCTGCGGTTGGCGCGCAGCCGCATGTCGATGACGTCGCCGACCTTCAGGTCCTGCGTCAGCCAGCCCGAGGCCAGCCCCGGCGTCCCGTCGGCATGGCGCATCAGGCGGATCAGGAACTCGACCCGGCCGTCCGACGGCAGGGAGGCGATGGAGTATTCGCGCGAACCGGGCGTTATGCCGTCACGCGGCGGCAGGCCGATTTCGGCTATGTCGCCAGCGGCCCAGTCGGGCAGGGTCCCGACAGGCTCGAACGCCAGATGATGCGCTTCTCCGCCCGGACTGCCCGGATTGGCCAGCACGCGCTCGACCAGTCGCCATTGATCATAGGCGGGCGGGGTCCAGTCGGGTGCGGTCACGCTGCCGGTGATCTGGTTCAACTGGTGCTGCCAGTGGCGGATGGCGCCCGCATCGCCGTCATCGACCTCAACCATGTCGAACAGGGGCTGAGCGCCCGAACGGAGCAGCCAGCCGTCCACTGCGTGACCGAAGCCGCAGAAGGCGTCATAGGACCGGTCGCCCAGCGCCAGCAGACCGAAGTGCAGGTTCGACAGGTCGGCCTCGGCGCCCATGATCTTGCGCACGAAGCGCACGGCGCTGTCCGGCGGATCACCCTCGCCCGTCGTCGACACGATCAGCAACGCCCGGTCTGTCGCCTTCAGCGTCTCGGCGTCCAGATCGCCGAACGACACGACCCGCGCCCCCACGCCGCCGTCGCCCAGCGCCCGCGCCGTCATCCAGGCCAGTTCCTCGCCAAACCCGGTCTGGCTGGCGAAGGCGACCAGCACCGCCTGGCCTTCGCCTGCCCCCGCCATGGCCGTGGATTGCGCACGCGCCGCCGCCCTGGCCCGACGCTGGCGCCAGACGGTCAGGGCGATCAGGGCCAGCCAGAGAACAACCGCCCCGACCGCCCACAGCCAGCGCTGCGGATCTGATGTCACCCGGCCTCATCCATCATGGCGGCGAAGGCGGGCGTCAGGCTTTCGACCAGACCGGCCTCGGTCCGCGCGACGAAATGGGCGGCCAGCCCAATCGCCTCGGCGTATTCAGGACCATCGACCGGCCCCAGCACCGTCAGGGCCGTGGCGTAGGCGTCCGCCATCATGGCCGAAGCGTGCAGCACGGTGACCGAGGCCAGGCCATTGTCGACTGGCTGTCCCGTCGCCCCGTTCAACGTATGCGGATAAAGACGGCCCTTGTGGGTGAAGGCGCGGCGGTAGTCGCCGCTGGTCGCCACGGCCAGATCAACCAGAGCCGCCACCGTGCGCGGCGCGGGGGAACCCTCGATGCGTTCGATCTCGACCCACCAGGGCTGGGCGTCCGGCTTGACGCCGCGCCCCTTCAGTTCGCCGCCGATCTCGATCAGGTGCGAGGTCGCGCCCAGGGCCGTCAGACGCTCCGACACCCGGTCAACCGCATAGCCCTTGGCGATGCCGGAGAAGTCCAGCTTCATCCCGCCGATCTGCACCACGGCCTGGGCGTCGCGGTGCATCCGCAGTTTCTGCCAACCCGAGACCTTGCGCGCCGCCTCGATCTCTTCATCCGAGGGCACGGGCAGCAGGGCCGAGCGCGGACCGGGCGGACCAAAGCCCCACAGATCAACCAACGCGCCCAGCGTCGGATCGACCGCGCCATTCGTCTCGTCGCCCAGGTCCATGGCTGCGTTCAGCACGGCCCACATCGGATCGGACACCGCCCATGTCCCTTCGGGCGCGGCGTTGAAGCGACTGATCTCGCTGTTGAACTCCCACGGGCTGAAGACGGCGACGACCGCAGCCAGTTCTTCTTCGATAGCGGTGCGGAGCGCCGCCTCGTCCACGCCAGGGGGTGCGATGACCCGCGCGCTCCAGGTCGTGCCCATGGTCTGGCCGTCAAGGGCGCGGATGAGGTCGCTGGGCGGACGCGGCGGGCCGCCTTCCATGACCGGGATCAGGACGCGATTGTCGGCCCGGTCCCCCAGCGGGACCGGGTCGCCGATGGTGATGGCGGGCGGCGCACCGCGCGAGCCGCGAGAGAATGGATTGTCGGACATGCCCCGGACTTAGGGCAGGACTTCCAGCGCCGCCACATAGCTGGCGTTCGTTCCCAACTCCTGACCCACGCCCGGCGTGCGGACCGAGGCGTTCAGCCAGTACAGGCCCGCCACCGGCCAGGTGATCGAGAAGGTGCCGTCTGCGCCGGTCGTGGTCGTGATCTCTTCGGGGGCGTTGCGGTAACGCTGACCGCCGCGCGCCACGGTGACCTCGACGCCCGACGCAGGCTGGCCGTCCTTCAGCAGCTTGAAGGTCGCCGCCTCGCCCTCGGCCAGATCATTGGGATGGGTCACCGGGACCAGTTCCAGACCGTGGCCGGTCGGGGCGAAGACGCTGTTGGTGGCGTTGTTCAGGGTGACGAAGGTTTCGATGCGGCTGGCGTTGCGGGTCGCCTGCACGTCGGTCGCGCCCGCAGGCAGGCCCGAAGGGAACTCCGCCGCCGCGCCGCGCCAGCGCTTCTGTTCGCCGTTCAGCTTGTAGCTGGCGTTCACGCCGCTGGAGACATTGGCGATCTTGTAGGTGCCGTTCTGCGTCAGATGCACGTCGAAGGTCGACCGATACTGCCCTTGCATCACATGTTCGGGCTGGACCGCCGATCCGTCAGGCGCGGTGATGGCCACATTGTCCAGACGCATGGCGGCGTGGTCGGCGCTGAAGACCTGGTTCGACGATCCGCCGTCGAAACCGACCCAGGCGTCATTGCCCGACAGAACGGTGGAGGTCGGGGCCAGCCAGGCGCGGTGGGCCTGAGCCGCCATCGGCGCGGCAAGGGCCGCAGCCAGGGTCAGAAGGGCGATGGTCTTCTTCATGGTTTCAGTCCTTAGCGAGAGACGGTGACGCTGACCGCGCCCAGTTCGGTTGAGCCTGCGGCGTTGGCGGTGTTGGCCGCGCCCCAGCGGAAGGGAACACGCACGACCTCGCGCCCGCCCAGTTCGCGGGCCGCCTCGACGACCAGGCTGTACTGGCCGGGCTGCAGGCCGTTCAGGCGCGCGGCGGGGACCGTGATGGTCTGGCGGCCCGGCGCACGGGTCGCGCCCGACACGCCGTCGGCAGGCAGGGCCATCGCGCGGCCGCCCTTGCGCCACCAGGTGCGCAGGTCCTTCAGCCAGTCCTTGCCGTCGCCTTCGTTGTTGCGGGTCTGCTGGTACCAGACAGCCAGGGTCCGTTCCGCCGTCTGGTCCGGCTTCTCGATCCACACGGCGACATAGGGCCGGTGATAGGATGCGGTGTTCAGGCGTGGAATCTCGACCGACACCGACAGGTCGGCGGCGAAGGCCGGGGCGGCGACTGCAAGACCAGCAGTCGTGATGACAACGGGGAGGATGCGCATCGGTTTACTCGGTCAATGAATGAAGATCAGGGCGATGATGACGGGAATGAGCAGGCCCAGCGCGGCCAGCGGCCAGGTCGACGGGCGGCCCCGGGCGTGCAGCCACATGAGGCCCAGCCCCGTCAGGGCGAAGAGGGTGCAGGCCACCGCAAAGACGTCGATGAACCAGAACCAGACCTCCCCGGTGTTGCGGCCCTTATGCAGGTCGTTGAGGTAGGCGATCCATCCACGGGTGGTCTTCTCATGCACAGCGTCGCCCGTTGAACGGTCGATGGTCAGCCATCCGTCGCCGCCGGGAATGGTCAGGGCCACATAGACTTCTTCCGGCGTGGTTTCGGTCGGCTTGCCCGCCACATCCACCTTGAAGGCGGTCTTGGCCCAGCGGGCAACCGCCTCGGGAACCGGATCGGTCGTCTCCTCGGGAAACGCGGCCAGCCGTTCCAGCAGGGGCGCGGGCAGTTGCGCCTTCTGCTCCACCGTCACCGGCGTGGCGGGGATGGAGCCCGCGTGGTTCAGGGTGATGCCGGTCACCGCAAACAGGATCATGCCCACCAGGCTGACCGCCGCCGAAATCCAGTGCCAGCTGTGCAGCTGCTTCAGCCAGAAGGAACGCGCGCTGTTCAGCGCCGCCTTGGGTTTTGCTCCCTTGACGGCGGATTCTGGCGGACGCTGTGTTGCGAGTTCGGTCACCTCGTGGCTCTGCCACTGCTGCGAACGGCTTTCAATAGCGATCCTCGCGACAAATCCTTCGCCGCCCCGCAGCCAAGCTGGTCAGTAGGTCAGACGCAGGCCCGCGCTGAGGGTGCGTGGCGGGCCGTAACCGGCGACGCCGTTGGCCGTCTGGGACACCTGCACGTCCTCATTGAACAGATTATCCGCCGCCACCCACAGCAGGGTCCGCTCGTTCACCGCCCACTCGGCCCGCGCGTCCAGGGTGAAGGCGGCGTCCAGAACCCGGCTGTTCAGATCGTCGTCGAACCGGGCGGATTCATAGCGCAGCGCTGTCGCCAGGGTCAGGCGCTGGGTCGCGCGCCAGTCCAGCCCCGCCGTCGCACTCCACCGCGGCGCCTGGGCGGGGCGCAGGCCCGTCAGTTGCGGCGCGGCGCTTCCGCCGTCCACTTCAGCGTCGGTCCAGGACACGGCGGCGTTCAGCGACAGGGCGGGCGTCAGCGCCGCCGATCCATTCAGCTCCACGCCCCAGGCGTCGATCGTCCCCGCGTTTTGGCGCTGGCGGGTCACGCCGGAGGCGTTCTCACTCAGGGTCACATTGACGATGGCGTCCTCGATCCGGTTCCAGAACAGACTGGCGCCCCAGGTCAGGCCGTCGCGGTCAAACGCCAGCCCGGTCTCCACGCCCGTCAGCACCTCCGGCTTCAGATCGGCGTTGGCGACCGTCTGATCATTGCCGACGCGGAAGGGGCGATAAAGCTCGTTCAGGGTCGCAGGGCGGAACCCGGAATAGGCGGCGACGCGAGCCGAGACATCCGGCGTCAGTTGTCGCCGCACCGCCAGACGCGCGCTGCCCACCTCGCCCGAGCGATCCTCGAACCTCACGTCGGCGCTGGGGACGCCGGTGGCGATCAGCCGTTCCAGGCGGAACCCGTTCTCATTCTTCCACTGATCCAGCCGCAAGCCCCCCGCGACCAGCCACGGCCCGCCGGTCCAGGATCCATCGACATAGGCGCCGACCACGGATGTCTCACCGCCCGCCAGCCGCTCGCGCGTGAAGCCCTGACCGACATAGGTGTAATATTCCTGGGTCTGGCCGTCGTTGAAACGGGCGTCCGCGCCGACCTCCCACTCCAGCCGCCCGCCGCCGATCTGGGCCACGCGGCGGCGCAGGGCGGCGTTCAGGCCCCAGCCGGTCGCCGGGGTCTTGTACTGGTCGTTAGCGGGGGTCGTGATCGACCGATCCGCCGAGACCGAGGCCGAACTATTGGCCAGATTGCTGTCGATCCGCCACGCCTGCAGCCGCCAGCCGTAGCCGTTCGGATCAGGCGCCTTGGCCGCCGTGGCGCTGAGGCTGTGGCCGCTGGCGTTGGCGCGGGTGTTCAGCAGACCCGATCCGCGATCCTCCTCCCAGGTCGCGGCCCGAAGCGACAGGGTCGCGCCGTGCAGGTGCAGCCCATCCAGCGGCGCATCGACCCGCAGGGCCGCGCTGCGACTGTCCAGATCCAGCGGCGTGTCCGCCGCCCCCGCCGCCGATCCGCGCACGGGCGTATAGCCGTTGCTGGTCTCATAAAGGCCCGACAGGGTCACCCCGACCGCCCCCAGCATGGTCGAGCCGGAACCCGCGAGCCGCGCCCCGCCTCGTTCGATCACCGAGGCGTCCAGCACCCCGCCTCTGTCGCGTTCGCTCAGCGCAATGGTTCCGGTCAGGGCGCCCGCGCCATAGGGTCCGGCCCCGGCGCCGCGTACGATGTCCACGCGCTCCAGCATCTCCGGCGCGGCCTGCGACCAGATCACCCAGCCCCCGAACGGATCGTTCAACGGAACCCCGTCCAGCGTCACCAATGTCCGCCCCGCCCCCGACGGCGCGATGGCGCGCAACGAAATCCCCTGGGTGGTCGGATTGGCCGCCAGACTGCTGGTGCGCCGGAACAGCGACACCGCAGGCACGGACCGCAGCGCCTCGTCCAGCCGCGTCGAGCGCGCCAGCACCGCCTGATCCAGCCGCACCACCGAAAAGGCGGCGTCGGCGGCCGCCGGCGGCAAACGCGCCGCCGTGACCACGACTTCAGACAATTGGGCGGGCGCAGGGGGCGGGAGATCTTGCAACATCAAGCGTTACAATAGGCCAGACCCGCAGACGGTTCACTGCGCTGGGCTTAAAAACCGCAGGGTGACCCCTGGGTCACACCTCGGACCAGCGCCGCAGCAGGTTGTGATAGACGCCAGTCAGTTCGATCACGGCCTGATCCTTGGGCCCCTTTTCGACCGCCACCCGCTGGGTTGCGATGTCCAGACGGAACAGGGTCTCGCGGTCGGCGTCGTCGCGCACCAGGCTCTGCAGCCACATGAAGGACGACACCCGCGCGCCGCGCGTCACAGGCGTAACCCGGTGCAGGCTCTAGGACGGATACAGGACCAGATCGCCTGCGGGCAGCTTGATCGACTGGGCTCCGTACATCTCCTCGATGATCAGTTCGCCGCCGTCGTAGTCCTCCGGCTCTGACAGGAACAGGGTCGCGGACAGGTCGCTGCGGATGCGGACGGTCCCGCCGTCGCGCGACTGGCGGATGGCGTTGTCGACATGAAGCCCGAACTCGCCGCCGCCTTCGTATCGGTTGAACAGCGGGGGGAAGATGGTGTGCGGCAGGGCCGCCGCCACAAACATCGGATTGGCGTTCAGCGCCTGCACCACCAGGGCCGAGACCTCCTTGGCCGCCACCGAGTCCTCGGGCAGTTGCTGGTTCCGTTTCGCCGTCGCCGACTGGTGGCCCGAGGTGACATTGCCGTCCACCCACGGCCCCGCGTCCAACCGTTCGCGCAACGCCTTCACTTCGGCCTTGGAGAAGACTTCAGGAATCTGGAGCAGCACGTCGAGCCTCGCTCAAAAAGAAGACGGCCCCGCGGGGAACACGGGGCCGTCCAGAATAGGCCGGGGAAACGGCCTTTAGAAGCGCAGGTTCAGGGCCAGGGTGGCCGAACGACCCGGCGCCGGATCGGCATGGTGAACGCCGTTGGTGCGGATGATGTAACGCTCATCACCCACATTCTGCACGTTCAGCTGCAGGGCCGCACGATCGGTCAGGGCGTAGGAAGCGAAGGCGTCAACGCGAGTATAGGCCGGGGCATAGACGCCATTGGCGCCGCCGCCTGCGCCACCCTGATTGCCGCCGTTCGAACGCGACACATAATAGACGCCGCCGCCCGCCGTGAAGCGCGAGGTGACCTTGTAGGTCGAGAACAGACTGACGTTGTGCTTGGGCGTATTGGCCAACTCAAGCCCGACAAGAGGATTGGGAACCACGACGCGCGGCGGGCCTGCCAGAACGCTCACGGCGCCCTTCACCAGTTCGGAATCCTGGAAGGTGTAGCCGCCGAACACCTGCCACTTGGGCGTGATGTTGCCCGACACGCCCAGTTCGACACCCTTGACCTCGACCTCGCCAGCCTGGGCATAGACGCCGTCGTCAATCTGGATCTGGGCGTTCTTTCGCGTCAGATGGAAGGCGGCGACGCTCAACTGCAGTTGATCGCGGAACAGGCTGGCCTTGGCGCCGATCTCGTAGCTGGTGGTGTCTTCAGGGTCGAGGACTTCGGTCAGCAGATTGCCGGTTCCATTGCCGCCGCTGTTGTTCTGGTCGCCCGCGCTGATGGTCGGCGGCGTCGAAGACGTGGCCCAGGATGCATAGACGCTGGTGTTCGGCGTCGGCTTATAGACCAGACCCGCCTGATAGTTGACGAAGTCCCAGGAATTCTTGGCGACCAGCTTCCCGGTCGAGTCAACGCCGCCTACGGCGTATTCATCCCACCGAACGCCCAGGTTCAGCAGCCACCGCTCGGTCAGCTCGATCGAGTCGAACGCGAAGACCGACTTGGTGGTGGTCGAGTTCTTGGTCACCGCGCCCAGAACCTTGGTCCCGGTCCACGGGTCGCTGGGGTTGGGATTATAAAGCAGGGTGCAGTCATAGGGCACGCCCGTCTGCAACTGCGTCGGGCAGCTGGAGCCCGATGTGGTCGTGACGGTCCACGACGCGTTCTTGTTGATCTCGTGCGTGAACTCGGCGCCCACGTCGAAGCTGTGCTTGATGGCGCCCGTGTTGAACGTGCCGAACAGTTCGGTGACGTTCGCCGTAGTGTCTGCGGGGTTCCAACGCGACTTCAGACCGCGCTTCATCCACCAGACGCCGTTGACCAGAACCGCATTGCCGCCATCGCCCGGGTTGGTCACGACATAGTCGTTCAGGGTTTCGGAATAGCGGGTGGTGTTGCGGATCGCCAGGTTCGGCGAGAAGCGGTGCTCCAGCTTCAGGGTCGCGCTCTTGACCGTATTGTTCAGATAATCGCGCGCCGTCAGCCCGTAGAAGGTGTCATAGGGCACATCCAGAACGCCCTGGGCGTTCTCACGCGGAGCCGTGGCCCCGCCGCGCTTGGTGTAGAGCGGGATGCCGTAGTCAGGCATCTGGTTGCTGTCGAGATAGTTGAAGCTGAGGGTCGCGGTGGTGTCCGTGCCCAGGCCGACACCCAGAGCGGCGGCGACGCCGAACTTGTCGTAATCGACGGCGTTGCGGCCTGCGACGTCACCCGACGCCGACAGGATGTTGATGCGGAAACCGGCCGTCTCGCCGATGCGCCAGTTCTGGTCGATGGTGCCGCGCCAGTAGGAGTCCGTGCCTCCGCCCAGCGAGACATTGGTGAAGTCGGTCAGCTTGGGCGACTTGGACGACAGGTTGATCGACCCGCCGCCAGAACCACGGCCCGAATAGACCGAGTCAGGCCCCTTGATGACTTCGACCTGCTCCAGGTTGAAGACTTCGCGCTGCTGGCCGCCCGTGTCACGAATGCCGTCGACGAAGATGTTATTGCCCGAGGCCTGACCACGGATGAACGGACGGTCGGCCAGCGGCTGGCCGCCCTCGCCTGCGCCGAAGGTGATGCCGGGCGAGGTGCGCAGCAGGTCCTGCAGCGAGGTCGCGCCGATCTGTTCGATGACCTGCTGCGGAATGACGGTGACGGCGCGCGGGGTGTCGACCAGCGGCGCAACATATTTCGAGCTCTGCGGCTCACGGCGCTGCGCATGACCGTTGACGTCGACGGTGCCCAGGTTCGTGGGCTGTTGCTGCTCAACCGCCGCGACGGTCGCGCCAGCTTCAGCGGCGTCGGCGGCTACGGCCGGAGCAGCGACCAGCATCCCGGCTGCGCTGGAGGCGAAAAGAAGTGCGCGGAGAGACGATGCGCGAGAGTCGGACATATTGCTGCGACCTTTTGGTCTGATTTTGCGATGCGGTCGCAATAAACAGCTTCAATATGTCGCACAAGCAAAATTGCGAACACCTCGCAGTCTTAGCTAGGTCACAATCGTCATCGGCCTCAACGCAGGCTCTTCATTCAGATCCAGCCAGGTCGGATCGGGCATGGCTCTGTGTGCGGACGCCAGGGCTTCGGACCAGCGGCGGCCCAGGTCTCGGAAATAGGGATCATCGACGTCGATGCGACGCTCCATCCCTGACAGTTTGCCGCGCGGGATGACGATCAGGTCCAGCGGCGCGCCCACCGCCAGGTTGGAGCGGATGGTCGAATCGAACGAGATCAGCCCGATCTTCACCGCCTCGGACAGGGGGGTGGAGTTATGCAGGGCGCGGTCCAGGATCGGCTTGCCGTACTTCAACTCTCCGATCTGGAGGAAGGGCGTGTCGGGGCCGCATTCGATGAAATTGCCCTGACCATAGATCAGATACAGCCCCATCTTGCCGTCGCCGATCTGGCCGCCCAGCAGCATGGAGGCGTTGACGTTCAGCGCATCGGCAGTGGGCGAAGGCGGGGTGTTGATCGTGGCCCGCACCGTCGCCAGCGCATGACCCAGAATCTGGGCGGCGCGGAACAGGGTCGGCGCCGTCTCCAGCGTCTCGGGCGCATTGGCGTCCGGCAGCTTCACGCCCTCAGCGACCATGGCCAGAGCCGTCTGGGTCACCGACAGATTGCCCGCCGTCGCCACGGCCAGAATACGCTCGCCCGGCGTCTTGTAGATGTGAAGCTTTCGGTAGGACGAGATGTTGTCCACGCCCGCGTTGGTCCGAGTATCGGCGATCATCGCCAATCCCTCGTCAACCAGCATACCCACGCAATAGGTCACTTCGCTCTGACTGCTCCCCGATGCGAATCCGACGACGCTAACAGATTCGTCGGACTTGCCTATTAACCCCAACCTCTGGACTGCAGTTGCTGCTGGCTCTGTTGCACAGGCCGCACATGAAGGGCGACCGTCAGGCTTTCCTGGCCGCCGCCGTAGCTGGTCCCGCGGATCGGCGTCGCGCCCAGCGCATCCAGCCCCACCGCCACCCGCACATACTGATCCGTCGGACAGATGCCGTTGGCGGGGTCGAACCCGACCCAGCCCAGCCCCTCGATCCAGGCTTCGGCCCAGGCGTGGGCGGCGTCCTGATCGTGCTGGCCGTCGGAACGGTTCAGGTGGCCAGAGACATAGCGAGCCGGAACCCCCAGCCTGTGCGCCGCCGAAATGAAGATCTGGGCGTGGTCCTGACAGACGCCGCGTCTCTGGGCGAAGGCCTCGGCGGCGGTGTGCGTGGCGGAGGTGGAGCCGACCTCGAACGCCACATCCCTGTGCAGCGCGCCCATCAGGCGGTGCATCCGGTCCAGCGGATCGCCCTGCCCTATCGCCTGGGCGAAATCCAGGATGGCGGCGTCGGCGCGGGTCAGGGCCGTGTCACGCAGGAAGACCAGGGGCGACAGGCGTTCAGACTGTCCCCGGATCACCCCGCCCGTATCCACGGTCGAAACCTCGCCCATGACCCGGATCGTCAAGGAGTCCGTCGGCCGCTCGGTGTAGAGGCTGTGGACGATGTTGCCGAAGGCGTCCTCGCTGCGGCGAAGACGGGCGTCCACGTCGGTTTCGATCCGCCAGTCGCCGACCTGCTGGCTCTCGCACGAACGCGGCGTCAGGCGCAGCATCTGGACGATGAACCGCGCCGGGCGGGCGTAGCCATAGCGGGTGGAGTGATCGATCCTTATCCGCATGGTCAGACCAGATACTGTTCGTGGATGGCGCCCGCCAGGGCGTTGTTCTCGTTCAGGAAGTTCTGGATATATTCGTGCAGGCCGGCCTGGAAGATGTCCTCGATCCTGGCTTCGTTGAACTGGGTCAGGCGGCTTGAGGCCAGACGCTGGGCGGGGCCGCGACGGCCGTAATCGGCGGCCAGTTTCTCCAGATAGCTGACGATCATGCCCTGGCAGCTGGCCAGGGAGCGCGGCATCTGGCGGTTCAGCACCAGCAGGTCGGCGACCAGCCAGGGCCGCACGCTTTCGCGGTAAACCCAGCGATAGGCGGTCAGGGCCGAGACCTCGCGCAGCAGGGTCGTCCACTGGAAATAGTCCAGCTGCCCGCCCACCCGTTCGCCGGGCGGCAGCAGCAGATGGTATTTCACGTCCAGAAGGCGCGCGGTGTTGTCGGCCCGCTCGATCGCCATGCCCAGACGCAGGAACCAGTAGGCGTCATTCCTCAGCATGGTCCGCGACGAGGCGCCCTCAACCGCCAGAGAGGTCGATTTGACGAAGTCGAGATAGCTGGTGAAATCGTCCCGCTTGGTCGGCTCGCCCAGTTCGTTCAGGCCGTTCCAGGCCCCGTTGATCGCCTCCCACAGCTCGATGGTCAGGGCCGTGCGGACCGAACGCGCATTGGTCCGTGCGCGCGTGATGCAGGCCTTGATCGAGGTGGAGTTGTCCGCGCCGAAGGCCAGGTACTCGCGCACCGACTTTTCGGACGGCGTGCGGCCAGAGGCGTCGAATGCGCTCTTCACCCCCGACGAGGCGATGGCCCCGGCCCAGGCGGTGACGGTGGCCTGATCCTTGGCCGGCAGCGCGGCCAGACGGATCGCCGCCTCCAGAATCCGCGCAAGGAAATCCGCCCGCTCCATATAGCGGCCGGTCCAGTACAGGCTGTCTGCTGTGCGTGAGAGCATCTAGTTGTCCAGCACCCAGGTGTCCTTGGTTCCGCCGCCCTGGCTGGAGTTCACCACCAGAGAGCCCTCTTTCAGCGCCACCCGCGTCAGGCCGCCGGGCGCGACGCGCACGCCTGCCGGGCTGGACAGCACGAAGGGCCGCAGGTCGACGTGACGGGGCGACAGGTCGCCGCCGTTCAGCGTGGGGGCTGTCGACAGACTCAGCGTCGGCTGGGCGATGAAGTCGTCGGGATCGGCGATCAGCTTGGCGCGGAAGGCCTCGATCTCGGCCTTGGTCGCGGCCGGTCCGACCAGCATCCCGTAGCCGCCCGATCCGCCGACCTCCTTGACCACCAGTTGGTCCAGCTTGCCCAGCACCTCCTTCAGCGCCTCCGGCTCGCGGCAGCGCCAGGTCGGGACGTTCTGAAGGATCGCATCCTCTCCGGTGAAGAAGCGGATGATCTGCGGCATGTAGGTATAGACCGCCTTGTCGTCGGCGACGCCGGTCCCGACCGCATTGGCCAGGGTCACGCGTCCGGCGTGATAGGCCGACATCAGTCCCGGCACCCCGACCGCCGAGTTCGGCATGAAGGTCAGGGGGTCGATGAAGTCGTCGTCGATGCGGCGATAGATGACGTCGACGCGTTTGGGGCCTTCGGTCGTGCGCATGAAGACGGTGTCGTCATTGACGAACAGGTCCCCGCCCTCGACCAGTTCGACCCCCAGTTTGTCGGCCAGGAAGCTGTGCTCATAATAGGCGGAGTTGAACGGCCCCGGCGTCAGCACGACGATGGTGGGATCTTCGCCCGCCCCATCCGGCGCCGAGGCCTGCAGCGATCGCAGCAGCATGTCGGTGTAGATCTCGACCGGGCGCACGCTGTGTTCCGCGAACAGGTCGGGGAACAGCCGCATCATCATTTCGCGGTTCTCCAGCATGTAGGAGACGCCCGACGGCGTGCGGACATTGTCCTCCAGCACATAGAAGCCGTCCTCGCCCGTGCGGACCAGATCGACGCCCGCGATATGGCACCAGACATCGCCCGGCGGACGGCGGCCCTGCATTTCAGGCCGATAGTGCGGGTTGGTCAGGATCAGGTCGGCCGGGACGACGCCCGCCTTGATGCATTCCTGCGGACCATAGATGTCTTTCAGAAACGCATTGATCGCAGAGACCCGTTGCTTGAGCCCCGCCTCCAGCCCAGACCATTCGTCGGCGCCGATGATGCGCGGCACGACATCGAACGGGATCAGCCGCTCATTGGACTCTTCATCACCATAGACGGCGAAAGTCACGCCCATGCGTCGAAAGAACAGTTCCGCCTGGCGCGAGCGCGCTTGCAGCAAATCGGGCGGCGCATTCTGTAGCCATGCCGCCAAAGTCTTATAGCTGTCGCGGATCGACCCTGATCCGCCGCCATTCATTTCGTCGAAAGCCTTCGTCATCCGCCCCCGCCGTGTGGAAGTCACAGTCTGTTCAGGACACGAGCGTTTGCGCAACAGAAATGTTGCGGCGCAACGAAGCTTTTCTAAATCACAACGCCGTCAGAGGGCGACGGCCTTCATGGACACGGCGGGATCGGACAGTTTTTCGACATCCACCGGCGTGGCCTTTCCGATCAATTGCTTGCCCGCCATGAACTCGGGCGGCGCATTGACGGCCTCCACCGAGACGATCCTGTCGCCCGCCAGATGGAAGACGGCGAAGCCGGACGCGGACGGATCGCCCCGCACGACCTGGCGGTCGGCGTCGAACGGCAGGCCCGCGATCTGCAGCTTGAAATCATACTGGTCGGACCAGAACCACGGCACTTCGGGCGAGGGCCCAGGGCGGCCGACGATGGCGGACGCCGCCTGTTTCGCCTGCTCCAGGGCGTTGGGCACGCTTTCCAGACGGTGATGCACGCCGCCATGAACCGGGATCGGACGCCGCGTCATGTCGCCGACGGCGAAGATGGCGGGGTCGCTGGTGCGCGCCTGATCATCGACCACCACCCCGTCGTCGCAGCGCAGCCCCGCCGACCGCGCCAGACTGTCGCTGGCCAGAGCGCCGACGCCGACCAGCACCGCATCGGCCCGGACCACCGAACCGTCAGCCAGCGTCACCCCGTCGTGGGCGATGGCCGTGACCTCGGCGTCCGTCAGGATCTCGACCCCATGCGCACGGTGCTGGGCGGTGAAGAAGGCCGACAGGGTCTGCGACGCCACCCGCGCCAGCACGCGCGGCGCCCGTTCGATGACGATGGCCTCTGCGCCCAGGGCGCGGGCCGAGGCCGCCGCCTCCAAGCCGACATAGCCGCCGCCAACCACCGCCAGACGCTTGCCCGGCCCAAGCACGGCCTTCAGCCGTTCGGCGTCCTTCAGCGTCCGCAACTCCAGCAGATCGGGATGATCGCCGCCGGGGATCGGCAGCTTGCGCGCCGTCGATCCCGTCGCCAGCACCAGGATGTCATAGGTTTCCGACGACCCGTCATGGAAGGCGACGGTCCTGGCCGCCACATCCACCGACACGGCGATGGTCGAGGGACGAAAGTCGATGTTCTGCTCGGCATAGAAACTGAGGGGGCGCAGCAGCAGCGCCTCCAGATCAGCCTCGCCCTTCAACCACGCCTTGGAAAGGGGCGGGCGCTGATACGGCGGCGCATCCTCTTCGCCCGCCAGAATGATCGGCCCCTCATGGCCGTACTGCCGAAGAAAGGCCGCAACCGAGCCGCCCGCGTGTCCCGCGCCGATGATCAGAACCTTGGTCATGGGGTGCATTTAGAGCGGCGAGCGGCGGGTGGCGAGTGGCGAGAACCAGACAAATGGCCGAGCCTCCTCGCCACTCATCACTCGTCACGCGCCACTCAGCCCTTGACCGTTCCACTGTTACAGCATAGTGGAACGCGCATGACGACCCCGCCCGCCCGCGCCGCCCTCTATGACGCCCTGCTGTCGATGCAGACGCGTGAGGAGATCGACGCCTTTCTGGCCGACCTCTGCACGCCCGCCGAACTGCGCGCCTTTGCAGAGCGGTGGGAGGTGGCGCGCCTGCTGGACGCCGGGGGCAAATCCTATCGCGAGATCGCGGCCGAGGCCCACGCCAGCCCCACCACCGTCGTCCGTGTCGCCCGTTATCTGAAAGACATGCCGCACCAGGGATACCGCATCGCCCTGGACCGGCTGAAAAACTGAGTATCCAAACATGAGCACTGTCCAGGGGCGGCTCCGCATCGCCGTCCAGAAATCCGGCCGTCTGGCCGACCGCAGCCTTGATCTGATCCGCGACGCGGGTCTGAAATGGGTCAAGGGTCACAACGACCTGCTGTACCGGGTTGAGAACTACCCCATCGACCTGCTGCGCGTGCGCGACGACGACATCCCCACCTTCGTGGCGGACGGGGTCTGCGATCTGGGCATCGTCGGCGAGAATGTGCTGGAGGAAGGCAAGAACGGCGGGACCAACGCCTCCATCGTCATGCCGCTGGGCTTTGGCCGCTGCACCCTGAAGATCGCGACGCCGCCGACCCTGGCCTATGAGGGCCCGGCCTCGCTGGACGGCCTGCGGATCGCGACCTCCTATCCGAAGATCCTGCGCAAATATCTGAACGACAACGGCGTCTCGGCCGACATCGTCACCATGCGCGGCGCGGTCGAGGTGGCCCCGCGCCTGAAGCTGGCCGCCGCCATCTGCGATCTGGTGTCGACCGGCGCCACGCTGGAGGCCAACGGGCTTCAGGCCAAGGACACGGTGCTGGAAAGTCAGGCGGTCCTGATCCAGTCGCCCGTCGCGCCCGAACCGAGCCTGCAACACCTGCTGGACAGCATCATCGAGCGGATGGCGGGCGTCGTGTCGTCTCAGGGCGCCAAATACGTCATGCTGAATGCGCCCCGCGCCTCGCTGGACCAGATCACCGCCATTCTGCCCGGCGCCGGTTCGCCGACCGTCATGCCCCTAATGGGCCGTGACGATGCGGTCGCCGTTCACGCTGTCTGTCAGGAGGCCGTCTTCTGGGAGACGCTGGAGAAGCTGAAGGCCGCCGGCGCCTCTGCCATCCTGGTCCTGCCCATCGAGAAGATGATGTGATGACCGACACCGCATTCAAACGCATCGACTGGTCGTCGCTGGACGCGGCCGGAAAGAAGGCCGCCCTGGCCCGCCCGACCCAGCGCACCGCGGGCGACGTGACCGAGGTGGTCCGCACCATCCTGAACGACGTGCGCGAGCGCGGCGGCGCAGCGGTGACCGAATGGTGCCTGAAGCTGGACAAGGCGCCGCCCCGCCGCATCGCCATCACGCCCGGCTCTATCGCCGAGGCGCGCAACGCCCTGCCGCCCGCCGACACCCGCGCCCTGCGCTTCGCCGCCGACAACATCCGCGTCTTCCATCAGGCGACCCGGCCCGAAGACACCCCCTATGTCGAGACGACGCCCGGCGTGCGCTCGAAACTGGCGTGGCGGCCCATCGCCTCGGCGGGTCTCTATATTCCCGGCGGCACCGCGCCGCTGTTTTCGTCCCTTCTGATGCTGGCCATTCCGGCGGAAGTGGCGGGCGTGCGCGAACGGATCGCCGTGACCCCGCCGAACAAGGAGGGCGGCGTCCACCCCGCCATGATCCTGGCCGCCGCCGAAGCCGGTCTGGACGCCATCTGGCTGATGGGCGGGGCGCAGGCCATCGCCGCCCTGACCTTCGGCGTCGAACTGGAGGACGGGATCATCCCGCCTTGCGACAAGCTGTTCGGACCGGGCAACGCCTATGTCGCCGAGGCCAAGAAACAGGCGTCCGCCCTTCCGGGTGGCCCCGCTGTCGACATGCCCGCAGGCCCGTCGGAACTGATGGTCATCGTCGACCGCGACGCCGCGCCCGAGATCGCCGCCGCCGACCTGCTGAGCCAGGCCGAACATGACGCCGACGCCCAGGTCCTGCTGGTCTCCACCAGCCGCGCCACCATCGACTACATCCTGACCGAGGTTGAGGTTCAGGTCGCGACCCTGCCCCGCGAAGCCATCGCCCGCGCCTCGCTGAACGAGGCCCGCGCCATCCTGGTGCGCGATCTGGACGCCGCCGCCGAGGTGGCCAATCTGTACGGCCCCGAGCACCTGGCCATCCAGGTCGAGGAGGCCGAAGAACTGGTCGAGTCCATCAACGCCGCCGGGGCCGTCTTCGTCGGGCGTTTCGCCGCCGAGACCCTGGGCGACTACGCCGCCGGGCCCAGCCACGTCCTGCCGACCGACGGCGGGGCCAAGACCTTGGGCGGGGTGACCACCGCCAGCTTCATGACCACCATGTCGGTGCAACTGGTCACCGAGGACGGCGCCCGGCAACTGGCGCCCATCGCCGCCCGTCTGGCCCGGATGGAGGGTCTGGAAGCCCACGCCCGCGCCGCCGACCTGAGGGCCGACGCATGACCCTGCCCGCCCCCTATGCCCCTCTGGTGTCCGGCGGCGACGGTCTGGACCGTTATCCCGGCGACGCTTCGGCTCTGACCGCACGCATGGCCGCCATTTACGCCACGCCGGTCGAGACGGTTCTGCCCGTTCGCGGCCTGACCCATGGGCTGGAGTTGGCCTATCGCCTGGCTGCCCGCGACGGCGGTTCGGTCGAGGCGCCCAAGGCCGAGCCCTATGACCGTCTGGCCGCCATCTATCCGTCGAAGGGCGACCCCGCCGCCGTCATCATCCGCGCCCTGGGTTCGCCCGAGGCCGTGGCGGAAATGGCCGCCCGCGTGGCCCCGGCCCTGTTGGTCGTGGACGAAGGCCTGATCGAGTTTTCCGACAGCGCCTCCGCCGTCACCGTCATCGCGGACCAGCCCAATCTGGTCGTGCTTCGCAGCCTGTCGCTGGCCTATGGGCTGGCGGGCGCGCGGGTCGGGGCCGCCATCGCCCAACCCCAGACGCTGGCGCGGCTGGCCTCGGTGTTGGAGCCCTACGCCCTGCCCGAGCCTCTGGTGCGACTGGCGCAGCAGGCGCTGGACCCGTCGCGGATGATCGAGACGGCGGAACGCATCGCCACCGTCCGCCGCGAGCGCGAGAGGGTCGCCCGCGAACTGGGCCGTCTGATGCCGGTCGAAGCGGGCGTCGGCCCCATTGTCATGACGCGGCCCGAAGACCCCGCGGCGGCGCTGGCGGGTCTGAAGTCCTATGGCGTCGAGGGCGACCTGTCGGGCGACCGTCTGCGCCTACCCGTCTCGATCAAGCCCGAGGTCAACGACCGGCTGCTGGCCGCCTTCGGCCTGACGCCCGCCCAGCGCCGCCCGTCCCGCGTGGGTCAGGCCGTGCGAGACACCAAGGAGACGCGCATCGTCTGCGCCGTCGATCTGGATGCGCCCGGCCCGATCAAGATCGAAACCGGCGTCGGCTTCTTTGATCACATGCTGGAGCAGATCGCGGCCCACGGCGGCTTCTCGCTGCGCCTGCAATGCGAAGGCGACCTTCACACCGACCCGCACCACACCATTGAAGACAGCGCCATCGCCCTGGGCCAGGCGTTGAAACAGGCGCTGGGCGAGCGCAAGGGCATCGCCCGCTACGGCTTTGTCTTGCCGATGGACGAGGCCAATGCGACCCTCTCTATAGACCTGTCGGGACGGCCCTATCCGCTGTTCGAAGGCACGTTCGAGACGCCCTATATCGGCGACTACCGCACCGACCTGACCGCCCACGTCTTCCGCTCGCTGGCCGAGGCCATGGGCGCCGCCATCCACATCACCGTCACAGGCCAGGACGACCACCACAAGACGGAGGCCGTTTACAAGGCCTTCGGTCGTGCGCTGCGTCAGGCCATCCGCGTGGAGGGCGATGCGGTCCCCTCGACCAAGGGCGTCCTGTGACCCAGGTCGCCGTCGTTTCCTACGGCGCAGGCAATGTCGCCTCGGTCCAGTTCGCGCTGGAGCGGCTGGGCGCGACCGTGCGCCTAACCGCAGATCCAGTCGAGATCGCCGAGGCCGAGCGGCTCATCCTGCCCGGCGTCGGGGCTGCGGGCTATGCCATGTCGCGGCTGGCGGAGTTGAACCTGATCGCGCCGCTGCGCGCCTTTAAGCGCCCCCTTCTGGGCGTCTGTCTGGGCCAGCAGCTTCTGTTTGAGCGCAGCGACGAGGGCGACGGCGTCGAACTGCTGGGCTTCATCCCCGGCGCGGTGAAACGTCTGGAGCCGGGCGCCGCCCTGCCTGTGCCGCATATGGGCTGGAGCCGCCTGACGCGCGACCATGACGACCCGCTGCTGGCGGGGGTCGAGGACGGCGCCTACGCCTATTTCGTGCACGGCTTCGTCTGCCCGGACGGTCCCGCGACCGTGGCCCGCGCTGACTACGGCGGCCCCGTCCCCGCCGTCGTGCGATCCGCCAACCGCTGGGGCTGCCAGTTCCACCCCGAACGCTCGGCCCAGGCCGGCGCGACCATTCTCAAGAATTTCCTGAGCCTGACATGCTGATCTACCCCGCCATCGACCTGAAGGCCGGCGTCTGCGTGCGCCTGATGCACGGCCGGTTTGATCAGGTGACGCAATATGACGAACAGCCCGCCGCGCGCCTGACCGCCTTCGTCGCGGAAGGGGCCGAATGGATTCACATCGTCGATCTGGACGGCGCCGAGGCCGGTCAGGCCATGCAGCACGAACTGATCGGCGAACTGGCCAAGGCCATCGACGTCAAGATTCAGTCGGGCGGCGGCGTGCGCAGCCGCGACGACGTGGCCAAGCTGTTGGCCTCCGGCGTGGATCGGGTGGTCATCGGGTCCCTGGCGGTGACCCGACCGGACGATGTCGCCGACTGGCTGGGCGAGTTCGGGCCGGAGCGGATCACCCTGGCCCTGGACGTCAAGATCGAAGACGGCGTCCCCGTGCCCGCACTGAAAGGCTGGACCCAGTCGGCGGGCGTCGATCTGTGGACTGCGCTGGATCGCTATCCGAAGGGGGCGTTCAAACATGTGCTGGTCACCGACGTGGGCCGCGACGGCGCCCTGACCGGCCCCAATCTGGAGCTGCTGGCCGAGATCCGCCGCCGACGCCCCGACCTGGTGCTTCAGGCCTCAGGCGGAGTGTCGTCTCTGGACGACCTGAGCGCGGTCAAGGCGCTGGGCTGCAACGGCGCCATCGTGGGCCGCGCCCTGTACGAAAACCGCTTCACCCTGCCCGAAGCCATCGCGGCCGCCGCATGACCGCCCGGCGGATCATCCCCTGTCTGGACGTGAAGGACGGGCGGGTCGTCAAGGGCGTGAAGTTCGTCGGCCACACCGACATGGGCGACGCGGCTGAGCTGGCTGCGCGTTATCGCGACGAGGGCGCCGACGAACTGGTCTTCTACGACATCACCGCCAGCCCGCAGGGGCGGACGTTGGACTATGGCTGGATCAGGGACATCGCCCGCCTGCTGGACATCCCCTTCTGCGTCGCGGGCGGCATCCGCAGCGTGGAGCAGGCGGCGCGCTGTCTGGATCACGGGGCGGACAAGGTGTCGATCAACTCCCCCGCGCTGGAGCGACCCGAACTGATCGCCGAGATGGCCGAACGCCTGGGCTCGCAATGTGTCGTCGTCGGCGTCGACAGCCGCCTGGAAGACGGCGAATGGGTCGTGCACAAATACACCGGCGATCCCGACGCGCGCCGCCGTGCGGGCAAGCGGACGCTGGACTGGCTGGATCAGGCGCAGGGACTGGGCGCGGGCGAGATCGTGCTGAACTGCATTGATCAGGACGGGGTGCGTCAGGGCTATGATGTGGAGCAGTTGTCCGCCGCGCGGGCGCGCCTGACCATCCCCCTGATCGCGTCCGGCGGCGCAGGCGCGCCCCAGCATTTCCGCGATGTGTTCGAACAGGCGGACGTGTCGGGCGCCCTGGCCGCCAGCGTCTTCCACACCGGCGCGATCGCCATACCGGACCTGAAACGATACCTGGCCGACGAAGGCCTGGAGATGCGGATATGACCCTCGATCCATCCACCATCGACTTCGAAAAGGGCGGCGGGCTGGTTCCCGTGGTGGTGCAGGATGCGGCGACGCTGCAGGTCCTGACCCTAGCCTATATGGACCGCGCCGCGCTGGACGAAACGATCACCTCCGGCGAGGCCACCTTCTTCTCACGCTCGCGCGGCGGGCGCTGGAGGAAGGGTGAGACGTCGGGCGACCGGCTGCATGTCGTGGGCGTCACGCCCGATTGCGACAATGACGCCCTGGTTCTGTCGGTCCGGCCGGTCGGCAACGCCTGCCACCTGAACCGCGTCAGCTGTTTCGGGAATGCGGATGCGCCGGGTCTGGGCCGGATCGCGCGGCTGGAGCAGACCATCGCCGTGCGCGCCGCCGCCGATCCGTCCGAAAGCTGGACCGCCAAACTGGTCGCCGACGGCCCCAAACGCATCGCCCAGAAGGTCGGCGAAGAGGGCGTCGAGACTGCTCTGGCGGGCGTCGCAGGCCCTGATGAAGAGCTGGCCAGCGAGGCGGCGGATCTGATCTATCACCTGCTCGTTCTTCTCCATGCCCGTAACATGGTGTTTCAGGACGTGCTGGACGTGTTGGCGTCACGCGCGGAAGCGGGCAAAGCCCATCCATAGCGACAGGCCCGGTCATAAAGGGCGTGCATACCCGGCGACGGGCTACTTGAGGGGATATCGATGGCGGCTTTGATCTTGTTCGGCGGCGGCGGCGATCTGGCGATGCGCATGCTGTTGCCATCGCTGTATTTCCTTGAGCACGACGGCCTGCTGCCGGAAGGGCTGAAGATCATCGGCGCCGCGCGTTCGGAAGAAACCGCCGACGAATACATCGGCAAGGTCCAGGATGCGGTGAAGGCCAAGGCCGAGGCCGACAAGGCCTGGGACGAAGACAGCTGGGCCCGGATGAAGGCCCGCCTGGACTATCTGGCCATCGACGCCACCAGCGCCGAAAGCCTGAAGCGGCTGAAGGCCAAGGTCGGCGACGGCGAGGTCACCTCCTTCCTGGCGGTGTCGCCTTCGCTGTACGGCCGCATCGTCACGGCGATGAAGGAGGCCGGTCTGGCTGAACGCAACTGCCGCATCGTGCTGGAGAAGCCGGTCGGACGCGACCTGAAGTCCTTCCTTGAGATCGACGACGCCGTGGGCCACGCCTTCCGCGAGGATCAGGTGTTCCGCATCGACCACTATCTGGGCAAGGAGACGGTCCAGAACCTGACGGCCCTGCGCTTCGGCAACACCATCTTCGAGCCGCTGTGGAACAATCTGACGATCGACCACGTCCAGATCACCATCGGCGAGACCGTCGGCGTCGGCGACCGCTGGCCCTATTATGATGAATACGGCGCCCTGCGCGACATGCTGCAGAACCACATGCTGCAGCTGCTGTGCCTGGTGGCGATGGAGCCGCCCAGCGATCTGGACCCGGAATCCCTGCGCAATGAAAAGGTGAAGGTGCTGCGCTCGCTGCGCCCCATCACCCCCGAAGAGGCGGAACGCGTCACCGTGCGCGGCCAGTATGTGGCGGGCGTGTCCGAGGGCAAGCCGGCCAAGTCCTACGAAGAGGAACGCGGCCAGCCGTCCGACACCGAGACCTTCGTGGCCATCCGCGCCGACATCGACAACTGGCGTTGGGCGGGCGTGCCCTTCTTCATGCGCACGGGCAAGCGTCTGCCGGAGAAGCGCACCGAGATCGTCATCCAGTTCAAGCCGGTGCCGCACTCGATCTTCGACAATGACGAGGGTGAGGCCCCGGCCAACCGCATGATCATCGAACTGCAGCCCGAGGAAGACATCTCGCTGACGGTGATGAACAAGCGCCCCGGCCTGGACAAGCGCATGCAGCTTCAGCCCATCACCATGAGCCTGTCGTGGGGCGTCGACGGCAAGTCCGCCGCGCCGCCGCGCCGCCGCATCGCCTATGAGCGGTTGCTGCTGGACGCCATGCACGGCGACTCCACCCTGTTCGTGCGTCGCGATGAGGCGGAACAGGCCTGGAAATGGGTCGATGAGGTCGCCGACGCCTGGGCCGAGTCCGGCCAGAAGCCGGATCAATATGTGGCTGGCACGTGGGGGCCTGACAGCGCCGACATGCTGATGATGCGCACCGGACGCGACTGGAACACGACCAATGTCTAACACGCCCCAGATCGAAGCCTTCCCCTCCGTCGACGCCTGGGCCGAAGCGACCGCCGCGCGTCTGGGCGAGACCCTGGCCGCCGCCGTGCGCGACAACGGCTCCGCCTTCTTCGCGGGACCGGGCGGTTCGACGCCTGCGCCGGTCTATCGCCATCTGGCGGCCATGGACCTGGACTGGGCCAGGATCGCCGTCACCCTGGTGGACGAGCGTTATGTCCCCGAGACCTCGCCGGAATCAAACGCCCGCCTGATCCGCGACGTGCTGTTGCAGGACAAGGCGGCCGCGGGCCGCTTCATCCCCCTGTTCACGCCGGAGGTCACCGTGGACCGCGCCGCCATCGTGGCGGCCAAGGCCCTGGCGGAGGCGGGCGGTCGTTTCGATGCGGTCCTTCTCGGCATGGGTGAGGATGGCCATATCTGCTCCATGTTCCCTGAAAGCCCCACGCTGAAGACCCTGCTGACGCCGACGCTGAAGCCGACCGTTCTGGGCGTGCCGCATGGCCGCGACGGCATGGCGCCGAGCATCGAGCGCCTGTCGATCAACCTGCCCTATCTGATGCAGGCCGAGCGCGTGATCCTGGGCCTGAAGGGCGAAACCAAACGACGCGTGTTCGAGGAACAGGCCAAGGGCGATCCCAAGATCCAGCCCATCGCCGCCCTGATCGCCGCCGATGTTTCTCTTGAAGTTCTCTGGACGGAGGAAGGCTGATGGCGCCCCGATACGAATTGCATCCTACGGTCGCTGCGGTCACCGCCCGCATCATTGAAAAAAGCCGCCATACGCGCGCCGACTATCTGCGCCGCATGGACGCCGCCCGCGACAGCGGCGCCGGGCGCGCCAAGCTCAGCTGCGCCAACTGGGCCCACGCCTTTGCGGGCCAGACCATCGCCGACAAGCTGACCTCGATGGACGGGTCCAAGCCGAACCTGGGCATCGTCACCGCCTATAACGACATGCTGTCGGCCCACCAGCCGTTCGAGCGTTTCCCCGATGTGGTCAGGAAGGCCGTCCGCGAAGTCGGCGCCACGGCCCAGGTCGCAGGCGGCACCCCCGCCATGTGCGATGGCGTGACGCAAGGCCGCCCCGGCATGGAGCTGTCGCTGTTCAGCCGCGACGTCATCGCCATGTCGACCGGCGTGGCCCTGACGCACGACGCCTTCGACGCCGCCCTGATGCTCGGGGTGTGCGACAAGATCGTTCCCGGGCTATTTATGGGAGCGCTAGCATTCGGGCACCTGCCTGTCGTCTTCGCCCCCGCAGGCCCCATGCCGTCCGGCATTCCGAATGCGGAAAAGGCACGCGTCCGCGCGGAGTACGCCCAGAACAAGGTTGATCGTCAGACCCTGCTGGAAAGCGAGATCGGCTCCTATCACTCGCCCGGCACCTGCACCTTCTACGGCACGGCCAACTCCAACCAGATGATGATGGAGCTGGCGGGGCTGCACATGCCCTCGACCGCCTTCGTCCACCCGGACACGGGCCTGCGCGACGCCCTGACGGCCGCCGCCGCCAAACGCGCCGTCGAACTGGCCCGCAGCGGCGAATGCCGCATGGCCGACGTCATCAGCGAGAAGTCCATCGTCAACGCCATCGTCGCCCTGCTGGCCACGGGCGGTTCGACCAACCACGCCATCCACCTGGTCGCCATGGCGCGGGCGGCGGGCGTGCTGATCGACTGGACCGACATGGATGAGCTGTCTTCGGTCACGCCGCTGCTGGCGCGCGTCTATCCGAACGGTTCGGCCGATGTGAACGCCTTCCAGGCCGCAGGGGGCGTCGCCTTCATCGCCCGCGAACTGGCTCAGGCCGGAAACATCCACTCCGACGTCGTCACCATCATGGGTCAGGGCATCGAGGCCTATTTCCAGGAGCCGTCGATGGTCGACGGCGAACTGGTCTGGCGCGACGGGGTCACCGAAAGCCTGGACCTGGACATCCTGCGCCCCGCCTCCAACCCCTTCGACAAGGAAGGCGGCCTGCGTCTGGTCAAGGGCGATCTGGGCCGGGCGGTCATCAAGATCTCAGCGGTCAAACCCGAGAACCGCATTGTCGAGGCCCCCGCCGCCGTCTTCGAAACCCAGGAAGACGCCCTGCAGGCCTTCAAGGACGGCAAGCTGTATCGCGACGTCGTCGTGGTCCTGCGCTTCCAGGGCCCCAAGGCCAACGGCATGCCCGAACTGCACAGCCTGTCGCCCGCCCTGTCGATCATTCAGGACAAGGGCTTCAAGGTCGCCTTCGTCACCGACGGCCGCATGTCGGGCGCCAGCGGCAAGACGCCCGCCGCCATCCACGTCTCGCCCGAGGCCCTCGCAGGCGGCCCCCTGGCCCATGTGAAGGACGGCGACATCATCCGTCTGGACGCCGAGGCCGGAGTGCTGACCACGGTCGGCGTCGACGGCCTGACCGACCGCCCCGCCGCCACGCGCACGCCCGCCATCGCCCAGGGTTCGTCCTGGGGTTATGGCCGGGAGCTGTTCGGCGCCTTCCGCCACGTCGTCACCACGGCCGAGCAAGGCGCCACCGTCTGTTTCGCCCTGCCCTCCGAAGGCAACGGCCACGATGACACGCCGCCCAATCCCAACTTCGTCGACCGGACTGTGGACGCCTGATCCGCCCAACCGATCGCAGGAAACGACCCATGAATGACAAGACCCTTCTCGTCGGCGATGTCGGCGGCACCAACGCCCGCTTCGCCGTGGCCCGCATGGTCGATGGCCAGCCGGTCCTGGACCATCACGAAAGCTTCCCGGCCGAGACCTATCCGACCTTCCTTGAAGGCGTCGCCGCCTTCATCGACGGCTGCGAGGTCAAGCCGACCGGCGGCGTGATCGCCGTCGCAGGGGCCGTGACCAATGGCGAGATCGACCTGACCAACTCGCCATGGCGCGTGTCGGAAGCCGAGCTTCAGACCCTGGGTCTGGAGCCGGTCAAGCTGATCAACGACTTCGAGGCCCTGGCCTGGGGCGCGCCCATTGTTCCGGCGGATCAGTTGGAAAGCCTGGGCGGCCCCGTGGACGGCGATCCGCACGCCACTGTGGCCGTGCTGGGCCCCGGCACCGGTTTCGGCGTCTCGGCCCTGGTTCGCGACGCCCATGGCAAGGAGATGGCCATGCCGTCGGAAGGCGGCCACGCCTGCTTCCCGCCCGGCGATCCGGTCGAGGACGAAATCCTGCGCATCCTGCGTCGCCGTTATGACCGCGTCTCCATCGAGCGCCTGATCTGCGGCCCCGGCCTGCTGAACATGCACCGCGCCCTGGCCGAGATAGACGGACGCGAGACCCATATCGAAGACCCGGCCGAGATCACCACCACCGCGCTGGCCGACCCCGACAGCCCCTGCGGCGCCACCCTAGCCCGGTTCTGCGCCATCCTGGGCGCCGTCGCCGGCGACATCGCCCTGACCACCGGCGCGCGCGGCGGCGTCTATATCGCCGGCGGCATTGTTCCGCGCATCCTGCCCTTCATCAAGGCCAGCCCCTTCCGCAAGCGTTTCGAGCGCAAGGGCCGGTTCCAGGACTATATGGCGGCCATTCCGACCAAGGTGATCATGCACAAGCACGCCGCCCTTCTGGGCTCCGCGCGCGTCGCCTTTGCTGAAGCGGGAGAATAAAAGTAACGGCGGCGTGAACCCTTCGTGATGCCCTGCGTTTTCCAGACCTCAACAAGCTGAGGAAGGAAGCACCGTGAAGAAACTTGCTGTTACCGCCGCTGCCCTGTTCGCCGTCGCTGGTCTGGCCGCTTGCCAGCAACCCGCACAAAAGGCTGCGGACGCCCAAGCTGACGCCGTTGTCGCCCAGGGCGACGCTGCAGCCGACCACCTGAAGGCCCAGGCCGACGCCACCGTGGCCCAGGCCAACGCCGACGCCCAGACGGTCAAGGCAGACGCCGACCGTCAGGCCGAGGCCCTGAAGGAGCAGGCTGACAAGACCCAGGCCGCCGCTGATCAGCGCGCTGGCGAAATCAAGGACGCCGCCAAGGGCCACTAAGCCGCCCTGGCGTTGAAACGAATGAAGCCCCCGTCGTTCGCGACGGGGGCTTTTTCATGGGCGCCGTGTCGGTCGCCTCAGTCGATGCAGAGCGTGGGTCCGGCCTTGCCGTTCTCGACAGGGGTGCTGCAGCCAAAACGGTTGCTGGTCGCCTGACAGACGCCTGAAGTCGTCGCGCCGGGCGTCTTGTCCGTGGCCTCTCCAGCCAGACAACTGCCCTGGCACTGGCTGCTGCTGGTGCAGACCTTGCCCGCATCGGCGTAGCGGATCACGCACTGCCAGGACTGCAGCTTGCCAACCTGTCTCATCGTGCCGTTGCGCGCGGCGCAGGCGGCGGCGTCCGCGCTCTGAACCGGGGCGCTGGCGGCCGTGTTCGTGTTCACTGTCTGCGGCGCGCAGGCGGCGGCCAGCAGGGCGGCGGCGGTGATGGCGAGGAAGCGTTTCAAGAGACCTGTCCTTTGGTGAACCCGGACCAGACATCGTCGTAGTCGAGCTGCATCTGTGGGGCCTCTTGCGCCCATTTGGTGACGCGGATCGGCATTCGCGTTTCGAACATGAAGGCCAGTGTATTTTCAACCTTGTGCGGCTTCAGCTCCGCCTTGACCGCGCCGTCATAGCTGGCCTGATCCGGGCCGTGGCCGCTCATGCGGTTGTGCAGCGAGGCGCCGCCCGGCGCGAAGCCGCCCGCCTTGGCGTCATAGGCGCCGGTCACCAGCCCCATGAACTCGCTCATGACGTTCCGGTGGAACCACGGCGGACGGAAGGTGTGCTCGGCCACCATCCAACGCGGCGGGAAGATGACGAAGTCGATGTTTGCCGTGCCGTGCGTGTCGGACGGGCTGGTCAGGACGGTGAAGATCGAAGGGTCCGGGTGGTCGTAGCTGACGGTGTTGATCGTGTTGAACCGCGCCGTGTCATAGCGGCAGGGGGCCAGATTGCCGTGCCAGCCCACCACGTCCAGCGGGCTGTGATCGAATGTCGTGGCCCACAGTTTGCCGCCATATTTCTGGACGCACTGGGTCGGGCGGTCCACGTCCTCATACCAGGCCACGGGCGTTTCGAAATCGCGCGGGTTGGCCAGGCCGTTGGAACCGATCGGCCCAAGGTCCGGCAGGCGGAACGGCGCGCCATAGTTCTCGCACACATAGCCGCGCACCGGCCCATCCACCTCGACCCGGAACCGGACGCCGCGCGGGATCAGGACGATATGGCCGGGCTGGGCGTCGATCACGCCCATCTCGGTGACGAACCGTTGCCCGCCTTCCTGCGGCACGATCAGCAGTTCGCCGTCGGCGTCATAGAAGACTCGGTCGGTCATCGAGCGATTGGCGGCATACAGGTGGATTCCCGATCCGGCGCCGTGATCCGGCTCGCCATTGCCGCCATAGGTCGTCAGCCCCTCGACCCAGTCGGTCGGCGCCGTGGGGATCGGCAGAGGGTCCCAGCGCATCCGGTTGGGGTTGGGCGGCGTCTCGTCAAAGGGGCCGGAGCGGACCTGCCCCTGATCGAACGGCTGATACGGCCCGTGCTGGGCCGAGGGGCGCAGCCGGTACAGCCAGCTGCGGCGGTTCTCGGCGCGCGGCGCGGTGAAGGCCGTGCCGGACAGCTGCTCCGCATACAGGCCCATCGGCGTCTTCTGCGGCGAGTTCTGCCCGACCGGCAGGGCGCCGGATACAGCCTCGGTCGCGAAATGGTTGCCAAAGCCGGTCAGATAGGCGGGCGCGTTGTTTTGCAACGTCATGTGCGTGTCTCCCTTGTCGGGAAATCTAGGACGACACGACGCGAGACGCCACACCAAGTCGAAAACCTTGCCCCTTCGCCGCATGGGAAGGGGCAAGATTATGCGATCTAGAAGCCCTGCGCCTGGGCCAGTCGTTCGGCGTGGAAGCCTGCGTCGCCCAGCAGTTCGTTCAGCACCCGGACCCGCTTCATGAACAGGCCCACGTCGAACTCGTCGGTCATGCCGACGCCGCCATGCATCTGCACGGCCTCCTGCACGGCCAGTTCGGCAACGCGTCCGGCCTTGGCCTTGGCGATGGAGGCGGCCAGCGCCGCATCGTCACGTCCGGCGTCGATGGCCTGAAGCGCGCCCAGGGCCGCCGCGCGCGACAGCTCCAGTTCAGTGAACAGATGGGCCGCGCGGTGCTGCAGGGCCTGGAACTCGCCAATCAGCTTGCCGAACTGTTTGCGGGTCCGCAGATACTCCAGCGTCACCTTGAACGCCTGATCGCCCGCGCCCGTCAGGCTGGAGGCCGCGCAGGCCCTGCCCAGCGTCAGGGCTGCGTCCAGCAGGGCCTCGCCGCCGCCGACCTCGCCGATCACCGCATCCGCATCAACCGCGACGTCGCTTAGGGTGATGCGCGCGGCGTTATGGCCGTCCACCATGATGGTGCGTTCGATCTCGACGCCCGCCGCCTTGGGATCGACCAGGAACAGGGTCGTCCCCTCGTCCGCCTTGGCCGCGACGATCAGGGCGTCCGCGACATGGCCGTCCAGCACGAAGCCCTTGGCCCCATTCAGCTTGAAGCCGTTGCCCGCGCGTTCGGCCCGCGCATTGATGCGCGACGGGGCGTGTTTGGCGCCCTCGTCCACGGCCAGGGCCAGGATGGCCTCGCCCGCGGCGATCTTTGGCAGCCACGTCTGCTGCGCCTCGGACCCGCCGTCCGTCAGCACCTTGGCCGACAGGATGGCCGATCCCATGAAGGGCGACGGCGTCAGGGTGCGGCCCAGGCTTTCAGCGATGACGCCCGCCTCGACGGCGCCCAGTCCCAGGCCGCCGTGGGCCTCAGGGATGATGACGCCGGCGAAACCCATCTCGCCGAACGCCCGCCACAGGTCGCGGGAAACGCCGTCGGCGTCATGGCTGTCGCGCAGGGCGCGGAAATGGGCGATGGGCGCATTGTCGTTCAGGAAGCCGTCGGCGGCCTCCTGCAGCATGGTCTGCTCTTCGGTCAGGATCAGGGGCATGGTTCAGGCTCCCGGCAGTTGCAGCAGATGCTTGGCGATGATGTTCAGCTGAACCTCACTGGTCCCGCCCTCGATGGAGTTAGCCTTGGTGCGCAGCCAGTCGCGGGCGGCCGAACCGCCGCGCGAACGCTCGCTCTCCCACTCCAGCGCATCGGCGCCGCCTGCCGCCATCAGCAGTTCATGGCGGCGCTTGTTTAGCTCCGAGCCATAGTATTTCAGCATGGAGGCGATGGCGGGATGCGCCTGTTTGGCCTTCACCTGATCCCCGACCCGCTCCATCGCCAGACGGAAGGCCGCCTGGTCGATCTCAAGATCGGCGATCCGCGCGCGCAGCATTGGATCGTCAAGTCGACCGTCCTCGGCCGCGCCAACGGCGTCCAGCGCCACCTGACCGACCGGGCGACCGCCCGCGACCTCGCCCATGGCGCCGATCATGGTGCGTTCGTGCGCCAGCAGATGCTTGGCCACGTCCCAGCCCCGGTTCAGCGTGCCGACCAGGTTCTCCTTCTCCACGCGCACGTCGTCGAAGAAGGTCTCGCAGAAGGGCGACTTGCCCGAGATCAGGGTGATCGGCCGCGTGGTCACGCCCGGCGTGCGCATGTCGAACAGGACGAAGCTGATGCCCAAGTGCTTGGGCGCGTCCGGGTCGGTCCGCACCAGGCAGAAGATCCAGTCGGCCTTGTCGGCGTACGAAGTCCAGATCTTCTGGCCGTTGACGATCCAGTGGTCGCCGCGGTCCTCGGCCTTGGTCTGGATCGAGGCCAGATCAGACCCGGCACCCGGCTCGGAATAGCCCTGGCACCACCGGATCTCGCCGCGCACGATCTCGGGCAGGAAACGCTTCTTCTGTTCCTCGCTGCCGAACGCCAGCAGCGCCGGGCCCAGCATCCAGACGCCGAAGCTGTTCAGCGCGGGCTGGGCCTTGATGCGGCGCAGTTCGGACGCCAGCACCTTGGCCTCTTCACGGCTCAGTCCGCCGCCGCCGTATTCGGCGGGCCATTCCGGCGCGGTCCAGCCGCGCGCGCCCATCCGCTCCAGCCAGAGCTTGTGACCGGGGGTCGCGAAGACCGCGTCGCGTCCGCCCCAGATCATCTCGGCTTCCGACTTGATCGGCCCGCGAACCTCCGCCGGACAATTCTCCTCCAGCCAGGCCCGCGTCTCCGCGCGGAAGACCTCCAGATCGCTCATCAACTCTACTCCCCGCTTGTCCTTATGACCGGAAGGCTAGCAGCCGATCCAAGTTTACGCATGGTCAAGAGCGGCTGATTTTCAGCCCTTTTTGGGCAGGAATGGCGAGAAAGTTATCACTGTAAACGTATCGCGCACGTGGGGCCGGGTCTGGACCTCTTTGGTCACGAATGTGCCGATGTCGGCCTCGCGCGGCAGGTTGAACTTGGCCAGCAGGTCGTGCTGCCCCGAGGTGGAATAGACCTCCGAGACGTTCTCGACATTGTCCACGATGTCGGCCGCCACCTCATTGGCGTAGCCCAACTCGCATTTGATGAAGACGAAGATGGCGGTCATCATGGCGGGGTTGTCCTCTGCTGTGCGATGTTCCTAGCCGATGATGAGGTGACGGGTAAGCCGCCAGACCCTGCAACCGGCCTTAGGGCCAGGTGAAACAATATGTTTCGCCGTTCTGGCAAAACCCGCCCCTGCCCGCGTTCGCATTTTCCCCGCCGTGGGATAAGCAGTCGGGCAGAACCGGCGCGGCCGGTCATCGCAACAGATACGGGTTCCGCAAAGCGCCGGGACCAAGCGGAGGTGAACATGGCCCACGATCGCATCAGCGTCCTGAAAGGTCTCGAACAGCAGGGCGTCTGCCCCGTCTTCTATCACCCCGATCCCGAGGTCTGCCTGAACGTGATCCGCGCCAGCGCGCGCGGCGGCGCCAAGGTGGTCGAGTTCACCAATCGCGGCGACTTCGCCTGCGACCTGTTCGGCGAGATCAACCGTGAACTGATCAAGACCGACCCCGACATCGTGTTGGGCATCGGCTCGGTCGTGGATGCGGGCACCGCCGCCCTCTATCTGAACCGTGGCGCGCGTTTCGTGGTCAGCCCCTGCCTGGTGCCGGACGTGGCCAAGGTCTGCAACCGCCGCATGGTCGCCTATTTCCCCGGCTGCGGCTCGGTGACGGACATTGGCGAGGCCCACGAACTGGGCTGCGACATCGTCAAGCTGTTCCCCGGCTCGTCGGTCGGCGGCCCCGACTTCGTCAAGGCGATCAAGGGGCCGCTGCCGTGGGTCAAGATCATGCCGACGGGCGGCGTCGACCCGGACGAGGCCTCCATCGCCAAATGGTTCGGCTCCGGCATCGTGGCGGCGGGCATGGGCTCCAAGCTGATCACCGACGCCGCCGTCAAGGCCGGCGACTGGGCCGGGATCGAAGCTCAGGTCAAGAAGACGGTCGAAGCCGTCGCCGCCTTCCGCGCCTCCAGAGGCTGATCAGTGGCGCGTGTCGGGGTGCGGCGGTCGGTTCGGCTGCCCATCCCGATGCGGCTCCCTGTGGACGCCGCCCTTGCGCTGCAGGATCGGCGACAGGGTCTTGCGTTGTTCGGGCGTCAGGCCGCCCAGCACGGCAATGGCGTCATTCTCCAGCCGGGCGCGCCCGCGCAGCTCCGCCGAACGCGACTGCTCCAGCAAAGCCTGCACCCTGGCCGCATCAAAGGTCGGCGCACCCGCGACATCGACCGCCTCGCGCCGCGCCGCGCGCGCCGCCTCAAAATCGGGTCGGGCGGCCAGAGCGGATTCGCGCAGGCTGGTGTGGACCTTCTCGCGCACATCCTGCGGCAGGCTGGCCAGCATTTCACCGAACGGCCCCTGACGGCCCGGCTTGTTCTGGGCCTCGATCTTGCGATCCGCCTGGGCTCGGCTGACGCCGTAGGCCACCCCGCCCGCCACCGCGAACAGGTTCAGGGCGACCGACACGGCCAGCGCGATCTTCAGCGTCTTGTTGCTCATCCCAGAACCTCGGTGTCGTCAACGCCGCTCAGCGTCGCCTGATAGAGAATGGCGTCCGCCCGTTCGTTGGCCGTGACATGCGATGTCAAACCCACGCCTGCGACCACGCCGGCGCAGGCCGCCGCCGCCCAACCGGCGCCCAGAATCCAGAACACCCGCCCCAGATGACCGCGCGACGCCTTGCGCTTCGGCGCCGAAGCCAGCACCCGTGCGGTCAGAGCTGCGGACGCAACGATGCGCGGCGAGGCGTCCAGCAGGGCGTCCAGCGCCGCCGCATCCTCCAGCACGGCGCGGGCGGCCGGGTCCGCCGCGATCAGGCTCTCGGCGAAGGCGCGCTCGTGCGCAGGCCAGCGGCTCAGGTCCGCGCCATAAGCCTCCGCCAGCACTTCAAGCCGATCGATCTTCATCGTCCGTCTCCTGCACGTCGCCCGTCAGATCGGGGCGACAGATCCGCCAGGGCCGCGCGCAACGCCCGCCGCCCCCGCGACAACAAACTCTCCAGCGCCTCGACGCTGATCTCCATCAGAGCCGCCGCCTCGATATTGGTCAGCTCCTGATAATGACACAGCACGATGGCCTCGCGCTGCCGTTCCGGCAGTCTGGCCAGCGCCGCATCGACGCGCCTGCCCGTCTCGGCGGCCAGCAGGCCGCGATCCGGCGCCGGTCCCTCGTCGGGTCGATCCGGCGGGGCGTCGGTCGGGATTTCGCGTCGCCGCCGCAGCCGGTCGTAGCAGAGGTTCAGCGCCACCCGGTGCAGCCAGGTGTCGAACTTGGCCTTGCCCGCCTGCCAGGTCGGCGCCTGTCGCCAGGCCTTCAGCATGGCCTCCTGCGCCACATCCTCGGCCTCGGCGGCGTCGCCCAGCATCCGCTGCGCCAACGCCAGAATGCGCGGCAGCTTGCGTTCCACCAAGGCCTGAGACGCCGCCGGATCGCCAAGACCCACACGGCGCACCAAATCCTCGTCGGGGTCGACGACTGCGACCAATCCAGCCTCTTTCGTTCGAGCCTGGTCGGTTGAGGCGGGATCGCTGCGCGATCTCGCCGACGCCGTGAATCAGGCTCTTAAAAAATGCCGGAGCGAAATCTGGGCTGAGCCGGCCTGCAGCCAACTCATCCGATTTCGCTCTGGCGGCGAAAGGGACCGATTCGCGCACTACGGACGACCCCGACATCTTTCTTACTCCGAAGCCGGAGCCGGGGAAGCCGGTTGTTGCCCCGGACGATGCTGGCCACGACCCTGATGGTGGGCTGCGCGGCCTTCACGACGTTGCTCCCCCCGCGCCTGCCAGCCTGCGCGACGCTCGGCCGCCGTCAGGACGCCGTCGTGGTTGGTGTCCAGCTTGGCGAACTGCTCGGTCAGCTTGGCGCGGACGTCGGCGATGACGATGGGGCCGCGTTCACGCGCGCCTTCGGGACCACGGGCGCCGCGATGCGCCGCACGCATGGAGCCGCGATGACCGCCGCGTTGCCCGGTCCATCGCCCCGCCCGTTCCGCACGCGGACCACGCTCGGCGCGCGGCGCATTGGCGGCGTCGAACTCGGCCCGGCTGATGGAGCCGTCGCCGTTGGCGTCCAGCTTGGCGAAACGCTGGTTCAGACGTTCGGTGCGCTGGGCCTGACGGGCGGTCTGCATTTCCTCCGGCGTCACGGTCCCGTCGCGGTTCGTGTCGGCGGCGATCAGCCGCGCCAGACGGCCCTCGACGAACTCCGCCTGGGTGACGGAGCGTTCCGCCGCCTGCGCCCGTGCGGCGTTGGGCGCGCGGTTGGTGCCAGGAGCAGCCGTCTGGGCCACGGCCATGCCGGACACTGCGGCCAGGGCGATGGCGGCGGCGCCGCCGATCATGGTCTTCTTCATCTTGTGGTCTCCTTGAGCCGCCCTGACGACGGCCTTTGTTCAACCCTGTCGAGAAGTTGAACGGAGAGCCGAAGATTATCCGTCGCGCGCCGCCGGAACGGCCTGTTCGAACGCCGCCCGCGCCCGGGCGCGCAGATCCGTCAGATCATGCTTCAGGGTGTCGAAATCCGACACCCCGACCGCCTCGGCCAGACGCAGCCGGAAGACCTCGGGCTCGGCTTCAGGATCGACGCGCCCCTCGAAGGCGGCGGACAGCAGGTGGTTGATCCGCTGCTGGGTGCGCCACGCCTCGGCCAACACCGGATCGTCCTGAAGAGCCTTCAGGGTGGAGACTGTCAGCGGCTGACCCGTCGCCGCCGCCTGAAGCTGGCGGTACTGGGCCGCGAACTCGGCGTCCACCTGCCCGCCCGGCGACAGTTTCAGATCCCAGAAGCCGTGCGGACGCCGCTCGCGGTCCATCAGGGCGCGCATCTTGCGTACATCCGCCCCGACATCGACGCCGGGGCGCGGACGGCGCAGCACCGTCTCCAGCGTCTGGGACACCCGCTCCCCGAACGCCGGATCACTGGCCCAGACGACGCGCGCGCGGGTCAGGACCATGAACTCCCAAGTCTCGGCCTCATGTTCGTAATAGTCGACGAAGGGCGCCAGCCGCACCGACACCGGCCCCTTGGACCCCGTGGGCCGCAACCGCATGTCGACTTCATAAAGCCCGCCCTCGGCCGTATGGGCCGACAGGGCCGAGATCAGCCGCTGGGTGAACCGCACATAGAAGACGTCGGCGCTCCAGCCCTTGATCTCCGACAGGGCGCCGTCGGGCGCATCGTACAGGGTCATCAGGTCCAGGTCAGATCCCGCCGACATCTCGCGCGACCCCGCCTTGCCCAGGGCCACCACCGCCACGGCGCCGCCGGGGAAGGCGCCGCCCAGACGCTCCGTCTCGGCCAGGGCCGCCGGGGCCAGGGTCCGCATGGCGGCGTCGGCCAGGGCGGCATAGGCGCGTCCGGCTTCTTCCGGCCCGGTCCGCCCGCTGATGGCGTGGATGCCGATGCGGAACATCTGTTCGCGGTGCAGGCGGCGCACGGCGTTCATGGCCCCTTCGAAATCGCCCTCCTCCTCGGCCTCGCGGATCATCTGTTCGACCAGACCGGTGTCCTCCGACAGGTCCGTCAGGAACCGCGCGTCCAGAATCCCGTCCAGCGCGGCGGGCTGGCGGCCCAACTGGCGCGCCAGTCGGGGCGCAAAGGCCATCACCCCCAGCACCATGTTGAACAGTTTGGGCTGGTTCAGGAACAGGGCCTGCACCTGCACCCCCGCCGCCAGTCCCGAGAAGAAGGTGGCGAAACGGCGAAAGGCGTCATCCGGCGCCCCCGTCCGCGCCAGCGCCTGCAGCAGACGCGGCGCCAGCCGGGTGAACAGCTCGCGCCCCCGCGCCGTCCGCGTCGCCGGGATGCGGCCATGGTGCCAGCTGCGGATGGTGTCAGACACGGTCGGGGCCTCGGTGAAGCCCATCCGCTTCAGCGTCTCCAGCGTCTCCGGGTCGTTCTCGACGCCGGTGAAGACCAGACTGCCATAGGGCGAATCCAGCTCCTCTCCGCCCTCGAACAGTTCGCCATAGCGGGTGTTGACCCGGACCAGCAGGTCTTCGATCCCCGCATCGAACCGCGCCAGATCGCCCTCGCCCGCCAGCGCCGCCACCGCGCCGCGCCGTTCGGCGTCGACCGGCAGCTTGTGCGTCTGCTCGTCGTCCAGCATCTGCACGCGGTGCTCCAGCCCGCGCAGTTCGACATAGGCGGCGGACAGCTCCTCGGCGACCTGCGGGGGCACATGGCCCGCCTGCGACAGCGCGGCCAGGGCGTCCAGGGTGCGCGGCGCCCGCAGCTCGGGATGGCGCCCGCCCAGGATCAGTTGCTGCGTCTGGGCGTAGAATTCGATCTCTCGGATGCCGCCGCGCCCCAGCTTCAGATTGGCGCCCGCCGCCTGCAGCCCCTCGCCGGTCTTGTAGGTGTGGATCTGTTTCTTGATCGACTGGATGTCCAGCACGGCGGCGTAGTCCAGGCTGCGCCGCCAGATGAAGGGGATCATCGCCTTCAGGAACCGACCCGCCGCCCGCATGTCGCCCAGCACCGGCCGCGCCTTGATGAAGGCCGCCCGCTCCCAGTTCTGACCGACGCTTTCATAGTAACCCAGGGCGGCAGGCGCTGCGACCACCGGCGGGGTCGAGGACGGATCGGGCCGCAGCCTCAGATCGACCCGGAAGACGTATCCGTCCGCCGTCCGCTCGGTCAGCAGGGTGGCCAGCACCCTGGCGGCGCGGTTGACGAAATCCTGCATCTCCACGCCTTCGCGCAGGGCCAGCGTCAGCAGGCGCGGCTCGTAGAAGAGCGAGATGTCGATGTCCGAAGAATAGTTCAGCTCGTTGGCGCCGTGCTTGCCCATGGCCAGACCGAACAGGCCGGGCACGGGGCCGCGTGAATCGTCGGGCGCGGTCAGCAGCCTGCCCTTGTCGCGCTGCTCATTGCCCACCGCCCGCAACGCCGCACGGCACGAGGCGTCGGCGAACCGCGACAGGGCCGCCGTCACCGAATCCAGCCCCCACACCCCGCCCAGATCGGCCAGCGCCGTCAGCAGATGCAGGTCCGCCTTCAACACCCGCAGCGGCGACTTCATCGCCTCCGCGTCGCCGGTCAGGGCGTCCGTTTCAGCGATGATGACCTCCAGATGCCGGTCGGGGTCGCTCTCCAGAATCCGCCGCAGCTGCGCGGGCCGCCGCCGCATCAGGCCTGACAGATAGGGCGACGCCCCCGCCACCGTCGCCAGGGCGGGCCAGGCGGCAGTCAGCATCTGCAGCCAGCCGTCAGCGGTCGCCGCCTCGACCAGAGCCTCATGCAGCCGTTCCGCCGCGCCCGGGCTGTGGACGGCACCGGCGGGTTTCAGAATTTCAAACAGCGGCCGGGACCTTTGCGTGGGCATTCAACTCTTCCGCTTATGAATTTCCCGGCGCCGGCGGCAGGACCAGCGCCACCCGCAGACCCGGACCGAAATCGCCGTATGCGCCCGGTCCTTCGTCCAGCACCACCCGCCCGCCGTGCGCCTCGGCCACCGCCGTCACCAGCGACAGGCCAAGGCCCGATCCCGGCTCGGTGCGGCTGTTGTCCAGGCGCACGAACCGCTGGACGACGCGCTCACGGTCCTCCTCAGGCACGCCGGGGCCGGTGTCGGTGACGGAATATTCGATCTCGCCCGACGAACGCCTACGCGCCCGCAGCTTCACCGCGCCTCCCGCAGGCGTGTATTTGATGGCGTTGTCGATGATGTTGGCCAGGGCCTGGGCCAGGAAGGGCTGGTTGCCCTCGATCATCAGTCCCTTCTCGACCTCGGCCGAGAAGTCGATCTCCTTGTCCTCGGCGGCGGGTTCGTAAAGTTCGGCCATGTCGGCGGCCAGATCGGCGGCGTCGATCACCTTGGGGTCCGGCGCCCCGCCCGCCTGCAGACGCGCGATGGCCAGAACCGTGTTGAAGGTTTTCAACAGGTGGTCGGCTTCGTCCAGCGCGATGCCCAGTGCATCCACCCCGTCGATCTTGCCCGCCTCGGCGTCGATCAGCGCCACCTCAAGCTTGGCCCGCATCCGCGTCAGGGGCGAGCGCAGGTCATGAGCGATGGCGTCGCCCGCGTGCCGGATCGAAGCCATCGACGCCTCCAGCCGGTCCAGCATGAGGTTCAGCCCCTGGCCCAGTTCGTCCAGTTCGTCGCCCGAGTGACGCACCGGCGCCCGCTGTTTCAGGTCGCCCTCCTGCACCGCCTGAACCACCTGGTTCAGCCCGGCCATCGCCTGTTCGACCTTGCGGCTGATATAGAGCCCGCCCGCCAGCCCCAGCAGCATGACCAGCGCCATCGCCCCCCACAGGGCCTGGGTCAGGCGCGCCAGATATTCCTCGATGTCGCCGATGTCCTGACCGACGAACAGATGCTCGCCCCCCGTCAGGGTCATGACCACGCCGATCGCGCGGCGACGTTGAACCTTGCCCGACGGATCGGTGTCGGTCAGGCGGAACGTCTCCCAGTCGCCCTGACCGACCGGCAGGGTCTCGTCGATGTCGATGGGGGACTCGGTGATGTTTCCCGTGATCGTCTTTCCGCCGGGATCGGACAGCAGATAGAGATAGGGCCCGCCCCGGATCGACCGCTCCACCAGCGCCTGGTTCAGGGCGTCGATCCCGCGCGTGCGGTGTATGGCCGTCAGTGCGCCCAGCTCAGTCTCGACATCCGTCCGCGCCCGCGACTGCGCCTCCGACGCCGAGGCGAAATAGACATAGGCCAGGATCGCCCCCGCCGCCGCCACGAACAGCGCCAGAAACAGCAGCGTCAGCCGGAAGGGCGTGCGGCGAAGGAGGGATGGAAGGCGCATGGGGATTTAGTGGTGAGCGGCGAGTGACGAGTGGCGAGCAAACCGGCGCACAGGAGCGTTTCGGCCCCTGACCTCATGTTTGCGCCAGACGCTCCTCACCCTCTCGCCACTCGCCACTCGTCCCTCATCACCAGCCTCACGCCTCCAGCCTGTATCCCGCCCCGCGCACGGTCTGCAGCATGGCCTTGTCGAAGCCCTTGTCGATCTTGGAGCGCAGGCGGCTGATGTGGACGTCGATGACGTTGGTCTGTGGGTCGAAGTGGTATTCCCACACCTTCTCCAGCAGCATGGTGCGCGTCACCGACTGACCGGCGTGGCGCATCAGGAACTCCAGCAACTGGAACTCGCGCGGCTGCAGGTCGATCTCCCTGTCGCCGCGATGCACGGTACGGGCGATCAGGTTCATCTCAAGGTCACCGACCTTCAGCACCGTCTGCACCCCGCCCGTCTCACGACGGCGCGCCAGGGCCTCGACCCGCGCAATCAGTTCGGCGAAGGCGTAGGGTTTGACCAGATAGTCGTCGGCGCCCGCCTTCAGGCCCGTGACGCGGTCCTCGACCTCGCCCAGGGCGGACAGGAACAGGACCGGCGTCTGATCGCCGCCCTTCCTGACCATCTCGACCATGCCCACGCCGTCCAGGCGCGGCATCATCCGGTCCACCACATAGACGTCGTAGCCGCCCTTTTGCGCCTCAAGCAGGCCAAAGGCACCGTCCACGGCGTGGGTCACATCATGTCCGGCCTCGGACAGTCCCCGCACCATGGCGGTCGCCGCTTCGGCGTCATCCTCGACCACCAGAATACGCATTCAGCCCTCTCCGGAATCAAAATCGCCGCCGATGGTAACCCATCGGCGGCGATTCAGTGAGTTAAGCCTTGGTCAGAAAACCAATCACTCGCCGCCTGTCAGCGGCAGGACCACCGGCGTGTTGCCGCGCGGGGTGCGGACCAGCAGCAGAATGCCCGGACGGCCTGCGCTCTTGACCGTCTGGACCGCGCCCTTCAGGTCGGCGACCGAACTGACCGAACGACCGTTGGCCTGGATGATGACCAGACCCGGCTGGAAGCTCATGCGGGCCGCGCGCGAGGACTGATCCACCGCCGTAACGACCACGCCCTGAACATCGGCGGGCAGTTCATAGCGGGTGCGGAGCGCCGCGCTGATGGGGGCGACGGTCAGACCTTCGACCACTTCGCCCGCCGTTGCGCTGGGCTTGCCGGGCGTTTCCGCGCCCTCGTCTTCGCCCGCCGTCGAGGTCGACAGATTGCTGGGGCGCGTGCCCGAACGCACGGTGACGGTCTGACGACCGCCGTCGCGCAGCACGTCCAGACGCAGGGTGTCGCCTGGCTTGGCGTTGCCGACCGCACGGGTCAGTTCAGTCGAGGTCTGGATCGGACGGCCGTTCAGGGCCACGACCACGTCGCCCGCCTTCAGGCCCCCGCGCGCGGCGGGCGCGTCCGCCGTGACCTCGGCGACATAGGCCCCCTTGGTCGAGGCGGCCAGGCCCAGGCTTTCGCGGTATTCGTCGCTCAGGGTGATGATCTGCACGCCCAGATAACCGCGCTCGATCGTCTGGCCGCTCATCAGGCGCGAGGTGATGGTCTTGGCCGTCTCCGCCGGAATGGCGAAGCCGATGCCGACCGATCCGCCCGTCGGCGAATAGATGGCCGAGTTCACGCCGATCACGCGGCCGTGAATGTCGAAGGTCGGACCGCCCGAGTTGCCCCGGTTGATGGCGGCGTCGATCTGCAGGAAGTCAGTATAGGGATTTTCGCTGCCGCCGATGTCGCGCGCCTTGGCCGAAACGATGCCCGCCGTCGCCGTCCCGCCCAGACCGAACGGGTTGCCGATGGCGATGACCCAGTCGCCGACGCGCGGGTCAGCCGTTTCTTCAAAGCTGACGTATTTGAAGTTCGAACCGTCCACCTTGATGACCGCCAGGTCGGTGGCGGCGTCACGGCCGATCAGGCGCGCGGGCAGTTCGCGCCCGTCCGACATCTTCACCTTGATCTCGGTGGCGTCGGCGACGACGTGGTTGTTGGTGACGATGAAGCCGTCCTGCGAGATGAAGAAGCCCGAACCGGCCCCTTGCGTCGTCTGCGGCTCGGCGTCCTGGCCCTGACGTCCGCGGCCCTGGGGCGGGGCGAACTGGAACGGCAGGCCTGGGATCTGGAAGGCGCCGGATTGCGGCGTGACCGGCACCTTGACGTCGATCTGCACCACGGCGGGCGCGACCTGTTCGAAGATGTCGGCGAAACTGCTGGGCGCGCCCGGCGGCGGGGTGAAGGCGTCGCCCGTGGCCGGAACCGGGGTCAGGCGGTTCACCGCCTGCGGATCAGCGTGCGCCCCGGGCCAGTTGATGACGCCGCCGGCGGTCGCCGCCGCCGCCAGGGTCAGGCCGGCCGCGGCCCCGAGAATGAACTCTTTGCGCTTCAGCATCGTGGTCCTTGCGATCCTCTGTCCGGGACCGAGCGGGCCCCGTGTTCGCTTTTGATATAGTCTCAACCGGCCTGACGCCAATTGTGACGATCAATGGTTGGCCCTGACTAGCGCCCGTCGTGAGGCGAGGTTGCGTCAGGATCGCGGCGAAGCTTCTCATTTCGGAGAACTTCGTCCAGTCGAGCCTCTTCTTCGGGCGAAAGCGGCGTCGTTTCAACTGCACGTCGCCGTGAACGCAGGACCAAAATCAATGCGGCCAGCGCGACCAGGGCGAACGGACCAAACCACAGCAGCCAGGTTCCCGCCCGAACCGGCGGGGTGAACAGCACATAGTCGCCGAACCGCCGCACCAGATCGTCGCGCACCTGCTGGTCGGTGGCGCCCGATGCGATCTCTTCGCGGATCAGGCGGCGCATGTCGCCCGCCACGCCCGCCGGGCTGTCGGCGATGGCCTCATGCTGGCAGACGACGCAGCGCACGTCCTTGAACAGGGCCTGGGCGCGGGCCTCCTGCCCCGCATCCGTCAGCGGACGATCCAAGGCGGCCGGGGGCTCCGCCGCCGTCAGCATCACCGCCAGCAGGGGCGCGGCCATCAGGGTCAGCAGGCGCCTCACGCCGTCTTCCTTCTGCGCGAACCCACGCCCACGCGCAGCCGCCGGTCCAGCAGGGACAACAGCCCGCCCAGGGCCATGATCGTCGGCCCCAGGAAGATCAGCCGCGCCCACGGGTTCCAGTACAGACGCACCACCCAGGCCGGTTCGGCCGGACTGCCCGCGCGTTCGCCGATCACCACATAGACGTCGTCCAGACCCCGGAAATCCAGACCGACCTCGGTCGTCGTCTGGCCGCCTGCGGGGAAGAAGCGGCGCTCGGAGGTGATGGTCTCGGCGCGGCCACGGTCATTGGACGGACGCACGGTCAGACGCCCCTGCTCCGCCAGATAGTTCGGACCCTCGACCACACGCACCTCGTCCAGCGTCACCGTCCACGGCCCCGCTGACACGCTCTGGCCGATGGTCAGGGCGCGCGCCGCCTCGACCTTGAAGCCGGTCTCGACCACCGCGCCCAGGATGAAGACGCCGAGGCCCAGGTGCGCCAGCGTCATGCCCCAGGCGCCCAGCGGCAGACCCTTCAGGCGACGCATCACCTCGGCGCCCGAGGCGCGGAACAGTCTGGCCCGCTCGGCCACCTCGGCCAGCGATCCTGCGATCAGCCAGGCGCCCATGCCGATCCCGGCGGCGGCGAAGGCGTTTCTCGGCTCCCACAGGGCGTAGGCGGCGAGAGCGGCCAGAATGGACAGACCCGCCGCGACGGCCAGCCTCTGCATCGCCCCCCGCAGATCGCCCCGCTTCCATGCCAGCAGCGGACCGGCGGGCAGGATGACGAAGGCCACCATCATCAGAGGCGTGAAAGTGGCGGCGAAATAGGGCGGCCCCACCGAAATGGTCGCGCCGGACGCGGCCTCCAGGATCAGCGGATACAGGGTGCCCAGCAGCACCGTCGCCGCCGCCGCCGTCAGGAACAGGTTGTTCAGCACCAGCGCGCCCTCGCGGCTGACCGGCGCGAACAGGCCCCCGCCCTTCAACTGCGGCGCCCGCCAGGCGAACAGGACGAAGGCGGCCCCGGATGCAATGCCCAGTATGGCCAGCAGCATCATGCCCCGCTGGGGATCGACGGCGAAGGCGTGAACGCTGGTCAGCACGCCGGACCGCACCAGGAACGCCCCCAGCATCGAGAAGGTGAAGGCCAGCAGGGCCAGGAACACGGTCCACCCCGCCAACGCGCCGCGCCGCTCGGTCACCACCGCGCTGTGCAACAGGGCCGCGCCCGCCAGCCACGGCATGAAGGAGGCGTTCTCCACCGGGTCCCAGAACCACCAGCCGCCCCAGCCCAGCTCGTAATAGGCCCAGAACGACCCCAGGGTGATGCCCACCGTCAGCAAGGCCCAGCTGGCCAGGGCCCAGGGCCGCACCCAGCGTCCCCATGCGGGCCAGAAGGCCGTCTGCGCCCGTCCCTCGATCAGGGCCGCGACCGCCAGCGAGAAACAGACCGAAAACCCGACATAGCCCGCGTAGAGCAGCGGCGGATGCACGGCCAGCGCCGGGTCCTGCAGCAGCGGGTTCAGCGACGCGCCCTGGAACGGCGCGGGGTCCAGACGGGTGAAGGGGCTGGAGGTGAAGACGGCGAAGGCCAGGAACAGCGACCCCAGCGCCCCCTGCACCGCCACCGCCGACGCCTTCAGCCCGAACGGCAGGCCGCGCGCCCGCGCCAAGGCCCCGCCGAAGACGGTCAGGACCAGACACCACAGCAGAAGCGAGCCCTCGTGGCTGCCCCAGGCGCCCGCCACCTTGTACAGCATCGGCTTGTCGGTGTGGCTGTTGGCCGCCACGTTCGACACCGAGAAGTCGGACACGACGAAGGCGAAGATCAGGGCCGCGAAGGCCAGGGCGATCGCGCCCGCCGCCGCCAGGGACGCCCCCTGGCCTGCGCCCGCCAGAACCGGGCTGCGCCGCACGCGCGCCGCCGTCGACAGGGCCGTCTGAAGAAGAGAAAGCGCCAATGCCAGCGCAAGGGCGAACGCCCCGAACTCGGCGATCACAGGGACGAGGCTCCCTGACGGATATCGCCCTGCGACGGCGCGCCGTCAGGCCGCCACTCGCCCTTTTCCTTCAGGCGGTCGGCGACCTCGCGCGGCATGTAGTTCTCGTCGTGCTTGGCCAGGACCTGGCTGGCGTGGAAGGTGCGGTCGGCGGTGAACGCCCCCTGCGCCACGATCCCCTGGCCCTCGCGGAACAGGTCGGGCAGGTCGCCGTGATAGACGACCTGGGTCGTGGCGGCGTTGTCGGTGACGGCGAACATGACCACCCCGTCGCCGGACTTGTGCACGCTGCCCGCTTCGACCAGCCCGCCCAGACGGATGTTGCGGCCTTCCGGCGCCTTGTCCGCCGTGGCCTCGGACGGGGAATAGAAGAACGTCACGCTGTCCTGCATGGCCCACAGCGACAGGCCGACGGCCAGGGCCAGGATCGGCGTCACGGCGGCGACGACCCACAGGCGGCGACGCGCCTTCGGCGATTTGGGCAGCCAGCTCATGCGACAGAGGTTCCGACAACGGAGGACAGACCGCCCGCATATACCGGCGTCGCTTCGGCCAACCAACGTGTCATTCCGCCCCCGCCTTCGGCATCCGCCGCTCCAGATCGATCCGACGCGGATCGGTCGGCTCCAGCGCGGCGATCAACGGCGACCACATGACCCGCACCGCCGCCGCGTCGCCCCGCGCCAGCGCCGCCTCGCCCAGGAAGAAGCGCGCGCCCAGTTGCTCAGGGTCCAGTTTCACGGCCTGAATGACGGCGGCCTCGGCGTCGCCGCCGACCTTGCCGTCATTGGCCCGCACCAGGCTTTCCCCCAGCCGCGCCCAGGCTTGGGCGTCCTTGGGGTCCAGTTCGATCAGACGACGAAACGCCGAGGCGGCGCCCAGCGGATCGTCCGCCGCAAACCGGGCCGCGCCCAGCATGGCCAGCGCCTGTCGGTCGCCGGGGCGTTCCTTGACCACGCGCGCGGTGACGGCGGCCAGCTGCGCGGGCTCCAGCGTCTCCAACTGGGTCGACCAGGCGTCCACGCGGGTTTCATAGGCCTGATCCGGCAGGCCGGGCGAGCCGGTGGCGACATACAGACCCAGCGCGGCGGCCACGGCTGCGGCGAGCCCGCCCAGCACCCACAGCCGATCCTTTGATCCCGCGACAGGGCGCGGCGCCGCCGCACCTTGCGCCAGCAGCCGTCGTCCCGCCTCCGCCCGCGCCGCCGCATGGGCCGCCTCGTCCAGCAGGCCGCGCGCCTTCAGCCGATCCAGTTCGTCCAGTTCACGCGTCCCCGCGTCGCTGTCGGCCTCGACCGCGGCGTCGGCGCCCCGCCGTGCGCCAGCCAGCACCAGCAGCCCCGCCAGGGCCGCAGCCAGTCCCGTCATCATCCAGAAGGCGATCATGCCTGGCCGTCTAACCCATCAGGCCGAAGTGGGCGAGCGGCAGTTGCAGCCTGCTTCGATGCGGCGCGGATCAGGTCTCGGCCGCAGGCAGCTCCAGCACCGCCTTCAGGCCGCCCATGTCGCTGTCGCTCAGGGTCAGACGCCCGCCATAGGCCCGCGTCAGATCATCGACGATGGACAGGCCCAGACCCGAACCGGGCGCGCTTTCGTCCAGCCGCGAACCGCGCTTGATCACCTCGTCACGCTGGTCGGCGGGCAGGCCGGGGCCGTCGTCCTCGACCACCACCACCATCTGGCCCAGGCCGCTGGCGCCCGCCGAAACCCGCACGCGGCGGCGGCTGAACTTGGCGGCGTTCTCGATCAGATTGCCCAGGATCTCCTGCAGGTCCTGACGCTCGCCCAGGAAGGCCAGTTCGTCCGGCGCGCGCCAGTCGATCTCGACATCCTTGGCGCGGAAGACCTGTTCGATCATGACCGCCAGTTCGTCCAGAACCTCTGGCACCGGCGTCTTTTCGCCCAGGCCGTGCGCCGCGCGCGCCGCCGCCCGCGCCCGGCGCAGATGGTGGTCGACCTGGCCCTGCATGACCTTGGTCTGGCGGCGCACCAGTTCGGGCAGCGCGCCCTCCTGCGTCCCCGCCTCGGCCAGCATGACCGAGATCGGCGTCTTCAGCGCATGGGCCAGATTGCCGACATGGGTGCGCTGGCGGTCGACGACCTCCTGATTGTGATCCAGCAGGCGGTTCACCTGCTCGGCCAGCGGCTGGATCTCCAGCGGATAATCGTGAACGATCCGCGCCGCACGGCCCTTGCGCACGGCGGCGATCTCGTTGCGCAGGTCGAACAGCGGTCGCAGGCCGAACCTCACCTGAATAAAGACCGCCGACACCAGCCCCGCCCCCATGACCAGCAGCGCGATCCACGTCAGGGTGGCGAACTGGCGCGTGTCCGCATCGACCTCCGACCGGTCCAGCGCGGCCAGGAAGATGATCGGCCGGTCATGGCGCGGAATGGTCTTCATCGACGCCGCGACCCGCAGGGGCTCCGGCTTCTTCGGCTCATCCTTGGGGCCGTCGGTGTTGAAGGTGATGACGTCGCCGAGCACCCGCTCCAGCCGTTGCGGCAGGTCGGCGGGCAGGTTCAGATCATAGTTCCAGAGCGAGGTCGAACGCGCCAGCGGCGTCAGGCGACCGTCGGGCTGAACCTCCAGAATCTGCCAGTATTTGCCCGACAGCAGACGCAGGGTCCGGGCGTCCTGGATCTGTTCGACCCGTTCGCCGGGCGGGGTGCGGCTGGCGGCGACGACGATCTCGTCGATCGTCTCATTGAGCATATTGCCCAGACGACGCAGCGCCGATTCCTGAAAGGCGTGGGTCAGGGCCAGGGCCGCGATCACCAGCGCCAGCAGAATCCACGTCGAAGCCAGCCAGATCAGCCTGCGGGTCAGCGACTGGCCGGGCCGCCCGAACAGACGCCCCCAGTCAAAACCGCCCGACCGGACAGGCGCCGTGTCGTTCACGCCGCTTCGGTCTCGCCCGCCAGAGGCGTCAGGCGATAGCCCAGACCGCGCACCGTCTCGATCCGGTCAGAGCCGACCTTCTTGCGCACGCGGCCGATGAAGACCTCGATGGTGTTGGAATCCCGGTCGAAATCCTGATCATACAGGTGTTCGACCAGTTCCGTGCGGCTGATGACGCGGCCCTGATGCATCATCATGTAGTGCAGCAGGCGGTATTCCAGGCTGGTCAGGCGCAGCGGTTCGCCGTTGACGCTGGCCCGCGCCGCGCGGGGATCAAGCCTCAGACCGCCGCACGACAGGGTCGCCGAAGCGATGCCCGCCGAACGGCGCAGCAGGGCCCGCAGGCGCGCCAGAAGCTCTTCGGTGTGGAAGGGCTTGGTCAGATAGTCGTCGGCCCCGGCGTCGAAGCCCGACACCTTGTCCGACCAGGCGCCGCGCGCGGTCAGGATCAGGACCGGCGTGGTCTTGCCGTCCCGGCGCCAGCGCTCCAGCACCGACACCCCGTCGATGCGCGGCAGACCCAGGTCCAGCACGATGACGTCATAGGGTTCGGTGTCGCCCAGATAATGGGCTTCCTCGCCATCCGCCGCGTGATCGACCGCATAGCCGGCATCGGCCAGGGCGTTCTTGAGCTGACGCGACAGATCCACGTCGTCTTCAACCAGAAGAATACGCATCAGTTCGGCCTGCGACGCGGGTCGTTGTTGTTGTTCGAATTATTGTTGTCGCCCTGACGCGGGCGTCCGGTCTGGCCGTCGACCACCACGTCACGCACGCGGCCGTCGCGTTCGACCAGAACGCTGTAGTTGCCGTCACGGCGCGGCTGGGTGTCGATGGGTCGGCCGTACTGACCGGCGCTGCGGCGCGCCTCGTCAGGACTGACGCGCGGGGGCGCGCGGCGGTCGTCCTCCGACTGCTGTTGACGTGGGTCGCGGGACTGGGCGACCGCCTCTGTCGTCATGACAGGGGCGAAGGCCAGGGTCGCGACGGCGACGATAAGACTGGCGGCTTTGCTGAACATGATCGCCTGTCTAATCCTGATCTTCTGAACGGGTGCTGAATGACTTGTATAGGTCATCGCGCGTGCAACGCCAGCATCCCCGCGGCGGATCAGTGCGCAACCTTGCCGATTTCTCATCTAGATGAACCGTCCCTGAGCGTGCCTGTTCAGGTCGGGATCAGCCGCCGGATGGTCATCTGTGCTCATCGCTGGTCACCCCGACCGGCCCGACGCTCAAGGAGACTGTCATGCGGAACTTCGTCATTCCCGCCCTTGCTCTGGCCGCTGCTGCGGTCGCCCTGCCCGCCGCCGCCCAGTCGTATGGCCACGCCCCCGGCCGCGCCCCCGCCTATCAGGCGCCGGTCCATCAAGCCCCTGTCCGTCAGGTCAGCTATGGCCGCTGGCAGCCGATCGGCGCCCGTCAGGCCGAACTGGACCGCCGCATCGACCGCGCCGTCCGCTCGGGTCAGATCAGCAACCGCGAAGCCTACCGCCTGCGCGGCGAGTTCAATGCGCTGAAGCGTCTGGAAGCCGACTACCGGCGCGGCGGCCTGTCCTCCTGGCAGCGCGCCGATCTGGACCGCCGCTATGACCGCCTGTCGGCCCAGGTCCGCTACGACCGCTACGGCTACAACGCTCCGCGCAGGGGCTAGACATTCAGCCTCCCGCATTCCCTGTCACGGGAGGTTGAACAGGGCGCGGTCCGAACGGATCGCGCCCTTCTTCATTACAGTTCGCCCGCTTGGCCGCGCAGCAGCTGCAGCATGGCCGAGAAGTCCCGCCCGCCGTGGCCCATGCCGTCGAACAGGGCATACAGCGCCTCGGCCTGCGCGCCCATCGGCGTGGAGGCGCCCGACTTGGCCGCCGCGTCCTGGGCCAGTTTCAGGTCCTTCAGCATCATGGCCGTGGCGAACCCGCCCTGATAGCCGCGATTGGACGGCGCCGTCGGCACCGGCCCCGGCCAGGGGTAGTAGCTGCTGACGCTCCAGCACTGGCCCGAGGATTTGGAGGCGATCTCGAAGAACCGCTCCGGGTCCAGGCCCAGCTTCTCCGCCAGGGCGATGGCCTCGCAGGTGCCCAGCATCGAAATGCCCAGCAGCATGTTGTTGCAGATCTTGGCCGCCTGTCCGGCGCCGTGGTCGCCCGCGCGGATGGTGATGCGGCTCATCGGCTCCAGCGCGGCTTCGACGCGGGCGAAGTCGCCTTCGTCGCTGCCGACCATGAAGGCCAGGGTCCCCGCATCCGCCGCCGCCGTGCCGCCCGACACCGGCGCGTCGGCAAAGGCATAGCCCGCCGATTTCGCCAGCCCCGCAACCTTGCGCGCCGTCTCGACGTCGATGGTCGAACAATCCAGCAGCAGGGCGCTGGCCGGGGCCACGCCGATGATCTGCTCGGAATAGACGCTCAGCACATGCGGACCGGCGGGCAGCATGGTGATCACCACCTCGGCGTCCTTGACCGCCTCAGCCACCGATCCGACGGGCGTGCAGCCCTGGGACGCGGCCCGCTCCAGCGCGCTGGGCGACAGGTCGAAGGCGGCGACCGCATGACCCGCCTTGGTCTGGTTCGCCGCCATGCCCCCGCCCATGTTGCCCAGGCCGATGAAGGCGATCTTGGTCATGGTCTCTCTCCCTATTTGCGGCGTCGCGGTCAGGCCAGCGGCGTCCATTTTTCGTTGTCGGCCAGGGGCGCGAACAGGCCGTCCAGCGTCGCCTGCGTAACGCCCGACAGGTCCGCCGGGGACCATCTGGGCGCATTATCCTTGTCCACGATCACGGCCCGCACGCCTTCCTGGAAGTCATGGGTGGCGCCGATCCGGCCGCTGACGGCGTATTCGACGGCCATGTTGTCGCTGAACGACGCGGCCTTCGCCCCCTCGCGGATGTGCCGCAGGGTGACCTTCAGCGAGGTCGGCGACTTGGTCTTCAGCGTCGCCAGCTGCGCCAGCGCCCAATCCGATCCGTCGGCCTCAAGGGCGGCGAAAATCTCCTCCACCGTGTCGAAGGCGAACAGCCGGTCGATGGCCTCGCGGCGCGGAAGCAGGGGCGCAGGCCCCGCGTCCCGGCCATGGCGCGCCGCCACCGCGGCGGGATCAGCCGCCTCGGCCAACAGGTCGGTCTTCAAGGCCTCTACGCCTTCAGACGGCACGAAATGGGTGTGGATGCCCAGGGCCACCGTGTCCGCCGCCTTCAGCCGCGCGCCCGTCAGGCCGATCCACACGCCCGTCTGGCCCGGCAGACGCGGCAGGAACCAGCCGCCCCCGACCTCGGGATACAGGCCGATGCCCGTCTCCGGCATGGCGTAGGTGGTGCGCTCAGTAGCGATGCGGACATCCGCCGGCTCCGAAATCCCGACACCGCCGCCCATGACGATGCCATCGACAATGGCCGTGATCGGCTTGGCGTATCCGAACATCAGGTCGTTCAGCCGGTATTCGCTCAGGAAGAAGGCCTTCGCATCCACGCCGTCGCCCGCGCCAGAATCCGCGATCATGCGGATGTCCCCGCCCGCGCAAAAGCCGCGCTCGCCCGCATGGTCGATCAGGACGGACTGCACCGCCGCATCGTCATGCCACGCCAGCAGGGCCTCAATCATCACCTCGCACATCGAACGGTTCAGCGCATGGATCGCCTTGGGCCGGTTCAGCGTGATCCGACCGACGCCGTTGTCGATGCGGGTGATGATTTCGGGTTCGCTCATTTGCCGTTTCCTAAACAGGTCGCTGCTAGGGTCTTCAACGCGTGAGCCTCGCCAAGATGCCAAGGCTCATCCATCTCGTTGGGTGCATCGAACTCCACCCACTGGCCGCGTTGCAAGGCGGCGACACCAGCCTCGTCGATGACATATTCCGCAACACCTGTCCGACGCATTTCGAAGGCGTCGCCATCGACAAACAGCGTGGTCTTCGGGGCGTCTCGCGGCACGACGTCGTCACCGTAATAGTCGATGGCGACCTCGTGATTTCTGCATGTGGCGCGCAGGATCACCGACGAAAAGTCCCAGGACAGAAAGGAGGCGACAGGATCCCTGTCCTGAATACGACCCGTGACCCATTGGGGTTCGTTTCCGGCCTGCATGGCCGCCACCAGAGCAAGCAGCGCAATCATCCCCGCCCCATCTCCCGCGCGATAATCACGCGCATGATCTCGTTCGTGCCTTCAAGGATGCGGTGGACCCGCAGGTCGCGCACGATCCGTTCCAGCGGATAATCCTTCAGATAGCCGTATCCGCCGTGAAGCTGCAGGGCCTCGTCGGCGATCTGGAAACAGGCGTCGGTGGCCAGACGCTTGGCCATGGCGCACCATTTGGTCTTTTCCGGGTGGTCGTTGTCGATGGCCCAGGCGCCGCGCAGCACCATCAGACGCGCCGCCTCAAGGTCCGTCGCCATGTCGGCCAAGCGGAACTGAAGCGCCTGAAACTCGCCCAGCGGCTTGCCGAACTGTTTGCGGGTGGCGACATAGGCCTGGGCCGTCTCCAGCGCCAGCCGCGCTCCGCCCAGCGAACAGGCGGCGATGTTCAGCCGCCCGCCGTCCAGCCCGGCCATGGCGTAGCGGAAGCCCGCCCCCTCTTCACCCAGCAGGTTGGCGACCGGCACGCGGCAGTCGTCGAACTGGACGATGGCGGTCGGCTGGGCGTTCCAGCCCATCTTCTTTTCCTGCGCGCCGAACGACAGGCCGGGCGTCCCGGCCTCGACCACGATGGCGCTGACGCCTTTCGGACCATCCCCACCCGTGCGGACCATGACGACATAGACGTCCGACGTCCCGGCGCCCGAGATGAAGGCCTTGGAGCCGTTCAGCACGAAATGGTCGCCGTCACGCACCGCAGTCGTCCGCAGCGCCGCCGCGTCTGACCCCGATCCCGGTTCAGTCAGGCAATAGGAGGCGATTTTCTCCATGCCGACCAGATCGCTGACGAACCGTCCGCGCAGATCATCCGATCCGAAGCGGTCGATCATCCACGTCGCCATATTGTGGATCGAGATGAAGGCCGCCGTCGCCACGTCGCCGCGCGAGAGCTCTTCGAAGATCAGCGCCGCCTCGACCCGGCCCAGGGCCATGCCGCCGTGCTCTTCACCCGTATAGATGCCGCAGAAGCCCATCTCGGCCGCCTGTTTCATCACATCGACGGGGAAGTGCTTGTCCTCGTCCCAGCGGGCCGAATGGGGCGCCAGTTCGGCGTCGGAAAAGGCGCGGGCGGCGTCCTGAATGGCGCGCTGATCGTCGGTAAGGGCGAAGTCCATGATCTCTAAACCTGCTCCGTCATCCTCGGACTTGATCCGAGGATCAGACGCGGTAGCGCTCATTGCGCCCCCGTCGTCACATTAGCGGCGGACAATCCGGCCCTCGGGTCAAGCCCGAGGGTGACGGATCAAAAAATCAGCGCATCGTCGGAATGACGAACGACGAATCCGCATGTTCCAGTTCTGAGTCCGGCCAGCGCGCGGTCACGGTCTTGGTCTTGGTCCAGAAGCGGACGCCCTCCATGCCGTGCTGGTTGATGTCGCCGAAGGCCGAACGCTTCCAGCCGCCGAAGCTGTGATAGGCGACCGGCACCGGGATCGGCACATTGATGCCGACCATGCCGACATTGACGCGGGCGGCGAAGTCGCGGGCGGCGCGGCCGTTCTGGGTGAAGATGGCGACGCCGTTGCCGTACTGGTGGTTCGACGGCAGGGACAGCGCCTCCTCGAACGTCTCGGCGCGCACGATCTGCAGCACCGGGCCGAAGATCTCCTCCTGATAGGACGACATCTCGGGCTTCACATGGTCGAACAGCGACGGGCCGATGAAATAGCCCTTCTCGTGCCCCTGCAGGCTGAAGTCGCGGCCGTCGACGACCAGTTCGGCGCCTTCCTGGACGCCCTTTTCGATCCAGCCGGCGATGCGGTCGCGGTGCTGGGCGGTGACCACGGGGCCATAGTGGGCGCCCGCGTCGGTCGAGACGCCGACCCGCATCGTGGGGATTTCCGCCACCATCCGCTCGCGCAGCTCATCCGCCGTCTTCCTGCCGACCGGCACCACCACCGGAAGCGCCATGCAGCGCTCGCCCGCCGAGCCGTAGGCGGCGCCCGAAAGATCCTTGATGACCTGATCCATGTCGGCGTCAGGCAGGACGATGCCGTGGTTCTTGGCCCCGCCCATGGCCTGCACCCGCTTATGGTTGGCCGCGCCGGTCTGATAGACATAGTGGGCGATGTCTGACGAACCGACGAAGCTGACGGCATGGACCAGCGGATGGGTCAGGATGGCGTCCACCGCCGTCTTGTCGCCATGCACCACGTTCAGCACGCCGTTGGGCGCGCCCGCTTCCAGCATCAGTTCGGCCAGGCGCACCGGCACCGATGGATCACGCTCCGACGGCTTCAGCACGAAGGTGTTGCCCACGGCGATGGCCACGCCGAACATCCACATCGGGATCATGGCCGGGAAGTTGAACGGGGTGATGCCTGCCACCACGCCCAGCGGCTGACGCATCGAATAGACGTCGATGCCCGGCCCGGCGCCCCAGGTGTATTCGCCCTTCAACGCATGGGGGATGCCGCAGGCGAACTCGATCACCTCCAGACCGCGCTGGATGTCGCCCTTGGAGTCGGCGATGACCTTGCCGTGCTCGCTGGACAGCAGTTCGGCCAGTTCGTTCATGTTCGCCTCGACCAGGCGTTTGAACTCGAACATGACGCGGGCGCGACGCTGGGGATTGGTCGAGGCCCAGCCGTCAAAGGCGTTCTGGGCGGCCTGGACCGCGCGATCGACCTCGCCGGTCGTGGCCAGTTGCACGCGGGCCTGAACCTCGCCCGTATTGGGATCGAACACGTCGCTGAAGCGGCCGGATGCGCCCTCGAACGCCGCACCGTCGATGAAATGGCGAATGTCGCGCATGGCGATCTTCCTTTTCTAACGTTCGTCCCGATGGGCTCTGAAGTCCCTTGCCCAAGGACATAGCAACCCCGGCGCGGACGGCGTAATGCAAATATGCAATCACACTTACGCACAGATGCATCATCATGTTCGACTGGGAAGACGCTCACATCTTCGTCGAGGCCGCCCGCGCAGGATCTCTCAGCCGCGCGGCCCAGCGGCTGGGCGTCGATGCGGCGACGGTCGGGCGGCGCGTGTCGCGGCTGGAGACGACGCTGAAGGCGACCCTGATCGTGCGCTCGGCCTCGGGGTTGCAGCTGACCTCGGCGGGGGCCGAGTTTCTGGACGTCATCGCAGCGGCGGAACGGGCCATGACCGCCGCCGCTCAACTGGGACTTCAGGATTCCGCGGGCGGCACTGTCCGCATCAGCGCCTCCGAAGGCTTCGGATCGGCCATACTGGCCCCCGCCCTGCCCCGTCTGGTCGAACAGAGGCCGGACGTCCGCGTCGAACTGGCCGCCAATCCCGGCTTTCTGTCCCCATCCCGGCGCGAGGTGGATCTGGCGGTGACCCTCAGCCCGCCCGACGCCGCCCGCCTGTGGGTCGAGCCCCTGACCGGATACCAGCTGGCCCTCTACGCCGCGCCTGAATATCTGGCTCGGGCGGGAGCGCCGGGGTCGGTCGAAGACCTGCGCGGCCATGCCGTCGTCGGCTATGTCGACGACCTGATCTACGCGTCGGAGCTGCGCTATCTGGACGAGGTGCTGCCGGGCCTGCGCCCGCATCTGGCCAGTTCCTCCATCCGCGCCCAGCGTGAGATCATCGCGGCCGGCGGCGGGATCGGCGTCCTGCCCTGTTTCCTGGCCGAGGGGCTGACGCGTCTGCTGCCGGACGCGGTGCTTCTGACCCGGCGCTTCTGGCTCAGCGCCCACCGCGACATCCACGACACCGCCCGCCTGCGCGCCATCCGCCACTGGCTCCGGCAGTTGTGCGCCGATCAGGCCGACCGGCTGAACCCTTGCAGTCCCGCTGGCGGCTAGAGAATGATCTGGCCCGCGCCCCACAACAGCTTGGCGGCGATGGCGAACATCATGACGGCGACGACGGCCTCGATCACCCGCCAGGTCCTGGGCCGCGACAGGATGGGCGCCAGCAGCCGCGCGCCAAAGCCCAACCCCGTGAACCAGACCACGCTGGCGAAGGCCGCGCCCGCAACAAAGACCGGGCGAGCCTCCGTCGCCTGGGCCGCACCGATCGATCCAATCAACAGCACCGTGTCCAGATAGACGTGCGGGTTCAACAGGGTGAAAGCCGCCGCGCGGGCCAGGGCGGCGGCAAGGCTGGACGCCCCCTCACCCTTCGTCGGATCCAGCGCCCCCGGCGCGGCCGCCCGTCTGGCTGCACCCACGCCGTACCAGATCAGAAACCCCGAACCCGCCAGCGCCATCGCCACCCGCAACATCGGCGCCGCCCCCAGCAGCGAACCCAGCCCGCCGACGCCCGCCGCAATCAGCACTGCATCCATCAAGGCGCAGAAGACCACCACCGGCACGACGTGCTGGCGCAGAACGCCCTGTCTCAGCACAAACAGGTTCTGCGCCCCGATAGCCATGATCAGCGGGGCGGCGACGGCGAAGCCTTGCAAGAAAACAGTCATTGTCATCTGGCGCAGATCGGCCACGACGCGCATTAAGAACAGCTCATTTCTCTAATGCTGCATTAGGAACGCTAAACTGCTGGACTATCCTTCACTAGCCGCGGTCGCCGCTGTCGCCCGGACAGGATCATTCGACGCCGCCGCCCAGACGCTAGGCGTCACGCCTTCTGCTGTGTCGCAGCGGGTGAAGGGGCTGGAGGAACGGCTGGGCGCACCCCTGATCGTGCGCGGGTCGCCCTGCACGGCGACCGAGGCAGGCGTGCGCCTGTGCGCCCATTTCAATCAGGTCGCCCTGCTGGAGCATGACCTGCTGACAGACGAACCGGGCTGGAGCGGAACCGTGGACGCCGGGCCGCCCAGCCTTCGCATCGCCCTGAACGCCGACAGTCTGGCGACCTGGTTTCCAGCGGCGGCGGTTCGGTTCGCATCCACAGGCGCAGCCACCCTGGACCTGATGTTGGATGATGAGGCCCACACCGCCGAACGCCTGCGTACAGGTCAGGTGCTGGCCGCCGTCACCACCACGGGAAAAGCCATTCAGGGCTGCCGCACCACGCCGCTGGGCGCCCTGCGCTATCGGGCGACGGCCAGCGCGGCCTATTGCGCCCGCCACTTCCCGCACAGGGTGACGCCGGATACACTGGCCCTTGCGCCGGTGTTGCGTTTCGATGCGCGTGATGCGCTGCAAGATCGCTGGATGACGCAGAAGTTCGGCGCCCCTGTCGCCGCGCCGACCCATCAGGCGCCGTCGACGCAAGCCTTTCTGGACCTGACGCTGGCAGGTCTGGCCTGGTCGATGACGCCGGAGCCGCTGGCCGCGCCCCTGATCGCGCAGGGCGAACTGATCGATCTGGACCCAGCCGTCTTTGTCGACGTCCCCCTGTTCTGGCGTCGCCCGCGTCTGTCCAGCCGTCTGATCGCGGCGTTGACGCAGGCCGTGCGCGACGCGGCGACGCAACAGCTGGCTCCCCTGTGACGACGTTCAGTCCAGCGTCAGTTCCTGGGGCGAGCGCAACACCGGGCCGAAATGGTGCGCCCACAGCCGTGCGCCCAGTTCGCCGGATCGGTCCAGCGACGAACCGACCGTCAGCCAGGACAGCAGAGTCGGCCTAAGGCCCGCATCGAACAGGCAATAGCCCGCCCCCAGCACGCAGGTGTCCGCCTGGATGCCGCAGACCAGCACCCGCTCCACGTCCAACGTCTTCAGATGGGTGATCAGTTCGGGCGGCGGCAGATAGCCGTGCTTGACGAAGACCCGGTCGGCCGGAACCAGACTGTCGTCGCTCAGCCCCGGCTTCCATCCCAGCTGCGCCTCAAACGGGGTGACCGTCTCGTCGTGGCGCTCGACCGTGGCGACCGAAGGCAGGGTCGCGGCCAGGGCCGTAATGTCGCGCACAAGGGGTTCGGGCGGCGAAAAACTGGGTTGAACATCGATGATGAGGATGGCCTGGCGCATCCTCAGTCTCTACAGCGCGCCGCGACCGGATTGGCAAGCCTGGCCACACAGCGTCCGTATCCGCTCGGCATCCTGCGGCGTCACCGGATTATAGACGATCAGGCCCAGGTCCGGCCGGGCGTCCACGGCGAAACTGGAGAACTCCAGCATGATCTCCCCGGCCAGCGGATGGTTCAGGCGTTTGGTCCCCTCGCCGTAAATGCGGACCTCGTTATCGCGCCACATGGCCTCGAACTCGGGGCTTGAGGCGCACAGTTCGGCGACCAGATCCGCGACCTCGGACACGGCCCCGGCGCGGGCCGCATCGGCGCGGAAGGCCGCAACGACAAAGCGGGCCATGTCCTGCCAATCGGCCGGGGCGGTGCGGCTGCGGGATGAACCGAAGATCAGCTTCAGAATGTTGCGTTCGCGCGGCGCCAGCGCCCCATAGTCGGTCAGGACGGCGGCGGCGGCGCGGTTCCAGGCCACCACGTCCCAGGTCGCCGTCTTGATCAGGGCGGGACTGACCTCGAACGCATCCAGCAGGCGTTGCAGCCGGGGCGTGACGCCTTCCACGGCGCGATAACGGACCTGCGGCGGACGGCCAAGACCCAACATGAACAGATGCTCGCGCTCCGCCTCGGTCAACATCAGGCCGACCGCGATCCGGTCCAGCACCTCGGCGGAGGGCGCGCCGCCCCGCCCCTGCTCCAGCCAGGCGTACCAGGTGGGGCTGATGTTGGCGCGCTGCGCCACCTCCTCGCGGCGCAGGCCCGGCGTGCGACGACGCCCCGTCGGCAGGCCCAGCGCCGCCGGATCGATCCGGGCGCGGCGGTCGCGCAGATAGGCGCCCAGCGGCGTCCCCGACGTATCTGTCATGCGGTCCTGCCAGTCATTATAATAGGATAAAGTCACGGCTTTAACAGGATCAGAATGCGGTCTTTCCTGACCTCCGACAAGATCGGAGTTCAGAGTCATGCGTATCTTCCTGACCGGCGCGACCGGCTTCATCGGCTCGGCCATCGTCCCGGAACTGCTCAGGGCCGGGCATCAGGTTCTGGGCCTTGCACGGTCTGAGGCAGGCGAACAGCGGCTGCGAAACGCCGGGGCCGAACCGCACCGGGGCGACATCGCCGACCTGGACAGTTTGCGCCAGGGCGCCGGACAATGCGACGGCGTGATCCACACCGCCTTCGACCACGACTTCTCGCGGTTCGCCGAGAACTGCCGCAAGGACGCCCGCGCGGTCGATGCGCTGGGTCAGGCGTTGACCGGGTCAGACCGCCCGCTGATCATCACCTCCGCGACGCCCATGGGAATGCTGACGTCCGACCGCCCAGCCCGCGAGGATCAGTTCGACCCCGCCTCGCCCAATCCGCGCGTGGCCTCGGAACAGGCGGGCGAACGGCTGCTGCAGGCCGGGGTGAATGTCCGCATCGTGCGCCTGTCGCAGATTCACGACACCGTCAGACAGGGGCTGGTGTCCGACGTCGTTGCACTGGCGCGGCGCACCGGCGTGTCCGCCTATGTCGGCGGCGGGCTGAACAACTGGTCGGCGGCCCATGTCGGGGATGCGGCGCGTCTTTACCGGCTGGCGCTGGAGAAAGGCCAGGCCGGCCGCCGTTATCATGCGACGGCGGAGAACGCCCTGCCCTTCCGCCAGATCGCCGCAACGGTCGGACGGGGCCTGGGCCTGCCTGTCGTCTCGCTGTCGCCAGACGAGGCGGCGCAAAGTCTGGGACATCTGGCCGCCTTCGCGGGCAAGGAAATGTCGGCCTCCAGCGACATCACCCGCCGCGAACTGGACTGGTCGCCGACCGGACCCGGCCTGATCGCCGATATCGAGGCGATGCTGGCGCGGGAAAGCCGATCCTAGAAGGGGGTGGCGATGCGCGAGCGGCGACGCTCGGGCTGACCGGCCTGCGGCGGCGTCAGGGGGCTGGCCATGATGGTCGGGCCGGGCGGCGGCGCAGGCGGAGCGGCGACCGGCGCGGGGGCGGCGGCGTGGACGGCGGCGGCGTGCTCCTCGTGCGGTTCGACGACGACGATGGCGGGCGGCGGCGCGCGCAGGATGATCGGCGCGATCGGCTCGCTCGGCAGCGGCAGCTCCGCCGTCAGGTCCAACGCCTCCAGCGGTGCGGACAGGGCCGCCATCTGGGCGATGGTCGGCTCCACATCGCCATGACGCACGGTGAAGGCGCCCGGCAGACCCCAGGTCCCGGCCCAGCGATAGAAGATGTGCGCCCCGATCTGGCGCATCTTGACCAGACGCTCGGCCCAGTAAGGCGCGACATAGTCGGTGTGGTAGTGGGTCGCCATGCCCACGCCCGCGGCGACCGAGCCGTTCAGGGCCGACGACGCCACGGCCTTGGCCCGCGCCCAGCCCTCGATCGAGGGAACCCGGTTCATGGCGCCGTCGCAGGTAAAGCTGAACTGGCAGCCGGTCGGACGCTCCGAACCCTGGAAGACCACGCCGCAGACCGTGCTGGGATAGGCCGGGTGACGCACGCGGTTCAGCACCACCTGGGCCACGGCGGCCTGACCCTCGGTCGTTTCCGAGGCGGCCTCATAATAGACGGCGGCGGCCAGGCAATCGACGGCGCGGGTGTAGTCCTCCAGCCGGTCGGCCGGGATGATGAAGGGCTTTGCAGCCAGGATCGGCAGGGTCGAGAACGGCAGTCCGGCGTTGAAGGCGCGGGCCTCATCCTCCGAAATCGGCATCACCTCGTCCGGGGACAGGGTGAACTCCAGCGGGCGCTGCTGGACCATGGGGACCGACGCCGGCAAGCCGATGGTCTGGGCCGACTGACCGGCCAGCTCCTCCAGACGCTGGGTCAGAAGCACCGCGCCGGACAGGGACAGGATGAACAATACGCCCAGCAGCGAGACCAGCATGGGCGTCAGCTCGCTGAACGCCATGCGGGCGCCCAGACGCCGAGCGACGACACGGATGCGATCGACAAAGGTCGAGCCTGTCAGGATCACGTCCTCGTTCGTCGTCATGCGCCCCTCGAATACAGCCCAGCTAGTTTTCAACAGGGCGCATATCACATCGTTGCAGCAAATACCGCCCCCGCGAGAAACGACGGGCGTCCGAACCGCTACGGTGGTGCTGGAGCCACACCCATTGGCGAGCAAAGGCGTGCAGATCGCCTTTGAGATCAGGCCGCCTCGGCCGCCTCGCGGGCTTCGCGATCGCGTCGGGCGTCGCCCTGTCCCAGCCGACGGATCATCTCGGCGGCCAGACGACCAGAGGGGTTCTCGATGGTGCGGATCGTGTCACGGGCCACTCCGCCGCGATAGCGCGACAGGACACGCAGTTCGTCCGACGCCTGGCTGCGCAGCGACGGCGTCAGCTCCGACCAGTGTTCGAACATATAGCGCACGCGCCAGCGGCTGATGTCCGGCCCATACGGCGCCACCGCATAGGACCGCTCAAGATTGTCCAGCGCCGCCGGGGTCATGACGGTCGAGCGGCTGCGGTCGATATAGGCCAGCCGCGCCCAGGCCGCTGCGTTCATCGGCGCCTGGGCCAGTGCGGCCTTGGTTTCGGCGACGGCGGCCTCTGTGTTCGGCGGACTTTCCGCCAGCAGGGCCTCGGCCCGGTTCTCATGCAGGCCCGCCAGATCCATCAGCTCGGACCCGCCGCCCAGCGTCAGGGCGGCCGCCCCTGCCGACAGGACGCAGGCGCCCGCCAGAACAGCAGCGGCGCTGAGCTTCAGTCCATAGACGACGCTAGGCTTCATGAAAGATGCTCCCCGCCGACGCCGCAGCGTCCTCATGCGCTGATCCGACGCATTCGAACATCGAAGCGGCGGACCCGCGCCTGCACCGCTTACAGTCCGCGCGCCCGCAACGCAAAATCTGCGATCATCCGTACAGGCGCTTTTCATCCAGGGGCGAATGACTGACAGACCGCGCTTGAAGATCGGGCCGTAATCGCCGCCGGGCCCCCAATGCTGCGCTGCAGTCATCGATGACTTGGAAATGGACTTCACCTTACGCTATAGAAAGGCCAAGTTTCGATCGGGGACAGCTACAAATGCTGAATTGGTTGCGCGCAGGGCTTGTGGGCCTGATGCTGGTTGTCGGCGTGTCCGGCTGCGCCTCGTCGCCGGCGGGCGCCGAATCCCTGGCGGCCATCATCGCTCCGTCGGGCGATGAGCCCGTCGCCGTCCGTTCGGTGCCGGAGTATCGCCTGGGCGCCGCAGACAAGGTCCGCGTCAACGTCTTCGGCGAAGAAGCCCTGACCGGCGAGTTCATCGTCGGCGGCAGCGGCAAGGTCTCCCTGCCCCTGATCGGCGAAGTTCAGGCCGCCGGCCTGACCATCGGCCAGTTCCAGGAAGAAATCGCCCAGGCCCTGCGCCAGGGCTATATCAACGAGCCGCGCGTTTCCGCCGAAGTGCTGAACTATCGCCCCTTCTACATCCTGGGCGAAGTGAAGAAGCCGGGCGAATATCCGTACACCAACAATCTGACGGTGCTGAACGCCGTGGCGACGGCCGAGGGCTTCTCGTACCGCGCCAACACCCGCGTGGTTTACATCAAGCGCGCGGACGGCGTGGGCGAACAGGCCTTCCCGCTGACCACCGCCACCCAGGTGGCGCCGGGCGACACCATCCGCATCGGCGAACGCTTCTTCTGATGAGACGACGCTTGCCAAGCGTCGCCAGACCGCTGATCAAGGCCTGATGTTCGGCAAGCTGTTCAAATCCCGCCCAAAGGCCGCGCCTGCGCGCACCGCCGCGATCCCGGACGACACCGTCGTCTGGGCCGTCGGCGACGTGCATGGACGTCTGGATCTGCTGGAGCCGCTGGCGGATGCGATGATCGAGGACCTGATCCGCTCGCCTGCGCGGCGAAAGGTCATCGTCTTCCTGGGCGACTACATCGACCGGGGACCGGATTCGAAGGGCGTCATCGACCGCCTGGCCGCCATCAAGGCCGAAGGCCTGATCGAGACCCATTTCCTGCGCGGCAACCACGAAGAGCGCATGGAGGCCTTCCTGACCGACCCGGAGCTGGGGCCGGGCTGGTGCGACTATGGCGGGCGCGAAGCCCTGCTGTCCTATGGCGTCATTCCGCCGATGCTGAAGACCGACGCCGAGGGCTGGGCCGCAGCCTGCGAGGCGCTGAACGCCGCCGTCGGCGACCGCCAGCGCGCCTTCCTGAACGGCCTGCAGTACAGCGTCTCTATCGGCGACTATTTCTTCGCCCATGCCGGGGCCGAGCCGGGCGTGCCGCTGGACCAGCAGGACCCGCGCCAGCTGATGTGGGTGCGTCAGGCCTTTCTGGAGAACCCCGAACCGTTCGAGCGGGTGGTGGTTCACGGCCATACGCCGTCAGAGGCGGTTCACGCCGACTATCGCCGCATCGGGGTGGACACCGGCGCCTATGCGACCGGCGTGCTGACGGGCCTGCGCCTGGAAGGAACCGCGCGCGAACTAATGCAGACGGCGGGCGGGCGCTCCAAGGTGACGATCAGCCGTCACCCGCTGTAAGGCCGACGAGCCCGCCTTACAGCGGCATCGCCATGATTTCCTTGTAGGCCGAGATGACCTGATCGCGGACCGAGATGACGGTTTCCAGCGAAGCCTCGGCCGAACTCAGCGCCGTGACCACGTCGATCAGATTGCCCTGTCCCTGAATGGAGCTGGCCATCTGGGTTTCCGCCGCCTTCGACTGCTGGGCCATGTCGGTCATGGCGTTTTTGACTAGGTCGGCGAAGCCGCCGTCGCCGACGCCAGGCGCCTGGGCGGCGGGCGCGGTGGGCATGGCGACGCCCTGAACGGCGGCGTAGGCGCGGGCGGCCATCATGGGGTTCATGACTTAAGCCCTCCTCAGCGCTTGATGATGTCGAGGGTGCGGGCGTCCATCGACCGCGCCGTCTCGATGACGTTCAGATTGGCCTCATAGGCCCGCTGCGCCTCGCGCATGTCCATCGCCTCGACCAGGGTGTCGACATTGGGACGCAGGACATAGCCCTGGGCGTTCGCCGCCGGGTGCGACGGATCATAGTCCATCTTGAAGTCGCCTTGATCGGGGCGAACCTCGGCCAGGGCCACGCCCGTGGCGCCGTCGACTTCACGCGGCTGGAAGACGGGGATCTGACGGCGGTACGGCTCGCCGCCCGGCGTGCGGGCCGTCGACTGGGCGTTGGCGATGTTCTCGGCGATGACGCGCATCCGCGACTGCTGCGCCTTGAGCGCCGAAGCCGCGACGGCCATGGCGCTGTTCGAGGGCGGAATGGGATCAGGCATGGATCAGTTCCTCAGCCCGCGCCGGGCTTCTTGGCCGCCAGACGAATCATCGACATGGACTTCTGATAGAAGCCGATGGCCGCGTCATAGGCCATGCGGCTCTCGGCCATCTTCAGCATCTGCTCTTCGACCACGACCGAGTTGCCGTCCATCGTGGTTTCCGAATCCGGCGACTTGGTCGTCTCGAACCGATAGCCCGATCCCGGCGGCGTGAAATGGGCGCCGCTGGCGCGCTCCATCTGCACCGCGCCGCCGCCGCGCGAGCGCATGGCTGCGGCGAAGTCGGTCGGCATCTTCAGGTCACGCCCGACGAAGCCAGGCGTGTCCGAGTTGGCCACGTTCTCCGCGATCAGGCGCTGGCGCTCGTCCAGCCAGCCCAGACGGCCCTTGATCTGGCCCAGCAGAGGTATGTCGGCGACGCCCATGGCGGTCTCCCGTGCAACGCGGATGCGCGCGATGGGCAGAAAATGCCGCGTGCATGGTTAATAGGCCGTTATCTCAACGGCTCGTTAACCGTGGTGGTTAAGACTTATGGGACAGCGCCGACCGCGCGGGGCCATAAGCGTATGAATTTCCTCGATCTTGCCCGTGCCGTCTTCGGCCTGGCCTTCACCCTCGGTCTGATCGGCGTCGCCGCCTGGGCCGCGCGTCGCTATGCGCCCAAGCTGATGGCCCGTCTCAGCGCCGAAAAAGGCGCCCGGCGGCTGCAGGTGGTCGAGACCCTGGTTCTGGACCCGGCGCGCCGTCTGGTTCTGGTGCGGGTCGATGACGAGGAGCGCCTGATCCTGCTGGGCGAAGGCCGCGAACTGATCGAACCCCGCCAGCCGGGAGCGATCCAGTGAAATCCTTGCCCAGACGTCTCCCCCGCGGCGGGAGGGAGAGCCTCTTCGCCACACCCACGGGCGCGGAGCTGAAACGCGCCGCCATTCTGTCGCTGTTCACCACCCTTGTCTGTCTGGCCTGGCCCGTGGCGGCCCTGGCCCAACAGGCGGCTCAGGGCGGTTCGGCCATCAATATCGACCTGGGCAACGGCGCGGGCCTGACCCAGCGCGTCGTCCAGCTGGTCGGGCTGATGACGGTGCTGTCGCTGGCCCCGTCCATCGTCATCATGACCACCAGCTTCGTGCGCATCGTCGTGGTTCTGTCGCTGCTGCGCACGGCGCTGGGCCTGCAGCAGTCGCCCCCGAACGCCGTTCTGATCTCGCTTTCGCTGTTCCTGAGCGCCATCGTCATGGCCCCGACCTGGCAGGACGCCTATGATTCGGGCATCCGTCCGCTGATGGATCAGCAGATCGAACTGCCCCAGGCCTTCGATCAGGCGTCGGAACCTGTGAAGACTTTCATGCTGGGTCAGGTGGACCGCGCGGACCTGGCCCTGTTCACCCGTTTGAGCCAGGTCCAGCCGACCCCGAACCTGCAGGACTTGCCACTTCGGGTCGTCACGCCGGCCTTCATGATCAGCGAGTTGAAGAAGGCGTTTGAAATAGGATTTCTCCTTTTCGTTCCGTTCCTTGTGATCGATTTGGTGGTGGCCAGCGTGCTGATGTCCATGGGCATGATGATGCTGCCTCCGGTGGTTGTATCCCTGCCGTTCAAACTGATCTTCTTCGTGCTGGTGGACGGCTGGAGACTGGTGGCTGGAAGCCTGGTCGAGAGCTTCCAGAGAGGGGCCGGAACCGGATAATCCCCCGCCCTGTAAGGCTTTCAGCGTTTTCGGCGCTTGCAATGCCCCCCGATTTCCGTGTTGATCCCTTAGTCCTCGCCCTGAATCGGGCGACTAACACTGGAAACGACCCCTATGACCACTCAAGCCGAACTGATCGCCGCCGTCGCCAAAGACGCCGGTGTCTCGCAGGCCGACGCAGGCAAGGTGCTGACCGCCATCGTCGAAAACATCCACGCCAGCCTGAAGGCCGGCGGCGATGTCCGCATCTCGAACCTGGGCGTCTTCGACACCGCTGCACGCGCCGAGCGTGAAGGCCGCAACCCGGCGACGGGCGCGACCATCAAGATCGCGGCTTCCAAGGCTGTGCGCTTCCGCGTCTCCAAGCCCCTGAAGGACGCCGTCAACGGCTAAGCCTTCTTGATCCCATCCGGGATCAATAGCGCTGATTTAACGGGCGGGGGTCGCGGGGCGATCTCCGCCCGTTTCCTTTCGGAAGTCCTGTTTGGCCGCCGTCACCCAGCCGACGAAGGTGTCGGCGCCCGCGGTCAGGCCCGCGAAATCGCTCGTCCCGGCCACGCCGGACAGGCTGTCGTCCAGCGCCACCCGCATGGCGTTGGCGGATCGTGCGCCCGCGATGAAGGGCGAATACTGGCCCTGCAGACGCGTCAGGGCCGCGCGGTTGCTGCTCAGCGAATAGCCGACGCCCGCCCGGATCAACCACCCCTCCTCTGACGGGCTCAGCGGCGTCCCAGGCGTCTTGTAGCGGTCGCCCAGACGCCCCTCGTACTGCTGCGCGGCTTCGGTCCATTTCTGCTGTTTCCACAGCACATCGGCGCGAACCTCGCGCGCGGGCGGCGACTGGTCGCGGTCCAGCACCTCCATGGCGTGATCAAACCGTCCCAGGTCCATCAGAGCGCGGGCCTCCAGCGCCCGGCGCTCGCTGTTCATGGCGGCGGGCAGAAGCGTGGTGCGCGAGCCCCAGATGGCCTGCAGCGCCTTCTCCGGCTGGCGGTTCATCAGATAGACGGTGGCCAGATTGGTGGCGACCTGGGCCTTGGCCACGCCGTCCAGACGCTCGTCCACCTGGTGTTTCAGCAGTTCGGCGGCCTGATCCAGCAGGTCGACATCGATCAGGCGGCGCGACAGACGCCGCACCATCTCATCGCCGTCCGCGCCGATGGGCGTCAGTTCGCGGAAATCATAGAACAGCGCCAGGGCCTGAACCGGCTGCAGCCCGTCGGCGGCGCCTTCCAGGAACAGGGCGCGGAAGGCGTTGGACTGGTCGGCCTGGACCTCCGCCGCGCCGGGCACGCCCGCCATCCGCTTGCCCGCCCCGCGCAGCGCCTCCAGCGCCTCGCGATAGCGGCCCTGCTGCAGATAGATGTCCGACAGCTTGCGGATCACCGACAACTCGGTGGCGTCGCCGCGCCAGCGCCATTTCAACTGCTCCAGCCGCTGCGCCGCCTTGTCCGGGGTCAGGGCGCCCCGCTCCAGCTCCAGCGAGATGGCGCCCAGTTTGGCCGGGGTGGCGATGCCGTCCAGCGGCGCCCGCGCCACGGCCTTGTAGATCGCCAGCGCCCGATCCTTGTCGCCGCTCAGCTCGAACAGGCGGGCCTGCACCAGCCGCGCCGTCAACTGGTCGGCGGCGGGGGCGTTCTGGCTGAAGACATAGGCCAGCAGTTGTCGCGCGGCCGGCAGGTCCCCCGTCTGCACGGCGGCCATGGCGTGGGCGGCGCCGAAGCGGGCGCGCCATTCCTTGGGGAACTGATCGACCACCGACGCCCCGGCGGCGAAGGCGCGGCGCGCGCCCTCCCAGTCGCCCTGTTCGGCGGCGATATAGCCCTGCCAGACCTTGGCGGCGGGATCATTGGCCAGGGCGCCGATGGCGAAATCGGCCTGGGCCTCCTCCAGGCGCCCGACGCCGACGCGGGCGGCGCCGCGCAGGCCCCGCACCTCCGGCTCGCCCTGCATGCTGGGCGACTTGGCGATGATTCCGTTCAGCACGCCGATGGCTTCGTAGTTCAGACCCGACCCGACCAGGAACCGGGCGAAGGCCACGCGCGCGGCGATGGGCGCGCGCGGATTGTCGTCCGACGCCGCCGCCTCGGCCATGGCCTCGTCCTGAAGCCGCTGATAGCGGTCCGAGAAGCCCGCCGCCCCTACGGCGGCCCAGTCGGCCAGGATCAGGGCCGGATCATTAGCCTTGGGCGGCGCATCGACCAGGGACCCCGCCGCCTGCAGCAGGGCCGAGGGCGGCGACAAAGTCAGGCCGCGCGGTCGGCTCAGCGTGACCAGATCGCCTGCCGCATCCACCTTCAGGTCATCGGTCGCCGTCTCGATGGCCAGACCCTGGGCGGTGGGCAGCAGGGTCAGGTCGACGGTGGACCGGCGCTCGGCCATGCCCTTGCCGGGGGCCAGGGCCGTCACGGCGGCGAAACGGTCGCCGACCAGCGGATCGGTCAGCCAGACCGTCTTGGTCGCCCCGGCCATGCGCGCCACCAGGGTCGAGGCCCCGTCGTCGGAACGATCGACCTCCACGCCCGATCCGCCCGCGCCGTTCCCGCCGATGGAGACGGTCCATGTCCCGCCCTGCCCCTGAGCCGAGACGGACAGGTCGCCGGGCGCGGCGATGCGCAGGGCGGTATAGCCGGGGCCCGCGGCCCATCGGGCGCCGCTTGCAGGTCCAGAGGCCTTGCCGCCCCTCAGGGCGCCGTTCAGGTCCAGTTTGGCGGCGGTGTCGAACACCACCCAGACGGCCTCGCCCCGACGAAAGACGGCGGCGCCGACCGGCGCGCCCCACTGGAAGGTCAGGACGGTCTTGTCCGCCGACGTCTCGGCGCGCACCGGCACGACGGCGTTGACCCTGGCGACCGTCTCGGCCGCCCGCTCAGGCGCCTTGCCGGGGGCATAGAGGTTCAGCCACACGGCCCCGTCGGCGACACCCGAGCGATAGTCGGCGCCCTCGGCCAGGGTCAGGATCAGATCGGTGCCGCCGCCGCGCGCCATCCGCGTCTCGACCGACGTCACCCCCTGCGGCGGATCGACGCGCAGGCGCGACACATCGGGCGCCGCCGAGACCCCCAGGCGGACGTACAACCTGTCCCCGTCGCGACGCACCTGGCTGCGCAGGCCGATCACGCCGCCGAACTCGACGCGTGTGAAGCCGCTGTTCTGGCCGATGGAGATGGAAAGCGGGTCGCGGCCGCGGCCGACGTCCTGCGCCAAGGGGGCCAGCGGCGCGAACGCGACAGCGCCCGCCGCAGCGGCCGCCACGGTCGTCTTCAGCATGCGCGTGGTCGGCGACGGCCCTGACATTACCCGCCAGCTATGCCGCCAAAGCCCTTTCGTCACGGTTAATCGGCGGTCGGCCAGGCCATCATTCGTCCCGGACTGAAACAGTGTTCGTCCATGGACAAACCGTCCACGCGACAGACCCGACGCAAGCGGATAGGGTTGTCCCATGGCCGATCCGCAATATCCCCCGCTCAGCACCGTCAAGACAGGCCTCGCCTGCCGTTGCCCCCGCTGCGGCAAGGGCCCGCTGTTCAAGGGTTATCTGACCCTGCGCGCGGAATGCCCCGAGTGCGGCCTCAGCTACGCCTTCGCCGACCCGGCGGATGGCCCGGCCTTCTTCGTCATGTCGGCGGTGGGCATCATCGGCATGATCCTGCTGATGGCGTTCGAGTTCACGGTCCACCCGCCCATCTGGGTCCACGCCGTCGTAACCCTGCCCCTGCTGGTCGCCATGTGCCTGGGCTGCCTGCGCCCGTTCAAGGCCTGGCTGGTCGCCGAACAGTTCATCCACAAGGCCGCCCCGCCTGAGTTCTCCTCCAACGGCAAGCACGGGCCTTACTAGCTCGGTTCGGGCTTCAGTTTTCCGACCACTCGGCTTGTCATTCCGGGGCGTCCGCAGGACGAACCCGGAACCCAGGAGGGTCGTGCCATTGATGACGGCTGGCGATGAGAATGTGGTCCTGGATTCCGGGTTCTTCGCTTTGCTCAGCCCCGGAATGACGGTTTGGGCTAAGCCTCGAAGAAACTAGATCGGCTCCACCACCATCAGTTCCGGCCAGCGTCCGCGCGCATTGGCGATGGTCTTGGCCCAGCCCTTGGCCAGCGGGCGCAGCGGATTGGGCCGGATGGTCATGGAAAAGACGTCCTCCAGCCCGAACGGCGCGGCGACGGTGATGGCGTCATCCGCCTCCAGCCGCACTCCGATGGCAAAGGTCGGGGCGACGAACCGGTTCAGCGCCTGATCGGTCGAGGACAGGGCGTCATAGGGCTCGCCGAAGCGGTTCTCGAACCACAGATGCACCCGCGCCTGATTGCGGACCTCGGCCTGACTGCGGAACGGCTCGTCAAAGGCTGCGGCGACGCGTTTGATGACCTCGTCCTCGGCCTCATAAGACACGTCCGAGGCGTCGAAATAGGCCAGGTCATAGTCCTTGACCCCATAGCCCGCCGCGCGGCCCGTCTGGGCGTTCCAGACCGCCTGATAGACGGCGCCTGACACCAGCCGCCAATCGGGCAGGTCCAGCGCCCGCACCGTGGTCAGGACGTGCATCAGATTGGGGTCGGCGCGCACGACCTCGACCAGCCGCGCCTCAAGATTCGTCGTCGTCATGGTTCAGCCCCGCACCGGCCAGGCGTGGTCCAGCGGGCCGTGGCCGCCGCCCAGGCCGGGCGCACGACGGATGGCCTCGGCGACATAGGCCCAGGCCTCGGCGACCGCGACCTCCAGCGGACGGCCCAGCGCCAGACCGGCGGCGCAGGCGCTGGCCAGGGTGCAGCCGGTGCCGTGGGTGTGACGGGTGTCGATCCGCTCGGATTCCAGCACCGTCTCGCCGTCCGTGGTCATCAACAGATCGATCACGGTCGTGCCCGGCACATGGCCGCCCTTCATCAGCACCGCCCGCGCGCCCATCGCCAGCAGGGCCTCGCCGGCGCGGCGCTGACCGTCCAGATCATGGACCGCGAACCCGGTCAGGGCCTCGGCCTCGGGCGCATTGGGGGTCAGCAGCGCCGCGCGCGGGATCATCAGCGCCTTGACCGCCTCGACGGCCAGATCAGGCAGCAGGGGATGGCCGCCCTTGGCCACCATGACGGGATCGACCACGGCGGGGGCGTCGGCGGTGTCCAGCAGGGCGGCGACGGTCTCGACCACCTCGACCGAACCCAGCATTCCGGTCTTGAAGGCGTCGGTGCCGATGTCGTCCAGCACGGCGCGGGCCTGTGCGGTGATGACATCCAGCGGCAGCGGATGGACGCCGTGGACGCCCAGGGTGTTCTGGATGGTGATGGCGGTGATGGCGGTGGCGGCGTATCCGCCCATCATGGTCACGGCCTTGATGTCGGCCTGGATTCCAGCCCCGCCGCCCGAGTCAGAGCCAGCCAGAATCAGGACCCGGCCTTGATGAAGGGCGCTCATGCGGCCGCTCCCGAAAACAGCTTCAGCCCGACGATGCCCGACACGATCAGCAGGATGCAGACCGCCCGCACCGCCGTGGCCGGCTCATTGTAGAACAGGATGCCGACCAGCGCCGCGCCCACGGCGCCGATGCCGGTCCAGATCGCATAGGCCGTGCCGATCGGCAGTTTCTGCGTCGCCACCCACAACAGGATCATGCTGCTGGCCAGGGCGATCAGCACCCCAGCGACGTCAGGGGCCTTTGCAGGCTGACGTTCTTGAGGCCCGAGGCCCACAGAACCTCCAACAGACCGGCGACGACCAGCGTCACCCACGGATTGATCGACATGACCCAGGACATGAGGGGTCAGATGACCCAGCCCGTCCCTGAGGGCAAGGCGGTTCACGCGCCCAGCGGCCCCTTGAAGATGAAGAAGGCGCCCAGACCGATGAAGGCGAACCCGACCAGATGATTGATCGTCAGCTTCTCGCCCAGATACAGGACCGAAAACCCGGCGAAGACCAGCAGGGTGATCACCTCCTGCATCGTCTTCAGCTCGGCGGGCGAATAGACGTGTATGCCGATGCGGTTGGCCGGAACCGCCAGCCAGTATTCGAAGAAGGCGATGCCCCAGCTGGCCATGACCAGCAGCCACATCGGCTTGTGGTCAAACTTCAGATGTCCGTACCAGGCGAAGGTCATGAAGACGTTCGACAGGCACAGCATCAGGATGGGGGCGATATAGGAACCCAGATTCATGGACGGCGGCCGTTGGTTGTTGCCCGACCGCTCTACAGCCGCCGCGACCGGATGTCGCGGGTGTCAGCCGTTCGCCACCGCCGCCTGAACCTTCAACGCCTGAACCGTCTCGCGCACGTCGTGGACGCGGACCATGCGGGCGCCCCGCCGCGCCCCCTCCAGCGCAAGGGCCAGCGACCCGCCCAGCCGGTCGTCGGCCTGGGTCGCCGTGGCGTCGATGGCCTGGATCGTGCGCTTGCGGCTGGCGGCGTAGAGGACGGGAAAGCCCAGCGCGGTCAGGGCCTGCAGATGCGCCGTCAGGGCCATGTTGTGCGCCAGGGTCTTGCCGAAGCCAATGCCGGGATCCAGCCAGATCCTGTCGCGCGCCACGCCCGCCCCCATCGCGGCCTGGGCCCGGTCGTTCAGATAGGCCGCGACCTCGGCCACCACGTCGTCATACCGGGGATCGGCCTGCATGGTGCGCGGCTCGCCCTTCATGTGCATCAGAACCACGTCGCAGCCCAGTTCTGCGGCCACGGCGGCGCTGTCGGGCGCATGGGTCAGGGCCGTGACGTCGTTCCACATGGCCGCACCCGCAGCGAAGGCGGCGCGGGCCACGGCGGGCTTCATGGTGTCGATGCTGATCACGCCGTCCCATCGCGCGCGGATCGCGGCGATGACGGGGGCGACGCGGTCGATCTCCTGGCCTTCCGTCACCGGATCGGCGCCCGGACGGGTGCTTTCACCGCCGATGTCCAGAACATCCGCCCCCTGCTCCGCCAGCCGCAGCGCCTGTTCGACCGCCCGCTCCGTCGTCGCCCAACGCCCCCCATCGGAGAAGCTGTCCGGCGTCACATTGACGATTCCCATGACCAGCGGAACGCCCCCGTCGGGCACGGCGTGCGACAGGCCGACCAACGGCGGAGTTTGACTTTCACGCGACATGGGATCAGCCTCTAGCCGTGAACACACGTTTCGTCAGCCAGGCTCGACGCCTTTCCCACGCGGGACGCCTCGTCGCAGGCTTCTGACCCGGAACGGCTGCGTGCCTTTTGCCCGTTCCGGGCGACGATCTGAAACCCCTCTTCCAGCCGACGCCTGACGCCGAACGCGCGCAGGGCGGCCTATGCCTTTGCGAGCAAACCCCATGTCCAAGTCCGCCCTTCCCGTCCGCCCCGACATCTTCCTCAGCGCCGAGGATCACGAAACCCTGTCGCGTCTGGTCGGGGACATGCCCGGCGAAGGCGTCGCCGGCATGTTGCAGGACGAGCTGGAGCGCGCGGTCATCTGCGAGCCCGCCGACCTGCCCAAGGGCGCCGTGCCCCTGCACCGCTGGCTGCACTATGTCGACGGTCGTTCGTCGGACCCGCGCCGCATCCAGATCGTCCTGCCCAACGAGGCCGATATCGACGCGGGCAAGGTGTCGGTCCTGTCGCACGTCGGCGCGGGCCTGATCGGCCTGGTCGAGGGCTACACCATCTCCTGGACCGACCCCTCGGGTTCCGAGCGCAGCCTGACGCCGGTGATGATCGAGGACGCCGAGGTGCTGCCGGAGGTTTGATCGCCTCCCTCTGCGTCACCCTCGGGCTTGACCCGAGGGTCGGACATTCCGCCCGCACTGCGCCGAACGGATGCGGAAAAACAAACTCGCCTTCTCAGGCCCTCTTCTGCGGATAGGGGGTCTCGCCCCGCGCCAGCATGGCGGTCAGTTCGGCGATCTTCTTCCTGCGCCCGGCCTCGGTCTTCATGCCCTGGGTGCGGAAGATCAGGGCGAAACGGTTCTGGGCGGTCAGGATGTCGAAGGTCGCACGCGCCTGCGGATCGGCGTCGATGGCCGCCATCAGATCGTCCGGCGCGGCCGCGTTGCTGGTGCGATAGGCCGCGTCCCAGCGTCCGTCCGCCCTGGCCGCCTCGACGTGTTTCATCCCGTGCGGGGTCATCGCCCCCTCTTCGATCAGGCGGGCGACATTGCCGACATTGACCTGGCTCCAGACGCTCTTTCTGCCGCGCGGGGTGTAGCGCTGCAGGAAGCTGACCTCGTCCAGCCCCTTCTTGATCCCGTCGATCCAGCCCCAGCACAGGGCCACGTCGATGGTCTCGGGAATGGTGATCGAGGCCACGCCCGACTTCACCTTGAACACCCTGATCCACAGCTCCGTCTCACGGTCATGGTTCCGGCCCAGCCAGTCATAGAAGGACGCCTTGTCCTCGAAGGTCCGCACCTTGGCCGGATCGACCACCATGGGCGCCATCAGGCCTTCCTTCCGATCAACCCGCCCAGCGCCTCCAGATAGGCGGCGAAGGCCTTGCGCCCCTGGGGCGTGATCGAGACGCGTGTCAGGGGCTTGTTGTTCACGAAACTCTTGGCCACGGCGACATAGCCCGCCTCCTCCAGCTTCTTGATATGGACGGACAGGTTGCCCTGGGTGGCTTCGAGCACCGTCTTCAGCTCGGTGAAATCGGCGGCTTCGGCGTCGGCCAGATAGACCATGATCCCCAGCCGCAGGCGACCGTGGATGACCTCATCGATCTTGCCGAGTTGATCCAGACTCATAGGGTCAGCCGACCTGCCCGCCAATGGCGGCGCGCGCCTTCAGGGCCCCGCTCAACATGACCCAGCCGGGCGCCGCGAACAGGCCGAACAGCGCCAGGGTGCAGACGAACAGATAGGCGACAGGCTCGCGCACCAGCAGGCCCAGCGCCACCGCCGTCGCCAGACCGCCCAGCGAGGTCGCCAGCATCCACATCGACCGGCGCAGGCTCCACGCCACCCACCACGCCGCCGCCTGAACGGCGAAGACCATGGCCGGATAATAGAGCCACACGGCGAAGTCATGGTCCCGCATCGCGCCCATCCCGAACACCAGGATCACCGCCAGATTGACCATGCCCGTGGCGCTGAAGGCGGCGTTCAGGGTGCGGGTGACCATGGGGCCGGGGCGCGGTCCCTTGCGATCCTCGCGCGCCGCCCAGATCAGTATGCCGATCATGGCGATGGTGATGCTGCTGACGAAGATCAGGGTGGCCAGCCCCGGCCAGTTGATCCAGCCCACCGCCTGACCGACGTGGAACAGGCACTGGAACCCGTACAGCAGCCCGCCCGCCAGATAGGCGACGCCCATGGTGAAATGACCCTGGGGGCCTGCGCCTGAAACGACGGAGCGCAGAAAGGCCAGATCGGCCTCGGCGGAGCGAGCGGGATCAGTCATGAGGAATCCTCGGATGATGCGGTCTGGGTGGACGAGCGGCGTCTGATTGGCAAGCTATTCGGCGGGCGCGAGCGTCGGCTGGCGCGGCTGACGCCACGGCACGCGGCGGCCGTTCAGCCAGCGTCCCATGAAGCTGTGGCGGATCAGCAGTTCATAGCTGGCGACCGAGACGGCCAGAACCCCTGCGACGACCACGGCCAGTTTGACGAACCACGGCAGGCTCCAATCCTGCACCAGAACCTGGGCCGCCATCACCAGCGGCAGATGGACGATGTAGATCCAGTAGGAGGCGTCAGCCAGATAGCGGCGCACCGCGCTGCGGCCCGAGGCGAGCCTCAACGCCAGACCGACCGCGGCGAACATCGCGGCATAGGTCGCCACGCCGAAGGCCGCCGCGGCATAGGCCTTGAGCGCCGGATCGGTCAGGGGCGCCAGATGCGGATCGGGTCCGCCCGCCAGCATCAGGGCAATCGCGCCCGCGCCAACCGCCAGCCCCAGATAGGCGGGCGTCCAGGCCTGGATGCGGCTCAACAGGTCCCGGCGTCGGTCCAGCATGACGCCAAAGGCGAAGGCCAGGCAGAACCCCACGGCGGCGGAAACATTGGGGATCAGGCCGTGATCCGGCGTGGGAATGCCGAAAAAGGCGATCCAGTTCGGCTCGAACCACAGGGCGACGGCCAGCGGCGCACCCAGCACGAACGGCCCCCACGGCCCGATCAGACCCGCCGTCAGCCGGTCCAGCATCCGCGCGCCATCACCCTTGCCGTCCAGCGCCTTGAACCCCGCCCGCAGGATCACGAACCCGGCGTAGAAAAGCATCAGCACCCACAGGAACCACAGGTGGGTCAGGGGGATGTTGGTCCAGTCATAGGTCGGCGGCGGCGGCGCGTCGGCGGCGGTCAGGCCTTGCAGCGAGGCGTTCCAGATCAGCACGGCGATGATCGCCGCCATCCCCGGCGTCCAGAACACCCCGAACGGGGCTGCAATGCGGATCAGCCGGTTCCTGACGAAGCCCGCCACGCCCCGCCGGTTCAGCATCATATGCGCGAACAGACCGGCGATCAGGAAGAAGCTGGCCATGCGGAAGACGTGGATGACGAAGAACAGGCCGCTGGCCCAGACCGACCTCTGATCGTCCGCGACGATCCAGATCTGGGTCGGAAAAAAGGACATGGCGGCGTGCAGCACCACCCCCAGCAGCAGAGCCGCGCCACGCAGCGCATCAAGGCTGTGAAGCCGCTCTGAACGATCGATTTCGGATGCCGTCATGGCGACCCCTCCCGTTAGGAACGAGAGCGATATCTCATAGACTAGTCTGAAATGCAAACTAGTTCACGAAAGAGAACCCGCCGAGGATTTCTCCGCGGCGGGTTCGGCAGACTTAGTGGACCGTCGGCACGCTTGTGGCGGCGGGGGTCGGCGGCACCTCGACCGAGGCTTCATCCACCGGCGTCACCGGCACCGAGACCGAGGGCCCGGCGTTGGGGAAGTTGTTCTCGTCGCGGTTCGGAGCGACGCCCTTCTCCAGCAGGTCCTTGATCTCTTCACCCGACAGGGTTTCGTATTCCAGCAAGGCCTGGGACAGTTTCTCGTGGTCTTCGGCCTTGGTGGTCAGGATGTGGCGCGCCTCATCCCAGCCCGAGGTGACCAGACGACGCACTTCGTCGTCGATGGTGCGGGCCGTTTCTTCCGAGACGTTCTGGCTGCGCGCGACCGAGTGGCCCAGGAAGACCTCTTCCTGGTTCTCGCCGTAAGCTACCGTGCCCAGCTTCTCGGAGAAGCCCCAGCGGGTGACCATGGCGCGCGCCAGTTTGGTCGCCTGTTCGATGTCCGACGATGCGCCCGAGGTGATGTTCTCCTTGCCGAAGATCAGCTCCTCTGCGACACGGCCGCCCGCCATGATGGCGATCCGGTCGATCATCTGCTGGTACTTCATCGAATAGCGATCGCCTTCCGGCAACTGCATCACCATGCCCAGGGCGCGGCCGCGCGGAACGATGGTCGCCTTGTGCACCGGGTCGGCCATCTTGACGTTCATGGCGACGATGGCGTGACCGGCCTCGTGATAGGCGGTCAGGCGCTTTTCTTCCTCGTTCATGGCCATGGAGCGACGCTCCGAGCCCATCAGCACCTTGTCCTTGGCGTCTTCGAAGTCGCGGTGCGTGACCATGCGGCGGTCCTTGCGGGCCGCGGTCAGGGCCGCTTCGTTGACCAGATTGGCCAGGTCGGCACCCGAGAAGCCGGGCGTGCCGCGCGCAATGGTCTTGACGTTGACGTCGGCGGCCAGGGGCACATCCTTCATGTGGACGCGCAGGATGCGTTCGCGGCCCGACACATCGGGGTTCGGCACCACGACCTGACGGTCGAAACGGCCGGGACGCAGCAGGGCCGGGTCCAGCACGTCGGGACGGTTGGTCGCGGCGATCAGGATGATGTTCTCGGACGCCTCAAACCCGTCCATCTCGACCAGCAGCTGGTTCAGGGTCTGTTCGCGTTCGTCATTGCCGCCGCCCAGGCCTGCGCCGCGATGGCGACCGACGGCGTCGATTTCATCGATGAAGATGATGCACGGAGCATTCTTTTTCGCTTGTTCGAACATGTCGCGCACGCGGCTGGCGCCGACGCCGACGAACATTTCGACGAAGTCCGAACCCGAGATCGAGAAGAAGGGCACGCCCGCCTCACCCGCGACCGCGCGGGCCAGCAGCGTCTTGCCGGTGCCGGGAGGGCCGACCAGCAGGGCGCCCTTCGGGATCTTGCCGCCCAGACGCTGGAACTTGCCCGGATCCTTCAGGAAGTCGACGACCTCCTGCAGTTCGTCCTTGGCCTCATCGACGCCTGCGACATCGTCAAAGGTCTTGCGGCCCTTGTGCTCGGTCAGCAGCTTGGCCTTGGACTTGCCAAAGCCCATGGCGCCGCGCGCTCCGCCCTGCATCTGGCGCATGAAGAAGATCCAGACGCCGATCAGCAGCGCGATGGGCAGAATGCCGATCAGCAGGCTGGCCCACCACGATTGACGCGTGGTCTTGGCGTCAACATTGACGCCCGCCGCCAACATGGAGTTCACCAGGGTCTCGTTCGGGAAGACGGTCGTGGCGGTGAAACGGTTGTCGTTCTTGAAGACGCCCGTCACCTGGTCGCCGCGCACGGTGGCTTCCTTGACGTCGCCGGCCTCCACCTTCTGCACCAGCTGGGAATAGGTGATTTGCTCGGGGCGGCCGCCGGCGGCCGCGCCCGCAGGGCCGCCCATGCCGGTCATGGCACCCCCTTGCGAGATGGCCGCATAGCCCGCCAGCAAGGCCAGGATGATGACGCCGGTTATCGCCAGATTACGCAGGTTCATTGAGGTCCTCGGTCGTCCGCAGGCCCAGAGTGGGTCCACGGTCTGGAATGTCTTTCCGTGAAAATAGGGGGTTCCACGGCGTTACGCCATCGGGCGCATGATTCAGATCGTCTTCGTGCGTCGTTTCGTCCAACGCAAGCCTGAGCCGTTCGGCCGTCAGATCGCGTTGTTCGACGCTCTTCCCTGCAAGAACCGGCGCAGTTTCATCGTCCCGCAACAGGACGGGGACGGCGGCGCGGGCGGCAGGCGGCAGGCGGTTCAGGGCCGTGCGGTCCCGCACAGTCAGGCTGGACAGGCGTCCGCGCGCCGCAACCACCGTCCAGCCGGGCTCGCGCGCGGTGAAGAGACACCGCCCGTCCCAGACAGCGGCCTGTCCGGGCTCCAGCCTCAGCGGCGCGATGGGACGCCGCGACCACTCGCCCGCCTCACGCATCACGATCACGCGATCCGCCGTCGCTTCCAGCCTGGCGCCGCTCAAAACCGCGACGAAATCGTCCGCAGCGCGCAGCCGATCCAGCACAGCGGACAGCCGGTCGCCGCGCGGCGGCGTCGATCCGCCGCCTGTACAGACAAGGGCGGCGGCGAGGGTTGCTGCGCGGACGTCGCGGTCCAGCTGGATGATTCCGCCGTCCAGAATGATGGGCTGCACGGTGGGCGTGGCGACGACACGCGACGGCGCAACGGGAGCGGATGTGCTGGCCTGCAACGCCTGTCGCGCGCGGCTGCGGCCATAGCGCGGGTCGTCATTAGCCGGGTCGTCGATCCAGTCTGCGCCCTGCCCGCTCAGCCAATTCCGCAGCGTCTCGCGGCGTTCGGACAACAGAGGCCGGGCCAGCATCAGGCCGCGCCCCTCAGGCCAGACAGGCGACGGGGTCCAGTCGCGCAGGCGGCCCAGCGTCGATCCCTGCGCCCGCATCCAGTCGGCCTCTGCGATGTCGTCGGCGTTGTGGGCGAACAGGACGACCCGCGCCCCGGCGTCACGGGCGGCGTTCGCTATCAGGCGATGACGGGCCAGGCGGGCGGCGGCTGTAATGCCGGTCGTAGGTTTGTCACCGCGCCAGTCCAGTCCCACCCACGTCGCGCCCTGCGTGCGTGCGGCCTGGGCGGCGAAGGCGGTCCAGGCGGCGCTGTCCGCCTGAAGCCCGTGATCAACGGTCAGGGCCAGCAGGCGGCGCCCTCGCGCCCTGGCCCAGGTCGCCGCCAGCCGCAGCAGGGCGATGGAGTCCCCGCCGCCGGACAGGGCCAGGGCGACGGGATGATCGACATCACGCGACAGTCGCTGATCCAGCCGCGCATGGACGCGCGCCGCCAGACCGGCTTGATCCGTCCCCCCGATGTCAGGCGTCAGCTGCACCCGCCCGAGGTGCGCAGCTGGGCCGCGCGGGCCTTCTGCGGGTCGGACGCGGTCGGCGCATAGCGGCGCGTGAACTCGCCCAGGGCGGCGCACCCTTGCGTCTTGCGGTCGGTGGCGAACAGGGCGTCAGCCAGTTTCAGCGTGGCGTCGGCGGCCCAGCCGATGCGCGGCCAGTCCTTCAGCGCGGCGGCGAAATAGGGCACGGCGCCCGCCTTGTCGTTGGCCGAGACACGCAGGTCGCCCAGACGCGAGTTTGCCTCACGCGACTGGGGCGTGTCGGGCCAGGTGACCACCACCGTCTCCAGCGCCCGCTCGCCGCGCGGACGATCCGTGCCGATCAGGCGGACCGCCGCAGCCAGATCCTGGGCCGCATCGCCGGTTGGGGTGTTGACCTGGATCGGGGCGTTCAGCTCCGCCGCCGTCTCCAGCTTCTGGATGCGGGCCTCGGCGTCGGCCAGACGACGACGCAGGGCGGTGTTGTCGCGCTGGCTTTCATCCAGCTGGAAGGTCACCCGCTCGCCGTCGCCGGTGATGCGACGGATGGTGGACGACAGGTCGTTCAGACGCTGCTCCAGAATATCGACCCGGCCCTGCAGGGCGATCACCTCGGGGTCCGGCTCGACCAGAACCGGCTGGCCCGCAGCGTTGCGCTGGGTCAGGGCGCGCTCCAGACGGCGGACGTTGCGGTCCAGCTGGTCCAGGCGGCGGTTGTCCCACTCGGTCCGCTCCATGATGTTGGGCGGGGCGGGCTGCTGGGCGACGGCGCCGCCTGCGATCAGGACCACGCCCAGGGCGGCGGCGGCGATGGCGCGATTGCGCGTGAAGGAAAGCTTGAGCGTCATGGCTGACTAGGTTCCACCGATTTGGGGCCGCCGCAAGGCGTCAATGGCCAAAGCCGAGATACAGGACCGCCACCAGGAACAGCGTGGCCACGAACTCGCAGAACAGCACCAGCAGCACCGTGCGCCACAGGGCCGAAAACACCCGCAGACTATAGGCGCCCTTGAGCTGGGCGAACATATGCACCGGCGCGATCAGCGCCGCGATCAGCCCCGCCACGACCCCCGCCCCCTTCAGCACCGTGGCCAGCAGGACCACGATCATCAGCAGCAGCGCCATGAAGGTCAGCGAATACAGGACGAAGACCCCGTGGTCGTACAGGGTGAACCCCCGCTTCCACAGGAACAGCAGCGCCATGAAGGGGATCGAGAACGGCACCAGCAGGAAGGCGAATTTGTAGATGGTCTGCTGCAGCTTGTAGAGCGCCAGATCCGGGTTCTTCAGCTTCTTGGCGACGGCGCCGACGATGCCGTGGTTCTGGCCGCTGTCGCTGACCTCCTGGGCCATGTCGGCGACCTGGGCCTGCCAGGTGCCGGTGGTCAGCCCGTCCTTGCGCCCTTCGACGGCTTCCTTCTCCAGCTGCGCCAGCTTGGCCTTTTCGTTGTTCAGACCGGCCTGGGCGCCCGCCATCACGCCCGCCGCAGCGCCGGCGCGAATGCCGATCCCGGACGGCGGCGGGCCGCCGTCGGCGGGTTCGGCCGCCTCTTGGATGTCGGCGATCTCTTTCTCAGCCGCCGCCACGACCTGTTCGGCCTGCGCCACCACGGCGCGCTGGGCCTCGATCTGCTGCGCCAGAGGCAGGGCGTGCTCTTCCTTGTGCGGCATGAAGCTCAGCGCAAAGAACATGACGAACAGGGTGAACAGGAACATCGCCAACGGCGAGACATAGCGGGTCCGCCTGCCGTCGACCCATTCCCGCGTCAGCTTGCCCGGATTGACCAGCAGCAACGGCAATGTGCGCCAGAAGCGGCCGTCGAAATGCATGACCCCGTGCAGCAGCTCCTCGCCCAGGTGCAGCAGGGTGCGGTGGACATGGGTCGGCTGGCCGCAGTTCGAGCAGAAGTTTCCGCTGGTCTCCGCCCCGCAATCCGCACAGACGCCGTGGTCGTGTTCGCCCGCCGTTCCCGTGGGTTTCTCGATCGCGCCCGCGACCAGCCCCGCCGTCACGACGCCGCCGACACCTTCGATATCCATGCGCCTGATCCCCCTGGCGTTGCTGCGCCGACCTTTAGAAATGCGCTGCTGAAAAGAAAAGAGGCGCCGGCTTTTCAGCCGACGCCTCCAATCCCTGATCCGACAGATCGTCTTAGCGCGGCGCGCCCGAGACGATGGCGGTGTGGGCGTTGCGGTTGCGCGCCCAGGCGTCCTCGTTCGAACCCTCGGCGATCGGGCGCTCCTTGCCGTAGCTGATGGTGGTGATGCGGTTTGCCGGGATGCCGCGGCCGATCAGATAGGTGCGGACGGCCTCGGCGCGGCGGGCGCCCAGGGCCAGGTTGTACTCACGCGTGCCGCGTTCGTCGGCATTGCCTTCGATGCGGATGGTGACCGCCGGATAGCGCTGCAGCCACTGGGCCTGGGCGTCCAGACGCGGGCGGGCTTCCGGGCGGACTTCGATGCTGTCCAGGTCGAAATAGATGCGGTCGCCGATATTGACGACGAAATCCTGTTCCGAGCCGGGAACGGCCGAACCGACATTGCCGCCCTGGATCGGGCCGGTCGGGGCGGTCGGATACGAGGGCTGGGTCGGGACCGGGGTCGCCGGACCGGGAATGCCGGTGTCGACGGGCGGCTTGCGCGTGCAGGCGGCCATCGCGGCGACGGCGCAACCGACCATGGCCACGGTGATGATGCGGGAAGTCTTCATTGGGGTCGTCTCCATAAGATGTTTTGAGGACGGCGGCCTCAAGCGCTGCAGTATCTATTGCCCCGGTCCATTTGGGGACGCCAGGTCGGATAACGCACTGTTGAGATTAAAGGCTCCGGTTATTGGAAACCGGCGTTAGGCGGTTACGACGAACAACTGTCCGGCCCCTGGTTGAAGCCCAGGTTGGCGGGCGGGCCGTCCAGCAGGGGCGACCACGCCGGGTCGGTGCCGCGCCCCTGATAACCGGCCTGCGACACGACGCGGCCCGACAGGTCCACGGTCCACAGACGGGTGTCGCCGCCGCGCGTCTGGCGGGCGAACATGATGTAGCGGCCATTGGGCGCCCAGCTGGGTCCTTCCTCGAAATAGGAGGACGACAGGATGCGCTCGCCCGAGCCGTCGGCGTTCATCACCCCGGTCGAGAAGCGCCCGCCGCCCGACTTGGTGAAGGCGATCATATTGCCGGTCGGGCTCCAGGCCGGAGCCGTATAGGAGCCGCCGCCCCGGCTGATCGGGCGCTGGCCCGAGCCGTCGGCGCGCATGACATACAGGCGCGGCTGGCCCGAACGGTCCGAGTTGAACACGATCTGGCTGCCGTCCGGGCTGAACGACGGCGAGGTGTTGATGCCGGGATCGGTCGTCAGACGCGACAGCTGGCGGCTGCGCAGGTCCATCACATAGATGTCGGTGTTGCCGTTCCTGATGATCGAGAAGGCGATCTTGTTGCCGTCGTTCGAGAAGCGCGGCGCCAGGACCTGACCATCGAACTCGCCCAGGCTCTCACGGCGCCCCGTCGTCAGGTTCAGCAGATAGATGCGGCTGTAGTCCTTGCCCAGCGCCACATAGGTGACCTCGTCCGGCTGGTTGGGCGAGAAGCGGGGCGACATGATCACCTCGTCGCCCTGCGTCAGATAGATGGGCTGGAACCCGTCCTGGTCGGCGATGGTCAGGCGGTTCTTGCGGTTCAGCTGATCGCCTTCTTCCGACACGAAGATGACGCGGGAATCGAAGAAGCCCGGCTCGCCGGTCATGCGCTGATAGATGATGTCGGAGATCTTGTGCGCGATGCGGCGGTACTGTTCCGGCGTGGCGGTGAACTGATAGCTGACCAGCTGGCACTGGCGGTACGGATCATACAGGCGGAAACCCACGTCCACCCGGTTGTCGGCGCGCGGCGTCACCGCCCCGTACAGCACCGCCTGGGCGCCGATCTGGGTCCACTGCGGGAAGTTAGGGGCGTTGGCCAGGGTCAGGCCCGTCTCGATGAAGCTGGCCGGGTTCAGCGGGTCGAAATAGCCCGAACGCTTCAGGTTGCCGCTGACGATGGCGGAGATGTCCGACCCGCGCTCGCCCCGGAACGGCACGACGGCGATGGTCAGCGGACGCAGCACGCCCTGATCGACCACCACATCCTGCACAGCGCCGTTGGCGGGCGCCGCCTGGGCCTGCACGGGGCTGCTCTGCACCAACAGCGGCGCGGCCATCACAAGGGCCGTCGCGGAGGCCAGAAGAAGGTTCAGACGCATGGTGCGCTCCCAAAGTTCTTGAGACAGGTTCGACCCTTATCACCGGGCCTTGTGACAATCGCCAGCTTCACGGCGATTGGGGCGACTTCACGACCGATCAGCGATTGGCGCATTGGCGCGCGGTCTCGAATCGGAACGGCACTTCCTGGGACTGGAACCCCGCCGGGACATTGAAGGGCGCAGTGGCCCGCAGCGCCCGCAGCATGGCGTCCGACGCCGCCCGCCATGTGGGGTCCAAACGCGGCTCCTGCAGCTGGGGCGAGCCGACGATATGGCCGTCCGCCGTCAGGCGCACCGTCACGCGGATGACCAGTGCGTCCATGCCCGGCAGGTCGCAGTTCAGGTTCCAGTTCGGCGTGACCTGGGCGCCCAGGGCGGCCAGTTGCGGTCCTGTCGCGCGGCTGGCGGTCCCCGCGCCGGTCTGGCCTGTCGCGGGACGGCCCGGATTATTGGTGTTGCGCGGCGGTCCGGCCAGGGCGGCCAGATCCAGACCCGGCTCGGCGCGCGGCGGCGTCGGACGCGGCGGCGCGGTCGTCGCTCCCTTGGTCGGAGGCGCAGGCGTCGGCGGCGTCGGGCGCGCAGGCGTGGGCGCAGGCGGCGTCGGACGCGCGGGGGCGGGCGGCGTGGGCCGTGGCGGGGTCGGCGCAGGCGGTGTCGGACGCGGGGGCGTCGGCGTGGGACGCGGCGGCGTCGGCGTCGGGGTCGGACGCGGCGTGGGCGCGGGTGCAGGCGGCGTCGGGCGCGGCGGGGTCGGCCTTGGCGGCGTAGGCGTAGGCGCAGGCGGTGGCGGCGGCGGAGCGGGCTGCGGCGGCGCAGGCGTAGGCGCAGGCGTCGGGGGGCTGGGCTCCGGCTCTGGCTCTGGCGGCGGCGCCGTGGCCCCGTCTTCAGGCGAGGGCTCGGGCTGCGGATTATTGGCGGCGGCCGCCCGGATCGTCTCCTCGGACACGATGGAGACCGGCACAGAGGCGACCAGCGGCGTCAGTTCGTCCTTCTTCTCCGTGAAGGTGACGAAGGCGAGCGCAACCACCCCGGCGTGCAGGGCGATGGATCCCAGAATGGCAGGGCTGGGACGGCGCAAGGGCTCAGGCCTCCGGCGCCGTGTCGGTGATCAGGTTCAGCTTGGTGAAGCCGTTGGCGCTCAGGCGCGCCATCACGCGGGCCACGGCCTGATAGGGCGCACGGCCGTCGGCGCGCACGAAGACCGGACGCTCGGCCGCCTTGTCCGCCCCGCCCGCCTCGGTGAACAGGCGCGTGGTCAGGTCGTTGAAGTCGGCTTCGCTGTCGCCGATGAAGATGGCGCCGTTCTGGTCGATGCTGACCGACAGGGGCTCCGACTTGATCTCGACCGCGCTGGCCTCGGTCTTGGGCAGTTCGACCGGAACCCCCACCGTCAGCAGGGGCGCCGAGATCATGAAGATGATCAGCAGCACCAGCATTACGTCGACCAGAGGCGTGACGTTGATTTCCGTCAGCGGGCCCTTGCGCCCCCTGCGTCCCCTGCGACCACCGCCGCCGCCTGATCCACCGCCCATGGCCATGGCTCAGACGCCCCGGTTCAGGCTGAGGTCGCTGGTCGGCGCGGGCGGCGGCGGCGGGGCGGACGGGCTGCCCAGACGGCGCGCCACGGCGGCCTGCAGGTCGTCGGCGAAGGCTTCCAGACGGCCGGTGAACTTGCCCGCGTCGATGGAGAACTTGTTGTAGGCGATATAGGCCGGAATGGCCGCGGCCAGACCGATGGCGGTGGCGAACAGGGCCTCGGCGATGGCCGGGGCCACCGTGGTCAGATTGGTGTTGCCGGCCGCCGCGATGCGGCCAAAGGCGTTCATGATGCCCCAGACCGTGCCGAACAGGCCGATGAAGGGTGAGGCGGTGGCCACCACCGACAACACGCCCAGGCCGTTCTCGATCCGCTGGCCCTCGCGTGAGATCAGGCTGTTCAGCGCCCGGTCGATGCGGGTCATCAGCAGATCGCCCTGATGTTCGTTCAGCACCCCGCGCTGGCGCGCCTCGCGCCAGTCCGACAGGGCGATGACCAGCATCCGCGGCAGGGCGTGTTCCGGCTGGGGTCCGGCCTGGGCCGCCACATCCTCCAGCGAACGGCCCGACTGGACCGCCTTTTCAAAATCGTCCGCCTGCCTGTTCAACAGGGTGAAGCGGAAGGCCTTGTCGATGATGATGGTCCAGGACCACAGGGACGCCACGGCCAGGCCGATCATCACCGTCTTCACCACCCAGTCGGCGGTCAGGAACAACTCGACGGGATTGAGCATCGAGGCGTCGACGGGCGTGGTCATTCAGGCGCTCCGGGCGGATTCGAAATCGGTCATTTCCCTTCGACCGACTAGGCGTGACTATTGTGTGGCGCGCACGACAGCGTGACCGTCGCACCTGCCCTCTGACAGCCGCGAAAATGGTTACCAGCCGGTTTACTCTGAGCCCGGAAACGGTCGGAATCAGCCGCTTGTGATCAACAGCCTGTGCAGCCCGCCCTTATTCGCCCGAACGGCCCTTGTTCGGGTCGACGGCGACCGAGACGGGCGCGCCGACGCTGATGATCACGCCCTCATGGCCTTCCTTGGCGATGGAATAGGTGGCGGCGTCTTTCAGCAGCTGCTCCTCGCACTGGCGGTCGCCCGGTCGGCCCAGTTCGGCGCAGCCGCGCTTGGCGGCGTCTGTCCAGCCCAGCACCCGGCGCGTGGCGGCCTCGGCCCGCTTGATGGCGGCCTCGTCCTCGGCGGCGGCCTGGGCGATCAGGGCCTGACGCGCACCCTGCTGGTATTGCAGTTCGGCCTGCCCGGCCATCTTGCGCTCCCAGACCTTGTAGTAGGGACAACCGGCCAGACCCCCGCCGACCAGAAGAACCAGCAGCAGAAAAGTCACAATAACGGCGCTGGTGGTGATGGTTTGATCGTTCATATCGCTCCCCTTTACCCGCCTGTTTTACCCGGCCTGCGCCGTGCTCGCCAGCCACGGCGTGACCTTCTCGATCAGCCCCTTGGACGGGCGGCGCGGGCGGCCGTCCAGATGGATGCAGACGGCGGTGACCTCGGCGCGGCACAGCACCTCGCCCGCCCGCTCGACCGACTGGCGGATGATCAGACGCACCCCCTTGACCGTCTCATAGACGGTGCGAACCACCAGGGCGTCGTCGATGCGGGCGGGCTTGATGAAGCGCAGGTTCATGTCGGCGACGACAAAGGCCAGCGGGGACTCGTCCTCCAGCAAATCGCTGTGGCCCACCCCGATGGCACGCAGGAAATCGGACCGCCCCCGCTCAAAATAGCGGACATAGTTGGCGTGATAGACCAGGCCGGTGAAGTCCGTGTCCTCGTAATAGACGCGCACGGGCAGCAGATGGTCATGGCCGTCGAAACGGCCGGCGGTGGGAAGATCGTCGCTCATGCCGACAGTCTATCGCCTCGGGCGGGCGGTCAGGAAGCCGGGACAGTAGCGTTCACGCATTTGCCGGAACTCGGTCGGCATCGGATCGTCGCTGAACAGGATGCGGTTGGGGGTGGAGACGAAGGCCACGGCCTCGCCCTTGCGGGTCCGCCCCACATAGCCGCACATGCCGCGACGCTGGCCCGGCTCCGCATAGCGCAGCACGGCGCCGGGGCCGATCTGGGTCTCGATCTGGCGCGCCACCCGGTCGCCCGGCGCCTCCAGCGGATCAATCCGGTCCCCCTTCGCCGACAGCCAGAAGGCCAGCCCGCCCAGCGCCAGAACCGCCGCCGCCAGTCCGATCAGCCAGATGTCTCGGGTCTTGCGTTTCATGGCGGCAAAGAACGATGCGCCCGCCAGCTTGGCAAGACCTAGTCGAACAGATCGCCGGGAACGACGGCGTTCGGGTTCTTGGGCGGTTCGGACAGACCCAGGTGGGCGTAGGCCTTGGCGCAGGCCATCCGCCCGCGCGGGGTGCGCATGATGAAGCCCTGCTGCAGCAGATAGGGTTCGATCACGTCCTCGACCGCATCGCGCGCCTCGGCGATGGCCGCCGCAAGGGTGTCCATGCCCACGGGGCCGCCGCCATAGTTCTCGATCAGGGCCTTCAGGAAGCGGCGGTCCAGACTGTCCAGCCCGGCTTCGTCCACCTCCAGCCGCGCCAACGCCCGCGCCGCGACCAGCCTGTTGATGACTTCCGCCCCTTCCGCCGAGGCGAAGTCGCGCACCCGCCGCAGCAGGCGTCCGGCGATCCGGGGCGTGCCGCGCGCGCGGGACGCGATCTCGAATGCGCCCGCCTCGTCGATGGCCGCGCCCATCTTGCGCGCCGTGCCGCGCACCACCGCCGTCAGTTCTTCGGGGGTGTAGAACTCCAGCCGCAGCGGAATGCCGAACCGGTCGCGCAGCGGCGTGGCCAGCAGGCCCGCCCGCGTCGTGGCCCCCACCAGGGTAAAGGGCGCCAGGTCGATCCGCACCGAGCGCGCCGACGGCCCCTCGCCGATGATCAGGTCCAGCACATGATCCTCCATCGCGGGATAGAGAATCTCCTCGACCTGGGGGCTGAGGCGGTGGATCTCGTCGATGAACAGGACGTCGCGCGGTTCGAGATTGGTCAGAATGGCCGCCAGATCGCCCGCCTTGGCCAGGATCGGACCGGAGGTGGCGCGAAAGCCCACGCCCAGTTCGCGCGACACGATCTGCGCCAGCGTCGTCTTGCCCAGTCCCGGAGGTCCGAACAGCAGGACGTGGTCCAGCGCCTCGGCCCGCCCCCGCGCCGCGTCGATGAAGACCTTCAGATTGCCCTTGGCCTGCGACTGGCCGACGAACTCGGACAGGGTCTGGGGCCGCAGCGCACGGTCGAAGGCTTCGCCCTGGGCGGCGTCAGGGGAGATGATGCGGTCGGTCAACGCCCCAACTCCTGCAGGGCCGCGCGGATGACCGCAGGCAGTTCAGCCTCGTCGCCCAGACGGATCAGGGCCTGATCGACGGCGCGGCGGGCGTTGACCTCGGCGACGCCCAGCCCCAGCAGGGCCGACACGGCCTCTCCCGCCAGGCTGGGTGCGGGCGGAGCAATCTCGACATGGACGCCCGGCGCCATGGGCGCAAAGGTCACGTCGCCCAGAGGCTTGCCCTTCAGTTCGGTGACGATGCGCAGGGCCAGTTTGGGGCCGACGCCGTTGGCGCGGGCGACCGCCGCCTTGTCCTCACGCGCCACGGCGCCCGCCAGTTCGCCCGGCGGAAGCACGTCCAGCACGGCCAGCGCCGCCTTGGGCCCCACGCCCTGAATGGCCAACAGCGTGGTGAAGGCGCGGCGTTCGTCCCGCGTCAGGAAGCCGTACAGACGCGGGCCTGCATCCTCGCTCCATTGCGAATGGACATGGACCGTCGCCTCGTCGCCGGGCGCCGGCAGACGGCCCAGGGTCCTGGCCCCGCATGACACCATATAGCCCACGCCCGCACAGTCGATCAGGCAGTCCGCCTCGCCGACCTCGGCCAGCACGCCTCTCAAACGCCCGATCATGCGGCGCCTCGATGCAGGGTTTCCAGCAAGGACCGTTTCCTCAGTTGCGCATGAGTGATGGCGACGGCCAGGGCGTCGGCGGCGTCGGCCTTCACATCCCCCGCGGTTGGCAGCAGGCGTTTGACCATGAAGGCGATCTGGCTCTTGTCCGCATGGCCTGCGCCGACCACCGCCTTCTTGACCAGATTGGGCGAATATTCCGCGACCAGAAGGCCGCATTTGGCCGGCGCCAGCATGACGGCGGCGCGGGCGTGTCCCAGCTTCAGCGTCGAGGCCGGGTTGACGTTGACGAACACCTCTTCGACCGCCGCCTCTTCGCAGCCATGATCGGCGCAGATCGCCCCGACGTGATCCAGCAGGTGCAGCAGCCGCTCGCTGAAGGGGGCCTTTTCGGGCGGGGTCACCACCCCGTGCGCCACCCAGCGCAGGCGCGCGCCGTCACTGACGATCACCCCCCAGCCGGTGCGTCGCAGACCCGGGTCCAGCCCGATGATTCTGACAGGTTCGTTCGCCATCCGTTCCCCTCATGCCGCAAAGAGAGTTAGCAAACAATCACCAGCGGCCCGACAATCCCTATTGCATATGCAACGCGACGGCGTATTGCATATGCAATGAACGATGATGGACCCTGCATCTGCGGCCGTCTGCGGCGCGCCTCGCGCACGCTGAGCCGCCTTTATGACGCCGCCCTGGCGCCGGTCGGGCTGACGGTGAACCAGTTCTCGATCCTGCGGAATCTGGCGCAGCTGGACCTGCCCAGCCTGAACGAGATCGCCGAGCGCACCGCCCACGAGAAAAGCGCCATGTGGCGCACCCTCCAGCCGATGATCCGCCAGGGCTGGGTCGCGGCCGAACCGGGCCGCGTCCAACGCTTCACCCTGACCGGCGCCGGGCGCGAACGCCTGGATCTGGCGCGGCCGATCTGGATGGAGACCCAGGGCCGGGTCAGCCAGACCCTGGGCGAACGCGAAGCCGCCTTGATCGACCTGCTGCACGAAATCGAGACCCATGCCTGACGCCGCCCCCTCCCCGATGTCCCGTCGCGCCTGGATCATGATCCTGGCCGGGGCCACCATGGTCACCCTGTCGATGGGGGTGCGCCAGTCGTTCGGCCTGTTCCTGACGCCGATGGGCATGGAGCTGGAGATCAACCGCCAGACCTTCGGCCTGATCATCGCCGCCCAGAACCTGTTGTTCGGCCTGATCCAGCCCTTCATCGGCGCCATGGCCGACAAGCATGGCGCGGGACGAATCGCGGTGATCGGGGGGTTGGTCTATGCGGGCGGTCTTGTCGTGTCGGCTCTGGCGGCCAGTTCTCTGGGCCTGATGATCGGCTTCGGCGCCATGGTCGGTCTGGCCATGTCGGGCGTGACCTTCGTGGTCGTGCTGGGCGCCGTGGGCAAGATCGTGCCGCCCGAGAAGCGGACCCTGGCCTTCGGCATCGTCACCGCCGGCGGCTCGTTCGGCCAGTTTCTGGTGGTGCCCGCCGCCCAGGCCCTGCTGGACGCCTATGACTGGCGCATCACCCTGTTCATTCTGGCGGCGGTGGCCGCCCTGATGATCCCGGCGGCGCTGGGCGTGGCGGGCAAGCCGCCTGCGCGTGGCAGGGTCGAGGGTCCGCCGCTGAAGGCCGCCCTGGCCGAGGCGTTCGCCCATCCCAGCTTCTGGCTGCTGAACTTCGGCTTTTTCGTCTGCGGCTTCCACATCGCCTTCGTGGGCACCCACCTGCCCGCCTATCTGCGCGACCTGGGCCTGTCGCCGTCCGTGGGCGCCAACTGTCTGGCCCTGATCGGCCTGTTCAACATCGCCGGGTCGTGGCTGTGGGGCGCATGGGGGTCCAAGGGGTCCAAGAAGAACCTGCTGGTGCTGCTCTACAGCCTGCGGGCCGTGACGCTGGTCGTCTTCATCCTGGTCCCGCTGTCGCCCGCCAGCGCCCTGATCTTCGCGGCGACCTTCGGCTTCCTGTGGCTGGGCACCGTGCCGCTGACCAATGGCCTGGTGGCCCAGATCTACGGGCTGCGGAACCTGTCGGCGCTGGCGGGGATCGTCTTCATGAACCACCAGATCGGCGCCTTCTTCGGCGCCTGGCTGGCCGGCGTGGCCTTTGATGCGACCGGCTCGTACATGCTGATGTGGATCGTCTCGATCGGCCTGGCCCTGACGGCGGCGGCGGCCAACGCCCCGATCAGGGAGGCGCCGCTGGTGCGCGGCCGAGCCTCGCCCCTGGCGGCGGAATGAAGTCCCGCGCGATCCGGGTCGGTCTGGGCGCCCTGGCCCTGCTGGCCATCGGCGGGGCCATATGGCTGTGGGGCCGGGTCGGTGTCGCGGTCTGGCTGGACGCCGCCATCGCCTTCTGCGCCTGAAGCCCCGCGCCTCAGTGCTGCATCAGCCGGGGCCGTTTGGGCGCCGCCTCAGCCGGGGATGGAGCAGGCGGCGGCGCCTCCCTGACTACAGGTTCCGCCGTCTGGCCTGAAGCCCGTTCCGGCGGGATGTAGAAGGGCGCGATCTGCTCAGGCGTGGCCGGGGCGTAGATGGGATCGACCGGCGGCCGCACGACGTCCGGCGCGGCGCGGGACGGTTCGACCGCCGCCGGCGCCTGAACCGGAACATCAACCGTCTCGACGACGACACGCTCGGTCGGCCCAGGCTCGGCCTTTTCGCGGTTCAACAGGGATGAGACGCCCATCGTAACCACAGCGGCGGCGCACAACAACAGGACGATCGCCCCGCCCCAAGCGGCCAGCTTGACCCAGAACCAGCGAGAGCCGTCGATGGGCGGACTGGCGCTGCCCGGCAGATCAAGGCGTGGATCATGTTCCGGCATCAGCGGCGTCCGTCAGGCGTGTTTCTCGACATAGGCTTCGGGGTCCTTGTTCACCGGCTTCACGCCCGTGATGTTGGCCGCCTCAAAGGCCGCGAACTTGACCGCCAGATCATGGCGGGTGGCCACGCTGGAGTTCAGGCGGAAGTCGGTCAGGCCCTGACGCTCTTCCTCGCCCATGTGCTTGGAGTTGACGACGTTCGCCTCGCCCACGGCTTCGAACCAGGCCTTGGTGCCCACCTTGTGCTTGGCGACCGCCTTCACCGCGTCACGCAGCTTGTTGTGGTCTTCGATGGCGTCCTCGGTCTCGCCTTCGACCGTGCCGTCCTCGGCGTCATTGGCGCCGTCGCCCTTTTTCATCAGGTCGGGATAGAAGAACCGTTCCTCAGCCTCGGCGTGCACATCCAGAAAGGCCGACAACCGCCCCCAGACCGCGCTCAGCGCCTCGATGTCCTTGGGATCAATCTGTTCGATGATCGAGAACAGGCGACGCTGTTCCGCATGGTCGTCGAGAATCAGTTGAGTGATGTCCATCAGGGCGCTCCGGCAAGGCTTGAACGAAACTAATCGCCTCCCGCCCGCCGGGTTCCCCGCTAACGACTCGCAAGCTTTGCTCTAGCTTCGTCTGGCGCCTGAACGAGCCAGGACACGCGCGGAGGGCCAGCATCCCGCCGCGCGTTTCAACCCGACCTCAGCCCGCGTATTTGGCGGCGTCTTCGTCGGAGATGTCTTCGTTGGAATAGACGTTCTGCACGTCGTCTTCGGCGTCCAGGGCGTCCAGCAGCTTCAGCAGGGTGCCGACGGCCTCGCCCGTGACGGGCACTTCGGACTGGGGCTTCCAGACGATGGCGGTGGACTTGGGATCGCCCAGCACCTTGGACATGGCGTCGGCGACTTCGTTCAGGTCCTCGAAGGCGGTCCAGATGGTGTGGCCCGGCGCGTCCTCATAGATGTCCGGCTTGACCAGATCGCTTTCGACGTCCGAGGCGCCGGCTTCGATGGCGGCCTCCATGACTTCGTCTTCGGTGCCTGCCTCGGCCTTGTAGATGATCTGACCGACCTTATCCCACATGAAGGCGACCGAGTTCATTTCGCTCAGCGCGCCGCCGTTCTTCTTGAAGGCCGCGCCGATGTTGGAGGCGGCGCGGTTGCGGTTGTCGGTCAGGGCCTCGACGATGATGCCGACGCCGCCGGGGCCGCGGCCCTCGTAGCGGACCTCCTCCATATTATCGACGTCGCCGCCCGCCGCCTTGTTGATCGCGCGCTGGATCACGTCCTTGGGCAGGCTTTCGGCCTTGGCGTTGTTGACCGCCAGACGCAGGCGCGGGTTGGCGGCCGGGTCAGGCAGACCCGACTTCGCCGCCACCGTGATGTCGCGTGACAGCTTGGAGAACAGCTTGGAACGCTGCGCGTCGGCGCGTCCCTTGCGGTGCATGATGTTCTTGAATTTCGAGTGGCCGGCCATGGGATCGTCTTCGAGAGTGCTGGAACCTGTCGCGCGTCTAGCGGATGAGGGCCATCGTGTCACGACAGGCTGAAAAGGTGGAACCTCGACCGTTTGCGGGTATTGATCCCCCGCGAGCAAGACGGAGTGCAGCCATGAACGCCGATGACACCATCTATGAAGCCGAAGGCTACACCGACGACGACCTGTTCGACGCCGATATTGTCGAATGGTACGAGGCCCGCCCCATCACCATCCCGACGGCCATCGCCACCGGCGCCGTGGTCAGCGCCTTCGCCCTGGGCGCACTGACCGCCACGGCCCTGTTCCTGCTCAACCGCCTGGACGACTGAAACAGGGCTGGCCATGCCGGGCGCAGGCATGGCCAGACCTCCGCCTCTTAGCGCACCGCGCCGATATTCAGCGCCTTGACCGTGCAGGACGTGCAGTCCTCGACCTTCAGGATCAGGGTGTTGGTTCCCTGCTGGAAGTTCAGGGCCGATGTGGCGACCTCATGCCAGCCGGGACCGGCGGGCAGGTTCACCTCCACCGGCGTCCCGCGGTTCAGCGACACCGAAACCCGGCCCCCGCCCGAACCGACGACCGTGATCGGGCGCGCGCCCGCCTGATCCGCCGTCAGGGTGTAACGCAGCCATTCTCCGGTCTCGAACTCGGCGACGACGGGCTGGCCCGCGTCGATGGCGATGTCCACGCCGTCGTTGCGCCATGTGCGGCCCGTGTTCCACCAGGGATCGCGCGGCCCGGGCCCGTCGGTGTCCGAATCATAGACGTCGGACCAGGCCACGCCTGACCGCCCCAGGTCATAGTCCGCCGCCCGGATCACCCCGCCCTGACGTCCGAACCGACGCTCCACGAAGGGAATGGCGACGTCCGAATGCGGCTGGCGGATCATGGCGTCCACCACGTCGTGGTGTTTGAAATTGTTCTCGTAGAGGATGTCGTGATTGGCCAGCTGCATCAGGGTGCGCTCGGCCTCTGCCGCCGACGGACGCGGTCCCTTGCCGGTCAGATAGGCCACCAGGGCAGGCCAGCCCGCATTGGGCGTGATCTCCAGGGGCTGGTTGAAGCCGATCTTCTTCAGCGGCCAGAAGGCCCAGCCGACGCCCTCGTTCTCGACCGTGGCGATGGTTTCGGTGAACCAGCGATTGGAGTTCTCGCCCGACTCGCCCAGCCAGATCGGGGCGTTGTTCTCGTCGCGCAGCTTCAGGAACTCGGCGATGGAATCCCGGTCCGTCGCGTTCCAGTATTTGTGGAAACTGATCGCCATGTTGTCGTCCCACAGGGGCATGACGCCGCGATAATTATTGCCCCAGCAGTTGCCCTCGATGATGACCAGATGGCGCTTGTCCACCTCGCGGATGGCGGCGGTGATGTCGACCATCAGCTTGCGCAGCGGCGCATTGCTGTTTTCGTTGCAGCCGTTGCCGGGCTCGGCGCCTTCGAAGTTCCAGTTGGGTTCGTTGATGATGTCATAGGCGCCGATGGAGGGTTCGTCGGCATAGCGTTCAGCCAGCTTGCGCCAGATCGCCACCGTCTTCCTCTGGTTCTCGGCGCTGTCCCACAGGGACGGCTTGTTCGGGTCACGGTCCGCGATGGCCAGGTCCGAGCCCTGGCCGCCTGGCGCGGCGTGCAGGTCCAGGATCAGGTACATGCCGTTGGCCTTCACCCAGTCCAGCAGGTCGTCGATCTGTTTGAAGCCTTCTTCCTTCCAGGTGTCCTGGCCCGCGACCGGCTCCTGATCGGCAGCCAGGGTCAGCTGGTCGTAATGCAGCGGGATGCGCACCGAGTTGAAGCCCCAGCGCCCCATGGCGTCGATGTCGGCCTTGGTCGTGTAGTTGGCTCGCCAGGCGCGGTAGAAGGCCTCGGTCTTCTCCTCGCCGATCAGGTCGGCGATGCGCGCGCGGATGACGTGCTGCTGACCCAGTTCGCCCAGCTGCAGCATATAGCCTTCCTGCAGCACCCAGCCGCCCAGACCCATGCCGCGCAGGATGACGGGCTCACCCTCTTCGTTGACGATCCGCGTGCCGTCCGCGCGCAGGAAGCTCTGCGCCTCCGCCAACCCAGCCGACAGACACAGCGCCGCCGTTGCGACCGAAGCCGCAATCCAGTTCTTCCTCATGACGTCCTCCCAACGTGATTTTTGGGAACGTTCACATGGAAAGATTTGAAACGCCAGAGCCGAAGCGGAGCTGCGACGATCACGCCTTGTGTCAGGGCGTCAGCCCGCCTTCAGGTTCTCCACGACCGCTCTCAGCTTGGTCGGCAGGGGCTTGGGCCGACGCGTTTCCGCATCCACATAGACATGGACGAAATGGCCGATGGCGGCGGGCACGTCGACGCCGCGCTTGAAGACGGCGAACCCATAGCTGACGCTGGAGGTGCCGATGCGGTCGACCTTGATCCCGACCTCGATCACGTCCGGGAACTTCAGCGACGAGGTGTAGCGGCAGCCCGAATCCACGACCAGGCCGATGGACTCGTCCAGCGCATTGGCGATCAGCAGGTGGGCGTTCACCGCCGAGTCCACGAACTCGTAGAATTTGGCGTTGTTGATATGGCCGTACTGATCGTTGTCCGCCCAGCGGGTCGAGACCATGTGAAAGGCCCGGTAGGTGGCCCGCTCCGCCAGGGCGCCTTCGTCACGCTTCGCCATCGTTCCTCATCTCCCCAAGCACGGCGTTCGCTCGCCGTCTGAGGTTGAACGCTCGGGCTTGGACGACGTGGCGTCAAGCGCCTATCGGTGACGCAGCGATCACGAACGCGCGGCGACCGCGCGCTCAAGCAGCTGGCGACCGCGTCGACAGCGATAGCGCACAAAGAAAGGCTTGAGCATGAGCATTAAGACCAGAGCCGCTGTCCTGTCCGCGATGGGCGCCGGGCATCCCTATGCAGACAGCCGTCCCCTTTCGATCGAAACCGTCACCCTGTCGCCGCCCGGCCCCGGCGAGGTTCTGGTGGCGATCAGGGCGGCGGGTCTGTGCCACTCGGACCTGTCCGTCATCAACGGCGACCGCCCCCGCCCCCTGCCCATGGCCCTGGGCCACGAAGCGGCGGGGGTGGTCGAGGCCCTGGGCGAGGGGGTGAACGACCTGCAGATCGGCGACCACGTCGTCATGGTCTTCATGCCGTCCTGCGGCCATTGCGCCCCCTGCGCCGGGGGCCGCCCCGCCCTGTGCGAGCCGGGCGCCGCCGCCAATGGCCGGGGCGAACTGCTGGCGGGCGGACGCCGCATCTTCCGCGAGGGAGAAGCCGTCAACCACCACCTCGGCTGCTCGGCCTTCGCCGAACGGGCGGTGGTGTCGCGCCGGTCGCTGGTCAAGATCGACCCGGAGCTGTCGTTCGAAGAGGCGGCCCTGTTCGGCTGCGCCGTCCTGACCGGCGTGGGCGCTGTCGTGAACACCGCCGCGGTCAAGGCGGGCCAGAGCGTCGTCGTCATCGGCCTGGGCGGCGTGGGTCTGGCCAGCGTCCTGGGCGCCCTGGCCAGCGGCGCCAGCCCCGTCGTCGCCGTCGATCTGTCGCAGGACAAGCTGGCCCTGGCCCGCAGTCTGGGTCCTGTCCAGACCGTCAACGCCGCCGATCCCGATGCGGTCGATCAGGTCCGCGCCCTGACCAGCGGCGGCGCCGACTTCGCCTTCGAAATGGCCGGATCGGTCCGCGCGCTTGAGAACGCCTGGAAGATGACCCGGCGCGGCGGAACCACCGTCACGGCGGGCATTCCGCCGCCCGATGCGGCCCTTGCCGTCAATGTGGTGTCTCTGGTGGGCGAGGAGCGCACGCTGAAAGGCTCCTACATCGGCGCCTGCGTGCCCAGCCGCGACATCCCCCGCTACGTCGCCCTGTACCGCCAGGGCCGCCTGCCGGTGGACCGCCTGATGAGCGGCGTCATTCCTCTGGACGACATCAACACGGGCTTCGACCGCCTGCACGCCGGCGAGGTGGTCCGGCTGGTGGTCCGGCCCTGACCACCAGCCCGTCGTCTCTTACTTCGCCGCGCGCGGGGGCGCGTTCTTCACATACAGGTCCATCCAGCGGGTCATCTCCCACAGGGTGTGGCCCACCGATTCCCGCGCGCGATAGCCGTGGGCCTCCAGCGGCAGGGTGACATAACGCGCCGTCGCCCCCAGCCCCTTCAGCGCCGCATAGAAGCGTTCCGACTGAACCGGGAAGGTGCCCGAGTTGTCGTCCGCCTCGCCGTGGATCAGCAGGATCGGCTCATTCAGCTTGTTGGCGTAGGTGAAGGGCGACATCTCGGTATAGACCTCGGTCGCATCCCAGTAGTTGCGCTGCTCGGCCTGGAAGCCGAACGGCGTCAGGGTGCGGTTATAGGCGCCCGACCGCGCGATCCCGGTGCGGAACAGGTCGGTGTGGACCAAGAGGTTGGCCGTCATGAAGGCGCCGTAGCTGTGGCCGCCGACCGCGATCCGGTCCCGATCCGCAACCCCCATCCGCACCACCGCATCGACCGCCGCCTGGGCGTCCGCCGTCAGTTGCTCGACATAGGTGTCGTTCGGCTCCGCCCCGTCCTTGCCGATGATGGGCATGGAGGGGTTGTCGAAGATGGCGTAGCCCTGGGTCAGCAGGAACAGGTGGCTGGCGCCCCCCGGACGCACGAAGCGGTTCTGCACATCCACGGTCTGTCCGGCGACAGAGGCGTCGGTGAACTCGGCCGGATAGGCCCACATCAGCATCGGCAAGGGGCCGTCGCGGTCCTTGTCATAGCCTGCAGGCAGATACAGCGTGCCCGACAGCTTCACCCCGTCCGCCCGCTCATAGGTCACAAGCTGGCGGGTGGCCTCCGCCAACTGCGGCGCCGGATCGGGGAAGTTGGTCAGGCGGGTGACAGACCCGTCCGTCAGGTCGCGGATCTGCAGGTTCGGCGGGTCCAGGCGGCTTTCGCGCTGGGTGACGACGCGTCTGCCCTCCGCATCCAGGAAGCCGACCACCGCCTCATAGTCGGTGTTGGCCGAGGTCCACAGCCGCTCGCTGCGCCCCGTCGCCGGGTCCATGGCCGCCAGGAAGGGGAACTCGCCCTGGGCCGTCGCGCCTGCGCCCGACATCAGGATCTTCCCGTCCGGCGCAAAACGGATCACCGAACGGCCCGCCGCGTTCGGCTGGGTCACCGGCATGCCCGGATTGTCGTAGCGGGCCTGATAGTTGCGCTCCAGAAGCACCCGCTCTTGCCCCGGATTGGACGGATCGACCACAAAGCGCGTTTCGTGCCGGGTGTTGAACCAACGGCTGTAAACGATGGCCAGATCGTCCTTGCCCCAGCTGACGCCGCCATAGCGCTCCTTCAGGTCGATCAGCTTGACCGGCTCGGCGGTGAAGGGCGCGGCCTGCATGAAGACGCGGTCGCGGAACTCGGCCTCGCGACGGATGTCGCCGCCGTCCAGGGCTTCAACCCAGGTCAGGGTGGCGGGAGCGTCCGCGCGCCAGTCGACCGAGCGCGGCCCCGGCGCCACGGCGTCAAAGGCGGTCGGCACATCATCGCGCAGCGGCAGGCTGGCCACCTGCCGCACGACGCGGCCGTTCAGGTCCGTGACCAGGATGTCGGTCGGAAACAGCCCGCTGGGCACCACATAGGAATAGGGCCGCTTGGCGATCTCCTGCAGGATGTAACGCCCATCCGGCGACAGGGTGACGTCCAGATGCACGGCGGGCTGGCCGATCGTCCGGGCCCGTCCATTCAACGGAACCAGCGTCAGCTGGGACGTGAAATAATGATCGAACAGGGCTTCGTCGCCCGGGTTCGACAGCAGGTCCTGATAGGTGCGGACCGGCGCCACGCGACCGGCGGTCTCATCGATATTCGGTCCCGTCGGCGCGCCGCTCACATCCGGCGCCGGGCCGCGCCCTGCAGGCACGGCCTCGACCAGAACGCCCGAACTGTCGGGCAGCCACTGATAGCCGCTTCCGCCCGTCATATTGACCACCGGATCGGTCAGCTTGCGCGCCCGCGCCGTCGCCACATCCACGACCCACAGCTCCAGCCCCGTCGGGCGGTCCATGACCAGGGCCAGGCTCCTGGCGTCCGGCGCGAAACGCACCGCCGTGAAGCGCGCGCCTGCGGGCAGGGCGACGACACGCTGCGCGCCGCCGTCCACGGCCTGCAGCGTCAGGCCGGTCAGCCAGGCCACGCGGCTTTCCGCCAGCCCGTTGTTGCGGGGATTGATTCGCGATCCGCCCAGCCGCAGCATCGGCTCAGCCAGGGCCTTGATGCTGGGCAGGTTCGACCGGTCCAGCAGCGCCAGCGTGCGCCGATCCGGGCTCAACATCGGCGCGGGCGTCGGCTTGGCGTCCAGAATGTCGGCGATGGGCGCAGGCGGCTGCTGATAGGCGCTCACCGCCGGGGCCTGCCCCGCATTCTGAGCCAAGGCCCCGCCCGCCGCCGAAGCCAGCAACACCGTCGCCAGCACAAGCCCGGCGCCACGCACACGCATCATCATGATTGGAAACCCCACAGTTTTCCCAACCAGACTAGCGACACGGACAGACCAGCGACACCCTCTTTCGCCGTTACAGTGTTACATAACCTCAGCCCCCGTTCAGCAACCCCTCTACGTCCGCGCGCTCCGGCGCTGACGGCTGGGCGCCGGGGCGTGTGGCGGCGAAGGCTCCGGCGGCGCAGGCGAACTTCAGCGCCTCAGCCGGGTCCATGCCTTCCAGCAGGGCCACGGTGATCGCGGCGACGAAGGCGTCTCCGGCGCCGGTGGCGTCGACGGCGGTGATGACGGGCGGGGTCGCCCAGGCCATCTCGACGCCGCGCTGGTACATGGCCGCGCCCTTGGCGCCCTTGGTCACCACCACGCGCCCCCCGCCGTGATGCAGGCCGTCGCCATAGAAGGCGGCTTCCGTCTCATTGACCACGATCAGGTCGGCGCGGCGCAGCAGCAGCTCCGACACCGGCGCGGCGGGCGCCAGATTGGCGCAGACGAAGCCGGTCGCCCGCCCCACAGCCGCCTCGACCGTCTCGACGGGCAGCTCCAGCTGGACGATCAGCGCGCCCTCGATCCGCTGGGGCAGCTGTTCCGGCGTGACCATCAGGTTCGCTCCAGGCGCCACGACGATCTGGTTCTCGCCCGACGGATCGACGGCGATCAGAGCCACCCCGGTCGGAGCGGCGACATCGACTTCGACCCCCGCCAGATCGACGCCGATGTCCTGCATCAGCGACAGGGCCTCGCCCGCCATGGCGTCGTCGCCGACCCGGCCGATCAGACTGACCTCGGCGCCCAGCTTCTCGGCGGCGAAGGCCTGATTGGCGCCCTTGCCGCCGGGGTGGCGGGCCAGGGTCGCGCCCGTCACCGTCTCGCCCGGCGCAGGCAGGCTGGGGGCGGTGGCGACCAGATCCAGGTTGATCGAACCGACGACGGTGATCCTCATGCCGCGTTCCTCAGGGTCTCGACGATCAGATCGAACACCCCCTGCCCGTCCGCCGCAACCGCCCAGTGGTGGCGCGCGGTCGCCGGATCGACCCGGAACTCCACCGCCGTATGGCCGCGCGTCAGGTCCGAGTTGGTCTCGACCTCGATCCGGCAGGGCCGGGTCTGGAACAGGTCTGGCCGCATCAGCCAGGCGATGGTGCAGGGGTCATGCAGGGGCGAGGCCTCGCCGCCGACCACCTCCCGCTCGACCCGCTGGGAGAAGCGCAGCAGGGCGGCGGCGGTGCGCGCCGCCTCGCTGTCGACCGCCTCGATGGCGGCGATCCGGTCTTCGTCGGCGCGCACCTGATGGGTGGCGTCCAGACCCAGCACGATCACCTGACAGCCCGATCCGAAGACCACCGCCGCCGCCTCCGGGTCGGCCCAGATGTTGAACTCGGCCGAGGCGGTGATGTTGCCGCCCTCCGCCCGCGCGCCGCCCATGACCACGACCGGCCCCAGCCATTCGGCCAGCCGCCGCTCGCGCCGCATGGCCAGCGCCAGATTGGTCATCGGCCCGATCACGGCGACCGCGACCGATCCCTGCGGGCGGCTCATGACCAGATCGACGATGGCGTTGGCGGAGGGGCCGTCGCCAATGATGCCCGCAGGCTCGAACGGCTCCAGATCGCCCAGCCCCTCGGCGCCGTGAAACGCGCCCGCGCCTGCAGGAGGACGCTTCAGCGGGCGTTCGGCGCCGCGATGAACCGGCACGTCTTCGCGTCCGGCGATCTGGCGGATGATCCGCGCATTGCGCTGGGTCAGGTGGGCGGGAACATTGCCCCCGACGGTGGTTACGGCGAGCAGCTCCAGCTCGGGCGCGGCGAAGGCCAGGAACAGGGCCACGGCGTCATCCACGCCGGGGTCGCAGTCGATTATCAAGGATTGAACAGTCACGCCCCTGACTAGGCCGCCCGCCTCCCTCGCGGCAAGCCCCGGCGACCGGCGCTTGACGCAGGCCCGACACGGCGTCACCCTGATGCTGTTCTCCGGGGGGTCGCAATCGAGCGGCTGAGATAGAGGTTTCTCCTCTGACCCGTCGAACCTGATCCGGGTCATGCCGGCGAAGGGATGAGTACGCTGCCGGTCCAAACCACAGGACCAACACGCCCGACGTCGGCGGACCTCAAACGTTTTTGAGGCCGCCATGAATATTCAAGTCACGCCCCCCGCCCTGCCGGAAGAGCCCAACATCGAGCTGCCTCTGGCCGATGCGCGCAAGGCCGTCGCCGCCGAGCACGGCCGCATCCCCACCGGCCCGCGCGCAGGCGGGGTGAAGGTCTATGTGGCGGGCGAGCTTTATCCCGACATCCGCGTGCCGTTCCGCGAGGTCGCCGTCCACCCGTCCGCCAACGAGCCGCCGGTGACGATGTATGACTCGTCGGGCCCCTACACCGACCCGGCCGTGACCATCGACATCAAGAAGGGCCTGCCCAGGGTGAAGTCGTCGTGGCAACTGGATCGCGGCGACATCGCCCCGGTCCTGAACCCGCGCGAGGTCAAGCCCGAGGACAACGGCCACGCCAGCGGCAAGCACCTGGCCCCCCGCTTCGACACCTCCAACCACCGCGTGTTCAAGGGCGTCGAGGGCCGCCCCGTCACCCAGTACGAATACGCCCAGGCCGGGATCATCACGCCCGAGATGGAATATGTCGCCATCCGCGAGAACATGCGGCGCGAGCAGAACGCCCCCTGCATCCGCGACGGCGAGGATTTCGGCGCCTCGATCCCCGACTTCGTGACGCCCGAGTTCGTGCGCCAGGAGATCGCCCGCGGCCGCGCCATCATCCCGCACAACATCAACCACCCCGAGGTCGAGCCGATGATCATCGGCCGCAACTTCCTGGTGAAGATCAACGCCAACATCGGCAACAGCGCGGTCCTGTCCAGCGTCGATGACGAGGTGGACAAGCTGGTCTGGGCCACCCGCTGGGGCGCCGACAACGTCATGGACCTGTCGACGGGCAGGAACATCCACAACATCCGCGACTGGATCATCAGGAACTCGTCGGTCCCCATCGGCACCGTGCCCATCTATCAGGCGCTGGAGAAGGTGAACGGCATCGCCGAGGACCTGACGTGGGAGGTGTTCCGCGACACCCTGATCGAACAGGCCGAACAGGGCGTGGACTATTTCACCATCCACGCGGGCGTGCGCCTGCCCTTCGTGCCGATGACGGCCAAGCGCGTGACCGGCATCGTCTCACGCGGCGGCTCCATCATGGCCAAGTGGTGCCTGGCCCACCACAAGGAGAGCTTCCTCTACGAGCATTTCGAGGACATCTGCGACATCATGCGCGCCTATGATGTCTCGTTCAGCCTCGGCGACGGCCTGCGCCCCGGCTCCATCGCCGACGCCAATGACGAGGCCCAGTTCGCCGAGCTGCGCACCCTGGGCGAACTGACGAAAATCGCCTGGGCCAAGGGCTGCCAGGTCATGATCGAAGGCCCCGGCCACGTGCCGATGCACAAGATCAAGGCCAATATGGATGAGCAGCTGAAACACTGCCACGAGGCGCCCTTCTATACGCTTGGCCCGCTGACCACCGACATCGCGCCGGGCTATGACCACATCACCAGCGCCATCGGCGCGGCCATGATCGGCTGGTTCGGCACGGCCATGCTCTGCTACGTCACGCCCAAGGAGCATCTGGGCCTGCCGGATCGTCAGGACGTCAAGGACGGCGTCATCACCTACAAGATCGCCGCCCACGCCGCCGACCTGGCCAAGGGCCACCCCGCCGCCCGCCTGCACGACGACGCCCTGTCGCGCGCCCGGTTCGAGTTCCGCTGGGAGGACCAGTTCAACCTGGGTCTAGACCCCGAAACCGCCCGCAAATACCACGACGAGACCCTGCCGAAGGAAGCCCACAAGACCGCCCACTTCTGCTCCATGTGCGGACCCAAATTCTGCAGCATGAAGATCAGCCAGGACATCCGCGACGCCGCCAAGGCCCAGAACGACGCGGGCGCCAGCCTGACGGACGCCGAGGCGGGCATGGCCGAGATGAGCGCCAAGTTCAGGGCCGGGGGCGGGGAGATTGAGGTGAAGGTGTAGACGCTCAGATCAGGCACTGGGCAGAACTATGGACGCGAGGCTGCTTAAATTCGCCTCGCGCCAATCCACTGTTTTTACCTGAGAATATCAGATTATCACAACCGTGATAGTCGGAGTGTCAACTAGGTGTCGCGCCTAGAGTTCAGCCAAGAGTAGAAGGTGCGGTGAGGAGCCGAAGACGTTCAAGTTTTGTCCATACGTATCTCGATGATTTTTTCGAAGACGCGTTAGGCTCAGGACTCATAGCCAGAAGAGGACGGTTGCAGCGAGAGCTATGGCGGAGAGGAAGACGGTCGGGCATCGATCATAGCGCGTGGCGACA
>NZ_JAEPWN010000006.1 GCF_016654005.1 Brevundimonas nasdae | reverse complement strand
AGTTCGCGGCTGTACTCGCCCGCCATGACCCGCTTCACGGTTTTCAGCAGGTTGGAGCCAATGCTGCCGTCATTCTCGAACTGTTCGCCGCAGTAGTGGACGCGGATCCCGGCGCGCGAGCAGACATGCTCGTGGTAGGCGCCTTCGTCGGCATCCTGAAACCGGCCCCATCGGCTGACGTCATAGACAAGGATCGCCTTGAAGTCGGCCTTCCCAGACTGAACTTCGCCCATGAGGTTCTGCAGTGCTTCGCGGCCATCGAGGCGTAGCCCGCTTCGACCTGAATCCTCGAAGACGCGTAGAATCTTCAGACCGCGTGCATCGGCGTAGCCGCGGATGACATCCAGTTGGTTCTCGGTCGAGTACTTCTGGTGATCAGTGGACATCCGGACATAGGCGACGGCCGGCACATCCACCTCGGACGGCACATCATCCCCGTTCGAATTGCTCGTCGAGCGACCACCCAAGCACGCACCTCTTCATCATCGCGGGTCAATTCGTCCAACCCACGTGAAGCTGCGGCTGAATCCCTGCGTCCATTTAGAGCGAGGGAGTCCGGAATGTCGTTTCCGAAAAAGGGCAAGTTGTTTCCGAAACAGACGGGCTATGGCTCGAGCGATCAGCATCTCCCGGAGAACTGGTTCGCTATAGAGATCGCATCAGCTTTGAAGCGGTCGCTCGGCGAAAGCCGGGCACGCACAAAGATCGTCGCCTCCTGGACCGGGGCCAACGAGAAGACAGTGAAAAACTGGTTTGCTGGTCGATATGGACCAAGCGGCGAACATCTGGTCGCCTTGATCCGGCATTCCGACGAAGTCTTGGGCGTGTTCCTCGCAATGGCTGGCCGAGAAGCGCTTCTGGCGGCGCTGAAGCTCGCTGCTGCAGAGCACGCCGTCGAGGAATTGTTGGAGGCAGTGCGCCGACTGATGGACCGTGACGAAACATGACAGGCGCAATAACCACCTACGACCATCGGCATACCGTGACGTCGGACAAGTGATCGCCGTCCGCCGGCGGTAGATACTATGTTTATTTAGATTTGGCTCGAGTCGCTCCACGCCCTGTCTGAAACGACACGCGTTTCCATGAAGTTGGAACCGCATTTCTGGCGTGGGATCGTGAAAATCTTTTAAGAAGCATCAGCTTGACGGCTTAGGGGCAGAGAGGGTTTGGCTAAGTTTGAGCTATTTCCCTGTTTAAGCGGCTTGATCAGGGAATTAACCGGCACATTTTGAATGTGCCGGTCACGGAGAGAATGACCTCCGCTCCTTCGCACACCACCATCGTCACCTCCAAGCATCGCAAGATGCTTGGAGGGACGGCCACCTTCCCTCACATCGCCGCACCGACGCTTCAGCGCCCAGAGCCCGGCTTTGCGCGCTCACAGCCGCATGGTGTTGAGGCGCAGCGCATTGGCGACGACGCTGACGGATGACAGGGCCATGGCCGCCGCCGCGATCATCGGCGACAGCAGAACCCCGAAGACCGGGTAGAGCACGCCCGCCGCGATCGGCACGCCCGCCGCGTTGTAGACAAAGGCGAAGAACAGGTTCTGGCGGATGTTGGACATGGTCATCCGGCTGAGCTCGCGCGCTCGGACAATGCCGTTCAGGTCGCCTTTCAACAGGGTGACGCCCGCGCTTTCCATGGCCACATCCGTGCCCGGCCCCATTGCCACGCCGACATCGGCCGTCGCCAGCGCAGGCGCGTCATTGACCCCGTCGCCCGCCATGGCGACCACGCGGCCCTCCTGTTTCAGCCGCGCCACGACGGCGGCCTTCTGGTCCGGCAGGACATCGGCCTCGACCGCGTCTATGCCCAGTTGGCGCGCGACCACCAGGGCCGTAGTGCGGTTGTCGCCGGTCAGCATCACCACCCGGACGCCCTCGGCGCGCAAGGCGGCCAGGGCCTGCGGCGTCGTCGGCTTGATCGGGTCGGCGATGGCGAAGACGCCCGCGGCCCTGTCGTCGACGCTGATCAGTATGGCCGTCGCCCCGTCCGCGCGCAGCTGATCCGCCTGATCCGCCAGAGCCGAGGCGTCGATCCCGACCTCGGCCAGGAAGGCGGCTGAGCCCGCCATGATTCGCCTGCCCTCGACCACGCCCAGCGCGCCCTTCCCGGTCGGCGAATCGAAGTCCCCGACCGCGGGGATGGTGATCTCGCGTTCGGTCGCCGCGTTGACGATGGCCAGGGCCAGCGGGTGTTCGGACGCGCGTTCCAGCCCGGCGGCGAGGCGCAGCAGCTCCGCCTGTTCGAATCCGTCCGCCGCCACGATCCTGACGACCGCAGGCCGTCCCTCGGTCAGGGTGCCGGTCTTGTCCACGACCAGGGTGTCCACCTTCTCCATCCGCTCCAGCGCCTCGGCGTTCTTGATCAGGACCCCAAGGCGGGCGCCGCGTCCGACCCCGACCATGATCGACATCGGCGTCGCCAGCCCCAGCGCGCACGGACAGGCGATGATCAGGACCGCCACCGCCGCCAGCAGGCCATGCGCCAGACGCGGCTCGGCGCCCCACACCGCCCAGGCGGCGAAGGCGATCAAGGCCACCGCCAGCACGGCGGGAACGAACCAGCCCGCGACCCGGTCGGCCATGCGCTGGATCGGGGCGCGCGAACGCTGGGCCTCGGCGACCATCTGCACGATGCGCGACAGCATGGTGTCGCGCCCCACCTTGTCCGCGCGGATCACCAGGGCGCCAGTCTGGTTCATGGTCCCCGCGATCACAGGGTCGGAGACGGCCTTGGCGACCGGCATGGATTCGCCGGTGACCATCGACTCATCGACCGAAGAGCGCCCGTCCTCGACCACCCCGTCGACCGGAACCTTCTCACCCGGACGCACCCGCAGCCGGTCGCCGACGATGATGGCGTCCAGCGAGACTTCTTCTTCATCGCCATTCGCGGCGATGCGACGCGCGGTCTTGGGCGCCAGACGCAGCAGGGCCTTGATCGCGCCGGAGGTCTGTTCGCGCGCCCTCAGCTCCAGCACCTGCCCCAGCAACACCAGGGTGGTGATGACGGCGGCGGCCTCGAAATAGACGGCGACCGAACCATCGCCTGCACGAAAGGCGGCCGGGAATACGCCGGGCGCCAACAGGGCGATGACGCTGTAACCCCAGGCCACGCCCGTCCCCATGGCGATCAGGGTGAACATATTGAGGTTGCGGGTCTTCAGCGACGCCCAGCCGCGCTCGAAGAAGGGCAGACCGGCCCACAGCACCACCGGCGTCGCCAGCACGAACTGCACCCAGGCCGAAACCTTCATCGGCACGAGGTGATGCAGCGCCGGGACCAGGTGCGACCCCATCTCCAGAATGAAGACAGGCAGGCTGAGCGCCAGCGCCAGCCGGAACCGGCGCGTCATGTCGGTCAGTTCTTCACTGGGACCGGCCTCCGCGCTGACCATTTCGGGCTCCAGCGCCATGCCGCAGATGGGACAGGCGCCCGGTCCTTCCTGACGGATTTCCGGGTGCATGGGGCAGGTCCAGATCGACCCCGCAGGGGCCGTGATCGTCGCCTTTTCAGCAGATCGGTTCAGATAGGCGTCCGGGTCGGCGACGAATTTGGCGCGACAGCCCGCGCTGCAGAAATGATGTTCATGGCCTGCATGGACGGCGTGGTGGGCGGTCGTCTGCGCGTCCACGGACATGCCGCAGACGGGATCCGTGGTCAGGCCCGCACTGTGGTCATGCCCGTGCCCGGAGCCGTGACCGGCATGGGCGGAACAGCACCCCTTGCCCGCCGTCTGGGTGTCCTGTTCCGCCTCAGCCATGTCCCTGTCCTCTCAATCGAAAATCGTCAGAACCAAGCCCTTATGCCGACGACCAGACGCGTATCGTCGGCGGCGCCGCCGTGCGCCCGCGCATAGTCCGCCGTGTCGCCGAAGGACCGCCCCCATTCGACCCCGACATAGGGCGCGAAGGCCTTGCGTATTTCGTACCTTAAGCGCAGCCCCGCCTTGACCGAGGTCAAACCCGATCCAAGCTGAAGCTCTGGCGTGTCGCTGGCCGACAGGGCGGCCTCGACCGAGGGCTGCAGGATCCATTTCTGGGTCAGACGCAGGTCGTATTCCGCCTCGACACGGGCGGTCAGGTCGCCCCGGGTCGACAGGAAGGCCGCCGCGCTCACCTCGAACCAGTAGGGCGCGACGCCCTGAACACCTGCGGTCAGATAGGTCGTGTCCTTGCCGTCCGGGCGGAAGTCCTGACGCACGCCCGCCTGAACATCCCAGAAGGGCGCGACGGCGCGGCTGTAGAGGGCCTGAACCTCGGCGTCATGCAGGCGTCCGTTGAAGACGCCCTCGCCTTCGGTCTTCCACCAGAAGCGGTTGATGTCGCCGCCGGTCCAGCCCTGAGCCTTCCAGCTGTAGCTGTCCGCCCCGTCGCCGAAGCCCGCCTCCAACGCGTCGATCTTGACCGCCGTAGTGCGGACGTCGCCGTTCTCGGCCAGCAGCTGCCTGCGCGCCGCCGCCATCACGGACGGGTCGAACAGCAGGTCCGCCGCATGGGCCGGCCCGGCCAAGGCGCCGGGCGGCGGCGACGCCTGCACCAGCCGCCCGCCGACCGCATCCGCGCTGGTGGGAATATCGGGAATGGCGGACGCGGCGCCGCCCATGTCGTGGCCGGCATGGGGGTCAGCCGTCGCCGCGCCGTGATTCATGTGATGACCGGCGTGAGGATCGGGTGCGGATGTCGGGGCAGAGGCTGCGGCGGGGGCCGTCTGCATCCCGCTCATGTCATGCCCCGCATGGGGATCAGCCGCCGCGCCGTGGCTCATGTGGTGACCGGCGTGGGGATCGGGCGCAGGCGTCTGGGCAGGCGCGGCGGCGGGCGCCATCCGCATCCCGCTCATGTCATGGCCGGCGTGCGGGTCCGGCGCCGGGGCCTGGACGGGGGCGGTATGGGACGAATGGTCGTGGCTCTGGGCCGCGACCGGGCCAGCCGTCAGGATCAGGGAGGCGAGCGCCAGCGCAAGGGTCTTCACGAAGCGGCTCCTTCCAGCGGGCGGACGGTGACGACGTTGAACATCCCCGCGTGCATGTGCATCAGCAGATGGCAGTGGAAGGCCCAGTCGCCGGGCGCATCGGCGGTCAGATCGAAGGTCACCTTCGACCCCGGTGCCACATTGACCGTGTGCTTCAGCGGCTGATGCCCGTCATGGCCGTTGACCAGTTCGAAGAAGTGGCCGTGCAGGTGGATGGGGTGGGCCATCATGGTGTCGTTGACCAGGGTGACGCGGACCCGCTCGTTCAGCTCAAACCGGATCGGCTCGACCAGCTCCGAGAACTTGCGCCCGTCAAAGCCCCACATGAACCGCTCCATATTGCCGGTCAGGTGGATTTCCAGCGATCGGGACGGCGGTCGCGTGTCCCTGTTCGGCGTCAGCGCGCGCAGGTCGGCATAGACCAGCACGCGATGATCGACGTCCTGCAGGCCCTGGGGCCGTTCGGCCAGACGGTTGGCGGGGGCCATGGCGATGGCGTCCACGCCCACGCCGACCGCCATGTTTGCGGGCGCCTTTGACGGATCGCGCATGTTCATGCCGCTGTGATCCATCGACATGGGGCTTGAGGCTGCCTGCGCCGAATGGTCCATCCCGGCCATGTCGCCATGCCCCATGCTGGCGTGGTCCATCGCGCCGTGCCCCATCGCATCGTGGTTCATGCCGCCCATGCCCATGTCGGCCATGGTCAGATTGGGCGTCTGGCGCAGGGGCGGAACCTCGGCCGTCATGCCCGGACGGGGCGCCAGGGTCGCCCGCCCCATGCCGGAGCTGTCGATGGCCTCCGACACGATCGTGTAGGCCCGGTCCTCGGTCGGGCGGACGATGACGTCATAGGTTTCGGCGACCGAGATCTGGAACTCGTCCACCTCGACCGGGCGGACGTTCTCGCCGTCAGCCTGCACAACCGTCATCGCCAGGCCGGGGATGCGGACATTGAAGATCGACATGGCCGAGGCGTTGATGATGCGCAGCCGCACCCGCTCGCCCGGACGGAACAGGCCGGTCCAGTTCTCCTGCGGGCCATGGCCGTTGACCAGATAGGTGTAGGTCGCGCCGCTGACGTCCAGGATGTCGCGCGGGTCCATCCGCATGGCGCCCCACATCCGCCGCTCCGACAGGCTCATGCGGTCCGAACCGTCCAGCAGACCCGCCACCGTGGTGCGCTGGCGGTTGAAATAGCCGGGGCTCTTCTTCAGCTTATCCAGGATCTGGTGCGGATGCAGGAAGCTCCAGTCCGACAGGACCAGCACATGTTCGCGGTCATAGGCGACCGGATCGACGCCCGCCGGGTCGATGACGATGGGGCCGAAATGGCCCATCGCCTCCTGCATCCCCGAATGGCTGTGATACCAGTAGGTGCCCGACTGCTTGATCGGGAACTCATAGACGAAGGTTTCACGCGGGCGGATGCCGGGGAAGCTGACGCCCGGCACGCCGTCCATCTGGAATGGCAGCAGCAGGCCGTGCCAGTGGATCGAGGTGTCCTCGTCCAGGGTGTTGGTCACTGACAGGCGCACATTCTGGCCCTCGCGCATCCGCAGCAGGGGCGCGGGCAGCAGGCCGTTGACGGTGAAGGCGTGGCCCGTGCGCCCGCCCACGGTGAAGGGGGAATGGCCGACCGTCAGGTCGATGTTCGGCCCGTTCAGGGTCGGCAGGTCAGACCTCAGCCCCGGCGAAACCGTCTGGGCCCAGGCGGGCGTCAGGCCTTGAAGCCCCAGCAGGCCGCCCCCCGCGACAGCGCCGCGCAAAAGGGTTCGACGGTCAAGGTTCGGGATCGACATCAAGGTGCCTCCAGCAGACTGGCCAGACAGACGGTCTTGAGGCCATGCGTTCAGATACGCGCGCCGACGCCCTTCCCCTCGCGATCAGACGCGATTGTCTGCAAACCCTGTCGGATCAGGACGTCTGGTCGGTCTGCGCCGCCGCCAGGCCCTGGGCCAGTTTTCGACGCGCGCGGGCGATGCGCGTCTCCACGGCCTTGGGGGTGATGCGCAGTATGGCGCCGATCTCGGCATGGGAGCGGCCTTCCAACGCGGCCAGCAGCAGGGGCGCCTTCAGGGCGTCGGGCAGGTCCGCCAGGGCGCGCTGAACGCGCTGGGCCCGGCGCTGGTCGTCCAGACGAACCTCGGCCTCGGGGCTGGCGTCCCCGACCGCCGCCGCCTCTGGCGCATCCAGCCCCATGACGCCGCGCACCACGCGCCGCACCGCGCGGCGACGGCTCCAGTCCCTGCACTTGTTCAGGGCGATGGCGCGCAGCCAGACATCGAACGGCCGCGCCGGATCATAGCGCCGCAGGGCGAACCAGGCGGCGGCGTAGGTGTCCTGCAGCACGTCCTGAGCCTCGGCCTCGTCCCCGACATAGCGGCGGACAAAACGATGCAGGTCCGCCTTGGTGGCGGTCATCAGGGTCGTGAAGGCGGCGCGGTCACCCGCAGCCGCGCGGACCGCAATGCTCTGCCCCTCGTCCACAGGCCGCGCTTAACCGGCGTCGCCGCTCAGGGCGTTTACGACAGCGGCGTCGAACACCTTGGCCTGGGCCGGGGTCAGGACCGCGCGCATTTCGAAGACATGGGCGATGGTCGCCTTCTGCAGGTCGCCCATGGCGGCGTGAAAGTGATCGACCGCGGCCTGGACCTCGGGCGTGTCGCCGCCGCTTGAGGCGATGGCGGCGGCCAGTTCGCGATTGGCGCCGCGAACCTCGGCCTCCAGCACGGGGCGGCGTTCGGCGAAACGGGCCTCGATGACCGCCAGCCGTTGCGCCTGCGCCGCATCAAGGTCCAGCCTGTCATGGATGACGCTGTGAAGGCTGGGGGGCTGGCGCTCTCGCATCACCCAGGTGGCGCTGGCCCAGGTCGCCGCCCCGCTGGCCGCGGCCGCCAGCAGGGCCGTGACGACGATGGATCTCCAGCGCCCGTTCATCCGCGCGCATCCAGACTGGTCAGCGGCGACAGGCCGGAGGCGACCGTGAAGACGCGCATCTCGGACGGTTCCGGCGGGGACGCCAGACGCACGGCCCCGCCGTTCAGCGCGCCCAGGGCGACGGCCGCCGCCACGGCGGCGATCCGCACCCGATCCATCCGCATCCGCTCGCGGCGCTCGCCGATCCGGCGCCAGACCCGGTCTTCCAGACCCGTAAGATCGTCAGAGCCGACCGGCGGGTCCCGGCCGATCATCTTGTCGATGTCATCGCTCATCGCGCACCTGTTTCATTTCCCGTATGTCATACGCACGCGTCGACAGCTTCCCTCATGCCCGCGACCCTAACAGCAATCCGGGCTGTTGCGCCGAACAGATATGACGTCCTGCCTGCACGACAGGATGTTCCGAAACCGGTTGAAAGCAGCCGGGTTTCTTTGCATCTGGACCTCAGCTCGGAACCTTGGCCTTTTGCCGCGCGCTTGGAGGTGATGGTCATGCCCGCCAACAGACTACTGCCAATGGATCAGTCGAAGTTCCTGGGTTTCAGCGGGTTTCACCTGACGCTGGGCGGCCTCATCAGCGGCGCCGTCATCCTGCTGCTGACCTTCGCCGCCAGCTGGCTGGTGACGCGGGCTCTTCGCCGGGTGCGCGAACGGGCAGAGCGCAGCCGACAGGCGGTCTATCTGCTGGAGCGGCTGGCGGGATACGGCATCATCGTCGTGGGCGTCATGTCGGCCCTGTCGGCGGCGGGGGTGAACCTGTCGTCGCTGGCGGTGTTCGCGGGCGCCCTGGGCATCGGCGTCGGTCTGGGTCTTCAGGGGGTGGTCAAGGAGTTCGTGTCCGGCCTGTTCCTGATCTTCGACCGGATGGTGTCGGTCGGCGACTATATCGAGATCGAGGATATCGGCATTCGCGGGGCCATCATGGAGATCGGCCCGCGCGCCACCCGCGTGCGCACCAATGACAACGTCAATGTGCTGGTGCCCAACTCGCGCTTCATCGAACAGCCGGTGACCAATTGGACGCTGAAGGGCGACACACGTCGCATCCATGTGCCCTTCACCGTCGCCTATGGATCGGACCGTGGGCGGGTGCGCGACGCCGTGCTGAAGGCGGCGCAGGCCAGCCCCTTCACCCTGCCGGAGACCGAGGCGCGCAAGAGCCAGGTCTGGCTGGTGGCGTTCGTGGATCGCGGACTGGCTTTCGAACTGGTGGTCTGGCCCACGCGCGATGCGGTCAAACGCCCCGCCGCCATGCACGCCGCCTACACCTGGCTGATCGCAGACGCCCTGGATGCGGCGGGCGTCGAGGTGCCGGTGCCGCAGACGGATGTGCGCCTGCGCCGCGCCTTCGGGCTGGAGGGCGACGAGGCGTTGAAGCGTCTGGGCCATGGCGAGGGTCCAACGACGCAGCCCGGCCCCTCCCGCGGCGGACACAGCGCCAACGACGCCGCTGCCGACGTCATGGCGGATGAGGAGGAAGAGGCGGACACACACATTAGGCCAGCAGGCTGACGCCCACGCCGCACGCCACTAAGACTCCGTCACCCTCGGGCTTGACCCGAGGGCCGGATGTCCCGCCGCATTGCGCCCAACGGCCTAGCACCGCCCGATCCGCGCCCGCCCCTCGGGTCAAGCCCGAGGGTGACGGATAGGGAGTTAAGCGACCGCCGCCTTCGCCTTCAGCCGCCAAGCGTGCAGCAGGGGCTCGGTATAGCCGTTCGGCTGTTCGACGCCTTCGAACACCAGCGCCCGCGCCGCCTGATAGGCCAAGCTGGCGTCCGAGTGGGGGGCCATCGGCTGATACAGCGGATCGCCCGCGTTCTGGCCGTCCACCTTGGCGGCCATGCGCAGGAAGGCGGCGTCCACCTGATCCGCCGTGCAGACCGCGTGCAGCAGCCAGTTGGCGATATGCTGCGAACTGATCCGCAGGGTGGCCCTGTCCTCCATCAGGCCGATGTCGTGGATGTCCGGCACCTTGGAGCAGCCGACGCCCTGGTCGATCCAGCGCACGACATAGCCCAGAATGCCCTGGGCGTTGTTGTCCAGTTCGGCGGCAACCTCTTCGTCCGACCAGTTGGCGCCATTGGCCAGGGGCGGGGTCAGCAGGGCCTCCAGACCCGGCGTGGGCTGGGCGGCGACTGTCTTCTGAACCGCGAACACATCGACCGCATGATAGTGCAGCGCGTGCAGGGTCGCGGCCGTCGGCGACGGGGTCCAGGCGGTGTTGGCCCCCGTCCTGGGGTGGCCGATCTTCTGCTCCAGCATGTCGGCCATGCGGTCGGGCGCCGCCCACATGCCCTTGCCGATCTGGGCCTTGCCTGATAGGCCGCACTTCAGGCCGATGGCGACGTTTCTGGCCTCATAGGCGGCGATCCAGGCGCTGGACTTGATGTCAGCCTTTCGCACCACCGGCCCGGCCTGCATCGAGGTGTGGATCTCGTCGCCGGTGCGGTCCAGGAAGCCGGTGTTGATGAAGACGATCCGGTCCTTCACCGCGTGGATGCAGGCCGCCAGATTGGCGCTGGTGCGGCGTTCTTCATCCATCACCCCGACCTTCAGGGTGTGGCGCAGCACAGCCAGCAGGTCCTCGACCGCGTCGAACAGACGGTCGGTGAAAGCGGCTTCTTCCGGCCCGTGCATCTTGGGTTTGACGATATAGACCGAGGCCTCGGCGCTGTTCTGGAACCGACCCAGACCTTTGATGTCATACAGGGCGATCAGACTGGTGATGATGGCGTCCATGACGCCTTCGGGCGCGTCCGATCCGTCCGCCAGACGAATGGCGGGCGTGGTCATCAGATGGCCGACGTTGCGCACGAACAGCAGGGAGCGCCCCTTCAGCGTCAGGGTCGATCCGTCCGGCGCTGTGAAGACGCGGTCCGCCTCAAGCGCGCGGGTCAGGGTCTCGCCGCCCTTCCTGAAGGTCGCCGAAAGGTCGCCCTTCATCAGGCCCAGCCAGTTGCGATAGGCCTCCGCCTTGTCGGCGGCGTCGACGGCGGCGATGGAATCTTCCAGATCGACGATGGTGGAAAGGGCCGATTCCAGCACCACGTCCGCCTGACCCGACGGATCATTGCGTCCGACCGGGTGGGTGCGGTCGATGATCAGTTCGATGTGCAGACCGTTGTGCTTCAGCAGGATCGAGGTCGGCGTCGAGGCCTCGCCCGTAAACCCGACGAACTGGCCTTCATCCTTCAGCGGCGGCGACAGGGCGCCGTCCACCACCGACCATCCCGCGACATCGGCGTGCGAACCCGACGCCAGGGGCGCCGCCTCGTCCAGAAACGCCTTGGCGCGGGCCACGACGCGGGCGCCGCGCTCGACGTCATAGCCGCCGCCCGCAGGCAGATCGCCCAGGGCGTCGGTGCCGTACAGGGCGTCGTACAGGCTGCCCCAACGGGCGTTGGCGGCGTTCAGCAGGAAGCGCGCGTTCAGCACCGGCACTACCAGTTGAGGCCCGGCCATCGTCGCGATCTCAGGATCCGCCGACTTGGTGCCGATGGTGAAGGGCGCGGGCTCATCCACCAGATAGCCGATCTCGCGCAGGAAGGTCTCTGAGGCGCCCACGTCATAGGGCTGGCCCTTGCGGGCGCGGTTCCAGTCATCGATCTGGCCCTGCAGCGTATCGCGCTTGGCCAGCAGGGCGCTGTTCTCAGGCGCGAACTGCTCGAACACCGCCGCCGCGCCGGTCCAGAAGGCCGCCGCATCAAGACCCAGACCCGGAAGCACATCCTGTTCGATCAGGGCGATGATTTCGCCCGCAACTTTCAGTCCGGCGCGATCTTCATGGGTGGTCATGGCGGCCTCTCTTCCGGCCCGGAGATCGAGCCTGTAACAATACGTGATCTCGTAAGCCAAGCCCGCGCCGGTCTGCAAGGGTCACGTCGCGTCATCCGCATCGCTTTTCGTCGAATAGGCGGCCTGTGCGGCATAGGCGCTGCGATCCAGGACTTGCAGGCGGGCGTGGGCGCGTCATGATCGTCGGATGTCCGTTCGCCGCTCCCTTTCCCTGCACGGCATCCTGCTGGGCAGTTTCGTGCTCACGGGGCTGGTCGGATGGCTGTCGCCGTTCGGGGGCCATTGGCTGACCCGCGCTGCTATCGGCTGGGACGTGGGCGCGGGGGTCTTCATCGCCGCCACCCTGTGGCGCATGGCGCGCGCCGAAGGGGTGGATGCGATCCGCAAGCGGGCGGCGGCTCTGGATCAGGCGGGCCATTGGGTTCTGCCGCTCAGTCTGCTGGCCGCCATCGCCAGCATCGTCGTGGTGATCGGCGAGGCGACGCGGGGCGACGATCCCCTGACCAGCGGCCTGCTGTCGCTGGCGACCGTGGGCCTGTCATGGACCTTCATCCACCTGATCTTCGCCCTGCACTACGCCCATGCCTTTTATCAGGAGGAAAAGGCCGGCCCCAAGACGAAGGGCAAGGATCGCGGCGGCCTGCTCTTCCCGGGCGAGACCGAGCCCGACTACTGGGACTTCCTGCATTTCTCGCTGATCATCGGCGTGGCGTCGCAGACGGCGGATGTGCAGATTTCCGACCGGCATATCCGGCGCCTGTCCAGCATCCACAGCCTGACGGCCTTCACCTTCAACACGGTGATCCTGGCTCTGACGGTCAATCTGATGGTCGGGCTGCTGGGCAAATAGGCCTGACCGTCAAGGTAGGCAGGGTGTGAACGCCCGCCCCGGCCGGTGATGAATGCTTAACCGCGTCCGTGAACGGGACCGCAAGCGGCCGGGCCTATTGTGGCGACAAGGACGACACGCCGTCCGATCCGTATCGAGCGTTTGCGCCCATGCTGTTTCTTCTGAACGACGTCGTGTTCGATCTGGACGAGGCCTGCCCGGTCACGCCCGCCGACGCGCGCCGGTTCGAGAAGCTGGATTTCGACTATGTGCTGCAACTGGGCTGCGAGTTGTTCGCCGAGGACCCGCTGCTTCACCGCAACGATCCCGGGCGTGCACGACGTCTGGCCTGGCTGATCTCGGAACGCAGCCCGGATGTGAACGCCGCATTGTTCGCCGCCCCCTCGGTCGCCTGCAATCCCGATCTGGTCGAGCCGCGTTTCTGCGCCCTGCCCCACGTCGTCATGCAGCAGCTGCAGGCCAAAGGGCGTCGCCTCAACGCGGTCGCCGCAGACCGCGCCGTCTGGAACCGCCTCGCCGCCTGACCCTGTCGGGATCAGGACGGCCAAGAGGCGTTGTTTTCGCTACATCACCACGTTGAAGACGACGTGGACCACCGTGGCGATCGCGAAGATAAAGCCAAACCCGACCAGAAGGCCGAAGGCGGGATGCAAGGGTTTGCCTTCACGGCGCGGGCGGGCGTAGCGGTCTTGAGGATGGATTACGGCCATCGTTCTTTTCCTTTCCCTATGTCCAGACCACCTCATCGGCGCCTGGGCGGGCGTCCGGCTCTGACGGCTGGATCGTCCCTGCAAAGATAGAATGACTCGAAAAGCCCTTGGTTGCGAGGGGTTATTTTGACGCGCGAAAATCAATTTTTCGCCAGGATTTGGCCTTATTCAGAAAACGCCTCTTTACCATTGGGCGCAACCTCTGCGATCAGACCGCCATTCTGGGGGATGTTGAATGACTATGAAGATTGCGCGCGCCTGCGTCAGCGGCGCTCTGGCTGCTCTGGTCCTGACCGCTTCGCCGCAATCCGCTCGCGCTGACTGGCTTCGCGCCGAGAGCGAAAGATTCATCGTCTACAGCGAAGGCAACGAACGCTCGCTGCGGGAATATGTCCAGAAACTGGAAATGTTCGACCGGGTGATGCTGTTTCAATCCGGCATTCTCAGCAGCACCACGCCCCCTCGCAAACTGCCGATCTATCTGGTCAGCGGCCGGGCGGGCCTGACGAGGGTGCACCCTCAATCCACGCGTGACACCGTGGGCACCTATTTCCCGACCGAAGAAGACATCTTCGCCGTCGCCATACGCAATGACGACGGCATGGGCATGTCAGGCCAAGACGTGCTGATGCATGAGTACGCGCACCACTTCATGCTGGGGAACACACCCGGCGCCTATCCCGCCTGGTACGTCGAAGGCTTTGCCGAATACTATATGACGGCGGACATAAAAGTCTCTGATAACTCGGTCATTTTAGGCGGATACAATCAAAACCGCGCCTACTGGATCATGTCGGAAAACTGGATCCCGCTGGACGTCCTTCTGCGTTCCCGTCCAGACGAGGTGCGTAACGGCAGCCAGCGCACCACCTATTATCCGATCGCCTGGCTGCTGACGCACTGGTTCTTCAGCGACACCGAGCGGCGGACGCAGTTTCAAGCCTATCTAGCGGACATCGCAAAGGGAACGGACTCGGTCGAGGCCATGGAGCGGGCGACCGGCATGAGCCTGGAGCAGCTTCGGGCCGCCTTGCGGCGCTACACGCGCGCCAACCTGTCACGCCAACGCGTCGCGGGCCGGTTTCCAACGCCCGAAATCACCGTGACCCGCCTGCCGCGTTCCGCCAACGACCTGTTGCTGATCAACCAGCGGCTCAAGATCGGCGTGCCGCAGAACGACCGCGCCGCGCTGGGCGAAGAGGTCGCACGGCTGGCTGCACGACATGGCGACGATCCTCTGGCCCTGCTGGCGGCCGGTCATGCGGGGATGCATTTTGGAAATCGTCCGGCAGGGGAAACCGCCCTGCAACGCCTGCTCGAAATTGAGCCCGACAATATCGAGGCTCTGCAGTTCCTGGCCCAGGAAAGACTGCGCCAATTACGTGAGGCCGATAGCGATGCAGAGCAAAATGCTCTGAGGCGCGAGGCGCGCGACTATATCGCGCGCGCCTATGCCGCCGCCCAGAATGATTACCGCACCCTGATGCTGATGACCGAACTGCGTCAGGGCCAACCCAACTATCCCAATGACAATGACATGCTGGCGATGGGGCTGACGTTGGATCGGGCGCCGCAATTGCCTGCCGTGCGCTTCAACTACGCCGCGGCGCTGGCGGAAAAGAACGAGATTGACGAGGCGATCGCCGTCCTGCGCCCTCTGGCGAACAATCCGCACGGCGGCGGCGCCTCGCGTTACGCCAACCGCATGATTGCATCGCTGGAGGCCGGAGGAACCCTATCGGGCCTGGCGCAGGATGACGACGACGAGGTGGAAGACGTCCCATCAGACCCCGATGCGCCTGAGACCTGATGGCTGAGCGGTCAGTCCAGCGCCCTGTGAAAGAAACCCGCCGCATCCTTCAGTGCAGGCAGGTCCAGGGTCCGACCGGAACAGGCATGGACTTCTGACCGGCCCCCAGCGGCGCGGATGCGCTGACCGAACGTGACGGCGTCGGCGGCGACGACTGTGTCGTCATCTGCGCCGTATCCCAGCCAGATCGGCGGAGCGTTGGGACGGACGTAGGCGACGGGCTGGGTCCAGGTCGGGTCTGTGGTCTGTGCGACGCCGTAAACGCCCGCCAGACCGGCGGCGGCGCGGATCAGGTTCAGCTGGTCGACGGCGGCCATGTAGCGGCGATCCAGGGTGATCATCATCGCCAGCGCAGCCCCAGCCCCGTGGCCAATGACGCCCAGACGGGCCGCGTCGCCGCCATGGTCCGCGGCGTTGCGAGCTGTCTCCGCAGTCGCCAGGGCGGCGTCGGCGATGAGGGCGGGAGCCAGCGGCGGCGCCATCACCGGGTAGTCCGGCAGCGCCACCACGAAACCTCGCGCCGCCAACGCCAGAGCCGCTGGTTCATACTGTTCGCGCGCGTCGGGCTCACCGAAGAAGACCAGCATCGGAAGGCCCCTCGCCCCATGCGGCGCATAGAGGTCCAGCCTTTGGCGAGGATCGTCGCCATAGGGCAGATCGTGCGCGACGCGGCGCACGTCCCTGCTCAGCCGCCCGTCGAGCCCACCGCGCAGACCCAAAGGCGCGCAGGCGGCGCCCAGAAGGCCCAGCGCGGGCGCGAACAGGCCCCGGCGGGTCAGGTCGAATGCTCCATGCCCTTCAATAGGCCCGCGATCCTGTTCTCGGCAAAGAAAAGGGGCGCAGCCTTTCGACCGCGCCCCTCAATTTTCGATCCGATCTTCCGGCCTATTTGGCTGGGGCCAGATATTTGTTCAGCCAGCCGAACACCTCGTTGTGCCATTGCAGGCTGTTGGCCGGCTTCAGCACCCAGTGGTTCTCGTTGGGGAAGACGATCAGGCGGCTGTCGATGCCGCGACGCTGCAGCGCCGTGAAGGTCGACAGGCCCTGGGCGGTCGGGATGCGGAAGTCGCGGTCGCCCTGGACCACCAGCATCGGCGTCTTCCAGTTCTGGACGTGGTTGGCCGGGTTGAACTTCTGATAGCCTGCGGGATTTTCCCACGGCGTGCCGCCGTATTCCCACTCGGTGAACCACAGTTCCTCAGACGAATAGCCCATGCCGAAGGTGTCGAAGACGCCGTCGTGGTTGACCAGGCACTTGAAGCCGTCAGGCCAGTTGCCCGCGATCCAGTTGATCATATAGCCGCCGTACGAGGCGCCCAGGGCGCAGGCGTTCTGACCATCCAGGAAGCTGTATTTGGCCTGGGCTGCGGCCCAGCCCTTCTGCAGGTCCTCCAGCGGGCGGTCGCCCCAGTGCTGGCTGATCGCGTCGGTGAAGGCCTGGCCGTAGCCGGTCGAGCCGTGGAAATCGATCATCACCACCGCATAGCCCGCGCCTGCATAGGTCTCGGGGTTCCAGCGATAGGACCAGCCGTCGCCGAACGAGCCCTGCGGTCCGCCATGGATCAGGAAGGCGACCGGATATTTCTGGCCTTCGACATAGCCGACCGGCTTGATGACATAGCCGTGGACCGTCTCGTTGTTCCAGCCGGGGAAGTTGAACTGCTCATATTCGCCGAACGCCTTCTGGGCGAAGGACGGGTTGGCGTTGGTCAGGCGGCGCGGCATTTCGCGCCCCCGGAAGGTCTTGAAATAGAGGTCACCCGGCTCGCGCAGGGTGTCCTGGGCGAAGACGAAGCCCGACGGCGTCTGCTGGAAGGCCGAGACATGGCCTGCGCCCGTCAGGGGAACCACCGTGCCGTTGCCGACATCGACCGAGAACAGCTTGGTCGAACCGACATCGCCCGCGGTCGTGTACAGGGTGCGCCCGTCGCGCGACCATTGCAGGGTGTCGGCCGAGCGATCCCAGTTGGCGGCGATCTGACGCTTCTGGCCCGTGGCCACGTCCATCAGCACGATCTGATAGCGGTCAGCCTCGAAGCCCGGACGGGCCATGGCGCGATAGGCCAGGGTCTTGCCGTCCGGCGAGAAGACCGGGCCGGTGTCCCAGGCCAGGTTGTCTTCGGTCAGGTTGGTGAACTGTCCGTCGCCGGTCAGGCCGTTGGTCTTGAACAGGTCGAAGTTGGTGCTCCACGGCTCGCTGTGGCCAGCGACGCGGGCCGAGAACACGATGGAGTCGCCTGCGGGGGTGAAGACGAACTCGCTCTCGTCGCCGAACGGCTTGGAGGGGGTGTCGCCGTCAAAGCCCTTGGTGACCCAGGCCGGGGTTCCGGTCGCCCGGCCGTCGCGGCCGATCGACTGGACAAACAGGTGGTTCTGGGTGTGGTCGCTCCAGGTGTCCCAGTGACGCACGAACATGCGGTCATAGACCTGGCCGGTGGTCTTTTGCTCGGCGACTTCCTTGCCGTGCGCGACCGAGGCGTTCAGGTCGGCGGCGTTCGGATAGACGGCCAGGGACACCGCCACCTTGTCGCCCGTGGGGCTGACGCGATAGGCGTTCACATCGGTCGGCAGGTCCGTCACCTGAACCGCAGCCGCCGTGGGCGAGGCGACGCGCCACACCTGGCTGGAGCCCGACTTGTCCGACAGGAAATACAGATTGCCGTCGCCGCCCCAGCGGGCGGTGTTGGCCTTCTGGTCCGAGATGGCCAGACGGCGCGGCGCCTGATCGGGCGCGTTCAGATCCAGAATCCAAAGGCTGCCCGAACGGCTGTTGGCCGCCACATCCGTGGTCGTCACCGAATAGACGACATAGCGCCCGTCCGGCGACACCTGCGGATCACCCAGCCGGTTGGCCGAGATCATGTCCTGATAGGTGAAGGCGTTCGGGGCGGCGGGGGCCGCCGGAACGGGCGCAGGCGGCACCTGCGCCAGGGCGGGCGCAGCGGCCATCAGGGCAACAGCCGCACAGGCGGCGGACAACAGGGAGCGGTGATGCATGGGGCCTTCCTCGCAAAACAGTTGCCGCGAGGGGTAGCACCACAGTTCGTGGCGCGAAAGCGGTCCGCGCTTGCCCGCATCACGCGAACCGGCGACAAGCGATCTTCCATGGATTCCGCTTCGCCCCCCGCCAGACGCCAGCCGCACATTGTCGATGTGCTGATCGCCGAGCGTGCGCCGCGTTTGACCGCATCGCCCTTGTGGCCGGTCGTGCGGCCCGCCCTTTACGGGGTGCTGGGCTATGGGGCGGCGGTGCGGATGGCGGACGCCATTCGGCCCCTGTCGGGGGCCGGGACCTTCGACTATGTGTCGGACCTACTGAGGCTGAAGGTGACGACGACCAATCTGGACCGTCTGCCCGCCACGGGGCGCTGCATCGTGGTGTGCAACCACCCGACCGGGATCGCCGACGGGGTCGCTGTCTATGACGCGATCAAGCAGAGGCGCAGCGACATGATCTTCTTCGCCAACGCCGATGCGATCCGCGTCTCGCCGCGCCTGGATGAGACTATCATCCCCGTCGAATGGGTCCATGAGAAACGCACCCGCGAAAAGACCCGCGCCACCCTGAACGCGGCGAAAGAAGCCTTTGAGGCCGAACGCTGCGTGGTCATGTTCCCCGCCGGGCGTCTGGCGCGGGTGGGCGAGGATGGTCTGATCACCGACCCCGAATGGGCGCCGACCGCCGCCTCCATGGCGCGGAAATACGATGCGCCCGTCACGCCCATGCACGTCACGGGGCCCTACAGCCGCTTGTTCCACACCTTCGACCGCTTCTCGCAGGAACTGCGCGACGTGACCCTGTTCCACGAACTGCTGAACAAGGAGGGCAAGGATTTCGGCGTTGATGTCGGCCTGCCCATCCCGGCTGAACGGCTGGATGTGGACGCTGCAAAAGCGACTGAAGTCCTGAAACATTTCACCGAACGGACCCTGGCCGCCGATCATGACGCGGTGTTTGCATGAAGATTGAACTGCCCGACGCCGAGGCCACCACCCGCCTGGGTCAGGCCATCGCCCCCCTGCTCGCCCCCGGCGACAGCGTCCTGCTGTACGGACCGCTGGGCATGGGCAAGTCGACGCTGGCGCGCGGCCTGATCCGCGCCCTGACCACGCCGGACGAGGACGTGCCGTCGCCCACCTTCACCCTGGTCCAGTTCTATGAGAGCGACCCGCCCGTCGCCCATTTCGACCTGTACCGCCTGACCCGGCCCGAAGAGGCCTTCGAGATCGGTCTGGACGAGGCGCTGGACGAAGGCTGCGCCGTCATCGAATGGCCCGAACGTCTGGGCGAAGCGCCCGAGCGGTTCCTGGGTCCCGACCGCCTGACCCTTGTCATCGCAGAGGACGGCGAAGGCCGCCTTGCGACCGTTTCCGGCGCAGGCCGGTGGGAAGCCTTGATCGACCATGTCCGTCTCTGACCGCGAAACCCTCCGCATCGACTTTCTGAAGACCGCCGGCCTGTCCGACGCTGTGCGCCAGCCTCTGGCCGGGGACGCCTCGACGCGCCGGTACGAGCGGCTGATCCCGGCTGACGGCCCGACCCTGATGCTGATGGACCAGGCGCCTGCCGCCGAAAGCCCGCCGTGCGATCCGTCATGGACGCCGGATCAGCGTCGCGCTGCGGGCTGGAACGCCGTCGCCCGTCTGTCCGCCGGTCGTATCGAGGCCTTCGCCGCCGTCGCCGCCCATCTGAAACGCCTGAGCCTGTCCGCCCCCGAAATCCCGGCGCTGGACGCGCCGAACGGTCTGGCGGTGCTGGAGGATTTCGGCGACGCCCTGTTCGCCCGCGTGATCGAAGACGGCGCCGACGAGACGTCGCTTTATCTGGCCGCCATCGAGGCCCTGGCGGTCCTGCACGAAGCCGGAAATCCGCCCGAAATCCTGCAGGGTCCGGCAGGCGAATGGCCGCTGCTGACCTATGACGAGACGGCGTTGCAGGGCGGCGCGGACCTGTTCGTCGAATGGCTGCCGAAACTCGATGACCGGGTGTCGTTCGACGCCGCCGCCATCGCCGACTGGCGCGCAGCCTGGGCGCCTATCGTGGCTTCCGGCGCAGCGGGCGCCTCGGTCATGGCGCACCGCGACTATCATGCCGAGAACCTGATCTGGCTGCCCGAGCGTCAGGGCGCCGCCCGCGTCGGCATGATAGACTTCCAGGACGCGGTGCGCGCCCACCCGTCATGGGATCTGCACTCCCTGCTTCAGGACGCCCGGCGCGATGTCGCGCCCGCGCTGGAGGCTGAGGCTCTGGACCATTATTTCGCCCTGCGCCCCGATGTGGACCGTGCGGCCTTCATGGCCGATTACGCCGGTCTCGCGGCGCTGAATCAGGCGCGGATCATCGGCATCTTCGCCCGCCTGATCGCCCGCGACGGCAAGCCGCGCTACCGCCAGTTCCTGCCGCGCATGTGGCGGCATCTGAACGCCAATCTGGAACAACCCGCCCTGGCGCCCGTCGCCCGCTGGTTCGACCGCCATGTTCCAGCCGAGGTCCGCGCATGAAGGCTCCGACAAAGGCGATGGTGTTGGCCGCGGGACTGGGCACGCGGATGCGTCCGCTGACCAATGACCGGCCCAAGGCCCTGGTCGAGGTGCAGGGCCGCGCCCTGATCGACCATGTGCTGGATCGGCTGGCCGATGCGGGCGTGACCGGGGCCGTGGTCAATGTCCACTGGTTCGCCGAGCGGCTGGAGCAGCATCTGGCGGCGCGTAGCCGAGAGCCGCAGATCGTCATCTCCGACGAACGCGCCGAACTGCTTGAGACCGGCGGCGGGTTGAAGAAAGCTCATGCCCTGCTGGGCGATGATCCGGTCTTCGTCGCCAATATCGACAGCGTCTGGATCGACCGTGGCGACGCTCTTGGCGACCTCGTCCGCCTTTGGGACCCTGAGACGATGGACGCCGCCCTGCTGCTGGCCCGGCGCGAGGGCTCCATCGGTTTCGAGGGTGGTGGCGACTTCTTTCTGGCCGATGACGGCCGACTGACCTTCCGCGGCGACGCCCCGTCCGCCCCCTTCGCCTATATGGGGGTCCACATCACCCGGCCCGGATACGCCGACCAGGGCCCCGACGGCGCTTTCTCGCTGAGCCCCCTGTGGCGCAGATCGGCGGCTGAAGGCCGCCTGTTCGGCTGCGTGCTGGACGGCGACTGGATGCACGTCGGCGACCCGCAGGCGCGCGATGAGGCCGAGGCGAAACTGGCGGGAGCGGCGTGACCGCGTTCGATCCCTTCGGCGGGCCTGGCCCTCGCTGGCGCGTCATTCCGGCGCATAGGCCCTTCCTCGAAGACCTGGCGGCGGGGGTGCTGGCGTGGCTGGGCGAACTGCCGCCCGAGACCCTGTCGGACGCGACCATACTGCTGCCCAACCGCCGGGCGGCGCGGGCCTTCACCGGGGCGCTGTCCAAGCTGGCGGACGGGCGGCCCGTGCTGCTGCCGCAGGTGCGGCCTCTGGGCGATCTGGAGGAGGACGAGCCGCCCTTCACACCCGGCGCCCTGGGCCTGGACCTTGCGCCCGCCATCGCCCCCCTGACGCGCCGGTTCGAGATGGCGCGGATGATCGTGGAGCAGTTCGACAGCGATCTGACGCCGATGCGGGCGCTGGATCTGGCGGACGCCCTGGGCGGCTTCCTCGATTCCTGCCAGTTGGAAGAGGTTCCCGATCCCGAACGGGTCGCCAAACTGGTCGACGGCGAAATGGCCGAACACTGGGAGCGGTCCGCCGAATTCCTGAGCCTGGGCGTCATCGCCTGGCCGAAGCGTTTGGCCGAACTGGGTCTGGTCGATCCGGCGTGGCGGCGCGCCACTCTGCTGCGCCGTCTGGCCGACCTGTGGGACGCCCATCCCCCCAGCCAGCCGGTCATCGCCGCCGGATCGACCGGCACCGTGCCCGCCGCCGCCGACGTTCTGGGCGCCGTGGCCCGCGCGCCTCTGGGCTGCGTGGTCCTGCCGGGGCTTGATCTTGATCTGGACGACCGCGTCTGGGACCAGATCGACGAAGAGAACGAGCAACACCCCCAGCGCGCCCTGAAACGCCTCTTGGAGCGCCACGGCATCGACCGTCACGCCGTGCGCCCGTGGTTCCAGCCGCCGGTCGCGTCCCAGACGGAGCAGCGCGGTCTGGCCCGCCAGCGCCTGTTGAACGAAGCCCTGCGCCCCGCCGACGCGACCGGAGACTGGCGCGAGGCCATCCGCGACATCCGCGCCCGTGCGGTGGAGGCGGGCCGCGCCGCCGACCCCATCGCCGAGGGGCTGCAGGGCCTGTCGGTCCTGAACCTGCGGCATGACGAAGAGACCGCCGCCGCCATCGCCCTGATGATGCGCGAGACGCTGGAGACGCCCGGCAAGACCTGCGCCCTGGTCACGCCGGATCAGGGTCTGGGCCGCCGCGTCGCCACGCGTCTGGAACGCTGGGGCGTGGTGCCTGACGCCTCGGCCGGTCAGCCGCTGAACCGGATGCCTGGGGGCGTGCTGGTCGAACTGTGCGCGCGCTGGATCGCCGCCCCGACCGATCCGCAGGTGCTGCTGGGCCTGCTGAAGCATCCGCTGGTCCAGTTGGACCTTGGAGAAATCGACGCCGCCCGCGCTGTCGTAGCCTTCGAGGACATGGCCTTGCGCGGCCCGCGTCACGCCAGTTTCGCGCGGCTGAACAGGAAGCTGGACCGCGCCCTGTCGCCAGACCGCGATGGCGCCCCGCCGTCTGAGGGCCGCCTGAAACGCCATGCCCAGGCGCGCGCCCTGGCCGATCATCTGGAGAGGCTGATCACAACGGCCCGCGCGTCCTTCAGCCCCGACGCGCCGCTGGACGCCGCCGCCCGCGCCCTGACCGTGTTGATCGAGGCGCTGGCGGGTCAGAACGCCTGGGCCGGGCCGGATGGCGAATGCGCCGCCGGTCTGTTGTCGAACCTGATCACCGGCGGAGCCTCGCTGGGCGCCGTCTCAACCGGGGACATGGTCGAACTGATCAAGGGGCTGCTGGCCGACGCCGTGGTGCGCACGGGCGGGGCGACCCATCCGTCGCTGCGTATTCTGGGCGCCATCGAGGCGCGTCTGGTGCGGGCCGACCGGATGATCCTGGCCGGGCTGGAGGAAGGCGTCTGGCCGCAGGGCGCGCCGGTCGATCCCTTCCTGTCGCGCCCCATGCGAAAGGCGCTGGGCCTGCCCCCGCCCGAGCGCCGCATCGGCCAGAGCGCGCAGGATTTCGTTCAGGCCGCCTGCGCCGACGAGGCCATATTGATCCACACCGAACGGCGCGGGGGGCAACCCGCCGTCCGCTCTCGCTGGCTGTGGCGGCTGGACATGCTGACGCGCGGCGCGAACACGGCGGAAACGCCGGTCGCCGTTTCCGCCCCCGCCCATGTCGCCGACTGGACCCGTGCGCTGGATGCGCCTTTGCGCGACACGCCCGACTATGCGCGCCGCCCCGCCCCGACCCCGCCGGTGGACCGCCGTCCGCGCAACCTGCCCGTCACGGGGATCGAGCGCTGGGTGCGCGACCCCTACGCCGTCTATGCCCAGCGCATTCTGGAGTTGAAGGTGCTGGACCGGCCCGGCGCCTCGGCCGAGGCCATGGCGCGCGGCAACGCCATCCACGAGGCCATCGAACAGATGGTCCGCGTCTGGCCCGATGTCCTGCCCGAAGACTGCGCCGACCAGATCGCCGACTTCATCATGACCGCCATGACCGACGCCGGGTTCGAGGATGCGGCCCTGGCGCGCGAACGCCCGCTGGCCCGGAACGCCGCACTGTGGCTGGAGCGGTTCGAGCGGGAACGGCGTGCGCGCGGGGCGACCCTGCTGATCGAGCAATCGGGCGCCGTCGTCTTTGACGCCCCCGCAGGCCCCTTCACAGTCACGGCCCGCGCCGACCGGATCGAACTGGATGCGACGGGGGCGGCGGTTCTGGACTTCAAGACCGGCCAGACGCCCAGCCAGAAACAGGTGGTGCAGGGGTTCGCGCCACAACTGACCCTGACCGCCGCCATCCTGGCTGAGGGCGGGTTCGACGCGCCCCCGACCGAGGCGACCGAACTGCTGTACGTCAAGGTCACCGGCCGCCGCGACCCGGGCAAGGTGGACGACGTCTCACGTCAGGGGCGCGGCAACACCCAGACCGCAGCCCAGATGGCGGCGCGCGAATTGGACCGGCTGAAGCTGGGCGTCGCCGCCTTTGATGACGAGGCCACGCCCTACACCTCATGGGTGGCGCCGCAGTTCATGGGCAATTTCGGCGGCAACTACGACCATCTGGCGCGCGTCTGGGAATGGCACGTCGTCGGCGGCGAGGACGAGGCGTCCGAATGACCGATCTGTCCCCAATGGATATGGCCCGCGCCCATCAGGCGACCGCCGCCGACCCCGGCCTGTCGGTCTTCGTCACCGCCAACGCCGGCTCGGGCAAGACCACCACCCTGGTCAGCCGCGTGGCGCGCCTGCTGCTGAAACGGGTGCGGCCCGGGGAAATCCTGTGCGTCACCTACACCAAGGCCGCCGCCGCCGAGATGCAGGCGCGGCTGTTCGAACGGCTGGGCGAATGGGCGGTCGCCAACGACAGGGCGTTAGCCGCCGATCTGGCGAAACTGGACGGGCGCGATCCCGCCAGCCTGACCGACGCCGAACTGTCCGAGGCCCGTGTCCTGTTCGCCCGCGCGCTGGAGACGCCTGGCGGGCTGAAGATCCAGACCATCCACGCCTTCTGCGAGAAGCTGCTGCGGCGGTTCCCGCTGGAGGCCGGGGTCGCGCCGGGGTTCGAGGTGCTGGAGGATCAGGCGGCCCTGGCCCTGTCCCACGCCGCACGCGAGGACCTGGCCCGCTACGCCCTGAACGACGCCGACGGTCCGGTGGGCCGCGCCTACGCCCATTTCGCCGTCGAACTGGCATGGAGCGATTTTCATTCGCTGTTGGACGCGATCGAGGCGAAACGCGAGCCGCTGCTGGACTATCTGGCGCGCATCGACGCCGGGACCGCGCCCGGTCCGCATGAACTGGTCGGCGTCACGCGCGACGAAACCCCCGCCCAGATCGAGGCCGGGTTCATGGACTGGCTGAACCCCGCCGACTGGCTGGCCGCCGCCGAAGGGTTCGCCACGGGCGGCGCCAATGACAAGAAACTGGCGGGCCAGATGCGCGAGGCCGTTCCGCCCGCCACGACCCTGGCCGCGATGACGCCCATCTTCATCGATTCCAAGGGCGTGGCGCGCGACAAGTTCGGCACGTCCAAGGCCCCGCCCGGCGCGGCCTCCTATTTGGCGGATGTGTCGCTGAAATACGTCTCGACGCTGGACCGGGTGCGCGCCGCGCGCGTGGCGGACGAGACGGAGAAGGTGCTGACCCTGGCCCGCGTCCACGCCGCCCTTTACGAGGCCGCCAAACGGGCGGACGGCGCGCTGGACTTCACCGATCTGGTCGGACGCACGGTCGAACTGCTGACCAAGCGGGCCACAGCCGCCTGGGTTCTGTACAAGCTGGACGGGGGGATCGAGCATGTCCTGATCGACGAGGCCCAGGACACGGCGCCCGATCAGTGGGACATCGTCCGGGCGCTGACGGAACCCTTCTTCGCAGGGTCAGGCGCCGAGCGGAAGGACGCGGCCATCCCCCGCACCGTCTTCGCCGTGGGCGATGAGAAACAGTCGATCTATTCCTTCCAGGGCGCCAAACCGGAGCGGCTGCGTCAGGAAGCCCGCGTCTATGATGATCTGGTGCGGGCGGCGGGCGCCGACTTCCGCGAAGTGCCGCTGGACACTTCTTTCCGCTCGACGGAGGAGGTGCTGCAATTCGTGGACGCCGCCTTCGACAGCCCCGGCCGCACCCGCGCCCTGGTGGGCGAGACCGGCGAAATCGCCATCCACCGCCCCGCCCGTCTGCAACAGTATGGGGCGGTCGATCTGTGGCCCCTGTTCGAAGACCCGGCGACGCCCGAGCGCGAAGCCTGGAACGCCCCGGTCGACAAGGAAGACAGCCGCAGCGCCCGCAAACAGCTGGCCCAGTCGCTGGCGCGCGAGATCAGACAGCAGGTCGAGGCGGGCGCCGCCATCTATGACCCGAAACAGCGCGGCGTGCTGCGCCCGGTCCGGTATGGCGACTTCCTGGTGCTGGTGCGCCGCCGCGATGCGACGTTCGAAGAAATCATCCGCGCGCTGAAGACCGAGGGCGTGCCGGTCGCAGGCGCTGACCGGCTGAAGCTGTCGAACCATATCGTCTTTGATGATCTGATCGCGCTGGCGCGGTTCGCCCTGTTCCCCGACGACGACCTGTCATTGGCCGAAATCCTGCGCAGCCCCTTCTGCGACGTGGCGGACTTCGGCCCTGCCGACGCCCTTTATCCGTTGGCGGACAAGGTGGGCCGCGAGGGGCGCAGCCTGTGGCGGGAACTGCAGCGCCGCGCCCACGAGCATCCCGCCTGGGCCGCCGCGCGCGATCTGATGGCGACGCTGATCGAGGCGCGCGACCGCGATCCCTTCGCCTTCTTCTCCGCCGCCCTGAACCGGGTCGGACCGGATGGCCGGTCGGGCAGAGCGCGGATTCTGGACCGGCTGGGCCGCGAGGCCGAAGAGGCCATCGACGAAACCCTGGCCCAGGTTCTGGCGGCCGAGGAACGCGGCGGACGCGATCTGGAGACCTGCCTCAATCTGCTGGAGCAGGCCGACGTCGAGGTGAAGCGCGAGATGGAGGGCGCGCGCGACGAGGTCCGCGTCATGACCGTACACGGCTCCAAGGGGCTGGAGGCGCCCATCGTCATCCTTCCCGACACCACTGGCAAGGCGAAGCCTCAGGGACCGACCCTGATGCCCGCGACCCTGGCCGATGGTTCGGAGGCCTGGCTGATGTGTCCGTCCAGCGCCAAGTCCGACAGCACCGTATCCGCCGAGGTGCGGCAGGCGCGGGTGGACCGCACCGACGCGGAATCCCTGCGCCTGCTCTATGTGGCCCTGACCCGCGCCCGCGATCGCCTGATTGTCATGGGCAGGAAGATGAGCCGTCCGAAAGAGACAGGCTATGAGGAAGGCAGCTGGTGGGACGTGATCGCCGGAACCTTCGAGCGGCTGGCGCAGGACCGGCCTGACGCGGTTCAGTTGCTGGACGGCGGGCGGCTGAGGTTCGGGGCCGATCCGGAAACCACGCCTCGCACGGCGCTGTCGACGGCCGCCGCAACCGCCATTCCGGCCTGGGCGACCACGCCGCCGCCCGCAGACGCCGCCGCCCGCTTCGCCGCGCCGTCGCGGATGGAGGGCTCCATCCGCATCCCCGCCCCCTCGCCCCTGGCCAAGAGCAGTTCGGGCGGCGCGGATCTGGGCCGGTTCCGGCGCGGCGACCTGATCCACCGTCTGCTGGAACGGCTGCCGGACATCGCCCCCGCCGACCGGGCCGACGCCGCCGTGCGCCTGTTGTCGCGTGAGACCGATCTGGACGACGCACAGCGCGCCGAGATGATCGCCGCTGCCTTCTCGGTGCTGGACGACGCCCGCTTCGCCCCGGTGTTCGGCCCCGGCTCGCGCGCCGAGGTCGCCCTGACGGGCTCCGCGCCCGGCCTGCCGTCCGGCGTGTCGATCAACGGCCGCATCGACCGGCTGGTGGTGACGCCGGAACGGGTTCTGGTCGTCGACTACAAGACCAACCGCCCCGCCCCCGACGCCATAGAGGCGGTCGATGCGGCCTATGTGCTGCAGGCGGCGGTCTATGTGGCGGTGCTGAAACGCCTGTATCCTGACCGCCCGGTCGAGGCCGCGCTGGTCTGGACCGACGGGCCGAAGCTGATGCCGATTCCGCAGGCGATGCTGGAGGCGGCGCTTTCGACCAGTTGAATTGGCCGCGATTCGCTCCCACATCTGTGGCCGAACCCGGACGCATCCGGACAACCTCTATTCGCGCTCAAGCAGCGAGGCCCTGCGGGCCGAGTGCTGGCGCCCCAAGGAGCCATTTATGGCGACGGTAAAAGTCACCGACGAAAGCTTCGACGCCGACGTCCTGAAGTCCTCCACCCCTGTGTTGGTCGATTTCTGGGCCGAGTGGTGCGGCCCCTGCAAGCAGATCGGCCCCGCTCTGGAACAGATCGCCGACGAACTGGGCGGCCAAGTCACCGTGGCCAAGGTGAACATCGACGACAGCCCCCTGATCCCGTCCAAGCTGGGTGTGAAGGGCATCCCGACCCTGATGCTGTTCAAGGACGGCCAGATGACCTCGATGAAGGTCGGCGCCATGCCCAAGGGCAAGATCGTCGAATGGCTGGCCGAGGCCGGCGTCAAGGCCGACGCCTGATCCTTCGCCGACACTGAAGATCCAGCGCCCGCCGGTTCCGACCGGCGGGCGTTTTCATGATAGGGTGCCGCCATGAGCGACGAACACATCACCGACCCGGCGACAACCGACGACATTCCGGGCGAAACCCCGGTCCAGAAGGCGCTGCGCCTGAAGAACGCCAAGCTGGACGCCCGCCCCAAGGCGCCGCGCGGCGGCCGCTTCCAGCGTGAACAGAACGCGCGGATCGCGGCGGGCAAATCCCGTCCGTGGATGAGCAAGTAACACCAGTTCTCTCCCTCCCCGTTCCGGGGAGGGTCGTCGCGCAAGCGACGGGGTGGGGGCGGCCCGGCAAGGCCGCACTTGTCTCTGATACGAACAAGGTCTGTGGGATTAGCACTGCCGCCCCCACCCGGTTTCGCTTCGCTCAACCACCCTCCCCCGCGGGGAAGGGAAAGCGCAGCTCTATCCTAGTCGGGCCAGGTTTCGCGGCTGGCGCCCAGCACCTCGCCCGCCAGATACAGCGAGCCGCAGATGGCGACCCGGCCTGCGCCCAGACGCAGGGCCAGTTTCAACGCCTCATCGACCGATCCGGCAGGCGTGGCGGCCAGACCGTGTCCGCGCGCCACGGCGGCCAGCGCCGCCGGGTCCGCCGCTGTTCCGTCGAAGCCGACAGTGAAGACGGTGGCGTGGCTGTCCTTCAACGCGGCGAAGAAACCGCCCGCGTCCTTGTTCGCCAACATCCCGCAGATCAGGGCCAGAGGGCGCGGCGCGCGCGCCTGCCGGTCGGCCAGAAACGCCGCCAGCGCCTTCGCCGCATGGGGATTATGCCCCCCGTCCAGCCAAAGTTCGGCGTCCATCGCCTTGGCCGCGTCGCCATAGGGGCCGGCCGAAATCCGTTGCAGACGCGCAGGCCAGCGCACGGACATCAGACCTTCGGCGATGGCCGTTTCCGGCAAGTCCAGCTCCAGCGCTGCTGCGATGGCCACGCCCGCATTGTCGATCTGGTGCGCGCCCGCCAGACCCGGCGCGGGCAGGTCCAGGAACCGTTGCTGATCCTGAAACGCCAGCCCGCCGCGTTCCGCCCAGGCGTCGAAGTCCACGCCCATAACCGTCAGCGGCGCATGGACCGCCTGGGCTGCACGTTCGATGGCGGCCATGGCGACCTCCTGCTGGCGCGCGATCACGCCCGGCGCGCCCGGTTTCAACACCCCGGCCTTTTCGGCGGCGATGCCCGCCAGATCGGTTCCCAGGAACTCGGCATGGTCATAATCGACCGGCGTGATGACGCTCAGCAGCGGGCGTTCGATCACATTGGTCGCGTCCAGAACCCCGCCCAGCCCCACCTCGATGATGGCCAGGTCGGCGGGGGTTTTGGACATGGCGACGAAGGCGGCGGCGGTCGTGCTTTCGAACACGGTGGCTTCGCCCCCAGAATCGGAAGTGGCGGCCTCGATCCGGTCAAGGATGGCGTTCAGCTGACCGTCCTCGATCAGTTTTCCGGCCAGGCGGATACGTTCGTTGAACCGCACCAGGTGGGGCGAGGTGTAGGCGTGAACCTTCAGCCCCGCCGCCTCGGCGATGGCGCGGATCATGGATACGGTCGAGCCCTTGCCATTGGTTCCCGCCACATGGATCACAGGCGGCAGGCGGTGCTGGGGATCACCCAGCGCCGCGCACAGGGCCTTCATCCGATCCAGCGACAGGTCGATCCGTTGCGGATGCCGCGCCCGGAGGCGTTCGGAGATCGGGTCCACGGCGGTCAGGCCGCCTGACGGGTTCCGCCCATCAGCATCGACAGGATTTCACCCAGCACGCGCGGCAGGTCGGCGCGGACGACCACGCGGTCGACCATGCCCTTTTCCTGCAGATATTCGGCGCGCTGGAAGCCCGGCGGCAGTTTCTCGCGGATGGTGGCCTCGATCACGCGCGGGCCGGCGAACCCGATCAGGGCGCCCGGCTCGGCCAGATGCACATCGCCCAGCATGGCGTAGGAGGCCGTCACCCCGCCTGTCGTCGGGTCCGTCAGGACCACGGCGTAAGGCAGTTGCGCTTCCTTGATTTCCTCGATGGCCAGGGTGGTGCGCGCCATTTGCATCAGTGACAGGGCGCCTTCCTGCATCCGCGCGCCGCCTGCGGCGGTGAAGCAGATCAGCGGAACCTTGCGGGCCACAGCCTCGCGCGCCGCCTTGATGAAGGCCTCGCCCGCCGCCATGCCCAGCGACCCGCCCATGAAGGTGAAGTCCTGCACGATCACGACCGCGTCCTGACCGCCGACGGAGCCATAGCCGATGGCCATGGTGTCCTTGCGGCCCGCCGCCTTGCGCGCGGCGCTCAGACGGTCCTTGTAGGATTTGCCGTCCGAGAATTTGAGCGGGTCTTCCGGCACGTCCGGGGTTTCGATGGCTTCATACTTGGCCCCATCGAAGGTGGCGCGCAGGCGTGTCGGCGCATCAATGCGCATATGACGGCCCGACGGCGTGACCCACAGCGAGGTCTCCAGATCCGAGCGATACAGCATCTCGCCGGTGTCGGGATCCTTGACCCAGAGATTGTCCGGCGTGTCCCGGCGAGAGACGATCTTGCGGACGCCGGGCGCAAAGCGGCTCAGCCATCCGCCGCGCTTTTCCTGCGGCTTGTTCTTGTCGACCATGGGGGCGCTCTTAAACGGTTTCCGTCACGGAAGCACTAGCAACCGATCGAACAGCGTCGCTCAGCAGCTTCACCTTGGCCAGAACGCGCGGGGCGGCGGGTTCGTTCGCGGCGACGGCGGCGGCGACTTCCTCGACCAGGGCCGAACCGACGACCACGGCGTCCGCCACACGGGCGATAGCGGCGGCCCGTTCCGGCGTCTTGATGCCGAAACCCACGGCGACCGGAAGGCCCGAGGCCGCCCGCACCCGCGCAACAGCGGGCGCCACGACGTCGGCGTCGGCTTCCTTGACCCCGGTCACGCCCGCGACGGCGACATAATAGACAAAGCCCGAGGTGCCCTGGACCACGATCTTCAGACGCGCGTCATCGGACGTCGGCGTGGCCAGACGGATCAGCGAGATCGACACCTTGTCCAGCGCCTCGACCAAAGGCGCGGCCTCTTCCGGCGGGCAGTCGACCACGATCAGGCCGTCGACCCCCGACGCCGCCGCATAGTCGGCGAAGGCGTCATAGCCCAGGCTCTCGATCGGGTTCAGATAACCCATCAGGATGATCGGGGTGGCATCGTCTTGCTTACGAAACTCACGCGCCAGATCCATGGTGGAACGCAGGCCGAAACCGGCGGCCAGACCCCGGATCGCCGCCTTCTGGATCGGCGGCCCCTCGGCCATCGGATCGCTGAAGGGGAAGCCCAGTTCGATGATGTCGGCGCCCGCGGCGGGCAGGCCCTTCAGGATGGCCAAAGCCTCCTCGCGCGAGGGATCGCCCCCCATCACATAGGGAACAAAGGCGGCGCGGCCCTGGGCCTTCAGCGCCTTGAAACGTGCGTCGATGCGGGCGGTGGTCATTGAGGAACGGTCCCTGCTGCGGCAGGTGGGGCGGCGGGCGACGCGGGCTGGGCCGCGCAGATGTCGCCGGGAATGGTGGCGAAGGCCAGATAGCCGGGATCGGTCGCCGTCACATCGGCCTTGGAGGTGTCATAGAAGGCCTGCATCTGCAGTCCGTCGCAGCCGCCGCCGTCGCGACGCTTGACGAAGACCACGCGATTGTCATCGCCGCCCGCCGCCAGCCACTGGCGGGTTTCGAGGTCGGCGATATAGGCGTCGGCCAGGGTGCCGATCTCGCCCAGCGGCGCGGTCACGCAGAAGGCGCTGCCGCTGAGGCTCAGCAGATTGCCGCAATCGGCCGCCAGCTGCGCACCGGGCAGAAGGGGCACATCCGTCGCCGGGCCGCCGCGCGCAGGTTCCTGCGCCTGTGCGGCGGTCGCAATCATCAGGACGGCGGTCGCCGCCAGCAGGTTACGGATCACAGTTCCACTCCCAGATGTTTGGCGACCTGGAAGATGTCCTTGTCGCCGCGTCCCGACATCAGCAGCACGACATCACCGCCTTTGCCGACTTCACGCGCCACTTCGCCGGTGCGCGCCAAGGCGTGCGAAGGCTCAAGCGCCGGAATGATGCCTTCCAGTTTCGAGCATAGCTGGAACGCCTCCAGCGCCTCTGCGTCCGTCGCCGAACGGTATTCGGCGCGGCCAATGTCATGCAGCCAGGCGTGTTCCGGTCCGATGCCCGGATAGTCCAGACCCGCCGAGATCGAATGGCCTTCGACGATGTTGCCGTCGTCGTCCTGGAGCAAATAGGTGCGGTTGCCGTGCAGCACGCCGGGGCGCCCGCCCTTCAGCGAGGCCGCGTGATCGGGCGTGTCCAGACCATAGCCCGCCGCCTCGACCCCGATCAGGCGCACGCCCTCATCCTCGATGAAGGGGTGGAAGGCGCCGATGGCGTTCGAGCCGCCGCCGATGCAGGCGACCACGGCTTCCGGCAGCTTGCCCATCTGGGCGCGCGACTGGACCTTGATCTCCTTGCCGATCACCGACTGGAAATCGCGCACCATGGCCGGATAGGGGTGCGGACCCGCCGCCGTGCCGATGATGTAATAGGTGTCGGCGACATTGGTGACCCAGTCACGCATCGCCTCGTTCATGGCGTCCTTCAGGGTCGCGGCGCCCGCCGTGACGGGGAAGACCTCGGTTCCCAACAGACGCATGCGGAAGACGTTCGGCTGCTGCCGCTCCACGTCCACCGCCCCCATATAGACGGTGCAGGGCAGGCCGAAGCGTGCGGCGACGGTGGCCGAGGCCACACCATGCTGACCTGCGCCCGTCTCGGCGATGATCCGCGTCTTGCCCATGCGGCGGGCCAGCAGGATCTGGCCCATGCAGTTGTTGATCTTGTGCGCGCCCGTGTGATTCAGATCCTCGCGCTTCAGCCAGATGTTGGCGCCGCCGAAATGTTTGGTCAGGCGCTCGGCAAAATAGAGGGGGCTTTCGCGACCGACATAATGGGTCAGGAAGCCGTCCAGTTCGGCCTGGAAGCTCGGGTCCGCCTTGGCCGCCGCATAGGCCGCGTCCAACTCATGGATCAGGGGCATCAGGGTTTCGGCGACGAACTGCCCGCCATAGGGGCCGAAACGTCCCTGCGCATCAGGCCAGGCGTAGGTGTTGGGCAAGGTTGCGGTCACGAGTTCAGCTTTCACGCAAGGCGGCGTCGGAATTACGACCGGCGCACGGCCTCGATGAAGGCCGCGATCCGGCCCGCGTCCTTAACACCCGGCGCGCTTTCGACGCCAGAGGAGACGTCCACCATCGGCGCCCCTGTTATCCGAAGCGCCTCGGCCACATTGTCCGGGTTCAGACCGCCAGCCAGGAACCAGGGATGGCGAAACACCCGGTCTGCCAGCAGAGTCCAGTCGAAACTGTGCCCCACCCCGCCCGGCAGGGCTGAATCTTCCGGCGGCTTGGCGTCGAACATCAGATGGTCGGCGTGGTAATCCCATTCGTCCGCCGCCGCGAAATCCTCCCCGTGCCGGATCGGCAGGGCCTTGATGACCCCCGCCCCCGTCAGCGCCCGGACGTCCTCCGCCCGCGCAGCCGTCTCCGATCCGTGCAGCTGGATGAAGTCCGGCTTCAGCGTCTGCGCGATCTCGTCCAGCAGGGCGTCATCCGGATTGACCGTGACCGCCACGATTTTCGCCCGCCCGCGCGCCCGTTCAAACAACACAGCGGCGTCTGAGGGCGCGATGTGGCGCGGGCTTTTGGGAAACACCACCGCTCCCACGAAATCCGCCCCGCCGTCCAGGGCCGCGTCCAGCGTGTCCGGCGTCGTCAAGCCGCAGATCTTGATCAGGGTCATGGCACGATCACCGTCAGGCCGATGTCACGCGCAACCGCCGCCATGGCCTCGTCCAGCGTCGCCAGACGGCATCCATGTCGCACGGCCAGGGCGAGATGAAGCCCATCCGGTGCGCGCAGTCTCACGTCATTTCTGACCAGCCGCCGCGCTTCCACCATGTCATTGTCGATCACCGAAAGAATGACCCTGCCACTCAACCATTGGTCCAACTGCAGTTCGAACTCGCGACGTTCCTTGTCGTGCAGATTGCGCATCCGCGTCCTCACCGCCAGGGCGGAGGAAAACTCAGTCACGGTCCAACTGCTCATGACAAAGTCATCGACGTCCGCGATCCAGGTCGACGCCCGCTCCGTATGCTTGTCGTTCTGGAACAGAGACATCAGGACGCTGGTGTCCAGATAGACAGTCAAATCTCTTCATCCCGCATGCGGCGCAAGAGGGTTACGGAGTCCACCGAAGCCTCCGTCTTGATCCGCACACGCTTCAGCCAATCCATGTCCATCGGGCCGGATGTCGGCTTAACCGCCTGCGCCGGTTCCAGCCGCGCCACAGGCACGCCGCGCCGGGTGATCGTCACGGCCTCGCCCGCCAACATGCGATCCAGCAGCTTGGGCAGGTTGTTCTTGGCTTCGGCGACGGAATAGCTGGACATGGCCATCAAGATAGCCATTTCGGCCAAAAATGTCCATCACGCCCGATAGAGGTCCGCATCGGGATCGACCTGGCCCCGGATCGTGCGGCCGATGATCTGGGAGGCGATGACCGAATAGGTGATGCCGTTGCCGCCGAAGCCCATGACGGCGTGAATATGATCCTGTCCCTCGACCGGGCCGATCTGCGGCAGGCCGGTCGCGCTTTCGCCGAAGGCGCCCGCCCAGGTGTAGTCCACCTCGAACTCCAGATCGGGCAAAAGGCGGCGCAGCTTTCTGGCGATCGTCTGGCATTTCCGCTTCAGCTTGGTCTTGTCCTCATGCGCCGTTGCGGACGCCTCGTCCTCGCCGCCGACGATCAGCCGTCCGTCGCCGCCCATGCGGAAATACAGATAGGGGTCAGAGCCTTCCCACACCAAGGTGTCGCGCAGCCAGGCGGGGCAGCGCACGCGCGGCTTGGACGCAAGAGCCCAGGACGAGATCACCTCGGCGCCCGGCGTGGGCACGCCCTTGGGAAACTCATAGCCGCAGCAGAAGATCACCTTGCCGGCGCGCACCGCATGACCCGCATCGGTCAGCAGGGTCACGCCGTCGGGATCGCTGACCGCCTCCAGCACCTCGACCCTGGAATAGATCTTGGCGCCCTTTTCCGTCGCGCGCCGCAGCAGCCCCGCCGCCAGCCTTGCCGGGTCGGCGCTGGCCGAACCCTCCGAAACGATGGCGCCGGTGCGGTCGACGCCGAACTGTTCGCGCAGTTCCGCCGGGCCGATGTAGCGGCTCTTCAGCCCCATCGCCGTCCGCGCCTCGGCCTCGGCCTCAAGCGCCCGATGGCCGTATTCATCGCCCGCCAGATACAGACTGCCCTTGGGTTTCAGGCCGCAGCGGATGCCTTCATCGACGACGATCTTCTGCAGGGCGTCGACCGCCGACTGCGACCGGCGATAGGCGCGCCGGGCGTTGGCCGGTCCGATCCGTCCGCCCAGGGTCATCAGCGGCAGGTCGATCTCCCACTGCAGCATGGCGGTGGAGGCCAGGGTTGATCCCATCAGCGGCGGGCGTCGGTCCAGCACCGCCACCGTGTGATCGCGCGCCAGCTCATGCGCGACGAAGGCCCCGCTGATGCCTGCGCCCACCACGGCGACATCGACCGAGATCGCCTGGGTCAGGGGCCGCGTCTTCACGCCCAGACCGGGGCTGTCCGCCCACAGCGAACGTCCGGTCCGCAAATCCCGTTTGATGGTCGCGCCGTCCATGATCCACTCCGCCTCAGCGGAGCGATAGGGCGCCAGCGCCGTTCGGGTTCCCGCGCCTCAGTCGAACAGACTGTCGATTTCGGCCTGGGTCAGCAGCCGCCACTGACCGGGCGCCAGATCGTCGGGCAGGACCAGCCCGCCCATCCGCTCGCGGTGCAGGGCCTCCACATGGTTGCCGACGGCGGCGAACATGCGCCTGACCTGGTGATAGCGCCCCTCGGTCACCGTCAGCAGGGCTTCGGTCGGCGACACCACCTCCAGCACCGCAGGCGACAACGGCTTGTCCTCGCCCTCCAGCACCAGTTCGCCGGACGCGAACAGCGCTCTCTCCGTCCCTGCCAGGGGCCGGGCCAGGGTCGCGCGATAGACCTTGGTCACATGGCGTTTGGGCGAAATCACCCGATGCAGCAGATCGCCGTCGTCGGTCAGCAGCAACAGACCCGTCGTCTGTTTGTCCAGTCGGCCGATAGTCGAGATGGCCGGATCACGCTCGCGCCAGCGTCCGGGCAGGATGTCATAGACCAGCGCGCCCTCTTCCTTGTGCGAACAGGTCATGCCCAGCGGCTTGTTCAACATCAGCACCAGTCCCTGAACCGGGTCCAGCGGCTGGCCGTCGATCTCCATGCGGCTGGGCAGGTCGGGCGTCACCGGAATGCGTTTAGACACATCCGTCAGGTCCACGCCGTCCAGCACGATGCCGCCCGCCTTGGCCATCCGCGCCATCTCCGCCCGCGAGCCATAGCCCATCGAACCCAATAGGCGATCAACGCGGGAGGTGGGCGTCTTGGCCATTATTTCACCGCCTCAAACAGCTTGTAGCCACCGGCATCCGCCACCATCCGCACCCGATTGAACGCGGCGTTGAGTTCCGCCTCATAGGGCAGATGCCGATTGGCGACGATCCAAGCGACACCGCCCTTCTTCAGCAGTTCGGCGGCCTTGCGGATGAAGGCTTGGCCCAGCCGCCGGTCCTCGGCGCCGCCGTCGTGGAAGGGCGGATTGGAGATGACGAAGTTCAGTTCGCCGTCCGCCGTCATCGTGCGCACATCGGCCCATTCGACGCTGGCGCGTGGATCTTCGATATTCTTCCGGGCGGCCTCGACGGCCCGGCGGTCCAGATCGATCAGACGCAGCGAGGTCACCCCCGGCGAACGCAGGGCCACCGTGGCCAGCGCGCCGTAACCGCAACCCAGGTCCACGCCCGCGCCCTTCAGCGCAGGCAGATGTTCGGCCAGCAGCGCCGAGCCCGCGTCGATCCGGTCCCAGGCGAAGACGCCCGGCTGAGACCAGGCCTCCAGCCCCGGCACGATGCGTGGCGCGCCGTCGGCAATGGCGGCGTCGAGACCGGTCACGCCTTCCGGCCTGATCACGATGCAGCGGCGGTGGTGGGCCTTGGCCGTCTCGCCGACCTCGACGCCGAAGCTCAGCAGTTCCTTCTTCAGGCGCGATCCGCCCTTGTCCTTGAAGGCCATCACGTCCAGCCGCCCGCCGACCTTCAACGCCCGCAGCGCCTGAGCCAGCACATAGCGGCGCTCCAGCACGCCGGGCGGGGCGTAGATCATCACCTCATCGACCGAACCGTCAGGCACGGACTCGATCGGCGTGGAGCCGGGGATCAGGGGCGAGGTCTGGGTCGCGGCGCCGGGCGGGTCAAAGACGACCGGCGGTCGGCCGTAGAGAAGCGTGGTCATGCCCCGCCCTTAACGCCGCAAGGCCGTTTTCACCAGCGACGCACTTCTCAAGGCGTCATTCCGGAGCGATGAACCCGGACCCGAAGGGCGGCGCGTAGCAGCCAACCCAGGGGTGCAGTCGCTTCGCTGAAGGCGTTCGACGCCGTATGCACGTTTCCTGGGTTCCGGGTTCGTCCTTTGGACGCTCCGGAATGACGGCTCCAGGCTGAATGCCGATTGGCCCCAGGATGACGGCTTGAGGAAGCCTCAGAAGCCCATCTGCAGCAGCACCAGCCCCACGACGCCCACCGCGATCCGCCACCAGGCGAAGACGCCGAAGCCGCGCTTGGACACGAAGTCCAGCAGGAAACGCACCACCGCCAGCGCCGAGATGAAGGCCACGACAAAGCCGATGACGATCAGGCCGATGTCGCTGAAATCCAGCGTCTTGTAGCTTTTCAGCAGGTCATAGGCGACCGCCGCCCCCATGGTCGGAAGCGCCAGGAAGAAGCTGAACTCGGCGGCCGAACGCTTGTCCGTCTTCAGCAGCAGGCCGCCCGCGATGGTGGCGCCCGAACGCGACACGCCGGGGATCATGGCCAGGCACTGGAACAGGCCGATCAGGAAATAGACCCGCATCGGATAGGTCTCGGCGTTCAGCCACTGGGGACGCTTGTCCATCCGATCCAGCGCCAACAGGATGACGCCGCCGACGATCAGGGCGATGCAGATGACGATCGGCGTCTCGAACAGCACGGTCTTGATGAAGTCGTAGGCAAAGAAGCCGATCACCACGGCAGGGGCGAAGGCGACCAGAAGCCCGATCAGAAAACGCCGCGCCTCAGGGTCGAACGGCCAGCGCGTCGCCAGCGCCCACAGGCGTTTGAAATAGACGCTGATGATGGCCAGCAGGGCGCCCAGCTGGATCACGATCTCGAACGTCTTGCCCGAGCTTTCGAAACCCATGAAATGGCCCAGCAGGAGCATATGGCCGGTGGAGGACACCGGTATGAACTCGGTCAGTCCTTCGACCAGACCCAGAATGATCGCCGCAAGCCAATCCGCCATGAAATCCCCGCATGGGTCCGGGTCAGTTCGCGCCCGGCTCTGGCCCCACATAGCGCAACCGCGACCGGATAGGCGAGCCGTCAATCACCTGATCCAGCGCATGGGCCAAAAGTCCGTTCAAACGGCCCAGCAGAACCAGGTCGCCCGCCCCGGTCGGCCCCAGATCCAGCCTGCGCGACACAAGGGCCAGAGCCAGTTCGAAGCTGGCGCCCTGGCCGCCCGCCGCCTCGCCTTCGGTGCGGATCGCCGCCAGATCGGGGGTCAGCTGCGCATGGCTCAGCAAGGCGTCCACGCGCGGGTCGTGGCGCGCGAAATCGCAGACGCCGAAGCCGGGCACGGAGCCGCGCAGACCGATCCACCGCTTGGCCGCGCCGGTCGGATCACGCCGCGCCTCGCTGACATAGGCCACGACGTCCCCCATGGCCGTCAGGGTTCCGCCCAAGGCCGAAAGCCCCGCCAGCGCCGCCCCGGCCAGGGACGCGCCCCCGTCCGCCGCCGCCCGCGTCGCCAGCACCGCCGCATCCAGCCCCTTGTCGGCGCCCAGCACCAGGGCGCGGCGCAGCAGGTGGCTTTGCACATCCACCACCTTGAACCCGCGCGCCAGACGCTGGTGGAAATACAGGCGGGGCCCCGGCCCGGACACGCTGTCCACCACCTCATTGAGCAGGGAGGCGGCCTCGCGCTTCAGTACAGCGGGTTCCTGCAGCCTGGCCGAGCGGTCCTCGGTCAGGCGCCGCCCCAGCACGGCCAGCACGCGCCGCTGGGTCGATCCGCCGACGATGGGATCAATGCGCGGCTTCAGACCGGCGAAGGGATCATCGCCCCGTGCATCCCACAGCACCCGCGACGCGGCCTCGATGGAGCCGCTCTCAGAAAGCTGCACCACGTCGCGACCGCGATAGAAGAGCCGCCCCTCCGCCGTCATGGAAACGGAGGAATGGACATCCGCCTCGCCGCGCGCGGCTGCGCCCAGGCCGGGTGGACGCAAGCCTGGCGCCCGCACGACGCCGACATCCCCGCTGGCGACCTCGTCGCCGCACAGACGGGCCACGTCGGCGGCGGCATAAAGGCTTTTACGGGAATCCGTCGGATCAGGCCGGGCGGCGATCCGTCCACGGCTGACATAGGCGTAAAGGGTCTGGGCCTTCACGCCCAGGCGGTTCAGGGCCTCGCTTCTGGCGATCCAGCGTTCGTCAGCGCCCATATCGTCCCCTCACGACTGTTTCGCATTCGAATTGAACAGCAGGCCGCACAGCGGCGTTTCCCTGTCCTAAACTGAAACGGCCACGCTCGTCTATTCCGTCGCCAAGGTTGGCTTTCGGCCATGATTGGGAGACAAGGAAATCTGCATGTCGACCTCGTCTTCCCCCTCTCCCGCGCCGCTCGAAGACGCCAATGGCGCCACACGCCGCATCACCCGCCTGTCGGTGGGCGTGGCCATCGTGCTGATCGTGCTGAAGGCCTTTGCGCTGGGGGCGTCGGGGTCGGTGTCCATTCTGGCCAGCCTGACGGACTCGGCCTTGGACCTGGCGGGATCCCTGACCGCCTTCTTCGCCGTGCGCTGGGCCGCCGCCCCGCCGGATCAGGAGCACCGCTATGGTCACGGCAAGGGCGAGGCCCTGTCGGCCCTGGTGCAGGCCGGGCTGGTCTTCGCCTCGGCCGTCTTCATCGGCTGGGAGGCGGTGCAGCGCATTTTTGATCCGCGCCCCGTCACCTCCGGCGGCTGGGCCGTCGGCGTCGTGATCGCCGGCATCGCCATCACCACCTGGCTGGTGTGGATGCAGACCCGCGCCCTGAAGACGACCGGATCCCTGGCCGTCGCCGGGGACCGAGCCCACTACGCCGCTGATCTGGCGGCCAATATCGTCGTGCTGATCGGGGTGATCTCGGGCGCCTTCCTCAATGCGCCGGGTCTGGATGCGGCGGCGGGTCTGGTCGTCGCCGTCTGGCTGTTCTGGGGCGCGACCGGGATGTTGAGGTCCGCCGCCGATCACCTGCTGGACCGCGCCCTGCCGGAGGGCGAGCTTGCGGCCATCACCCAGGCGGTTCTGGCCGACCCGCGCATCTCAGGCGTTCACCGGCTGCGCGCCCACATGGCCGGACAGGTGATGGTGGCGCAGATGCATGTCGATCTGGACGCCGCCCTGACGCTGGACGCCGCCCACGCCATTGTCGTGGAGGCCGAGACGCGGGTTCTGACGCTGTTTCCCGCCGCCGACATCCTGATCCACGCCGATCCGCGCGGTTCGACGCCCAAGCCCGCGCCGATCGTCGCCGAACCCGCGCCAGGTCAGAGTTTGGCCACGCCGTCCGCGCCCCCCGCATCCGCGCCCGACCCCGCTTCCCAAGCCAAGCCCAAGGGCCCGTGGTCCTAAGCCGGTAAACGAGGACTTAAGATGTCGTCCGCTAGGGTGCGTCGATGTCCCAGTGCGTACTCTATCATTTCGCCTTCCATCCCGCCTCGCGCGCTGCGCGGCTGGCGCTGGGCGAGGCGAAGATCGAATATGCCGATGCGCCTGTCCGCCCCTGGGAAGCCGACTGCCCGCTGAACCAGTTCAATCCGTCCGGCATGCCGCCGGTCATCCAGACCTCGGATCGCGGACGGCCTCTGAACCTGTGCGAACTGCCCGCCATACTGGGCTGGATCGAGGATCAGCAGCGCGGGCCGCTGCTGCTGCCCGCCGAGGCCGCCGAACGCGCAGAGGCGCGGCGCCTGACGGGCTGGTTCGACCGCCGCTTCAGCGACGACGTGGACGCCATCCTGCTGCACGAACGGCTGGAGAAGCCGCTGCTCAAACTGGGGCCGCCCGAGGCCCGCGCCCTGCGTGAAGGCCGCGAGGCGCTGAAGGAGCATCTGATCATGCTGGAGGAGCTGGCCGGCGCCCGTGACTGGCTGGCGGGACGCCGTCTCAGCCAGGCCGACCTGGTCGCCGCCGCCCACCTGTCGATCCTGGACTATTTCGGCGAGATCACCTGGACCCACTGGCCCGCGCTGAAGATCTGGTACTCCAAGCTGAAGTCCCGCCCCTGCTTCCGCCCGCTGCTGGCAGACCGTTTCATCGGCGTGCCGCCCGCAAGCTGGTACGCCGACCTGGATTTCTGACCCGACGGGGCCATCCTCCCCGCCGGATTGTTTCGTCGCCGTGCCTGCTGTACTCTGGCCGTGACGCGAAAATGACCGCCTGTTCTTCGGGCCGTCGCACGCATCCCGGCCCGTGCCGCTGCACGGCTTGGCCAGCGTCTCCCAAATCAACCGCCTGACAACAGGCAGCCTTCTGACGTGCGCGCCCGCTTGCGTGGTCGTCAGAGGGGCACAGGAGCGCGACGTGCCTAAATCCATCACCATCATCGGCGCCGGTCTCGGCGGCCTCATCCTCGGCCGTGTTCTGCATCTGCACGGGATCGCATCCACCATTCATGAAGCCGAAGCCTCGGCGGACGCCCGCACCCAGGGCGGCCTGCTCGACATGCACGAACACAGCGGCCAGATCGCCCTGAAGGCGGCGGGTCTGTTCGACACCTTCCTGAGCCTTGTCCGGCCGGGCGAAGACGCCAAACGCATCGTCGACGCCACGGGCCGCATCCTGTTTGACAAGCCCGGCAGCCACAGGGGCGAACGGCCCGAGATCGACCGCGGCGACCTGCGCCGGATGCTGATCCAGTCCCTGCCGGCCGAGACGATCCAGTGGGGCCGCAAGCTGGTCGCGGTCACGCCATTGGGCGAAGGCCGCCACGCCCTGCGCTTCGCCGACGGCGCGACCGCCGCATCGGATCTGCTGGTCGGGGCGGACGGGGCCTGGTCCAGGGTGCGCCCCCTGCTGTCCGCCTCAACGCCCGTCTATACCGGCACATCCTTTGTCGAGACGACGGTTCTGGACGGCGACGCCCGCCTGCCCGCCAGCGCCGAGATGATCGGTCTGGGCACCCTGATGGCGGTCATGCCGGGTCAGGGCATTCTGTCGCACCGCTATGCCGACGGAACCCTGCGGACCTATGCCGCCCTGAACCGGCCAGAGGCCTGGTTCGCCGATCCGAGCCTGATCGCAGAGGCGTTTGTCGGCTGGGCGCCGCCCTTGATCGACCTGATCACCCACAGCGACGTGGAGCCGATCCTGCGTCCCATCCATGCGCTTCCCGTCGATCACAGCTGGAAGCGCACGCCCGGCGCAACCCTGGTCGGCGACGCGGCCCACCTGATGTCGCCCTTCGCCGGCGAGGGCGCCAACCTGGCCTTGCTGGACGGGGCCGAGTTGGCCCAGGCCATCGCCGCCTCGCCAGACGATATGGAGGCGGGGCTGACGGCCTATGAGCAAAGGCTGTTTCCGCGCAGCCGCCAGGTCGCCGACCTTACCGCGCGCAATCACGAACGCTTCTTCGGCGCCGAGGCGCCGCGCAGCGTCGTCGCCCTGTTCAACGGACTCTGAACCAACCTGTGATCGGTTTGGGCGGGGCGTCTTCACGCCGCGGCATGACGCCCCGCCCTGACTGGCCTGCCCTGACTGGCCTGCCGCTCAGAGGCCCGCTGCGTCGTGGGTCACCTTGCCGGTGAACTCGCAGGCGGCGCCGTGGAAATAGGTGCAGCCGTTCTTTTCCTGCAGCGACAGTTCGTAGGGCGCCGTGAAGCGCAGCTCGATTTCGCAAACGCGCGGCGTCGGCGCATCCGGCTCGGCCACGCGCAGAACCCCTCTGCGGCCTGTCAGGACGACCTCGCCGTCGATCCCGCCCCCGCACCCGCCCACGTCGCCGCGCATCGGCGTCATGGTCGACAGCGAAACCGCATACCGCGTCCCGTCGATCCGCTTCAGGTCCGCCGTCAGTTCGCGGCCGGGCGTCTGGCTTGAGTAATGGCCTTCCAGTTCGTCAAAGGCCTGAGACAGAACCGGACCGGACGCCGCCAGCATCGCCCCTGCGAAAATCATCGTCCTGAGCATGAGCCACTCTCTTTTTGCCCCTTGGGGCGGTTGATCCGATGGAAACGATGACCCAGCCGCGAAAACCGGGCAAGCGTCGCCGTTTCGCACCCTGCGCCGGCTCCTGCGCGCCATTTCGTGCTGCAGAAAACGGAGGGTTGCGATTTATTGAACAATGATCATAAAATCTGATCGTCGCAAGTGGTCATGGGTTTTGAAATGAAAACGACAGTCATCACCGTCTCCCGCATCAAGTACCTGCTGCTGCTGGCCCTGAGCCTGGTGTTCGTCGTCGGCCCCTTTGCAAGCGGCATGGACGTGGATGACGTGGTGCTCCAGCTTTGCATCGGACTGTTCGGATTGTGCGCCGCCGCCTTCGCCTGGGTGATCATCCACCCCATGCGCCTTCATATGAACGGCGAGGGCTTCAGGGTTGAGGGGGGCTTCGTCCGTAAGCCGAAACTGGTGCGGTGGAGTGAAGTCGACAGCTTCTTCGTCTTCCAACCCCCACGCAGCGGCAGGATCGTCGGCTATAATTTCAAGCCCGACAGCAGGCACGTCACGAGCATGACCAAGGTCAACCGGGCGTTCGGGGCGGATGCGGGGCTGCCGCGAGGCTGGTCCAAATCGCCCGATGCGGTGGCCGCCGAACTCAACGCCTATCGAGAGCGCGCCACCCGATCCTGACACCCCGACGGCGGCAAATCCGTGCTACAGGCCGCCGCCGTGACCGAACGCCTGAAAACCTTCATCCGCCAGCGGGCGACCGAACTGGGCTTTGACATCTGCCGCTTCGCCTCGGCGGCCGACGCCTGGCCTGCGGGCGAGCGGCTGCGCCATTTTGTCGATGAAGGCCGTCACGGCGAAATGGAGTGGATGGAGACGACGCTGGAACGGCGCCAGCACCCCACCGCCATGTGGAACGAGGCCAAAACCGCCATCGTCCTGGGCATGAATTATGGTCCCGAGGACGATCCCCTGCCGCAGCTTGCCGACCGTTCGGCGGGCTATATTTCGGTCTATGCGCGCGGCGACGACTATCACGAGGTCATCAAGGGGCGGCTGAAGCAGCTGGCCGGTCAGATTGCGGCCCGCAACGGCAAGGACATCAAGGTCTTCGTCGACACCGCCCCCCTGATGGAGAAGCCGCTGGCCCAGCGCGCCGGTCTGGGATGGCAGGGCAAACACACCAATCTGCTCAGCCGCACCCACGGCAACTGGCTGTTCCTGGGCACGATACTGACGGCGGCGGAGATCGCGCCTGACGAACCGGAGACCGAGCACTGCGGGCGCTGCACCGCCTGTCTGGACGCCTGCCCGACCAAGGCCTTTCCCGCCCCGTTTCAGTTGGATGCGCGGCGTTGCCTGTCCTATCTGACCATCGAGTTCGGCGATCCCTGGCCGGTCGAGTTCCGGCGCGCCACCGGATCGCGCATCTATGGCTGCGACGACTGTCTGGGCGTCTGTCCGTGGAACAAGTTCGCGCAGGAAGCCCGCGAGATCCGGCTGATGCCGCGCGACGCCTTTGAAAGTCCGCGCCTTGCCGACCTGCTGGCGCTGGACGACGCCGCCTTCCGCGCCCTGTTCACCAAGAGCCCGGTCAAGCGGATCGGCCGCGACCGGTTTCTGAGAAACGTCCTCTATGCGGTCGGCAATTCGGGCGACCCGGCCCTGATCGCCCCGACGCGCAGCCTGCTGGACGACGCCTCGCCGCTGGTGCGGGGCGCCGCCGTCTGGGCCCTGTCGCAGTTGTTGGCGCCCGCCGATTTCGCCGCCCTGCGCGATGCGGCGAACGAAGCCGATCCGGCGGTTCAGGCTGAGTGGGCGCTCGACGCCGCCTGATCAGCCCATAGCCGTTCCGGCGCTGCCGCCGCCCGGCACACGCGCCACATCCAGCAGCTTGATGCGGAAGATCAGCACCGAGTTGGCCGGGATCGCCCGCCCCTGGCCGCGCGCGCCATAGCCCAGTTCCGGCGGTACATAGAGCAGCCATTCATCGCCGACGCGCATCTTCTGCAGCGCCTCGGTCCAGCCGGGCACGACCGTCTCGGGCGTGAAGATGGCGGGCGCGCCGCGCGCAAAGGAACTGTCGAAGACGGTGTTGTCGATCAGCTTGCCCTCGTAGTCGACCTTGACCAGGTCGTTGCGGTCGGGGCTTTCGCCGTCGGCCGGTCCCGACTGGACGACCTTATACTGCAAGCCGCTGGGCAGGGTCTGGACGCCTTCCTCCTTGGCGTTCTTGGCCATGAAGGCGGCGGCTTCGGCCTTGCCCGCTTCAGTGTCCACCGGTGCAGCCTCGCGACCGCAGCCCGCCAGCAGCAGTACGCTCACAAGGCCGGCAGCCAGCGCCGTCCTACCCCATCCGAAGTTCATACCCACGTTCCTTCAAGGCCTCGCCGATTTCGTCAGCGTGGGCGCTATCGCGCGTTTCGACCATGATGTCGAACTCGGCGCCCTTGGCCGGAACATCCAGGGCCAGACGGTTGTGGACCACGTCGATGATGTTGCCGCCCAGGCCGCCGATCACCGCCGCCATGGCCGACAGCATCCCCGGACGGTCATCGCCCAGGATGCGGTAAACCAGCAATCTCCGTTCACGGACCATCTCGCGGTTCAGCACCACGGCCAGCATCCGGGCGTCGATGTTGCCGCCGGTCAATTCGATGCCGACCTTCATGCCTTTGAAGGCCTCAGGGTTGGCCAGCATGGCGGCCAGACCGCCCGCGCCCGCGCCCTCGCAAACCGTCTTCTCCATGGTGGCCATATAGGAGACGCCGCGTTCGAAATCGGCCTCCTCGCAGACGAAGACCTCGTCGATCAGGTCGTTGGCCAGGCCGAAGGGAATGTCGCCCACCGCCTTGATGGCGATGCCCTCGGCGATGGTCTGGCCGGTGCAGACCGGCGGCAGGCCCGCGCGCTTGGCGGTGAAGGAGGGATAGCGCGCCGCCTCGACCCCGAACACCTTGATGCCCGGCTTGATCGCCTTGGCCGCGATGGCCGTGCCTGCGATCAGGCCGCCGCCGCCGATCGGCACGATCAGGGCGTCGATCTCGGGGGCATCCTCCAGGAACTCGATGCCGCAGACCCCCTGGCCCGCCACGATGCCTTCGTCGTCGAAGGCCGAGACGAAGACATAGCCCTTCTCGGCCTCCAGCCGTTTGGCCTCCTCGGTCGAGCCGGTGAAGTCCAGGCCGTGGATCACCACGGTCGCCCCGTGCGAACGGGTGCCGTTGATCTTGGCGAAGGGCGTGCCCTCCGGCATCACGATGGTCACCGGCACGCCGAGGCGCCCGCCGTGATAGGCCAGGGCCTGGGCGTGATTGCCGGCGGACGCCGCCACCACGCCGCGTTTGCGCTCATCCGGGGTCAGCAGCAGCAGTCGGTTCAGCGCGCCGCGCTCCTTGAAGCTGCCGGTGAAATGCAGGTTGTCGAACTTCACCCAGACATCGGCCCCGGTCAGTTGCGACAGCTTCCTGGAATAACGCGTCGGCGTGTGGTCGACCTGACCCGCGATTCGCACGCGGGCGGCCTGGATATCTTCAAAACTGACACTCATGGGGGCGTTTCCATCGCACAATCGGCCGGGGAGCCGACGATTTTCTTCCGCCTGTTTCGCGCTTTGGCGGCGTCGGGTCCAGAGGTTCCGCACATGACGATGGAACTCCAACTCCGCCTCATGCGATAGTGATCCAGCCGTCCCCCACGGCCAAGTTTCCAAAGGGAACAGCCCCCTTAGTCTCTGGAGGAGAGCCTATGTCGATCCGTCCCCTCGCTGCGCTGGCTGCAGCCGCCGCCGCCCTCGCCGCCTGCGCGCCCGCGCCCGCCCCCATCGGCGCCGTGCCCGGCGCCTTCCAGGCGGACGATTTCGCCTGGTCGCAGCGCGGCGGTCAGGCGGCCATCGAGGGCCGCGTCACCTATGCCCAGGACGGCAAGGCCTACGCCTGCGTCGCCTCTGCGGGGCTGACGCCCGACACCCCCTACACCCGTGCCCGCTTCCGCACCCTGTACGGTTCGACCGAACGCGCCGCCCTTCCCGCCGCCGTGGTCCGCGCGCGCGACGCGGGCGAAGCCGGAGCGGACTACCGCGCCTATGTGCGGTCCGAGCGCTGCGACAACGGGCGGTTCCGTTTTTCCGGTCTGCCGGACGGCGGATGGTTCCTGATCGTGCCGGTCACGGCGGGTGAAGCGCCGGTCGTCCTGATGCGCCATGTCGACACGCGCGGCGGACGCGTCGTAAACGTCACCCTGTAATCCGCTGTGAGCGGACAAAAGCGTGGCCTCAGGGTCACGCCTGAACCGCTCACAAACCCACAATAACAGCGATCGCCATTATGTCGCCCCAACCGGCGGCTGATTGCGGCGCTTCTGCGACAGTCAGGGGAGGCGTTCTTGTCCCGACACAACATCACCGGTTCCGAAGCATTCAAACGCGGTCCTTCGATCGCGGTTCGTCGGTATCGCCCGGGCGGCATGCGCCGCAAGCGCGCCCGGACGACCATGACCTTCATCATCCTGGGCGCGCTGGCGGTTCTGGCCCTGATCGTCGCCGCCGTCGCCGCCCTGACGCCCGCCGTCGCGGCCTGATTCACCGGCGCGGGCGTTGAGGCCAAGCCTTGAGGGGCGTGACAGCCCCTAGGCGATCCAGACCATCATGCGGGTGTCCGCCTGGGCGCGGCGGGCCTGGCTCCAGGCCTTGCGGGTTTCGCCCGTGTACAGGAAGCCCGCCTTCTCCAGCACGCGTCCCGACGCCGGGTTGTCGGCGAAGTGGCCCGCCACCATCGCCCGGCGCTTCCACTTGCGGCTGGCCCAGACCAGGGCGCCGTCCAGGGCTTCGGTGGCGAAGCCCCGCCCCCAGTATTCACGACCGATCCAGTAGCCCGTCTCAGGCACGCGGTCGTCGCCCTCGAACATGCCGATGACGCCGACGGGCCCCAGGTCCTCGTGCTCGATGATGAAGGTGTTGGCCCGCGCCGGATCCTGAGCCGCAACCTGCAGCACGAAGTCGTCGGCGTCGCGCACACCGAACGGATGCGGCATCCGCTGGGTCATGCGGGCGATATCGATGTCATTGGCCAGGGCCGCGATGCGGGGGGCGTCCTGGGGCGCCGGGGCACGCAGGATCAGACGCCGCGTCTCAACGACGGGAGAGGTTTCGATAACGCACATGGACTTCGCCTCACTGTCGGTGTCCGTCTCCTTGGAGGGCTCGGGCGGACTTCGAGGCGGGTAAACGCAAACGGGGAGCCTGGTGATCCAGACTCCCCGCGGAATATTTTCCCTGGTCCGGATCGGCTGCTTGGAGAGCAACGCGATCCGGTGAATTCCAGACTGCGTTACTCGGCGGCGAGCGCCTGTGCGGCGTCGTCGTTCGCCGCGAGAATCGATACGTAACAACGGCCGCCACGTTTGGTCGTGAACTTCACGGCGCCGTGGGTCAGGGCGAACAGGGTGTGGTCACGGCCCATGCCGATGTTCTCACCGGGGTGGAAGGTGGTGCCGCGCTGACGCACGATGATGTTGCCGGCCAGCACGCGCTCGCCGCCGAACTTCTTTACGCCCAGGCGTTTCGACTCGGAGTCGCGACCGTTACGCGACGAACCACCGGATTTCTTGTGAGCCATTTGATCGCTCCGTTCCTATGGCCGGGCCCCGAGGGGCTCAGCGCAGTTCTTGTTCTAACACCTGGGCGCCGCTTCGGGCGCCGCAGAAATTCTTAAGCTTCGTCGCCTGCGGCTTCAGCCTTGGGCGCAGCCTTCTTCTTGGCCGGCGCCTTCTTGGCGGGAGCGGCTTCGACTTCGGCTTCGGCGGCGACCGGCTCAGCGGCGCCGCGGGCGGCCAGATTGCGGGCGCGCAGGTTGATCTCGGCCTTGGTCGTCAGTTCGACCTTGCCGTCCCACTTGGCGGTCTCGCCAGCGCCTTCGATGCCGGTGATGCGCAGGACCGATTCCAGCTGGCGGTGGCCGTTCGTACGGCGGTAGCCCTGGCGACGGGTCTTCTTGAAGATCTTGATCTTCTCACCCTTGCGGGTTTCGATCAGGGTCGCGCCGACGATGGCGCCGTCGATCAGCGGGGCGCCCAGGGTCACGCCCTTTTCGCCGCCCAGCATCAGGACGTTGTCGAACTGCAGCTCTGCGCCGGCTTCGCCGTCGAGCTTTTCGACGACAATGGTGTCGCCCGGTTGGACCCGGTACTGCTTGCCGCCGGTCTTGATCACCGCGTACATGTTGAAGCCTCAGCGCAAACGCAAAAAAGAATGCGCCCGCTGGGAAACCCCGGCGGGCGAAGAGCGGCGACATATACGGATGGGCGCTTGAGAGTCAACGCCGAACCCGGCCAAAAATCAGCCCACGCCGCATTTCGTCACCCTGAAGCGGCCCGAAAACATATCCGCCGCCCTATATGCGGGCTGGCCGCAGAAAATTCGCCCCGCCCCGCTCGACCGTTACACAGTAACAGGTTATAGAGCCCCTCATGTCCCCGCCCTCCCCCGACTCCGTGCTTCTCTCCCTACTGGGGGGCGGATTCGTTGCGGCCTTTCTTCATGCGGCCCTGCCGACCCACTGGTTGCCCTTCGTTCTGGTCGGACGCGCCCAGCGCTGGGGCACCGGCCGCACTCTGAGCGCCGTCGTCGCCGCAGGACTGGCCCATATCGTCACCACCGCCATCGTTGGCGGCCTGATCGTGGCGGCGGGGCTGGCGCTGGATCAGTGGATCAGCGGCCTGTTGCCCCATCTGTCGGCGGTGCTGTTGTTCCTGTTCGGCGCCTTCTATCTGGCCCGCGCCATGTTGAAGCGCCCGGTGACGGCGGGCGGCCCGGCGCTGGACAGTCCAGAACCTGCAGTGTCGAACCGCGCCGCCTTCCTGGGCCTGGTCATGCTGATGGCCCTGTCGCCGGGCGAGGTGCTGCTGCCCATCTATCTGTCCTCGGCGTCGGAAGGGATTGCGGCGCTCAGCCTGCTGACCGTCGTCTTCGCCCTGGGCACCGTGGCGGGCATGGCGGTCTTCACCTCCCTGGCCAGTGCTGGCGCCTCGATCCTGCGGCTGGAGCGCTGGGCGCGGTATGAGGGGGCGGTTCTGGGTCTGGCCCTGATCACCCTGGGTCTGATCGTGGCCACGCACCAACACTAACGGACAGCATTATATGATAACATTCAATGCGTTATCATATAGCCCATTGGCGTTTTCACTGATGGGCGTATAGGCGATTTCATGAGCGCCTCGCACACCCACGATCACGACCATGCAGGCCATGACCATGATCATGGCGGCCACGGGCACGGCCATCATGGGCACAGCCACGGGCCGGGCGGCCACAACCACGGTCCGGTGGACACTGGCGACTGGCGCTATGCCGTGGCCCTGGTCATCAACCTTGCTTTCGTGGTGTGCGAGTTCGGGGCAGGCTTCGCCGTCAACTCGACCGCGCTTCTGGCCGACGCCGGACATAATCTGACCGATGTGCTGGGTCTGGCCATGGCGGGCGGCGCGGCCCTGCTGGCGCGATTGGGCGGACACGGCATCGCTGGCGGGCGGCGCACCTATGGTCTGGGCAAGGCCACGGTTCTGGCGGCGCTGGGCAATGCGCTGCTGCTGATCTTCGCCTGCGGCGCCATCGTCTTCGAGGCTGTCCGCCGGTTCAACGATCCGGCGCCGATCCATTCGACCACCATCATGATCGTGGCGGGCATAGGCTTCGTCATCAACCTGGGCACCGCCCTGCTGTTCATCAAATCCCAGCACGACCTGAATGCGCGCGGCGCCTATCTGCACATGATGGCCGACGCCGGGGTGTCGCTGGGCGTGGTGCTGGCGGGCGGGCTGATGATGCTGACCGGCTGGTCGATCGTCGACCCCATCGTCAGCCTGATCATCGTCGCCGCGATCATGTGGTCGACCTGGGGCCTGCTGAAGGATTCCGTCAATCTGGCCGTGGACGGCGCCCCGGCCCAGGTCGATGTCGCCAAGCTGGAGACAGCGTTGAAGGCCCTGCCCGGCGTGACGGCGGTGCACGACCTGCACGTCTGGGCCTTGTCGACCACCGAGACGGCCCTGACCGCCCATCTGGTGCATGAGCGGGACGACGCGTCGGCCCTGCTGAGAGAGGCTCAGACCCTGGCCAAGGCGCGCTTCGCCATCGGCCACACCACGCTTCAGCTTGAGACAGAAGCCCAGCCGGATTGCCCGAACTGCTGAGCCCTTCAACGCGCCGTCATCCTCGGGCTTGACCCGAGGATCGGAAGCGGATCGGGCTGTGCGTCGCACATAGCGCAATGCGGCGGACCACCCGGCCCTCGGGTCAAGCCCGAGGGTGACGCTGGCTGAAGTTCTTACGCCTGTTCGAACGTAACCGGCGCGCCCCAGAACTGAGAGACCAGTTCGGACTGCGGCCCCGCCTGGCCCGTGGTCAGGAAATCGCGGCGGCCGCTGTCGCCCAGATCATATTCCGGGTGATGGGCGAAATACCGCTCCAGCGCGTCCGCCACGGCCGTCGGCTGTTCGATCAGCACCGTGCCCGCAGGCAGGGCCTGGGCGAACAGCTCGGAGATGATCTCATAATGGGTGCAGCCCAGGATGGCCTTGTCCGGGTGACGACCGATGCGGCGGCGCAGGGCGTCGACGTGATCGTCCACCACCACCTTCAGCTCCTCCGGCGGCGCGCCCAGTTCGATCAGGCCCGCCAGACCGGGGCAGGGCTCGGAGAAGACGGCGATGTCTTCGCGACGCTTGTCGATCTCGATCTCATAGACGCGGCTGATCGCGGTGGCGGCGGTGCAGAAGACGCCGGTGATGTCGATGGAGGCGACCTTTTCGCCCTCCTGCGGGCGTTCAGCCTCGAAACTCCAGGGCTTGCCGGTCGCCGCCTCGATGGTCGGCACGATGATGCCCAGGATATTGACCGGGCGTCCCAGACGCGCGCGCAGCTCCGGCAGCCAGGACTGTTGCAGACGACGCAGGGCGATGGCGCTGGCGGTGTTGCACGCCAGGACGACGATCGAGGCCCCGGCCTCGAACAACCGCTCGCAGCCCGCCTTGGTCAGTTGGACGATGTCCTCGCCGCCGCGCCCGCCGTAGGGGGCGTGGGCCTGGTCGGCCAGATAGACGAAGTCGCGCGCCGGGAAGCGCCGCGTCAGTTCACGGTGAACGGTCAGGCCGCCCACGCCGGAGTCGAAAACACCAATAGCCATGCGCCGGGCTTTAGACCTGTCGGACGCCTGTCTCAATGGCGCCTCTTGGGGAATGCGCGACGATTAATTACATCACGCCCCTGTGACGGATCGATCACATGGGTCTAGGGTCCATCCAAATGATCCCCCAAAGGAACAACCGATGCAAAGACGACAGCTCCTTCTCGGCAGCGCAGGCCTGATGGTCATGGCCGGCGCCCCCACAGCCTTCGCCCAGAACCGCGCGGCCGCCGCCCCCTCGGCCGCCAGCATCGCAGCCGAGGCCCGGGCCGCCCGCGCCGTGCTGCCGACCCAGCGCCCCCGCGCCGAGCTGCTGCAGCCCTGGACCGGTTCGTATGACGGCGTGCCGCCGTTCGACAAGGTGACCCCGGCCAAGCTGCGCGAAGCCATGCTGGAAGGCATAGAGCTGCAACGCGCCGACATCGCCGCCATCGCCAATAACCGCGCCGCCCCCACCTTCGCCAACACCATCGCGGCGATGGAGCTGGCGGGCGAACCGCTGGACCGCGCCAGCAACATCTATGGGGTGATGACCTCCAACATCGGCGGCGAGGCCTATGACGCCGTCGACACCGAACTGTCGCCGCTGCTGTCAGCCGCCTCGGACGAAATCACCTTCAACGAAAAGCTGTTCCAGCGCATCAAGACCGTCGCCGACAACGCCGATGCAGCGGGCCTGAGCGCCCAGCAGAAACGCCTGGCCGAGCGCAAACGCGACGCCTTCATCCGCTCGGGCGCCAATCTGGACGCCGCAGGCAAGGCCGAGCTGGGCCGCATCAACACCGCCCTGTCCAACGCCTTCACCCGCTTCGGCCAGAAGGTCGTCGCCGACGAGAACGCCTGGACGGTGATCGCGAACGAAGCCGGTCTGGCCGGTCTGCCGGACTCCAACAAGGCGGCCGCCGCATCAGCCGCCCGCAGCCGCAACCTCCAGGGCTGGGCCATCCTGAACACCCGTTCGGCGGTTGATCCGTTCCTGACCTTCGCCGACGACCGCGCCCTGCGTGAGCAGGTCTGGAAGAAGTTCGTCAATCGCGGCGACAACGGCGACGCCAACGACACCAAGTCCACCATCGCCGAGATCGTGGCCCTGCGCGACCAGCGCGCCAAGCTGCTGGGCTATCGCAACCACGCCGAACTGCGAATGCAGGACACGATGGCCAAGACCCCGGCTGCGGCCGAGAGCCTGATGAACCGCGTCTGGGCCCCGGCCAAGGCCCGCGTCGCCGAGGAGGTCGCCGACATGAAGGCGATCGCTGGTTTCGACATCGAGCCGTGGGACTACCTCTACTTCGCCGAGAAGGTTCGCAAGGCCAAGTACGACCTGGATCAGAACGAGCTGAAGCCCTACTTCGAACTGAACGCGGTGCGCGCCGGCTCCTTCGCCATGGCCGAACGCCTGTATGGCTTCGAGTTCAAGAAACTGCCCAAGGGCACGGTCCCGACCTTTGAGCCGGACGTCGAGGTCTATGAGGTCCACGACAAGACGCGCGGCGGCCGCCTGATCGGCCTGTACTACACCGACGACTACGCCCGTGCGGGCAAGCGTTCGGGCGCCTGGATGACCACCTACCGCTCCTTCTCGCAGCTGGACGGTTCCAAGATCATCCTGGGTTCGAACAACAACAACTTCACCAAGCCCGAGCCGGGCCAGCCCGTCCTGATCTCGCTGGACGATGCCGAGACCCTGTTCCACGAATTCGGCCACACCCTGCACTACTTCTCGTCGGTGGTGACCTATCCGTCGTTCGGCAACACGCCGCGCGACTTCGTGGAATATCCGTCGCAGGTGCATGAGCACTGGGTGCTGAGCCGACCGATCCTGGACGGCTATCTGAAGCACTACCAGACGGGCCAGGCCATGCCGCAGTCGCTGGTGGACAAGATCGAGGCGTCCAACACCTTCAACCAGGGCTACGCCACGGTCAGCTACCTGTCCTCGGCCATCGTCGACATGGATCTGCACACCCAGGCCACGCCGCCGACCGACATCGCCGCCTTCGAGAAGGAAAGCCTAGCGCGCATCGGCATGCCCAAGGAGATCGTGATGCGGCACCGCCTGCCGCAGTTCAATCACCTGTTCACGTCGGACGCCTATTCGGCGGGCTATTACAGCTATCTGTGGTCCGAGACGATGGACGCCGACACCTGGGCCTATTTCGAAGAGTCGGGCGACGTGTTCAATCCGGACATCGCCAGCCGCTTCCGCTCGATCATGCTGGCGCCGGGCAACACCACCGACCGCGCCGAGGCCTACCGCGCCTTCCGCGGCCGCGACCCCGACGTGGCGGCCCTGCTGAAGGTCCGGGGCTTCCCGGTTTCCTGAAGCAGGCGATCGAGCCCATGAGGCTCATCGACTGAAACGACGAACGGCCGATGGAGCGATCCGTCGGCCGTTTCGTTTGGCGGCGACCTGTCCTAAGTCTGACGGCGGGAAACTGCTGTGAGACCGCCTGCATGTCCGTCGTCGCCTCCTACGTCTACAAGGATGGAAAGCGCCTGCGAGAGGCGCCGCTGACGCAGGCGGGACTGAGGCTGAAGCCGGGCGAGTTCGTCTGGATCGGCCTGCACGACCCCACCGATGAAGAGTTCGACGTCCTGGTCCAACGCTATCGACTGCACCCGCTGGCGGTCGAGGACGCCCTGGCCGCGCACCAGATGCCCAAGGTCGAGGTCTATGGCCGCGAACTGTTCGTCGTCGCCCGCACAGCCGCGCGGATCGACGAACGGATCGCCTATGGCGAGACCCATATCTTCGTCGGCGACGACCATGTCATCAGCATCCGCCACGGCTCGTCGCGCGCCCACAAGACCCTGCGCGCCCAGCTTGAGGCCTCGCCTGACGAGTTGAAGCGGGGTCCGGACTTCGTGCTGCACGGCATTCTGGACTTCATCGTCGACGCCTACGCCCCCATCGTCGACGAGTCCGAGGATGCGGTTCTGGAGATGGAGCAGAAGACGCTGGACGCCTTCCTGTCGCGCGTCGAGATCCGCCGCCTGTTCACCCTGCGTCGCGAACTGCTGAAGTTCCGCCGGATCATGGGGCCGATGGAGGAGGTGACGCGGCGGCTGCAGTCGCTGGACCTGCCCTGCATCGACGCCGACGTCCGCCCCTATTTCCGCGATGTCAGCGACCATGTGCAGCGGGTGAACAGCCGCCTGGGCGGCCTGAACGACATCCTGTCGTCCGTGTTCGAAGTCGCCAATCTGCTGGAGCAGCAGCGACAGGGCGGCATCACCCGCAAGCTGGCCTCCTGGGCCGCGCTTCTGGCCGTGCCGACGGCCATCGCCGGCATCTACGGCATGAATTTCGAGTTCATGCCGGAGTTGCACTGGCGTTACGGCTACTATGGCGCGATCGCCCTGATGGCGGCGATCTGCACGGGTCTGTTCATCACCTTCAAGAAGACGAAGTGGCTGTAACTACAATCGGCCGTCATTCCGGGGCTGAGCGTAGCGAGGAACCCGGAACCCAGGACCGCAATCACAGCGCGTGAAGCAGTCGCGGCCTGACGCAAGCCTCCTGGGTTCCGGGTTCGTCCTTCGGACGCCCCGGAATGACGGCGTTGGGACTGTTGATCGAAAGCCCTCAGCCGCTGTTGCGCAGGCCCGCCGCCACGCCGTTGATGGCCAGCAGGATGCCTTCACGAACGCGAGGATCTTCATCCCCCGCGCGGCGGCGGCGGATCAGTTCGATCTGGACGTGGTTCAGCGGCTCGACATAGGGCATCCGCAGGCGGATCAGGCGATCCAGCTCGGGCTGGCCGCCCAGCAGGGTGTCATGGCCGTTGATGGCCAGGATGGCGTCATGGGTGCGCTGCCATTCCTCGCGGATCTCGCCATAGATGCGGGCCGCCAGCGAGGCGTCGCCCACCAGGGTCGAATAGCGCCGCGCGATGGTCATGTCCGACTTGGCCATGACCATCTCCATGTTCTGGACGAGGGTCTTGAAGAAGGGCCAGGCCTCGGCCATCGCCTTCAACTCGGCCATGTCGTGACCCTGAACCGCCGATCCGAACCCGTACCAGCCCGGCAGCATCACCCGGCTCTGCGACCAGCTGAACACCCAGGGAATGGCGCGCAGGTCTTCGATCCGCGTCGAGGCCGTCCGCGACGACGGGCGCGATCCGATCTTAAGGTCGGCGATCTCTGCAATGGGGGTGGCGGCGCGGTAATAGTCGACGAAGCCGTCCGTCTCATAGACCAGCTTGCGATAGGCGGCCATCGACCGGGCCGACAGGTCCGACAGGGTCGCGCCGTGGTCGGCGGTGAAGGCGTGATCCTGGCTCTCGCCCAATGACGCCAGCACGGCGCCGCAGGTCAGGGCGTCCAGATTGCGCAGCGCGATCTCCGGCTCGCCATATTTGTTGGCGATCACTTCACCCTGTTCGGTGGTGCGGATACGCCCCTGAACCGTGCCTTCCGGCTGGGCCAGAACACCGGCGAAGGACGAACCGCCGCCGCGCCCGACCGTGCCGCCGCGGCCGTGGAACAGCTGCAGCTTCAGATCATGCGCCTGGGTGACCTCCACCAGGGCGCGCGACGCCTCGTGCAGCTCCCAGCCCGAAGTCAGGTAGGAGCCGTCCTTGTTGGAGTCCGAATAGCCGATCATCACCTCCTGCACCCCGCGCGCCTTGGCGACGGCCAGGGCCGACGGCTCCTGCAGCAGCCGCTCCAGCGTGGGGCGTGAGGCGCGAAGATCTTCGATCGTCTCGAACAGGGGGGCGGCCTGGATGGGACAGGCGCCGGGGTCTTCGGCCCGGTACAGCCCGACTTCCTTCAGCAGCAGATAGACCTCCAGCAGGTCCGACGCCGCATCGGTCTTGGACACGATATGGGTGCGGATCGCCTGAGGTCCGAAGGCGGCCAGGGCGCGGGCCGAGGCCTGCAGGATGGCGCGCTCCTTCAGGGTTTCGGGCTGGTATTCCGCGTACTCGCTGAACAGCTGGCGCGGCGAAGCCAGTTCGGCGGCCAGCACCTTCAACCGGCTTTCCTCGTCCAGGGCGCTGTAGCCGTCGCAGACGCCCGCCACCTTCAGCAGATCGCCCACGACCCTTTCGTGCACGTCCGAGTTCTGGCGCAGATCCAGCGTGGCCATGTGGAAGCCGAACACCTCGACCGCCGTGATCAGATCGGTCAGACGGTCGTCGGCGAAGACGCCGCCGTGCTGGGCGATCAGGCTGTCGTGCAGCACCTTCAGGTCCGTCTCGAAGGCGTCGGGACCGGAATAGGCCTCGGCGACGACCAGCGGACGGCGAGGCGGCGGCGATCCGCCCAGCTTTTCATAGGTGGCGGCCAGACGCGCATAGATGCCGGTCAGGGCGCGACGATAGGGTTCGTCTGCGCGGTGCGGCGACGGGTCATGGGCGGCGTCGGCCAGGGCCTGCAGTGCGGGCGACACCTCCGCCAGTTCGGCCGCCAGGCTCAGCTCGGCGCCCAGGGTATGAACCTCATCCAGATAGAAGTTCAGCACAGCCCGCGACTGGGTGCGGAAGGCGTCGCCCTGCACCACTGCATCCACGTTCGGATTGCCGTCGCGGTCGCCCCCGACCCAGCTGCCGACCCGCATGAAGGGCTTGAGGTCCGGCGCATCCAGCAGGCGCCGCCACGCCGACAACTGCTTGGGCGCGACGTGCAGGAAGATGCGGTCCAGGAAGGAGACCACCGTCTCGATCTCGTCCTGCACCACCAGCCCCTGGGTCCGCACCAGACGCGTGGCCCACAGAATGACGATCTGGCGGCGCAGCGGCTCGGTGATCGAGCCCGGCGTGCAGGCCGCGCCCGCCTTGTCGCAGGCGTCCAACAGGTCGCTGATGGCGGCGATGCGGTCGATCACGCTCTTGCGGCGCACCTCGGACGGGTGGGCGGTCAGGACCGGCGACACCAGGGCCTCACGCAGCAGGTTGGTCACCGCCGCCTTGTCCACGCCCTGATCGGCCAGACGCTTCAGCGCGCCTTCGGGCGTATCGGCGCGGGCGCCCGCCTCGGTCTGGTCGCGCGCGCGGCGGCGGCTGGCCCGGTCCTCGGCGATGTTGGCCAGGAGCGAGAACAGCGCGAAGCTGTGCGCAAGTCCCGCCGCCTGATCCACCGACATGGCCGTCAGCAGCTTCTCCAGCCGCTTGGCCGGATGGGACGCAGGGTCGCGGTGATAGGCGATGGAGGCCTGACGCACGGCCTCGACATGCTCGTACAGCGCCTCGCCGCCCTCTTTTCGGATCACTTCGCCCAGAATGCCGCCCAACAGACGGACTTCGTCGCGCAGGGCGTCGTCGGCGGCGGGGCTCATCATTGCTTTAATCCAAGGCTTTAGCGGGGAGATGCGCATGTGAAGTATGCGAAACCGCCTCGTCAACGCACGATCCATGTCAGAGGCCAAAACTTACGGTCATGGTGAATCACCCGTTAGGGTTTGTTAACCGCGTCGGCGCAATCATGAGACCGAAGGATTTCGTCTTCGGTCCCGGCACGATTCAATGTTCGCCAAACGCCAGTCCGTTCTTGCAGCCGCCGCCGGCGCCCCGCCGCGCGCCCGGGCGAAGCTGAACCTGAAGCCTGTCGCCGTCGCCCTGAAAAAGCCGCCGGTGATCGCGGGTCTGGCGGGTGTCTTTCTGCTGACGACCAGTGCGCTTTTCCTGACCGTGCTGGGCGATCCCCGGGCGGGAACCCCCTCGGCGCGGATCGCCCTGCAGCGCGACGCCGCCCCGGAAGCGGCGCCCCCCACCGGATTTGAAGCGTTTTCGATGGGCGCCATGGCCCTCTATCAGGACCTGGGCGACGCGGGCGACCCCTCCGGCGCAGCGGGCGGCGAGGCCGTGATCACCCTGCCCGACGGCGCCACCGTCGCGGGCGGCGCCAGCTATTCCGCCCCGGTCCACGCCGCTTCGCCCCTGATCAAGGCGCCCATCGCCGGGTTGTCGCAGCAGGGGCCGAACGGCGCCCTGCCCGTCATCGCCCCCGATGGACGTGTCCCGGCCCAGGCCTATGCCCGCCCATTCCGCCCGAACGGCAAGCCGCGCGTGGCCCTGATCGTCGGCGGTCTGGGCCTGAACGCCGTCACCACCCGCGCCGCCATCGAACGCCTGCCGGCGGAGGTGACGCTGAGCTTTGTTCCCTATGCCGAGAACCTGCAGTCGTGGATCGACCAGGCGCGGGCCCAGGGTCACGAGGTGATGCTGGAAATGCCGATGGAGCCGACCGGCTATCCCAACAACGACCCCGGCCCCTACACCCTCTTGGCCAACAGCACGCCCGATGATGTGCAGGCCAAGATGGACTGGCTGCTGGGACGCGCCACCGGCTATTTCGGCGTGACCAACTATCTGGGCGACCAGTTCGTGGCCTCCGACACCGCGTCCAGCGCCTATCTGTCCTATCTACGCCAGCGCGGCGTGGCCTTCGTCGACGACGGAACCTTCCAGCGCCGCCCCGGCGCCTGGGCGCGCGCCAGCGCCGACCGCATCATCGACCAGACCCAGTCGCCCGCCGCCATCATCGCCGCCCTGAACAGTCTGGAGGCCCAGGCCAAGGTTCGGGGCTCGGCCCTGGGGACCGGCTTCTCCTATCCGGTGACGGTCGAGGCCGCCGCCCGCTGGACCGCCGGGCTTGAGCAGCGCGGCCTGCAACTAGCCCCCGCCTCGGCCATGACGCTGCGCCCCGGCCGCTGACGCTTATGACGGACCTAAGCCTCTATCGCCCCAATGTCGGGGTCGTGCTGTTCAATCGCGACGGCCTGGTCTGGTACGGCCAGCGCCACGCCACGCCCGGCCCGCATAACCAGCAGTTCCCCCAAGGCGGGGTGGATGAGGGCGAGGATCTGCAGGCTGCAGCCCTGCGCGAACTGCGCGAAGAAACCGGCGTCACCTCGGTGGAGTTCCTGGCCCGCACAGACGACTGGGTGCTGTACGATTTTCCGCCCGAGGCGATGAACAACGCCAAGGCCTGGCGCGGCTTCAAGGGTCAGAAGCAGCAGTGGTTCGCCTTCCGCTTCACCGGCGAGGACAGCGAGATCGACCTGACGCTGGACAAGGACATCGAGTTCGACGCCTGGCGCTGGGGCCCTCTGTCCGAGGCCTGCGACCTGATCGTGCCGTTCAAACGCCCGGCCTATGAGCAGGTGGTCGCCGCCTTCAGCCGGTTCGCGGCATAAAAAAAGGGCGGCGCGAACGCCGCCCTTTCAGACGTCTGGCCTAAAAGCCGTTTAGGCGGCCTTGGCCTTCTTCTCGATCTTGCCTTCGATCACCGAAGACCCGGCGCCGATCTCAACGCGGCGGGGCTTGAGCGCCTCAGGCAGTTCGCGCTTCAGCGAGATGGACAGCAAGCCGTTCACCAGATCGGCGTCCTGCACGATCACATAGTCGGCCAACTGGAAGCGGCGCTCGAAATCACGCTCGGCCAGACCGCGGTGCAGATAGGTCTTCTGCGTCGCCGCATCGTCGTTGGCCGTCTTGCGGCCGGTCACGGTCAGCAGGTTTTCCTTCACCTCAATGTTCAGCTCGTCTGCGGTGAAGCCCGCGACGGCGATCTCGATGCGATAGGCGTTCTCGCCCGTGGTCTCGATATTATAGGGGGGATAGCCGCTGTCGGACTGGGTGGCCGCATTCTTGAGCTGGTTGGCCAGACGGTCGAAACCGACGGCGGTGCGGTACAGCGGGGTGAAATCATAGGTACGCATCAGCATCCTCCTGAGGATCAGCAAGGTTGGTCCGCCCGGCGGTTTGCCCGGACGGCTGGGTTTCAGCCCGACAGCCCGAAATCGGCGCCGCCAGTCTGGAGAGCCCGGGATCGGCGCTCTCAGGACTTCAGATGGGAAGGCCCGCCGAGGCGTCAAGGGTCTGCCGCAAAGGGATGTGAGACTGCGTCAAAGCGCCCAGCGTCGCGGTATCTTCATTTGCGCTGACGCCAAGCCCGCCTAAGAAAGCCCACCGCCTTACGGAGACGTTGTTGATGCGCGCCGCCCTATCTCTGTCGATCCTGGCGCTGGCTGCGGCGTCTGCCCCCGCCCTGGCCCAGACGCCGACCCAGCAGACCGACGCCCCGTGGACGCCCCCGCGCTCGGCCCTGTCCTCGGCCATCCCGACCTTCGAGGAGGATGCCGCCCTGCAGGCCGCCATCGCCTCGGACGCGCGCCCCGCCGCCGACCGCGCCCGCGATATCTATCGCCATCCCTATGAGTCCCTGACCTTCTGGGGCCTGACGCCGCGCATGACGGTGGTTGAGATCGAACCGGGCGGCGCCAGCTGGTGGCGGCACATCCTTGAACCCTATGCGGCGGCGACCGGCGGACGTTATGTCGGCGTGGACAAGCCCTTGGAAAGCATGGGCGTCGCCGACGGATCGGCGGACTTCATCCTGGTGGCCCGCGCCTTCCACAACTGGGCGCGCAGCGACCGGACCCAGCCCTATCTGCAGGCCTTCTTCAAGGCCCTGAAGCCGGGCGGCGTCCTGGCCATCGAACAGCACCGCAGCGCCGAGGGCCTGAACGTCGCCGACGTCGCCGCCACCGGCTATGTCCCCGAAAGCTATGTCATCCACGAGGCCCGCAACGCCGGGTTCGTGCTGGAGGCCCGCAGCGAACTGAACGCCAATCCCAAGGATGACCACGACCATCCGTTCGGGGTCTGGACCCTGCCGCCGGTGCGTCAGTCCGCTGTCAGAAACGATCCCAACGGACGCACACTGACGGCCGAGGAACGCGCCGCCTATGACGCCATAGGCGAGAGCGACCGCATGACGTTGCGGTTCCGCAAACCGGAATGAGCGGGTGCGACTCCATGCAGGTTTTGACGCTGGCGGCGAACGTGACTAAGCCGTTCCGACCGAAGTGTCAGTCGGGCCTGGGGGGCCGACGCTCTGCGCGGGTGTCTGATGCATGATTTTCCTGGGGCCGTCGCCGGCCCGTCACGCCGTTTTCTGCTGACCGGGGCCGCCGCCCTGGGTTTGATCGGCGCATCGGGCTGTAATCGCCGCAAGGAAGCCAAGACCGAGACATCGGCCGCCCCGGCGGCGCCGTCCGGCCCGTCCGAAGGCTCGCTGGAGTGGGCGGTCGCCGGTCCCTGGCGTCAGGCCAGCGACAAGGCGCGCGACCAGTACCGGCATCCGATGGAGACGCTGCGTTTCTTCGGCCTGCAGCCCCGCATGACGGTGGTCGAGTTCTGGCCCGGCAGCGGCTGGTACACCGACATCATCGCCCCCTATCTGGCCAAGGGCGGCGGGACCTATGTCGCGGCCCTGTTCCCTGAAGGCCCCACGGCCGATCCGGCCCAGGCTGCGCTGAACGCCGCCTTCCAGTCGCGCTTCTCCGCCGACAAGAAACTGTACGGCACGCCCCAGTTCACCACCTTCGGCGCCGCCTCCGGCCCCGTCGCGCCCGCAGGGACTGCAGACCTGTGCCTGTTCCTGCGCACCATCCACGGCTGGATGGCGGCGGGGGTGGCGGAGAAGGCCTTCTCGGACGCCTTTGCGGCCCTTCGTCCCGGCGGCGTTCTGGGCATCGAACAGCACCGCCTGGCCCCGGAAGGCGATCAGGACCCCGTCGCCGCCAACGGCTATGTTCAGGAAGCCTTCGTGCGCCAACTGGCGGAGGAAGCCGGGTTCGTCTTCGTCGAGGGCTCTGAAATCAACGCCAATGAAACCGACACCAAGGATCACCCGTTTGGGGTCGATACGCTGCCGCCGACGCGCCTGACCGCGCCTCGGGGTCAACCCGCAAACCCCGAGTTCGACCGGTCGAAATATGAGACGATCGGCGAAAGCGACCGCATGACACTGAAGTTCAGGAAGCCCGAGTGAATCGCGCCCAAGCCTTTGCCGCCAACGCGCCCCTGATGGGCGTGCCCGGCGCCTCCTCTCCGCCTGGCGGCAAGGGTGACTGGTTCCGCGGCGCCGGGGGCATGCGGCTGCGCGCCGCCCTGTGGCGGCCTTCCCTGCCCAAGGGCGAAGCGCCGCGCGGCACCGTCGTGGTCAGTCCGGGCCGGACCGAACCGATCGAGAAATATTTCGAGTTCATCGGCAATCTTCAGGCGCGCGGCTGGTGCGTCCTGACCCATGACTGGCGCGGACAGGGTCTGTCGGCCCGCCTGCTGCCCGACCGTCTGAAGGGCCACGCCCGTGCGGTCGAAGAGTTTCTGGACGACTACAACCGCCTGCTGAACGCCTTTGAGGACCAGTGCCCCAAGCCCTGGATCATGGTCGGCCATTCGATGGGCGCGTGCCTGAACCTGCTGACGCTGGAAAGCGGCGAGCAGCGGTTCGCGGGCGCCGTCCTGTCCAGCCCCATGCTGCGCATCAAGACCGGCAAGCGGTCGATGTGGTCGGTGAAACTGGCCGTGCGCTGGGCCATCCGCAACGGCAATGCAGGCGATTATCTGCTGGGCGACCCGGATGATCCGTTCGACCACACCTTCGCCGAAGACGCCCTGACCTCGGACGAGCGGCGCTATGAGATGTGGCGCCAGCAGCTCTACGCCTGCCCGCACCTGGGCATCGGCGGCCCGACCTACGGCTGGCTGGCCTTCGCCATCGACGCGGGCGAGCGGGCGCTGAAGCCCAAGGCGCTGAAGTCGGTGCATATTCCCGTGGCCATCGTTCAGGCGGACGCCGACGACGTCGTCTGGAAACAGACCGCCCGCTGGGCCGCGCGCCGACTGGGACGCGGCCGCTATGTCGAAATCCACGGCGCCAAGCACGAAGTCATCATGGAGGCCGACGACATGCGCGGCGTCTTCCTGCGTGAGTTCGACGCCATGGCCGACATGGTCGCGCCCGTGGTTGATCCCAGCCTGACCGCCGACCCGTCCGCCCGCACCGAGGACGTGACGGAACTGGCCGCGCCGGTCGCCTGACGACCGGCGGTCTAGCCGATCAACCCTGCCAGAGTGCGCCGCCCCGCCGCCAGAATGTCCTGACCGTCCGGCACGGCCACATCCGGCTGCATCAGCCAGCGGGGGTGGCGGTTCACGTCATAGACCGGCTCGGCTGAATACTGGGCCCGGAGGCCGGTGCGGTCGAGCACGATGGGAAAGACCGCCGCGCCCAGCCCCATCATCGGGGTTCCCACGACGGTCGCCCGCCCGATGCCGCGCATCCCCATGGGGAAGCCCTCGGCCATGCTGGCGCTCCAGTGATCGGCCAGGACCACCACCGGCCGCGTGTAGGTGAAGGGGCCGCGCGGATCGACCGTCTCAGTCCAGTATCCGCTTAAGCCCTGACCTTCGCGACGACGCATCAGGGCGTAGGGTTTGGTCTCGGTGATGAACCGCCCCATGATCGGGCGCGCCACAGCCGTGTCACCGCCGCCGTTATTACGGACGTCAAGAATCAAACCCGGCGCATCGCCCAGTTCGGCCAGGGCCTGATCGAAACTCTCTGTCACGGCGTCATCGGCGAAACTACGGATGATGATATAGCCCGCCCCGTCCTCAAGCCTTCGCCATTCCACATTGGGTTTTGGCGTTGCAGGCCGGATGGGAATGACAATTTCGCGCGCCGTTTCATCCCCGCGTGCGATCAGATAACGCCTGGACTGCCCCCGAACACCCGCCACAGCGCGCCCCAAGGCGAAGGCCGTCGCAGCCGGGTCGGGCGAGGTCAGGCATTTCGGCGTCCACGTCTGGATCAGGGGCGCAAGCGACTGGCCATCCACGGCAAGGATCACGTCGCCAAAGCGCATATCTGCTTCCGCCGCCGCCGTATCTTCAAGGATGGCCTTGATCTGGGCGCGACCATTCTGTTCGTCCACGACGATATCGGAGATCGCCCCGCGCTGGGCGCCCGCCGGGGCCTCGGCTGGGGACGTATGCGGGTCATAGAGTTCCGCCATCACCTGCCCGACGACCGCAGCAAAGGCATCTCGCGAGTCCGCCTGCACCGCCATGGGACGATACATTGTCCGCACACGATCCCAATCCGTGCGCTTCTCGGAAAAGAAGCAGTAGCGATCGCGCAGCGTCGTCCAAAGCTCGTCGAAATCTCCTGCGAAGGTGACGTCTCGATCAGGCTCAACCGCCCATGCCGCGCCGCCCATCGTCGATCCGACCGCAGCCGCAAGGCCCGCGCGCAGCAACAGACGCCGATCCATGCCCCACTCCATATTCATCAACCTGTTCGAGTGTTGTGAACTGCGAGCAGCGAACGGGGCCAGTTAAACTCCTGTAAGATCGTCAGCTCTTACGCCCTGCTGCGCGACTGCACGGGCGAAACCGGCGCCGTTCGCCGGATCGTAGTCCAGATAGAAGTCCGGCTCGATCAGTTCGGCCTCCATCAGCACCCACCGGCCTGCGTCGTCGCGGGCCATGTCGATGCGGGCGTACAGCAGTGGCTCGTCGATGGCGGCCAGCACCTGTTCGGCCAGGGCCAGAGCCTCGGCGTCGGGGGTGACGGCCGTGTAGAGGCCGCCGAACTGCATCTGGATGCGGAAATCGCCCGGCACGGGGCGTTTGTTCACCGCGTGGCTGAGCCGACCGCCAAAGAACAGCAGCGAAGTCTCGCCCTCGGTCTCGATGGATTTCAGATAGGGCTGGATCATCGCCGCCCCTTCCGGCGCCTCCGTCAGGGCCTCGCCCGGCGACAGACGCAGGGTGCGAAAGGCGCCTGCGGACACGGTCGGCTTGACGATCAACACCGGCGCGCCCGTCTCCGCGAAGGCGGCGTCCACCTGTTCCTGGGTCACGCCGTCGGTCCACAGCGTCGGCGGGATCGGCACGCCCTTTTGCGCCAGGCGGGCCAGATAGGACTTGTCCGAGTTCCAGCGCAGCACCTCCGCCGGATTGGCGACCGGCAGGCCCGCCTTCGTCCATGACGCACAGGCCTTCAGCCAGCGGGCGTGGTCGCGGTGGTAGCCCCAGACGATGACCGGCAGGATCAGGTCATATCCGGCCAGACCCGAGGCGTCCTCGACATGATCGGTCCAGGGCGTGGCGGTCACGGCGGCACCCGTTTCCTGCAAGGTCGCCTTCAGGCGCTCCAGCACCTCGGGCCAGCGGCCGATGTAGGAACGGTCGGAGGGGGCGGGGGTCAGAACGGCGATCTGGGTCATGCCGATCCTCCTATCGCAGCATCGTTCCAGTTCAACCCGGCAAACACATAAGGGCTTCCTTATGGGATTTTGGATGACGCAGGACGCCCCCTGAGCTAAGGGCGTTTCATGACCCAGAACACCGCCCAGTACGATATCGCCGCCGTCGGCAACGCCATCGTGGACGTCCTCAGCCCCTGCGACGCCGCCTTCCTGGCCGCCCAGGACCTGGCCCCAAACTCGATGCAGCTGGTCGACGCCCAACGCAGCGCCGCCCTGTATGACGCCATGGCGCCGGGCGTTGAGGCTTCCGGCGGGTCGGCGGGCAACACCGTCGCGGGCGTCGGTTCGTTCGGCGGGCGCGCGGCCTATATCGGCAAGGTCGCCGACGACACCCTGGGCGAAGTCTTCACCCACGACATCCGCGCGGCGGGCGTCCATTTCGACACCCCGGTCCTGACCGGCGGCGCGGCCCAAGGCTTCGGCACCGGGCGCTGCCTGATCAACGTCCTGCCCGACGGCGCGCGCACCATGGCCACCTTCCTGGGCGCCGCCAACCAGCTGTTCGCCGATGACATCGACGAGGCCCTGATCGCCGCCAGCGAGATTGTCTATCTGGAGGGCTATCTGTTCGACCCGGCCCCGGCCCGCGCCGCCTTCGAACGCGCCGCCGCCGCCGCGCACAAGGCGGGCCGCAAGGTCGCCATCACCCTGTCCGACACCTTCGTCGTCGCACGCTGGCGGGCCGAGCTGCTGGATTTCGTCACCCAGTCCGCCGACATCGTCCTGGCCAATGAGGCCGAACTGGGCGCCCTGTTCGAGACGGAAGACTTCGACGCCGCCGCAGACAAACTGGCCGCCATTGTCGAGATCGCCGCCGTCACGCGCGGCGAACATGGCTCGGTCATCATCCGTGGCGATGAACGCACCGCCGTCGCCGCCTATCCGGTCGCCAAGGTTGTCGACACCACTGGCGCCGGCGACCAGTACGCGGCAGGCTTCCTGCTGGGTCTGGCGCGCGGCCTGTCGCTGGAGGAATCCGGCAAGCTGGGCTCGCTGGCCGCCTCCGAAGTCATCGCCCACTGGGGCCCGCGCCCGATGGTCAAGCTGGACCAGCTGGCCAAGGACAACGGCCTCAAGCTCTGAGAATGCTGCGCCTTCCCTGCCCGGGCGCGGAAGGCGTCAGGCCTTGCGCCGCAAGGTGACGTAAAAGGCGCCGTCGCCGCCGTGGCGCTGGTGCGCGGTGGTGTAGCCCGACACCACCGCTCGCAAACCGGGCGAATGCATCCAGTCAGCGAAGGAGGCGCGGATCACGCCGCCGCCCAGCCGCCCCTGGCCGGTGATGACCAGCACCGCCCGCATCCCGCGCGCCTGACACGAGGTCAGGAAGCCGCGAAGCTGATCCTCGGCCTCGAACCGTCCGAACCCATGCAGGTCGATGCGCGCCTCGATGGGGTCGCGCTCGCGGGTCAGGCGGCGCTTGCGGTTGGGCTCCACATCCTCGGGCGCGGACTTGCCGCGCGTCGGCGCCCGCGTATCGACCAGAACCGGCGTCGGGGTGCGTTTGACGCCCGGACGCGGCGGCGTTCGCGGCGGCGCGGGCTGAATGGCCTCAGGCGCATGGGCCGGGCCTTCGATGGCGACGCGCGCGGCCTTGCGCACGCGCGGCGGCGTGACGGAGCCAGAGACACGCCCCCAGATGCGGCGGTCGTCAGGCGTCAGGCCGTTCGCATCGACGTCCTTCGGCGCGCGCGGCCGCTTCATCCTTCGCCGTCGTCCTCGAAGCCGCCGGGGCCGGGCTCATAGACCAGCAGATCGCCGGGTTGGCATTCCAGCTCGCGGCACAGGGCGTCCAGGGTCGAGAACCGCACGGCCCGCGCCTTGCCGGTCTTCAGGATCGACAGATTGGCCACCGTCACCCCGACCCGATCCGCGAGTTCGGTCAGGGACATGCGGCGTTCGACAAGAACGCGATCGAGCTGGACGCGGATGGCCATGAGGGGTGTCCTACTCGAAACGGCTCAGATCGTCAGTTCAGATTCGCGGCGCAGGCGCGCGCCCTCGCGGAAAACCTCCGCCAGAACAAAGACGATCAGCACGGAAAAGATCGGGGTCAGCAGGTCGCCGATGCCCTGTTTGTCCATCACCCCCGGCGCCAGACGCGCGGCGACAAAGCCCTGGGCCGCCCAGACGCCGCCGGTCACCACCGCCAAGGTCAGGCCGATATGGCGCAGACGGCGCACATTGTCTGGATGGAAAGGATCGCCCATGGTCAGGGTGCGGAAGATGCGGCGCAGACTGCGCAGGATCAGCATGAAGCCGCCGAAATAGGCGGTCATCGCGCCCAGGCCGAACACCAGCAGCATGCGCGTCAGCGGCAACTGCCGCCCGCCGTCGTCGCTGGTGACGGTGATGTTCAGATTGTCGATGGGAATGAAGATGGCCGTGACCAGCAGGATCAGCAGCAGGCCTGTTAGCAGGCCCAGCAGCACATAGGCCACATCCAGGGCGATCTTCAGCAGGGTCGATACAGAGCCGGGGCCCATGGCGCGAAACTGTCGACGGGCGTCGTTCAGCAGGGGGATCGGCTGTCCGCCTGGCTTCGTCGTCAATCGTGGCGGCGTCGGCAGGCGCATGGCGTGGGTATGACTTTCAGACCGGGGTGGAGAGCGCGGCGGCCGCGCGGGGTCCGGCGAACCCGCACGCGGCTCTATACATCGCGGTCTTCATCAAGATCGTCAAAGCCCTCTTGATCACTACGGGGTTTGATCCGAAGGGATCGGTCAGAAGGCCTGGATCAGAATGGCGACCAGGGCGGTCGGTAGGGCGGCGATCAGAACCGTGTTGACGAAAAGAGCGCCAAGCTTGTCCATCAGCAGCGAGGTGTTCATGGTGTGCATCGTATTTCTCCGTTGACCTGAAAGGGCATTATCGCCCCGTTGATTTGATTTTCCGCAAAATCGTTTCTCCGGGTGGAGAAGTCAGGAACGAAGCGGCCTCGTTCTCGATGATCAATAGATAGGCCGTGCGAAGCCGAAAAGCACGTTACATATCGTTTAACGATATTAAACTTTGGCAATAGACTGTTTCAGGGATGTGATCGCCGATGAATCTCAAGCTTATCAAAGGCATGCGCCTAGTTGCGGCGACGCATAACCCCGGCAAGGCGCGCGAGATCGAAGCCTTGCTGGATGGAAATTACGAGATCGTCACGGCAGGCAGCCTGAATCTGCCCGAACCGGACGAAACCGAGAGCACCTTCACCGGCAACGCCATGCTGAAGGCGCGTCATGCCGCCGCCCTGTCGGGGGAGGTCTGCCTGGCCGACGATTCCGGCCTGTCGGTCGCCGCGCTGGACGGCGCGCCGGGCATCTTCTCCGCGCGCTGGGCGGGGCCGACCAAGGATTTCACCCTGGCGATGCAGAAGGTCGAGCAGAGGCTTGAGGAGATCGGGGCCGCCGATCGCCGCGCCTGGTTCACCTCGGCTCTGGCCGTGGCCTGGCCCGACGGCCCCTGCGTGGTGGTCGAAGGCGTGGTCCACGGTGAACTGACCTTTCCGCCGCGCGGCGACCGGGGCTTCGGCTATGACCCTATCTTCATCCCCGAGGGCGGCGACCTGACCTATGGCGAACTGGACCCCGCCGTGAAGGAGGCCGACAGCCATCGCACCCGCGCCTTCCGCCTGCTCAAGGCCGCGCTGATTGACTGATCCACTCGACCCCGTTTTTCCTGATCCCGGCAGCGACGTCGGCCTCTATGTCCACTGGCCCTATTGTTCGCGCATCTGCCCCTATTGCGACTTCAACGTCGTGCGCGACCGGGGTCGGGTGGAGGAGCAGGCCCGGCTTCTGGACGCCATTCTGGCGGACATGCGGGCGCAGGCGGCGATGCTGGGGCCGCGTCGGCTGGCGTCGATCTTTCTGGGCGGCGGCACGCCGTCGCTGATGTCGCCGGACGCCGTGTCAGCCGTCATCGATCAGGCGCGGGCGCTGTTCCCGCCTGCTGGCGACATTGAAATCACGCTGGAGGCCAATCCGACCGACGCCGAGGCGGGCCGGTTCGCGGCCCTGGCCGACGCCGGGGTCAACCGCCTGTCGATGGGGGTGCAGGCGCTGGACGACGCCTCGCTGAAGTTTCTGGGGCGCGACCATTCGGCGGACGAGGCCCTGCGCGCCGTCGATCTGGCGGGACGCGCCTTCAAACGCCTGTCCATCGATCTGATCTACGCCCGCCCCAACCAGACCGTCGCCGGGTGGACGGCGGAGCTGCGATCGGCCCTGGCGATGGGGTTCGAACACGTCTCGCCCTATCAGTTGACCATAGAGCCCGAGACGGCGTTCGGCCGCGCCCTGCGGCGAGGAACCCTGACCCCGCCGGACGAAGATCAGGCCGCCGCCCTCTATGAGGCGACGCAGGCGGTGCTGCAGGACGCCGGTTTCGACGCCTATGAGGTGTCCAACCATGCGCGCGGCGTGGCGGCCCGGTCGGCGCACAATCTGCATGTCTGGCGCGGCGGGGATTATCTGGGCCTGGGCCCCGGCGCTCACGGGCGGCTGACGCTGGACGGGGTGCGCACCGCCACCGTCGCCCACCGCCGGATCGACGCCTATGTGGCGGGCGTGGCCGAACACAAGCCGTGGAGCGACCGCGAGGCCCAATCCCCGGCGGACGCGGCCGAGGAGCGTTTCCTTCTGGCCTTGCGCACGGTCGAGGGCGCGCCGATCGGCCTGCTGGCGGATCTTGGCCTTTCGCCGGACGCGGCGCCTGCCGCGGACCTGATCGCAGACGGCTTCCTGACGGCGACGTCGGGTCGGCTGTCCGCCACGGCCAAAGGGCGGCCCGTGCTGGACGGGGTGCTGAAGGCGCTGCTGACCTGAGCTATTTCTTCAGGCCCAGCATCCCCAGCCAGCCGCCGCTGGTCAGCAGGGCCACGTCCAGCAGGGCCAGAGGCAGGGGCGTGGAGGCAGGGGCGGCAATGAAGCGCGAACGCCAGTCGGGCGCGAACTTGGACTTGTAGCTGCGCAGCCCCTGGAAGCCGTACAGGGCGCCGCCTTCGTCATAGACCAGGGCCCCGACACGGGCGAAGACCGGGGCCATCCGCCGGTCCTCCAGACCCGACAGGGGCGCCATGCCCAGATCGAACCGGGCCATCCCCTGATCCTTGGCCCACTGGGTGCAGCGGGTGAACAGATAGTCCATCACCCCATGCGGCGCGTCGGGCGCATAGCGCATCAGATCGACCGCCGCCTCGTCGGGCGCCGTCAGCAGATTGGCGAAGGCCACGATCCGTCCCTCGGACCGCACCACGGCCAGCGGCGTCAGGTCCAGATAGGCCGGATCGAACCGCCCCAGGGAAAAGGCCTTTTCGGTTCCCTCATGCATCTTCAGCCAGGCGTCGGACACGGCCCTTAATTCGTCCACGATGGGACCGACCGATCCGGGGGGCAGGACCTCGAACGAGCCGCCTTCGCGTTCGGCGCGGTTCACGGCTGTGCGCAGATTCTGCTTGGACTTGCCCTCCATCGAGAAGTCCGCGACCTCGATCACCGCCGTCTCGCCGACCTTGCGCACCGCCAGACCCATGGTCGCCAGATCGCCCAGCACCGCTTCGCTGACCGAATAGAAGACCGCCGCCCCGCCGTAGCTGTCGGCCATCTCCGCAAAGGCCCACAGCAGTTCGCGCCGCTCCTCTTTCAGGCCCGCCGGTTCGCCCATGACGATCCAGCGGCGTCCGCGCACACGGTAGGTCAGGAAGCTGTTCCCCGAGGGACTGAACAACAGCGCCTTGTCGCCCAGCATGGCCAGCCAGGCCTCGGGCGTCGCCTCCTCCGCCGTGTCCAGCACGGCCCGGGCCCGGGTCAGGTCTTCAGGCGATGCGGGCCCGTGATCATGCGAACCGGGCGAACTGAGCAGGGATCGCCCCGCCACGACCATGGTCAAGATGGCCAGCATCAGGCCCGCGCGCAGGAAGCCTGACGCCTGTTTGTCCGTCAGGAAGCGCCACCACAACTCGTCATTATAGGTGACGTCGCGATAGGCGAAGAAGCCCAGCCACAGCATGGCCCCCACGCCTGCGATCAGCAGCAGCAGCCAGCCAGGGCGCAAAGGCTCGCTGAGGCGCGAACGGCGGTTGAAGGCGCTGCGGCAAGGCGCCAGCAGGGCGGCGACGATCAGCAGGTCGAACGCCTCCTGCCAATCCAGCCCCTTCAGCACCGTCAGCACCGCCCCGATGATCAGGGTCAGAAGCGCCGCCCAATAGGCCCCTCGACGGCGCCGCCACAGGCCCGCCGACAGCAGCATCAAAAGGAAGCCCGCGATGCTGGCCACGAAATGCGACAGGTCGATCAGGATAGGCGACACCACGCCGGTCAACTGGCGCAGGCGGGCGTCGAATTCGGGCGTCATGGCCGAGGCCAGCATGACCGCGCCCGCGACGAAGGCCGCCACCGCAAAGACCTGCGGCGTCAGCTCATAGGCCAGACCCAGCAGCCGCCGGACCAATCGCTGTGCGGGAGTTGTGCGGGACGGCAAACAGCGGCTCCGATTCGGCTGCCCCGAATATAGACCAAGAATCGGCCAACTGGGGCGAGGTTGAGGTCATTTCGCGGCGTCTGCAACAATCTGAAACATCGCGGATTAGGTTATTGCGGGCGTCGGGCCCGTGTTACCGGATTATGTCCCAATGACGATCAAGAACATTCTTCTGGCCGGCTCGGCCGTCGCCTTCCTGACCGCCGCGCCCGCCATGGCGCAAGACACGACCCCGCCCGCACCGGCTCCGGCCGCAGCTCAAGCCCCCAGCCTGACTCTGACGCCTGGCGCGACCGTTCGCGGCGCTGATGGCGAACTGGGCAAGCTTGAGGGTGTTCACAACAATGCCGAAGGCAAGCAGGAGCTGACGGTCCGCGGCGCTGACGGCCAGGTCCGCGGCGTGCCGCTGGCGGGCATCCGCCAAGATGGCGCCGATGTCGTCGTCGGCTTCACCAAGGCCGAGTATGACGCCGCGCCTCCGGTCGCCGCTGACGCCCCGCCGCCTGCGACCGAAGAACCGGCCCCGGCGCCCACCGAACCGCAATCCTGAACCCCACAGGAAAAAGGGCGGCTCTTGCGAGCCGCCCTTCTTTTATTCAGCTCACCGGAACGATCAGGCGCGACGCTTGATCAGCCCCAACAGGAACAGAAGGATCACCGCGCCGATGGTGGCGACGATGGTCGAGCCGATCCAGCCGCCCCAGGCGAAGCCCAGCGCATTGGCGATGAAGCCGCCGATCAGGGCGCCGATGATGCCGACGATCAGATTGGTCAGCAGGCCGTGATTGCGGCCCATGATCTGTTCAGCAAGCCAACCGGCGATGATGCCGATGATGATCCAAGCGATAATACCCACGTTTTGCGTCCTTCCCTATTAAAAGCCAAGCTGCGTTGATTAATGCACATGGGCCGCCGAGGTTGCGTCCCCGCCGCTGACATTCCCCCCAGAGACGATCCCGGCACGGCGCTTGCCGCACGACAGGCGAGTCGTCCCGCATCGGGACGTCGTCTGATGAGGATCTGGCGGCCATGGCCACCGACATCGACCTGCATCTTGGACGTCGCCTGCGCCGTCGCCGCCGCCTGCTGGGCCTGACCCAGCAGCAGTTGGCGATCCAGATCGGCATCCGCTTCCAGCAGATCCAGAAATACGAATGCGGCGCCAACCGCATCTCCGCCGCCCGCCTGTGGCAGCTGGCCGAGGCGTTGGAATCGCCCGTCAGCTATTTCTACGACGGCCTGACCGAGGCGATGGAGCGCAAGGAGACGGCCGCCGCCGGGCGCGAGGCCTTTTCCCGCAAGGAGACCCTGGATCTGATCCAGGCCTATTATCAACTGGGCGAACGGCCGCGCCGCCGTCTGCTGGACCTGGCGAAATCGCTGCACGCCGAGGGCGACCCGGTTTCCTGAAACCTGCGGCTGGGCTAGACCTTGGCCATGACCGAATTCGAAGCCTTCGCCGTCGAACTGGCGCGAGAAGCCGCGCGCGTGACCCTGCCCTTCTTCCGCTCCGACATCGGGCATGTGGACAAGGGGGGCGCCGCCGGTTTCGACCCCGTGACCGAGGCCGACAAACAGGCCGAGGCCGCGATCCGCAAACTGATCGCCGCCCGCTATCCCGATCACGGGATCATCGGCGAAGAATATGGCGAGGACCGTCCCGACGCCGAACACGTCTGGGTGCTGGACCCCATCGACGGCACACGCGCCTTCATTTCCGGCCTGCCGCTGTGGACCACGCTGATCGCCCTGCGCGTCACGGGCAAGCCGACCGTCGGCGTCATCGCCCAGCCTTATCTGGATGAGATCTTCATCGGCGGCCCGTCCGGCGCCCGGCTGCTGCGCGGCGAGACCGAAACGCCTCTGGCCGTGCGGTCGTGCGAGAAACTGACCGACGCCATCATCGGCACCACCGATCCCGACATCTTCACCGGCGCAGAGCTGGGCGCCTGGACCCAGGTGCGGGCGGCGGCGCGTCTGGCACGGCTGGGCTGCGACGCCTACGCCTATGCCATGGTGGCGACGGGCAAAATGGATCTGGTCGCCGAAACCAGCCTGAAGCCGTGGGACTGGTCCGCGCTGGTTCCCGTAATCGAGGCGGCGGGCGGCAAGGTGGTCAACTGGCGCGGCGACGCCCCCGACGACAACGGACAGGTGCTGGCCGTCGGTGACGCGCGCCTGATCGATCAGGCGCTGATCACCCTGAGACGCGCCGCGATCTAGCCCTTCAACTCCGGGCCTCGCCCAGCGCCAGCAGGCCCGCCCGCGACGGGCACAGGTCGGCGATGATGCAGCCCAGGCAGGCCGGTTTGCGCGCCGTGCAGGTGTAGCGACCGTGCAGGATCAGCCAGTGGTGCGCCTTGGGCAGCCATTCCTCCGGCACCACCTTGAACAGCTGGGCCTCGACCTTGTCCGGCGTGGAGGCGTTGGCCAGGCCCAGCCGATGCGAGACGCGGAAGACATGGGTGTCGACCGCGATCGCCGCCTCGATCCCCAGTTCGTTCAATACGACGGAAGCCGTCTTTCGTCCCACGCCGGGCAGGGCCTGAAGCCCCTCGCGGTCCAGCGGCACCTCGCCCCCATGCTGCTCCAGCACGATGCGGCTGAGGGCGATGACATTCCTGGCCTTGCCCCGGTACAGGCCGATGGAGGCGATGTAGGGGATCAGGCCCTCCTCCCCCAGCGCCAGCATCTTCTGCGGCGTGTCGGCGACGGCGAACAACCTGTCCGTCGCCTTGTTCACCGAAACATCGGTCGCCTGGGCCGACAGGGCGACGGCGACCACCAGCGTATAGGGATTGGAGAAGTTCAGCTCGGTCTTGGGATCCGGCATGACGCCGGACAGGCGCTGGAAAATCTCCTCCACCCGGTCCTCATCCGGCGGCCAGCGCAGCACAGGCACCGAGGCCCCGGTCATGACGGCGGGGCGTTTGGCGGCGGGCGCGGCGGGTTTTCGGGCCTTGGTCGGCTTCATGCCTCGCTGTCGCCGGGGCCGGTGCGCGGGTCAAGTCCCAGGGCCAGCAACGCCGACTTGGCCGCCCGCTCGCCTTCCATCCAGGCGCCGTGAGCCGTGCCGAAATAGACCGGCGCCGTCGCCTCGCCCGCCAGGAAGATGCGGTCCTCGATGGCGGTGCGCAGCCGGGCGCGGTCGGCGGCATGGCCCGGCAGGGCGTGGGAATAGGCGCCGCGCGAAAAGGGATCGACGCCCCAACTGCTGGCGGCGAGGGGCTCCAGACGTTTTCGCATATCCGAACCGAGCGCCGCGACCAGTTCGCTGAGCGCGAAATCATACAGGGCCGCCGGACCTTCCGCCTCCAGCCCCCAGGCCAGATCAGCGCCGAAATAGCCCTCGATCATCGGCCGCCCGAAGGGCCGCAGATGATAGCCGCCGGTCTGGGGCGTGTCGCGCCGGGTCCAAAGCTGGGAATCGGGCGGGAAATCCTGAGCGCCGCGCACGCTCATATGCATCTTGGACGCCAGCCCCAGAGGCACGCCTGATACGGCCTCCAGCAGGGCGGGGACCGGCGGATCTATGCGCACCGCCTCAGACGCGATCAGGCTGTTGGGCACGGTCAGAATGACGATCCGGGCCTGAAGTCCGCCCCGGCTGGTCTCCAGCCGCAGCAGCGGTCCCGAACGGTCGATGCGCTGGACCATGCAATCCAGCACCGTGACCTCGTCCACCGCACGGGCCAGCCGCGCGATCAGGCGGCCATAGCCCTCTCGCACCCGCCAGTTCACGCCCGTATCCCCATAGGCGTCATAGTCCAGGGTCGACACCTCGGCGAAGCGCGCCCCGTTCAGCGCGCCGGAGATAGCGTCCAGACGCGGGTTCCAGGGGTTGTCCGGCTCGAACAGATCAGACGCGGGCCGGTCTTCGCCGCGCGCCGCCGCCTCGGCGACCCGCTGTTCAAAAGCGTCGAAGGCCTCGCCGAAGTCTTCACGCTCGCCCGCCGTGCTTTCGTGATTGAAGGCCTGGGCGCCCCACGGCGGCGGCGTCTTGTCCAGCGTCAGACCTTCGCCCTCGACCAGACCCGCCAGCAGATTGTCGTCGGCCGAGTGCAGCCAGCCGCAGCCCATATCGAGGCCCTCGCCCTGAATCCGCAGCGTATGCGCCCGGCCGCCGACGCGATCCCGCGCCTCCAGAATGAGGACGGACAGGCCGGGCCGCATCAGACGGCGGGCGGCGGCGACACCTGCGGCGCCCGCCCCGATCACGACGACATCGACCTGGGGCGGAAGGGGATTCGAGGCGTCGGCGGATGTGGTCATGAGGCGATGGAAACACACAAAAATGGATCGTGTTCATTGCATCGCACAAACGCCCATTGATTTTTGGACGCGCGGGTCCATTTTAGCGCCGCTTCAAAACGCCGCACCCTCCCCCGGACTGTTCACATGTCGCCTGAACTCAAGAAACGCCTGCCCCTTATCGCCGCCGGGATCGTCGGCGTGCTGCTGATCATCGGCGGCGCGATCTGGTGGATCAACGGCCAGCGCTGGGAGGCGACCGACAACGCCTTCGTCCAGGCCGACACCACCAATGTGGCCCCGCAGCTGTCGGGGCGCGTGACCGAGGTTCTGGTCACCGACAACCAGCAGGTCCAGGCCGGGGACATTCTGGTCAAGCTGGACGATGCGGACCAGCGCGCCGACCTGGCCCAGGCCGAGGCCAATCTGCAGGCCGCCATCGCCGCCGTCGGCAATGTCGACGCCCAGTCGCAGCAGGAAAAGGCCAATGTCGCCGCCCGCGCCGCCGCCGTCGCCCAGGCGAACGCCCAGGCCAATCTGGCCCACGCCGAGGTCGAGCGTTACGGCAAGCTGGCCCAGCAGGGCTGGGTCTCGCAGCAGCGCATCCAGACCGAGCAGGCCCAGGCCCAGACCTCTGTCGCCGCCGTCCAGCAGGCCCAGGCCGCCCTGGTCGCCGAGCAGCGCTCGGCCGGCGTGCTCAGCTCCAGCCGTGAACAGAGCGTTGCCGCCGTCGAACAGGCGCGCGCCCGTCTGGACGTGGCCCGCATCGCGCTGGAGCGCACGGTGATCCGCGCCCCTGTCTCCGGCGTCGTCGGCGCCCGCAGCGTCCGTGTCGGCCAGTTCGTCAACGCCGGCGCCCAGCTTCTGTCCATCGTGCCCCTGGGCGACACCTATGTGGTCGCCAACTTCAAGGAGACGCAACTGGCCAAGATGCGCATCGGCCAGGACGTGGAGATCACCGCCGACGCCTTCCCCGGCCGCAAGATCCACGGCCGCGTCGACAGCTTCGCCCCCGCCACCGGATCGCAGTTCGCCCTGATCCCGATCGAGAACGCGACCGGCAACTTCACCAAGATCACCCAGCGGGTGCCCGTCCGCATCGCCGTGGCCCGCAATGACGGGGGTCTGGCCCTGCGCCCCGGCCTGTCGCTGGACATCAAGGTCGACCTGAAGAGCCAGGGCGGGCAGCTGTTCGCCGACGCCGCCAGCGCCCCCCGCCCCGCCGCGCAACCGACTGTGGAGCCTGTGGCCCAGTGACGACCGCCAGCCCCGCAGACGGGGCTTCGGTCCCGTCCTCAGCGTCCGGCGGCGGCGGTCCCGTCGCCGGTCGTCCCGAAATCAACTGGACCATGCTGCTGCTCGGCTTTGCGGGCATGGTGGTGGGCCAGTTCATGGCGATCCTGGACATCCAGATCGTCGCCGCCTCCCTGCCTCAGATACAGGCCGGCGTCGGCGCGTCCGCTGACGAGATCAGCTGGATCCAGACCGCCTATCTGATCCCCGAAGTCGTCATGATTCCCCTGTCGGGCTTCCTGTCGCGGCTATGGGGCACGCAGCGGCTGTTCATGGTCTCCTGCGCAGGCTTCGTTCTGATGAGCGTGGCCACCGGTCTGTCGAACTCGATCGAAGCCATGATCCTGTTCCGCGCCATCCAGGGCTTCGTCGGCGGGGCCATGATCCCGACCGTGTTCGCCGTCGCCTTCACCGCCTTCCCGCCGGACAAGCGTGTCACGGCCAGCGTCGTCATGGGCCTGATCGTGACCCTGGCGCCGACGGTCGGCCCCACGCTGGGCGGACACCTGACCGAGTGGCTGAGCTGGCGCTGGCTGTTCTTCATCAACGTCGGGCCGGGGATTCTGGTGTTGTTCCTGGTCGGCCGCTACGGCGCCTTCGACAAGGGCGATCCGACCCTGGCCAAGGGTTTCGACTGGTGGGGACTGGGCATGATGGCCACCTTCCTGATGTCGATGCAGTTCGTGCTGGAGGAAGGGGCCAAGAACGACTGGTTCCAAGACACCCATATCCTGCTGCTGACCGTGGTCGCCGCCGTCGCGGGACCGATGTTCATCTGGCGGTCGCTGACCTATCATCAGCCGATCGTGGAGCTGCGCGCCTTTGGAAACCGCAACTTTCTGGTCGGTTTCATCATGACCTTCATCGTCGGTTTCGCCCTGTTCGGCGGCACCTTCCTGTTGCCGTTGTTCCTGGGCCGAGTGCTGGCCTATTCCTCGTCCGAGGTCGGCACCACCATGGTGGTGTCGGGTCTGGCCATGTTCGCCACCGCCCCGTTCGCCGGTCGGTTGGTGCGCAAGCTGGACGCGCGCATTCTGATGTTCGGCGGCTTCATGATGTGCGCCTACGGCATGTGGGAGGCGCGTCTGGTCACCGAGAACTGGGGCTTCTGGGAGTTCGCCTCAGTCCAGGCCTTCCGGGGCATCGGGGTGATGCTGGCCATGATCGCCTCGCAGCAGGTGACGATGGCCACCCTGCCGCCGCACATGGTCAAGAACGCGTCCGGCTTGGTGAACCTGGCCCGCAACGTCGGCGGCGCCTTCGGTCTGGCGATCCTGAACACCAGCCTGACCACCAATACGGCCCTGCACATGGTCGAACTGACCAGCGCGATCAACCAAGGCGACCAGGCCGTGCGCGGCCTGATCGCGGGCATGGCCCAGAGGTTCGGCGACACCATCGACCCCGCCGCCTCTGCGATGAAGGCCGTCTATGGCATACTGATGAAACAGGCGACGACCATGGCCTTTGGCGACGCCTTCGCCCTGCTGGGCGTCATGTGCGCCGGGGCAGCCTTCGTCACCCTGCTGGCCCAGCCGGTGAAGGCCCAGGCAGGCGCGCCCCCGTCGGACGTCCACTGATGGCCCGGCGGCGCGGCCAGGTCGACGAGAGGAAAAGCGAGGCGATTCTGGACGCCGCGACGACCCTGTTCGCCGACAAGGGACTGCAGGCCAAAATGGAGGAGATCGCCAAGCTGGCGGGGGTGTCGAAACAGACCCTCTACAACCGCTTCGCCTCCAAGCTGGAGATCGCCCAGGCCCTGGCCAATCAGCGCTCGGACCTCGTGGTCGCGCCGCTGAAGGCCGGGGGCGAACCGGCCGTGGTGCTGGAGGCGCTGGGCCTGGCCCTGCTGGAGCGCGTCTGCCACCGCGACAAGATCGGGTCAATGCGCGGCGTGTCGCTGATGTCGGTTGAGGCGCCGGAGATCGCCCAGGCCATCTATGAGGCCGGGCCCAAACGCAGCCTGAAACTGCTGGCGGCCTGGATGGCGGATCAGACCCGGCAGGGAAAACTGCAGGTTCCGAACCCGGACGAGGCCGCTGAAATGTTCTCGGGCCTGGTCATGGGCCACGGGCATCTGAAGGCCATGCTGGGCGTCGAACAGATCAACGCCGACGGCATCGAGCAGCGCGCCAGGGAGGCCGTGCGCGTCTTCATGGCCGCCTATGCGCCCCAGTCATAGAGGCGGGCCTGTCCGCTCCTGCGGGATCGCGCTATCAGTATGAAACCCAAGTCTGCTGCGTCGCCCCCCGGACGCAGAGTTTCGTTGTGAGAGTGCATTCATGCTGATCCACCTGTCGTCCTGGCCTGAAATCGATGCGGCGCTGAACGCTGGAAAGCCGCTGTCCAGGACGGTGATCGTGCCCATCGGCTCCAACGAGCAGCACGGGCCGACGGGCCTGCTGGGCACCGACTGGCTGTGCCCCGAGATCATCGCCCATGCGGCGGAAAAGACCGATGAGAACCTGATCGTCGCCCCGACCTTCAACATCGGCATGGCGCAGCACCATCTGGCGTTCGCGGGCACCATCTCCCTGCGCCCCTCGACCTTCATGGCCGCGATCACGGACTGGGTGTCGTCGCTGAGCCGCCACGGGTTCGAGCGCATCTATTTCCTGAACGGGCACGGCGGCAATGTCGCCACCATCGAAGCGACCTTCTCCGAAATCTATGCGGAATGGAGCTATGTCGAGGAACAGCCGCCGTTCGTGCTGAAGCTGAAGAACTGGTGGGACCTGCCAGGCGTGAACAGCCTGTGCAACCAGCTGTTCCCCACGGGCCACGGCATGCACGCCACCCCGTCCGAGATCGCCGTCACCCAGGCGGCCTATCCCGAACGGATCAAGACGGCGGCGTATTCGCCCAAGATCGCGCCGAACGGTCCGATCCGCGACGCCTTGGACTACCGCGCCCGCTTCCCGGATGGCCGCATCGGGTCCGACCCGGCGCAGGCCAGCCCGGAAAAGGGCCAGCAGATCATTGATGCGGCCATCCCCGGCCTGCTGAGAGACGTCGCGGCCTTCGCCGCCGAGGAACGCCCCTGACCCGCAAAAACCCTTCGCCTGCGGACGCCGCCATCACCGGCGCCGAACTGCTGGCCGCATCGGCTGAAGTCATCGCCGCCCGCACCACGCGGATGGCGCAGGACCTGACCAATCCCAAGGGTCAGGACCTGAAGGAGCTGTCGTTGATGAGTTCGGAAAAGGCCGCCGCCATGACCGCTTCGGCCAATGCGGTGGCGGCCAGCGCCGGGGCCATCAGCCAGCGCCTGGGCCGTGCGGCGATGGACGAAGGCGCCATCGCCATGCGCGCGGCCGCGTCCCTGGCCGAGGCCCGCTCGCCGGTCGAGGCCGCCACGGCCCAGTTCCGCTATGCCCTGGGCTGGTGGGGTCGTGCGACGGCACAGGCCGTCACATTAAACACCGAACTGATGCGGGCGCAGGCCGAGGCCATCGCCCCCATCCACAAGACCGCGACCGCCAACGCCAGGCGGCTGCGGAAAAAGTCCTAAGCCGCCTCGACGGCTTTTGGCTTCTTAACCTTGGCGGGCTTGGCCGGGCGGTCCGCCTTGCGGGCCGCTTTCTCGGCCTTCTTGGCTTCCTTGTCCGCCTGTTTCAGCGCCTTCTTGGCCGCCTTGGCCTCGGCCTTGGCGGCGTCCGGCGCGGCGTCGGCGGCGGCGGCCAGTTCCGCCAACTGCGCCAGGAAGGTCTCGCGCTGGCCCTTGGGCAGCAGGGCCATGATCCGCTTGTCCGCCGCCTCGACCAGAGGCCGCGCCGCCTCCAGACGCGCCGCCCCTTCCGTGGACAGACGAACCGCCTTGGCGCGCGCATCCAGGGTCGAGCGTTCGCGCTCCAGCAGGCCCTTGGCCGTCATGCGGGTGACCAGATCGGCCAGGGTCGAGCGGTCGATGCCGGTCATGCGGACCAGTTCCGTCTGGGTCAGGCCGGTCTTGATGGAGGTCGCCTCCAGCACAGCGAACTGGCGCTGCGTCAGGCCTTCCGGCCCCGTCTCTTCGGAATAGATATCCAGCGCCAACTGCAGGGCGCGATGCATCAGATGGCTGGGCGAGGTGCCCAGAGGCCCCACCCGTTTCGCCAGCTTTCCAGCCTTGACCATGAGAACGTCCCCCGATTGTTTCGTCCGAACGCGTACCAGCAGTGCTTTACGTTTTGACGGGGGAAGTGTGTCGGTTGCGCGACAATTTGTCTGTAGGCGCGCCACGCCCGGCGTCGGACCTGAAACACGCCCTCAAACCATAGGTTCCAGCGTCCCCTAAAGGCCTGTGTCGGGCGAGATCGGACCCGGCTCCTCGTCCTTGATCATGTTCTTCATGATCAGCGGCACCTGCGACAGGCCGAAGACCGAGGCCGAAATCCACAGCACGCCGCGGAAGCTGGTCCAGACGTCGTTCGGGTTCGGCGTGTCGCGGCCCAGAGCGTGCCAGATGGCGGTCACGGCGGTGGGGCTGCGGAAGATCTCGTTCAGTATGGCGACCGTCAGGAAATACAGCCCATAGCGCAGGGTCAGCTTGCGCCACGCGGCATCATTGACCTTGATCGCCGAGCCGAGCAGCGCCTTGAACGGGTATTTCTTCAGCGGGATCGACCCCAGCAGGATCACGGCCAGCAGGCCATTCTGGACCGTCAGCTTCAGCTTCACATACAGGTCGTCGTGGGTGAAGACCGTCAGCAGGCCGAACACCAGGGCGAACAGGCCGGTGATCAGCGGCAGGGGTGCAAACCGGCGCTCGATGGCGAATCCTACGCCCAGCGCAATCGCCGACGCCGCCACCAGCACCCAGGTCGCCAGGATCATGTCCTTGGTGACGAAATAGCTGATCATGAAGGCGGCCAGGGCGCCGAAATCGACGGCCTGCCTGATCCACTGGCGGTTCTTCTTCTCGGGGGCGGCGGTCTTGGGGGCGTCAGTCATGCTCAGTCTTCCAGTCCCACCAGCGAGCGGGAGAATGCGCGGGCGTCGAACGGCTGCAGGTCTTCGACGCTTTCGCCCACGCCGATCAGCATCAGGGGGGCGTCGGACGCCTGGGCCACCGGCACCAGAACCCCGCCGCGCGCCGTGCCGTCCAGCTTGGTCATGACGATGCCGGTGACGAAGGCGGTGCGGCCGAAAATCTGTTCCTGGGCCAGGGCGTTGCGGCCCACGGTGGCGTCCAGCACCAGCAGGGTGTCGTGAGGCGCCTCGGGATCGACCTTCTTCAGCACGCGCACGATCTTGAGCAGTTCGTCCATCAGGGCCGACTTGTTCTGCAGGCGTCCTGCGGTGTCGATCAGGACGACATCGTAGCCTTCCTCACGCGCCTTCTGATAGGCGTCGAAGGCCAGGCCTGCGGCGTCGGCGCCGTCGCGACGGCTTTCAAAATCCGCGCCCGCCCGTTCGGCCCAGACCTTCAGCTGCTCGCGCGCGGCGGCGCGGAAGGTGTCGCCCGCCACGATCATGACCTTGGCGCCCTTGCCCGTCAGGTCGGCGGCGATCTTGCCCAGGGTCGTGGTCTTGCCCGAGCCGTTCACGCCCACGAACAGGACGACATAGGGTTTGGGGCCGTTCAGCGGATCAAAGGTCGCCTGACGCGGCGACAGTTCGGCGGCGACCGCCTCGGCCAGGGCTTCCTTGACCTCGCGCTCCTGGGCGTCCTTGCCGAACTTCAGCGCGCGGAAGCGCTCGACGATGCGGGCGGAGGCGGCGGGGCCGAGATCGCTTTCCAGCAGATGCTCTTCCAGCTGCTCCAGCGAGGCCTCTGACAAGGGCTCCTTGACGAAGGTCGCGACGACCTGATCGGTCATCTGCTTGGAGGAACGAGAGAGTCCCGCGGACAGGCGCTGGAACCAGCCTTTTTTCGGCGTGTCGGTCATGGGATGGCTTTAGCGGTGACGGAGGCGCGCGTCATCCGCATTCGCAACACCATGGGCTGGACAAGGTGCCCATGGACATTCCCGAAGGCGGCGAACAGACTTGGACTAAAGCGCAGCCTGGGAGGATCGTGATGACAGATGTCTTTCCGCAAGGCGTGGTCCACGACGCCGCCGCCGACCTGGAGGGCGCTGTGCGGGCGGACGCGGGCGTCTATGATCTGTGGAAGGCCCTGACGCCGCTGGGCCGCAATGAGTTCATCTGCTGGGTGGACGACGCCAAACAGGCTGCGACCCGCCAGCGCCGCATCGAACGCACCGTGGAGGAACTGCTGGAAGGCAAGAATCGCCCCTGCTGCTGGTCCGGCTGCATCCACCGCACCGACAAGGCCCCCAGCCGATGGCAGCAGGCCGTGCTGATCGACGGCAAGGGAAGGCGCGGCGCGTAGAGCACGACCACACACGCCGTAGGCGCCGGGGCTCGCAACGTCAGCTTTTAGCAAAGAAGCCCGTTTCTCGTATCGACCCGTTGCGGACATTCGGATCGAAGATAAACTGCGCTGGAGGGAGGCTGCGATCATGAGCCGAGATGCGAGAAACTCTATCCTTCTATGGGTAGGCACGTTGGTCTTCATGGGCCTGTTTTGGGCCGGTACGCATTTTAATATCGGGGCCAACATTCCGGATCGCTGGCTTTGGCCGATGCTCGGGATTGTGGTGAGTATGGATATCCTTAGGTCAATTCGGGACTTCTTCCGCAAGCAAAAGGCCGAAGTCCGCTAACCCCCCCCCTAGCTGGAGTTGGGGGTGTCCGCTTTCCGGCCTGGCAGCCAGCGTCCGCTTTCGGCGCCGAAGCCCAGGACTGAAATCGACCCGTTGCGGACATCCATTCAGAGAAGCATCATCGGTGGATGTCAGCGCCAGATTACGACGATCCTAAGTCCAGACTTAAGCTGCGCTTTCGGCCGCTGCGCGGCTCAAGCACGCTTGTCTTGCTGGCTGTCGGACTGTCCATGCTCGCCGCGATTGTCTGCTTAATCGCCTTTCTGGCCAGCCTTCTTCCCGGTGCCGTAGTTAGCGGAAGTCCCTTCTGGTTCCTCGCCGGAGCGGCAGCTTTTGCGCTCAGTACCGGAGTCTTTTATGCGACTCACAGATTCTTGCGGCGCTTCCGCTGAACGTCCGCTTCCCACCCTTAGCCGAAACCCCGTACGTCTGCTCGTCAGCCCCGAGGTCAATGGGTCGGCGCCTACCGATGAACCGGTTTGCGCCACTGTCTTCGTCACCGAACTGACGAACTGATACCCCCCGGCTTCGGCCTGGGGCGTTTCCGTTTTGACGGGGCGGAATGCGCCTCTCGCCCCGGCCGAAGTTTCTCGCCTATATGAAGTCTGACGACCGGCGCGCTGCGCGCCGGGTGCAGCGGGCGAGCCGATGGCCGAGACTCTTTCCTTCCATTCTCCCAAGACCCACGGCTTCGTGCGTGTGGCGGCGGCGACGCCGGTCAGCCATGTCGGCGACCCGAAGGCCAACGCCGCCGAACACGTCGCCCTGATCCGCGAGGCGGGCGAACAGGGCGCGGACCTGATCGTCTTTCCCGAACTGTCGCTGTCGGCCTACGCCATCGATGACCTGCACCTGCAGGCGGCGCTGCTGGACGAGGTTGAGCGCCAGATCGCCGTGGTGGCCCAGGCGACGGCCGACGCGGATCTGATCGCCGTGGTCGGGGCGCCGGTGCGCAACGGCGACGCCCTGTATAACTGCGCCGTCGTGATCGGATCGGGCGAGGTGCTGGGCGTCGTGCCCAAGACCTATCTGCCCAACTACCGCGAATACTACGAGAAGCGCTGGTTCGCCCCCGCCGCCGCGCGCAGCGAGGACGTGATCCATCTGAACGGCGAGACGGTCGATTTCGCGCCGGGCCTGGTGTTCGAGGCCGTGAACCGGCCGGGCTTCGTCTTCGCCGCTGAAATCTGCGAAGACTATTGGGCGCCCCTGCCCCCCTCGACCCGTGCGGCGCTGGCGGGCGCGCGCATCCTGCTGAACCTGTCGGCCTCCAACATCGTCATCGGCAAGGCGGATGAGCGGGCGATGCTGAGCGCCAGCCATTCGGCCCGCACTCTGTCGGCCTATGTCTTCACCGCCTCGGGCTGGGGCGAGAGCACCACCGACCTGGCCTGGGACGGTCAGGCGACCGTTCACGAACTGGGCGTCAAGCTGGCGGAAGGGCAGCGGTTCTCGCTGGAAAGCCACCTGACCCTGGCCGACGTGGATGTGGACCGGATCGGGCTGGACCGGCTGCGCAACGGCACATTCTCCGACTGTGCGCGGCTGGAGGGCGAGGTCGCGACCATCGTGCCCTTCATGGCCCGCGAGGACGTGGTCGAAAGCGACCTGATCCGGCCGCTGGACCGTTTCCCCTTCGTGCCCGACGACGCCGGGCGGCTGGACCAGGACTGCTACGAGGCGTTCAACATCCAGGTGCAGGGTCTGATGCGCCGGATGACGGCGACACGTGCGAACCGGCTGGTGATCGGGGTTTCGGGTGGACTGGATTCGACCCAGGCCCTGCTGGTCGCCTGCCGCGCCTTTGACCGGCTGAACCTGCCGCGCACCGGCATCCTGGCCTACACCATGCCGGGGTTCGCCACCTCTGACGGCACCAAATCGAACGCCTGGACGCTGATGAAGACGTTGGGCGTCACCGGCGCCGAGATCGACATCCGCCCCGCCGCCGAACAGATGTTCAAGGACATCGGCCACCCCTACGCCGAGGGTCAGCCGGTGCACGACATCACGTTCGAGAATGTGCAGGCGGGCCTGCGCACCGACTATCTGTTCCGTCTGGCCAATCAGAATGACGCCTTTGTCCTGGGCACCGGCGACCTGTCGGAACTGGCGCTGGGGTGGTGCACCTATGGCGTCGGCGACCATATGAGCCACTACAACGTCAACGGCGGGGTGGCGAAGACCCTGATCCGGCACCTGATCCGCTGGGTCGCGGCGCGCGAACTGGTCGGGAATGATGCGACGCCGACCCTGCACGCCATTCTGGACACCGAGATTTCGCCCGAACTGGTCCCGGCCAAGGACGGGGTGATCCAGTCCACAGAGGGCACGGTCGGTCCCTATGCGTTGAACGACTTCTTCCTGTTCTACATCAGCCGCTTCGGCCTGAAGCCGTCCAAGGTCGCCTTCCTGGCGCACCAGGCCTGGGGCGACCGGACCGTGGGCGAATGGCCCGCCAACACGCCGCAGGATGAGCGGGTCGAATATGATCTGGCCACCATCAAGGGGTGGTTGAGAAAGTTCCTGATCCGCTTCTTCCAGACGGCCCAGTTCAAACGCTCGGCCCTGCCGAACGGGCCCAAGGTGGTGACCGGCGGCTCGCTGTCGCCGCGCGGCGACTGGCGCGCGCCGTCGGATGGCTCGGCGCGGGTCTGGCTGGACGAACTGGATGCCAACGTCCCGGACGTCTGAACATGAAATCCCATAGTCAGCGTATGGATATTGCGCGACCCGCTCGCTAGAAGCTTCGCCATGACCGAAGACGTGACCAAAGATTCCAACGGCAACATCCTGGCCGACGGCGACAGCGTGACCCTGATCAAGGACCTGAAGGTCAAGGGGTCGGGCGGCGTGACCCTGAAGCGCGGAACCCTGGTCAAGAACATCCGCCTGACCGGCGACACAGATGAGATCGAGGCCAATGTCGAGAAGGTGCGCGGCCTCGTGCTCCGCACCGAGTTCGTCAAGAAGGCTTGAAGCCCCCCCTTTTCAAGTGACGGTGCAGCCGCCATCTAGCGGCCTATGACCGACACCCTCGCCGCCCCCGCCTCTTCTGCCGCCGCCACGAACGGCAAGATCCCCGTCACCGTGCTGACCGGCTATCTCGGCGCGGGCAAGACGACGCTGCTGAACCGCATCCTGACCGAGGACCACGGCAAGCGTTACGCCGTCATCGTCAACGAGTTCGGCGAGATCGGCATCGACAACGACCTGGTGGTCGGCGCCGACGAGGACGTGTTCGAGATGAACAACGGCTGCGTCTGCTGCACGGTGCGCGGCGACCTGATCCGCGTGGTCGCGGGCCTGATGAAGCGCCAGCGCCCCGGCAAGCCCGCCTTCGACGCCATCATCGTGGAGACGACCGGCCTGGCCGACCCTGGCCCGGTGGCCCAGACCTTCTTCGTGGACGAAGACGTCAAGGCCAAGACCCAGTTGGACAGCGTCACCACCCTGGTCGACGCCAAGCACGTCATGGCCCGGCTGGACGACAGCAAGGAGGCCCGCGAACAGGTGGCCTTCGCTGACCGGATCATCCTGAACAAGGTCGATCTGGCCACGGCGGACGAACTGGAGACGGTGGAGGCCCGTCTGCGCGCGCTGAACCCGCTGGCGCCCATCGTGCGCGCCGAGCGGTCCAACGTTCCGCTGGACCAGGTGCTGGGCCTGCACGCCTTCGACCTGGATCGGATTCTGGAAGTGAAGCCAGACTTCGTGAACCCGCCGCATGGCGCCGACGGCCATGTGCATGACGAGCACTGCGGCCACGATCACCACCATCATGACCACGACCACGGGCATGACCATCACGAACATGACCATGCCCACGATCACGGACATGGCGTACGCGGCCATGCGCATCAGGACGACATCAAGGGCATCTCCCTGTCGCTGGACCGCCCGCTGGACGGGACCAAGTTCACCAACTGGCTGGACAAGCTGCTGGGCGAGCAAGGCCAGAACATCCTGCGCGCCAAGGGCATCATCGACGTGAAGGGCGAGAACCGCCGCCTGGTCTTCCAGGCCGTGCACATGATCCTGGAAGGCGACCTGCAACGCGAATGGGGCGTCGCCGAACGCCGCTGGAGCCGCGCTGTCTTCATCGGCCGCGATCTGGACGAGGCCGCGCTGAAGGCCGGGTTCGAAGCTTGCGCGGCCTGACCTTGACCTGATCGCTGAAAATAAAAGGCCGGTGGGGCGATCCACCGGCCTTCTTTTTGATCACGCCTTATCGAACAGCCTGTTCCAGCGACGCTTGTCGCGGGTCTTCCAAGCACCGCGGTGATAGGCGTCGGAGGCGATCAGCGGCACGACCGTGGTGGCTTCAGCAAAGACCATCTGTTCATGGGTGGTCTGGACCTTGCCCCACGACGCCGCCTCTTTCAGCGTCGAGGATGAGCAGGCGCCGTCGCGGACATCGGCGACCGTGATCTGGACGGCGTATCGGTGCATCTCGGCCTCGACGCCCAGGATTTCGGCGCAGACGACCGTGTCCTGGGCGAAATTCTTGGGCACGCCGCCGCCGACCATGAACAGGCCCGTGACGCCCGCCGCGATCTTGATGTCGGTCAGTTCGCGGAAGTCGGCGATGGCGTCCAGCATCAGATAGGGCTTGCCCGCCGCCGCCCGCTCCTTCTGGTGCTTGACCAGACCGAAACCCGCGGAGCTATCGACAAAGGCCGGACAGAAGATCGGCACGCCTTCTTCATAGGCGGTCTGGATCAGGGAGCCGGGCTTTTTCGCATTTCCCTCCGACAGCCACTTGCCCATCTCCCAGATGAACTCACGGCTGGAATAGCCGCGCGGCTCCAGACGGTTGGCGATCTCCAGGATGGTGTGGTCGCAGGCCTGGAGCTGCTCTTCGTCGATATAGGTGTCGTAGATGCGGTCGATGTAGTTTTCGCGCAGAACATTGTCGTCCACCGAACCGGCGGCCTGATAGTGTTTGAAGCCCAGGGCCTCGAAGAAATCCATGTCCACGATGGAGGCGCCGGTGGCGACCACGGCGTCGACCATGCCGAACTTCACCATGTCGCGGTACACGTCCATGCAGCCGCCCGCCGAGGTCGAGCCGGCCAGGATCAGCCAGGGCGAGCAATCCGCATCCTCGATGGCCATGGAGAAGATGTCGGCGGCGCGGGCCGTGTCGCGCGAGGAGAAGCTCATCTTGCGCATGGCGTCGATGATGGGGCGGGCGTCGAAGCGGGTGATGTCGACGTGCTCGACGACGTTCTGCAGCAGTTGGGCCTTGGTGTTGGCGGGCGCGGTTGCGGTCATTTCGGAAGCTTGCCTTGATGAACGCCCGTCGGACACGCAGCCATGCCGGGACGGAGCGACCGGCGGGACCGTTAGCCTCAACATAATCCGCCACCCTCGAACTTGATCCGAGGGTGGCGGCTTGAGATGTGAACGCGTTTACTTCCGGCGCGACTTGCGCTGGCCAGCCTTGCCCTTGGGACGCGACAGGCGAACGACCTTGCGGGCGTTCTCTTCCGCCGTGGTGCGCACGGTGGGGATGGAGCGCGGCGCCAAGCCGTACAGCGAGGCCATCGGGGCGTCCTCGACCACAGCGATGTCGTGCTCGCCATAGCCGTTGAAGCCGGTCGACATGGCCACGCCATAGGCGCCCAGCATGCCGATCTCGATGAAGTCGCCTTCGCGCACATCGGCAGGCAGCCAGAACGGGCCCGGCATATGGTCGATGGAATCGCAGGTCGGGCCGTAGAATTGAAACGCCTTGAGATCGCCCGCAGCATCGCCGTCCCGGACCAGTTTGGTCGGGAAGGGCCAGCGCGAGTGGGTCGCGTCGAACAGCGAACCGTACGATCCGTCGTTCAGATACAGGGCGTCGCCCTTGCGCAGATCAACGCGGGCCAGGATCGACGAGGACTCGGCGACGATCGCCCGGCCGGGCTCGCACCACAGCTCGGTCGTTTCCGACACCGGCATCTCGTTGAAGCCGCGGTGGATGGCGTCGGCGTATTCGCTCATGTCCGGCGGGACCATGCCCGGATAGACGGACGGGAAGCCGCCGCCGACATCGACGATGTCGACGATCACGCCCGCACGGCTGATCGAGCGGCCGACCTGGGCCATGGCGGCCTGGTAGGCGGTGGGCCGCATGCACTGCGAACCGACGTGGAAGCTGACGCCCATCAGACCGTCCTTGACCGCCTGGCGCGTGGCCAGCAGCAGAGCGGGGGCCTGATCCGAGGAGACGCCGAACTTGCCCGACAGGGTGTAGGCGGCGCCGTCCGCCGACACGGCCATGCGCACGACCAGATTCAGGTCGTCTGCGCCGCCGGTGGCGTCGAGGATCTTGGTCAGCTCGTCGATGCAGTCGAGCGCAAAGGTGCGCACGCCGTAGTCGAAATAGGCCTTGGTGATGGCCGAACGGCTCTTGACCGGATGCATGAAGGCCAGACGCACGTCGTCGCTGACCGAACGGACCAGTTCGATCTCGGCGATGGACGCCACGTCAAAACCGCGAACGCCCGCCTCGACCAGGGTCTCGATGACCCAACGCGACGGGTTCGCCTTCACCGCATAGAAGACGTCGGCTTTTAAATTATCCTGGAACCAGCGCGCCGCTACGGAAACCGAACGCGGCCGCACGAGTGCGACGGGACGTTCAGGAGGCCGCTCACGGACCAGGTCCAGGGGAAGCTGGTACGTGCGCAATTCACGTAACCCCCTGATGATTGTTAACCCAGACCGGCGTTAGCAGCGCGTAACGGTTAGACCTACGGGGTCCGCCGGAAAGCGCGATATGGGGTCTGTGGACTGTCATGTAAAGCGGTAATTTCATGGCGGGATCAGCTGAGGACCTGGCCCGATCGTGCGTCGCCCCCCAGCAGCCGCTTCCTCCCACTCCCGTCATCCCTGGGCTGGTCCCAGAGATCCATACGCCCGGTGTTTGGCGTGTGCGGCTTGCTCCCGGTCATCCTCGCCACAAGGGCGAGGATGACCATGAAACGAGAGCGAGAGAATGATTGACGAGAGAGATGGCGTCGACTGGGTCTTGCCCACGCCTGAAGCGCCTGCGACACGAACGTGCGCTATTCGTCCGAACCCCCATAAAAAAGCGTCGCAGGGTCGCGGTGCGTCGTCACACTCTGGCGAAATCGCCCGGTCCATGCGATTAAGACTTGCCCAAACGCCATTGGCGCGTCATGCGGCGCCCCTTCGCCACAGCCTCTCAGCGAGTTCATGAGTTCATCCGCAGCCGCCATCGCCCCCGGGCTCGTCCTGGCGCGTGACGTGTCGAAGACCTTCGGATCGCGAAAGGCGCTGAACGGCGTCTCGATCGAGGTCGCCTCAGGCGAAATGGTCGCCCTGATCGGTCCTTCGGGATCGGGCAAGTCCACGCTCCTGCGTTCCATCACCGGCCTGCAGTCGATCGACGCGGGCAAGGGAACCATCGCCGTGTTCGGCGAGACGGTTCAGAAGGACGGCCGTGTCACCGGCGCCGTGCGCAAGGCGCGCGGCAAGCTGGGCATGATCTTCCAGCAGTTCAATCTGGTCGGGCGCCTCAGCCTGTTCTCCAATGTCATGCTGGGATCGCTGGGCCGCCTGCCCGCCTGGCAGGGTCTGCTGGGCGTCTGGCCCCAGGCCGACAAGGACAAGGCCATGGCCGCCCTGCACCGGGTGGGCGTCAGCGACTACGCCGCCCAGCGCGCCAATACGCTTTCGGGCGGCCAGCAGCAGCGCGGCGCCATCGCCCGCGCCATCCTGCAGGGCGCCAAGGCCATCCTGGCCGACGAACCCGTCGCCTCGCTGGACCCCGTGTCCGCGCGCAAGGTGATGGAGTTGCTGGTCGAGCTGAACAAGCGCGACGGCATGGGCGTCATCGTCACCCTGCACCAGGTCGACTACGCCATCCGCTACTGCGACCGGGTCATCGCCCTGCAAGCGGGCAAGATCGTCTATGACGGTCCCTCAACGGGCCTGGACCAACAGCGCCTGATCGAAATCTACGGTCCTGAATTCGAGGACGCGTTCTGGGAGACCAAGGCATGAGCCCGTCCCAATTCTCCATGACCCGCCGCCTGATCGCCAGGACCGGCATGGCCGCCGTCGGCGCCGCCCTGGTTCTGGGTCTCGCCTCGTGCGGCGGCGGCGATGACAAGAAGGGCGGAACCCCGTCCGAGATCACCTTCTCGATCCTGTCCGCTGAAGGCCAGGCCTCGGCCGGCCCGCTGTGGCAGCCGCTGCTGGACGACATGTCCAAGGCCATCGGCGTGCCGGTGAAACCCTATTTCGGCTCGAACTACACGGTTCTGGTCGAGGCCATGCGCGGCAACCACACCCAGGTGGGCTGGTTCTCGGCCAAGCCTGAAGTCGAGGCCATCGACCGCGCCAACGCCGAGGTCATCGCCCGCACCGTCAACCGCGAAGGCCTGGACTCCTATCAGTCGACCCTGATCGTCAAGAAGGGCTCCGGCATCACGCTGGACAAGGTCGTGGCCTGCGGCAAGCAGTTCAACTTCGGCATCGGCGACGCCCAATCGACCTCGGGCACCCTGGCCCCCCTGACCTATTTCTTCAATCCGCGCGGCATCACGCCGTCGCAGTGCTTCAAGACCGTGCGTTCTGCCAACCATCAGGCCAACGCCTTTGGCGTGGCGACCGGCGTGATCGACGTGGCGACGTCCAACAGCGTCAACACCCTGTTCATCCGCAAGGAGAACCCGCGTCTGGCCGACCAGATCGAGGAGATCTGGTCCTCGCCCCCGATCCCTGAAAGCGGCATCGTCCTGCGCAAGGATCTGGACCCGGTTCTGAAAGAAAAGATCCGCGGCTTCTTCCTGACCTACGGCCAGGGCCAGGGCGCCGAGGCCGAGCGTCAGCGTCAGGTTCTGACGGCGCTGGAGTATTCGCGTTTCGCCGCCGCCGACGACGACTATCTGGATCCGATCCGCGAAATGATCGCCGACCAGAAGCTGAGCGAAGCCCGCGCCAAGGGCGACACCGCCGGCGCCGCTGCGGCCGAGCGTGAACTGCAACGCCTGCGCGCCAAGGGTGAGGTCCAACCTTGAGCGCAGCGCCTTCCCTGACGCCCGCGGCCATCCCCGCCGCGCCGCGCAAATCGGCCCTGGCATGGGCCGCCGACGTCCTGGTCTGGGGCGGCGTCGCCGTGGTGCTGCTCTACAGCATCAAGGCCGTCGACCTGGGCAATATCTCGCGCCTGTTCTCGGGCAACGAGAGCACGCAACTCTTCATTCACGACCTGCTGCGCCCCGACTTCTCCGATTGGAAGATGTTCGTCGGCAAGATGTGGGAGACCGTCCAGATCGCCCTGTGGGGCACCTTCCTGGCCGTGCTGTTCGGCATTCCGCTGGGTCTGGCCGCCGCCCGCAACATCGCCCCGCAATGGGTGGTGACGCCGGTGCGCTGGGTCATGAACCTGCTGCGTTCGGTGCCCGATCTGGTGATCGGCCTGCTGTTCGTCACCGCCGTGGGCCTGGGGCCTCTGGCCGGTGTTCTGGCCATCACCCTGAACACGGCTGGCGTTCTGGCCAAGCTGTTCTCGGAAGCCGTCGAGTCGATCGACAAGGGTCCGGTCGAAGGCGTGCGCGCCACCGGCGCCTCCAAGCTGCACGAGATCGTCTGGGGGGTGATCCCTCAGGTGGCCCCGCTGTGGACCTCTTTCGCCCTGTACCGCTTTGAATCCAACAGCCGTTCGGCGACCGTTCTGGGCCTGATCGGCGCAGGCGGCATCGGCCAGGTGCTGTTCGACAGCATGAACGCCTTCAACTTCAAGGCCGTGTCGGCCATCGTCATCATCGTGGTCATCGCCGTGACCCTGATCGACAGCCTGTCGCAGGTCATGCGCCGCCGCCTGCTGTAATCGTGCAGCCGGGCTTTGGGCCATCAGCCCGAAGCCCGGCCAGCCTGCTTCAGCGGCCCCTTGGCTTCAGCCGCTCCCCGACAGCCGCCCCCTTCAGCGGAATGTCACAATCCTCTGCTCTAAGCGTTGCGCACTAAGCCGCTCAGGGAGAGCCAGGATGATCCGCGCACTGAAATACGCCGCTACGGCGACCGCACTTCTGGCTCTCGCAGCCTGCGGCGACAACGGCTCCAGCGGCGGCTCCTCGTCGCGCGCCCGCGCCGGGATCTGGGCCGCAGGCTCCTCGACCGTCTTTCCCTTCTCGACCCGCGTGGCGGAGAACTTCGCGCGCACCTCGGGCGGCGCCGCTCCCCGCGTCGAGGCCCTGGGCACCGGCGGCGGCATCCAGGCCTTCTGCCAGGGCGTCGGCCCCAACAGCCCCGACATCGCCAACGCCTCGCGCCAGATGAAACAGTCCGAGTTCGACCTGTGCGCCAAGAACGGCGTCACCGACATCGTCGAACTGAAGATCGGCTATGACGGCATCGTCATCGCCACGGCGCGCAACGGCAACAGCTTCAACTTCGAACTGAACGACCTGTACGAAGGCCTGGCCAAGGAAGTTCCCGACGCCAGCGGCGCCTTCATCGCCAACCCGACCAAAACCTGGAACGATGTGAACAAGGGCCTGCCGGTCCAGCGCATCCAGGTCTATGGCCCGCCGCCCACCTCGGGCACGCGCGACGCCTTCCTGGAGCTGGGCATGGCGCCGGGCGCCAAGCTGGTTCCCGCCGCCGCCGCCATCGAAAAAACGGACAAGAGCCGGTTTGAAACCATCGCCCACACCCTGCGGGAGGACAATGCCTGGATCGACGCCGGCGAGAACGACAACGCCATCGTCCAGACCCTGAGCCGCACCCCCGGCTCGTTGGGCGTGTTCGGCTATTCCTTCCTGGAGCAGAACCTGGATACGGTGAAGGCCGAGACCATCGACGGCGTGGCCCCCACCGCCGACACCATCGCCGACGGCTCCTATCCCCTGTCGCGCAGCCTCTACATCTATGTGAAGAAGGCCAATATCGGCGTCATCCCCGGCCTGCAGCAGTTCGTGCAGGAGTTCCTGTCGGACGCCTCCGCCGGTCGTGGCGGTTATCTGCAGGACCGCGGCCTGATCCCGCTGCAGGCGGCGGATCTGCAGGCCCAGCGCGCCACGGCGGCCGCAATGACGCCGATGGCCCGCCCCGCCAAGTAACCGGGTTCTCTCCGAAGGCGTCCCGCCCCTTTTCACCGCTGCTCCGTCGGCTATGATGGGGCGGGACAGCTTTTCAGGACATCGAATGACTTCCAAGCCCGCGCGTCTGCGCAAGGCCGTACTTCCCGTCGCCGGTCTCGGCACGCGGGTTCTTCCCGGCACCAAGACGACCCCCAAGGAACTGTTGAACGTCGTTGACCGGCCGATCCTTTCCTACATCGTCGAGGAAGCCCGCGAAGCCGGGATCGAACACATCGTCTTCGTCACCGGCCGCTCCAAGGGCGCGATCGAGGACTATTTCGACCACCAGATCGAGCTTGAGGCCCAGTTGGAGGCCAAGGGCAAGACGGCCATCCTGGAGATGATGAACGCCGAACTGGCCAAGGCCGGTGAGATGAGCTTCACCCGCCAGATGCAGCCCAAGGGCCTGGGTCACGCCGTCTGGTGCGCGCGTGACATCATCGGTCATGAACCGTTCGCCGTCATGCTGCCCGACGTCATTGTCGATGGCCAGCCGGGCGCGTTGAAACAGCTTGTCGATGCCTATGAGGAGACGGGCGGCAATCTGATTGGCGTCGAATCGGTCGATATCGCAGACGCCCACAAATACGGCATCGTCGATCCGGCCAGCCGCGAGGGCAATCGCATCACCATGAAGGGGATGGTCGAAAAGCCCGCACCCGGCACGGCGCCGTCCAACCTGTCCATCGCGGGCCGCTACATCCTTCAGCCCGAGATCTTCGACCTGCTGGCGACCCAGGAACGCGGCGCTGGCGGCGAGATCCAGTTGACCGACGCCATGGATCGGCTGATGCACGAGCAAAGCTTCACCGCCGTCGAATACGCAGGCGTGACCCACGACTGCGGCGACAAGATCGGCCTGCTGCGCGCCAACGTCGCCCTGGCCCTGAAACGCCCAGATTTGGGTGAGGCGGCGCGCAAGGCGATTTCGGCCCTGCTGTAACCTTACGGAAGCCTGCGGGGGTTCCGGTTCGCATCGGCCCCTGCTAACCCTCCGCCAAATCATCAGGAGACGTATCATGGCGACGAGCGAAGGCTGGGACATGCCCACCGGAGACCTCATGAAGGGCAAGAAGGGCCTGATCATGGGGGTCGCGAACTCCAGCTCCATCGCCTGGGGCATCGCATCGCAACTGGCCGCCCAGGGCGCCGAGTTGGCCTTCACCTATCTGGGCGAAAGCCTGGAGCGCCGCGTGCGCCCGCTGGCCGAAAGCGTCGGCGCCAAGCTGCTTATCCAGGCCGACGTCACCGACGACGCCTCGATGGACCATGCCTTCGCCGAGTTGGAGAAAGAGTTCGGCACGATCGACTTCGTCGTCCACTCGGTCGCCTTCGCCAACAAAGATGAGCTGAAGGGTTCGTTCGTCGACAACACCACGCGCGACAGCTTCCTCTTGGCCATGAACATCTCGGCCTTCAGCTTCGTGGACGTGGCCAAGCGTTCGGCCATGCTGATGCCGAACGGCGGATCTATGATCACCCTGACCTATCTGGGGTCCGAGCGGGTCATTCCGAACTACAACACCATGGGCGTGGCCAAGGCTGCGCTGGAAGCCGCCACGCGTTACATCGCGCGCGATCTGGGTCCCAAGAACATCCGCGTCAACGCCATCTCGGCGGGCGCCATGCGCACCCTGTCGCTGGCCGGCATTTCGGGCGGACGCGGCCTGCACTCCAGGTCGGCGCAGTTCTCGCTGATCAAGGAAGAGACCTCGATGGAAGGCGTCGCGGGCGCGGCCCTGTGGCTGTGCTCGGACCTGGGTCGTTCGACCACGGGCGAAGTCGTGCACGTCGATGCGGGCTTCCACGCGGTCGGCCTGCCGGAAGACATCGAAGCCTGATCCCGACGGATCGGCTGAACATCAAGGGCCGCCGGGCGAACCGGCGGCCCTTTTTGCTTTCGGGGCGCGACAGCTCCGCTTATCCGTAGGCTATGAGCGCGCCGAACCTCCCTCCCCCCGCCAGCTTCTCCGCCGCCGCCGTGGCCACCGTGGTGGGTTTCGGCGGCACGGTCGCCCTGATCGTGCAGGCGGGTCAGGTTCTGGGCGCCAGCCCGACCCAAATCATTTCGATGGTGACGGCCCTGTGCCTGGGCATCGGCCTGCCGGGGATGTTGCTGAGCTGGCGCTTCAAAATGCCGGTCGTCTTGGCCTGGTCGACGCCGGGGGCGGCCCTGCTGGCGGCCTCGGCGCTAGGCCTGGGCTGGGCCAACGCCATCGGGGCCTTCGTGTTTGCAGCCCTGTTGATGGTGCTGACGGGCCTGGCGCCGGCGCTGGGACGGCTGGCGCAGAAGATTCCCGCCTCGGTCGCCTCGGCCATGCTGGCGGGCGTGCTGCTGCCCTTCGTGCTGAGGCTGTTCAAGGTCGTGCCGGACGAGATGGGGCTGGCGATCGGACTGCTGGCCGTCTTCATCGTCACGCGGCGGCTGTGGCCCGCCTGGAGCCTGCCCGCCGTTCTGGTCGCCGCCTTTGCTGTGCTGGCCTTCAAGGGGCAGATAGGCCTGCCGCCCGGAACCGGCCTGTTCGGCGGCCTGTCGCCGGTCATTCCCGTCTTTGACTGGAAGGTCGCCGTCAGTCTGGGTCTGCCGCTGTTTCTGGTCACCCTGGCCTCGCAGAACCTGCCGGGGCTGGTGGTGCTGAGAGCCGCCGGATACGAGCCGCCCGCCAACCGTCTGATCTTCGCCACCGGCCTGACCAGTCTGATCGCCGCCCCATTCGGCGCGCACGGGGTCAATCTGGCCGCCATCACCGCCGCCCTGTGCACCGGCCCTGACGCCCATCCCGATCCCGCGAAACGATGGATCGTGGGCGTCATCTATGGCGGGTTTTATGTGGTGGTCGCCCTGTTCGCGGCGCCGCTGGCGGGCCTGTTCATCGCCATGCCGCCTGCGGTTCTGGCCATCATCACGGGCCTGGCCCTGATCGCGGCCCTGACGGGGGCGCTGGGGGCCATGCTGGCCAAGCCGAACGAGCGGGAAGCCGCCGTCCTGACCTTCGCCGCCACAGGCTCCGGCGTCGCCCTGTTCGGGATCGGCGCGGCCTTCTGGGGGCTGGTCGTGGGATTCGCCGCACTGGCGGCGATGCGCTGGATCAGACCGAGGGCCTGACAAGGCTCGCGGTCCATCGACATTCGGTTAGTCAGTCTCTCGAATCGTCATTCCGGGGCTGAGCGGAGCGAAGAACCCGGAACCCAGGTTGAACGGCGCTGGAGCGACCTCCTGGGTTCCGGGTTCGCCCTTCGGGCGCCCCGGAATGACGGTTCTGAACTGGCTTAGTCGCGCAGCGAGGCCGGGACCTGGCCGCCGTTTTCGGCCAGCTTCCGCCAGACCGCCTTGGACAGGGCGATGTTCTGCTCGGCCGAGCCGTGTTCACCGGCATGGACGTTCAGTTCTTCAGCCAGCTCCTTGCGGGCCGACAGGCTGGAATCGAGGTCGAGCAGTTTCAGCAGGTCGACGATCGAGGTGCGCCAATTGCCGCCGCCGCCCTTGCTGGCGGCAAGGCCGCTCAGAACGGCTTCGACGTCGACCGGCGGCAGGCTGGCGGGCGCAGCAGTCGGCGCGGCGCCTGCCGGAGCGGCTGTCGGTGCGGGGGCCGGAGCCGCCGCAGGCTTGTGGTTCGTGATCTTGTTCCAGATGGAAGAGAAGATGCCCATGAGGTCGCGCTCCTGTTGAGGTTGCGGACTAACGCAACCATGACAGTATGGTTCACGTCCGTGACGGAATCTCAAGCCCCCGCTGAACCGCCGGACGCGCCAGCCCGCGTTCCAGCCAGGCGGCGACGTGCGGGAAGTCCTTGAACCCGACGATCTCGCCCGCTTCATAGAAGCCGATCAGGTTGCGCACCCAGCCCAAGGTGGCGATGTCGGCTATGGAATAGTCGCCGATGATCCAGTCACGCGGCTCGCCGCCTTCATTGGCCAGACGGGTCTCCAGGACGCCCAGCAGACGACGGGATTCCGCGACGTAGCGATCGCGCGGGCGCTTGTCCTCATACTCCTTGCCGGCGAAGCGGTGGAAGAAGCCGAGCTGGCCGAACATCGGGCCGATGGCGCCCATCTGGAACATGACCCACTGGATCGTCTGGTAGCGTTCGGCCGGATCCGCCGACAGGAATTTGCCAGTCTTCTCCGCCAGATAGATCAGGATGGCGCCGGATTCGAACAGGGCCAGCGGTTGCCCTCCCGGCCCCTCGGGATCGATGATGGCGGGGATCTTGCCGTTGGGGTTCAACGACAGATATTCCGGCCCCCAGGTCTCGTTCTTGGTGATGTCGATCAGATGCGGCTCATAGGCCAGACCGACCTCCTCCAGCATGATCGACACCTTCACGCCATTTGGCGTCGGCAGGGAATAGAGCTGGAGCCGGTCAGGATGCTGGGCGGGCCAGCGCTGGGTGATCGGGAAGGCGGACAGGTCGGTCATGCAATGAAGTCCTGATGGCGGATGCACCAATGTTGGCGCGATCCGCCTATTTCGCAACAGCGGCAGGAGCAGTGCAATCGCGCGCTTGTGAATGGCGACGCTGGGAGGTCAATGCCAGCTTGTCTGTGACCCGATCACAGGTCGTATCTGGAGACGCCCGATGGCGCACAAGTTCGAAGTCTATAAGGACAAGGCTGGCGAGTTCCGTGTCCGCTTCAAGTACAATTCCGAGATCATCTTCTCGACCGAAGGCTATTCGGACAAGTCAGGCGCCAAGCGCGCGATCGAGTCGATCAAGAAATACGTCGCCGACGCCCCGACCGAAGAAATCTAGGTTCAGTCGGGCTCACGCTCGCCCACCTCGTTCGGCGGCACGGCCAGAAGCCAGCCGTCGGCGAGGTGAAGCTCGGGCACGGCCTCTTTTGTAAACGGCAGATACCAGGTCGGGCCGCCCGTCGCGGGCGCGATCTCCAGCATGTCGTCGGCGCCGAAATTCTGAACCGACTTGACCTGGCCCATGACGGCGCCGTCCGCGCCACGGGCCTGAACCCCGATCAGATCCGCCAGATAGAATTCATCTTCGTCCGGTTCCGGGAAGCGGTCACGCGGGACGTGCAGCTTCAGACCGCGCAGGGCATCCGCCTCCTCCTTGGTGGCGATCTCCTTGGCGCGGCCCACGACGCCGTTCTTGTCGGGCCGCGTGGAGGTCAGGGTCAGGGCCACGGAGCCATCGGCGCGCAACAGCGGACCATAGGCGGTCAGGGCCAGAGGGTCGGCGGTGAAGGCGGTCACCCGCACCTCGCCGCGCACGCCGAAGCCGCCGCCGATCTGGCCGACGAGGATGAGTCTGCTGTCCGTGGTCATGCCGTTCTCTCCGCTTCAGGCCGCCCATAACAGAAAAGCAGCGCCCGTGAGGACGCTGCTTTCCATGCCGGATTGGTCGAAAGCCTTAGGCTTCCGTGGTTTCTTCAGCCGAAGCTTCAGCGGCCGGAGCCTCTTCAGCGGGGGCTTCTTCAGCAGCCGGAGCCGGAGCGTTCTTGGCGGCTTCAGCTTCTTCCTTGGCGCGGGCAGCGGCTTCGGCGGCTTCGGCCTTGGCGGCGGCTTCGGCTTCCAGGCGGTCGGCTTCGCGCTGGGCGCGTTCAGCGGCGCGCTCTTGCGCCTTCTTGCCGGGCTGGGCCTTGTTCGGGTTGTTGCCTTGCGTCCACTTGACCTTGGCGCCCAGGGTCTCGTCCTGCGACAGGAAGCGCGCGACGCGGTCGGTCGGCTGAGCGCCCTTGCCGAGCCATTCAGCGATACGCTCGACCTTCAGGGCGACGCGCGGCGTGGCGCTGTCCTTGGGAAGCATCGGGTTGTAGGAGCCGACCTTCTCGATGAACTTGCCGTCGCGGGGGGCGTGCGAGTCAGCAACGACGATGTGGTAGTAGGGGCGCTTCTTGGCGCCGCCGCGGGCCAGACGAATCTTCAGCATTTTCAGTCTCTTTCTAGAAAGTCGTTATTTCTTTGAGGGGAAGCCCGGCAAGCCCGGAAGGCCCCCCGGAAGTTGTCCGCCGCCCAGGCCCGCCAGACGGTCCTGCACAGCTTTCAGTTCGTCCGCGCTGGGTTCAGCCATCTTGCCGCCACCCAGAGCCTTAAGGCGCGCCATGTCCGGCCCGCCCATTCCACCGCCGCCGAGGCCGCCGAGCATGGCCGCCATCTGCTGCATCTTCTTGGGTCCGCCACGCGCCATCGACTTGACCATGTCGGCCATCTGGCGGTGCTGTTTCAGAACCCGATTCACGTCCTGCACGTCGACCCCGGCGCCCGCCGCGATCCGCTTCTTACGCGAGGCGTTCAGCAGGTCCGGCTTCTTGCGCTCGGCCTTTGTCATCGAGGAGATGATGGCTTCCTGACGCAGGATCATGCGGTCGTCGATGCCGCTGTCGGCCATCTGGTTCTTCATCTTGGCCACGCCCGGAAGCATGCCCATGATGCCCTGCAGACCGCCCATCCGCTTCATCTGCTGAAGCTGACCGGCCAGATCGTCCAGATCGAACTGACCCTTGGCCAGCTTGCGGGCCATCTTCTCGGCCTTGGCCTGATCCAGGTCCTGAGCGGCCTTTTCGACCAGGGCTACGATGTCGCCCTGACCCAGGATGCGGCCCGCGACGCGGCGGGCGTCGAAGACGTCCAGGGCGTCGACCTTTTCGCCAGCGCCCAGATATTTGATCGGCAGGCCGGTGACGGCGCGCATCGACAGCATGGCGCCGCCACGGCCATCGCCGTCGGCGCGGGTCAGGACCAGACCCGTCAGGGGCAGGCGCTCATGGAAGGCCTTGGCGGTGCGGACGGCGTCCTGACCGGTCAGGCTGTCGGCGACCAGCAGGGTCTCGACCGGCTTGGAGATCTCGGCGACCTCGGCGACCTCGTTCATCAGCCCTTCGTCCAGGGTGATGCGGCCGGCGGTGTCCAGGATCAGGACGTCAAAGCCCTGCAGCTTGGCGGCGGTCAGGGCGCGGCGGGTGATCTGGACCGCGCTCTCGCCCGCCACGATGGGCAGGGTCGCGACCTCGATCTGCTTGCCCAGAGTGGCCAACTGCTCCATCGCGGCCGGACGACGCGTGTCCAGCGAGGCCATCATGACCTTCTTGCGATCGAACTTGGTCAGACGCAGCGCCAGCTTGGCGGAGGTCGTCGTCTTGCCCGAACCCTGCAGACCGGCCATCAGCACGACGGCGGGCGGGTTGGCATTGGTGTTAAGGGGGACCGGCTCTTCGCCGCCCAGCATCTCGATCAGGCCGTCATAGACGATCTTGACCACCTGGTCGGCCGGCTTGACCGAACGGATGACTTCTTCGCCGGTGGCGCGCTCGGTGGCGAAGGCGATGAAGTCCTTGACGACCGGCAGGGCGACGTCGGCCTCAAGCAGGGCCACGCGCACTTCGCGCATCGCCTCTGCGACATCCTTTTCAGACAGGGCGCCGCGACCGGTGATCCGGTCGAAGACGCCTGTAAGCCGCTCGTTCAGAGCCTCGAACATTCACTACCTCATGGCGACGGGTGAAACGGCTCCATACGACAACGGCCTCTGGCGACGGTCACGTCGGCAGAGGGTTCTCGCCAGCCTCATCCACTTCCCTAGAGCGCTAACGCTGCGCTGCTTGAGCGCGGAAATGGGATCGTGCTGGTGGAGACGCGAGGTTCACTTGCGTCGGAAGCGGCGGCTTATGAAGGAAAACAATGGAAATGTCGAATCCGACATTTCATCTCTGCATAGCCCTTCAACACGTCACGACCGCCAAGCTGAAACGCCGCTCCCCGATCAAGAGAAAAAGAAAGAAGGGGCGATGGCGACGCCACCGCCCCAACCGTTCAATGCACCCGCGCCTTGCCGATCTCCAGGCCGTCCTGACCCGCTGACACGGCGATCACGCCGCCGTCTTCGATCTCGCCCGCCAGCAGTTTGCGGGCGATGGGGTCGACCAGGTCTTTCTGGATGACGCGCTTCAGGGGGCGGGCGCCATAGACGGGGTCGTAGCCGCGGTCGGCCAGCCAGGCCAGGGCCGCGTCGTCGATGTCGATGGCCATGCGGCGGTCGGCCAGAAGCTTCTCGAACCGGGCCAGCTGGATGCGGACGATGCCGCCCATCTGGTCGCGGCCCAGGCGGTGGAACAGGATGATCTCGTCGATCCGGTTCAGGAACTCGGGCCGGAAATGCCCGCGCACCGCCTCCATGACGAACGGACGCACGGCCTCGACATCATCGCCTTCGCCCTGATTGGCCAGGAATTCCGAACCCAGGTTGGAGGTCATGATGATCAGGGTGTTGCGGAAATCGATGGTGCGGCCCTGACCATCGGTCAGGCGACCGTCGTCCAGCACCTGCAACAGCACGTTGAACACGTCCGGGTGGGCCTTTTCAACTTCGTCGAACAGGACGACCTGATAGGGGCGACGACGCACCGCCTCGGTCAGGGCGCCGCCCTCGTCATAGCCGACATAGCCGGGAGGGGCGCCGATCAGGCGGCTGACCGAATGTTTCTCCATATATTCCGACATATCCAGCCGGGTGATGGCGGCTTCGTCATCAAACAGGAACTCGGCCAGAGCCTTGGTCAGTTCGGTCTTGCCCACGCCCGTGGGGCCCAGGAACAGGAAGCTGCCCAGCGGACGGTTGGGGTCGTTCAGACCGGCGCGGGCGCGGCGCACGGCGTCGGACACGGCGGTCAGGGCCTCGTCCTGACCCACGACGCGGGCGCCCAGGGCGTCCTCCATCTTGAGCAGTTTCTCGCGCTCGCCTTCCAGCATCTTGTCGACGGGCACGCCGGTCCAGCGGCTGACGACGGCGGCGATCTGTTCGGCGTCGACGACTTCGGGGGTCAGAGGCCCCCCACGACCGGCAGAGCCCGAGGTTTCGTTGGCCTCAGCCTCGGCCAATTGCTTCTCGATCTGGGGGATCTGGCCGTAGGCGATCTCTGACGCACGACCCAGGTCGCCCGCACGCTGGGCATTGGTCAGCTCCAGACGCAGGCGGTCCAGGGTTTCGCGCAGCTGGGCGCCCTGACCGACCTTTTCCTTTTCCGACTTCCACTGGGTCGTCAGGTCGTCGGACTGGCCTTCCAGATCGGCGATCTCGTCTTCCAGCTTCTCCAGACGGTGCTGGGAGGCGGTGTCCGTCTCCTTCTTCAAGGCCTCGCGTTCGATCTTCAGCTGCACCAGGCGGCGGTCGATTTCGTCCAGAGCCTCGGGCTTGGAATCGACGGCCATGCGCACGCGCGATGCAGCCTCGTCGATCAGGTCGATGGCCTTGTCGGGCAGGAAGCGATCGGTGATGTAGCGGTTCGACAGGGTGGCGGCGGCGACGATGGCGCTGTCGCTGATGCGGACCCCGTGGTGGACCTCGTACTTCTCCTTCAGGCCGCGCAGGATCGACACCGTGTCCTCCACCGTGGGCTCGGCGACGAAGACCGGCTGGAAGCGACGGGCTAGGGCCGCGTCCTTCTCGACGTGCTTGCGGTACTCATCCAGGGTGGTGGCGCCGACGCAGTGCAGTTCGCCCCGCGCCAGGGCGGGCTTCAGCAGGTTGGAGGCGTCCATCGCCCCGTCGCCCTTGCCCGCGCCGACCAGGGTGTGCATTTCGTCGATGAACAGGATGACCCCGCCCTCGGCCGCCGACACCTCGTTCAGCACGGATTTCAGCCGCTCCTCGAACTCGCCACGATATTTCGCGCCGGCGATCAGGCTGCCCATGTCCAGCGCCATGACGGTTTTGTCGCGCAAGGATTCAGGCACGTCGCCGTTGACGATGCGCAGGGCCAGTCCTTCGACGATGGCGGTCTTGCCCACGCCCGGCTCGCCGATCAGGACGGGGTTGTTCTTGGTGCGGCGGGCCAGGACCTGAATCGTGCGGCGGATTTCCTCGTCACGGCCGATGACCGGGTCGATCTTTCCGTCCGCCGCCGCCTGCGTCAGGTCGCGGGCATAGCGTTTCAGGGCGTCATAGCCGTCTTCGGCGCTGGCGTTGTCGGCGGTCTTGCCCTTGCGAATGTCGGCGATGGCGGTCTCCAGCTTGTCAGGCGTCAGGCCGGACGATTTCAGCACCTGGGCCGCGACGCCGCCCTCCTTGGCCAATGCGGCCAGAAGGCGTTCCGTCGTGACGAAGGCGTCGCCCGCCTTTTTCGAGGCCTCCTCGGCGGCGGCGAAGACGCGGGCGGTGTCGCCGTCCAGATAAAGCTGGCCCGAGCCGCCGGTGACCTGGGCGCGCTTCTTCAGGGCGGTTTCGACGTCGGCCTCGGCCTTGCGGACGTCGCCGCCAGCGGCGTTGATCAGGTTGCGGGCCAGGCCATCGCGCTCCTCCAGCAACACCTTGAGCAGGTGTTCGGGGGCGAACTGCTGGTGACGGCGGGCCAGGGCCAGCGACTGGGCCGACTGGACGGCCTGTTTGGCGCGGTCGGAGTAGAGATCGAGATTCATGTGTTCCCCTCAGGAGGCGGATTTCATCTCAATGCGCCCTTATCGAAAGCGACGCCTTGAGCTGTCGCAAACGAGATGGTGTTGCGGATTTGGCGCACAAGGGGCGCGGGTCAGGATTTGCGGCGGCCCGCGGCGTGCTGGGCGGCCAGAACGGCGACGGCGCGCAGATCCTCGCGGCTGACGTCCAGGGCCTCGTGCATTTCCGACAGGGCGGCGTCGATGTCGGCCTCTGAAATCGTCAGCGGGCCGGGCGTGATCTTCTCTGGCCTGTGCGGATAGGCGTGGCCTGAAAACCGGTGAAACAGCCAGGCGGCGCCGACCAGCAGGACCGCGTTCAGGGCGGCAGGCGCCAGCGGGAACAGCCAGGCGGCGGCGGGACCGGCCAGCACCGGCGTCAGGGCTGTGCCGCCGCCGGGCGGATGCAGGCAGCCGAACAGGGACATGGCCCCGATGGCCAGGGACACGGCGACAGCTCCGCCGATCATCGGGTCATGGATGGCATGGGCGACGATGACGCCGATCAGGCCGGAAATGGCGTTGCCGCCGATCACGGGCCAGGGCTGGGCCAGAGGGCTGGCGGGAACGGCGAAGACCAGCACCGCCGACGCCCCCATCGAGGCGATCAGCAGGGCGTGGGCCGCATGGTCCGCCCCCAGAACCCAGCGCGACACCAGCCCCGTCAGGCCGATGCCGAACAAGGCGCCCAGACAGGCCGCCGCGCGGTCGCGCAGGGTCGCACCCGCCAGAATAGGTCGAAACAGCCGCATGAAGCCCCCTCGCGCCGAAGCCTCCTGCCTAAACCCAGCCAGAGCGCCGCGATAGGCCGCCTGGACATCGCGGATATATTTTCAGGCCGTCCTGCTGCAGGTCCTCGCCATGCGTTGTGTCTTCATGCCCGAATGATCGGGCGGTAGGAGCTAACCATGCGCAAGAACCTGATCGCAGTCGCCGCCGGCCTTATGGCCCTCAGCGCCGCTTCCGCACAGGCCGCGAGCTCTGACCAGTCCCGACAAGGACAGCCAGAACACGCCGCACCGATGCGGCCAAACGAGGCCAGAACCCCACAGACCGGCCCCGTCCCCTATATGCAGACCACCGGGCCGAACCAGCACGACATGCGTCGCGCCGACGGTCGTGGGCCGCAGGACAATGACCGATATGGCGTGTGGGAAACCAGTTGGGGCGCGCGCCCCAATGAGCCGCCGGCGCATTTCTCGCGTCACGGCGACTGGTACCGCCACGTTCACGCCTGTCAGAGCCGGTACAAGAGCTATAATCCGCGCACGGACCGCTACACCGTCCGTCGCGGCCAGACGGCGGTCTGCCGCCTGTAACGCCTGAAGCAAGACGACCGGGCGACGCCCCGCCGCCCGGTCTTGTCGGGCAATCGGGAACCCAGAGCTTCGCCATACGCTTTGGACCGATGCTTACGACCAAGATGAACCCCCGTGTCTTCTGGGGGGCCAGCGCGATTGCAGGCGCCCTGCTGCTGTTGGCCCTGATCGCGCCGAACACATCCGACCTGATATTCGGTCGGGCCCAGGCCTGGGTGATCGACACCTTCGGCTGGCTGTATGTCGCTGCTGTTGCAGGCTTTCTGGGCGCCGTGGTCTGGCTGGCCGCCGGGCCGACCGGACGGTTGAAGCTGGGGCCGGACGACGCCGAACCGGACTTCCCCTATCTGTCCTGGCTGGCCATGCTGTTCGCCGCCGGCATGGGCATCGGCCTGATGTATTTCGCCGTCGCCGAACCGGTGCAGCACTATATCGCCCCGCCCGAGGAGGTCCCCGGCACGGTCAAGGCCGCACGCGAGGCCATGGTCATCACCTTCACCCACTGGGGCGTCCACGCCTGGGCCATCTATGCCGTGGTCGGACTGAGCCTGGCCTATTTCGCGCACCGAAAGGGCCTGCCGCTGACGATGCGGTCGGGCCTCTATCCCCTGTTGGGCAGGCGGATCAACGGGCCGATCGGCGACGCCGTCGACATCTTCGCCATCTGCGGCACCCTGTTCGGCATCGCCACCTCTCTGGGGCTGGGCGTGGCCCAGATGGCGGCGGGTCTGGATTATGTGTTCGGCATTCCCAACACGGTGCTGATCCAGGTCGGGCTGATCGTGGCGGTGATGGGGGTGGCGACGCTTTCGGTGCTGTCGGGCGTGGACAAGGGGGTGCGGCGCCTGTCGGAGCTGAACCTGATCCTGGCCGTCTGCCTGATGCTGTTCGTGCTGTTCGCCGGACCGACCCTGTTTCTGATGCGGGCGCTGGTGCAGAATTTCGGCCTGTATCTGGACCACTTCTTCGTGCGCACCTTCACCCTGTACGCCTATGAGCCGCGGGCGTGGATGGCCAACTGGACCCTGTTCTACTGGGCCTGGTGGATCGCCTGGTCCCCTTTCGTGGGCATGTTCATCGCCCGCATTTCACGTGGGCGGACGGTGCGCGAGTTCGTGATCGGCGTGCTGCTGGTCCCCACCGGCTTCACCTTCCTGTGGATGACCGTCTTCGGCAATACGGCCATGGCCTATGACATGGGCCAGGCGGCGGGCGCGATTTCCCAGGCCGTGCAGGCCGACCTGTCGACCGCCATGTTCCACTTCTTCGAGCAGTTGCCGGGCACGATGTTCACCTCGACCCTGGCCATCCTGCTGGTCGCGGTCTTCTTCGTCACCTCGGCGGATTCCGGCTCGCTGGTGATCGACACCCTGGCGTCGGGCGGGGCGGACGACACCCCGCGCTGGCAGCGGATCTACTGGTGCGTGATGCAGGGGGCGGCGGCGGCCCTGCTGCTGCTGGCAGGCGGGTTGGGGGCGTTGCAGGCCGCGACCTTGGTGGCGGCCCTGCCCTTCTGCATCATCATGATCCTGCTGGTCGCGGGCCTGTTCCGACAGATGAACGCCGACCTGACCGGGGCGAGCATCGCCACCGAGGCCGCGCCCCTGTCGCAGCAGCTGAAACGCATCCTGACGCCGGCGACGCGCACCGACATCGTCAAGGAGATCGACCGCCACGGCCTGCCCGCGCTGGAGACCGTGCGGACCGCCCTGGAGGCTGAAGAACCCGACGCCGAGGTCGGTCGCGACGACGCCGCCGCCTGGCTGACGGTGCGGCACGGCGAGCGGGTCTTCATCTATCGGCTGGGCGCGCGGTCACGCCCCCGCCCGGTCGCCAGCCAGCGCGATGCGCCCGTCGGGCGCCGCCTGCTGGAATGGCGCCTGACGGCCCAGACCGGCGACGGTTCGCGCCCCTATGATGTGACCGGCTTCACCCAGAACCAGATCGTCGCCGACGTGCTGGAGAAACTGCAGGCCTGGCGCCTGGGTTGAGCACCGGGGGCGGCGGCGCGAACGACGCCGCCCTTCTGATCCTCAGCCGCCCGTCGGGCCGGTCGAGAAGTCGAACTGCTCCGGCTGACGACGTTGGCCGCCGCCGAAGTTCCACGTCAGGCCGACGTAGAAGGCGCGCAGCTTGATGTCCTGCTCCGAGCGTTCGCGGAACAGGGGCGTGTCATAGGTGACCGTGTTGTTGAACGAATTGAACAGGTCGCGGGCGGTGAAGTTGAACGACAGGGTCTCGTTCAGCTTGCGCCGATAGCCCAGGTTGACCATGCCCCCGGCCTCGCGCTTGCCCTGGGCCAGCAGGCTTTCGCCCTGCCAGAAGCCGGTCACCTGGACAAAATCCTTGGGCGTCGGCTGCCAGTTCAGGCTCAGGCGCCCGCTGGCCATCGTGCCGTCGCGGTCGCGCCCGCCAGGAATCCCCGCAGCGTCGATCTCCTGCTGGAACACATTGACGGCGGCGTTGTAGCGCAGGGTCGGATGCAGGCGGCCGTTGGCGACCAGTTCCACGCCCATGTCGCGGCGCGAGCCCAGGTTTTCGGGGCGGGTCAGCAGAACGCCGCCGCCGATGTCGCTGGCCACGTCGGTGAAGGCCTTGTCGGTGTCACGCAGATAGGCGGTGGCCTGATAGAAGGTCTGCCCCTTGCGCAGCTGCCACATGAACTCGAAGGAATCGGTTTCCTGGGGCTGCAGGTCCGGGTTGCCTGAACGCAGGTTCAGCGGGTCCTGATAGACCACCAGCGGATTCAGCTGGCTGGGCTGCGGGCGCTGGATGCGGCGCGAATAGCTGGCGCGCAGGGTCTGTTCGTCCGACATCTTGTATTGGACATGAGCGGTCGGATAGGCGCGGAAATAGTCCTGAGAGGCGGAGGTCCCGCCGGTCAGGTCGTCGATGCGGATGTCGGCCTGCTCCAGCCGCAGACCCGCCTGGGCCGACAATTTCTCGGACAGGCTGCGCTCATAGGTGGCGTACAGGGCGTGAACCGTCTGGCGCGCCTTGAACCGGCTGCTGAGGCCCGGAACAACCGGCAGATTGTTCTCGACGGCGCCCCGGCTGAAGACCACCTCCTGATCCGGGCGCTGATCGTTCAACTCATAGCCCAGTCGCAGCTTGCCGCCGTCGGACAGGGGACGGACATAGGCGCTGGTGAAGCCCAGGGTGACCTGGTTCACATCGGTCGCCGTGCGCTCGTACAGGGTCGCGGCGGCGGGGGTCAGGAAGAAGGTGCTAGCCGGGCCCGAACTGTCGTTGCTGTTGCTGTCGTAGCGCAGCTCGTTCGACCATTCGTGGCCGGAATCATCGAAGCGATGCAGCACCCGCCCGGTGACGCCCCAGTTCTTGAAGTTGAAGTCCTGACCGCCTTCACGGCGATAGGCGCTGGTCAGGGCGCCCGCCGCATTGCGGGTTTCGAACAGCCCCCCTCCCGAGCCTTCGCCGTCAAAGACGACGCCGCGCAGTTCACCGGTCACCTGGGTCTTGTCGGTCAGCTTGTATTCGGCGGTCAGGCGCCCGAACGCGCCGTTCTGTTCAGACTCGATCCGCTGATCGACGCTGGTGGTCGAAACCACCGCGCCGGTGACGGGATCAAGCTGCTCGCGCAGGCGCGTCATGTGGATGTTGGTGGGATCGGTCCGGTAGCTGAGGTCGCCCGACAGGGTCAGGCGGTCCTTCTGATACGATCCGCTGAGCCCCGCATTCCAGCGGCCGTTGTCGCCGACATTGGCGCGGATGGAGCCGGTGGTTTGGGTTCCGGGCTTGGGCGCCGTGGGCTTGGTGATCAGGTTGATCACCCCGCCGGAGCCTTCGGGGCTGTAGGCGGCGGACGGATTGGTCATCACCTCGATGCGCGCATACTGGCTGGCCGGCAGCTGGATCAGCGCCTGGCCACGGCCGGGGCCCGTCAGGATGCCCGACGGGCGGCCGTCGACCAGGATGGTGACATTGCTGTCGCCGCGCAGGGAGACATTGCCCTCGGGATCGACATCGACCGAGGGAACATTGCGCAGGGCGTCGGCCACGCTGCCGGTCACGGCCTGAAGGTCGTTGGCCAGGCTGTAGCTGGTGGCGTCGATCGAGGTGCGGACGTCGCTGGCGCGGGCGTTGACCACCACATCGCCGACCGTGGCGGCCTGACCTGACGGCGGGGTTTGTGCGGCGGGCTGGGGCGGGGTTTGGGCCGGAGCCTGGGGCGCAGGCGTCGCCGGACGCGGCGCGGGCGTCTGGGCCAGGGCGGCCCCTGCGGGCAGCATCAGGGCGGCGCTGGCCAGCGAGGCGTAATACAGTCTGTTCACTTGAGATGATCCTGGGCAAGCAGAGACGGGGGCGTGCTTTTTCCTCGCGCTAACAACAGGCGGCGCCGAACACCAGTTAAGGATGTGTCATGTGACGTCGCGCGCGAGTTCGCGTTTGGCCCGTTCGCGCTTGGACAGTTCCCGCTTGGCCAGTTCCCGCTTGGAGTGTCGGCGGCCCGGCGTTAGCGTCGCCGCAAGTCTTGTCGGAGTTTTCAATGTCCCTTCGCCTGTCGCGCCGCACCGCCCTGTTCGCTTCCGGAGGCGCCGCCGCCCTGGTCTCCAGCCCGTCCTGGGCACGCACGGCGGCGAACGACGACGCCAGCCTGGTCGAGGCGGTGGACGCCTATGTGAAGACGGCCATGGCCGCCTGGCCCGACCAGCCCGCCCTGGGCGTTGCGGTGGTCAAGGACGGCCAGACCATCCTGTCGCGCGGCTATGGCGTGAAGGTGCAGGGCAAGCCCGCGCGGGCCGACGAACACACCCTGTTCGCCATCGCGTCCAACTCCAAGAACGTCACCGCCGCCGCCCTGGCCATCATGGTCGACGAGGGCAAGGTGAAGTGGGACGAGCCGGTGAAGACCTATCTGCCCGGCTTCAAACTGTCCGATCCCTACATCACCGACCATATCACCGTCCGCGACACCCTGAGCCACCGGGCCGGGTTCGGCCTGGGCGCGGGCGACCTGCTGTTCTGGCCCAACAGCGACCGCACCCGCGCCGAGGTGATCGCCCAGGCCGCCTTCGTGCCCATCGAGGACGGGTTCCGGGCGCGCTATCACTATTGCAACCTGATGTTCGTGGTGGCGGGCGCCGTGCTGGAGGCCGTGTCGGGCCTGTCGTGGGAGGACTTCATCCAGACGCGGATCCTGGACAAGGCCGGCATGACCGAGACCGTGCCTCTGGCGCGCCTGGCCGACCCCGCCAAATCCGCCCTACCCCACGCCCGCGTCGGGCCGCCGCTGCGCACCCACGGACCGATGGTTCAGATCGCCAACTGCATCGCCGAGGTCTGGAACTGGGATTCGGCGGCGGCGGCGGGCGGCATCTGCACCACCACCACCGACTGGGCCAAATGGATCGCCGTGCGCCTGAACGAAGGCAAACTGCCTGACGGCTCGCGCCTGTTCTCGGAAGAGACGGCGCGCGAGATGTATCGGCCCAACATCATCGTCGGCAACTCGGCGGGGCCGACGGCGGAACTGCCCAACCGCGCCATCGCCTCGACCTACGCCATGGGCCTGCAGGTGCAGGATTATCGCGGGGAGCGGATCGCCAGCCACGGCGGCGGATCGCCCGGCGGGATTTCGGCCACCGTCCTGATCCCCGGACGCAAGATCGGCTTCAGCATCTTCTCCAACGCCGAGGAAAGCTTCCTGCTGCGGTCCCTGCGCTCAGGCATCACCGACCTGTGCATGGGCAAGGCCGACTTCGACTGGATTGCAGACTCCAAGAAGATCGAGGCAGAGGGCGAAGCCAAGTCGCAGGCCGCCGCCATCGAGATTGACGCCAAGCAACGCGCGGGCGCACCCCCGGCGATGCCGCTGGACGCCTATGCCGGAACCTGGCGCGACCCGTGGTACGGCGACATCACCATCGTCCAGAAGACCGAAGGCCGGGGCCGCAACCGCAAGAGCGGCCTGTGGCTCAGCTTCACCCACACGCCCGCGCTTCAGGGCTGGCTGGAGCCCTATGACGGCGAGACCTTCCGCACCCGCTTCCCCGACAAGCGCGAGGAAGACGCCTTCATCACCTTCAACATCCAGACGGCGAAACCGGCGACGGCGACGGTCAAGGGCGTCTCGCCCGACATCGACTTCTCGTACGATTATCAGGACCTGAGGCTGACGCGGGTCTGAGATTTCATCCGTGGGGCGATCCTGGACGGATCGCCCGCCCGTCAGCGGACGATCTCGATCAGGTCCAGCTTGGATTCCTGTTTCGGCCAGGGGATGACCACGCGCCAGCGGTTTTCGCCGATCCGCTCGACCACGCCCGCCTGATCGCGTTCCGGCTGGGCGCCATAGGCGGGGAATCCGCGTTCGTCGCCCCAGGCCTGGGTTCCGACATAGACCAGACGGCTGTCGGCATCGGGATAGAGCCTGCCCTGGAACCGCTGCGAGCCGGTCGTCTTGGTCAGGATCAGGTCGCCGCCCGGCGTCAGTTCCACCCGGCAGGCGAAGAAGGGATAGTCGACGTAGGCCAGGGTTCCGCCGTCGCGCGTGCCCATCTTGATCGTGCGGCAGCGATAGGATCCCGGCCCCGGCTGCGACCGGCCCACACGGGCAGCGTTGGGATCACCCAGCGGCCCCAGTTTCTCGACCTGGGCTGAATAGCCGTCTTCCTCAGCCTCGATGCGCGCCAGACGCCACGCGTCGTCAAGCCGGCCCAGCAGACCTTCGTCCGTGTTGGAGACGACCTTGCGCCAGTCGTCGGTCGCCGGGGCCGCTGTTTCCGCCGGCGCGGCGTCGGCCGGCGGGGCGGCTTCGGGTTGCGGCTGGGCGGTTTCGGCGTCGGCGACCTTCAAGGCGGGCTGCGCGGGCTTGCCGCCGCGATTGTCGCCGCAGGCGCTCAAGGCCCCGGCCAGGGCTGCAGCGCTGACCAGGGTCAGCATTTTCAGAGGGAGGGATCGCATGGTGTTTCGCCTTGAAATCGGGCTGTCGGTCAGTTCGCGGGGATCAGTTCGATCAGGTCCAGATTCGATTCGTTCTGGGGCCAGGGGATGACCAGGCGCCAGCGCGCGTCGTCGATCCGCTCCATCACCGCGACCAGATCGCGGTCGGGATTCTGGCCATAGGAGTTGGCGGGCGGCTCCTGCGCCAGGGCCATCGAGCCCAGCAGGACCATGTGCCGGTCGTTCTCGGGGAACAGCAGGCCGGACGGACGCTGCGAACCGGTCGTCTTGGTGAATTTCAGGCCGCGCGGCGTCTGTTCGATGCGACAGCCGAACCAGCCATAGACGACGTAACCCAGGCCTGTCTCACCGCCCTGTGACCCCAGTTTCACTGTGCGGCAGCGATAGTTTCCGGGGCGCGGCGCGGCGCCCGGTCGGGCGGCGCCGGGATCAATCAGGTCGCCCAGGCTGTTCAGGTCGCCTGAGCCCTTCTGACGGCGGGCCTGCTGCAACGCCAGGCTCCAGGCCGCGTCACGTCGCACATACCGGTCGCGATCGCCTGAGGTGATGACGCCGCGCCAGTCCATCAGGGTCGCGCCCGTCCCCGCGCCCCCTGTGCCCGGCCCCGCCGGCGGCGGGGGCGGAGGCGGCGGAGGGGGTGTTGTCGTGCAGGCCGCCAGGACGGCGACAGCAGAGATCGACAGGGCGAGACGGACGAATGAACGCATCAGCGCTTCCCTTGCGGCGGCGGCCTTGCGGCGAAGTCCCGCCCTTTAGGCCCCGCCGCCTACGCCGCCGTCAAGACCGTGACGGTTCAGGCGGCGGATCTGACGCCCGGTCCGCCGTCCAAACCGCGCCGATTGAGGGCGTCATGCAGGGCGCCGGTCAGGGCCTGAAGCTCCAGCGGCTTCGTCAGATAGGCGGTGAAGCCCGCAGCCTGTCCCCGCCGGATGTCGTCCGGCGCGGCCGAGGCGGACAGGGCCACGACCGGCAGTCCCCGCGTGATGGGATCAGCGTCCAGCCGCATCTTCAGTTCAAACCCGTCCATGCCCGGCAGGTCCGTATCCAACAGGATGACATCGGGCTGCAGCGCCTGGGCCAGGGCCAGCCCCTCGTCCCCCGTCGGCGCGACATAGAGGGGCGGATCGCCAAAGACCGAAAGCACCTGCCGCATCAGGGCGACATTGGCGGGATCGGCCTCGACGTAGAGGATGACGGCCTTTGACGGCACGTTAACGGGCGCCGGGATGACGGCAGGCAGACGCAGGGTGAAGGTGACGCCGGCGTCCTTTCGGCGCGCCGCGAAGATGCGGCCCTGCATGGCCTCGGCCAGACGTTGGGCCGCCGCCATGCCGAGACTGGCGCCGGAAGGCGCATCGCGCTCCACCCCGTTGAACGGCTCGAACAGGGTCTCGATCCGGTCGGACGCGGCCTCGAAACCCGTGTCGTGGACCAGGGCGACCACCTCGTCGTAGGACCGCTGGATCTCGGTGCGGACCATGCCGCCCGGCTGGGTATGACGAATGGCGTCCGCGATGAGGCGGCGCAGAATCTGGCGCACCCGGACCGGATCGGCGATGACGCCCAGGCCTGCGGCGGCAGGCGGGCAGTCCAGGGTGACATGGGCCTTTTCGGCGTCCACGCTCAGGGCGTCGCAAACCTGCCGCAAGGCCAGGCGCAGATCGACACGCTGCAGGGACAGGGTCAGGTTCGGCGACTGCACGGCGGCGAAATCGATCACCTCGTCCGCCAGCGCGATCAGGGCCGAGGACGCCGCTTCGATCCGCCCCACGGCTTCGCTCTGCTTGCGGCTGAGGGGCTCCACGGAGTTCAGACGCAGCAGTTGGGCAAAGCCGTGGATGACGTTCAGCGGCTGACGCAGTTCGCGCCCCAGGCCCAGCATGAATTCGGCCTTGGCCCGGTCGGCGGCGGCGATGCGGTCCTGCTGGGCGTCGGCGGCGGCCAGGGCCCGCGTCAGCGCCAGGGTTCGTTCGGCGACGCGGGCCTCCAGCCCCTCATTGGCGCGCCGCAGCTTTTCAGCCGCACCCCGCGCCTTGAGCCAAAGTCGAATTCCGGCCAGCCCACCCGACAGGGCCATGACCAGAATGAGCAGGATGATTTCCATGACGCCCTCCAGACATGTGAAAAATCACACGTTCAGGTTGCGATCAGGTAAACGACACCTTTTGGCTGTATTCAGTCTTCGCTCTCGACTGCCGCCTCGGCCTTGCGACGCGGAGCGCGGCGGCGTGGGGCGGCTTCCGCTTCAGGCTCAGCCGGAACCGCCGAACGGGTCAGGAAGCCCGGCAGAGCGGCCGGGGCGTCGTCACCGGCCTCGACCGCTGCGGCGGCCGGACGACGGCCGCGGCGAGGGCGTTCTGCGACTTCGACCGGCTCAGGCGCCTCGACAGGCGCGGCCTCGACGACCGCTTCAACCACAGGCGGCGCAGCAGCTTCACCTGCGTCGTCGGAGGCCTCGACCTGGCCGTCGTTCGGGCCTTCGTTCTGGCCCTCGAAACGATTGTTGCGCTCCTGGCGGCGGCGCTCCCAGCGTTCGCGGCGGGTTTCACGGCGGCCGCCGTTTTCGCCTTCGGCGCGGGGCTCACGGTCCTCGCCGCCTTGATCGCGGTCGCCGTTCTGCGTGTCACGATCGCGGTCGCGCGACTGATACTGGTCGCGGTCGCGGTTCTGGTCGCGATCACGCGGCTGGTCGCGGTCCCGATCACGGTAGGGTTCGCGCGGCTGGTCACGCTGTTCAGCGCGCGCGGCGGCTTCCGACGCGGCGCGGTCAGCGGCCTGCTGGGCGGCCAGGAAGGCGGCGGCCTGTGCGCCGGACTCGTCTTCGAAATCGATGTCGAAGCCCTGGTTCGACAGTTCGCGTGCAGCGATGTCCGAGAAGGACCGCTGCGGCTGCAGCGCGCGCAGGACGCGGTAATAATGTTCGGCGTGCTGCTGATAGTTTTCAGCCAGAACCCGGTCGCCGCCAGACGAGGCGTCGCGCGCCAGCTGCTGATAGCGTTCATAAACGGTCTGGGCGTTGCCCCGGACCTTGATGTTCTCTGGGCCCTGCGAGTCCCACGAACGATTCGGATTGGCGTTGTTGGCGTTATTCGCGCCCGCCTTGTTCCGATTGCGTCCGCGTTGACGCTTCATGCCCTTGAAATCTCTCATGCCCGCTAACCGTGTGCAGGGGCGGAGCCGCGCCAGTCTGGCCGAGTCCGTCCGTTTCGTGGTTCCGTTTCGCTCGAGGCCTATCCCCGATTGTCGATCTGTCGGAATGCCTAGTCGCCCGCATGGTGCGCCGGTCCTTTGGGGACAGACCGTCATGGCCGGCTCAAGCCGCGAACAGCCGGGTATGCGCCCGGAAAGCTGCGATTTGAGTTGGGAGACAGGGAGTGACTTAACCTGTGCGACCGTCCTTTCCAAGCGGTTTTCGCAGGCCTGTCGCATCACAAGCCAACTGCGGCGCTTTGCTGCGCCCCCTCCCTTGGGCTAGGCAGTGGCTTTGAGAGGTTTACGAGGCTTTCCATGCGCGTTCTGGTTCTGGGCGGCGACGGTTTCTGCGGCTGGCCCACGGCCCTGCATCTGTCGGCCAGCGGATGGGACGTGACCATCGTCGACAATCTGAGCCGTCGGAACATCGACAATGAGCTGGAGATCCAGTCCTTGACGCCGATCCGCACCATGGGCGAGCGGACCAAGGCGTGGAAGGAAATCTCGGGCCGCGACATCGGCTTCGTCAACATGACCCTGGGCCAGGAGTTCGACCGGCTGGTCGCCCTGATCCGTGACCTGGCGCCCGACAGCGTGGTCCATTTCGCCGAACAGCGCGCGGCCCCCTATTCGATGAAATCGGCGCGGCACAAGCTCTACACCGTCGACAACAACATCAACGCCACCCACCACCTGCTGGCCGCCATCGTCGAAAGCGGGCTGGACGTGCATCTGGCCCACCTGGGGACCATGGGGGTCTATGGATACGGCACCGCGGGACTTCGTATTCCCGAGGGCTATCTGAAGGTCACCGTCGACACCGACAACGGCCCGTCCGAACAGGAAATCCTGTTCCCGCCCAATCCGGGCAGCATCTATCACATGACCAAGACGCAGGACGCCCTGCTGTTCCAGTTCTACGCCAGGAACGACGCCCTGCGGATCACCGATCTGCACCAGGGCATCGTCTGGGGCGCCCAGACCGCCGAGACGCGGCTGGACGAGCGGCTGATCAACCGCTTCGACTATGACGGCGACTACGGCACGGTGCTGAACCGGTTCCTGATGCAGGCGGCGGTCGGCTATCCGCTGACGGTGCACGGGACAGGCGGCCAGACGCGGGCCTTCATCCATATTCAGGACACGGTGCGATGCGTCGAACTGGCGCTGAAGAACCCGCCCAAGCGCGGCGAGCGGGTCAAGATCCTGAACCAGATGACCGAGAGCCTCCGGGTGCGCGACCTGGCCCGGATGGTCGCAGACATGACCGGCGCCGAAATCCGCAACCTGCCCAATCCGCGCCAGGAGGCCGACGAGAACGAACTGGTCGTGGCCAATGACCAGTTCCGCCAACTGGGCCTGAAGCCGATCACCCTGGCCGAGGGGCTGATGCAGGATGTGACCGAGATCGCCCGCCGCTACGCCGACCGCGCCGATCTGACGCGCGTGCCGTGCGTGTCGGTCTGGAATCAATGCCGGGCAGAGGCGCTGGAGCACCCTGCGCCAGCCCAAGCCGTCAGACCGTCAGTGCTGACGGTCTGAGGCTATTCAAGCAAACGGCCTCTGGGCTCACTCCGCCACAAAGACGAAGGACAGGATCTTGTCGTCCGGCGTGGTGTCGCGCCAGGCCTGTTTATAGACCAGCTTCAGCGAGGCAGGCCCCTTGCCGCGCGGCGTGATGCGGATGGCGGCGCTTTCCGGCGCCCCCACCATGCCGTTGGGGGTGGCAGGATCGCGGGTGACCTCGAACGGTTCGTCGACGCGCAGGTTGGCGGCCTCGACCACCTGCCAGGCATAGCCGGTGCTGGGATTGGTTTCGAGGCGCAGGACGGAGGTCACGCCCGCAGGCAAAGACACAGGTGACACGGCGTTGGCGGCCGACAGGGTGATCGGCGCAGGCTCCTGCGCGGTTGCGGCGTTGGCGGACGAACTCGCGGCCAGGGCGAAAGCGAAGGCGACAAACAACATTCTGTGGGGCATCGTGAACCTCGACCTTGTGAAACGCGTTTAAAGCATAGCTGGAAGCCAACTCTGCCCCAGAGCAGCGGAATCTCCAACCCGATCAAACACTCCGCCTTTGGCGCGCGTCTCTTCGCCCAAGGCCCGTCCCGTGATGAAATCCATGCCTGAACCCGCCCCCACCCTGTCCCTGCTGGTCTTCGGCGGCGGCTATGTGGGACGGGCGGTTGCGCTGGAGGCGCTCAGGCGGGGCGGAACGGCGGTCGCCACCTCTCGCGATCCCGAACGCCGCAAGGCGCTGGAGGCCGAGGGCGTCACCGCCATTGATCCGCAGGACGCCCCCGCCCTGAAGGCGGCGTTGCAGGCGGCGACGGCGGTTCTGGTGACCGCTGCGCCGGACGCCCAGGGCTGCCCCGGTCTGCGCGCGCTCTCCCCCCTGGCGTCAGAGGCCTGGCCCGACTGGATCGGCTATGTCTCGTCCACCTCCGTCTATGGCGACCGGGCGGGCGGCTGGGTGTTCGACAGCGGTCCGTTGAACGCCGCCAATCTGGAAGGCGCGCGCCGCGTGCGGGCCGAACAGGACTGGCTGGACGGGGCGCGGGGCATGGGACTGACGGTGCAGTTGTTCCGCCTGCCCGGCTTCTACGGACCGGGGCGCAGCGTGGTCGAGCGGCTGCGCGCGGGCACGGCCAAACTGGTCAGGAAGCCCGGCCAGATCTTCAATCGGATCCACATCGACGACATCGTCTCGGCCCTGTTCGCCTCGATGGACAGGCCGCGCCCGGGCGCCGTCTATAATCTGACGGACGACGAGCCTTCGCCCGCCGATGTGGTGGTGGAATGGGCGGCCCAGCGCATGGGCCTGTCGCGTCCGCCCGAAGTCGACTGGACAGACGACAGCGTCAGCGAGGGAATGCGGCGCTTCTATCTGGACTCAAAGCGCGTTTCGAACGCCCGCACCAAGGCCGAACTGGGCTGGCGTCCGAAATATCCGACCTATCGCGAGGGGCTGGAGGCCATGCTGGACGCCCCGCCCCCGCTCCGCATGGCGGGTTAGAGCGGCAGCAGATTGCGCTGGCGGCTGTAGCTCATGGTGCCGACATTGGCGCCCAGACGCAGGCCGACGCCGGTGCGGATCGGGGCCAGGACGATGCCGTCCGCCTTCTGATAGTTCACGCCCAGTCCGGCGACCAGATAGGCGGTGCCTTCCACGCCGGGATAGCGGCGATAGATCATGTCGGGGTGATAGAGGCCGTACACCAGGGTGAAGACCCGGCTGGCGTTGCCGCCCCAGTCCCAGCCCACCGAAGCCCCCTGCCAGAAGACCTCCTGCGAGGCCGACAGATCCTTCATGTGCAGGGCGCCGCGACCATAGCGGGCGCCGACGACGAACGAGCCGGAGCCTTCTTCGCCCGCGATATAGGCGGTCGGGCGGTCGCCCTGATCCGCAAAGACGCGTTCGATGGCGCCGCCGACGACTTCAGCGGCGATGCCCAGTTCGCGCGAACCGGCCGAAACCAGTTCATCGAAGCTGTAGGACGATGCGCGCTGATCCGAGGCGATCGGATAGTTGGGATCGCGCGGCGCGGTAGAGGCGCAGGCGCCCAGCGATGAAGCCCCGGCGGCTGTGGCGATGCCCGAAAGGATCAGTTGGCGGCGATGCATGAGGGGCGCTCCGAAAGACAGCGAGAGAGGGCGCCCGTAAGAACGCGGGCCTGATGCGACCCTCCTCGACCTTTAAGGCAGCCTTGCGGCTTCAAGGTTAACCGGACCTTACGGCAGCCCCGAAACTCAGTGTTTGTCGGTCTTTGAGGCCAGCCAATCCATCAGGGCCAGCAGCACGCCCGACACCACGAAGGTCAGGTGGATGATGACGCCCCACAAGGCCTCGGTCGTGTTCAGCTCGTAGCCGACCTTGCCGATGTTCATGAAGGTCTTGAGCAGCTGGATGCCCGAGATCGCCACGATGGAGGCGATCAGCTTCATCTTCAGACCCGAGAAGTCGACCGTGCCCATCCACGGCGGGCGGTCCGTCTCGCCGTCCAGATCCAGTTTGGAGACGAAATTCTCATAGCCGGAGAACATGACAATCAGCAGCAGATTGCCCGCCAGCGACAGGTCCACCAGCGTCAGCACCGCCAGAATGGCGTCGTTGGACGACAACTCATGGCTCAGGCTCAGGGCCTTGGGCACATAATAGATCAGGTCCTTGACGAAGACCGCCAGCAACATGACCAGCGCCAGCACCAGACCCGCATAGAAGGGGGCCATCAGCCAGCGCGAGCGGAAGAGCAGCCGCTCGAAAGCGGTTTCGATACGAGGTTTGGCGCTCATGTCAGGCCCGCAGCTTCCCGCCCTGCTTCTCGACCGCCGCAACGACCTTGGCCGTCAGGGCTTCGATCTCGGCTTCGGCCAAAGTGGCCTCGCGCGGCTGGATCACGACCTCCAGCGCGACCGACTTAAAGCCGTCGTCCACGCCCTTGCCGCGATAGATGTCGAAGACCCGCACATCAACGATCAGGGCCTTGTCGGCGCCCGCCGCCGCACGCACCAGGTCACCGACCGGCTTGGCGTCCTCGACCACGAAGGCGAAGTCGCGGGTCAGGGGCATCAGGCTGCTGAGGTCGGCCGGGCCACGCCCCTTAGCCTTCTGGCCGCGCGGTTCAGGCACATTGTCCAGAACGATCTCGAAAGCCAGCATCGGGCCATCGGCGTCCAGCGCCTTCAGGATGCGCGGATGCAGTTCGCCGAACTCGACCATCACATTCTTGGGGCCAAGCTGCAGGCGGGCCGAACGGCCGGGGTGCCACCAGTCGCGGTTCTGGCCCTGGGCCAGTTGCAATGAGGCGACCGGCGCGCCGATCTCCTCCAGCACGGCGATCAGATCGCCCTTCAGTGCGAACAGAGGCTCCTCGCCCGCACCGCCCCAGTGCCGGGCGGCGTGGGGGGCGACCAGACCGGCGATGACCGTGCGCTGGTCCTTGGGCCCGTCGCCCAGATAGATCGGGCCGATCTCGAACAGGGCCGCATCGGCGAAACCGCGCGCGGCGTTGCGGGCGGCGGCCTGGATCAGGTTCGGCAGGGCCGAGGGGCGCATGCAGTCCAGATCGGCCGCGATGGGGTTCTCCAGCACAAGACGTTCGTCGCCGCCGCCGAACAGGGCGGCCGTCGATTGCTTGGTGAAGGACCAGGTGACGGCCTCGGCGTATCCCAACGACGCCAGGGCGCGGCGGGCCGTGCGGACGCGGGCCTGGCGCGGGTTCAGCACCCCGCCCGCCGGAATGGCGACCAGCGGCAGGGCCACGTCGGGCAGATTGTCGAAGCCCTCGATCCGGGCCACTTCCTCGACCAGATCGGCGCGGCCCTCGACATCACGACGCCACGACGGCGGGGTGACGATCCACGGCTCGGCCTGACCAGAAGGCGCAGCCTGCACGAGGAAGCCCAGTTGGCCCAGGATCGTGCCGATGCGGTCATCGGCCAGATCCATGCCGGTCAGACGCTTCACATAGGCCGGGTCGAAGGCGAAGGGCTCAGGGTTCGCAGGCGGCTCGCCCACGAAGACGATCTCTGACGGTTCGCCGCCGCACAGGTCCAGGATCAGGCGGGTCGCCAGCTCCAGCCCCGGCGTGACCGAGACAGGATCAACGCCGCGCGCGAACCGGTACTGGGCGTCGGAGTGAATGCCCAGAACCCGGCCCGTCTGGGCCGTGACGATGGGATCGAACCAGGCGCTTTCCAGGAAGACGTCCGTGGTGTCGTCGTCGCAGCCGGTCGTCTCGCCGCCCATGACGCCGCCCAGGCCGATGGCGCGCGCACCACCCGCATCGGCGACGACGCAGACTGACGGATCAGCCGCATAGGTCTTGCCGTCCAGGGCGACCAGACGCTCGGCCTCTTCCGCCGCGCGACCGGCGCGCACCACAATCTCTGCGCCGTCCAGCTTGGCCACGTCATAGACATGCAAGGGCCGGGCGCGGTCATAGGCGATCAGGTTGGTGACATCGACCAGACGGTTGATGGAGCGCAGGCCGATGGCGGTCAGACGCTTCTGCAGCCAGGCCGGCGACGGGCCGTTCTTGACGCCCCGGATCACGCGACCGGCGAAGACCGGGCACATTTCCGTCGCCTCCAGACGCACCGAGATCGGCGACGGGAAGGCGCCGCGCACCACGGCGATGTCGAAATGCTTCAGCTTGCCCACGCTGGCGGCGGCCAGATCGCGCGCGATCCCGGCGACGCCCAGCCAGTCAGGACGGTTCGGGGTGACCTCGAAATCGATGACGGGTTCCGCGCCGAACAGACCCGCGACCGGGGTTCCCACGGGGATCTCCGGCGGCAGTTCCTGAATGCCGTCGCTTTCGTCGGCCAGCTCCAGCTCGGAGGCTGAGCACAGCATGCCGTTCGACACCACGCCCCGCACCGGCTTCTCGACCAGGGTCACGCCCAGCCCCGGCACATAGGCGCCGATGGGGGCATAGATGGTGGTCAGACCCGCGCGCGCATTAGGGGCGCCGCAGACGATCTCCTTCAGTCCATCGACCGTTTCGACCTGGCAGACCTGAAGCCGGTCGGCATTGGGGTGACGCTCAGCAGAAATGATCTTGGCCACCGTAAAGGGGGCCAGCTTGGCGGCGGGATCGAGAACCTCCTCGACCTCCAGCCCGGCCATGGTCATGGCCTCGGCGATCTGGTGGACATCCGCCTCGGTCTCGAGGTGGTCCTTCAGCCAGGACAGGGTGAATTTCATAATCGTCTCAGGCTTTAGGGTGCAGCGTATCGGCGGTCGCCCCGCCCAGCATCAACGCCAACTCATCAAGGAACGAGGACGCGCCAGTGAAGCCGACCCTTTCGAAGCGGCAGTTAATGAAGACGCAATCTTCAAAGGGGACCGAACCAGTGACCTTCTGCGGCGACACCGGCGCCAAAAGCAGATTGCGGGCATCGCCCATGGTGTCACCCATGTTGCAGCCGTCAAACTGGCAGCCGCCAATCGGCAACAACACAGCCGGACCTTCCATGAAACAATTGACGAAGGTCTTGTTCTTGATCGTTCCCTCGCCGCGACGCGCTGCTTCTACGACCAATTGGGGCAGCCAGATGTGCTGACCTTCATAGTGCGGGCCAACGCCGATAATCGGAAAACTGAGGGTGGGGCCAGTATCAGTCATGAGTTCAGCTCAGTCCGCTTGCAGGGTTGGGCGCGGCGAACGCCGAGAAGCCGTAGTGCGCCAGCCAGCGCGTGTCGGCGTCAAACATGGGGCGCAGGTCCGGCACGCCGTATTTCAGCATGGCCAGACGATCCACGCCCATGCCGAAGGCGAAGCCCTGGTATTCGTCCGGGTCGATGCCGCAGTTGCGCAGCACATTGGGATGCACCATCCCGCAACCCAGAATCTCCAGCCAGTCGTCGCCGGTGTTGAACACCAGCTTGCCGCCCGAGCGGTCGCAGCGAATGTCCATCTCCGCCGAGGGTTCGGTGAAGGGGAAGTGGTGCGGGCGGAAGCGGGCCTGAACCTCGTCCAGCTCGAAGAAGCGGGCGATGAAGGTCTGAAGCGTCGTCTTCAGGTGGCCCATATTGATGTCGCGGTCGATCACCAGACCCTCGATCTGATGGAACATCGGCGTGTGGGTGGCGTCCGAATCCTTACGGAAGGTGCGGCCCGGCGCGATGATGCGGATCGGCGGCTTCTGCGACATCATGGTGCGGACCTGGACCGGGCTGGTGTGAGTGCGCAGAACCTTGCGCTCGCCCGTTTCGGGGTCGGGCTTCAGGAAGAAGGTGTCGTGCATCTCCCGCGCCGGATGTTTGGGCGGGAAGTTCAGGGCGGTGAAGTTGTGGAAGTCGTCCTCGATGTCGGGACCTTCGGCGACCGCAAACCCCATCTCGGCGAAGACGGCGACCATTTCGTCCATCACCTGCATGGTGGGATGGACGCCCCCCTTGCGGCGCGGACGCGCGGGCAGGGTCAGGTCGACGCGCTCGGCCAGAAGCCGGGCGTCCAGTTCAGCGGCCTCAAGCTCGGCCTTCCTGGCGGCGATGGCCGACGACACGCGGTCGCGCAAGCCATTGATGATCGGGCCCTGTTCGCGGCGTTCGTCAGGGCTCAGCGCGCCCATGCCCTTCAGCAGGCCGGAGACGGAGCCGGACTTGCCCAGGGCCGCGACCCGCACCTCTTCGAGGGCGGCGACGCTTTCAGCCGAGCCGATGGCGTTGATCAGTTCGAGTTCGAGTGTGGCGAGATCGGTCATTTGGGCCGTGCATTAGCGGGCCTGAGCGATTTCGTCACCCTTCAAGGCTCAACGGCGTTGCGTTGCACGTCTTCAGCCGCGCCTTCATAGGCGGTCTTGATCCAGACAGGCGGTTGCGGCTCCCAGCGAATGGGTCGTCCCTCGGTCTGCGTCCAGCGATGCAGCCACGAGATTCCATTGGCCCGCACATAGGTGTCCGCATGGCCATAGACGGGGTCAGCCAGCGCCTCTTCCAGAGACACGAACCGATAGCCGCGCGCCAGATACAGGGCGTGGATCTGCGGATACCAGGCCTGATTCAGACTGTTGGCGTGCAGCAGCAGGACCTGCGCCGGCTCCCGACCGCCAGTGATCTCGGCGCTGTAGGGCTCGAAGACATCCAGCACGGCGGCCATGTGCGCCACATAGGCCTCGCCGATCAGATGCATCAGGGCGGCGTCCTTGACCGCCTCGGCCTTGCGATAGACGTCGGCGAACATCCAGTCGTTGTTGTCGATGGTGACCGGCGCGATCGTATAGCCGCGCTGGGCCAGACCGGCGGCGATGGCGTCGTGTTTCTCCGGCGTCTCCCCGGTGAACAGATAGGGGTGGCGGAACCAGTGCAGCCGTTGGCCCCTCGCCTCCAGCACCGCCCGGGTGGTCGGCGCGCCCGCATCGACATTGGCCAGATAGGCCTCTGCCGTATTGCGATGGATGTTGATGTGGTTGGCGGTGTGGTTGCCCAGATCAAGCCCGGCGTCCAGCCACAGGTTCAGCGCCTGCGGCAGGGTCGAGGCGCGGGTCGCGTCACAGATCTTGCCCTCATTGACGAAGGCGACGCCGCGCGTGTCGAGCGGCCTGAGCATGTCGACGAAATCCTGCGTCAGACGCAGCAGATAGGCCGGATCACACATGGCGTCTTCGTCAGCCTGGAACGGCAGGTCATCGAAGGTGACGGCGACGCGGCGTTCCTGTGCGGCGACGGGCAAGGACAGGATGAGGCTGGCGGCGAGGCCGCAGATCAGGGCGCGCAACATAAGGCCAGACTAGCCATCGAGCGCGGCCGTGGAAACGGCTTCGCGGCAAGGGGCGCCCGAAACGAAGAACGCCCGCCCCGGAGACCGGAGCGGGCGTTGATCTTTGTCTTTACGACTGTGGCTTAGGCCAGAGCAGCGCGGACCTTGTCGGCGACGGCCTTGAAACCGGTCGCGTCGGCGGCGATCGCGGCCAGAACCTTGCGGTCCAGTTCGATGCCAGCCTTGTTCAGGCCGTTGATGAACTGGCTGTAGGTGAAGCCTTCGATGCGGGCCGCAGCGTTGATGCGCTGGATCCACAGGGCGCGGAAGTTGCGCTTCTTGGCGCGACGGTCGCGGTAGGCGTATTGCCCGGCGCGGTCGACGGCGGCCTTGGCCGTGCGGATCGTATTCTTGCGGCGGCCGGAGAAGCCCTTGGCCTGCTCCAGAACCTTCTTGTGCTTGGCGTGCGAGGTTACGCCACGTTTTACGCGAGCCATATCGCTATTCCTTCAAATTCTTTGGGTTGAGATCAGTCGTACAGCGCGCGCCGATCAGGCGTACGGCATGTAGGATTTGATCTTCTTGGCGTCGGCGTCGGACATGACGGCCGTGCCGCGGTTCTGGCGGATGTACTTGGAGTTGTGGCTGATCAAGCGGTGACGCTTGCCCGCAACGCCGGCCTTCACCTTGCCAGAAGCGGTGAATTTGAAGCGCTTCTTGGCGCCCGACTTCGTCTTCAGTTTCGGCATTTCAGTCTCCTTTTTGGAAGGACGCCGACCTTTGGGCTGCGAGAGCCGTCAGGGGGTGGCCTTCCAGAGTTTAAGAACTGCCCAGGCATGCCTGTTCGCCCGGCAGTTCGGTACGCGAAGGCGCGGCTTCTACGCCAAGCCTGCGCCGATGGCAAGAAGAGTCAGGCAGTCGCCTCAGCCGCCGCCTTCTGGCGTCGGATCACCCGCCCGGCGTTGATCGCCATCACCGCCGCCGGAATGGTCAGAAGCGCGCCGATCAGGAAGGGCCAGTCATGCCCCAGGCCCGAGAACAGCGCGCCCGCAATCATCGGCCCGAAGATGCGCGCGACAGAGCTTGAGGCCATGTTCAGGCCCAGCATGGCCCCCTGCCGGTCAGGCGGCGAGGCGCGGCTGATCATGGCCGAGATATTGGGCATGGCCAGCGACATGCCGCAGGCGCCGAAGGCCATGACGATCGGAATGACCCAGCCCTGGACAATCGGGATCGACAGCGCGCCTAACTCCAGACTCGTCGCCGGGAACCAGGACACCGGTGAAATCACCTGAAGCACCAGAGACGCCCCGAACAGCAGCATCCCGACCGCCAGCACACGCGATTCGCCGAACCGCCGCGCCAGCTTCCCGGCGAAGAACCCCTGGTTCAGGGTCGAGACGATGCCCACGATCATGAAGCTGAGCCCCACTTCGCGCGCGCCCCAGGCGTATCGATCCTCGGCCCACAGACCGAACACGCTCTCCATGGCCGAGAAGCCCGCCATATAGATCAGGGTCACGACCAGCACGCGCGACACCACTTCGTTGTCACGGGCGAACTTCAGGCCAGACAGGAAGGCGGGACGCGGCGCCGCCGGGTCGGCCTTGGCCCGGCTTTCGCGCAGGAAGACGACAACCCCGAGCGCCGCCAGGGCCGCCAGCGCCGCCGCCACGAAGATCGGCAGCTGATAGCCGATATGACCCAGTTGCGGCTGGGTCAGCAGACCGCCCAGCCCCGGCCCGACGATGAAGCCCAGACCGAAGGCGGCGCCGATCAGCCCCATCCGGCCCGCGCGCTTCTCGGGCGGGGTCACATCGGCCACATAGCCCTGCACCGTCGAGATATTGCCCGCGCCCAGGCCTGTGAACAGCCGCACCGCAATCGCCAGCCAGATGTTGGGCGCAAAGGCCAGCATCAGATAGCCCAGAGCATTGGCGACCAGGGTCACCAGCAGCACCGGCTTGCGCCCGATCCGGTCCGACAACCGCCCCCAGAAGGGCTCTGCGAAGAACTGCCCCAGCGAATAGGCCGAGAACATCAGGGTGATCTGCCAGGCCTCGGCCTTCAGGCTCTGGGCGAAGAAGGGCAGCAGCGGCACCACCAGCCCGAACCCGACCAGATTGATGAACACCACCGAAAACATCACGGCCAGTGCGGCCCCGCCTGCGGCGGGCGGGGTTTTGGAAGACGAGATCATGCCCCCGCCTTAGCTCGACGACGCCCGGTGTAGAAGCACGAACGGGTTACGCCCGCCTAATGAACCGGATTGTTCACCTCCAGGAACCGCACGGTCTCGGCCAGCATCTTCTGGCGGGTCTCGGCGCGCGACAGCCAGTGGTCCTCGCCCGACAGCTCGATCAACTCGGTCGGCTTGCCAGCGCGGCGCATCGCGTCAGCCATGACGCGGCTCTGTTCGATGGGCACCACGGTGTCGTCACGCCCGTGAATCAAGAGCAGCGGACTGTCGACGCCTGCGGCCAGATGAGCTGGCGACAGGGCGTCCAGCCCCCGGTCGTTCAGCTTGTCGACCCCCATGAACCGGTTCCAGTAGCGAATGGTCTGGCTGTCGGCGCGGCTCTCCTGTCGGGCGCTCCAGTTGACGAAACGGCGCAGGTCCGAAAGGCCAGCGACGGCGACGGCGCAACGATAGACGCCCTTGTCGATCGTCACCCCGGCCATGGCGGCGTACCCGCCGTAACTGGCTCCGACGATGCAGACCCGGCTGGGATCGATGACGCCCTGGGCCGCCAGCCAGCGCACCCCGTCCGACAGGTCGGTCTGCATCTTGCGCCCCCACTCGCCATACCCCGCCTCCATGAAGTCGAGGCCATAGCCGGTAGAGCCCCTGAAGTTGGGCTGCAGGACCGCATAGCCCCGTGAAGCCAGCGCCTGCGACCACCAGTCGAAGCCGATGGTGTCCTGGGCCGCGGGACCGCCGTGGGGCAGCACGACAAGCGGCAGGCCCTTCGGCTCGGTGACGCCCGGCGGCAGGGTCAGATAGCCGGGGATCGCAAGACCGTCCGCCGCCTCATACTCAATGACACGGATCGCCCCGACCTGATCATCGGGAATGGCGGGATAGGCTTCCGCCAGAATGTCGGCCTTGCCGCGCTGGAAATCGACGATCTGATAAAGGCCCGACTCGCCGACATCGGTAAAGATGATCACCTGATCCATGTCATCGTTCCACGACACCAGCTTGGGCCGCTTGCCTGCAAAGGCGCGTTCGATGGAGGCCCAGCGCTGCGCCGACACGGGTTCGATAAACTCATAATGCACGCCGTCTTCCTCGACCCATCCCGCCCCGATCAGCAGACGGGTCATGGGGTGACGGATCATGAAATCAGGATGTGTGTCGAAGGGCAGACGGCTCCATTCACCCGTATCCACATTGACCTCGAACAGGGTGTAACCATTCTCCGACGCGCCGGTCGTCCCGGCCAGGTCAGGGCGCATGGCCGAGATGACGATGGTGCGCGGGCTTCGCCCCATGCCCATCAGATCAGGCGTGTCGATCGGCGTATCCACGCTCCAGTCCTCGCGGAAACTGGAACGGTTTGCACGCGGCAGCATCAGGGTCCAACGCCCCCGCCGTTCGACATATTTGCCCATGGCGATCACCTGACCGCCGCCATCCAGCACATGGTCCTTGATCTCATAGTTCATCGGCGCGACCGAACGGCCGCGCCCGGTCGTCAGATCAATCCGGTACAGATCGCTGCTGGATTCCCAGCCCACGGCGACACCGCGAACATAGAGCGCCGCATCCTGATCCACCCGACGCACCATGGCGGGACCATAGAGGACCGAAATCACATTCTCCGTCCGGTCCAGCACCTGGACCATCTTGCGCTTCTCCAAGTCCACGATCAGGCCGAAGTAGAGCTCGGTGCGCGGTATGCCGATCAGGGGAATGCCGCGCGTCTGGCATGTGACGACCAGAATCCTCTTCTCCCCGATCCAGGTCAGATCGCGCACCTTGGTGTCTCCGATGCGGGCTCGGAACAGGGCTTCGCCCGTATTGAAGTCGCTGACCAGAACCGCCCGTTCTTCGCCGACGACAGTGATCCGCGCGATCCGGTCGCCGCTGGGCGACAGCTCGATGTTTTCGATGGAGGGAGCCGCGCCATAGGCGCTGAGCGGCGGCGTCTGCGACGTCACCTGCGGGGCCGTCTGGCCTTGAGCCCCCCCTGCCGCGCCGCTCAAGACAATAACGGCCGCCATTGCAGCCGCATTCACCCATGACCTGAACATTCAGACGCTCCCCTGATCCCCGGCCTCCATTCAGACGATCAGACCACAGGTTGCAATACACACCCGTCGCAAGAGGCAAAGAAAAACCCCCGACCGTTTCCGGGCGGGGGTTCTCAAATCAGCAATAGAATGCGGCTGTCAGCGCGGCGCCAGGATCATGATCATCTGGCGGCCTTCCATCTTGGGTGCGAACTCGACCTTGGCGATTTCGTCGAAGTCGGCCTGCACCTTGTGCAGCAGCTTCATGCCCAGTTCGGGGTGCGCCATTTCACGACCCCGGAAGCGCAGGGTGACCTTCACCTTGTCGCCTTCGTCGAAGAAGCGGTGCATGGCCTTGGCCTTCACCTCATAGTCGTGGGTGTCGATGTTCGGACGGAGCTTGATTTCCTTCAGCTCGACGACCTTTTGGCGCTTGCGCTGTTCGGCCTTCTTCTTCTGCTCCTGGAAACGGTGCTTGCCGTAATCGAGGATCTTGGCCACCGGCGGCTCGGAGGTGGAGACGATCTCGACCAGGTCCATCCCGGCTTCCTCAGCGGCTTCCAGAGCGGCGGAGGTGGGCATGACGCCTTGTTTTTCGCCGTTCTGGTCGATGAGCAGAACGCGAGGCGCGCGGATATCCTGGTTCATACGCGGCCCGTCTTTCACGGGTGGCGCTTGCATGGGACGGCGAATGGGCGTCGTTTCCTTATGTGGTCAGAAGAAGCGTGTTTTGTGATACGCGGAAAGGCGCGGCGACGGCCACGTTTCCCACAGGCCCGCAATATGCGCCCGGAGCCCCGGTTTTTCAAGGCTTGGCGGGCGTCTCGGCGATATAGGCGTCGTGCAGGGCCAGCACGGCCTCGAACACATGATCGACAGTCAGATCCTCGATGGGCGCGAACTGGCCGCGCGTCTCGTTTGAGGCCGCCGTGCGGGTCTTTGGTCCCCACGGCCCGTACAGCCACCATTCGGTCGGCCCAAACAGACCCAGCGTGGGACGCCCCAGGGCCGCTGAAACATGCATCAGGCCCGAGTCGTTGCCGACGAACAGGTCGGCCCGGTCGATGGCGGCGGCGGAGGCCAGGATGTCGCCCTTGCCCACGAAATCAATCCCGCGCGGCCCAGCAGCCTCAAGCGCAGGCGTTGCCGGCGGCCGGTCGCCGGGACCGCCGACCGGCATGAAACGCCAACCATCGAAACGCGGCTCAGCCTTCAGCTTCTCGACCAGCGCGCCCCAGCGATCGGCCGGCCAGCTCTTGCCCGGCTGGTGCGCGATGGGCGCCAGGGCGATGATGGGGCCGGGACCGGCGCCCCCAGCCAGTTGCGGATCGATGACGGCGGCGGCCTCGGCGCGAGCCTGATCGTCAAGGAAGATTTCCGGGTCCAGCGGCGTCGGCGAGCCCATCAGGCGCGACACCATCTCGACCTTGCGCAGGCCCGTCTCCCACCGGCGATTATAGACGACGCGGCGTTTGGCCGGGATCAGATAGGACAGGGCCGATCCGCGAATGTCGATCACCAGGTCCCAGCGCGTCGAACGCACCTGAGCCCACAGGTCGAACCAGTGGCCGGACAGTTTCTTCTTGTCGAGAATGATGGTGCGCGCCACGCCCGGCGCATTGCGGAAGAAGGGCGCAGGCGGCCGCCCGCAGGCGACGGTGATCTCGGCCCCCGGAACCTGACGCGTGATCTCGCGGATCACCCCGGACGAGATGACGCAGTCGCCGATGCGGTTGGAGGTGACGAACAGGACCTGGGGTGCGGACAAATCTTCCTCCGTCATCCTCGGGCTTGACCCGAAGATCGGAAGCGCCCCGCGTGCGATGCGGAACGCGGGCTGCGGCCGGAACCGCCTATCAGCCCTCCGTGTGCGTCACGCCTGATCCTCGGGTCAAGCCCGAGGATGACGAAGACAGGGCGCAGAGGGTGACGGGATGCGAAACACGCGGCAAAAGAAGGCCATGAGCGACATCCAGACCCTGACCCGCCCCGACGGCGAAACCCTGGCCTTCAAACGCATCGAGGGCGACGGCCCCACCGTGATCTGGGTCGGGGGCTTCCGTTCCGACATGGAGGGGACCAAGGCGCTGGCGCTGGATGCGGCGGCGCGCAAACGCGGCTGGAACTATGTCCGCTACGACCATTTCGCCCACGGTCAGTCCTCGGGCGACTGGCGACAGGCGACCATCGGCCGCTGGCGCGAAGACGCCGTCGCCCTGATCGACAGTCTGGAAGGGCCGGTGATCCCGGTCGGATCGTCTATGGGCGGCTGGGTGTCGCTGCTGGCGACGCTGGCGCGGCCTGAGCGGATCAAGGGCCTGGCCCTGGTCAATCCGGCGCAGGACTTCACCGAACGGCTGATGTGGCCCGGCCTGGCCGATCACGAACGGCAGGCCATCCTGCGCGAGGGCGAGACCTTGATCGTCGAGGAAGGTCTGGGCGAATATGTCCTGACCCGCCGCATGTTCGAGGAGGCGCGCGACTGGCTGCTGATGGACGGGGTGATCGACATCACCGCCCCCGTCCATATCCTGCAAGGCCGCGACGACGACGTGGTGCCGTGGCGCCATCAGGCCGAACTGATCGAGCGCCTGAGCGGCGGCGACGTGCGGCTGGACCTGATCGAAGGCGGCGACCACCGCCTGTCCAGCCCCGCCGACCTGGACCTGCTGGTCGCGGCGGTTGAGGCGTTGCGAAGCTAGATAATCATCCGTCACCCTCGGGCTTGACCCGAGGGCCGGGCCATCCGCCCCATTGCGCTCAGGACGGCGCACAGCCCAATCAGCATCCGATCCTCGGGTCAGGCCCGAGGATGACGGAAGGCAGGAAAACCAGGTTCAATCGACGTTCAGTTGGCCGACGCCTTACCCGTCATTCCGGGGCTGAGCGAAGCGAAGAACCCGGAACCCAGAACGACAGTCGCGCTGCTGGACGCATTCGATGCTTGATGTGAACGCCTGGGTTCCGGGTTCGTCCTTCGGACGCCCCGGAATGACGGCTTCCAACGAAATGTCGATTGGCCCTATTTCCCGCCCGTCAGCGCCCCGTACAGATCGGTGCGGCGGTCACGGAAGAAGCCCCACGCCGCCCGGTACTTGTCCAGTTCGTCCAGATCGAAGCTGTGGACCAGCACGCCTTCGTCGTCCGCGCCCAGGCTCTCGACCAGGGTGCCCTGCTGATCGGCGATGAAGGAGTGGCCGTAGAAGGTCTGGCCCGCCTCCGTCACCGTCTCATGGCCGATGCGGTTGGCGCCGACGACCGGCACGGCGTTGGACACGGCGTGACCCTGCATGGCGCGACGCCACGGCTCGGCGGTGTGCAGACCCGCGTCATGCGGCTCGGTGCCGATGGCGGTCGGATACATCAGGACGTCGGCGCCCTGCAGCATCATCGCCCGCGCGGCTTCCGGGAACCACTGGTCCCAGCAGATGCCGACCCCGACCTTGCCGAAGCGCGTGGTCCAGGTCTTGAAGCCGGTGTCGCCGGGGCGGAAATAATACTTCTCCTGATAGCCGGGACCGTCAGGAATATGGCTCTTGCGATAGACGCCCAGCGTCTCGCCGTCCGCATCCAGCATGACGATGGAGTTGTAATACTGCGGCCCGTCCTTCTCGAAGATCGAGACCGGAATGGCGACGCCCAACTCTTTGGCCACCGGCGACAGGGCCGTAACGCAAGGATGGTCGCGCCATTCATAGGCGTGGGCGAACCAGTGCTCTTCCTGCGAAACGCAGAAATACGGCCCCTGAAACAGCTCCGACGGCAGGATCACCTGCGCGCCACGGCCAGCCGCCTCACGGACGAACCCAATGGTCTTGTCGATATTGGCTTGCAGGTCGTCCCCGTAAGAGGTCTGAATGCCGGCGACGGAAATCGTGCGGGTCATGCGGGCTCCTGCTGGGAAATGCAGTGGAAGGACCCGCCGCCGGTCAGGATGGCGTTCGACGGCAGCGGAATGATCTGGCGATCCGGGAAGGCGTCGGCCAGGGCCTCGCAGGCGAAGCGCGAGGCCTGATCATCGCCATAGGTCGGCACGATCACCGCGCCATTGGCGATCAGGAAGTTCATGTGGCTGGCGGGGACCGGGCGTTCGTCCTCGTCCAGCACCAGACCCGGCGACGGGATGCGCACCACCTTCAGCTTGCGGCCGCCTGCGTCCGTCACCGTCGACAGATCGCGCGCCGTGGCGTCATAGACCTCGGCGTTCGGATCCTTCTGACCCCAGGCGATCGGGCAGGCGACGACGCCCGGCGCGACGAAACGGGCCAGATTGTCGACGTGGCCGTCGGTGTGGTCGTTCAGCAGGCCGTCGCCCAGCCACACCACGACCTTGGCGCCCACCGCATGCTCCAGCGCCGCCGCAGCCACGGCCTCATCCTGGTTCCAGCCTGGATTGCGGTTGGGGTTCAGCACGCACTGGCGCGTGGTCAGGACCGTGCCCTCCCCATCATGATCCAGAGAGCCGCCCTCCAACACGAAATCGTTCCACGTCAGGGGCACGCCTGAATGTTCACCGATCTGGCCCGCAACCTCGTCGTCGCCCGCCATGTCGTATTTGCCGCCCCAGCCGTTGACCTTGAAGGCGGCCGCCGTCCTGGAGCCAGCGCCGAAGATCGGGCCGGTGTCGCGCAGCCAGATGTCGCCGAAACGACCCGGCACGACCTCGACATTGGCGACGCCCGCAAAACGCGCCTGGGCGCCCGACAAGGCCTCTTCGCTGCCGACCATCAGCTTAACCTGTTCACGCCCGGGCCCGGCCAGCGCCAGCACCAGCCCCTCGACCTCGTCACGGGCCTGTTCCAGATGCTCGAACCAGTATTCGGCATGGGTCGGCCAACCCACCCACATGGCGCGGTGCGGAGCCCACTCTGCGGGGATGGCGGCAGGGATGGGAGCGGTCATCGGCGAACTGATCCTGTCATTAATCCGGCGGGATATCCGGGGACGAAACGCGAGCCGCGCCATATGGCCCCTAGCGCCCCCGACTTCAACGCCCGAACCCCCAAAGAAAAAGGGCGGCCCGTCACCGGTCCGCCCTTCATAGTCTTAGACTGCTACGCGATTAGAAGGCGTAGGTGACCGTCGCCTGGATGGTGCGCGGGGGACCACGGTAGGCATAGGTGGCCTTGGACGCATCCGTCGCGCCCGAGATCGAGCCGAAGTATTTCTCGTCGAACAGGTTCACAACGCGCAGGGCCAGATTGGAGTTCTTGTAGCCGAAGTAGCCCAGGTCGAACTTGGCGTCGGCGTTAACAACCGTGTAGGCGTCCGTGTACAGGTCGTTGACGTCGGTCACCCAACGCTCGCCGGTGTACTTGACCTGAGCGCCCAGTTGCACCGGGCCGGTCTCATACTGGATGCGACCACCGAAGGTCCAATCCGGGGTTTCCGTCAGCGACTTGCCGCCCGTCTTGATCAGGTTGGTGCCATCCAGATAGTCGTTGGCGATTTCCGAGTCCGTGTACGAAGCCGTGGCGTACAGCGACAGACCTTCCATCGGCGACCAGCCGACTTGTGAGTCGAAGCCGTACAGCTTCACATCACCCACGTTCGAGTCGAACGACACGCCCAAATCCTGGTCGTAACGCGACACGATGCGGTTCTTGAACTCGGTGTACCAGACGTTGGCCGAAGCGATCAGGGTGCCCGTTTGGTAGCGGTAGCCCAGGTCATAGGTGGTGGTCTTTTCCGGTGCGGTGATGGGCGAGGTGATTTCGCCCTTGGCGTCGAAGAAGACGGTGTACAGGTTGTCGGTGCGCGGCAGGGTCAGAGACTGGGCGAACGAAGCATAGACCGACTGAGCGCCAGAGAAGTTCCAGCTGACGTTCACGTTCGGCAGCACGTCGTCGAACTTCACGTCGCGCGAGTACGGCGCGATGTAGCTTTGCGTGCGAGTGCCCACCTTGTAGGTTCCGTCCGCTTGCTTGACTGCAGTTTCGGTCGTGCAAATAACCGAGCTGCTCTTGGACTGCGAGTAGCAGTTCTGGTTCATCTCGCGCTTGAAGTACGGCACGCGCAGGCCGACGTTGACGCGCAGTGCATCGTCAAGGAAACGACCGGCATACTCGACCGCGAACTGGTTCAGGGTGGCGTAAGACAGGCGATCCCGCGCACGCAGTTCATAACCGTCCAGATTGACAATGCGGTGATCCTTGTCGCGCAGGCCAGCGAAAGCGTCGAAGAAGCGCGGATCGGTCGGGTTGGAGAAATCGATCCGACCGTACATGCCGGTCTGACGGTGGCGGGCGTCGTCAAGGGTGTAGGCGGCACGCAGAGTCTGCGTGTCCGACAGTTTCCAGATCAGCGACGAGCTGATGCCGTAGCGCTGGGTGTGGGTGTTGTTAGTCGAGTGAATCCGGACGCTGTCCAGGGTGTCGCCGTCACCGTTCAGGTCAACACCGCCCGTGGTCTTGGAGCCGCGGATCAGACGGTCGGTTTCCGACAGGACAAACTGACCCGACCCACCGGTCGCCAGCGTATACTGGAACGACGGATCGAAGGTGAAGATCAGGTTGTCGCGCAGGGTGAAGCGCGACTGGGCGCGGATATTGCCGGTGTCCGACGGGTTCTGACGCAGAGCCCAGAAACGGTTGCCGTTGCCGTCAACATCGGCTTGGCCGTTGCGATAGGTCGGAGCCGTGTAGTTCGTATCGAAGTCGGTGTCCCAGGTCACGCCGTTGGCCAGGCTGGCCGAACCGTCAGCGTTCCGCTGCAGTTGCAGGTCCGCATAGTTGTTGTTGCGGTTGCGGTTCCAGTGACCGGCCAGCGAGACGAAGTCGCCATTTCCACGAATCGGCTGGTAAATTTTGAAGTTGTACTGCGTCTTGTTCAGGTCGCCGAGACCCTTGTACTTGTCGTACGACTGATCCGAATAGGCCAGCCAGGCGCGGGTGCCGAACGGACCGACTTCACCCGTGTTCAGTTGAGCGAAGACACGACGGAAATCGCTGTCTCCCAGCGAGCCTTTAATGCGACCGCCGAACTCGGTCGGAACAGCGATCGAGGACATGTTGATGGTGCCGCCCGAAGCCGAGGCCGTCGGAGAGTCAACGTCGGTCGTGCCGGTGTTGACCGAAGCCGAGCCGATCAATTCGCTATCCAGCTGCTGGTTCGAATACAGCGAATAGTTGCCCGAATCGTTCAGCGGCATGCCGTCAAAGGTCTGCGAGATGCGCGGGCCGTCAAAGCCGTGCAGACGAATGTTGCCACCCGACGAACCATAGGCGTCGTTGTTCGTGAAGCTCATGCCCGGAACCAGGTTAAGAACTTCGTTGATCGTTTGGCCGGCGGCTTGAGTCTCGATGAACTCTTGGGTGACGGTCGAACGCGATTTACCGACGGTTTCAGCCACGATGGCACCGTCGATGTTGCGCGGACCGCGCTGGCCCGTAACGACAACATCTTCAACCGACTGAGTGGCGGTCGATTGCGCCGAAGCGGCTCCAGCGGCGGCGAGCGAACCCACGAGCGCCGTAGTCGCCCAAAACAGGCGTTTGCGGTTGAACATTACATCTATCCCCAGATGAGAGGCTGCTAAGGCCAAAGGCGACAGACAACGTCGTCTGTCGAAATCGAACCTCCCTCTAGGGCGGATGTTAAAACGTCGGGCGACAGTTATGTGACAGAACAATGACAGCGCCCAAAGGTGGCGCAAAGGCCACACCAAGCCTGAACAGTGTCACTTCTCGGAAACGCGCTCGAACATGTCCGCGACGCCCTGGGCGGTTGGTTCGATGGAGCGGGGTTCATGGTAATTCCCATTCACCTGGCTTTGACTGATCACATGGGCGCGAAAACGTGTGAAAAGCTCGGCATCGGGCGCCTGGGGCGTCGCCCAGAAACCGTCCAAGGGCTGCTGGTCCGTCAATCCGGCGAAGTCGAAGAAGGCGTCGCCCAGAACTTTCACTGGCGTGTGGAAACCCAAGGCTGACAGCGCGGCACTGGAATTATTGACGACCATGCCACGCGAATTACGGCACAGCTGAGCCAGATTGCCGCCGTCAATGAAATCAACCCGTCCCGCCAGCCCACGCTCCTTGGCCAGCCGCAGGGTGACGGCGCGAAGATCGATCAGTCCGGGGTCCAGCGGATGATTCTTCACCACCAGCCGGTCGCCCGCCGCCGCCCCTTGGGCGAAGCTGGTCAGCACCGCCGCCAGGAAGGCCGTATTATCGGCGTAGCGGGAATAGCGCAGCAACTGCGCGTCGCCCTCACGCTGCAGGCAGGCGATGAAGAAGGGACCGCGCGAGGCGATGAGATCGGCGTCGCAATTTTCCGGCTTGTGGAAAGCTAGGCCGACATAACGTCGGATATGCCCCAGACACTGACGCAGCGGCGATACAGTGTAGTGCACGTCCTGGCTGGGAAACAGAAGCCCGCCCAGCCACTGCACCGTATGGTAGAGGCTGATGTTGACGACATGATACGGCAGGATTTTGCCGACATGACGCACTGTCGGCAGTTCGGGCGCAGGATCGGGATAGGCGTCACGGAAACGGGGCAGGGCGCTGGAGGCGTTTACGCCATTGCGCTCAACCGTAATCCAGTCGGGTCGGAAATAGCCGTTTTCGAGCACCCACACCCGAGCCGACAGCCTGTCCACCGCAGACAGCACCGCTCGATTATAGGAGCCGCCTTCTCCAAAGATGATGACGTCGGTGAAGTCGGCAAGACGCTGATGGATTTCGCCAGCCCAGACATTCGGCGCGTGTCTGAAGACGATTCCGCCCCGCCGAGGCCAGTTCAAGGCGTCGCCGGCATTGAAGATCATGCGGCTGACCTCAGCGCCGCGCGATTCAAGCACACGAGCCAAGGCGGGGCCGAAGCCACCGAAGGGCGCCGTGACGATCAGGAAGCGACGTCCGTGAAGCCCCGATTTGTGTTGAGCGAAGCTCGGCGTGAGGACCGTCACACCTTGGTTCCCCCCTCTCGGGCGAACAAGCGGGGGAGCCTTGGGCGCACGCACCGAGATCTCGCCTCTAAGCCGATAGCGCCGTCGCCGACGCCCGGACATCACGCGGGAAGAGGAGCGAAGATCAGCCAAGACGGTTTCTGCTAGTTTTGATCACAACACAAACCACATGCTCGCCAGATGAAAGGAAGGCGGCCCACACCCCAGAGTCGTTTTGACGCGCAGAAGGTGTATTTTCAACCACAAATGTTTGATTTTGCGCAACAACGCAAAAAAATCACAACCCATGACTGCTCTACGAGCAAAGCCGCCGATCTTCTTTGAAGTCGGCGGCTCTGTCTTTGTACGACGGACTTCGAAGTGCGGTTGGGGCTCGCACCGCTTTCGCGGAGCGAGCCCTTATAGACTTAGAAGTTGATGTCGACCGTGGCGCGACGGTTGAGCGGTTCACGCACGCCGTCAGCCGTAGGCTTGGCCAGGTTGGTTTCACCCTTGCCGTCGAGGGCGATGACGCCGCCGTTGACGCCTTGAGCAACCAGAGCGTCGGCGACGGTGCGCGAACGACGGTTGGACAGGCCCAGGTTATAGGCGGCCGAACCCGAGGTGTCGGTGTAGCCGACAATCAGCACGCGGGTCGGAGCGCCCGACTTGGCATAGTTGGCGGCTTGCGTCACGACCGAGCGGGCTTCAGCCGTCAGGTCCGAGCGATCCCAATCGAAGTAGACCACGAACTGACGCGCAGCCGGCTTAGCCGGAGGCGGCGGGGGCGGCGGGGGCGGAGGTGCGACCACCGGGGGCGGCGGCGGGGGCGGCGGGGGCGGAGGCGGCGGTGCTTCGTCAGCGCCGAAGCTGTAGCGCAGACCCAGGGTTACGGTGTGGACCTTGTTGTAGTCGCCGTCCCAGGTGCCGAACTGGGTGCCGCCGACCGAGTTGGAATCCCACGAGGCGTCGCCCGTCAGATAACGGTAGGTGAGGTCGATGTTGGCGCGGTCGCCCACGGCGTACGACAGCCCGGCGATCGCCTGAGCGGCGAACTTGGTCGAGGTGTCGTCAGCGGTGAAGGTGGAGCCGCGGTTGGCGCGCTGATTGCCGATCGTGTCGATCGAGACGCGGTTCACACCGGCGCCGAGGCCGACGAAGGGACGCACGCCCCAGGCCGAGGAGCCGAAGTCATAGATGACATTGGCCATCAGGGTCGTCGACTCGATGTCGCCTTCCGGCGAGTGGCACGCGCCGGTGGCGGGCGTCAGGTTGCAGAGACCCTGGGTGCCCGAGGAGGCGCGGATCGTGCCGATGTCGCCCGAGCGGTAGCCGCCTTCCAGTTCAACGCGCCAGTTGGGGTTGAAGCGGTAGCCGAGGCGGGCGAAGGCCGCCCAGCCCGGATTGACTTCATACTTCCAGGTCGCGCCGGTGACCGACGATTCAGCCTTGATGTCGTGGTCGAATTTGTAGCCGGCGTCGATCGCGCCGTACCAGCCGTTGGGCTCCGCCGAAGCGGCGCCGGCTGCAAGCAGCCCGACCGCGGCGACAGATGCGAGAAGTTTCAGCTTCATCTGCGTCCTCACTCAAGTAAAGAAAATGCCGAAGCCGCGCCCGGTGGCGCGACCTTCCCGAGCCGAACGAGGCCGCCGCAGAGCGGTTCCACGATTTTGCTAGGATTGTGACACTGCGGCGCCATTGCAACACAATGTCTGGCGGCGCCAACGCGAAGGAATAGAGTGATGACGATACGGTTCGAGGGGCAGGTGGCGATCGTTACGGGCGCAGGCGGCGGCCTGGGCCGGGAGCACGCGCTGGCGCTGGCGGCGCGAGGCGCCAAGGTGGTGGTCAATGATCTGGGCGGTGCGCGCGACGGCTCGGGCGGGTCGGCGACGGCGGCTGAGGCTGTAGTGGCCGAGATCGAGGCGGCAGGCGGCGAAGCCATCGCCAACGCCGCCTCCGTCACCGACTTCGCCGCCGTTCAGGCCATGGTCGACCAGGCCGTGGCGAAATGGGGCCGCGTCGACATCCTGGTGAACAATGCGGGCGTCCTGCGTGACAAGTCCTTCGCCAAGATGGAGCTGGACGATTTCCGCTTCGTCGTCGACGTGCACCTGATGGGGGCGGTCAACTGCACCAAGGCGGTGTGGGAGATCATGCGCCAGCAGAACTATGGCCGCATCGTCATGACCACCTCGTCGTCCGGCCTGTACGGCAACTTCGGCCAGGCCAATTATGGCGCGGCGAAGATGGCGCTGGTCGGCTTCATGCAGACCCTGGCGATCGAAGGCGGCAAGAACGACATCCGCGTCAACAGCCTGGCGCCGACCGCCCACACCCGCATGACCGAAGACCTGGGCGCCGCCCTGCCGCTGGAAGCGCTGGAGCCGTCGCTGGTCACGCCCGGTCTTCTGTATCTGGTCAGCCGTGACGCTCCGACCCGCGCCATCCTGGCCGCCGGCGCAGGCGGCTTCGAGCGCGCCTATGTGACCTTGACGCAGGGGGTTCACATCACGGGCGCCGACGCCCCGGAACAGGTCGCGGCCCAGTTCGAGGCCATCTCGAACCGCGACGCAGAGATCGTGCCGGAGATGGGCGCCGCCCAGGGCATGATCGAACTGACCAAGGCGCAGCAGGCGCACGGAGCCTGATCCAGAACAGGCGCCTTGCGTTGACGCAACGTGAGGCGCCTAAACTCTGACCTGAGGAAAGAGGTCCATTCGGACCGCACAACAAACGGCCTGAACGGCCAACAAGTACGGGCGCCAAGCCCTGGGAGTGAATCATGCGCGAAGCCGTCATCGTCTCCACCGCCCGCACGCCGATCGGCCGGGCCTATCGGGGCGCCTTCAACGACACCCAGGCGCAACAGCTGGGCGCCCACGCTGTCCGTCATGCGGTCCAGCGCGCAGGCGTCGATCCCGCCGAGATCGAGGATGTGATTCTGGGCGCGGCCCTGCAGCAGGGTTCGACCGGCACCAATGTCGCGCGCCAGATCGCTCTTGCCGCCGGCCTGCCCGCCTCCGTTCCGGGCATGAGCCTGGACCGCCAGTGCGCCTCGGGCCTGATGGGCATCGCCACGGCGGCCAAACAGGTGATCTTCGACCATCAGAAAATGGCGGTCGGGGGCGGTCTGGAATCCATCTCCCTGGTCCAGAACCAGCATATGAACCTGTATCGGATGAAGGACGAGGCGCTGCTGAAGCTGTCGCCGCACATCTATATGTCGATGCTGGAGACGGCCGAGGTGGTGTCGCGCCGCTACGGCATCTCACGCGACCGTCAGGACGAATACGCCCTGCAGTCCCAGCAGCGCACCGCCCAGGCCCAGGCCGAAGGCCGTCTGGACGCCGAGATCGTGCCGATGACCACCACCATGCTGGTGATGGACAAGGCGACCGGCCAGACCTCTTCGAAAGAAGTCACCCTGTCCAAGGACGAGGGCAACCGCGCCGACACGACCCTGGAAGGCCTGAAGGGCCTCAAGCCCGTCTTCGGCGGCGGCGAGGAGATCCAACAGGGCGAGTTCATCACCGCCGGCAACGCCAGCCAGTTGTCGGACGGCGCCTCGGCCTCGGTCATCATGGAGGCGGGCGAAGCGGTTCGCCGCAATCTGCAGCCGCTGGGCGCCTATCGCGGCATGGCCGTCGCCGGGTGCGAGCCGGACGAAATGGGCATCGGCCCGGTCTATGCCGTGCCGAAACTGCTGAAGCGCCACGGCCTGACCGTCGACGACATCGGCATCTGGGAGCTGAACGAAGCCTTCGCCTCGCAGGTCCTGTACTGCCAGGACACGCTGGGCATTCCCAACGACCGCCTGAACGTCTCGGGCGGCGCCATCTCGATCGGCCACCCCTACGGCATGTCGGGCGCGCGGATGACCGGCCACGTCCTGATCGAAGGCAAGCGTCGCGGCGCCAAATACGGCGTGGTCACCATGTGCATCGGCGGCGGCATGGGCGCGGCCGGTCTGTTCGAAATCTACTGAGAACAGCCGAAAGCCGCGCCCAAATCAGAGCAAAGCCCCGAAACGCAGGCGTTTCGGGGCGGCGCGGCCGGTCTGTTCGATATCGGCTAACGGAATTTCGTCATTCCGGAGCTGAGCGACGCGAAGAACCCGGAACCCAGGGGCTACAGTTATGCCGTTGGATGCATTCAACGCCGGATGCGCGCCCTCGGGGTTCCGGGTTCGTCCTTCGGACGCCCCGGAATGACGGTTTTGGGTGAATGTCGATTCCGCCCAGATCTCCGACCTGCGTCGTAGACAGCTAGTCTGAGATGACGAAAGAAGCCTAGATCTTCTCGCTGATCTTGATCGCCGCCTTGCAGCCGACCTTGATCACGCTGGACAGCAGGCGGTAGGCGGGTGCTTCGCGGCTGCCGTGTTCGATTGCGTGGTCGTGGTGGGCCAGCTCTTCTTCGCGGAACTGGGTCAGTTCGGCGGCCAGGGGCGGGTCGCGGTCGCCGATCTCGGCAATCTGGTCGGCATAGTGTTTTTCGATGACGCTTTCGACCGCCTCGGTGCAGGCGTGGGCCGCCTTCTCACCCATCAGGGCCGTGCCCGCGCCAAGCGCCGAAGCCGCAATCCGCCACAGAGGCGTCATGACGGTGGGGCGAACCCGCCGTTCGTTCAGCAGGCGGTTGAAACGGTCCAGATGCACCGCCTCCTGATCCTGCATTTCGGACAGGTCGCGAACCATGTCGCCATGCGACTTGCGGCCGTCGAACACCGCCTTCTGGGCGCGATAGATCAGGACGGCGGCGTATTCGCCCGCATGATCGACGCGCAGGATTTCGTCCATCCGCGCCTTGTCGGCGCCGCGACCGGGCCGCGGCAGGGGAATATGAGGGGCGGCGGCAGTGTCGGTCATGGCGTCAGGCCTTCTCGATGCGGGGCGCGCGGGCGTCCTTGGGACGTTTGGCGGCCAGCAGGCTGAACACCGCCAGAGCCGAAACGATCACCGCGTTCCATCCCGCCATGGACAGGCCCAGCCAGCTCCAGGCCACGTCGCCGCACGAAATGACCGTGACTGACGGCCCCGTGCCCAGGGCCAGCGCGGTCAGGGCGTCCATGTCGATGGGGCCGCCCGCCCCCGCCGAACAGGTCGCAGGCAGGGCCCACCAGCCGTATTCGCCGCCCATGTGGAAGATGGCGGTGACAGCGCCGGTCGCGAACACGGCGGCCAGCAGGAAGGAGGCGATGCGCGGCGTTCCGCGACGCCCGCCGCTGACGATGGTCCAGCCGGTGGCGAGGACCGCGATGGCCACAGCCCCCCAATAGACCTCGCGCTGCTTGAGGCACAGATTGCACGGAGCCAGATGCTCGAAATGCTCGAACGCATGGGCCGCGCCCAGCATGGCGAGCGACGCCGCCAGGGCAAAGGCGGTCCACCAACGGGTCAGCAGGCGATAGGCGTCTGTCATGTTGAAGCGGTCTTACTCCGCTCAAGCGCCGCCGTCGACGTTACAGTAGTTTAAGAACCACGATCAGGGCGACCAGGGCCACGACCCCGATCCCGGCCCACAGGGCCAGACGCTTTTCGACCTGGGCCAGCATGGCCGGGCCCCAGGTTTTCAGGATCCAGGCTTCCAGGAAAAACCGCCCGCCGCGCGTCACGACCGAGGCGGCGATGAAGATGGGGAAGCTGAAGGCTGCCAGACCCGAGGCGATGGTCACCAGCTTGTAGGGGATGGGCGTCAGGCCCTTGATCAGAATGACCCACAGCCCCCATTGCTCGAACCAGGCGCGGAACTGGGCCAGACCGTCGGAATGGCCGAGGAAGCGCATGATCGCCAGCCCCACATCGGTCAGATAAAAGCCGATGGCGTAGCCCAGAATCCCGCCCAGCACCGACGCGACCGTGCAGACGGCGGCGTAGAAATAAGCCTTTTCCGGCTTGGCCAGGATCATCGGCGCCAGCATCACGTCCGGCGGAATGGGGAAGAACGAGCTTTCAGCAAAGGACACCACCGCCAGGGCGGGCGTCGCATGGCGGTGGCGCGCCAGATTGAAGACGCCGTCGTAGAGCTTGCGGAGCATGGTGTTTCCCAAAGAACGTCGCCGAAGACGTTCAAAGGGGTCGATACACGGGCAAAGGCCGCACGTCATCCACGACCCTCTGTCGCAGAGGCGGCCCATCACGACCCCGTGGCCCAGCCTTGGCTCGGTCGTCATCCGCGATTAGGTTCCGCGCCAATCGGCGGCCCCATCCGGTTAAGTCCGCCACAAAACATAATGCAGGAGACGCTCCATGCACGACATGACCCAGACCGAAGCCGACAAGCTCGATCAGGAAAACCCCCTCGGCGTCGACGGTTTCGAATTCGTCGAGTTCACCGGCCCCGAACCAGAGGCCATGATTTCGCGGCTGGAAATCATGGGCTTCACCCAGACGCACGTGAACCCCAAGACCGATGTGGTGCGCCTGAAACAGGGCGACATCAGCTTCCTGGTGCACCGCTCGCCCAAGGGACAGGCCGAAGCCTTCACCAAGGACCACGGCCCGTCCGCCAACGGCATGGCCTTCCGCACCACCGACGCAAAGGCCGCCTATGAGGGCGCGCTGGCGCGGGGGGCCAACGCCGCGCAGGGCGCAAACGGCGGCGCGCTGGGCGACGACTATCCCTACATCCTGGAAGGCATCGGCGGCAGCCTGCTGTATGTCATTGACCAGTATGGCGACGGCGGGTCGCTGTACGACGCCTGGGACGAGGTCGAGGGCTGGGAAGAGGCGGAGCGCAAGAACAGCGTCGGCCTGGAGATCCTGGACCACCTGACCCACAACGTCCGCCGCGGCGAGATGCGGACATGGTCCGGCTTCTACAACTCGATCTTCAACTTCGAGGAGCAGAAGTATTTCGACATCAAGGGCAAGGCGACGGGCCTGTTTTCCCAAGCCATGATCGCGCCCGACCGCGCCATCCGCATCCCGCTGAACGAAAGCCAGGACGAGAACTCGCAAATCGAGGAGTTCATCCGTCGCTACAACGGCGAAGGCATCCAGCACATCGCCCTGACCACCGAGAACATCTTCGAGACGGTCGAGGCCATGCGCGAGCGCGGCGTGGACTTCCAGGATACGATCGAGACCTATTTCGAACTGATCGACAAACGCCTGCCCAACCATGGCGAGGACGTGGAGCGGATGCGCAAGAACCGCATCCTGATCGACGGTTCGGATGAAGAAGGCCTGCTGCTGCAGATCTTCACCCAGGACACCTTCGGCCCGATCTTCTTCGAGATCATCCAGCGCAAGGGCAATGAAGGCTTCGGCAACGGCAACTTCCAGGCCCTGTTCGATTCCATCGAACTGGACCAGATCCGCCGCGGCGTCATCAAGGTCGACGTCTGAATGCGGATGCGGCCGCCGACATGGCTGCCCTGGCTCGGCCCGGTCCTTGCGGCCGGCGCCGGAGCCCTGGCGGGCGAATACTGGCTGGGGGGCGGGTTCTGGGTGGTGCTGTTCGCCGCCCTGATCTGCGGGTTCGCGCCGATCATCGGCTATCGCGTGTGGAAGCGGCTGCACCACCGTTCCTGAGGGGGAAGATAATGAAACAGATCATGACCGCCGCCGCAGCCCTGGCGCTGTTGGCGACGCCTGCTGTCGCGCAAGAGACGCCGCGCTGGTCGCTGGCCATTCACGGCGGGGCGGGCGTGATCGAACGCGCCAGCCTGACGCCGGAACGCGACGCCGCCTATCGCGCGGGGCTGCAGGCGGCGCTGGACGCCGGTTCGGCGGTTCTGGCCCAGGGCGGTTCGTCGCTGGACGCCGTTCAGGCCGCGATCCAGTCGCTGGAGGACAACCCGCTGTTCAACGCCGGGCGCGGGGCGGTCTTCACCGCCGCCGGCAAGAATGAACTGGACGCCGCCGTGATGAACGGCGCCGATCTGACCGCAGGCGCGGTCGCCGGTCTGACGCGCACGCGCCACCCGATCGCCGCGGCGCGGGCGGTGATGGAGCAATCGCCCCATGTCATGCTGATCGGCGAGGGCGCCGAAAGCTTCGCCGCCTCGGTCGGCCTGGAGCAGGTCGATCCCGGCTTCTTCTTCACTGAAAGCCGCTGGCAGGCCCTGCTGAAGGCCCTGCGCGACAAGGGCCTGCCCCTGCCCGCCCGCCCGCAAGGCGCGCCGCCCGAGCCGACGACGCTGGGCGCCCCGGTTCCGCTGGCCTCGCTCAACGAAGCCCCGCTGGACGAACGCAAGTTCGGCACGGTCGGCGCCGTGGCCCTGGACAGTCAGGGGCGATTGGCGGCGGGGACGTCGACCGGCGGCATGACCGCCAAACAATGGGGCCGGGTCGGCGACGTGCCGGTGATCGGCGCTGGCACCTACGCCTCCAACGCCGACGGCTGTGCGGTGTCCGCCACCGGATCGGGCGAGTATTTCATCCGCGCCACCGTGGCTCGCGACATCTGTCACCGGACGGCCGAGGGCGCCTCAGTCCAGACGGCGGCCCAGGCCGAAATCGATGAAGTCGGCGCCATCGGCGGCGACGGCGGCGTCATCGTCATGGGCCGTGACGGAACCCCCGCCTTCGCCATGAACACCTCTGGCATGTACCGGGGCGCCGCCTCATCCGCCACGCCCGCCCGTGTCGCCATCTACGCCGACGAGAACTGAGCCATGCCCGCCGCCGACGACGAACTGACCGTGATGGCCCAGGAGGAGCTGGATGCGGCCTGCGCCATGCCCTTCTTCGAGGTGAAGAAGATCACACCCTGGGGGGACAGTTACGAGGGGTTCGCCCCGTCCGGCCGTACGGTCGAGATCGAGCGTCGCTACATCTGGGCGGTCGAGCCCAAGGGCGGGGTCATCGTGGAGGTCGAGGTGCGCGATCGCGCCGCCCGCACCGGCGCCGAGGCCCGCGCCCTGCTGACCGCCGCCTGATCGCGCGACGGTTACCGCCGCTCAGTTTCCAAGCTTCTGAATTCGGGTTAGGCCTGACGTCATGAAACTCGCCTCGCTCAAGCACGGCCGCGACGGCCGCCTCGTGGTCGTCTCGCAGGACCTGAACTGGTTCACCGACGCCTTCCTGATCGCCCCGACATTGCAGGCGGCGCTGGACGACTGGGACCGCTGCGAGCCGCGCCTGCGCGCCCTGGCCGAAAGCCTGGAGCATGAGGGCGTGCCGCGCGGACGTTTCCGTGAGCATGAGGCCGCCGCCCCCCTGCCCCGCGCCTATCAGTGGGCGGATGGTTCGGCCTATGTGAACCACGTCGAACTGGTGCGTAAGGCGCGCGGCGCCGAAATGCCCGAAAGCTTCTGGACCGATCCCCTGATGTATCAGGGCGGATCGGACGGTTTCCTGTCGCCCCGCGACGCCATTCCGCTGGCGGACGAAAGCTGGGGCTGCGACCTGGAGGCCGAGATCGTGGTCGTGACCGGCGACGTGCCCCAGGGCGCGACGCGAGAACAGGCCCTGACCGCCATCCGCCTGGTCGGTCTGGTCAACGACGTGTCGCTTCGCAATCTGATCCCCGCTGAACTGGGCAAGGGTTTCGGCTTCGTCCAGTCCAAGCCCGCCAGCGCCCTGTCGCCCGTCTTCGTCACGCCTGAAGCGCTGGGCGATCGCTGGAAAGACGGCAAGCTGCACGGCGAACTGAGCGTTCAGCTGAACGGTCAGGACTTCGGCAAGGCCGACGCCGGGGTCGACATGACCTTCGACTTCGGAACCCTGATCGCCCACCTGGCCAAAACCCGTTCTCTGGGCGCCGGAACCCTCATCGGCTCGGGCACGGTGTCGAACAAGGACGCGGACGGCGGCCCCGGCAAGCCTGTGTCCGAAGGCGGACTGGGCTATAGCTGCATCGCCGAGGTGCGCACGGTCGAGACCATCCTGCGGGGCAAGGCCGAGACGCCCTTCCTCAAGCATGGCGACACGGTGCGGATCGAAATGCTGGACGGCCGCCACTCCATCTTCGGCGCCATCGAACAGACGGTTCAGCCGCTTTCGCGCGACGCCTGACAGGTATAGCGTCCCGGTTCGGGCCCGATCAGCAACAGGGCCGGGACACCCTTCATGACGCAACAACAACTGATCCCCTTGGCCGTCATCCCTGTGGTGCTGGTCCTGGTTCTGCTGCGCAATCGCCGCAAGCGCGTGCTGAGGCCGCAGTATCTCTGGGTCATGCCCGCGATCGTCGTGCCCTTGATCTGCGCCGGACTGTGGGCGACGACCCAGCACCCCCAGTTCGGCCCCCTGGCCTATGTCGCCTTCATCGCCGCCCTGGTCCTGGGCGCGGCGGCGGGTTGGTGGCGCGGCAAGACCATCACCATCGAGAAAGAACCCGATGGTTCGTTGAAGGCCCAGGCCTCGCCCCTAGGGCTGGCGCTGATCGTCGGCCTGCTGGCTGCGCGCACCGGCTTGCGTGAAGTCATGCAGGAAAACGCCGCCGCCTGGCATCTGGACGCCGTCGTCATCACCGACGCCTTCATGATCTTCGCTATCGGTCTGATCGTGGCGCAACGGCTTGAGATGTACCTGCGCGCGCGCCGGGTTCTGGCGGGCGGAACCGACGAACACGTCGAAGTCGCCGCCTGAGTTTCATTGAGCGGCAGGCGGTGGTTGAAAACCCCGTTGCGTCCCTGTAGGAGCGAGCCCTGCTCACGCCTGTGCGGGTGTGGTGAAACTGGTAGACGCGCTGGATTCAAAATCCAGTTCCGAAAGGAGTGTCGGTTCGATTCCGACCACCCGCACCAAAGGCCCGGCTCCCGGCCATGGATCGACTTTCAGCGCTCGCCGCGCTAGGTCCGCCGCGCCCAAGGATCGAATATGTCGACACTGACCCTGCCTGAAGAGGCGGCGCGCCGCCGCACCTTCGCCATCATCGCCCACCCGGACGCCGGCAAGACCACCCTGACCGAGCATATCCTGCTGGCGGGCGGCGCCATCCGTGCGGCGGGCGCCGTGCGGGCGCGGGGCGAGAACCGCCGCACGCGCTCCGACTGGATGAAGATCGAAAAGGAACGGGGCATCTCCGTCAGCGCCTCGGTCATGACGTTCGAGCACGACGGCAAGATGTTCAACCTGCTCGATACGCCCGGGCACGAGGACTTCTCAGAAGACACCTATCGCACCCTGACCGCCGCCGACTGCGCCATCATGGTGCTGGACGCCGCCAAGGGCATCGAGCCGCAGACGCTGAAACTGTTCGAGGTCTGCCGCCTGCGCGACATTCCGATCATCACCTTCATCAACAAGCTGGACCGCGAGGCCCAGGACCCGATGGCCCTGCTGGACGACATCGCCAGTCGTCTGCAGCTTGATCCCGCCCCGATCTGGTGGCCCGCCGAGAGCGGCAACCGCCTGCGCGGCATGGTCGAGGTCGGGACCGGCCGGTTCCAGCCCTATACCCGCAAGATCGCCGGCGCCGCCGAAGATCCCGGCCACCCCGACGCCCTGCCGCTGGATCAGGCGGCCCAGTATTTCGAAGCGGGCGAACAGGACGCCCTGGCTGAGGCTGTCGAACTGGTCGAGGGCGGCTATCCGGCGTTTGACCGCCAGTCCTTCCTTGAGGGCCACCTGACGCCGGTCCTATGGGGCTCGGCCCTGCGCCACTTCGGCATCGACGAACTGCTGAAGGCCATCGGCGACTGGGCCCCGGCACCCAAGGTCATGAAGGCCAAAAAGGAATCGCCGCCCGAAACCCGCAACGCACCCGCCCCTGTCGACACCACTGTCGAGCCGGGATCGAACGAAGTGACCGGCTTCGTCTTCAAGGTTCAGGCCAATATGGACCCGAACCACCGCGACCGGATCGCCATGTTCCGCATGGCCTCAGGCGCCTTCAAGCGCGGCATGAAGCTGAAGGTGCAGAACACCGGCAAGTCCCTGTCGGTCAATGCGCCCATCATGTTCTTCGCCTCCGACCGCGAACTGGCCGACGACGCCTTTGCGGGCGATGTGATCGGCATTCCGAACCACGGGGTGCTGCGCGTCGGCGACAGCCTGTCGGAAAGCGGCGTGGTGCGTTTTGCGGGCCTGCCGAACTTTGCGCCGGAAATCCTGCAGCGCGTGCGCGTCAAGGATCCGCTGAAGGCCAAGCACCTGAAGAAGGCGCTGGAAGGTCTGGCCGAAGAAGGCGTGACCCAGTTGTTCCGTCCCGAGATCGGCGCGGACTTCATCGTCGGCGCCGTCGGCCAGCTGCAGTTCGAGGTCATGGCCGACCGTCTGGGCGAGGAATACGGTCTGGACGTCATTTTCGAACCCAGCCCCTACGCCGAGGCCCGCTGGGTGGGCGGCGCAGACACGGACGTCGAGGACTTCTCGGGCAAATACCGCCCGCAGATGGCGCGCGACATCGACCAGGCCCCCGTCTTCCTGGCCAAGTCCAGCTGGGAGACCGGCTATGTCAGCGAGCGTTTCCCCAAGATCGCCTTCACCAAGACCAAGGAACGCGGTTAAGGCCGCGCTTGCGTCTTTTCAGCGCCACATCGACGTGGTCAGATGCTGACGACGCCCATGCGTCGCGGAGCCCTTTGATGTTCGCCACCCTGGCCTTCGCCAGCCTGATGCTGATGCAGCAGACCCCGGCCAACCTCGTCCCCTACGAGGAAGCCGTGCGTTGCGCCGGACTGACACAGGCCGCGTCGGAGCTGGAAGGCGGCGAAAGCGATGAAGGCGGCAAACTGTATGATGCGGCGCTCTATTGGTCGCTGACCGCCATCCAGGCGGCGACGGCGGCGGGCAAGCCGGGCCGCACGGCCGACGCCGACCAGACCCGCGCCCGTATCGAGGCGGTGCGCCAGCTGAACGCCGACGCCCCGGCCGCGCGGGCGGCCCTGCAACGCTGCCTGCATCGCACGCCGAATCTGGACTAACGACGTTCGATCCGAAACGTTCCACAACAAGCTGAGCCGAACCCGCCGTGCGGCGCTGCGTTTGCTAGTCATCCAGTCGGGACGTCTTCTGCGTCCCGAAGCGGGATTTCAGAGGCATCCAGCGCATGTTCGAATTCGGCCGGGACCTGAGAAAGCTGTTCGCGCAGGCGCGTGAAAGCGAGGACCTGGGCTGGGTCGAACTGATCAGCGTCGATCTGCTGCAGGTCGAGGCCCGGCGTGAGTCCATTGATGCGGGCCGCGTCTCCTGCCCTCAGCCGTTCGAGACCGAACATCGCGCCGCCGCCCTGTGGCGCGACCACGCCCGCCGTTCCGGCGCCCTCGACAGCCTGGACCGCGCCGACCGAGCCGCAGACAGCCTGACCCGCACCGCCGTGGGCGAAGACCAGACCGCCCTGGCCGCCCTTGATGCAGCTCTGGCCCTGATCCTGAGATTTGACCTGTGCGGCGAGCCGGACCGCCTGCAGCAGGCCATGGCCGCCCTGACCCGCGCGGGACGCCCGCGCCGCCATCGCATCGCCTCCGACCTGGCCGTCGTCCACGCCCGGATCAAGGCGCGCCAGGCGCGTCTCAGCGGTCTTGTGACCGACCTGATGGATGCCTCCGCCTTGATGGACGCCGCCCTGCATGGCGCAGGCGGCGATGATGTCGAATTGCGCATGGACCGGGCCGTGCTGGCCCTGGATGCGGGGGTCGTTCAGCGCGACGCGCGCCTGCTGGATCAGGCCGGACGTGATCTGGGCGCCCTTGTCGAGGCGGCCTCGCCGGACCACCGCCCCCTGACCCGCGCGCGCGCCCTGGCCCTGTGCGGCGCCGGTCTGTCGGCCCTGGCCGCCGTTGCTGGCCACGCCGAGGCCCACGCCCAGGGCCGCACGATGTTCGACGCGGCAGCGGATCAGTTCACGCCGGACCACAGCCCGCTGGACTGGGCGGCCATTCAGGTGGTGCGCGCGGGCGAGGAGGCCTTGCCGCTGATGATCCTGTCCCAGGCTGAGGCTCTGACCCAGGGGCAGGGGCTGGTGATCGGCGCCCTCGCGCGGGAACGCCGCATCGCACGGGAAGTCGCCCTGGCCGAGGCGGTGCGCAATCTGCCCGCCCTGGAGCTTCTGGAGCAGCGGCTGCGCGCCCGCCTGGCCCACGCCCAGCCGCTGGACTGGGCCGCCGACCAGATCGGCATGGCCGCCATCGGCCTGGCGCGACGCCGTCTGGGCGATGCGCAGCCGAGCGGGCTGGGACTGATCCTGTCCGAAGCCGCCGTTACGGCTCAGGAAATGGGCGTGCCCGTCCTGGCCCAGCGAGCCGAGAGTCTGAAGCCGCGTTTCGTCGCCTGATCAGCCGCCGATGGCGACGAAGGGACCGTTCAGAAAACGCGGCTTGCCATAGCGGAATCTCTGACCGTCTTCGGCCAGAACCCGTCCGCCCGCCGCCTCCAGCACCGCCTGCCCTGCCGCCGTGTCCCATTCCGAAGTCGGGCCGGTGCGCGGATAGGCGTCGAAACGCCCCTCGGCGATCAGGCAGAATTTCAGCGACGAGTCCGTGCCCTGCCAATGGGTGCACCCGTGGCGGGCGGCCAGGCGCGTCGCCTCTTCATCGGTGATGCTGTGACTGAGCAGGGCCACGCCTTCCTGGGGCCGGTCGCGCACCGCGATGGGCCGCCATTCCGCACCGGCATGGGCCTCGCCCTCATGCACCGCGCCGTACTGACGACGCAGGGCGCCGCCGCCGGGCCGGTCGCTGCGCCAGGTCGTTTCGCTGGCGGGGGCGGTGACGACGCCCGCGACAGGATATCCCTCGTGGATCAGGGCGATGTTGACGGTGAAGGCCTCGCCGCCGCGCACAAAGCCGCGCGTGCCGTCCAGCGGGTCAATCAGCCAGAACCAGTCGTCGGTCTGGGTCGGCGCGCCGTCCGCCGCCACCGCCTCTTCCGCCACCGTCTGCACGCCGGGATAGAGGGCGGCCAGCCGTTCCAGGATCAGGGCCTCGGCCGCACGATCCGCCTGGGTCACCGGGCTGTCGTCCGACTTGGTCTCGACCGCCGTGCCGCTGCGCCAGAAGGGCAGGATGAGGCGCGCCGCCTCTTCGGCGATCTCGGCCAGTTTCAGGGTCAGGTCGCCGGACTGCAGATCACGGTCGAGGATCGGGAGCGAGGAGGTCGTCATCACGTCTTTGGATAGACCATCCCGAAGGTTCCATGAACCGGCAAATCACGTCAGCCTGATGCGCCAGACGAATCCTGACCCGAGTGCTGCAGACGCCATGACCGACACCGACGCCGAAGCCCCGCTCGATCTGCCCGTGGACGGGACGGAACTGGCGACCTACATCGCCGCCAAACTGTGCCACGACTTCATCAGCCCGTCGGGCGCCATCGTCTCGGGCCTGGACCTGCTGGACGATCCGTCGGCGCAGGACATGCGCGACGACGCCCTGGCCCTGATCGCCCAGAGCGCACGCAAGATGGTGGCCCTGGTTCATTTCGCCCGCGTGGCCTTCGGCGCCGCCACCACCAGCGAACGGTTCACCGCCCGCGAACTGCAGGCGCTTGTCGTCGGCGTGACCGAGGGCGGACGGGCGACCCTGGATTGGCGCGTGGCGGAGGGCGAGTTCACAAAGCCCCAGGCCCGCGCCCTGATCAATCTGGCCTATCTGACGGTCGGCGCCCTGCCGATGGGCGGAAACGCGGTTATCGAAACCCGTGTCGAGAACGGCGCCCTGCACCTGAGCGGACAGGCCGATGGCGCCCGCGCGCGATTGAAACCCGAAGCCCTGACCGGCCTGAACGGCCTGCGTCTGACCGAAGGTCTGGCGGGGCAGTGGATCCAGCCTTACTGGCTGTGGCTGACCGTAACGGAGGCGGACGGTCGCCTGACCACGACGGTCGAGGACGGCCGGGTCGTGCTGGCGGCGGTTATGCCGGTTTGACCGACATACCAACGACTCATTAACTGGCGTCAGCCATAGTTGGTGCGAGGAAATCGGGTAAAGACGAACGCCCGCCAGGAGTCCTGTCTTGTCCGTCAGCACGTGTCTCATCGTCGATGACAGCCGCATCATCCGCAAGGTCGCGCGCCGCATCGTCGAAGGCCTCGGCTACGAGGTCGATGAAGCCGCCGACGGCGCCGAAGCCCTGGCCTATTGCACCAGCGCCCTGCCCGACGTTCTGTTGATTGACTGGAACATGCCGGTGATGGACGGGCTCAGCTTCCTGCGCCGGATGCGAGCCCTGCCCGGCGGCGACCGTCCCAAGGCCCTGTTCTGTTCCATCGAAACCCGGCCTGAAAAGATCGCCGAAGCCCTGGCTGCGGGCGCCGACGACTATGTCATGAAGCCGTTCGACGGCGACATCCTGCAGTCCAAACTGTCGGAGGTCGGAGCGATCGCCGCATGACGCCAGACGACTTCGACAAGCTGCAGACTTTGCTCGCCACGCGCGCCGGTTATCGACTGGCGCGCGACCGCATCCATCTGGCCGAACACCGGCTGGGTCCGATTGCGCGCCGCGAAGGCTACGCCAATGTCGAGGCCCTGCTGGCCAATCTGTGGGCCCAGCCCGTGGCGTCGCTGGCCTGGGCGGTGATCGAATGCCTGCTGAACCCCGAGACCTGGTTCCGCCGCGACCGCACGCCCTTCAATGTGCTGGAGAAGGAACTGCTTCCCGCCCTGGCCCAGGCGCGTGCTGACGGCCGCGTCCGCATCTGGTCGGCCGGCTGTTCAACCGGACAGGAAGCCTGGTCCATCGCCATGGCGGGCAAGGCGGCGGGCGCGCATGTCGAGGTGATCGGCACCGACCTGGCCCAGCGCGCGATCGAAAAAGCGCGTTCGCGCATCTACTCAGGCTTCGAGGTCCAGCGCGGCCTGACCGCCCACGCCATGCTGCGCTGGTTCGAACCGGCCGAGGATCAATGGCGGGTGCGCGACGAACTGGCTGAAAAGGTGCGGTTCGGACGCTCCAACCTGCTGGACGAACCCACCGACGATGTGCGTTTCGACGTCATCTTCTGCCGCAATGTCATCACGGACATGGAGCCGCAACGTCGCGCCCGCGTGCTGGACGGGCTGGAGCGGCGGCTGGTCGACGACGGCTGCCTGTTCCTGGGCGTGGACGAGCGCCTGGAGGGCGAAACCGTCGCTTTCAGACCCGTCAACGGGCGCAAGGGCCTGTATGTGAAGGCGCCCTCGTCCCTTCGCCGCGCGGCCTGATTGCAAGGCCGCTCTTGCACAAGAGGCCGGTTCGGGGCTGAAGTACGTCGTTTGGGCATCGGGGGGTGACTATGCGGCTGGTCTTGCTTTTAGCGTCCCTGGCAGCCGCCTTTGGTCTGGCGGTTCTGACCAGTCAGACGCCCAAACCCGCTCCCGCCCTGTCGCCCGCCACTGAGTTTTCCGCCGTCCGCGCCATGACGGACGTGCGGCATATCGCCCGTGCGCCCCACCCCATCGGCTCCATCGAACATGCCCGAGTGCAGGCCTATCTGTTGGGCAGACTGACCGACCTGGGCCTGACGCCCAGCCTGCAGTCCGGCGCCCTGTCGCCCGCCGCCATCAGCCGCATCGAAAAGCGCGGCGACAATGCTGCGGGTCTGCTGGCCGTCAATCTGGTCGGCGTTCTGCCCGGACGTCGCCCTGAACTGCCCGCCGTCCTGATGATGGCCCATTACGACAGCGTGCCGGGATCGCCCGGCGCCGCCGACGACGCCTCGGGCGTGGCCGCCATTCTGGAAGCCGTGCAGGCGATCAAGGCGCGGGGTCCGGCGGACCGGACCCTGATCGTTCTGCTGACCGACGCCGAAGAACTGAACCTGGACGGCGCACGCGCCTTCTTCAGCGAGCACCCGCTGCGCGACCGGGTCGGGATGGTGGTCAATCTGGAGGCGCGCGGCGGCGGCGGGCGGGCCATGATGTTCGAGACCGGCCCCGGCAACGCTCAGACCATTTCCCAGTTCGCCCGTGCGACCAAAGACGCGACCGGCGGCCCGTCCAGCAACGCCCTGACGGTCTTCGTCTATCGTCTGATGCCCAACGGCACCGACATGACCATCGCGGTCAATCGTGGGATTGCAGGCGTAAACCTGGCCTTCATCGGCAGGCCGGACCAGTATCATGCGCCGACCTCGACGCCGGACGCGCTGGATCAGGGCAGCCTGCAGCATATCGGCTCGCTGGCGCTGGAGGCGACCGACGGCTTCCTGCGCGCGCCCGCACTGCCCAAGGCGACTTACAACGCCGTCTATGCCGATGTGTTCGGCCTGGCCGTGCTGCGTCATCCGCCTGTCGTCGGCTGGCTGCTGCTGGGTCTGGCGGCCCTGTTGACCGGGTTCGCAGGCTGGGGCGCGCGACACGCGACGGGCCTCAGCCGCGCGTCGGTGCTCAAGGGCGTGACGGGCGGGGTCTGGCTGCTGGCCAGCGGCGTCGTCCTGGCCCAGGCGGTGCGGGTTCTGGCCGGGCCGATCGGCAAACAGATCGACACGCCCGAACTGTATTACACCCTGCTGCGCCGCCTGCCGTGGATGGAGGCGGGGGCCGGGCTGGCGGTGACAGCCGCCGTCCTGATCCTGTTCGCCGGACGGGCCCTGGTCGGACGTCGGCTGCTGGCGCTGGTTCTCGTTCTGGCGGCGGTTCTGGCCCTGGCGCTGGGCGGCCTGAACCCCATTGTCGCGGGCGCCGCCGTGATCGCCGTCATCCTGACGCTATGGCCCAGGGGCGAGGATGAGACGACATGGGGCGGCTGGCTGGGCCTGATCATCGTGGTTCTGGCGCTGGGCCTCGTCACGCAGATTTTGGCGCCGGAAGCCGCCTTCCTGTTCATCTGGCCCGGTCTGGCCGCCGCCCTCGCCGCCGCCGCGACCGTCCTGATCAGCGCGCGGCTGGCGGGCTGGACCGCGCTGATCCCATCGGTTGTCGTCACACTGATCGTCGGCGGCTGGCTGTTGGCGCAGGCGCACGGCGTGTTTCTGGGCATCGGCATGGACCTGCCCGGCGCATTGGCTCTGTTCGGCCTGCTGATCGCCATGCTGGCGCGGCCCTTGGCGCCGGTTCAGCCGCTCGGAGCCCGCACGCTGGCCGTCATCGGCGCAGTCAGCCTGATCCTGGGCGGCGGCCTATCGCTGGCGGCCCAGTCCGCTCAACCCCATCCTGACCCCGTCCAATCCACCTTGACCAAGCCGAGCTGAAACCGCGTGCATCACGACCACATCAGCCTGTTCGCCGCCGTCGCCGTCGCCGTCGCGATTCTGGGCGCCTGGACGGCTCTGGACCTGTTCGGCCGGATGCGGGCGCATCTGGGCTCGGCGCCCTGGTGCTGGGCATCAGCATCTGGTCGATGCATTTCATCGCCATGCTGGGCTTCGATCCCGGCTCCCCCGTCTCCTACGAAGTTGGATTGACGTTCGTCTCCTTCCTGCTGGCCGTAGCGGGAACCGGCGTCGCCTTCCTGACCGCGAGCCGACCGAGGTCAAAGCGTTACGTCCTGCCTGCGGGCGGTCTGCTGATGGGGCTGTCGATCGTGGCCATGCATTATGTCGGCATGGCCGCCGTGCGCACGACCGCGACCCTGGGCTATCGGCCAGCCTTGGTCGCCCTGTCCGTCCTGATCGCCGTGGTGGCTTCGACAGCGGCCCTTGCAGCGGCGCGGCGCGAACGCAGTCAGGGCTGGCGCGCCCTGGCCGCCGTGATCCTCGGTCTGGCCATCGCCTCCATGCACTATACCGGCATGGCCGCCGTCATCCTGGCCCCCGCCTCACACGTCCCCCACGCCGGAGGCGCGTCTCCGGTCGCCCTGGCGGCGGCGGTCACAGCCGGATGCGTCATCATACTGTTCCTGGCGCTGGGGGCCTCGATTCTGGATCAGAGGACCAACGTTCTGTCCGCCATTGATGCGGGAGGGGTCGGCTTCTGGGAGGCCGCCCTGCCTCTGCGCTCTCCCATCCTGTCGGATCGGGCCCGCGAAATCCTGTCGATTCCGCGTGATGCGCGGCTTGGCCCCACCGAGATCGGCGACCGTCTGTCGCCCGAGGACCTTCCTTTTCACCTGGCCGCGCTGGCGCGGGCCATGGCGGGCGAAGCCGATTATGATCAGGAATGGCGTCTGGCGGGCACAGACCGCTGGTTCCACCTGCGCGGACGCCTGATCCGCAGCCGTTCAGGCCGCCCCATGCGAATGTCGGGCGTCATCACCGACATCACCGACCGGCGCCAGGCCTATCAGGCCTTGGCCGACAGCGAACGCCAGCAGCGCATCCTGATCAACGAGCTGAATCACCGGGTGAAGAACACCCTGGCCACGGTCCAGTCCATCGCCCGTCAGACCGCGCGCCGGACCCCGGACATCAAGATGTTCACCACCCTGTTCGAGGCGCGGCTTCTGGCCCTGTCCAACACCCAGAACCTGCTGACGGCGGGGAACTGGGAGTGGGTCGATCTGCGCGAACTGCTGGTGCAGGAACTGGCGCCCTATGCCGACGAACAGGTCTATCTGAGCGGCCCATCCGTCAGCCTCAATCCGCTGCAGACGCAGGGCCTGGGCATGGCCTTTCACGAACTGGCGGTGAACGCCGCCAAATATGGCGCCCTGTCGGCGGCGGGCGGCTTGGTCCGCGTCGACTGGTCGGTCGATAAAGGCGTCCTGCTGCTGGACTGGGTCGAAAGCGGCGGTCCCGCCGTCCGCTCGCCAGAGCGTCGCGGCTTCGGCTCAGACCTGATCGATTCCACCATCAACCGCTCGCTGAACGGGTCGGCGGCCCTGGCCTATCCGCCCGAGGGCTTCGCCTTCAGCCTGCGCCTGCCGCTGGGCGACACGTCAGAATCGGTCGCCTGATCCCCAGGTTCTCGAACTTCAAAAAAGAGAACATCTTGTGAACCGGAACAAACCGTGCACATAGTCAGCCTCACTTAACGGGGGCGGGTCCATGGCGGGTCTCTCCCAAGCTTCTGACGGGAATCATGGCAAGGGAGACGAAGGCAATGGCACAGGCGGCTTTGAAACTGGTGGGCAAAGAAGACGGCGACAAACAACGCGCTCTTGAGGCGGCGATCGCGCAGATCGATCGCGCCTTCGGCAAGGGCTCGGTGATGAAACTCGGCAAGGCCGGCGTGGTGAACGAGATCGAGAGCGTCTCGACCGGCTCGCTGGGTCTGGACATGGCGCTGGGCATCGGCGGCCTGCCCGTCGGGCGGGTGATCGAGGTGTTCGGCCCCGAATCCTCGGGCAAGACGACCCTGGCCCTGCACACGGTGGCGGAAGTCCAGAAGAAGGGCGGCGTCGCCGCCTTCGTGGACGCCGAACATGCGCTGGACCCCGTCTATGCCCAGAAGCTGGGCGTCAATCTGGACGATCTTCTGGTGTCGCAGCCCGACACGGGCGAGCAGGCGCTGGAGATCGTGGATACCCTGGTGCGGTCGGGCGCCGTGGACATCGTGGTGGTCGACTCGGTCGCCGCCCTGACCCCGCGCGCCGAAATCGAAGGCGAGATGGGTGACAGCCTGCCGGGTCTTCAGGCCCGTCTGATGAGCCAGGCGCTGCGCAAGCTGACCGCCTCGATCTCCAAGTCGAAATGCATCGTCCTGTTCATCAACCAGATCCGTCACAAGATCGGCGTCATGTACGGTTCGCCGGAAACCACGACGGGCGGCAATGCGCTGAAGTTCTACGCCTCGGTGCGCCTGGACATCCGCCGCACCGGCGCGATCAAGAACCGCGACGAGGTGGTCGGCAACACCACCCGCGTCAAGGTGGTCAAGAACAAGGTCGCCCCGCCGTTCCGCGAGGTCATCTTCGACATCATGTACGGCGAAGGCATCTCCAAGCTGGGCGAGGTCATCGACCTGGGCGTCAAGGCGGGCGTGATCGAGAAGGCGGGCAGCTGGTTCAGCTACGATTCAACCCGCATCGGCCAGGGCCGCGAGAATGTGCGCGAGTTCCTGAAACAGAACCCCGACATCGCCGCCTCCATCGAAAAGGCGGTTCGCGCCTCCACCAACAAGATTGCCGACGAGCTCCTGGGCACGCCCGAACCGGACGAAGGCCAGGACCTGGAAGGCTAAGCACCGCTCCGTCGGTCCCTGCGACCCGCCACCCGACCCCGTGGGGTCGGCGGAGCCGGCCCGCCCGATCTCGCATCGGGCGGGCCTTTCTTATTCTACGCCCTGCCCCTTGAGCCCGCGTCGCGGCGCGCCATATTCCCGCCTTACAGAACCGGGGCCACTGTCGCCGGTCCAGGAGCATCGATGCCCGCCATCGCCCCCGTCATCGCCATCGAAGGTCTGACCAAGACCTATAAATCCGGCCATCAGGCGCTGAAGCGCGTCGACCTGAACATCAACAAGGGGGAGATCTTCGCCCTGCTAGGTCCGAATGGTGCGGGTAAGACCACCCTGATCTCCATCGTCTGCGGCATCGTCACCCCCACGACAGGCGTCATCACCGCCGACGGCCATGACATTCAGACCGACTTCCGCGCCGCCCGCACCAAGATCGGACTGGTGCCGCAGGAGCTGACCACGGACGCCTTCGAGACGGTCATGGCTACCGTCACCTTCAGTCGCGGCCTGTTCGGCAAGGCGCCGAACCCGGCGTTCATCGAGCAACTGCTGAAAGACCTGACCCTGTGGGACAAGCGCGACGCCAAGCTGCGCACCCTGTCAGGCGGGATGAAGCGCCGGGTGATGATCGCCAAGGCCCTGAGCCATGAGCCGGACATCCTGTTCCTGGACGAGCCCTCTGCAGGCGTCGACGTCGAACTGCGTCGCGATATGTGGGTCATGGTGCGGCGCCTGCGCGAACGCGGCGTCACCATCATCCTGACCACCCACTATATCGAAGAGGCCGAGGAGATGGCCGACCGGGTGGGCGTCATCCTGAAAGGCGAACTGATCCTGGTCGAGGAAAAGACCGCCCTGATGAAGAAACTGGGCAAGAAGACCCTGACCCTGAATCTGACCGAGCCCCTGACCGCCATCCCCGCCGAACTGTCCGACTGGGGCCTGACGCTCAAGACCGACGGCGGCGAACTGGAGTACAGTTTCGACGCCAACGCCGACGACACCGGCGTGCCCTCCCTGATCCGCCGACTGGAGACGCTGAACATCGGCTTCAAGGATCTGAACACCCGCCAGAGCTCGCTGGAAGACATCTTCGTCAGCCTGGTCCACACGAACGGAACCGCCGCATGACCTTCAACGGATACGGCGTCTGGGCCATCTATCGCTTCGAAATGGCGCGGGCGCTGCGCACCATCTGGCAAAGCATCGTCACCCCCGTCATCACGACGGCCCTGTATTTCGTGGTCTTCGGCGGCGCCATCGGCAGCCGGATGCAGGAGGTCGGCGGCGTGCCTTATGGCGCCTTCATCGTGCCGGGCCTGATCATGCTCAGCCTGTTCACCCAGTCGATCTTCAACGCCTCGTTCGGCATCTACTTCCCCAAATTCACCGGCACCATCTACGAGATCCTGTCCGCGCCCGTCTCCTCGCTGGAGATCGTCCTGGCCTACGTCGGGGCGGCGGCGACCAAGTCGGCGGTTCTGGGGCTGATCATCCTGGCGACGGCGTCCTTCTTCGTGCCGCTGCAGATCCTGCATCCCTTCTGGATGATGGCCTTCCTGATCCTGATTTCGGTGACCTTCAGCCTGTTCGGCTTCATCATCGGGGTCTGGGCCGACGGGTTTGAGCAGCTTCAGATGATCCCGATGCTGATCGTCACCCCCCTGACCTTCCTGGGCGGCGCCTTCTACTCCATCGACATGCTGCCGGAGGGCTGGCGCACGGTGACCCTGTTCAATCCGATCGTCTATCTGATCTCTGGATTCCGCTGGGCCTTCTATGGTCAGGGCGATGTCTCCATCGGCGTCAGCCTGACGGCGACCCTGGGCTTTTTCGCCCTCTGCCTTGCCATTGTGATGTGGATGTTCAAGACCGGATATCGGCTCAAGAACTGATCCGTCACGAAACCGGCCAGATCGCCAGCGAATAGAAGACCATGTCCGACGATCAGAAGACCCCGTCGCCGGGATCGGCGCCCGCCCAGCCTGAGCCGTTCGAGCGCAAGCCCGCGCAGTGGGGACGGATGCCCGCGACCACCTTCCACGTCGGGCCGGTGCCGATCGCGCCCAATCCGCTTGACCGGCTGCCCAACCCGCCGCCTCGCAAGGCTCCGGCTCAAGGTCAGCAGGCAGGTGGGGCGCAGGGATCGGGACAGGGCTTCTCACCCGCCGAAGGACGCGCCCCGGTTCGTCCGGCTGCACCTGCCCCGGCGCAGCGCCCAGGCGGCATTCTGTCGGGATCGCTGATTCCGCAGGCGCGCCCTGCCACGGCGCCAGCGACGCCGTCGAAACCGGAACCCGCCGCCGCGGCGCCGGACCTGACCGTGCGGCCCCTGCCCGGCGCCGAGACTGCGCCCGTTTCGCCGCCTCGGCCCGATCCCGCGCCTGCCGCTCAGGTTCAGCCTGAACCCGCAGCCCCCGTCATGGTCGCGGAAACGCCGCCTGTGATCGAGGTCGCGCCCATCGCGCCCCAGCTTGCATCACCCCGTCAGGCGGCATCCCGCCAATCAGCCTCACGACTGCCCCTGCTGATCGGGGTCGGGGCCGCAGCGGTTGTGATCATCGGCGGCGGCCTGTGGTTCGCCCTGCGTTCGCAACCCGCTGCCGAGGCTCCGCCGGTTACAACGCCCGAAGCCGCCGCGCCCGTCAGCACGCCGCCCGCCGCACCGACGCCTGAACCCCAACAGGCTGCAACGCCTGAACCGGCCCCGGTCGCAGCCGCACCCGTCGCGCCTCGCCCACAACAGACAACCACGCCGCCGCCTGCCCGCGCGACGACGCCTGCGCCTGCAGCCCGGCCTGCGCCGACACCCGCCCAGCCGCGCCCGACGATCGCGCCCGCTCCAGCCGCCTCGACGCCTGCCCCGGTTCCGTCGGCGACGGTCGAGCCGCCTCCTGTCGTGGTGGTTCCTCAGGGCCCGGCGCCGACGCCCGCGCGTCCGGCGCAGACCGATCCAAACGCGCCCATCGTCACGCGGCCCCAGCCGCTCGACTGAGCCGCAGCCTGGTCAGGCGGTGCGGATGATCCCGCCCGCCGCCGTCACCGGCCAGGGCGTCAGCCGCCCGCCCGCGCACGGACCGCCCGTGCATTCGCCGGTCAGCGGCTCAAACACCGCGCCGTGCCAGCCGCACAGGATCAGCGAACCGTCCGGCGTCAGATAGCGATCCAGTTCGACCGCAATGGGAAATCCGGCGTGCGGGCAGCGGTCGATCCAGCCTGCGACGGCCCCATTCTTCCTGACCACGAAACCGTGGAAGAAGGCCTCGCCGATCTGGAGCACGAAGCCGCGCGCGCCGGGGTCGGCGATGTCGGTCTCGACGCACAGGGCCACGCCGGGCGGCGTCTTCCAGACCCGCTTGCGCTCAGCCGGTTCGGGCGTATCGCTCAAACCCGCTCGGCCTTCAGGGGGCGCGACAGCAGGGTCTCGATAGCGCCGTCCACCGTGGTTTCACCCGCCAGCAGGGCGGCCGTGACCTCGGCGATGGGCATCTCCACGCCCAGACGCGCCGCCAGTTCGCGGACCGCAGGCGCGCTTTCGTACCCTTCGGCCACCGACCGTTTTCCGGCCAGCGCCTGTTCGACCGTCTGCCCCTGCCCCAGGGCCAGACCCAGGCTCATGTTGCGCGACTGCGGGCTCGAGCAGGTCAGGACCAGATCGCCCAGACCGCACAGGCCGGCCACCGTCTCGGCCTCGCCGCCCAGGGCCACGGCCAGGCGCGTCATTTCTGCAAAACCGCGCGTGATCACCGCCGCATGGGCGCTGCGGCCCAGTTGACGGCCTTCGACGATGCCGCAGGCGATGGCCAGAACATTCTTCAGCGCGCCGCCCGCCTCGGCCCCGATCAGGTCCTTGGCCAGATAGGGCCTGAATCCCGGCGCCGACAGGGTGTTCAACAGGGTCTCGCCCAGCGCATCATCCGCACAGGCCAGGGTAACGGCGGACGGCAGGCCGCGCGCGACCTCGCCCGCAAAACTGGGCCCGGACAGGACGGCGGCGGGCGCCTCAGGCAGGGTTTCCGCCAACACATCCGTCATCAGCTTCAGCGTGCCGCGCTCAATCCCCTTGGCGCACAGCACGATCGGCACGCCTGCCCGCACATGGGGCGCGAAGGCGGTCAGGGTGGCGCGCATATGCTGGGCGGGCGGCACGGCCAGGATCACGTCGCACCCGGCCAGATCCGCCAGATCGCTCGTCGCGCGGATGCCGGGGTTCAGTTCTACGCCCGGCAGGAAGGCTTCGTTGACGCGCCGTGCGGCGATGCTTTCGATCACCTCGGCCTCGCGGGCCTGCAGGATCACATCCAGCCCGCCGCGCGCACAGACCTGCGCCAGGGCCGTGCCCCATGCGCCCGCGCCGATCACCCCTGCCGTGCGAAATTCCATGCGCCCTCCCAAGGCATTGCGCCGGTTCATGCTTTTGCGCCTTTGCGCCCCGGCTTGTGCGAAGGATCGGACAGGGCGCGCGCTTCGTCCAGCGGCCATCTTGGCCGTGCGATCACATCCACGTCGTTGGTCAGGCCCAGAGCCAGTCTTTCCGCCCCCGCCAGGGCGATCATGGCCGCATTATCGGTGCAATAGACCATGGGCGGGGCCAGAAAATCGAAACCATGTCGGGCCGCCGTGGCCTCCAGGGTGGCGCGAATCGTCTTGTTGGCGGCCACCCCGCCCGCAACCACGAACAGCCGGTGCGGATGTTCGGCGGCATAGGCGGCCAGAGCCCGCTCGGATCGGTCCGACAGTTGGCGCGCAATCGCGTTCTGGACGGCGTCGGCCAGATCGGCCTTGTCCTGCTCGGTCTCGCAGGCCTGGGCGATGCGGAAGGCCGCCGTCTTCAGGCCCGAGAATGAAAAATCGCAGTCCTTGCGGCCCAGCAGGGCGCGCGGCAGGTCGATCTTCGACCCATCCCCCGTCGCCGCCAGACGCTCCAGCGCCGGACCGCCGGGATAGCCCAGGCCCAGAGCCTTGGCGATCTTGTCAAACGCCTCGCCCGCCGCGTCGTCGATGGTGGCGCCGATACGGCTCATGTCGCCGATGCCGCGCACCTCCAGCAGCTGGCAATGACCGCCCGACACCAAGAGCAGCAGGAAGGGATAGGCCACCTCCGCCCCCAGCCGCGCCGACACCGCATGGCCTTCCAGATGATTCACCGCCACCAGCGGCAGGCCGCGCGCCAGACTGACCGCCTTGCCGTAGCTCAGGCCCACCATGACCCCGCCGACCAGACCCGGCCCCGCCGTCGCCGCCACTCCGTCCAGATCGGCGTAATCCAGCCCCGCCTCAGCCATCGCGCGGCGTGTGACGCCGTCGATCATCTCCACATGGCTGCGGGCGGCGATTTCCGGCACCACCCCGCCATAGGCCGCATGATCGTCGATCTGGCTGTGCACGATCGAGGACAGCACCTCGGCCCGGCCGCCCAACACCGTCGGATGCAGGCGCACGACCGAGGCCGCGGTCTCGTCGCAGCTGGTCTCCAGACCCAGCACCGTCAGCACGCCGTTTCGAGGCTGGGCGTCGCGTCCGGTTGCTGCTTCGGCGCGGCTGCTATAGTCGGCGGACATCTCCATCGGGTCGAGGTAGCGACCCGGCGACCGGTGCGCAACGCTCATGACCTTTCCTCTCCGTATCGGCACCCGCCGCTCCAAGCTGGCGCTGGCCCAGTCCGGCATGATGCAGCGCGCCATTGCGGCGGCTCTGGGCGTGCCGGCGAACGAGGCGGCGACCGCCGTGCCCCTGGTCGAGATCGTCACCACCGGCGACCGGATTCAGGATCGCCGCCTGCTGGAGCTGGGCGGCAAGGCCCTGTTCACCAAGGAGATCGAGGAGGCCCTGCTGGACGGCCGCATCGACATCGCCATCCATTCGATGAAGGACGTGCCCGCCGTTCAGCCCGAGGGTCTGTGCATCGCCGCCATCCCGGAACGTGAGGACGCCCGCGACGCCTTCATCAGCCGCGACTTCGCCGCCTTCGACGACCTGCCCTTCGGCGCGCGTCTGGGCACGGCCAGCCTGCGGCGTCAGGCCCAGGCCCAGGCCCTGCGGCCTGACCTGAAGATCGAGATGCTGCGCGGAAACATCGACACCCGCCTGCGCCGCGCGGCGGACGGCGAGTTCGACGCCATCCTGCTGGCCGTATCCGGCATGGCGCGCCTGGGCGTGACTGAACATATCCGCGAGAAACTGTCGCTGGACGCCTTCCTGCCCGCGCCGGGTCAGGGCGCATTGGCCATCCAGACCCGCGCCGCCGATATCGACGCCCCCTGGGTCGCCGCCCTGAACCACGCCGACACCGCCCTGGCCGTCGCGGCGGAACGCGGGGCCATGCTGGCGCTGGAAGGCTCATGCCGCACCGCCGTCGGCGCCTATGCCGCCATCGACAACGGGACCCTGCGCCTGACGACCGAGATGCTCAGCCCGGACGGCTCGGCCCGCTGGCGTCGTGTCGGCGATCTGAACGAAGCGACAACCGAAACCGCCCGCGCCCTAGGCCAGCGTCTGGGCGCCGAGGTTCATCTCGCAGCGGGCGATCAGGAAGTCGATCCGGCGACGCTGGACGGATGACCGCCGCCCGCCCGGCCCGCGTCTGGATCACCCGCACCCAGCCCGGCGCCGGGCGGACAGCCGAACGGCTGCGGGATCTAGGCCTGACGCCGGTGATCGCGCCCCTGCTGACGGTCGAACCTCTGGCCCCGTCCCTGCCCGATCTGGACCAATTCGCCGCCCTGGTCTTCACCAGCACCAATGGCGTCGACGCCTATGCCGCCCTGACGCCGCGCCGCGACCATCCGGTTCTGACGGTCGGCGACGCCACCGCCGACGCGGCCAAAGGCATCAGCTTCAGCAACATCCGCTCCGCCTCCGGCGACCTGACCGCCCTGGCCCGCCTGATTGCCGCAGAACCGCCCGCAGGCCCCATCCTGGCCGCCGTCGCCGAAACCCCGGTGGGTGATCTAGCCGAAGCGGTGCGCCTGGCAGGCGGCTTGGCCGAGATCACGACCGCATCCGTCTATCGCACCACGCCCGCCCCCTGCTCGCCGCCGCCCGCGTTTGACGCGGTTCTGGTTCATTCGCCGCGCGCCGGACGCCTTCTGGCGACGCTCGGTGAACCAGCCCTCGCCCACGCGGTCATCGCCTGCATTTCCGTCGCCGCCGCAGCGCCCCTGACCGCCCTGGGCCTGTCGCCCGCCCTGTCAAACGCGCCAAATGAGGATGCTTTGCTCAAGACCTTGCAAGAGGCGCTTGGCAATCGCGAACAGCCCGTATAAAGAGCGCCTCTCGCGCGGCTTGAACGCGCACCGGAGCCGCTTTAGCTCAGCCGGTAGAGCACATCATTCGTAATGATGGGGTCAGGTGTTCGAGTCACCTAAGCGGCACCACCTTTTCAAAGCATCGTCAGCTTTGATGCCCGGCCGGAATAAGCCGGAAGGTGCTTCCGCTTGGGAGTGGCGTGGGTTCCCACTGGGAACAGCTTCCGGTTCCATTTCGCTCAAAGCCCTACTTTCTCGATGCCCCCTTGCTCATGACGACGGTCGTCAGGTGACAAGGCCTTCTCGGTGCAGCTAGCTTCTCCCAGATTGCGGAGGGTGAATTGGTGATTTCTGAGTATCTCGAGAGGGTCATTGCCCAGTTCAAAAGCGGCCACGCCACTGAACACAGCTACCGGCCCGCGCTAAATGACCTGTTTCAAAGCATTGACCCAGCGCTGACAATCATCAACGAGCCAAAGCAGTCCGAAGGCGGCATGCCCGACTTCATGTTCCAGCGCGACGGCGTCCCCATCGGCTGGGCCGAAGCCAAGGACATCGACAAGGACGTCATCAAGCTCAAGGGCTATTCGGTCGAACAGCGCAAACGCTACGAGGCCGCATATCCCAACCTGATCTACACCAACGGCGTGGACTTCGAGTTCATCCGCGACGGCCAACAGGTCCACTTCGTCTCTATCGCCGACTTCCAGATGGGCCTCCAACCTGTCCCGGAAAAGTTCGAGGAGTTGGAACGCCAGCTCAAGCTGTTTGCCGAGCAGAAGCCCATCAGCATCAAATCCGCTTCGAAGCTGGCGGAAATGATGGCGGCCAAGGCGGCAATCATAAAGGACGAGATCGGCCTGGCGCTGAAGGAAGACCCTGAGTTTCGCTCCGGCCTCGGCGGCCAGTTTAAGAGCTTCAAGGCCAACCTGCTCCCGCACCTCGAACCGGACGAGTTCGCCGACATCTACGCCGAAACCATCACCTACGGCATGTTCGCCGCCCGCTTCCACGACGACGACCTGACGACCTTCAGCCGTCAGGAGGCGATGGACGACCTGCCAGCCTCCAATCCCTTCCTTAAGGGGCTGTTCGAATACGTCGCCGGCCCGGCACTGCCCAAGCGCCTGACCTATATTGTCGATGATCTAGTCGAGGTCATGCGCGCCTCGGACCCCCATTCGCTGTTCCGCGACTTCGGCAAGTTCACCGCGCGGAACGACCCCTTCATCCACTTCTACGAAGACTTCCTGGCCGCCTATAATCCCAAGAAGCGCAAAAGTCGGGGCGTCTGGTACACACCTGAACCGGTGGTGGACTTCATCGTCCGTGCCGTGGACGATGTGCTGAAGTCCGAGTTCGGCCTTGCCGACGGCTTGGCCGACACCTCAAAGGTTACGGTCGATTGGGACACCGGCCAAAACCACCCCAAGACCGGCAAACCGATCACCGAAAAGCGCCAGGTTCACAGGGTCCAGATTCTCGACCCCGCCACCGGCACCGGCACATTCCTTGCCAAGGCGGTCCAGTTGATCTCGGACCGGGTCAAGGCGCACGCGCCGGGTAAATGGTCCGGCTATGTCGAACAGGATTTGTTGCCCCGCCTGCACGGCTTCGAGTTGCTGATGGCCAGCTACGCCATGTGCCACATGAAGCTGGACATGCAGTTGGCCGAGAGCGGTTACAAGCCGAGCGCCAAGCCGCCGCGGCTGTCGGTCTGGCTGACCAACGCGCTGGAGCCGGCCGAGCGCGAGGTACGCGACCTGTTTTTCCAGCCGCTCGCGGAAGAGGCGCGAGGTGCAAGTGAGGTCAAGCGACAATCGCCGATCATGTGTGTGATCGGAAATCCACCATATTCAGGAATATCTCAGAATAATGGAGAATGGATCACGCGTCTGATCGAAGACTATAAGTACATTGGTAAGAAACATTTTGGCGAACGCAAGCACTGGCTGCACGACGACTACGTGAAGTTTATCCGCATGGCTGAGCACACAATCGCACAAAATCCATCCGGAGGCGTCTTAGGATTTATTACTAATCACGGATATTTAGACAACCCGACGTTTCGGGGCATGCGTTGGCGTCTGCTTCAGACGTTCGACAAAATCTGGGTAGTTGATTTGCACGGGAACACGAACAAGCCAGAACCCGTGCCACCTGGTTTGGTTGACAAGAATGTGTTCGACATTCGTCAAGGCGTAGCGCTGGTTATTGCCATACGAAAAGGGAAAACGTTAGGCACCTTGGGTGAGGTCTGGCACGGCGAGATATGGGGTAGTCGCGAAAGCAAGAGCGCTAAGCTTTTTGATCTCAATAGATTTGACGGCGCACCAACTAAGCTTAAACCAGAAGCGCCGTACTTCATGATGGCTCCATTTTCCGTCGCCTCAAGAGACGCCTACGATCAGGGATTTTCCGTCAACGAACTAATGGTTCACAATGTAACTGGGATCGCGACAGCGCGAGACCATCTGGTCATTGGATTCTCCGGAGAGGAACTAAGGCTTCGCATCGAGAAATTCATTGATCCAACGCTTAGCGATAGACAAATCCGAAATATTTTTTTCCCGTCCAGAAAAGACGAGAAATATCTCGCGGGAGACACGCGTGGATGGAAGATTGAGCAGGTTCGACCAGAAATCAGAATGTCAGATTGGAAATCCGATATCAGGCCAGTCTACTACAGACCGTTTGATAAGAGGTGGATAATTTATCGGAAAGATATGGTCGATTGGGGAAGAGAAGCGATAATGAAGAATTATCTGTCATCTCCAAACATCGGCTTACTCATATCCAAAGCTCACAATGACAGTAATTTTGCCCACTCTTTAGTTACCGACACCATATCAGAGGTAATTATTGTGTCAGGAACAACAGCATCGAATGCTGTGAACGTTCCATTGTACATTTATCCCGATACATGTAGCGATCAATCCGACGCCTTCGCCGCCAAGCACCGCACGCTAAATCTCGACCCGAAGCTCTACGCCGCCATCTGCAAAGCCGCCGGGATTGACCCCGCCAATCAGGCAGGGCCGGAGGACGATTTCCGGGCCGCGACGGGCGACGCCCGGCCGAGCGAAATTAAGGTGTTCGACTACATCTACGGGGTGCTGCACTCGCCGGACTATCGCGCGACCTATGCCGAGTTCCTCAAGATCGACTTTCCACGCATCCCCTATCCAGCATCGCCCGAGGTGTTCCGCCAAGTCAGCGACAAGGGCGAGCAACTGCGCCGCCTGCATCTGATGGAGGCGCCCGCCATCGGCGAGACGCACTATCCCTATCACGGCGACGGCGACGACGTGGTCGCGGCTGGCTATCCCAAATTCGAGGGCGATCGAGTCCACATCAACGCCGACCAGTATTTCGACGCCGTGCCCGACATCGCCTGGAACTTCTTCATCGGCGGCTATCAGCCAGCCCAGAAATGGCTCAAGGACCGGCGTGGTCGCGCTCTGTCATGGGACGACATCGGCCACTATCAGAAAGTCATCAAAATCATGATGGAGACGGACACGGTGATGGGGGAAATTTCGCTGCCTATAACTGGGTAGGGTCAAGAGACGCCATCACCTGCCGCGAGCTAGAAGATCCCAAAGCAGCGTCGCCGGATCATGGTCGAGGGCATCCGCGACCTGACCGAATGCGGTCAATCATATGCGCCAATCGCCTCGCTCCACCTTCTACACAGGGCTTTGCGGCCTACCCAGCCGCGCCGCGAGTTCAACCTGAGTGATGTCGGCAGCCTTCTGCACCGAGGTGATGAAGGCACGGAATCCCTGACGCCGCTGCGTGAAAATCGACGACGGCAGAGAGCGCAAACCGCGCCATCTTATTTGAATAATTAGCAAGAAGACGGGAGGCGACTATATCCTCAACGTCGCAGCCAGCCTTCTCGTCACCCGTTCGAATAGCCGGGTTGGTTCGGCATCCATGGCCCTAGCGAGCGCCACGAACTCCAGCACGTCCACGCGACGCTGACCGCGCTCGATGATGGACACGAAGGACTGATCCTTCCCCACGCGCGCGGCCAACTCGGCCTGCGTGAGCCCTGACGCCTGACGCGCTTCAACGAGCACCGCGACGAGGTGCCGATGATCCCCGCCAAAGATCGTCTTGGGCATCGAATGGGCCGCCGAGTCTAAACCGGCAACCCAACTATATGGAAAATCCGCTTATGCGATTTTTCCCTTTCCGATATGGATTTTTTCCATACTCAACGAACGCGATTCACCCTGCCCTACCGTGGAGATGAACACACTCGACCTAAGCCTCTGATCTTCAATCACCAAAAACTCAAACCCATGACGGACCAATCACATCATGAAATCAACCTACGCACTCGCATCATTGCTCGCCCTTTTGGCGGCCTGCGATCAAGGCGTTGCACAAACCACTAAAGCCCCCACTCAAGCCGAAGAAATCGAGGAGTTCTGCAATCAAGTAGCATCGGACTTTGTCGCGAGCGGAGGTCAATCAACCGGTCTGTTCATGGGTAGGATTCAGCAAAAGATGCTCGAAGAAGAATGGGATCCAGAAACGGTCTCCAACACCTGCTCGGAAGCCCTCCGCCGCAAAACAGAGTTTATTCAGCAGCACGCACAGGCAATCGAAAGGCGTGCCCAATGAGACCCTTAGCCTATGCCCTCGCCGCTTTCGCTCTAGCCATCAGTGGCTGTGCCTCTGCACCCGCACGGACGCCCGGCACCTACGTCAGTCAGAGCGAACCCGTCTATCTGATCACCGAATCTCAGGCCGATCAGATCCTGGTGGACGCCATGAACGTCGAGTTCGGCACCAGCCCGATCGTTCGTGTCGAGCATCCGAACAAGGGGTATCAGGCCACCATCAAGTTCCTGTTCGACAGCCACCAGATCGTCGGCACGATGGTTCCCTCCAGGGGCCGCAAAGCTGACGGCACGGTGCAGGACGGCTTCTATTTCACCGTCTCCCACAGCGGCACCATGCCCCTGTCTGGGATCACCCGCTCAAAGCGCTTGAAGGACCGGCTCAACCAGGCGGCAGGCACTCTTTCGCCGAGCGTCCCTCCAGCACGGTAAGTGGTGCCTTACCGGGTCGCTAGCTGAGGCAGGACACCAACGTCCCTCCCCTCAGTCAGCAGCCTGAAAACCCGTTGCGCGTCATCGACTTTAGGGACGTTCACTAGGACGACCTGACCCCTTCCAAAACTCCAACGATCACCGACCCCCGTGGCCAACCGCTGCGGGGGTTTTTTCGTGCCCCGAAAGGACGACCAGACCATGCTCTCCCTGAACGACCGCGACGCCGTCACCGCCGCGCTCACAGACCCTAGTCTCGACCCTACCCTGCGTGCCCTCATCGGACTTCGTGTCTGGCAGGTGGACACCGATCGTCGCCGTCCCCTTGGCGAAATCCTCCAGATCGTCGTCGTGCAGCCGAGCGATCCACCCGAGGTCATCCACGCCGCTGTCGGCTTCCCCATCTGCTGGGACCAGGCCGAGCAACCCGGCTGGGAGTGGTTCAACGACCACGGCTCATGGTTCGAGCTGGCCTACGTTCTGACTGACGACTTCGGAATGCTGGTCTTCGTGGCCGACCATCCCGACACCAACGACACCCTGCGGTTCAACTGCCTAGGCTTTGCCGACCGGCCTCCGACTTCCGACGCCGACTAAGCCTCAACCACCATCCGATCCGCGCCCTCCGACACCCCGTCGAGAGGGCTTTTTTTTGTGCCCGAAGGACACCGATTCCATGCTTTGCCTAAACACTCTTGCCGATGTCGCCGGCGTCATCAGCGATCCCGGCCTAGACGACGACCTGCGCACCCTGATCGCTCATCGCGGATGGCAGGCCTACGCCGATCATCCGTCATGCCTCAGCGAAGACACCCGGATCGTCGTCGTCCACGGCGGCGATACCCCCGACGTCATCAACACCGCCGTTGGCTTTCCAATCACTGGCGACGATGCGGAGGAGCCGACCTACGACACCCTGGACGATCATGGCCTATGGTTCGAGATCATCTACCGGGGCCGGTGCGGGCGGGACACCGTGGTCTTTGTCGAGAACGGTCCAGGGACGGAGATGGGCTTACACCATCTCTGCCTTGTCCATTTCTGGACCGAGGTGGGTGGTCGATGATGGGCCGGTTCCTCTTGTTGCTCATCCTTTGCGTGGCCTTGGCCGTGCTCAGAGCCGTAGTCATCGTCGCTTTGACCTTGGCGGTGCTGGCGTTGATCGTGAGCTTCATCACACGACCGAGACAGACGCTGATGTTCCTGGGCACCCTAGTCCTGTCGGCCCTGACGGTGGCTCAGCCCCTGGCCTGCATCGTAGGCGTGGTTGTGGTGGTCGTGGCGCTGGCGGGATTTGGCCACCTGCAGCGCCGATGTCACTCTCGGTCGTTCCTATTGCCGAGGTCGTCTGACCCGAGCGCAGACTGAGAGCTTCTGGAGGCGTTTCGGCTCATTCGGGACGCCTTCAATTCACTCAACGCCGCCACAGCCCGTTGGGCAATCGGAAAGAAGGCCTCTCCTGCGGCGGTCAGAACTGGAGGAAACTGGTTGTGCTCCAGCAGTAACCGACGCGCGCCACCACCGCACCAAAGTTCCAGATTCTCGATGTGCTTGGAGATGGTCCCTTGAGTCACACCCATCTCCGCCGCAGCCGCAGTCTGTTTCCCGTAATGGACCGACAGCACAAAAGCCTCCAACCACACTACGCGTAGGCTGCCAAACTGCGATTTTTCTGCCCTGCCACCCAAAACGCTACCTCCAGAATCAGCCCGGCACCGCCGAGAGACATCCTCTAGGCCGAGCCACGGCATCATTCCACTCTGGAATAGTTGAAGCGGACGAACGTTCGCAAGGACATCTCCAAACCTGCAACTAGTAATCGGTCCAGAGGGCTTTCCAGCGGCCATGCGGAGGACCACAACCTCCCCAGCGAGGACGCGACACCGACTGCAGCGGCCGTCTCGAAATCGCAAAGTGCCCGCGCCGATCCCGGCGTGTGCGGAACATCCCCATAACGCTTGAGGACCAACACCATGACTGCAGAACGTCCGACCGATCCGAACCAGCCGACCGATAAGGGCCAGCCTGAACCCATAGAAAATGCCCTCCCCAACGTCGCGTCGGAAACGGGTGAAACGGGCAATCAGACTCTGCCAGGACCCCTTTTGCCCGTTTTGCCCGTTTTACCGAGCCCAACGGCTGCGCCACCGCTCAACCTTTCAAGGGAGGAGGACTTCGCCGACGACGTCTATACACCCGCCCCCGCTACAAATCCGGTGGTGAGCGCGCTCAAGGCGGAAGGCCTTTATATCGACGATGCTGGCGACGGATTTCACCGGATGGCATGCCCCTGGGCTTCAGAGCATCCGTCGGATGTCCAAGCTCAAGCGGGTTATCTAGAACCCTGCTTCGGAAACCCGATCGGCTTGTTCCGTTGCACCCACAATCATTCGGAAAAGCGCGACGCGGAAAGCCTGATCGATCACCTGGGCATTACACCAGAGGTCGCCCGCGCAAAATCCGTCATTTACATGCAGACCGGTGAAACGCACCGTGCTGCCGCTGCGTCGGAGCGGGTGCTTGCCGCAGACGGGCGCTATTTCAACGCATGTGGCCCAATCGTCCGCATCATCGAGCCCGCCCCCGACGACATATCTACAGAACTCGTCAACGATCAGACCCTCAGCGCTTTCCTAGCATCGAAGGTTGACTATTACCGGAAAGCCAAAGGCAATCAGTGGGAGCGCTGCGATCCTCCCGCCAGCATCATTCAAAACCTGCGGTATTCTCAGGATCGACGCCATCTGCGTTCTCTGACGGGCTTATCCAGGCAGCCGTTCTATGGCGCGGATAAGTGCGTTGTGTTCAAACCTGGCTATGATGAGGCGACCGGCACGTATGCCGCCTTTGATGAGGCCGACTACAATCTAGTCAACCCGACGCGGAAGGACGCCGAGCGTGAGCTCGGTTGGCTGAAATGGCTTATTCGCGAATTCTCATTCGCGTCCGATGCAGATCGGGCGGCCGCCCTCGCCGCGATCCTCACCGCCGCCGTAAGAGCATCCCTTCCGCTCGCCCCAGCCATCAACATCAACGCTCCTCGCTCCGGTGGCGGGAAAAGCTTTCTGGCAGCGCTGATCGCGTTGGCGGCTACTGCTGGCGAGCCTTACAACACAAGCTATCCGACCACACCCGAAGAAGCAGCCAAGGTATTGTTGGCGATGCTGCTAGAGAAACCCGCTGTGGTGCTGTTTGATGACATGCAGGTACAAACGGGTTGGAAATCGCTCGGCCCCATGAACAAGGCGCTAACGAGCACCAGCATTACCGAGCGCGTACTCAGCAGAAGCCGAACCGCCACCGCGCGCACCAACGTGCTCTTCATGGGTACCGGGAACAACGTAGAACCCGGCCAAGATATGCGCCGCCGTGTGCTGTCGATCCGCCTTGCCCCACGGAGTGAGACACCTACGCTGCAGCAGTACTCGTTCAATCCTGTGGCCCATGTTCGGGAAAGGCGGTCACATATCGTCCAGGCCGCCCTCACCATCACCGAGGCTCACCGGCTGGCCGGTAGACCGGTTTCCGATGTCCCGTCGATCGGAAGTTACGAAGAATGGTCGCTGACCTGCCGGCAACCGCTGTTGTGGCTCGGCGAGCCCGACCCTGCAACGAGCCTGATCCAGCAAGTCCAGGACGACACCGATCAGGACGCGCTAGGCGAATTTCTGCAGCACTGGTCCAGGCTGTTTAGCGATGACCCCATGATGGTGCGTGAGGTGGTCCCGTATGCCGCCAGAGACCCTCGATTTGCCGACGTACTGGAGGAGATCGGCGTGATGGACGGCTCCACCGTGAATACGAAGAGGCTCGGCTGGTATCTCAAACTGAATCGGAGCCGCTGGGCCAACAGTCTGAGGATCGAGTCAGGCCCGAATTCGCAGCGCAACACTTGGCGGGTCATCGCTGACTAGGTGTCGGTGATCGCGCCGCCGACGCCCGGCAACCGGCCAGCCAAAACAGGTGAAAGAGGTGGCCTGTTTTGCCCGTTTTGATGGCCCATAAGCCGACACCGCCGACGCAGAACGCGAGCCCCTGAGGCCCGCTCCGGGCACCCCATAGCCCGGCCATCCAGACGCCCCAGCCCCCGCCCAGGCGGGCCACCCTGGGGCAAACGCGGGTCCGTCCCGCTCCAGACTTTCCCCTCCACCGCAAACCGCCTCGCGCTGCGCCCCCGTCGGCACCGCGTGATGGCGCTCGTCTGAACTCAACCCATTAAAAGGATAATCCCATGCCCAAGGCCCACCTGACTCAGACTTTCGTCGCCAATGCTGGCTGCGAGGTCGGCAAGAAGAAAAGTGACTTTTACTGCACCACAGTGACTGGCTTCGTTCTGGAATGCCGCTGCACTGGCGGGAAGACCTACTACTTGAGGTTCCTGTGTCAGGCAGGGACGCAAAAGCAGTTTAAGATCGGCGGCTATAACGACATCACGTTCGCCGCTGCCAAGAAGAAGGCCCAGCAGCTTCGGTCCGAGGTCGTGATGGGTGGCGATCCGAGCGCCCAGAAGGCTCTGGTCAAATCTATCCCGGTGTATGGCGACCTTTCCACCAAGCATTTGGACTTCATCAAAGGCAGCAAGTCCTACGCCTCGGTCGAGATGTGTATGCGCGTCCACATCGTTCCGAAGTGGGGCAAGACACGCCTCACGGACATGAACAGTCGGTCGATGGCGCAGTGGCTCGGTGAAAAGCGGGCGTCGGGCCTATCCCCGGCGTCGGTCGAAAAACTTCGTGTCATCATCGGCCGCTCGTTCGTCCTTGGGGCGAGCTGGGACATTCCCGGCACCGAGCGAAACCCCACCCGTGGCATCCCTCGGACGCCGCTGAACAATGGTCGTGAACGCTTCCTGTCCGCCGAGGAAGCGACGCGGTTGCGCGAGGCGGTGGCGGCCTCGCAGAACCCGCAGCTTCAGCACATTGTGGGTCTGCTGCTCCTTACCGGGGCACGGCTTCGCGAATTGCTGGACGCCAAATGGGAGAACGTGGATGTCAAACGTCGGTCATGGCTGATCCCGACCAGCAAGACCGGTAAGCCACGTCACGTCCCGCTTTCCACAACCGCGTTGGCGATCATCGAGACGCTGCCTCGCTTCAAGGACTGCCCTTGGCTGGTGCCCAACCCGGAAACCCGCCTTCCCTTCGTGTCGATCAAGCACGGTTGGCAGCGAGCGATCAGGGAGGCGAGGCTGCCGGGTCTTCGCCTTCATGACCTTCGACACTCAGCGGCGTCGTTCATGGTCAACTCCGGCGTTGATCTCTTCGCCGTCGGAAAGGTGCTGGGTCACGCCAGCTACCAATCGACCCAACGATACTCGCACTTGGCCAACGACACGCTGCTGAAGGCCGTAGAGGCCGGAGCGGCTAAGCAGATCACCTAAACCTCACTCCCGCCCCGCGCGCTGGCTTCGGCTAGTTCGTGGGGCGGGATCTATTATTTTTTTTGCCCAAGCAGGCCGAGAGATGTCTCCTCGCCAGGATTTGGACCCTATTTGCCGCCAGCTTTCTTATGCTCTCTGATAGCCTTCTCAAGCTTGCGCTGGAGCGAAGCTACCTCTGCCCACTGATTCATTTCCTCGGCCTTATCAATATAGGCTCGTTTGGCTTGTGGTTCTGGCTCGGCATCCGCAAGCGCCTGCATTCGCTTCGCCTCAGCCCTGAAAAGTCGCACACCCACACAATACCTCAACTGTTTGGATTAGACCGCGCGCGCTCAATAGCGCGGATTGTATCCAGAACCGTAGGATGAGCTGCGCGACGAGGATGAACCCCAGCTGGAGCTACGCGAGCTCGAAGATGAAGAGCCGTAAGACGAGCCATAGGCTGTTCTGGGTGCGGTATAAGACGGCGTCGAACCGTAGCTAGGTGACCGTGTCCCAGCGCGTCCGGTATATGGATTGACGTTCGGCCGCGTCGTCCAGTTGTCATTTACGGTGCTGTTCGGATTTGTTCGGTGGTGAGGGGCGACATACGTCCCGTTGGATCGGTAGTGCCCATTCACACCAACCTGGGCCGACGCCGAGGTTGCGATGAGCGCGGCAAACGTCGTGATGAAGATTGTTTTCAGCGTCATTGGCGGCTCTCCAGATTATATAAACGCTGTCGCACCAAATATCGACGCTTGCAACCTATGATTTACACGGACGGGGTGGAAGCACTGCTGTCCTTCTGCCGCATATCCGAAAATCAGTTTGCTTGTCGCAAGAGGCCGTGGGTGGCCGCAAAGGAAACGGCGGCTCCCTAAAACGGAACCGCCGTTAAATAGCTTACCTATGGTGGAGAGCTTAGAGGCCGCCGTGACCAATCGGCGCGAGAAGCGTCGAAGGGACCGAGAAACGCAGGTTGGCGTTCGCCGGGTTGTCGCACTGCTTCTCATTATAAATCGTCATCAGGTGCTCATTGCGACGATCTGCAATCTGCATGGCGTCACGTGCGCTCATGTAGTTGCCCACGGCAGCAGGCCAGAAGAACAGCACCGCAGCGACGTTGGCGGTGTTGACGCCTTGGTTGCTTTGGCCCTGACGCTTGATCTCTTCCAGCTTGGCGAACTGATCCTTGAGCTGAGCGCAGGTCATCTGACGATCGCCAGGCTGAGTGACCGAAACCTTCTCGGTCGTCGTGCAGGCAGACGTCAACGCAGCGACCGCGATGGCGGCCGTGATGATGGTCTTCTTCATAGGTGATCCCCCCAGGATCGGTTTCTAGCGGAGCCCTCTGCTCCGATATAACCGCGATCTAGCACACCCAACGCGTGAGTCTAGCGCAATGATGGGGGAGTGTTTGGCGACCCAGCCCCAAAGGGACAAGCTGGGTAGACTGCTGGGCCGCCGGTCCACTGAGGGTGAACGCCCGAAACCTAAACACAGCCGCAACGTGTGTCTACTTAAGACGCAGTTTTCACGTTTCTTCGTCAAATTCGCTGTTAAAGAGCTCGGGGATAAAGCCCTGAAATCGCTTCATCTGATCGCGGCATCATGTTCGAAACACCAATCTCTCTCACGATCGAAGGCATCGTGTACGTTCTGACCAACGAGGCCATGCCGGGCATCGTCAAGATTGGCAGAACCTCTGGTGATACGGTTGAGCGACGTGTCGCCGAGTTGAGCCGAGCCACCGGTGTGCCCCTGCCTTTCCGCGTTGCTGTGGCGAGACGCGTGCATGACGCCGTGAAGGTCGAGAAGGCTCTTCACATCGCGTTCGGTCGCGAAAGGGTGAATCCTGCTCGTGAGTTTTTCTCGGTGGAGCCGTTCCGGCTGATTGAATTACTCAATGCATTTCCAGGCACCGATCTGACACCTGAAGCCGAGGCTGCGGCAGAACGTGAGGTCAAAAAGGACGAGCCTCGCGCCTATGAAGCTGAACGGAGCTTCGAGCAGAAGAAGCGCAGGCCTCCTCTCAATTTCGAGGAAATGGGTTTGGCGCTCGGATCTGAACTGATTCACGTTGAGACCGGCGACGTCATCGAAATCGTCGAGGCCAAAAAGGTTCGTTTGAGGGACGAGGTTGTATCGCTCACCCGAGCTCAGCAGATTGTTTCGGGCGCACCGTATGCCGTTCAGCCTGGTCGGTACTGGAAGGCTGCCGATGGCCGCACGATATCGGAGCACTATGAAGCAACGTACCCCCACGACGACGATGCCGATGTGTGAAGGACCCAGGCTGCGCTCTTACACAGACAGCTGAACGTCAGATTTGGGCGGCAATGCCAAAGACTGCAATCGACCCATTGCGGACTTTCTCAACGTCCAAATAGGAGGCTTGAAGTAGGGTCACCGTCTGGACCAGCCCAATGCTAGCCCCCCGATAAGCCCCGGGAGAAACATGAATGCAAAGCGCCACAGTGGCGTTATGCTGACGACGAACGACACGCCGTAAAGCGCTACGGCGCATACCAAAGCATAAACCCAGGCCTGTCGCAGACCTATTAGGCGAAGCACAATATCCGAAAGGAGAAGGATGACAGCGGCCAACATCGTGGTGCTAACGGCGGCCGGGAGCATGAATGGATACAATCGGTCAATTTGGTCGCGCGCAACCACCAGCCCCGCAATCGCCATGAGGATGACCTGGGCAATCGGCACCGTTAAAAAGCCTAGCCAATATCCGCCACGACGTGTCTGAGGCGTAGAGGCCGAAGTATGGATGGCTGAAGGACGGGTTGGAAATCCCGTTCGCTTTCCAAAGCTCATGTCGGATTGCCCCTAAGACTGACACTCCTTGATACACAATCTCCGGTTAAATGTTCCTTGTTCGCTCCAGGACCTTGGTCAGTTGCAAGGCCAACCGAGGCTTAGGAGCGTCCGCTGCGCCATTCTGACGTTGAGCGCGGCTGCTTTCCAGACTGACGTCAATGTTGCAGCGGCGAAACCTAAAACGAAATCGACCGGTTACGGACGCTCTACTTGTGGTTAGGATCGCTGGATGGTGCGCCGAATGAAAACACCCGTTCAACAAACCCTATTCGCATGCCACCGTTAAGCGGATTGGCTGCTGTGGTGGCGAGCTGCGTGTCGTGGCTCCACGGACGGTGGAGGAGCCATCCCTTTGCGGGAGTGTCCGGCCCTCTGATGTGCGCCCTCAGCTTCGGCACGACCGCCTGCAGCGAACCTGATGTCTCTTCTCTAGCGCAGCAAGCCACACCTTCCATGGTGCAGGAGCAGCCGCTTCCAACGCAAAGAGCTCTGACATATGCGCGAGTTCCTGCGGGCCAAGTGCCAATGACGAGCGAAGAACTGCGCTCAACCTTTGTCGGCAAACGCTACGTCGACATCCAGCATCGTTCAGCGATCGTGACGGAGGCATTCGAGTCCGATGGGAGCTATCGGTTTGAGAGCGACTACCACAACTTCGGCGGCATCTATTGGATTGCCAATGGATGGCTATGCCGTCGGTGGGACGAACCCGAACGCCCGCTAACGACCTGTTCCCAAGTCTATGTCCTTCCAACAGGAGACATCTCGTACGTCGCTCCAGCCAATGGCCGGTTCCAACACTACAAGATCGCGCCCTAGCCAACGTCCGCTTCCCACCCATTGCGGACATTCAAAGTGTCGGCTTACGGTGAACCTCGAGTGTCGATCCATCTGGGGTTCGGCCAACGCCTGAGGTGGCCCCCCAAGCATGACCGATCAGCCAGCACCCTCGATTCTCGACATGACCGTCGGGATCGTAGCCAACTACGTATCCAACAATGACCTTCCGCCAGAGCGGATCGGAGATCTGATCTTTTCCACTCATGCGGCCCTTGCGAACGTCGGTCAGCCTGAACCGGAAGCGGTCGAAATCTACGTCCGCGCAAGTGCTGGCCAGATTCGGAAGTCGATCACCGATGCAGGTCTGGTCAGTTTCTTGGATGGCCGAACCTACAAGTCGCTGAAGCGTCACTTGTCGGCCAACGGGATTACGCCGGACGAGTACCGAGATCGATACGGGCTAGCCTCTGACTACCCGATGGTCTCGCCCGCCTACTCGGCCCGTCGGTCTGAGCTGGCAAAGTCGATTGGGCTGGGCGCGAAAGGCCGCAAATCTACGCCTCCTACGGATGGTCCGAAGCCGTCCACGAAACGGGGCCGCTCGTCGAAGTGAGCTTCCGGTCGCTTGGGGCTTGCAGGTATGGCGCAGGTCGAAATTTGAAATCCGACTGAGCTAACGATCGTAACTTCGGAAGTGCCCGAGCCGACCGCTTGGCCCAAAATGGGTAGTGTGTGGGTAAGGGCCTTTCACCGTCAGCGGATTGGTGCCAAAAGCCATGCGCCGTCTGGATTTGACAGATTTGCTTCCGTCGAATTCGTAATGATGGGGTCAGGTGTTCGAGTCACCTAAGCGGCACCACCTTTCCTGATAATCAGAACTGCCCTCTGGAGGGCGAATCGCGCCGAGCGTCAGGCGTGACTTATCGCGCGGCTGCTCTGGGCAACCGCGCGACAGGTTTCGCAACTGACTTCCCTCTGATTTAGACCAGCACCTGCACACTGTCCGAGCCCAGGCGGACGAAGCCCTTGGGAGCGGCGGCGGTCAGGGCGGTTTCGTTCAGGGCGGCGGCGTCGGCCAGAACCACGCACAGGCGGCCGGCCTTGGTCGTCGACGAGCGGATGTTGGCGGCGCCGCCCAGCGCGGCCTTCAGGGTGTCGCTGAGAACGGTGGGAGCCGATTCAACCGGAAGGGCGGCGGCGATAGAGGACGGCGCCGCTGTCCACTGGTCGCGGATGTCCTGGGCCACCGCCTCGACCGTCGGGCCGATGACGACCTGGAGGCTGTCGGGGGACGGGGCGATGACGCCGCGCGCGCCCAGACGCTTCAAGGCGGCCTCGTCGACACGATCCCGCGAGACGATCCGCAGGCGCAGGCGGGTGGTGCAGGAGGCGACGGCCAACAGGTTCGCGGCGCCGCCCAGGGCCAGGATGAAGGCCTCGCCGCGACCGCCCGATGTGACGTGCGTGACGGTCTCGACCGGATCGTCTTCTCGGCCCGGCGTCTTCAGGTTCAGCACACGGATGAAGACGCGGAACAGGCTGTAATAGAGACCCGCATAGACCAGCCCGACCGGCAGCAGCATCCACGGACGCGTCGACTTGCCGAAGTTCAGCACATAGTCGAACAGGCCCGCCGAGAAGGTGAAGCCCAGGTGCACGTCCAGCAGATTCATCACCACCATCGCCAGCCCGGTCAGGACCGCGTGGATGGCGTAGAGGGCGGGCGCCAGGAACATGAAGGTGAACTCGATCGGCTCGGTCACCCCGGTCAGGAAGGCGGTCAGGGCCAGCGAGAACAGCATGCCGCCGACGGCCTTGCGGCGTTCGGGACGGGCGGCGTGATACATGGCCAGACAGGCCGCGGGCAGGCCGAACATCATCACGGGGAAGAAGCCGCTCATGAAGGCGCCCGCCGTGGGATCGCCCGCGAAGAAGCGGTTCAGATCACCCGTCGCGCCGTGATAGTCGCCGACGATGAACCAGGCCACATTGTTCAGGATGTGGTGCAGACCGGTGATGATCAGCAGGCGGTTCAACAGGCCATAGACGAACATCCCGATCTCGCCCGAGCCGACGACCGTGCGGCTGAAGACATCAATCGCGTGATCAATGGCCGAGAAGGACAGGCCGATGATCGCCGCCACCGCCAGGGCTGCAAACCCCGCTGCGATCGGCACGAAGCGCCGCCCGCCGAAAAAGGCCAGATATTCCGGCAGCTTCAGCGTCGAGAACCGGTTGTAGAAATCACCGGCGATCAAGCCGGAGATGATGCCGATGGGCACGCCCAGCCGGGTCAGGGCCTGATCGCGGAACGCCTTGGCGGCGGCCTCGGCCGCGTCGCCGCTGAGGCCCGCCAGAACCTCGGGCGGGGCGGTCATCAGCACCTTGGCCGCCTCGATGGTGATCAGATAGCCGACCACCCCCGCCAGACCGGCCGCGCCATTGTTGTCGCGCGCCAGACCGACCGCCACGCCCACGGCGAACAACAGGCCCAGATTGGAGAAGATCGCCTGCCCCGCCGCCGAGACGAAGGCGATGTCCAGCAGGTCAGGCTGGCCCAGGCGCAGCAGCAGACCCGCCACCGGCAGGACCGCGATAGGCAGCATCAGGGCGCGGCCCAGAGGCTGAAGGCTGGAAAGACCGATCTTCATGCCACGGCTCCCACGGCGCGAGATTGAACAAGGGCGCCGAGCCGCTCGGCCGCCAGGGCGCGCACGGCCTCGGCGCTATCCTGCGACAGGGCTTCGGCGGCCAGTCGACTGCAGTCGGCCAGGGTCAGGCTTCGGACCACGGCCTTGACCTCGGCGACCATCGACGGGGTCGCCGACAGTTCGCGCACGCCAAGACCGATAAGGATGGGCGCGGCCAGAACATCCGACGCCAGACCGCCGCAGACGCCGATCCATTTCAGGGCGGCGGCGCTGCCCGAGGCCTGGGCGATCAGACGCAGGACGGCGGGGTGCAGACTGTCGAGTTGGGCGGCCAGGGCCGCGTTCTGACGATCCATGGCCAGGGCGTATTGCGTCAGGTCGTTGGTGCCGATGGAGATGAAGTCGATGGCGGGCGCCAGACGATCCACCGTCATGGCGGCGGCGGGCGTCTCGATCATCACCCCCAGAACCGGCGCGCGGCCGTCGATCTCGGCGACCGCGACGTCCAGCATGGCCCGCACCTGACGCACCTCGGCGACCGAGGCGATCATGGGCAGCATGACCGCGACCGTCCCCTTGGACCGCACCCGACAGATGGCGCGCAACTGGGCCAGCAGGATGTCGGGCCGGTGCAGGCCCGAACGCACGCCGCGCAGACCCAGGGCCGGGTTCTCCTCGTGCGGCATGGGCAGATAGGGCAAGGGCTTGTCGCCGCCCGCGTCCAGGGTGCGGATGATCAGCGGCCTGCCGTCCAGAGCGTCGGCGATGGCCTGATACTGGACCAGCTGCTCGTCTTCCGTCGGGGCGGTTTCGCGTTCCAGGAACAGGAATTCGGTGCGCAGCAGGCCGCAGCCTTCGGCCCCGCCCGCCACGGCAGGCGCGGCCTCTGCGGCGTCGCCCAGATTGGCGAAAACCTCGATCCGGGCGCCGTCGGCGGTGTGGCAGGCGTCCAGCGCCAGGGCGCGGGCGTCCGCGCGGCGGCGGTCACGCGCGGCGACCGCGCTTTGTGCTCCGGCCTGACGCGCGGCGGAGGGATTGGCGATCAACTGGCGGCCATCGGCGTCCAGCACGACCAGCACGCCATTATCGACCCGGTCCAGAGCGGCGCCCACGGCGACCAGGGCCGGAACCCCCATGGCGGCGGCCAGGATGGCGACGTGCGAGGTCGGGCCGCCCTGCGCGGTGCACAGGCCCGCGACCTTGACCGCATCCAGCGCCATCAGTTGCGACGGCAACAGATCGTCGGCGACGATGACTGATCCGGGCCCGATGGCGGCGGGCGCAGGCGCGGCCTCGCCCGACAATTCGATCAGAACCTGACGCTCCAGATCCAGCAGGTCGTCGGCGCGCTCGGCCATGCGCGGATCGCCCATGGTGCGGAAAAGGTCGGCTGCGGCGCGGGTGGACTGACGCCAGGCGAAACCGGCGCTGCGCCCTTCGGCCGCGGCCTGTTCCGCCCCGGCGATCAGGCCGGGATCGTCAAGGAAGCCCAGGTGCGCGGCCAGAATGGCGCGGCGATGGGCGTTGCCGCTGGTCGCGGCCTGTTCGATGCGCGCGCGGACGGCGGACAGGGCGGCGTTCAGCCGGGCGGTTTCGACCGCCACGCCGCCGCCGTCCTCGGCGACAGCGATTTCGCTCTGCGTCAGGCGCACGGCCCGGCCGATGACCAGACCGGGCGCAGCGGTGACGCCGCTGAGGATCAGTTCACCGTCTTCGCCCACGACAGGTTCGGCCGTACGGGCGGCAGGGGCTGCGGCGGATTTGGGCGTCGTTTCATGCGCGCCTTCCTCCAGGCCTGCGGCGATCAGGGCGGTCAGGGCCGACAGGGCCTCGTGCGCCTGACGGCCCGAGGCCTTCAACACCAGTTCGTCGCCGTCCTTGACCCCCAGTCCCATCATGGCGACCAGGCTGGCGGCGTCCGCCTGCCTGTCGCCATGGTTCAGCACGACGCGCGCGTCAAAGCCCCGGACGCAGGCGGCGATCCGACCCGCGGGACGGGCGTGCAGTCCATGCGGCAAGGGGGCGGTCACGCGGGCCGTCAGCACTTCGCCCGCCTCCTCGACGCCCGCCCGCGCCGCGACGGAGACCTTCAGGATCGGCTCGCCCGCGCGCACGCTGCGGCCCGGCGCGATGGCCTGAACCGAGGCCGCGCCGCCCACGACCACCACCGGCGTGACCAGACTGATCGCGCCGTCGACGATGATGTTCAGGTCCAGGGTCAGCAGCGGATCGCCCGCGCGGACCGATGCGCCTTCCGCCACATGGGCGACAAAACCCGCGCCGTTCAGGCCGACCGTATCCAGACCGACATGGATCAGAACCTCGATCCCCTCGACCGACCGCACCGTCACCGCATGGCGCGACGACGGCAGGCCGACGACGACGCCGTCGAAGGGCGCGCGCACCACCGTGTCCGTCGGATCGACCGCCACGCCCTCGCCCACCATGCCCCCGGCGAAGGCCGCATCCGGAACCTCCGCCAGAGGGGTCAGCCAACCGGCCAAAGGCGCCTGAACAATCATTTCACTCACAGGGGCAATACTCACACTCACTCCACGCCTCCGATACGCACCCAATCAACCGCCCAGATCGGATCAGGGCCGGAAACCGCGAACCGCAGACAGACGTCATGACGCCCGGCGATGTCGGGCAGCTGACCGGTAAGGACCGTGACGCCGGGATTGGCGGCGGCGCCCTTCAGCGGCAGAATCAGGGCCGGTTCGCCGTCACAGCCGTCGATGCGGACCTCAAGCTCGCCTTCCGGCGTGCGGGGGGAAGAGAATCTGATCTTCTCCTTGTCCGCGCCGATCTGGAAGTTGAACGGAACCTGGCCCACGGCGACCTCGATGGCCTTTCCGCCGCTCAGATCCGCCGCCTGATAGGTCCAGCAGGGGTTCATGATATCGACCAGGAAGACCGGACGGTCGCCGTCCAACGGCCAGTCGTCGATCAGCGACAGGGCCAGCCCCTCGGTGCACAGCTTCAACTGATAGGAGCGGCGCTGCAGTCCATCGGCGGGCGGCGGCGGCGTCGGCTCAAGGCCGCTGGTCGCATATTTGACGCCCAGGGCCCGATAGCGGGCAAGCTGCGGGTTCAGGCGCTGGCGGAAGTCGTCCCAATCCATCCGGTCATGGCCGGTCCAGGCCACTTCGGCGATGGCGGCGGCGCGGGGGAAGGCCATGTATTCGACCCGGTCCTGGGTGCGCATATGTTCGGTGAACAGATTGGCCTGAACGCCCAGCACGTGTTTGACCTGATCCGGCGTCAGTTCATCCGGGGCCGGATCAAACCGATAGACGTCCTCCAGCGACACCACGAATCCACGTCCCGGCGACCCGTCATTGGCGCTCTGGCGGTTGTCGAAATACAGCACCGGCGCAGGCGACAGCACCGTATCATGGCCCATTCGCGCCGCTTCGATGGCGCCTTCAACGCCGCGCCAGGACATGACGCTGGCGTTCGGATTGATGCCGCCCTCAAGTATCTCGTCCCAGCCGATCATGCGGCGGCCATGGTCGTTCAGGTGCTTCTCCAGCCGGGCGATCATCCAGCTTTGCAGCTTCTCCTCATCGGCGATGCCCAGTTCGCGCATCCGCGCCTGCGTGCGGGGTGAGGCCTTCCACTGATCCTTGACCGCCTCATCGCCGCCCAGATGGACATATTCGCTGGGGAACAGGTCAAGCACTTCGTCCAGCACGTTTTCGAGGAAGACCAGCGTGGATTCCTCGGCGTTGAACAGGGTCGGATAGACGCCCCAGTCGGCAGGCACGGCCGGAACCGCCGAGCCCGGCGCATCGGTGACGCCCAGTTCGGGATAGGCGGCGATGGCGGCGCTGGCGTGACCCGGCACATCGACCTCGGGCATGACGACGATGTTGCGGGCGGCGGCGTAGGCCACGATCTCGCGCACCGTCTCCTGGCTGTAAACGCCGCCATACAGGCGCGGGCGCCCCGTCGCCGGATCAATATCGGACTGGGCCGCAGCCCCCGCCGGCACGCGCCAGCCGCCGATTTCGGTCAGGCGCGGATAGCGTTTGATCTCCAGACGCCAGGCCTGATCGTCGGTCAGGTGCCAGTGGAAGACGTTGAACTTGTGCACCGCCATCCAGTCGATGAAGCCCTTGATGAACTCGGGCGACTGATAGTGACGGGCGGAATCCAGCATCATGCCGCGCCAGGTGAACCGCGGCGCATCCTGGATCGAAATGGCGGGGATGACCGCGGATCCCTGGCCTTCCTCGGCGGTCGCCAACTGCCACAGACTGACCGCGCCATACAGCAGGCCGCCGAAGTCATTGGCCGAAATCTCGACGCCGCGATCTGAGACGTTCAGGCTGTAGGCGTCGGCGCCTGTCGTGTGGGCGCGGCGCAGGACGATGGCGCCGCGAGCAGGCGCCGCCCCTTCACGGACCGTCAGCCTCAGGCCGCGCGTGCGCTGGATCAGATCGGCGAAATAGGCCGCCGCCCGGGCCGCCTCCGCGTCGCCGCGCGGCGTGACGATGACGGTGGAGGCGTTGAGCGTGAAACTGGAGGGTCGGGCCGTTTCCGACGCAGGCCGGGGGATGATCGACCCGACAGACGCCTCGGCCGCCATGGCAGGATTGAACGACAGGGCCAGCACGGCCGCAGCCAGCGGAGCCAGGAAGGGGGCGAACCTCGTCGCCGATAGAGCGGTCTGGATCATACGCGGTCTCGCATCAAAAAAGCGCGCGGGACGTCGCCGCCCCGCGCCAGTCTGGCCTCAGGAGAAGGCCTTTTCGACAAGCGCGGCGACCCGGACGACGCGATCTGGCGCCATCCGGGAAGCTCGGCTTTAGAACGAGACGCTGACGGTCGCCAGCAGCTTGCGGCCCGTGCGGTAGATGCCGCGCGGCAGGTTTTCCTTGTTGGCGTACGAGTAGTATTCGCTGTCCAGCAGGTTCTGGCCGGACACGGTCAGGCTGACGCGCTCGTTGAAGGCATAGCCCGCCGTGGCGTCCAGACCGGTGTAGGCGCGGACATACAGGTTGTCGCCGCGGTCGATGCCGGTGAAATACTTGGACCGCCACGTATAGGTGACCCGCGCAGAGAACGGACCCGACTCATAGAACGGACTGATGTTCACCTGGTGCTTGGAGTTGAACGGCAGATCCTGGCCATTGTCCGCACTGCCGTCGACATAGGTGTAGTTGGCCAGCAGGCCGAGGCCGTAGGCATAGGTCTGCTGATAGGCGAAGGTCGCGCCCTTGAGGTCGGCCGAACCTGCGTTGTTCGGACGGCTGATCTGATAGGTGGTGACGGCGTTGCGCGCCTGGTTGAAGTGCTGCTCCGGCGAGGTGGACTGCAGGATGTAGTTGTCGATCTTCTTGTAGAAGACCTCACCCGACAGGATGGCGTTCGGTGCGAAATACCATTCCGCCGCCAGGTTCAGGTTGGTGGACTTGTAGGGATCCAGGTCCGGGTTGCCGCCGCCGCCCGTCAGGATCTGATCCGAGAGCCAGAAATAGTTGGACATGTCGGCATAGTTCGGCCGCGAGATGACCTTGGCCGCCGCGATGCGGACAATCACATCCTCGGACGCGTTGATGGCGACGTTCAGGCTGGGCAGGATGTCGTCATACGACTTGCTCTTGACGTTCCATGCCCAGTCCGCCTCCGTCGTGCCGCAGGCGCCGCCGACCTGATTGACGCAGGTGAAGCCGCCGCTTTCGGATTCCGTGCGGACGTAACGCAGGCCGACGTTGCCGCGAACCCGCTCATTCTCGAAGTTGACCTGACCGTAAACGGCGTTGATCGTCTCCTGAATGTTCCAGTTCTGCGCGGTGAATTCGGCGTTGCCGAAAACGGTCGGAACCGGCTTGGGCTGCCAGGGACGCAGGTAGCCGCCCGCCTCGATATAGTCGGCCAGAACCCGGCCATCCATGCGCAGGCGGCCCTTCATCTGGTCGTTGACGCCATCAAAGCCGCGCAGATAGTTGCCGGGCGCGACCGTGGGATTGAACGGTGCGGCGGTGGATGGATTGCCGTAAACTTGGACCGTCACACCCGACATCTTCTGGTCGGTTTCGTGCGTGCGGTACTTATAGCCGAACTGGATGCGGTTGATGAAACCGTCGCGGTTATAGCCCGCGTCGAACTGGGCGTAGGTCTCTTCGTCCGTCGTCGGCTTGGAGACGATATTGCCGCCCCACCCGGCGTTGTAGCCGTCCGGACCGACGGACGGGTCGCCAGCACCCCATCCGCCGTCGAACGAGAAGGCCCCGGCATTGTTCAGGACGTTGCCGTTGGCGTAGGTCAGGACGCCCGGCTTGCCCGGCGCGCCGGTGAAGTCGACCGTGTAATCGGCCCAGTTCAGGAACTCGCCGAACAGCTGACGCTGAGTGCCGCCTTCAGCCTTGGTGTAGCCAACGTCGCCAGCGATATCCCAGGCGCCCGCGTTCCACTTGCCGTTCAGATGGTAGCTGTCGGTGGTCAGAGCCGCTTCACGATACTGAACGTCCCAGACGCTGAGCGCATTCTTGAATGAGGCCTTAGTGATGACCCCGTCATCGACCTGGATGGCGGTCAGGCCGCCCAGGCTGTTCCAGGTGTTGCCCTGGAAGGCGAACATGGCCTGAGCCGTATTGTCATAGGTGGCGTCGACGCGCAGCCAGTCGAAGTTCAAGTCCAGTTGCGCGTTCGGACGCCACTGGGCGGCGACCGTGTAGCTGTTGCGCTCCCGCGACTGCTCGAAATACGAGGTTCCGAACGAGTTCAGGCCCCGCGCATTCGGGTTGGCCAGCAGGGTGGTGGCGCAGGCCCCCGTACAGTTGCCGTTGGCGATGGCGTCGGCGCCAGGGTTCTCTGCGTTGCCGCCATTGTAATAGTTGGCCGGAATGGTGCCGAAGGATTCCAGACCGTCGCGGCGCAGTTGGTCCACCGCGCGCTGGGCCGAGACCAGGACGCCGAAGGTGGCGTCGGCGTTGCGCCAGCCGGCCAGGGCCGACAGCTGCGGATCGCCTTCCTTGGAGCGGTCATTGTAGAGATAGGTCACCGCGCCCGACAGGGTGTGTTCGCCCAGATCCAGCGGACGACGGGTCGAGACATTGACGGTGCCGCCGATGGAGCCTTCGTCGATGCGGGCTTCCGGCGACTTGAACACCTCGACCTTGCCGACGATCTGCGGCGCCAGCAGGGCGTAGTTGAAGGTCCGGCCCGGCTGATCCAGCAGGAACCAGTCCGCCGAGGCGACCGTCTGGCCGTTCAACAGGGTGCGGTTCAGGGCCGGATCGGTGCCCAGAATCGAGACCTTTTCACCCTGACCAAAGGCGCGGTCGACGGTGACGCCCGGAATGATGGTGATGGCTTCAGCCACGTTGGAGCTGGGGAACTTGCCCACATCTTCCGCGGTGACGACGTCAACGATGGCGTTGGCGTTACGCTTGGTGTCGATGGATTGCCGCAGCGAGGCGCGGATGCCGGTGACGACCACTTCGTCGACCGTCGATGGTTCTCCCGCCTGCTGTGCGAACGCCTGACCGGCCAGCAGCGACAATGCGCTGACTGAGCTGGCCAGAATTGCATGATGAATACGCATACGCCTGTTCTCCCCAGAACGAACCTGCCCCCGCAGGTCCAGAAAAGCCCAATGCAAGACCAATACGGCCCTTCCCCGAACCGCTAATCGTTGAAAAGCGACCGTTGCATCGTGAGACTTTCATCAATCCATCACACCACGCAAGACCAAAATGTGAATTGGGCCTATTCTTTCTTTATATTGGTACTTGATTGGTCGCATGAGATGGGCTCAGATGATCCCAACACGAACCCGGGGGCGGGCAATTGGGAATCGGCGTCATGTCGTTTGTCGAAGCGATTGGGCCGCTGGACGCACAGCGTCCGGCGCCGCTGTATCAACAGCTTCAGCACGCCGTGCGCGAAGCGATCGAGCGCAACACGCTCAAGCCGGATGAGGCCCTGCCGCCCGAACGCGACCTGGCGCAGGAACTGTCGGTGTCGCGCATCACCATCCGCAAGGCTTTCGACGGCCTGGTTGCAGAAGGCCTGCTGACCCGACGCCAGGGCGCAGGCACCTTTGTCGCCGCACGGGTCGAGAAAAGCTTCTCCAAGCTGACCTCCTTCTCCGAGGACATGGCCGCACGCGGACGCAAGGCCACCAGTTCCTGGCTGAATCGCAGCGAAGGCGCCGTGACGCCGGAAGAATCCCTGACCCTGGGCCTCAGCCCCGGCACGCCCGTCTATCGCTTCAGCCGTATCCGCTATGCGGACGGCCTGCCGATGGCGCTGGAGTATTCGACCATTCCCGCCTCCTGCCTGTCGGGCATCGAGGCGGTGACGACCTCCCTCTATCTGGCCCTGGCCGACGCCGGTTTTCGCCCTAACCGCGCCCTGCAGCGGCTGCGCGCCGTGCTGTTCAACGCTGAACAGGCCGAGCTTCTGGGCACCACGGCGGGCGCGGCGGGTTTGTTGATCGAGCGCCGCGCCTTCCACAACGGTCAGGCGGTCGAGGTGACCCAATCCTATTATCGCGGCGACGCCTACGACTTCGTCGCAGAACTGAATGACGGACCCGGTTGATGCACGCCCAAGACACCCGAATGTTCATCGAGGCGGCCGAAGCGCCCGCTCTGGTGGCCGCGCAACTGGCCGCCAACGCCGACATCGTGGCCCGCGCCGCTGAACATCTGCGTCGCAATCCGCCGACCGCCGCCCTGATCTGCGGTCGCGGCAGCTCCGACAATGCGGGGGTCTTCGCCCGTTATCTGATCGAGGGTGAAACCGGCGTCCTGACCAGCCCCGCGCCCTTGGCCGTCAGCTCGGTCTATGGCCGCACGCCCCGCATCGAAGGCGGCGTCTGCCTGGCCATCTCGCAATCCGGCAAAAGCCCCGATCTGGTCGCAGCCGCCACCGCCGCCAAGGCGGGCGGCGCCTTTGTGATCGCCCTGGTCAATGTCGAGGGCTCGCCCCTGTCGGACGTCGCCGACCTGACCATCCCGCTGCGCGCCGGTCCCGAGGTTTCGGTCGCCGCGACCAAGAGCTTCATCGCCAGCCTGACCGCCATCGCCCATCTGGTCGCCGAATGGACCCAGGACGACGACCTGCGCGCGGGCCTCGCCGCCCTGCCCGCCCAGCTTGAGGCCGCCTGGCGTCAGGACTGGACCGCCGCCCTGCCCACGCTGAAGGCAGCCAACAATCTGTATGTCGTCGGACGCGGCGGCGGCTTTGGCGCAGCGCGCGAGGCGGCCCTGAAGCTGAAGGAGACCTGCGGCCTGCACGCCGAAGCCTTCTCGACCGCCGAGGTTCGCCACGGCCCGATGGCTCTGGTCAAGACCGACTTTCCGGTGCTGATGCTGGCCCAGTCCGACGTCACCCGCGAAGACGCCGAGGACCTGGCCAGCGCCTTCGCCGCACGCGGCGCCAAGGTCATGCTGTCGGGCCATCCCGGCGATCCGCGCGTGATCAGCCTGCCGACCACGGCGGGCCATCCGCTGCTGGAGCCGATCCTGCTGATCCAGAGCTTCTACGGCCTGGCGGCCCGCCTGTCGGTCGCGCGCGGCTATGACCCCGACCAGCCCCCCTACCTCAACAAGGTGACCGAGACCGTCTGATGAAGCAGAAGCTGATCAACGGCCGCGTGCTGACGCCGGTCGGTCTTCAGGACGGTCTGGCCGTCGTCATCGAGAATGACAGGATCATCGCCGTGGGCCCGGCCGACGAAACCCCGGCGGGCGACACGGTCGACCTGCAGGGCCGCATCCTGACGCCCGGCTTCATCGACACCCAGGTCAATGGCGGGGGCGGCGTACTGTTCAACGACGACACCAGCGTCGAGGGCGTCGCGGCCATCGGCGCGGCGCACCGTCGTTTCGGCACGACGGGCTTCCTGCCGACCCTGATCAGCGACGATCTTGAAGTCATTGACCGCGCCATCGACGCGGTGGAAGCCGCCATCGCCGCCGGGGTTCAAGGCGTTCTGGGCATCCATATTGAAGGCCCCTTCCTGAACGAACGGCGCAAAGGCATCCACGACGCCTCAAAGTTCCGCGTGCTTGAGGACGAGTTCATCGAGCGCCTGACACGCCTGGAGGGCGGGCGCACCCTGATCACCCTGGCGCCAGAGACCACGACGCCGGACCGGATCAGCCGCCTGGCGGCGAAAGGCGCCCTTGTCGCCATCGGCCATACAGACGCTGATTATGCGACGGCGCGCACCGCCTTTAAAGCAGGCGCAACGGGCGTGACCCATCTGTTCAACGCCATGTCGCAGCTTCAGAACCGCGCGCCCGGCGTTGTCGGCGCGGTGCTGGAGAACCAGACCGCCTGGGCAGGGATCATCGTCGACGGCTTCCACGTCGATCCGGCCACCCTGAAGATCGCCCTGCGTTGCCGCCCGCATGACCGCTTCATGCTGGTCACCGACGCCATGCCCAGCGTCGGCGCCGACGCCGACCATTTCTTCCTGCATGGCCGCCGCATCACGGTGAAGGACGGCGTCTGCCGCGACGACGCCGGCGTGTTGGCAGGCTCGGACCTGGACATGGCCGCCGCCGTCAGGAACGCCGTCGAACGGCTGGATCTCGACCTGGCTGCGGCCGTCGACATGGCCTCCGCCTCTCCCGCCGCCTTCCTGGGCATGGCCAACCAGCGCGGCGCCATTGCGCCGGGCTATCTGGCGGATCTGGTTCTGCTGAACGACGACTTCTCGGTGGCGCAGACCTGGATCAGCGGCGTCATCGTCACGGCCTGACATGCCGCAAGGCAAGTTTTCGGCTTAAGACGCCACACAGTTGAACCATCAACAATGATTTGAAACACAGGTTGGGCGGTTCAATACGGCTCAGTTTCGGCCTAGGGTCGCGGGCATGACTTATCGGGCGGGACTGTTCTCCAAATCTTCCGGGCTGGCGGCTGTGATGGCGGGCGGGCTGGTGCTGGGCGCCTGCGCGTCGCAGCCGAAGCTGGTCGTCGAACGGCCGCTTGGCGTAATCGATCTGGGCTCGACCTCGACCTACAGCCTGTCCTCATCGGAGCATCCGATGGAGGCGGCGGTGGCGAACAGTCTGCGCAGCGCCTTATCGACAGCGGGCTGGCGCGAGGCGGCGGAGACCAGCGCGGACTGGCGGCTGGACGCCCTGTACGCCATCCGCCCGGCGACGACCGGCGCCCACGCCGGGGCGGAGGCCTCAACGGCGGATACGGTGTGGCTGCGGTCGCCTGCTCCTCGTCGCTGGTGGCGTCATGAAAAACAGGTGCGGACTTTGACCCTGTCCCTGATCGCGCCGAAGACCGGGGTGGAGACGGCCCGCGTCACCGCGACCCTGACCGCCATGCCCGGCCATCCAGACGCAGGTGACGAAGCGGCGACCATCGCCACGCTGGCGGCGGCGGCGCTGCAGACGCCGGCCGCATCAACGGCGTCCAGCCCGGCGCTTTAGGTCTCGACGCTCTGCGGCAGGCGAAGGGTGAAGAGCGCGCCCGCGCCCGGCGCGCTTTCACAGCCAATGTCGCCGCCGTGCCGTTCGACGACCGCCCGGGCGAAGGCCAGCCCCAGACCGGCGCCGGGCCGATCCGTCTCACCCTTGGAGAAGGGTTCGAACAGGCGGGCCTGAGTATCTGCGCTCATGCCTTCGCCATGGTCGCGAACCGTGCAGACCCAGACTGGGGCCCCGGCGCGCTCACCCGCCGTCACGGCGCACTCCACCACGCTGTCGGCGGGGCTGAATTTGATGGCGTTGTCGATCAGGTTCATCAGCACGCGGGTGATCAGGCCCTGATCGCCGCGCACCAGAGGCTCAAGGCCATTGGCATCAGCGTCAGCCTCAATTCGAACCCCCTTCTGCGACGCCTGGGGCCACAGGGTGTCGGCGGCGTCCAGCAGGGCCTGGGACAGGTCGAACACGGCGTCGCCCAGCACCTGAGACTCGGCGCGCGCCAACTGCACATAGCCCTCGGCCAGGGTCAGGGTCAGGCGCGCATTGTCGGCGATCCGGCGTTCGAACGCCGGATCGCCGCGGTCGTGGGGGCCGCTCAACAGGGTCAGGATCGAGACCTGCGGCGCGCGCATGTCATGGCTGAGAAGCTGCAGCGCCTGTTCGCGCTGGCGTTCGGCCAGGCGGAATTCGGTCATGTCGGCCAGCCGCACGATCCGCCCCTGGGCCACGCCGTTCGCATCAACCAGCGGCGCGGCGCTGACGAAGACCCGGCGGCCCGCGGGGGTGGCGATTTCAACAGGCTCGGCGCTCTCTTCGGCGCCAAGACCCTCTGAACCCAGTCCGCCGATCGCTTTCAACAATATCGTCAGGGGCGCGCCGACCAGATCGTCACGGCCGAACAGGGCTTGCGCCTGCGCATTGGCCATCACCACCGCGCCCGCCTCGCCGACCACCAGGGTCGCATCCGGCAGGCTGTGGAGGACGTCGGAGATGAACCGCTCCAGATCGCGCAGGTCCGACACCGCCGTCCGCAACGTCTCCACCTGCCGCGCCACGACATCCCCGCCCGCCAGGGCATTGACGACACGGGGCGCCGGGCCGGAACGCGCAAAGGCCTCCACCTCGATCTGCATATAGGCGGACGCCGCCGCCAGCCTCCGCCAGCTCCACAAGGGATAGGCCAAGGCCAGTCCCGTCATCGCCGCAAGCGGCGGGAACCAGACGCCGAACCAGAAAGCCGCCGCGCTGATCGCCAGGACCATGAGCGCAAGGCCCGCGCCCGCAATCAGGCTCCACAGCGGCCGCAGCAGAAGCAGCGCCCCCATCAAAAGCCACAGCGGGATCAGCGACAACAGGGCGCCCCAGAGCGGCGCCGTGGGCGTTATGGCGTCATGTCGCAACAGGGTGTCGACCAGACTGGCCTGGATTTCGACGCCGGGCGTCAACTGGCCCTCGCCCGTCGTCGGGGTGGCGTAGCGGTCGCCCTGACCGTCTGCGGTCATGCCCACCAGAACCAGTTTGCCGGTCAGGAAGGCGGCAGGCGTCTCGCCGCGCAGCAGATCGACAAAGGACGCGGTGCGGAACTGGCCAGGCGGGCCGCGATAGTTGACCAGCACCGCGCCCTTTCCAGTCAACAGGTCCGACGACTGGCTCCGGGGCGGGACGTCGCCCCCTATGTCGGGGTTCACAGTCCGCGCCAGTTGTGCGGCCAGATGCGGCCACGACGGCTGACCGGCCGACAGATAAAGCGGCATCCGGCGCACCACGCCGTCATCATCCACCACCAGATTGACGTGCCCCAGGCCGGCGGCGGCGTCACGCAGTTCCGGGATGGGCTCGGTCGCCTGCCACGGCGCGCCGTTCTCGCCGACGGGATCAACCAGCATCGGCAGATAGACATTGCCCGCCGCACTGATCGCTCGGGCCAGGTCGGCGTCGCCCTGGTCTGAGGCTTCGACAAACAGGACGTCATAGCCGACCGCGCTGGCCTGCGCCTGCGCCAGCCGGTCGATCAGATCGGCATGGACCTGGCGGGGCCAGGGCCAGCGGCCCAGCGCCTCCAGACTGCGGTTGTCGATGGCGACGATGACGATCTGTTCGCTGGTCGGCCCGGCGCGCATCCGCATCCAGGCGTCATAGATCATGTTGTCGGGCCGGGCCGTGGCCGCCGCCAGCGACAGCCAGACCACCAGGGCCGAGGTCAAGGCTCCGACCAGCGCCCATTCGATCAACGCCCGCCCGACAAAACCCCGCCCGGCGGAGCCGCCTGAAGGCAGGCGCCGCATGGACGTCGATAGTCGGGCGCTCTTCTCGGCCAAGGCCGTCAGCGACCGATATGGAGCGTCTGCGGCTCGGACCAGGTTTCAAGAATGCGGCCGAACGCCTGCCGCGTCGCCCGGACGCGCCACTCGTAATCACCGGGCTTCAATCCCGTCAGGGTGATCTCAGCAGCGTCCAGCCTTGCCTCGTCGATCACCGGCTGCACGTCTGGATCAGTGGAGACCGGACGGATCTGGAAGCGGAAATGCACATCGCCCGCGCCTTGCGCCTCCCAGCGGAACAGATACCGTCGCTCCCGCCCTCTGCCGAACACCGAGGCCGCCAGATTGCTGAGCCCGTTGCGGGCGCGCAGCAGACTGTAGTTGGAGGCCAGGCCTTCGACGCCTTCGGTCGTCACCGCCGTCAGTCGCACGAAATAGGCGCCGTCATCCAATTGGTCGAACACAACGGCGTCGTCCGCCGTTTTGCTGCGCGCCTCTGCAAAGGCGTCGATCATCCCGGCGTCATTGGCCAGTCGGGCGCGATAATAGGCGATGTCGCCCTGCGGTCTCAGCGTAAGAGCCACGGCGGCCGCGCTCTGGATCCTGTCGGGCTGCAGCAACTCAGGCGCAGGGGCCAGATCGGTCAGATGGGCCGAGCCCTTGGCTGAAACCACGCCCTGGCGCGCCGCCGCGTCCAATATGGCGTCTGCACCCGGCGCGCCCGGGGTCGACACCCCGACCAGACCCTCGATCACCTCGGTGGCGGCGCGGTCGGCCTCATCATCATAGGAGACGCGGAACTGGGTGCCGCGCACCGCCGACACCGAGACCGGCGTACGGATGGCGAAGCCGCCGGGCGCCCGCACCGGGGCGGCGCTGGCCTCAGCCCGCCCGGTCTCGACACGCATTTCCTGATCCAGGGCGCCGTTCAGCAGAATGGTCCGCAAGCGCCCGACGCGCACCCGGCTCTGCGAGGGCAGGGTCACATGGCCGCCATCCGGCAGGCCCAGGCGCACAAAGGCGTTGGCGCCGGTGGCGATGACCGCATCCTCGCTTACGATCTGACCCACGGTCGGCGTCGCGCTCTGGCCGCCCTGCAGGATCGTCACCGCTCCGCGAAAACCAGTGATCCGCGCCTGGGCCGGTTCGGTCCGCAGCAGATCGACAGGAAACCGCACCACCTGGCCCACCGCCATGCGTCGGTCATTGCGCACCCGGTTCAGCCGCTGGACCTGTTGATAATCAGATACGCGCAGCAGATAGGCGCGGGCCAGGTCCGACAGGGTGTCGCCCGGCTTCATCACATAATCGACGGTCGGCCGCGTCGGCGACGTGTCGGTCGGCGTCGCCCGGCCCGTCTGGGCCGATGCCGAACCCGTATAAATCATCGCCGTCAGGCTGGTGGCGATGATCGCCCTCGCCCCCCGATATCCCAGGCCCCCGCGCCTCATGTTTCGTCGTCCTTCAACGGCGTCGTGCGCTCGGCTCCAGCCACACGCTCCAGCCGATAGCCATAACTATAGACCGGCGTCAGACGAAAGCCGTTCTGCGGCCGCAAACCCAGTTTGGCGCGCACCCGCGACACATGCATGTCCAGCGATCGGCTGTTCAGGTCGGGATCGCTGCCCCAGGCGGATTCGCTCAGATAGCTGCGCGACAGGGCCCGGTGGAGATTGCGGAACAACACCAGCGCCAGAGAGAACTCACGCGCCGTCAGCGTCACGGCTTTACCGCGCACGACCACCGCGGACATGGACGGATCAAAGCTCAGGCCCGCATGGGTCTCGATCCCGCCGCCGACCCGTCCCGGATAGGCGCGCCGCAGCAGGGCCGCGATGCGGGCGGCGAGCACCGGGGGCGATATCGGCTTGGCCAGATAGTCGTCGGCGCCCGCCTCCAGGCCCGCGACAATATCCGCATCCTCGGTCCGACTGGTGACCAACAGCATCGGCGGCGGCGGGTCGACGTTCAGGCGCACCCAGCCGATCACCTCCAGGCCTGATCGATCCGGCAGGTTCCAGTCCAGCACCAACAGATCGAAGGTGTCGCGGCGCAACGCCGACAGCAGGGCGCCGGAACGTGAGAACCCCGTCGCACGATAGCCCGCGTCCTCCGCTACAGCCGTAATGGCCGCCAACTGCACCGGATCGTCGTCGAGCACGGCGATCTTCATCGAGTCTCCACCCCTTGATTTCCGCCCTTTTAACCCGCCGACGTCGCACAGGGCAGGAAGCGTCGCTGCGAGCGGTAAAGAGTTGTAACCTCAAACAGCCCCTCGGCGCGGCCCTTATACGCCGGACTGAGACTGGGAGATCGAAAAGAGCCGCGAATCTCCTGCGCGCACAATCGTTTACAAACCCGGGCGGCAGAGCCTGATAGCGTAGCCATAACGGCTGAGGGTCGCCTGATCGCCAATGGCGGACCGGGCTCGCCTGTGTTTTTCACAGGTTGAATCGCAGCCGATGAGGCGAGCAGTGCGATGACCAACCCGTTGAACGACAACCCCGCCCCCCGGCCGCTCAGTCCCGACGATGCGGCGCTCGACGCCCTGTGGCGTGAAGCTTTCGGCCAGCCCCTGCCCATCCTCGGCGCCGGCCATATCGTCCGGGAAATTCTCAAGGACCAGGGCATCACCGTGCCGCCCGCCCCCGCGCAGAGATCGGGCGCGAAGAAGAGCGATACGGCCGCCTCGGCGCCAGCCCAAACCGCAAAACAAATCAACGCGTCGTGACCTCGGCCACAGCTCCGAAACTGTAGGGCTGAATTATCGAAAGAGAATGACGCCGCACGTTCGTCAGGAAATCCCGCTCGCGCGCGGCCTTCCAAGATTGTTCCGCCTTTTTTGCGATCACGACGCGGGCCTCCAGGCGAGAGCTCGAAACAGGCCAGAGAGCAATCTGCACCACCCAACATGGGACCGTTGATAACGCGTTCTCTCCGCTATGAGGCGACGGCGTGAACCAACAGATAGATCACCACGGCGATCAGGCCCCATGTCACGAAATTGCAGACGATGAGGACGGCCAGCGCCAATCGGGCGGACCACGACCTGACCGGCTTCGGTGCGGGAGCCCACAGCGGGGGCCCTCTCTCTGGATCCTTCACGCTCGCCCCTCCGAACATAGATGACGGCCCGCTTCGCCGTTGGGGGGGTGCGGCGGACCGTCGTGTCGTGAAGGCCGAAACCGAGCGACGATTCAGTCGTCGTTCACGGCACACCCCGAAGCAAGTTCCTGCGCGCGGAATTCACCTCTTTTTACAATCCGAAGACTGAGCATGAGCATCCGTTTTCCAACCCGTCGCTGGCACGTTCGGCGCCCCGCTGGCGCGCGATCTTCAGGCACGCAAGCGCGGATTCTACTCAGGCTCACAATCAATGCGGTCGCCGACGCTGAAAGCCTGCGCCGATGAGGTGACAAGCCATGGCCGATTGATCTGCGGCCCTGGCGCCTAGCGATGGTGGGATTTTAGGCCGCCGCTGGCGGAGTTCTCGGTTTCAAACCGAAGTGGCGCACCCGACACGATTCCTCTGGTGGCTAACTTTGTTGTCCATGCCGCACTCCTGATCTGGAGCGTCCAGCCATCGTCATCGAGACGATTCAGGTCAACGCTGTGATAGGCGATAGCGGCTAACGACCGCTTTTGTCGGGGTCTGGGAGGGTTGAATATGCAAACGACATGGCCGCTGACGCATGTGATTGCGGCGACCGAGGTCGATGCGGAAGAGATGAGGCTGCGGGAGGTGTTGGCCAGTGCGGGCTATGACGTGGCCAAGCTGACGTTGACGCCGCTGGCCCAGCAAGTCGTCGCAGAGGGGGTGAAGGCCGTGGTTACAGACCGCTCCGTTCCATTGGTCTCCGCCATGCACGAAGGACAGCCAGACGGGTCGGTTCTGGTCCGCTTTGAGTTCCCGACCGACGATGCGCAGTCGCTCGCCCAGTTGTGGTTGCCTCACACCGCCACGCTCTCCTGACGGTCTTCCACGACCGTTTCCATCGAGCGTTTGATGGCGGTCACCGTCATGGGCGAGGCGCGATGCAGCCGGGCGGTGGCGCGGATGCCCAGACCGTCCGCCAACGATTTCCTGATCGCCTCCACACGGTCGGAAGGTATGGGTTTGCGACCGCTCTTCTTGGTCGTCCGACGAAGCCCAGCCATGATGCGTTCACGGATCATGGCCCGCTCGAACTCGGCGAAGACGCCCAACATCTGGAACATCATCCGCCCTGATGGCGTCGAAGTGTCGAGGCCCTGTTGGTGGAGTTAGTTTTTCGAATCCTTCCTGACCGGTTCAGCCACTTTGGAAGATCGCGCCGCGAAGGCCGCGTTGACCACCGGGCAGGCGATGACCGTTCTTCAAAACGCCCTCACGAAATATGTCGGCGAGGCTGACAAAGGGCTCGGAGCAAGCCAGGCGCTCGGCTCAGCGATCAATAACCACCCATTGCAGACAGCCACAACGTCAGATTTGCTGGGTTAGAATATCGATTTCTTTAAACCGAAGTAGCGTTCCCAAAAGCGAGACGAGCGGGAGCATGGCTAGGCCTGCGTAATATAGATACGTGGCGACCGCTGTGCCGCCCCAGCCAAATCGGCCATCTGCCATCGGCGCTGCCCAGACCGACGCGCTCGTCAAAAATAGCATCATCACCAAAGCAATCGACGGCCGCACCAACCTAGCAAGTTCAACCTTTTGACGCTCCGTAGCGGCTCTTCTTTCCACTCTCGTAGTGTTGAGAAGGTCGATGAACCCAGATTTCACAAGCAGCATGAGGCCTACAACGAATGTGCTGACAGGGATTATGAGCGAGTAGAAGAGGCCAGAGGGATAAGCCCTATCTGGCGCAAGCCGCCAAAGGATCGCACCAGCGATCATGACCAGCGCGATGCCGCCGACTACAGCAGCCCGCCGCCGTCTATCTGTCGTCATGGTAGTTGTTGCCCAGGTCCGCCGTCAGTTCTGACCAGATCATGCCCCTGCTAGTGTATACGTTCCACCCCTGGCCGAACTTTGAAGCGTCCGCTCTTCGGACTGGTGACCACGGTGAGCTTTCAGCACCGATGCCTTTGACCGCAATCGACCCGAAGCGGACGGTGTGGCTGCCGATCGCGCCTGACGTGGCCGTCGGCCCTGGGAAGCGGGATCAATGGGAGCAGGGCTTCACTCTGGAGGAAGCCAAGCCGATCCGCGACCTGAACGAAGCCACCTGGGGCCAAAGCTCTATGGTCGTCGGGCGATCGCCGGATCTGATCCGATCCCTTGCCTCACGGCGCTAAAGCCGGGCGAATGAACAGAAATGAACAGGCCATGTGATCTGCGCCACGGTGGTGACCATGTGATGACCCGAGCATTACGCTCTGCGCCATCCGGCCCGTAAGTGCTTGAAAGAGATGGCGCGCCGCCCTGGACGGAACGGAGAACTATATCGCTACCATCGCCTTGGCTAGCTGATGTCCGGAACGCGCCACAAGCGACCGTTGGCTTTCTAAAAGGAACAGGACATTGGGTCCTACTCCATGCGTCTGTTAGTCAACATTGGCAGGTCTGCGTCCTAGTCAGATTGCCGCATTGGCGATGGTTCTGAGCTCCTCGGCAAACTCCACATCGCCAAGATCATCGAGCGCGTCATCTGCAAGAGTATCTGCGTCTTGATCGAGTGCCCAGACCGCCGCCGGGTGGTTCGGAGGGAGATAGCTAGCCATCATGGCCACCTTCACCGGGTCGCGATCCCGCGCCGCCCAAATCATTGCGACCAGAAGCGCCTGACGCTTCGGATTTGTGGCCAGCAGGCGGCAAGCCTCCGCCACGGCGTTGATCGGACCGGCGTCGCCAAGAAGGAGGGCAAAACGGACGGCGATAGGCGCGATCCGCCCCGCCAAAAGCTTCGGGGTAACCATCTTAGGGACGGCGGGATCGAGGGGTGTAGGCGCGAACAAGAGTGCATTCGCGGCCATAACACGCACGGACCTGCGCCCCGGATCAGCCGCCAGATGGAAAAGGCGTGTTTGAGCCGCGAGGCCGCCATTCGAGACCAACAGATCGAAGCTTGAGCCACGAAGGCCTAAATCGCTTGTCTCTATGCCGAGTTTATAAATCCTCTCTGCGGCGGCATCATCCAGCGGCCCGAGGCTAGCGATGGCGGCCACCGCCTTACGGGCTATCGGGAAGACATCGTCTTCGTCGTAGTAGCGAGCGTGCCCTTTCGACCAGGTGTTGTCCGTCAGATGCAGGAGCGCCTCACGATGATCGGAGTGCGGTTTGGCGGCGAGCAGATCGACCAGTGCGTCGAGAGTAGGCGGCAAACTTGAACTGGCGAACGCCAGGATGTCCGGAGGAAGCGGCGCCAATAGAGGCTCAACGATCGCCGTGAGCGCCTTCGCCTGAACATGCGCGAACCGATGAACCAGGCCGAGAGCCAGTCCGCCCTGAAACCCCCGACGTATGGCGGCTTCAATGGCTTCCACTGCGACGTCAGGCTCATCCTCCTGTTCGTCCAGGAGGACTGCTTCGATGTCCGCGTCGATCGACAAGCCTGTGTGCTTGTCGAGACCGATCAGAAGACGACGAACAGGAAGACTTGGATCAGGTATGGCCGTCAGAAGGGACAGGGCTGCGGCGCTCACGCTCGGAGCCTGATTCTTCAAAAGGGCCGCCGCCGCCCGTCCGAACTCTCCGAAGGGCGCCGGCATGGCCGCCAGGCTGTTCTGGGCCGCCGCGGTGTCGACTTTGCGAAAATGGCGGGCCGTCTTGACCATGGAGCCCAGACTGATGGAGAGCCGAACGAGACGCTCGGCGCCGCCGTTTGCAACGAGATTTTCGAAGAGAGACTGCAGCGTCGATGGGTCGTGGACGGCCAGCGCAGTCAGGGCGCTCGTCACGCTATCCTCTTCAGTCGCTGGATCGCCGATCAGCCCCACAAGGTAAGGACAATGAGACGGGTCCCACGCTCGAATGAGGATGTCGAGCGCTTGGGCCGCATGGCGACTGCTCGCAGCAGCCGCGATCACAGCGCTCACTTCATTAGGATCGGCCCGACCTTCCTCGGCATCGCCGAACACCCCCTTTATCCAATGCCAGACCAGATGCCCCCTTTCGGAATGTGTGCTGACCGTTCGCCATTGTCCGGCTTTGCGAGCCGCATCCACATAGGCCCCGAGGAACACGCCGGCGGTGTAGCCGTCCTCTTCATCACCGACATGTTCCCACCAATCGACACCGTAGACCTCATTGACACGCGCGAGATGGAGGGATCGGTCGCGCTCCCGGTGAAGGCTCTTCTCGACAGCGACCGAAGCCTCAACGACGGCGGCGAAGCCGGGCAGATCTTTCACCGCCCCATGCGCGACAGTTCCTGCGGATCGATCCACGCCGAAACCGACCATTCGCAAAGCCGCGTCGCGGAAGGTCGCAGGCGCCGTGGTCGGCAGCAGCCGCGCTACTGCATTAGCGAAACCCGGGCCGTAGCGGTCGTTGTGCAACGGGAGGATTTCACGGACGAATGTTTCCACGACGCTCCGGGCCGAAGGATCAGCGGAAAGGCGATCGTACCACTCCGGAGGATGTTGGGGATCCGCCCATCCGACCAGATCCCACAGCGACTTGCCGCGCTTGTGCTGGAGAAACCGCGCCGCTTCGCAAGGTGCACTGGCGGGGGACCCCGCCAGTGCAGCGAGTTTGAGGTGCTCTTCGAACATTGACCCAGCTTCGATCAGCCGCGCTTCGAGCCACGCGTCAATGACCGTTTGCGCCGGCGGCGCGGGCTTAATCTTGAGATCGGCGATGCTCGCCGCAGCCGCCGCGACGCGTGCGGCGGCCGCAGCGCCCCACGCTGGATCGAACAGATTGGGGGACGCGAGGATGTGGACCAGTTTCCGAAGTGTCCGCCGGGCGGTCAGCGATTCGGAAATTAAGGCCTTCTGGATGCCGGCTTCAACCCGAGGATGATAGTAGGACAAATCGCCTTCAGGCGACCGGCGCAGATTCCGAGCCGCAACGAAAAACCCGGCAAGCGGGGAGACCCCACGCGACATCGTATCATCTGCGTCCGCGAGATCTGACTCGAGGTCTCGCAGCAGTGTGCCTGAGAGGCGCCCGAACGCCTTGATCAGAGCCCAGATCACGGCGGCCGCGGCGAGATCCTTCCGTTCTTCGATCTGGTGAACGACAGTCGCTTCGATCGAATTCTGGTGCGCAACGCTGATCGCCTCGCGCACGAGGCCGGGCGTCCCGCGCAGCTTCGCATCGCGAGTCGGCACGGCGTCAAAGAACTTCTGGATTTCCAGCGGCGTCGCGAGCTCGTCGAGAACATCAGACATGGCGTGCTTGATTTGGAGCTGCAGCACTCGAGGCAGAGCGTCGATGCGGCTTTCGTAGAGGCGACGACGTTGATCCGGGCCATAGTGTTCGGCTTCGAGCGGTACGATCCACGGACGCAGTTCTTCCGGAATCCGTGCGCTCTCGGCGACATCCAGCCGGGAGGTAACAACGATCCGCCGTCCGGTCGTTGCGCGCGCCAACAGACCTGCCAGTTGATCGGTCCAAGGACGGCTTTGAGGATCGAAGTCGAACCGCCCCCAAGGATCCTCGACGTCGAACAGGACGGGAAGTTCTGTCTTATCATCGCGGATTTCATGTGGTCCTAGCCGTATCGCCACGCGGCTGAGGCCTGGGTCCTCCTCGCGGAACTCATCATAAAGTTTCCGCGTGGCAAGAGTCTTTCCGGTACCTGACTGTCCCAGGATCAGGACGCCGTGCCGATCGCGCAGGACGCCCTTAAGCGCTTCCCAGTTTGTAGGATGCACGAAGGCGTCCAACTCCGGCGAACTCGCGATATAGCCATCGAAGCGCCTGATAACGACCTCAAGCTCGTCTGCTTTCCAAATGCCCCCGCCTGCACCCAGAACCCGGCGGCGCGCCTCTTTTCGCAACGCCGCTCGGCATGCCTTCCAGCGACTGTTCGGCACCCGGAAGCTCTCGGTGAGAAGTCTTCGAATTTCTCCTTCGAGGATGACATCTTCAAAGCCAGAGACGACAGCAACACGGCCTGCGGACTTAGCTGGAAGCAATTTACGCATAGACGCGGGGAGGACATCGGTCTTCGGCCAGCCGCGCTTCCTGATCCTCCGTGGCCTGGCAATGGCGCTCGAGTCGACTCAGCCGTGATCAACTTCTCCAAATTCACTCTCCCGACTTCCAGCATCATGGGATCACAACGTTGGGCTTTGAGGAAGAAGCGACGGTTCCAAATGAGTTGCGGATCGCGGCGATAAGCTCGTGTCGCGTCCCGAAACTGGCCGAGGCCTAATTGGGCAAGGCGTCAGCCTCTCTATCCAATGGATGTCGCAAATGTGCTGGGAGGCTATTGCAGAGACGGGCACGCTGCGGACCCAACACCTCAACGACTCTGACTTGCCAATGGGGCGGCACCCGCATCCGCGCCCCACGAAGCGCAGAGAACAAGGCGTCCGCCAGGGGGCCTACGCGGGCTCCCTCGTCGGGTAAGGTGGCGAACAACAGGTCCGTGGTCGAGCGCAGATCAAGGCCAGGGAAACGTTTGGCGGCGATCGCGGTCGCTTTGCGTTCATCAATCAAAGCGATGCCGTTCAGGCGCGCCGCCACGACCAACGTTGCGGCTTCGCCATCGTCCAATGTGTCAGCCGTGCCGCCGCCAACGAGGCTGAGGTAAGGGTCTTCATCCGCGGCCTCCAAGGCCGCGACCCGGATTTGACCAGCTCGGATCAGCGGTTCGATGTGTTCTAGAACGCCGTGGCCATTGGCGCTGCCGCGCTGAAGTTCCTGAAGCACCACGTCAACGATTACGATAGGCGCGCCTAAGGCGGCCAGAATCTCCGCACAGCGACCCGTGGCCGCGAGGTTTATCAGAACACTCGCGTCCGCTACCTGTACCGTGCCTTCAGCGCCGGATTCGGGGAAGGCCATCGGCCGCCTCCTCGTCCGCTTCGTAGGCGTCGATCAATTCCCTGGCCTGGACGCGGTCGATCTTGAGCAAACTGGCGACCTGGCCTTCGGAAAGCAGGTCGCGCTTCCAAGCCTCCGCTGCAAGGATTTGCAGCCTCAGAGATACGGACCGCTCCGCATCCCGGCCTCGCGGATCGAACCCGGGGTTCTCGCCCAAAACCTGACGAGCTTGATCGTTCGTGATGCCGCCGGTTCGGTCGAACCAGTCCCAAGTCCCATTCGGCACTAGGTCCAATTCTTCAAGACGACGCACCAGCGCCTCCCGAGATACGCCGAAGGCGTGAGCGAGCACGATCACATGGCGCCGAGTCAGATTCGATGCCCCGGCCGTCGCATCCCGGAACATCGACTTCACTGTTCGCGCAGGCGTCAGGAACGCCCTTGCGAACGCATTGGCGTAGCGTTCCTCGCGCGTCTGCTCCGGCGATCCTTCGTAAAGGCTGTCTGGCGCGCGGCGGGTCGAGATGTAGTGGCCCAGTTCGTGGGCGGCGGTCTGGGCCCGCCGCTCCCTCGGATGGAGAGCATTCAGCAGGATGCATGGGCCAACACTCGCATCATAGGCGTAGAGGCCAGAAATCTTGGCCTCAAGCCGACGCACAAAAACGCGTGCTCCGAGTTGCAGTTCGAGAATGGAGATGACGTCATGAACCGGTGCATCCCCTATGCCGAGCCACTGGCGAAGTTCGAATGCATCTTCTTCGGCTTGGGCAAGCACATTGCCAGGCAGGATTGGGCGCTCCGGCGGCTCGGATCGGCTACGGGAGACGCCGAGCAGATCCTCTAGTTCGACCTCAGCCTGAACCATATCCGTGAGCAAGGCTGAAGCTGCTTCTACCGTCGAACCGCCATCTTGGTGTCGCCGGAATCGGGGGCGCAGGTCCACCTTGGCGGACTCGCGACGCAGCATCGCGTTCACCGTAGTGCCGTAGAGACCAGCAAGGGTCTGCAGCTCATCCAGACGCGGACGACGACCGCCCTGTTCGATGGCCACTAAGGTCGTTCGGGCCGCAGAAATAGCTTCAGCCGCTTGGGCTTGGGTGACCTTGGCTGCATCTCGCGCCAGACGCAGGCGTTCACCCAAGGCGATGGGGTCGAGGACGAAAGGCACCTTCATCACGCGGCCAAGCTGGCGGCATAGCGCGCGAGGAATGATTGGTCGCCCTGCGCGGCCACGAACCGGCGCCACTCATGGGCATGGCGGTTCAGCAGGTCTTGGGTTTGGGCGAGGACCGCGCCCCCTTCCTCGCCGAGGGCATCGGCCGTCAGACGGATGACCCGATGGAACGCTCGGGTTTGCGCCGAGGGCGATGCCAGTGAGGCCAGATGATCCATGTGCAGCACGCCCGCGATTCCATACTCTCGAAGAGCGGGCGTATGTCCTTGGAATGCGTTTGCAGCGCCAGTGTCGAAATCGGCGACCGTCAGATTTTCCCACACATACCGCTCGGCGGGTTCATCGATCTCTGCGGTGAACATGCTCAGCCGGCGTAAGATGCAAGCCGCGCAGATTCCGCATTGGCGACGCACTCCGTCCACAGACGCGTGCTGTGAGCTCTGCCAGCAACTTCTTGTTTTAGTCACGAAGTCCGGTGGGGTCGGTAGCGCCTTCGCCGCCGCCAAGGTTTCTCCCTTGGTGTGCCAGAGACGCGGATACTCGTAGCGGACTTCATGTCCGGTCAGCGCCAGGAACAGGCTCTCCATTTTGCGGCTGAATGCTGGGTGCACGCGATAGTCCGGGTAGGCATGGCCAGATCGGACCAGCACCGGTCCCAAGGCTCCTTGCCCGCTTTCTGTGACTATGATCCGCTGAACCTCGGACATCGCGGCCGCGATTGCAGTCACGACCGCGAACTTGAATCCACGTGACCGCGCAGACGACTCAGGGCTGCTGGGTACAGAGATCTTATAGGGGACGCGCGCGAACGGCTTTCGGTCCTTATCCAGCGCCGCTTTATCGACCCCTCCCGCCCCCAGTCGAACACGCACCAACTCGCTGTTGGTCGCATGGGCGGTGAGCGCGTGGACAGCGAGGGAATCCAGACCTTCGCTGTAAGGCATGATGAGCGCGCGATACGGCGGTAGGGGCAATGAAACCGCAACGGGAGCGGGCTCGTCTTGCCGCCGAGCTTCAAACCGGAACCGCCAGACATCGCCAGTAAGGAACGATAGCGTTTCCTCCAGCAGCGCCTTGGTCTTCGGCGCGAACCAGACGTCGGGCTCGTGGACCGCGACCCGCACATCGAATGAACGCGACCACCCCCAAGCCGGGCGCCGCTTGATACGGTCGCAGAACTCGACCGCAGCTGCGACAACCAGCAAGTCGAAGAGGCGTCGGTCAAAGCGCGCGAAGAAAAACGAAGTGAGGTCGCGCGTATCCAGACGCAGGTTTTTGCCCAGAACGGCCTGCTTCGCGCCAAGGCGAAGCGGCGTGTCTGCTTCAAGCACATCGACCAAGAGCGGCTCATCACCGGCGCGGTAGGAAGCGAAGCCCGTCATGCGAGTGCCGGCCCATCCTCAAGACCGGAACGGTCCACGGTCTTCGGCAAGGCCCGCTTCATGACCCCGGTCACAAGGCCCGTCGCAACTACACGCACTCGGTCACGCGCCTGGTTCAGCGCTTCGGTGATGCGCTGCTCCACATGAGCGGCCCTCTCCTGGGGCGACCGCCGCAGATAGTGCTCCACAAGAGACCGGGTCACCGCTTCCCCGCGTTCCTCGAAAACGGCCTCGGCCCCGCTCTGGAAGGCTTCCGCTCCGCGCTTGCCCTCCCGCAGGGCTTCGCCAACTGCGTTGACCAAGTCGATTTCCATAACGGAAGCGGCTTGTGACCGGAGCGCCGCAACTTGCTGCGGAGAATCGTCAATCAACGTGGGCTGCTCAGACGTGAGGATTCGCCGGAGACTTTTGAGCAGACCTTCGCCGATCTCCCCTTTCGCGTCCGCCGCAAACGCAGCCGGAATTTTCTCGACCACTTCCTCGAGTGCATGGACACGCCCATCCGCAATCTCGCAGACCTTCTTCCAACCCCGCCTCAAGGGCAGGCTACGATGAGGACCGTCGCTCATTGTCACACCTCCTACGTTAGGAAGCGTGCTTTAGAGACCTGACATTGTCAACATATATATCGACGATTTCTGACATCAACTCTGTGACGCTCTGCCGTGCGTCATATTCGACGAAAACGGCATATTTGGTGATCACCGAATATAGCGTATTCATCGAATATACGCTAAAGAGGCCATATTCGCTGGTGACCGAATATGGCCTCTTTATCGAACAAGCTCGAATCCGAGTTAATCGACGCTCTTTTGGAAGCGTTGAATCAGGTGCCCATGACTCACGCGCAGGTAGCTGCACGAGACTCGCATATGGGTACCAGCGTGGCAGACGTGGTGATTAACGCCAATACCGCAGGCCAGCCTTACCGTCTGATCGTCGAGTGTAAGACCGAAATATTCCCACGCGACCTAAGAGAGCTGATCTGGAGATTGCGGGCGATAGCTGGACAGCCAGCGGGCGATGCTATGCCTCAATTTCCATTCATCAGCGCAGAAACCATCTCCCCGGGCGCTAAGGAAATCCTGCGTCAGGAGCAAGTCGGTTATTCCGACAAAGGCGGCAGCCTATTCGTGCCAGCGCCAGGTGCCTATTTGTTCATCGACAAGCCACTGCGGAAGTCGGCTGAAAAGAAGCTAGGCGCCATTTTTCAAGGTCGCCGCGCTCAGGTGCTGCACGCCGTATGGGAAAAACGAGGCGAGTGGTTCGGAGTCCATCAACTCGCGAAATTGATCGATGGAGCGCCGGCGACCGTCTCCGAGACGTTGACGACGGCTGAACGTCACAATTGGCTCGAAATCCGCGGATCTGGGCCATCCAAAGAACGCCGGCTCGCGGACTCCCAAGCCTTTCTGGACGCATGGAGCGAACATCAACGCCAGGCACCCAAGCCGAAACTGAAGAAATATTTTGTGCCTGGCGGCGGATTGCTCGATGTGACCGGAAAGATTGATGCCGCCTTCGCCAACCGGCACGCCCTCTACGAGATTACGGGTGAAGCTGCCGCACAGCAGTATGCGCCATACCTCTCCTCGGTGAGCCAAGTCCGGTGCCGCTTCATGGATAACACCGCCAGCCGCGACGCGCTTGAATCTATCGACGCCAGGCCGGTTCAGGAGGGTTGGAATCTTGGCGTGCTCGAAGCGGATTCAGAAGGTGAGTTCGCTTTTCGCCGCCATCAATCCATTTGGCTAGCCAGCCCCTTGAAAGTCTACCTCGACCTTCTTCAAGGGGCGGGTAGATCTCCAGAAATGGCCCAACACCTGCGCGAAACCATGCTTCAATGACCAAGCCCCAATTTCTCGATGGCTATAGCGAGCAAGTCACTACGGACTGCGAACGCGTTCTGGTCACCCTTCTCCGCGGGCTAGGTCCGCTGAGACAGTCAGTCTTTCTGGTTGGCGGCCTGACCCCTCGATACCTTGTGAAGGCTAAACCGCCAGAGATCCCTCCCCATGCCGGCACGGGCGATATCGACATGGTGGTCGATATGGCGATCCTCGCGAACACAGAAGCCTACGCGACGCTCGAAAAGAACCTTAAGCGCATGGGTTTCGAGCGGGGCGAAAACGATAACGGTGCCAAGGTGAACTGGCGCTGGAAGGCCAAGCTGGAAAGCGGCAGCGTCCTGGTCGTGGAGTTCTTGGCTTACGATCCCAACGTCGCAGGAAGAATGGTCGAACTGCCCACGGCAGGCAATGTGACTGCCATGAACATCCCTCACGCAGATATCGTGTTCGATCTGCACGACAAGATCACCATCACCGCCGAGCTACTCGGTGATGACGGACACGCTACTGAAACGATTGCGCATGCAAATCGCGTCAGCTTTTCGTGCCTGAAAGCGTTTGCTTTTGATGATCGCAGGGAACGCAAGGACGCCCACGACCTCGTATATTGCCTGGAGCATGGCGAGGGCGGGGTTGAGGTTGCTGTCGCCGAGTTTCAGGCAGCAGCCGAAGGCGCACATCGTGATGTCATTGCCGACGGACTTCGCAAGCTTCAGACCCGTTTTGGAGATGGCGAGAACGTGGAGGGCTTCCGCAAAGACGGCCCTGTGGCCGTTGCGAAATTTGAAATCGGCGATGACGACGAGACAGCTGAACTCCGCCTTTTAAGGCAGCGCCAGGTAGCCGATATCGTTGGAAAGCTTCTTGTTGGCCTAGAATACATCTGGACGGAACCGAAGCTGGCGGCGACCAGCGAGAAGGCGCATTAAGTTCGCTCCTGACCGGTGAACTTCTCTCTCGCCCAAGGGAATCCCGCAGGGATAAGCGAGCCGCTCTCCCTTGCCGACCGCGCGCCCTTCCCGGTGCTCTATAATCCGCGCGACGGGATTCTCAGGCTCGCGAAAACGCAACTGTGCGCTGGCAGCTATCTGCCGCCCACCGCCCGATCGTCGAGAAGTGCATGGACCAGGAAGCGCAAACCTGACCTAAACTGGCCTAGTGGTCCACTCGCGTCGGTGGGCGGTGCCCCCTCGGCGTAGTTCCAGTATTCGCCAAAAAGCGTGAGCCACCGCTGAACCGATTGTTTCGCGAATGCCTGTTTGGCATGCCCGTGCTATGCGATGCCGATGACGGACGCAGAAAGTTCCTTTTCAGAACGCTTCAACTTCAGCGCGCCGGACGCCGAAATGAAAATCCGCGAGGATGCGCCTGAAGTTCTCCGCGTCGGCCTAACGCAGCTCGCCTATGCTTCGGACATTGGCGGCAAGGAATTGCGTGAACTTATCTGCGCGGTCCTGTTGAAGCGGCCGGATTACGCCCACAACTGGGGCGCGGAGAACGTCTCTCGCGAGATCGACGAGCTCATGAGCGAGGCGCTTTGGTTCAAGGTTTATGACATCGCCGAGCGAATATATGCGGAGATCGGCAAGCACGATTATTCGGGAACCCGGCAAGACGGCTTTACGCGCCGGCTCAACCTGCTCTTCCGCGAGAACGGCATCGGCTGGCAAATTGAGGACGGCAAAATCAGGGCGCGGGGGTCAGAAGCCTTCGCCCTAGCGACACGAGATGCAGTTGAGACAATGCGGGCGGCGGGAACGCCGACCGCTGCCAACGAAGTTCACGAGGCGCTGCGCGATATCTCGCGGCGGCCCCACGCCGACACCACCGGCGCGATCCAGCACGCGATGGCCGCTTTGGAATGCGTTGCCCGCGAGGTGTCCGGCAGCTCGGACACGCTTGGCCCCATCATCAATCGGCTACCTTTGCCGGCCCCGCTCGATGTCGCGCTGCACAAGCTCTGGGGCTTCACCTCGCAGGAAGGTCGACACCTCCAAGAAGGCCGCGACCCGCAGTTCGCAGAGGCCGAGTTGGTCGTAACAGTAGCGTCGGCGGTCAGCGTATACCTGCTGCGGCACCGGGAGCGGTCGCAACAGGTTTGATTTGGGCGACGGGCGCGACCGCACCGACATCACTTCGCCGGCAGGTCCACATCGTCAGGTTCAAATACTACTGAAAAACAAGCCGTTTCCATACTACAACTCTGAATAGACCGGCTTTCGTTTTACGCGGCGATCACCTGTTCGTCCGTCGTCGGAGCGAACTCGACCGTTCGCATAGTTGGACCGTCTCGGGTCCAACTCTCAAAAATCATTGTCACCATGCGTTCGCTTGGTTGCACGGGCCGGAGCTTGCGTTGGAGTAGCCCAACCAGCCGTTCTTCATGCGTTGAAACGATGATTTGCCTGTGAGCACCGAACCGCCGCAAGACATCGACGAGGCCCAATAGATTGATAGAATCAAGACTCTGTAGGGGGTCGTCGAGGATCGTTACGTTAAGCCGCAAGCTGGGGAGAGCTAGGTTCATCGCGAGGAATAGAGATACGGCGAACGAGTTCATCTGAGAACTGGATAGCAGTGGTCCCGCATCTCGGGCTTGCGCGAAAGTGTCAGGATCGGAGATGCCTACCTCCAGCTTGCCGCGGCCGCGCTCCATTCCGGCCATGATCTGCGTTATGCGGAAAGTAGGATGCGGATCGATGCGGCTGTAAATTCTCTGGAACAACGGTGCGATCTGGGTGATCTGCTTCGCCGTCACCGCCAGCGAAGCGTCCCGTAGACCGTCGATGATCTGACCGGAGAGGACTCGGGTAGCTTCTTCGCTACCAACTCGGCTACTTGCTGCATCCAAACGCGCTGTGACCTGGACACGTTCGGCCATGAGTTCGTCACGCTGACGCTGCTCGCCGAGCCGCAGTACCTGCAAGGACAGGCGCTCGCCATCTGAGAGCAGCCTAGCGAGCGTTCCGAGCATCTTCTCAATTGCAATCGAGCGCTCCTGAAGGCTCGTGCCAGGGTCTCCGATGCCGCTGATCCCAAGGTCCGAAAGGCGGGCTGTGAGAATCGAGCGCTGCGCCTCGCGCTCGCGCATATCGTTTTCGATTTGTCGGAGGCTCTCGCGGATAAGATTCAGCGATGCTTGGATTTCGGCGCGCTCATCTGTCAGCGGCCCCAACCGGTCAGTTGTGGTGGTCTGGCCGACTTCCGAGGCGATCTCGATGAGTGCTTGCAGATGGGCTATCGTGTGGCTGACGTCGTGGGCCTGCTGACACACGGGACAGTGTTCGCCGAGGTCCTGTAGTGCTAGCTTGGCCATTGTCGCGGCACGTTGCGCGCGGTCGGTAGCGATAACCTGAGCCTGCCTCTGGGCGGCTAGCCGGGCGTGCTCAGTGCGTATCGCTTCATCCGCTGCCGACAGTTGGTCAACCAGCTTGGTTTCCTCCTCACGCAGCTTTTCGCCGGTATTGTCGGAGGCTGCCGAATTGGACAGCTCTGGGATCTGCTCCAGCAGGTTGCGAGTGGTGGCCAAATCGCGCTCAAGCCTGCTGCGCTCGGCATCCATTGTCTTGAGAAGTCGGTCCAGCCGGGCCGGGGTCGTGGGTGTCGCGTCGGGACCAAATCGAGGTTCACCCAATAGCGCAACCGCCTGCTGGAAGAGCGTGGTGGCGGCTTGACGCGCGTCGTCGCTCGCTACCGTGCCGACATCTGAGAGACGGGCGAGGTGTTCGTCGATCTGAGCGATCCGCACCACCAGCGGATCCAGTTCCTCCTTGCGGAAAGTGGTTGTACTCGCCGCCCACGACCGCCGGCTCTTCTCAAGCGCGGCCTGTAGCTCGAGCACGGCACCGGCACCGATCACCTCGCTTACGAGGGCGAAACGATCCGCCGCGCTATCGTCGTCGACAAATTGGCGGACCAAATCTTGCTGGAGGTAAACTCCCCGCGTGAGGACTCGGTTCAGAGCATCTCGGGCACCGCTGCGGTCCTTCAGGTGAGGAAGGAGCAAGTTGCATAGCTGCTGCGTAGCGGCCGCCTGCTCGTATTCTCGACCATTAATCCGGAGCCGGACAAAGTCCTCCGCCGTTCCGTCCGTCGCCCGTGTGAGGACAACGTCGCCGTCATTGCCAGACATGGTGAGTTCGACGCGAGCGCGGCCCTCGCGGGCGTATGTCGAGATGGGCGTGCCACGCTCGGCGAAGCGAGCGATCGTGCCGGCCAGTGCCCAGAGGATGGCGTCGAGAAGGGACGTCTTGCCTACGCCGTTAGGGCCCTGCAGGAGGATGACGTCTGCGTCGAGATCGATCGTCGTCTGACGGCTGAACGCCCGAAATCCCTCGATGGTGATCGACTTTAACCTCATCGTCCGCCACCACTTTCGTGCAGGCGCTCGAGCGGTGGTTCGCCCTCGCGGAAGGCGTCGACGACGATCTTCAGCTTCGCACGATCGACGGTATTCTCCATTAGTTCGGGCAGCCCGTCGAGGACGTCCTCGAGGGCGGAAAGATTGCCCGGTAGCTCGAGCGGGAGAAGGAGATCCAGAGCGCGTGTCACGTCGGCGCTGGTGCGCAGCCCACTCCCCGTGGCGACGATCTTACGAACCCTGGAAGTATCGCGCTCGATCCGATCGGCGTCGAGGCGGTCCAAAGGCTCACTGGCACACAGGAGCACAAGATAACCGTCCCACGCTTTCGGCGCGGAGCGGGAAAGACGGCGGGCGAGGAGATCGACGAGGTCGGCCTGAGCTTCCGCCCATTCCGTCTCGAGCTGTTGCCAGGTTTCGAAGGCGACGACCGAGATTACACTATAGGCGTCCTCGGCCAGAAGGGCCTGGTCGCCGAGCTTCCTCATATCAGTCATGTCGCGCACGACGCGGTAACCGTTTAGCGAAAGTGTCTCGCTAGCGAGAGCGATCATGGACGATGCCGAGAGTGAGGAGCCTTCAGGCGACATGTAACAACTCTCCAATACGGTCGACGTGGAGCGGGTCGTTGGCGGAGACTAGCAGGGGAGCGGCGAGGCCCCCGATGATGTCGTCCGGCTTTTCGTCGGCAATGAGGTCGATGTGATCAAACACGGGAGCTGCGTCGACCAAGCCGCAGATCAGAACGATATCTACGGGCATCGGGCCACTGTCCGCGACGATTTCACAGATGGTCTTGGCGCGAGCTTCAACCGCAGCCATACGACGCACGCCGCCGCCGGTCGCTAGCACGATCTGTCCAATCGGTTGCCCGTTCCGCCGCAGCGTCCACGTGCCGGCGGGCGTCGGCGCCGTGTCGAGCCCCAACCGCTCTGCGACTTCGGCGAGCCGGAGTATCGGCTCCGACATGAATTCGTCGTCACGGACGCTGTGCTGCCGGTAGAGCTTGTCGCGGTCTAGATCGGCGAAAGCACGCATCTTGCCCAGCGTGAGTAGCGACTGGCCAGCGAGCTTGGCGACGATACTACTGAACCGCTGGAGATCATCTTCGCCGTGATGGTTCTCCATCAAAAGCGCACGGCCGCTGCGCGAAAGCGAGTCGACCTGCTGCGCGGCGATGCGCTCGGCTAGTCGTGTGACGACCGAGTCCCACGATGCTTGGATGTAGCGATGCTCGGGTATCTCGAGCTTCGCAGCAAAGCCGCTCTCCGCGAAGGGGACGATATCGGCTTGATATAGTGCTTTGTTACCGCTTAACGCGCCTTGGATCATCGCTACCGTTGCGGTGATGACAGGGGCCGGCGAGCCGAGGCCAGCAAAGAGGACTGTCGGAGCCGCCAGTACCTGTTGAGCCACGATTTGGTGCCATTGGCCGATCCACTCCCCGTCCATGACTTCAGTTCGGAGGACGAGTTCGTCAGGCTCGCTGTTGGCATTCCCGTGCAATTGGATCAGAGCCGCGCGGATCGGGACGGGTTCATTGACGGCAGCGATCGTTGCGATCTCGATACCGAGTTCGGCAGCAGCGTTCTGAATCGCCAGATCGAAGTTGAGAGATAGTACATGACTTACGGCACCCTCCGCCATCAGTGCCACCAGCAGTTTGTAACCGAGGTTGGCTCTAGCGAGCCGCATTCGCTGAATCGGAAAACACTGAACCAATTCGACCTGATTGTTGCAAATCTGAAAGACTAGGCTCGCCAGCGCGGCGAGGTCGCGCGGGTTTGGGCACTGATTTGCATGCAGTCGGCCGTTGAGCACGAGTTGGCGTTCAACTGCTTCCGAGAGGTCGCCAGCGAGCGGAATGCTGGTCGGATGGCCTACTGAGCAGCCGGCACCAATCACGAGTGCGACCTGTCCTCCCCCGGGGGCGGCAAGACTTTGAAGCAATTCTGCCGGAATGGGGGTCAAGGCTGTCCTATCGGGTTGAGCAGATTAAGGATCACGTCTTCAGACGGACACCCGGCCCGCCGGAAGAATCTGCGGGCACGAAGGTCACTCCGGCAGCTTCCAGGGCCTCCTGCATGCGCTTCATATTTGTCGTGAGAATCGCTCCCTTTCCACTCTCGAAACGAAGAATGGTGGAGTCGGCCACGCCGGTCATTTTCGCCAGTTCGCGGACGCTGATTTTCAATGCGGCGCGGGCCATCCGTATCTGACTCGGCTCCAGCATGACCGAAATTCCTCCTTACGTGACGGAATTTCGTTGACTTCGTCGCGGAAATTCGGTGGAGTGTAGGTGAAATTCCATCAAACTCCACCGTTCAGCACGATTTGAGCGACCGGGCGGCTGCGCGGGAGGTCACGCATGCCTGACCACCAGAAGACTGAGACAAGCGCGGCTCCCCTTGTCGGCGACGCGACCTTGGGGCGCTGCGGGCGCAGCATCACTAGGACGCGACAGCGCACTCCCGACCAGCGCCTCGCGAGGGCGTTCGGCCACAATGCCCGAGCTTTCCACGCGATGGCCTGGACCGATGATGATCGAGTCGGCTCCCGGTGGGCCTATCACTCCGCCATCGCCATTGAACTCGGCCTCAAAGCCTACCTTCTGCATCGCGGGCTTTCGGACGATTGGAACCGCGTTTACCTCCGTCATGACCTGACCAAGGCGCTTCGGTGCGCCCGGATGTTGGGGTTTCGACGTGTGCCTGACGGCATCGCCGAACTCGCTGCGGTGTTCGGCCCGCTGTACGCCTCCGGCGCCTTGCGTTCCGGTTCAGTGAGCCCGGACCTGCCGCTCCCGCCCGACGATGCTGATAGAGCTATCTGCGACCTGCTCAGCGCAGTGGAGGCCGCTATCGGGATCGACAGGGAGGCGGACGCGTGAGGCTCCGGCCTTCACGGCTGTGGCGGGGTCGGCGGGAGGTGCCCGAAGACCGCGAGCGCCGGACACTCATCCGGGCGATACGGAGCCTGCCGCGAGACTGTCGCGACGTCCTCCTCCTCCACCGCATCGCCGAACTGTCGCTGGAGCAGATCGCCGAGCACCTGGGCATCGACCAGCAGGCGGTCGAAGCAGGCTTGGCGGAGGCGCTCGTTCGGTTGAGCCGCGCCGTCGATGAGGCGGGCGGTGGAGGGGCTTCTGAACGTTCGTGAGGGTCTAGGGCAGGATAGGCTTTGCGCCGGCATTGTCTGACAAGCGGAGCCGTATTGACCCTCACTTTAGGGGTGGGGAGCAGCGCCGCCCGCCCGCTTCAACCCCGCTTCGCGCCCTGCGGGCTGCGGCAAGCGCCGCAGGCGTTGACCCGGTCGGCCGCCGCCGCTGAAGGCTGGGCGTGATCGATGGATCGATCCGCTTTGCAAGAAAGTGGCGCCCGAAGATTTCCGAGGGGAAGGTTACGAGTATGCGCGTGGTTTTAGAGCGATCAGCTTGGCGGCTATGTACGTCCAGCCGTCATCAGAGCCGGAGGCGCGTCGGCGCCGGACTCCGCAAGCCCGGCCAGTTGGCGTACAATCGGCCGTCCGCGTCACCGACACCTGGTCTGATGATCTCCCGATCACCCCGGCCGAACTTCAGGCGGTGGAGGCGTGGCTTGGCGAGGTGCTCGACGAGGTTCTGGGTCCGCGCCTCTGAGAGGAGCAGAACATGAGCCGCAAAGCCTTCACCACGGGCGTTCAGACCCGGGCCGCCCTCTATCTCCGCGTCTCGACCGGACGGCAGGCCGTCAACGATCTGTCGATCCCTGACCAGCGCCGTCAGTTGGAAGCCTACTGCGAGGCCAAGGGCTGGGAGGCGACGGCGGAGTATGTCGAGCCGGGCAACACGGCCACTGACGACCGACGCCCATCCTTCCAATCCATGATCGAGGCGGCCCTGACCAAGCCTCCCGCCTTCGACATGATCGTAGTGCACAGCTTCTCGCGGTTCTTCCGCGATCAGTTTCAGTTCGAGTTCTACGTCCGCAAGCTTGCGAAGAACGGGGTGCGTCTGGTCTCGATCACCCAAGAGCTTGGCGACGACCCCATGAGCGTGATGATGCGCCAGATCATGACGCTCTTCGACGAGTATCAATCCCGCGAGAACGCCAAGCACACCCTGCGAGCCATGAAGGAGAACGCGCGCCAGGGCTTCTGGAACGGCGCCCGACCGCCCATCGGCTACCGCATCGTCGCGGCCGAGCAGCGCGGGGCGAAGATCAAGAAGACCTTGGAGATTGACCCGCTCCAAGCCGAGACAGTCCGCACTATCTACCGCTGGGCGCTGACCGGCGACGGAGCGCAGGGGCCGATGGGTTTGAAGACCATCGCCACACGCTTGAACGATCAGAACGTCCGAACCCGAGACGGCGGGCGTTGGGGCATCAGCGCTGTCCATCAGATCCTGACCCGCTCGACCTATATGGGCGAGCACCGGTTCAACACCCGCGACCACAAGACCAAGGCGCCTAAGCCTGAGGCGGAACACGCCATCATGGCTGTTCCGGCCATAGTGTCGAAGGCGGACCACGAGGCTGTTCGAGCGCGTCTCACCTCTCGGAACCCTAAGTGGACCCCGCCTCGCGTCTCCACCGGCCCAAACCTGCTGACGGGCATTTGCTTCTGCGGCGCCTGTGGCGGCGCCATGACTCTGAGGACGGGAAAGGGCAGCGCGGGCGGCCAGTACCGCTACTACGCCTGTTCGACCAAGGCCCGCATGGGCGAGGCAGGCTGCAAGGGCCTCGCCGTCCCGATGCACAAACTCGATGACGCCATCATCGACCACCTCGAATCTCGCGTGCTCGATCCGCATCGTCTAGCGGCGCTGATGGAACAGCTTTTAGATCGGCGGGAGGAATGGGCCGATCAGCGGCGCAGCCACATCGCGGAGATGCGCAAGCGCGCCACCGAGGCAGACGCCAAGCTCAATCGGCTCTACGAGGCTATCGAGAACGGTCTGCTGTCGCCGGACGACGCCTCGCTGAAGGATCGAGTGGCTGAACTTTCAGGCATCCGCGATCAGGCCAGAGCAGACGCCGAGCGGATCAGCGCGTCAGTAGATCGGCTGGCGCCGACGATCACGCCGGACGCCCTAACCCGCTTCGCCAGCGCCGCACGGCGTAAGCTGCGGGATCGCACCAGCGGTTATCGGCGGGATCACCTCCGAGCTCTGACACAGCGGGTGGAGGTCATCAGCAAGACAGAGGCGCGCATCATCGGCTCACGAACCGAGCTTCTGCGGGCCTTAGCGTCTAGCGATGGTGGAAGTTACGCCGCCGCTGGCGGAGTTCTCGGTTTTAAACCGAAGTGGCGCACCCGACACGATTCGAACGTGTGGCCTTTGCCTTCGGAGGGCAACGCTCTATCCAGCTGAGCTACGGGTGCGTCTGCGGCGTGGGCCGAGATGACGCCGCTTACAGCAAGGCGCGGGCCGTCTCAATCCCGAATACGCCATAGATCGGGAGAGGATGAAGAATGCGGGGATGGATTATCGGCGCCTGTCTGTTGCTGACGGCCTGCGCAGGCGTGTCGGGGGATGCGGCTGGAACAGCGGACAGCCTGGACGCAGTGGCGCGCGACTATGTGGCGCTGACGCTGGAGATCGGCGAACGTGAACCGGGCTATGTCGATGCCTACTACGGCCCGCCGGAGTGGGAGGCGGCGGCCAAGGCCCATCCGCGCGCCCTGCCCGAACTGAAGGCGGGAGCCGAGGCCCTGACGGCGCGACTGAACGCCCTGCCCGCGACCAACGCCGATCCGATGGTGGCGCAGCGGCGCAAATATCTGCTGGCCCATGTGGCGGCGGCGGATGCGCGCCTGCGGATGCTGGGCGGCGAGAAAATGAGCTTTGCAGGTGAGGCCGAGGCCCTGTTCGGCGTGCGGCCCGTGCTGAAGCCGCTGAGCGACTATGATCCGGTACTGGCGCGGATCGACGCCCTGATCCCCGGCGAGGGGTCGCTGACCGACCGGGTGACGGCGTTCAAATCACACTATGTCATCCCCAAGGACCGGCTGCAGGTGGTGATGGACGCCGCCATCGCCGAATGCCGCAAGCGGACCCTGGCGCATATTCCATTGCCCGCGACCGAGAGCTTCACCCTGGCCTTCGTCGGCGACAAGCCTTGGTCGGGCTATAATTATTATCAGGGGAATGCAGCGTCCAAGATCGAGATCAACGCCGACTTTCCGATCTATACCGAACGGGCCATCGATCTGGGCTGCCACGAGGGCTACCCCGGCCACCACGTCTATAACGCCCTGCTGGAACAGACCTTCGTGCGCCAGCGCGGCTGGGTGGAGATGAGCGTCTATCCGCTGTTCAGCCCGATGTCCTTCGTCGCCGAAGGCAGCGCCAACTATGGAATCGACCTGGCCTTCCCCGGCCATGAAGGCGTCGATTTCGAAAAGAGCGTCCTGTTTCCCCTGGCGGGTCTGGACCCGTCGACGGCGGAGAAGAAGGCGGAGCTGATGGGCCTGACGCGCGAACTGGCGCGGGCGGAATACACCATCGCCGACGACTATCTGTCGGGCCGGGTCGGGCGTGACGAGACGATCGCGCGGCTGGCCAAATACACCCTGACCGAGCCCGCCAAGGCGGCGCAGCGGCTGCGGTTCATCGACACCTACCGCAGCTACATCATCAACTACGGCCTTGGCCGCGACACGGTCCAGGCCTGGGTCGAGCGGCAGGGGCCGGATCACTGGGCCGGGATGCGGACCCTGTTGTCGAGCCAGATCCTGCCGGTGGATCTGGCTGAGTAGCTTCTTTCGTCATTCCGGGCGAAGCGCAGCGAAGACCCGGAACCCAGCGGCGCCGAAGGCGAAGTAGAGAAGCCGCAAACACTAACCGCAGAGTCCGCGACAGTTTCCCGCTCTCGCGGGCCGCTGGGTCCCCCGGTCTACGCCGCAAGCGGCTTGCCGGGGGATGACGATGATTGTGGGCTATTGCGCGGTCATGCCGCCGTCGATCTTGAACTCGGAGCCGGTGACGAACTTCGATTCATCAGACGCCAGATAGAGGACGCAGTAGGCCACGTCGTCCGGTTCGCCGATCCGCTTCAAGGGAATGCCGCGCGCCAGACGTTCCGCCGCCTTGGCCTCGTCGCCGCCCGCCATGGCGATGAAGGGGTCCAGGATCGGGGTCTTGATGAAGACGGGGTGGACCGAGTTGCAGCGCACGTTCCAGTCGGCCTTGGCCGCCTCCAGCGCCAGGGTCTTGGTGTACATCCACACGCCCGCCTTGGTGGCGTTATAGGCGCCCATGCCCGGCGCCGCCGCCAGACCGGCGATGGACGAAATATTGATGATGGAGGCCGGGGCCGCCGCGCGCAGATGCGGCATGGCGTGTTTCGCGCCCAGCATGATGGAGCGCAGGTTGATCTCGTACTGGCGCTGCCAGTTCTCGACGGTGTCCTGCTCCACCAGGGCCAGCGGGCCGCCGATGCCCGCATTGTTCACCAGCACCGACAGACCGCCCAGATCGGCGGCCACAGCCTCGATGACGCGGGTCCAGTCATCCTCGCTGGCCACATCATGAGCATAGGCGAAGGCGGCGCCGGGGATTTCGGTGTTGATGCGGTCGGCCAGGGCGGCGGCGCGGCCGCCGTCGATGTCGGAGACGGCCACCGTCGCGCCCTCGCGCGCCAGCATGAAGGCCATGGCCTCGCCCAGACCGCCGGCCGCGCCGGTGATCAGGGCCTTCTTGCCGGACACCCGGCCGGGACGCGTCACGCTCATGCTTTTGCTCCCAGGCTGGCGGCGGCTTCGTCGATGAAGCGGGCCAAGGTCACGTCCTTTTCGGTCACCCCGTCCGCGTCATGGGTCGTCAGCAAAATCTCGACACGATTATAGACGTTCGACCATTCTGGATGATGGTCCATCTTGTCCGCCAGCAGGGCCACGCGGGTCATGAAGCCGAAGGCGGCGTTGAAGTCGGCGAACCTCAGGCTGCGGGTGATGGCGGGGCGATCCCCGTCCGCGGCGGTCCATGCGGGCAGCGCCTTCAACGCCTCCGCAACATCCAGTCGAGCGTCAGTCATCAGGTTTCCTCTTTTTCTTTGGCCTAAGGCGCCCGAGGAAGCGCGGCAAGCGCCCTGAACTTCATCCGCAACCCGCCTGATCGGGTGACGGCGGCGCAGCGACGCGCTAGACCGTCGCCCATGACAGACGCCCCTTCGCACGGCCCGCATTCGTCGGGTGATCGTTCCTCGTTCGGCTTCCGCGACGTCGATGCGCGCGAGAAGGTCAAGATGGTGCGCGGGGTCTTTGATTCCGTGGCCTCGAACTACGACGTCATGAACGACCTGATGAGCGTGGGCGTCCACCGCATCTGGAAGGACATCGCCGCCAACAAGCTGAACCCGCGCCCCGGAGAAACCATTCTGGACGTGGCGGGCGGCACCGGCGACATGGCCCGACGCTATTCCAAGATGGCGCGCGCGGCCCAGGAACGGCGCGGCGGCGAAGACGCCAGCGTCATCGTCATGGACTACAACGCCGAGATGATCCTGGCGGGCGTGCACAAGGGCGGCGAGCCGGAGATGAGCTGGTCGGTCGGCGACGCCATGAACCTGCCCCTGCCGGACGCCTCGGTCGACGCCTATTCAATCAGCTTCGGCATCCGCAACGTGGCCCATATCGACAAGGCCCTGTCCGAGGCGCGGCGTGTGCTGAAGCCGGGCGGTCGGTTCCTGTGCCTGGAGTTTTCGCGCCCCACGACCGGCCCGATCCGCAAGGTCTATGACGCCTGGTCCTTCCACGCCATTCCGCGCATCGGCGGCTGGGTCGCCAAGGATCGCGACAGTTATCAATATCTGGTCGAGAGCATCCGTCGCTTCCCCGACCAGCAGGCGTTCAAGGGTCTGATCGAGGACGCCGGGTTCCGCCGCGTCTCGGTGACCAATCTGTCGGGCGGGATCGCCGCCATCCATCACGGGTGGGCGATCTGACCAGCCGGATCTATCGCACGGCCCCGCCGCCGCCCGCCACCGTGGCGGTGCAGAACCCGGTTGCGGCATCCTTACGCCTGCTGGGCTGGCTGTGGGTGCTGGTGCGCCATGACGCCCTGGTGCCGCGCGAAGTCACGCCCCTGCTGCCCGCCTGGACCCGGCCCTTCGCCCGGTTCGTCCAGATGTTTTCGGGCCGCGCAGGTCGTCAGGGCCGCCCCGGTCAGCGTCTGGGCAAGGCGTTCGAGCATCTGGGGCCGGTGGCGATCAAGCTGGGTCAGGTTCTGGCCACCCGCGCCGACATCTTCGGGCTGGAGTTCGCCCGCGATCTGGGCCGTCTGAAGGACGCCCTGCCGCCCTTCCCCGAAGACGAGGCCCGTCGCGAAATCGAAAAGTCGCTGGGTCGTCCGGTCGAAAGCCTGTTCACCGATCTGGGACCGGCGGTCGCCGCCGCCTCTCTGGCGCAGGCCCACCGCGCGACCCTGGCCGATGGGCGGGCCGTGGCGGTCAAGGTGCTGCGCCCCGGCGTCGAACGCCGCGTGGCCAATGGGCTGGATTCCATGCGCCTGGGCGCGGCCCTGGTGTGGAAGCTGGTTCCCCTGTCACGCCGTCTGGAGCCGCAGGCCTTCGTCGAGACCATCGCCAACTCGCTGGATCTGGAGCTGGACATGCGTCTGGAGGCCGCCGCCGCCAGCGAGATGGCCGAGGTCATGGCCAAGGACAGCTACATGTCCGCGCCCGCCGTCATCTGGGACGGGGTGGGCAAGCGGGTGCTGACGCTGGAATGGGCGCCGGGCGTGCCGATGACCGATCCCGCCCTGCTGGAACTGCCGGGCATCGACAAGGATCTGCTGGCCGACAATGTGGTGCGCGCCTTCCTGGTTCAGGCGCTGGACCACGGCGCCTTCCACGCCGACCTGCACGAGGGCAATCTGTTCGCCAGCGCCCCGGCCCACCTGACCGCCATCGACTTCGGCATCGTCGGGCGGCTGGGACCGGCCGAGCGGCGCTATCTGGCGGAAATTCTGTGGGGCTTCATCAGCCGCGACTACGACCGGATCGCCCGGGTGCATTTCGAGGCGGGCTATGTCCCCGCGCACCATTCGGTCGAAACCTTCGCCCAGGCTCTGCGCGCCGTCGGCGAGCCGGTGATCGGCCGCGCCGCCAGCCAGGTGTCGATGGGCCGCCTCTTGGGCCAGTTGTTCGAGATCACCGCCCTGTTCGACATGAGCCTGCGGCCCGAACTGATCCTGCTGCAGAAGACCATGGTCTCGGTCGAAGGGGTAGCCCGTCGCCTGAACCCCGACCACGACCTGTGGGCCGCCGCCAAACCTGTCGTGGAGCGCTGGATCAAGCGTGAACTGGGCCCCCAGGCCCAGGCCAAGGACGCCCTGAACGAAGTGATCTCGGCCGCCCGCGCCATCTCGCGTCTGGTGCAGGAACCACCGCGTCCGACGACCGTGGTCATCGAAAAGTCGGGAACCCCGGCTTGGCTCGTGGCTTCTGTCACGGTCGCGGTCATCGCCGCCCTGACGTCCCTGGGCCTTTCGCTCTGGCCCTATCTGCACTGACCGGAGCCTTCACATGAAGACGACCCTGCCTCTGGCGGCCCTCGGCGCCGCCCTGCTGCTGTCCCCCGTCTCCGCCTCCGCGCAGGTCGCGGCTGGAACTGTGCCCAACAGCTTCGACCGCCCCGCCCAAGCCCAAACCCAGCCTGCGCGCCCGGCGCCCGCCCCATCCGCCCCGTCAGCCGCGGCGCCAGACATCGCCCGCGCCGAAGAAGCCCTGCGTAGCGTCATCACGGCGGCCCAGGGACCGGGCTTCGACTACGCCGTCTTCACCGACAATCTGGCCACCCAGATCCGCCAACAGGCCGATCAGGTTGCGCCCCTGTTAAAGAGCTTCGGCGCCGTGAAGACCGTCGAATATCTGCGCCAGGAAGGCGAGGCCCAACTGTTCAAGGTCACCTTCGACAACCAGGTCACCGAATGGCTGATCGGCTTCGACAGCGACGACAAGATCGCCGCGCTTCTGTTCCGTCCTGCCGAGGGCTGAACCACGGCCCATCTGGACTTGAGCCGCAACTCATGATTCAGCTTCCACGCAACTGGGGCTGGGGCTGAGACTGATCATGGTTCGTACTTGGAGCGCGGCTTTTGCAGCCGCGCTATTTACGTGCGCTACGGTCGCGCAAGCACAAACCAACAGCGAACTAACTTGGAGTTCCGCGCCGTCAGGTGATCTTGTGTCAGAGCTTTCGCCGCGTTTCGCCAATATGCTTGGCATCAGCGGGACTGCGCGTATCGAGTGCCGCGTCTCTGCAGATGGTCATCCATTTCTTTGCCGTACAATCTCCGAGACGCACCACGGTTTAGGGTTTGGCGCGGCGGGACGCCTGATCGTCGCCAGCGGCGTCATCAGGGTCGAGCGTCAGAATGGCAGACCGATCAGCGGCTTGTTCAGAACCAACGTGAATTTCATAGCTCCCGACTTTGAGGATTGGCCCTCTCGCTGGCGCGGGCCAACGCCCTCCTCTACGGCGATGGCGTTGGCGGGTCGTATTGTCAGCAGTTCCAAGATCAATGACTTCCCGCTCGATGATCAACTCGACGGTTTGGACTTCGATCGCCGCTCCATTGTTCAAGAATGGATGAACGAACTCATGCCTGTAACAGCAACGGAAAGGCACAATGCACAAACCTTGCAATTTGCAAGACTGTTCTCCGAGAAAGATCTGCAGCGAATTCTGGATGGTGAAAATGTAGAGCTGCCTTCTGCAGACCGTCTTGCAGAAGCATGTCCTGAACTCACCGAGCGACAAATCAAAGCCTGGCGTGAAATTCGTGTGCGCTATTGTACGCGCTACGAATGCTGACCTGCTTCCGGGGCCTACGCTGGCACAGAATCCGCTTTCATGCTGCGACGGAATGTCGCAACTTGAGCCGTTGAAGCGTGGGACGGGGGCGTCCTCAGACTGAAGGTTCAAGATGAAACGCGTGATCGCCGGCCTGATCATCAGCCTGGGCCTGACGGCTGCTCCGTCCATCGGCGCCGCTGCGACCCCGGCGACTGATCCGCCACAGGATCAGGCCCCGACAACCCGGCCCTCCATCTTCATCAGCCCTTATGGCGAACCCTTCCTGTCACAGGCGGGCGAACCCTATCCGGTCGCGGCCTGGTTCGCCGGCGCCGACGCCGATCACGACGGTCGCCTGACCCCGGAGGAATTCGCCGCTGACGGACGACGCTGGTTCGGCAGGCTGGACCAGAACGGCGACCAGATCATCGATCCCGCCGAGATCGCCGCCTATGAGCGGCTGATCGACGCCGCCTTCCTGCGTGTCGGGGCGCAATCGGGGCCAGGCGGGCGCGGCGGTCCCGGCGGCGGCGGTCGTCGCGGCGGCGGGCCGCGCCTGGGCATGGGCGAAGGCGGCGGCCAGGAGGATGAACCCTCGCACATCCAGCCGCGCGAACCCCGCGTCACGGCGGCGGCTGAATCCTCGGAACGCATGGCCCGCGCAGGTCTGCTGTCGGTGCCGCAGCCGGTGCGTTCAGCCGACCGCAACATGGATCAGAAGATCACGCTTCAGGAATGGACGGCGACCGGCGAGCGCTGGTTCAGCCTGCTGGACACCAGGCATCAGGGCTATCTGACGCTGGAGGGTCTGCCGCAAACGGCGATCCAGAACGACGGCGGTCGTCGGGGCCGTGGGCGCCGCTGACGCCTCAGTCGTCGCCGCTGGGACGCCCTCGCCCGCTCTTGATGGCGGATCGCGTGGTCTTGGCCTTCAGGCGTCGTTCCTTAGAGGCCTTGGTCGGGCGGGTCGGCACCCGATAGACCGGCTTGATCGAGGCCTCGTCCACCATGGCCTGAAGCCGTTCGATGGCGTCGGCGCGGTTTCGCTCCTGGGTGCGGTGGCGCACGGCGTTGATCAGGATCACCCCGTCCAGCGTCAAGCGACTGCCCGCCAGTTTCATCAGACGCGCCTTGACCGGCTCCGTCAGACTGGGCGAGTTCCTGACGTCGAACCGCATCTGCACGGCGGTCGACACCTTGTTGACATTCTGACCGCCCGGCCCGCCCGCGCGATAAAAGCGGAACTCCAGCTCGTCCTCGGGGATGGTCGTCATGTCGCCGCCTTGCGCGCCTTGACCACCGCCTGATCCAGGGCCTGCAGGAAGCGCGAACGGTCGGCGGCGGAGAACGGCGGCGGGCCCGATGTGGCCACGCCCATCGAGCGCAGATGCTCGCCCACCATCCGTCCGGCCAGGGCCGATCCGATGGAGTCAGGGGTGAACGGCTGTCCGTTCGACTTCAGCGCCTGGGCGCCGGATTTCAGACAACGATCCGCCAACGGAATATCGGCGGTGATGACCACATCGCCCACGCCCGCGCGTTCGGCGATCCAGTCGTCGGCGACGTCAGGCCCGGCGTCCACGACCACCTGTTCGATCAGGGCCTCGCGCGGAACCTGCATCCAGCCGTTGGACACGACATAGGTCTTCAACCCGTAGCGGCGCGCCACGCGATAGACCTCTCCTTTCACCGGACAGGCGTCAGCGTCGATGTAGATGGTGGTTGGCATAGGCGTGACCTAGCGCGGCGCGATGCGATGCGACAGACTCAAAGAAAAAGGGCGGGACCATCGGCCCCGCCCTTTCCATTCGTCAGTTCCGATAGGCCGGCGGCATCGTCGTCGGCTGCAGGTAACGGTCGCGCAGCAATAGCGGACGGCTGGTCAGCGGCTGTTCGACGCCGTTGACGAAGATCGCCGACGGCTGGCTGAGCGGCTCCAGCGGATCGCCTGACCAGATCACCACATCGCCCGCAGCGCCCGGCGCGATCTGGCCGAACTGTCCGGCCATGCCGAAGATCCTGGCCGGATTGACCGTCAGGGCGGCGATGGCTGCGCTGTAGGGCAGACCGTGCGACACGGCGTTGCCGGCGTTGTAGCGGGCCTCGCGCGCCCGGTGGGTCGAGCCTTCATTGCCCTTGATGGCGATGACCACGCCCGCCGCGTTCAGGGCCGCCGCATTCTCCATCCGCGCCGCCCGCACCTCGAAATCGCTGGGCAGGTTGGAGATGGGGTTCAGCAGCACCGGCACATTGGCCGCCGCGATCTCACCCGCGACCAGCCAGCCTTCCTCGGCGCCGTCCAGGATGATCTTGATCCCCTCTTCGCGCGCCAGACGCAGAACCTGCTGGATGTCCGACGCCCGGTGGACGGTGACGATCAGGGGCAGGGCGCCGTTGGCGACGGGGATCAGGGCCTCAAGATCAGCCCGCGACAGGCTGAGATTACGCAGGCCCGCCCGCTCATAGGCCGACTTGTTGCGGGCATAGAGGCGGACCTCCGACAGGGTCTCCTTGAACAGGACGAACTGGGCGCCGCGCGCGCCGCCCGCGACGGCGGCCCCGGCTTCGCCGAACGGGGCGACCATGGCCACGCGCGGCTTGACCAGGATGTTGGAGCCCTGGCCCAGGTTGATGATGGCCGCCTGACCGGCGAACAGGCCCGGCGTCTGGAAGCCGCCGTCGCCTGCGCCCGCCGTCTCCTCTTCATGGACATGGCCGCCCGAGGATCCGGGATGCTGGGGCACGACCACCGCGCGGGTGATGCCGCCCAGACGCGCCACCGGCAGGGTGAAGGACCAGGGGTCCAGCCCATAGGAGACGTCGAAGGCCGCGCTCAGCGTATTGGCGCTGTTCCTCAGGTCATTGGCGCCGCGCACCGATCCGACCTCGGTTCCGGCCAGACCGGAATCCACGGCGACGAAGCCCGGGGCGACGGTCTTGCCCGCCGCATTGATGACGCGCGCCCCCGCAGGCGCTGCGCCCGATCCGACCGAGACGATCTTGCCGTCACGCAGAACGACAGTGCCGCTTTCGATGACGGAGGTTCCGGTCAGGATGCGCCCGCCGACGATGGCGACGGTTTCCTGGGCGACCGCAGGCGCGGCCATCGACAGGGCGGCGACGGCCCCCGCGATCATGTGAGAGAGGCGCATCAGCGGGCTCCTACAGTGGCGTTGGCCGCGGTCAGGCCATAGCCCGGCTGGCCCAGCTCAAAATCGCTGGTCGGCTGATAGGCGGGATTGGCGCGGTCATAGGTCAGGGCGCCGTCGATGAAGACCTGATCGGCGCGGGCGTAGATCGAGAAGGGATCGGCGCTCCAGATCACCACATCGGCGCGCAGGCCGGGCGTCAGCGCCCCCGTCTGATCGGCGATGCCGATGGCCTTGGCCGCGTTGGAGGTGAACCAGCCGATGGCGTGTTCTTCGGAGATGTTCAGACCGGCGCGGCGACCGGCCGACAGGGCGGCGGCGGCTTCCTGGTTCAGACGCTGGGTCAGTTCCGGGTCGTCAGAGTGGATGACGGCGCACGAACCCTGCTGGGCGTCCACGAGGGCGGCGTTCTCCTCGATGGCGTCCAGAGCCTCCATCTTGAAGCCCCACCATCCGGTCCAGATGGCCGCGCAGATGCCGTTGGCAGCCAGTTGCGGCGCGATCTTGTAGGCTTCGGTCGCGTGGTGGAAGGTCGAGATGCGGTAGCCGAACTCATTGGCCATATCCATCATCATCGCCATTTCGTTGGCGCGGTAGCAGTGGTTCTGGATCAGGATCGAACCGTCCAGAACACCGGCCAGCGTCTCGTTCTGCAGGTTGCGGGTCGGCGGCGAGCCTTCGCCCGTCTCACGCCACTTGTCCCACTTGGCCTTGTATTCGCGCGCGGCGATGAAGGCGGCGCGATAGCCCGCCATATTGCCCATGGCGGTCGAGGGGCTCTGGTTGCGCGAGCCATAGACGCGCGCCGGGTTCTCGCCGCAGGCCATCTTGACCGTATAGGGAGCGTTCGGGAACTTCAGGCCCTGCATGGTGACCGAGGGCACATTGCGGATGGTCACGCCGCGACCGCCGAACAGGTTCGCCGATCCGGGCAGGATGTGCAGCGTGGTGACCCCGCCCGCTCGCGCGGTGTTGAAACCGGGGTCCTGAGGCCAGATCGAATGTTCGGCCCAGACCTGGGCGGTGTTCGGGCTGGTGGCTTCGTTGCCGTTGCTGAGGCCCTGAACGCCGGGCGACGGATAGACGCCCAGGTGGCTGTGCACGTCGATGACGCCGGGGGTGACATAGCGGCCGCGCGCATCAATGACGCGGTGCCCGGCGGGAACCGGGGTCTGGGCGTCGCCGACGGCGGCGACCTTGCCGTCCGTGACCACGACCACGCCGTTCTCGATCTTGCGATCCGTGCCGGTCAGGACGGTGGCGCCGACCACGGCGAAATTCTCGCGCGGCAGGGGCTGATAGGTCGAGGGATAGGGATTCAGCGTCGTCGCCGGGTCCAGTCCCGCGTCCAGGCTGCGATCTTTGGAGGGTTTAGCCGCACCGCCCGCCTCGGAGTTGGCCGTCCCCTGGCCGGTCGTGGCGCAGGCGCTCAGCGCCAATGCCGCGCAAGCGACCGCCGCGAGGCTGGCGCCCCGCAGATGATGTCTGTTCATAAAAGCCCCTTCTCCCACTCCGCACCCTGACAAAAGCAGATGCGGCGAATGACCCATAGAAACGGGTGAATTGCGGAAGGTCAAAGCGTTTCAACGCCCAGCGATCAGAGCCTCAATGCGTTCCCGGAGGATAGTCTCGTCCAGCCCCTCGACCGAAATCATCTTCAGCCGTGACTGGCCGCCACGCTTCACACTGACCGCAGACCGGCTGACGCCCAGCGTCTTGGCCAGGAACCGGGTCACCGCCTCGTTGGCCTCGCCATCCACCGGCCGGGCGCGCACGCGGACCTTCAGGACAGGCCGTCCCTCGGCGTCCGTCTCCCAGCCGTCGATACGGTCGACGGAGGCGCCGGGCTGGAGCTTCAGGGCAAGGTCGGCGATGGGACAGGCTCGCGCGGAGAGGTGGGAAATCGCCGCCAAACCTAGACAATAAGTCTCAGCCGGGGAACGGCTGTGCGTCTGACGCGTCATCCCATGACCCGGGCCGATGACCGGCCGCCCATGAGGACGCCCCCATGTCGATGACCGTCGCCGACCTGATCGCCCAGACCCTGACCAATGCGGGGGTGAAACGCATCTGGGGCGTGACCGGCGACAGTCTGAACGGCCTGAACGACAGTCTGCGGCGCCTGGACACCATCGAATGGATGCATGTCCGTCATGAAGAGACCGCCGCCTTCGCCGCCGGGGCAGAGGCCGCCATCACCGGGGAGCTGGCTGTCTGTGCAGGCAGCTGCGGGCCGGGCAATCTGCACCTGATCAACGGCCTGTTCGACTGCCACCGCAACCGCACGCCGGTTCTGGCGATCGCGGCCCATATCCCCTCATCCGAGATCGGTCTGGGCTATTTTCAGGAGACCCATCCGCAGGAGCTGTTCCGCGAGTGCAGCGACTTCTGCGAACTGGTCACCAACCCGGCGCAGATCACCGGCGTCCTGGCCCGCGCCCTGAACACCGCCGTCGGCAAGGGCGGGGTGGCGGTGATCGTCATTCCCGGCGACGTGGCCCTGGCCAAGGCGCCGGACGGCGCCAGCACGGAATGGAATGCGCCGGGCCGCCCGCGCATCAGTCCCGCAGAGGTCGATCTGGACCGCGCCGCCGAACTGCTGAACGGGGCCAACAAGGTGACCATTCTGGCGGGCAGCGGCTGTGCGGGGGCGCACGATGCGGTCGTGGCGCTGGCCGAGGCGCTGCAGGCGCCGGTCGTCCACGCCCTGCGCGGCAAGGAGCATGTCGAATGGGACAATCCCTACAGCGTCGGCATGACCGGCCTGATCGGCTTCTCGTCCGGCTATCACGCCATGCTGGCCTGTGACGCCCTGGTCATGCTGGGGACCGACTTCCCCTATCGCAACTTCTATCCGACCGACGCAAAGATCATCCAGATCGACCACGACCCGACCGCGCTGGGCAAGCGGGCGACGCTGGCGCAGGGGATTATCGGCGATGTCAGCGAGACGGTGTCGGCCCTGCTGCCGCGCCTGAAGCACGAGCGTTCGTCACGGTTCCTGGAGTCGGCGCAGAAACACTATGTCGGGGCGCGCAAGGGACTGGACGATCTGGCCCGCCCCTCTCCGCCCGGAAAGCCGATCCATCCGCAATATGTCGCCGAGGTCGTCAGCCGCCTGGCCGAGGATGACGCCATCTTCACCGCCGACGTCGGCACCCCCACCGTCTGGGCCGCGCGCTATCTGGAGATGAACGGCCGGCGTCGCCTGATCGGTTCGTTCAACCACGGCTCAATGGCCAATGCGATGCTGCAGGCCATGGGCGCGCAGGCGGCAGCGCCGGATCGTCAGGTCGTGTCCCTGTCGGGCGACGGCGGCTTCACCATGATGATGGGCGACTTCATCAGCCTGACGCAGCTGAAGCTGCCGGTGAAGGTCATCGTCTTCAACAACGGCTCGCTGGGCTTTGTCGCCATGGAGATGAAGGCGGCGGGCTTCTTGGACACCGGCACCGACCTGAAAAACCCCAACTTCGCCGCCATGGCCGCCGCCATGGGCGTGACCGCCTTCCGCGTCGAGGACTCGGGCGATCTGGAGGAGGCCGTCGCCGCCGCCCTGGCCCACCCCGGCCCGGCCCTGGTCGATGTGGTCACCGCCCAGCAGGAACTGGTCATCCCGCCCAAGATCAAGCTGGAGCAGGCCAAGGGGTTCGGCCTCTATATGCTGAAGGCCGTGATGAACGGGCGCGGCGACGAGGTTCTGGCCCTGGCCAAGACCAACCTCTAGCAGCGCCGGTCCGGCAGGGATCAGACCTCGGTCAGATCGCCCTGCGGCGTCACGCTGTAGCGTTTCACGACCCGCGTCTGATACGGCTTGGCCATGATGGTCGAGACCGCGCACAGTTCGGCGACCGCGCGTTCCGGCGTCAGGGTCAGCAGGATGTAGCCCTTTGACGTCTGGTCGCAGAAGACCACCTCCGGGTTGGCCGACGACAGGGCCAGACCGATGGGCAGGCCGCCGACGTGGTCGCCCACTGACGGGCTGGAGATGGACGAGGTTCCGAACTCCACGGCCCGGCGCTGGCCCGCATTGTCATACAGTTCATTGGTCCAGAAGGCGTGGCTGTCGCCCGACAGGACGATGGGCTGGACGCCTGTGGCCTTGAAAGTCTCATACAGGCGCTCACGGCCCGCCGGATAGCCGTCCCAGCCGTCCAGATTGAACGGCAGGCCCAGTTTGAACAGCTGGATCGCCGCCTCGATCTCGGGGCGGGTTTCCGGCGGCAGGGTCGCCAGAAGCTGGGCCACCTGCTCGGGCGGCATCATCTGCTCGATGTTGGGCCCCTTGACCCGGGCCATGACCACCTGATTGCCCAGCACCTGCCACGGACGGCCCGCCGCGTGCGAGCGCTGGATGGTGTCGCCGATCCAGCGGCGCTGCACCTCGCCCAGCATGTCGCGCGACGGATCATTGCGCGTGACCTCAAAGGCCGCCACGTCGGGCGAGCCGTCCGCCTTGCGCGGCAGATCGGCGTAGGTCAGCTGCTTGTTGCGCGCCAGAAGCCGGGTCTCGACCATGATCAGGCTGGCCAGGTCGCCGAAGTGGAAGGCGCGGTTGATCGCTTCCTGGAGCGTGCCCGCCTTGGGCTCGCGGATCGGCATCCATTCGTAATAGGCCCGAAGCGCCGCGGCCTTTCGCACGGCGAAGTCGCCCTCGGTTTCCGGCTGGTGGTTCTCCGCGCCCAGAATCCAGGTGTCGTTGGCCACCTCGTGATCGTCCCACACGCAGATGAAGGCAGCCCGCGCATGGGCGGCCTGCAGGTCGGGGTCGGTCTTGTACTGGGCGTGACGCGTCCGGTAGTCAGACAGAGTGACGATCTCGTGCGCAGGCTCGGGAATGCGGTTCAGCCGCGCCCCGTGGTCCATGCCATAGTCGCCCGCCGCCGCGCCATATTCGTAGATGTAGTCGCCCAGATGCACGACCGCATCGACGCGCGGCTGTCTGGCGATGGCGTCATAGGCGTTGAACAGGCCGCCCGGATAAAGCTGGCACGACACCACCGCCAGAACCACGTCCGGCGTCTGGTTTTCGGGCAGGGTCCGCACCTGTCCGACCGGCGACGTCACGCCATTGGCGGTGAAGCGGTAGAAATACTCCGAGCCTGGACGAAACGCCGCATCGTCCAGTTCGTGCTTGATCGTAAAGTCGCGCTCGGCCCCGGCTTTCAGGTTCGAAACCCGGCGCACCAGGTCGTTGAAGGCCGCATCGCGCGCGACCTCCAGCGTAACGGCGATATCGCCGCCCGCACCCGTTTCAGGCGTCACCCGCGTCCAGAAGACAGCCGAATGCGGCCCCGGATCGCCGCTGGCCACCCCATGCAGAAAGGCGACCTGTCCGGTGTTGGCGACCTTTGCGGCGGCGGGCGTTGCGGCGCCCGCGCCGAGCAGGCCCAGAAGACTGCGGCGATCCAGGTTCATCGGTTCTCTCAGAGCTTCAGCTTGAACACGAGGCCGTAGGAGGCAGGCCGTCCGGCGATGAAGGTCGGCATGCCCAGCGCATCGCCGGTGTTGCCCGCATCCTTGATGTATTTCTCATCCAGAATGTTCTCGCCGAAGGCCTCCACGCCCCAGTTCTGCGACGCCGGGGCATAGCGGATGCGCAGGTTCAGCAGACCATAGGCGTCCTGGTATTCGTCCTGAATCAGGTCAGGGACGAAATGGCCCTTCTGCAGTTCCGGGATGTCGTTGTCGTCGTCGAAGAAGACCTTGGACTGCCAGGTGTAGGTGGGCTGAACCTCGATCGCCCCGCCCGCGACCGGCAGACGCCAGATCGCGCCGAACGAGGCCGCATGGTCAGGCGACAGACGGAAGTGGTTGCCCTTGTACAGGCCATTCTCGAACCGCGAATGGTTGAAGGCGTAGGTGGCGAACAGATCCAGGCTCGACGAGACGGTGAAGTTGGCCTGTCCCTCGAAGCCATAGGACTTGGCCTCGCCCGCATTGGTGGTGACGAACAGGGTGCCCTGCTGCACCGTCGTCTGGAAGTTGTCGTAGTTGTACAGGAAGACGGCGCCGTCCACGCGCAGGCGGCGGTCCAGCAGGGCGGCCTTGGCGCCGATCTCGTAGCTGTCGACCGTCTCGGCGGCGACCGGGGTGAAGCGGGCGGCGGCGCCCGGCGCGGCGGGACCAGAGGCGCTGATGACCTCCGGGCGGCGGCCGCGCGCATAGTTGGCGTAGATGTTGGCGTCGTCGGACAGGGCGTAGCGCGCCGTCAGACGCCAGGTCACGCCGTCATCCTTGGAGTCGAAATAGGAGAAGTCGCCATTGTTCGTCGTCGGCTGGGCCGTCAGGCCGAACAACGGGAACAGATTGGCGGGAATGTTCAGATAGGCCGGATTGGCCATGGTCGTCAGGAAGGCCTGCATTTGGCTGGCAGGGATCGCTCCCGACTGAAGCGCCAGCAACGCCCCCAGAACCGAACGGCTTTGAACCGAACTGGCGAAGCCCGTTGTCTTGTCATCGCGGGTGTAGCGAACCCCGCCCGAGACCTCCAACCGGTCGGTCAGGGCATAGGTGACATCGGCGAAGACATCGTAGGATGTCAGGTCCGAGTTGTTGATCGGCGTCTCGATATGCGTCGCCTTCAGGTTGGCGGCGATCGGAGCGGCGAAGGCCCCCGCGCCCAGCGGGCTGAGCAGTCCGCCCAGAGCCAAGCCCGCCAGCGTCGGATAGCTGGCCATCGGCAGGGTCTTGTCGCCGACCGTGGTCGGCGATCCGTCCAGCAGTCCGGCCAGCTGCACCAGGGCCAGACGTTCGTCGAACTGGGTCGGGGTGCGCTGATAGCCCTCTTCATGGAACCAGCCCGCGCCGACGAAGCCGCTGAGCCGCCCGCCGTTGTTGTAGCTCAGGCGCAGATCCTGGCTCCACTGTTCGCCATAGGTGTCCTCGGCGGCGGTCAGGATGGGCAGGGAGACGCCGTCCGCGTCAAAGGTCTCGTAGTTCTTGAACTGGCGGTAGGCCGTGGTCGAGTTCAGGCGCAGCGAGGACTTCAGATCGATGTGGGCCAGACCCGTCACGCCCCAGACCTCGCGGGTCAGACCCAGCGACTTGCCGCCGTCAAAGGCCGCGCCCGGCGTCAGGGCCGCGCCGTCCCACGGATCCTTGCCGCCCAGCACCGCGCCGGTGTTCGAGTCGGCGGGGAAATAGGCGATGGACTTGAACGGCGTGCCGGACGCCTTGTCCGTCTGATAGTTGGCGATCACGTCGAACCGCGTGCGCTCATTCGGCGCCCATGCGCCCGACAGGCGGAAGGCCTTGGTCTCGATGGAGTTGTAATCGTCACCGCTCAGCAGGTTCTCGACAAAGCCGTCGCGCGTCTTCAGGCGCGTGGACAGACGCAGGCCCGCCGTCTCGCCGACCGGCAGGTTCACCGCCCCCTCGACCATGCGATAGCCTTCGTTGCCGACCTCGGCCTGGGCATAGGCTTCGGTGCGGCCGATGCGGGCGCGATTCTGGACCAGATTCACCGCGCCGATCAGAGCGCCGCGTCCGTACAGGGTCGACTGCGGCCCCTTGGCCACCTCGATCCGCTCCATATCGAACAGTTCGACATAGGAGCCGCGCGACTTGGAGATCGACACCCCGTCCTGGAAGACGGACACGCGCGGCTCAGCCGTCGCGGAGCCGCTGTCCGAAGTGATGCCGCGCATCACAAAGCCCGGATTGTTCGGCGACTGGTTCTGCACCAGGAAGCCGGGCACGAAGGCCGACAACTGATCGAACTCCTGAACGCCCAGATCCTGCAGGAACTGGCCCGAATAGGCGGTCAGGGCGAAGGGGACGTCGATGGTCTTCTGTTCACGCAGTTGGGCTGTCACGACGATGTCGTCGACGGTGGAAGGCGACGTCTGTTCGTCGGCCCAGGCGATGGTTCCCCCGGCGCTGGCGCCGACCAGGGTCGCGGCGGCCAGCAGCCGCGCCTTCAGTGAAATGGTCATGATCGAATCCCCCAGAGTGGCAATGTCAGGGGACTGACTAGCCGTAGGCCATGTCGCAGCGGCGACGGTTCGGCATAGGCTTCAAGACGACCGCGAGACATGACGGCGACGCTTGATCCGGGTTCGGCGCTTCAGCGCAAGTCCGAAATCATCCGGCGTTCAAAAAACTCAGGTTTCCGGCTCCAGCCGATAGCCGACGCCCCGGACATTACGCAGCAAGCCCGACGCGCCGGATGTCTCCAGCTTGCGGCGCAGATGGCTGACATGGCTGTCGATGGTGCGTTCCAGCACGTCCTGATTGGGAAAACAGGCCTGCATGATGTCGGCGCGGCTGAAGACCCGCAGCGGCGTCCGCGCCATATGGGCCAGGATGCGGAACTCGGTCAGGGTCAGGTCCAGCCGCCGACGCCCTTCGTGCAGGATGACGGCGGCCAGATAGTTCTCAAGCTGCACTTCCAGCGGCCCGACGCGCAGCACCTTGGCCTTCTGTGCGCCCAGGGTCCGGCGCAGGATGGCGTGCGCGCGCGCCGCCGCCTCCACCGGCGTCAGCGGCTGGATCAGATAGTCGTCCGCGCCGATCCGCAGGGCCTGAAGACGCCCCGCCTCACGCCCTTGCGACGCCAGCATGAAGACGGGGGTTTCGCCGCGCCGCCGCACCTCGCCCAGCACGTCCCAGCCGTCACGGACAGGCAGGTCCACGCCCAGAAAGATCAAGTCCGGCTTCAGGGAATCCTGAAGGTCCAGCGCCGCCTGACCATCGGACGCCAGAGCGGTGCGAAAGCCTTCGCGGCGCAGGCTGGCGTCCAGCCCATCGGCGGTTTCGGCGTCACTTTCGGCGATCAGAACCAGCGGCGTCATGCCGCGCCTCTGCACCGCCCGGATCGCGACGGTCCAGCAAAAGCGGAATCATCGCGTAAAATTCACGCCAGTTTCACATTCGAAAACGCCTGAACCCTCCCCGCCCGATCAGGGGCGAGGAGGGCCAAAACGCTAAGGCTTGGTCAGTTTTAGTACTTGGCCGTCAGCTGGATGCCGAAGGTGCGCGGCGTGTTGAAGTTGCCGTAGTCCCCCAGCGTGGCCCGGTTCGACGGATCACGACGATAGACATAGGTTTCGTCCAGCAGGTTGCGCGACCACACAGCCACTTCCAGCAGCGGACCGCCGGGGTTGGTCTGGATGTCGGCGATGGCGATGCGGCCGTTCACGACGAACGACTGGTCGTTCTTGATTTCGAACTGTTCGAAGCTGTGGCTGGCGTCGGCGTAGTTGGCGTCGATGTGGGCCTTCAGCGTGGCGCCCATGAAGGGCGATTCCCAGTCGGCGGCGACGCTGGCTGCGTTCTCGGGCGTATAGGCGATGAACACCTTCTGCAGCTTGCCGTCGAACGGGTTGACCGTGTCCGGGATCTTGGCGTCCGTATAGGCGTAGGAGGCCGACAGGGTCAGGTTGTCGGTCGCGCGGAACTGACCTTCCAGCTCCAGACCACGGATCTTGGTCGTGCCGGGGGCGTTGACCGTCTCAAGCGTGTTGCGGGTGCCGGTGATCAGGCTGAAGTCGATCTGGCTGTCGGTGCGGTCCATCGCATAGATGGCGGCGTTCAGGCGGACGCGACGGTCGAACAGGTCGCTCTTCAGACCCAGTTCGTAAGCCTTGACCTCTTCCGGATCGAACGAACGATAGGTCAGCGAGCGCGAGGAGGCGCCGCCGGCGCGGTAGCCGGTCGAATATTTGCCATAGACGTTGACGGTGTTGGTCAGGTCATAGGCCAGGGTGACCAGCGGGTCGAAACGGTCGACCGAGCTCTTGAAGTGCAGTTCGCCCGTGACGCCGTTCACGACCGGCAGGGCGTTGTTGACCAACTCCAGCGTGCCGTCTTTTTCATCCCAGGTGTAGCGGCCGCCGACCGTCAGATGCAGGTCGCTCAGGTTCGCGGGGGTCCAGGTCGCCTGACCATAGACAGCCTTGGATTCCGAGTGGGCCGTGGACTTGCGGTCCATCGAGCGGAAGCCGCGGATGGTCGGGGTTGGATCCAGGATGGTGTAGCCCGTGCCGTCCGCATTCCACTGGTTCGTCGAGGGCGTGGAGGCGTCGTCCGAGACGGTCTCCTTGAAGTAGAAGACGCCGCCGACGTAGTCGATGCTGTCGCCCAGCGAACCGACCGCCTGGATTTCCTGGCTGAACTGGTGCTGCCAGAAACCGGCCAGCGAGTAACGCGAGAACTTGCCGTTCGGCGAGCCCAGCGGCGGACGGTGGGCGCCGGCGATGTTGTCGTACTGTTCAACGTCCAGATCGCGGTAAGCGGTGATCGAACGGATTTCCAGCGAGTCGTTAGGACGATAGGACAGGTGCAGGTCGATGCCGCGGGTGTCGTCGACGCTCCACTGCTGCGGCACGCCGATGTCGGCCTGCGTCATGCGCTTGGAGCCTTCAACCTGCACCAGCGGCGACAGGCCGCGGATGCTGCCCGACGGCACCGAAGCCGCGGTGAAGGGCACCACGGTCAGGCCGTTCGGGTTGAAGTTCAGCAGTTGCGAATAGAAGGGGGTGTTCTTGTCCTTGCCGATGTCGGCGGCCAGGGTGGCCGAGAAGTTGTCGGTCGGGGTCCAGCGGGTCTGGAAGCGCAGGCCGCGACGGTCGTACTGGCCAAAGCCGGTCTCACCCGGAAGGATGTTCTTGGTGACCGGACCCTGCACCTGGATCACGCCGTCGACCTTGAAGGCGAAGTCGCCCAGGGCCGGGAAATCGACGTGCATTTCCGTGTTGTAGGAGTCCAGGTTGCCGACGCCGGCGGTGGCGCGCATGCCGAACTCGCCGGTGGGCTTGCGCGTGACCAGCGACAGGGCGCCGCCTTCGGTGTTGCGGCCGAACAGGGTGCCTTGCGGCCCTTTCAGAACCTCGATGCGCTCGATGTCGAGCAGGGCCGAGCCCAGGCCGTGCTGGCGGGCCAGATAGACGCCGTCGACATAGACGCCGACGCCCTGTTCGCGAGCGGGCTGGTTGGCGTCGTTCGGCACGATGCCGCGAATGCCGATGGTCAGCGCCGACTGGCGGGCTTCGAAGGTGGCGACGCGCAGGGACGGAACCGCGCCGTCGGCCAGGTCCATCAGGCTCTGGACGTGGCGGTTCTCCAGCGCCTCGGAGCCGAGCACCGAGATCGAGATCGGCGTCTCTTGCAGATTGGTCTCACGCTTGGTCGCGGTCACGATGATGTCGGCCAGGCCGGACTGTTGATCGACCGGCGCCGGTGCGGGTGCAGTTTCGGCGAAGGCGGCGGCGGGCGTTACGAGAAGGGCGCCGCCCAGCAGGAGCTGGAGGCGAAGTTTATTGCGACGTTGCATCATTGTTCCCCTGCGATGTCAGCGTCGGGGATTAGGACGTCTGTGCAATAGTCAGTTCACAGACGTGTAACGGCCAGGTGCATTATTCGTGTCGTGACATCAGCGCAGTCGCCAAACGGCCTAATTCAAATCTCCTGACAATCTCCACAATTCAGCAGGCAGGCCTGAGCCGATGCGACGGCGTCGCCTTCAGGCTGCGAACAGTTTCAGCGCCTGCTCGTGCAGGCCCTGGTTGGCGGAAATCAGCACGGGGCCGCCCGCCTCAGCCCGCTCGCCGTTCAACTGTGTCACCACCCCGCCCGCCTGTTCGATGATCGGGATCAGGGCGACGATGTCATACGGCTGAAGCGACGGCTCTATGGCCAGGTCGATCTGGCCTGCCGCGACCATGACCATGGCGTAGCATTCGCCGCCGTATCGCGTCATGCGCGTGGCGGCTTTCAGACGGGCGAAGCCGTCCAGCAGATGGTCGGGCCACCCCTCTGGCGAGGTGGTGTGCAGGACGGCCCCGGCCAGATCGTCGACCGCGCGCGTGCGGATGGGATGGCGCGCGCCGCCGCGCCGGGTCCAGGCCCCGTCCGGCCCGCCCCAGAAGCGTTCGCCGGTGAAGGGCTGGCTCATCAGGCCGTGGGTCGCCATGCCGTCCTCAGTCAGGCCGATCAGCGTGCCCCAGACCGGAATGCCGCACAGGAAGGGGCGCGTGCCGTCGATGGGGTCGATCACCCACTGGAACCGGCTGTCGCCTGCCAGACCGAACTCTTCACCCAGGACGCTGTGGTCCGGATAGGTCGCGGTCAGGATCTCGCGGATGGCCAGTTCGGCGTCGCGGTCCGCATCCGTCACGGGATCGAAGGAGAAGCCGGGCTTGACCTTGGTGTCGACCTCCAGCGCCTGCCGGAACCGGGTCGAGGTGATGGCGTCGGCGGCGTCCGCCAGACGGTGCAGAAACTCGATATCGACAGGCGTGGTCATGGTTGAACCTTTGGCTTGGTGGAGCCCCGCTCGATCAGGGTGAAGGGCAGGACGGCGTCGGTCGCGGCGGGGGCTTCGTCGCGATTGCGGAAAGCGGTCTTCAGCGCCTCCATCGCCTGCCCGGCCATTTCGGCCAGGGGCTGTCTTATGGTGGTCAAGGTCGGCCAGACGCGGGTGGCCAGAAGCGTATCGTCAAAGCCGCAGACGGCCAGATCATCGGGCAGCCTCAGGCCGCGCCGGTTGGCGGCCCACAGGACACCCGCCGCCATTTCGTCATTCGCCGCGACGATGGCGGTCGGCGGATGTTCGAGGTCCAGCAGTTGATCGGCGCAGGCGATGCCGGATGCGAAGCCGAAGTCGCCCTGCGCCTCCAGTTCATCCGGCGGCGTCAGGCCGCGTGCGATCAGGGCGGCGCGATGCCCGTCCCGGCGCGCGATGCTGTCGGAATGGTTCAACGGGCCGACGACGACGCCGATCCTTTCATGCCCCTGATCCAGCAACAGGGTCGTCACGGCCTGCGCCGCGCCCACATTATCGATCCGCGCCGTCGCCATGCCCTCGATCGGACTGGCGGTGACCAGACCGGCCAGCGGCACGCCCAGTTCCGTCATCGCCCCGACGTCCAGCATCTCGGCATAGGGCGGCACCAGAATGATCGCCTCGGCCCCGCTCGACACCAGTTCCTGCGCCAGATCGCGCACCCTCTCGGGCTTGCGGGTCAGGAGCGGACGAAACAGAAGCTGCAGGCCGCGCGACGCGGCCTCGGTGGCGATGGCGGCCGTCAGCGTGGTCTGAAAGGCGCTTTCGCCCGAATTATAGATGACCCCGACACGCGACAGACCAGCCCCCGCCAGACGACTGGCCGACAGATTGGGCACATAGCCCAGCAAGGCGGCGGCCTCTCGGACCCGCATCCGCGTGTCGTCGCTGGCCCGTCCGCCGCCGTTCAGGACGTTGGACACGGTCATGATCGAGACCCGCGACACGCGCGCCACGTCCGCCAGCGTCACCTGGGCTCGCCGTGTCCGGGTCATGCGCCGACATCCATGGGCCTAGCCTCTGTTGGCCGTGATCGTGCGGGCCAGAACTGGCACCAGGACCATCAGGCCGGCAAGTCCCCAGAAGGCGGCAGGCAGGCCGACCAGCTTGGCCACGGCGCCGACGCCTGCCGGTCCCATCAGAATACCCGCATAACCGGTGGTGGTGATGGCCGCGACGGCCAGGCCCGACGGCATCGCCTTCTGCGCGCCCGCCAGACGGAACAGCACCGGCACGATGTTGGATGCGCCCAGGCCGATCAGGACGAAGCCGGCGATGGCGATGACAGGCTCCTTCACCAGCAGCAGCACGGCGAAACCGGCCAGGGCCGCCAGGCCGCCCCAGAACAGGGTGCGGAAATCCCCGATGCGCGCCGTCACGCCGTCGCCGACCAGTCGCCCGGTCGTCATGGCCAGCGAGAAGACAATATAGCCGACGCCGCCCTGCGACAGCGGAACCAGTCCCGCATCTGTCAGCAGCAGGGCGCTCCAGTCCAGAATCGCGCCTTCGGTCAGGAAGGTGACGGCGGCCAGAAGGGCCAGCACCAGAACTATGCCGCGCGGGAAGGCGAACAGGGGCCCGCCCTCATCGGCCTGGGTCGCGATCAGGCGGGGCCAGGCCAGCAGGATCGCCATGCCGACCACAACCGCGCTGACCACCGCACAGACCACCGGCGCCAGACCCAGCGACAACATGGCCGTCACGCTGGCGGCGCCACCGAACCCGCCGATGCTGAACAGGGCGTGGAAGCCGGACATCAACGGTCGCGGCGACGCCTTCTCGACCTCCACCGCGTGAATATTCATCGCCACGTCCAGCGACCCCAGGCCCGCGCCAAAGACGAACAGGGCCACACCCAGGGTGATCGGAGACAGGGCAAAGGCCAGAAAGGGCATGGCCGCCGCCATGATCAGTCCGCTGACGATGATGATGGGGCGGCTGCCGTGCTTGGCGCTGAGGATGCCGGTCAGGGCCATGGCCAGAACAGAGCCGACGCCCAGGCACAGCAGCAGCAGACCCAGCGCCCCTTCGTCGATGGCCAGACGCGTCTTGGCGAACGGCACCAGAGGCGCCCAGCTGGCGAGGCCGAAGCCCGCAGCCAGAAAAGCCAGTCTCGTCGCCAGCCGCGCCTGTTTTCCGTCCATGACCGTCATCAGAAATCCAAAAAAGAGGCCGGTCACGTGTCACAGAGATCTGCGTGACCGGCCCGCAAGTGAACAGCGAGGGAAGCTGTCAAAAGCCGCAGTCATTGATTTAACGCTAAACCACAAGCGGTAAACCCGCACGATTTTTGCTATTTCGTCCAACCGCCGAAATCTGGACCGCCGCCTGCGGATCACGGAACGGCCCGATGACCGAACACGACACCGCCGGTCGAAGTCACACGCCTGTAACGCAACCGTAGTTCAGGCGTCTCACCTCGCCCCTAGACGCGCTCCGACTGAAGGGGAAATCGCGTCATGTTGTCACATACTGGATATTCGCGCCTGGCCTGCCTGCTGGCGGGCACGGCCTTGGCCGCGCTGGCCGGAACGGCGTCCGCCGCAGACCTGTCGACCGCTGCGGTCGTCGCGGCCGTAAACGAACAGGGCGCAAACGAGCCTTCTTATGAGGTCGGCGACATCGTCGTGGTCGGCAAGGGCCAGACCCGCTCGGTCTCGACCCTGCTGCCCGCCAATCTCGAGACCCTGCCGCCGGGCACGAGCGTCCAGAAGGCGCTGAACTTCCTGCCGGGCGTCAGCGCCCAGTCGATCGACGCCCTGGGCGTGAACGAACAGTCCCTGACGCTGCAGGTGCGCGGCTTCAACACCACCCACCTGGGCTATGCGCTGGACGGCGTGCCGCTGGGCGACGGCGCCTATAACAACTACAACGGCCTGACCATCAGCCGCGCCCTGATCTCAGAGAACCTGGGCCGGGCCGATCTGGCCACCGGCATCGCGGGCCTGAGCATCCCATCGACCAGCAATCTGGGCGGCGCGCTGATCTATAGCTCCAGCGACCCGCGCAAGACCTGGGGCGTGCGCGGCAGCCAGACCTTCGGCAGCGAAGACACCAAGCGCACCTTCCTGCGCCTGGACACCGGCGAGCACCACGGCTTCTCGGCCTATGTGTCTGGCCAGTACAGCGAACAGGACCTGTTCGTGAATCAGGACGCCTGGAACCAGTCGACCGGCAAGCAACTGAACGCCAAGGCCAGGTACGAATTCGAACGCGGCGCGATCACCGCCTTCGCCGACATCTCGCGCACCAATCAGGCCGATGACGCCTATCTGTCCAAGGACATGCAGAGCCGTCTGGGCTGGGACTGGGCCGGTTACGCCCCCAACTGGCAGGCCTTCCTCGACCGCGCCTATTGCTCGGTCACCGGCCCGACCGCACCCGCCAAATGCGTGCCCGCGACCGCGCCGGAGAAGAACTCCGACGTGACCTTCACCAACGGCCAGATCCTGCGCAACGACGAGCTTTATTACGTCGCGGGCGACTATCGGATCACCGACAGCCTCAGCGTTCGCGGTCAGGTCTACAAGCACACCGACAAGGGCGCCGGTAACAACTGGATCGTCGGCTGGTCCATCAACCCGACGGGCAATCTGCCGGTCCAGATCCGCGACACCCGCTACACCATCGACCGCGAGGGCGTTCTGGGCAGCGCGACCTGGGCCATCGGCGCCCACCGTCTACAGGCCGGGTTCTGGCTGGAGGACAACACCTCCAGCGCCGCCCGCTACATCTGGACCAATGTCACCGAGCCGTTCAGCTTGGCGCGCTTCCTTAAGGGCCAGCCGAACAACGCCCAGTGGGTTCAGCAAACCACATGGACGACCCGCCAGTTCTACGTGCAGGACGAGGTCAAACTGCTGAACGACGCCCTGACCATCGATTTCGGCTTCAAGAGCACCTATTCCAAGTCCGTCGCCGAGGCCCAGCGCGGCATCGCGGTCAACGCCCCGCCCGCCTCCAGCCAGTTCGCCTCGGGAACTCTGACGGCCAAGGACGACTTCCTGCCCGAGATCGGCGTCCACTGGCAGATCACGCCCGAGCATGAACTGTTCGCCAGCTATGCCGAAAACATGGCCATGTATCAGGGCGGCTTCAAGCTTGGTCCGCAATCCGTGTCACAGGCCGTCTGGGACGCCCAGGGCCACACCCTGAAGCCGGAAACCTCCAACAGCTTCGACGGCGGCTATCGCTACATCAGCGGCCCGCTGCAGATCGCCCTGTCGGCCTATCACGTCAGCTTCAACGACCGCCTGCTGCAGTATAACCCCTGCCCGACCAACCAGCAGCAGAACCCCGGCTGCGGCAACTCCTTCCATAATGCGGGCGGGGTCACCAGCACGGGCGTCGAACTGGGCGTGCTGTGGAAGCCGGTTCCGTGGGCGACCTGGTACAACTCGGCCTCGCTGAACAAGACCACCTATGACGATAACCTGAACTGGTGCACCGCCACCTGCGTGGTCAAGGAAACCGAGGGCAAGCAGCAGGTCGACACGCCCAAGGAGATGTTCGCCAGCGTCCTGACCCTGCAGCGCGGCGGCTTCTCGGCCTCGTTGATGGGCAAGTACACTGGCCGCCGGTACTACACCTACACCAACGACCAGAGCTTCGGGGGCTACACCACCTTCGACCTGGGCCTCAGCTATGATCTGGGCAACGTCGGGGTGAACGGCGCCAAGCTGGCGGTCAATGTCACCAATCTGACCGGCAAACGCTATGCGTCCAACTTCGACAGCAGCGTGTTCGCGCCGGATGATGCGGCGGGCAGCATCGTGGTCTTCCACGCCTCGGCCCCGCGTCAGGTCTTCGCCACGATCAGCTTTGACTTCTAGGTCGGGCTAATCCCTCTGTTACGCCTCCTTCCCGCCCGCCACGGCGGGAGGGAGGCGGTTTCAATTCCACACGGGAGACGGACTGATGAAAATGCTCCGCTGGCTTCAGATCGCCGCCGCGACCGCCGCCGTCGCCCTGTCGGTCGGCATCGCCAACGCCGACGCCCAGGACTTCACCATCGCCGTCGTCCCCGACACCCAGAACTATTCCGACATCACCCTGTCCCAGCCGCGCGGCGAGGCGACCTTCATCCAGCAGATGCAGTATCTGGCCGATCAAAAGGACCAGAAGAATATCGTCTTCGTCAGCTTCGTCGGCGACCTGATCCAGCACGGCGACGGCCAGTTCCGCATCGCGCCAAAGGACGGCGCCCCCGGTCCGCACACAGTCATGGACACGCGCGGCGAATGGGACATAGCCAACCGCGCTGTTTCGATCCTGGGTCGATCGGGCGTGCCCTTCGGCATAGTTCCCGGCAACCACGACTATGACAACTATTCCTGGTGGAGCGAGGACGGCGGGCCGGGCGCCTCGCGTCCCCTGTCGGGCGGTCGGGCATGGAACCTGTATTTCGGCCCCGCCTCGGGCCATTTCGCGGGCAAGGCCTGGTACGGCGGCGCATCGTCGAACGGGCTGAATTCGTTCCAGACCTTCCAGGGCGACGGGAAAACCTTCCTGCACCTATCGCTGGAGATGGACCCGCCGGTGTCGGCCCTGAACTGGGCGCAGACCGTGCTGGACGCCCATCCCGGCCTGCCCGTCATCGTCACGACCCATGAATGGCTGGCGCCCAGCAAGACTGGCGAGACCAAACGTGGCGACAGCACCGCCAACCTGTTCGCCGGAACCGACCACCTGTCGCCCGATCAGGTCTGGGACCGGTTCATCCGCAAGAACCCGATGATCTTCATGGTGTTGAGCGGCCACGCCTATCTGCCCGCCGTCGACGGCGTGTCGCTGGGTGAAAACCTGCGGATCGACACGAACGACGCCGGTCATCCCGTCTATCAGGTGCTGCAGGACTATCAGGCCAACACCGTCGGCCCCGACGGTCAGGCCGGATCAGCCAATGGCGGCGGCGGCTGGCTGCGTTTCATCACCTTCGACACGGCCCGCCGGAAGATGCATTTCCACACCTATTCCCCGCTTCTGGACCGCTACGCAGGCCAAGACGGGGAAGCCACCTTCGGCGTCCCCGCCCATTATTCCGACTTCGAACTGGATTTCCCGCCCCAGCTTGTGGTCCGGCGATAAGTCCAACCGCCTCGACGAAGCGAACATCCAGGTTGCAGAATGCTGCAACCGGAAATGTAACGTTAGAATTGCTGTTGCAACCGTAACAATTCCTAGCTTTCCGGTAGATTTTCCCCGTTCCACAAAGGCACGGGGGATGAGGAGAAGACAGGGCGGCGCCAGCCTGGCCCTGGGTCTCCCCTTTCCCGGTCCGGAAGGGGAACAGACACAGTGCGCATCAACGGATTTCAGGATCAATCGCGATCAGGGCTGGCGCGATGACGCTGGTCCAGCTTCGCTATCTGATCGCAGTGGTTGATGCGAACCTCAACATCACGGCGGCGGCGGCGCGTTTGAACGCGACCCAGCCAGGCATATCCAAACAGCTGAAACTGCTGGAGGACGAGCTGGGCTTTCAGGTCTTTGTACGCAAGGGCAAGAGCCTGGAGCGGACCACGCCCGCCGGGGTCGAGGTGATCGACCGCGCCCGCAGCGTTCTGGTCGAGACCGACAACATCCGGTCCCTGGCGGCGGATTTCCAACAACAGAGCGACGGCGAACTGCACATCATCGCCACCCAGACCCAGGCGCGCCTGTTCCTGCCGCGCGTGCTGGGCGTGCTGAAGGCCCAGTATCCGGCGCTGGGCATCCGCCAGTCCTATTTCAGCGAAAACCCGGCGGCGGCGACCTCGGAATCCGAGTCCGTCGATCTGTCCGTGGTCAGCGCCAGCGAACATGAGAGCGTCGGATCGCCCGCCATCCCGTTGTATCGCTGGCGACGCAGCCTGTTGGTTCCGGCGGGGCATCCGCTGACGCGGCTGGGACGGGCCATCACCCTGGCCGATATCGCCGAGCATCCGCTGGTGTCCTATCCGTCGATGGCGCGAGCGGGATCCAGCGTGTCACGCGCCTTCACCCTGTCCGGCCTGACCCCGCGTTTCTTCGGCACGGCCCAGGACCCGGAACTGATCAAGTCCTATGTCCGCTCGGGTCTAGGCGTCGGCCTGATCGCCGAAATGGCGGTTTCGGCCAGCGACGGCGCCGACCTTGTTGCCATCGACATCGGCGACCTTTTGCCGACCTGCACCGCCTGGGCGGTGCTGCGGCGCGATACGGTGGCGCGGCGCTACACGCTGGATCTGCTGCGGCTGCTGGCGCCCCGCTATTCGCTGCAGGACATCAGCCGCCTGCTGCGGGACGGCCGCCCCCTGCCCGACCGGCCCGCGCCGTGGTGGAGCGATGTGCAAGCGCATGAGCCTGTCGTTCCGCTCCATCCCACGCCTGCGCCCAGCAACGTCACCGCCTTTCCCGCCGCACACGTCCGACGAGGCGGCTGCTGAGATCAGCCAGCCCCCAGCGCAGCGCGGTCAGGTCGCGCTTCGTGCGTCGGATGCTCATCCAGGCGCCGGTGCCGCACACCAGGGTCACCCCCGCCAGCAGCAGGATCGCCAGACCGTCCCACAGCGGGCGGGCGCGCACCACGTCCAGACTGTGCAGGCCGTTCCGCCACCAGCGCGAGGCGCGCGACGAGGCGTCGGCGATGCGAACCACCTCGGCGGTCTTGGGGTCGATGTACAAGCGCGTAGCCTGATCATCCTGCAGGATGGCGCGATAGACCGGCCAGGCGACCGGGGTCTTGAAGCCGTAATAATAGGCGTCCGCCTTGGTCAGCAGGTCGAACTGGGCGATGGGCGCGGACGCTTTGTTTTCTATGACGGCGCGGACAGCGGCGGCCTCCAACGGCTGAACCGGACCTGCGACCGTCCAGCGTTGCACCACGCCCTGCGGCCCGACGGTCACGCCTGACAGTTCGCCGCCAAAGGTCGAAGAGCGAAGCTGCGCCACGCCGCGCCCCGGCGCCGAGGCATGACCGACCCGGGCGATCAGTCCCTTGGCCTCGGCCCAGGTGTGGGTTCCCGTCAGCGACCGGCGCAGATTGTTGGGCGTTCCGTCCAGCAGGCCCCACGGGTTCATGGTCAGCAGGCCGCTCAGCACCCAGGTCAGGGTGAACAGTCCGAAGACCAGACCGATGATGTGGTGCCAGTACCAAAGCCCCCGGAACGGCGACCACCGTCCGTTCTTGCGCCGCCCGAACCGGGAAATCCCGACATAGAGGCCCGTCACGGTCAGGAAGACGCCCGCTGACGTGCCCCTGAGAATTTCCTCCACGCGGAGCTAGAGTCCGGCCCTTGAAAGGACGGACGGAATGAAACGAGCGAGATTCACGGAAGAGCAGA
>NZ_JAEPWN010000005.1 GCF_016654005.1 Brevundimonas nasdae | reverse complement strand
GCTGCGCGGCTCGGCCTGTTGCTCACCCCACGCTGCGAGGCGTAACTAACCCAAGGACTCTGGTCGCCGCTGGATGAAAACTCAGAGGCACGTCAATGTCACCGGTCGCCATGAATGGTCTGTGGGCGACGGCCGATTGGTGCTCGACGCCAACGCCTCCTGGATCCTGGACTACGAAAACCGGACAACCCCGACCGCGCCGGCCGAAAAGGTCGCTGGTCTCATCGGCTATCCGTCAGAGTTGCGCGCGCGAACCGGGCTGACTTGGTTCCAGGGCGATCTCGAGGTGGGCGGCTACTGGAACCACGTCGCGGACTATAAGGACCGACTTGGCGCACAAATCGACGCCTGGAACACAGTCGACACCCGCGTCGCGTGGTCGCCAGACCGGCAGAGCGGCTTGCAGATCCAGTTGGCCGTCCAGAACCTCCTGGACCAGGACCCGCCCTTCTACAATGCGTCGACAGGTCTGGGCTTCGACCCGGGCCAGGCCAGCCCACTGGGCCGGGTGGTTTCGCTCCAGCTCACGCGTCGTTGGTGAGTTCGAACCATGCGGAGATTTATTCAACGCCTCGCCGGCGCGATGATGGCGGTTGCCTGGCTTGCAACAGGCGCCATGGCCAGCTCTGGGGATCCAGATCGCAGGCTGACGGTGGAAGACCTGCTCGGACTGGAGGCATTCGGACGCGCAGACATCTCGCCGGACGGCCGTTGGGCGATCTACGAGAAACGCGCCGGCTACAACACCATGACGGAGGTCCGCCTTGGCGGGCGGTCGACCTGGACGATCATGGACCTTTGGCTCGCGGACCTGAAGGAGCCCGCCACGCCACCGCGACGCCTTCTTCCCGCTGAAGGACTTGGACTGCAACGCATCGCCTGGTCCCCTGACAGCAAACGCCTTCTTGTTACCCGCCTGCGCGGCCAGACCTTCGAGTACGGGGTCGTCACGATATCGGACGGAGCCGTGACTTGGACAGGGTTGACGCCCGATCTTCCGCTGAATGGCGCAGGCGCGTTCTGGGCGTCCAGCTCCGTCCTCGTCTTCGTCGTTCGGCCGGATGGCAGCCTGCCATTGGTGTTGGGTTATGACGGCGCCGCGACGACGCGGCGCGCCGAAGCCTGGGAGCGGACAGCGGGGGCCCATGAGCCTTCGAGAACCGTGATCGAAGCCCACGGGGGCGTGGTGTCGACGGAGACGCCGGAGCCGATCCAGCGTTTGGTCCGGTACGACACCGTGACGGGCGAGGCCAAAATACTATTGGAGGCCCGGATCGGTGACTTCGCCCTATCGCCTGACGGGACCAAGGCCGTCGTGATCAGGCGTGCCGAGCAAATGCCGTTGGGTCGGCCGGAGCTTCTGCATATGGAGGATGACCGGCGGCATCGGGTGGCGATCATCGATCTTGAAAGCGGACGAGTTGTGGCGTCCCCCGACGATCTGGACGTCGCCTTCCATCTCCTCAGGTGGTCTCCCGATTCCCGAGGCGTGCTGGTGTGGGCCCGCCAGGATGGCGAACGCTGGGCCGAGGGCCGGCTGGGCCGGGTCTCGGTCGATGGCGTGGACTGGTTCGTGCGAGACAAGCTGGATGTCGGCACGTCGGCCGAGGTGGCGCTCAACGGCGTAAAGGCGGACTGGATCGGCGCATCGCCCGTTGTCTACGCCAAGGATGATGAAACCGGACGCCGCGACTGGCATCTGCTGTCGCCAGACGGACCGCCTCGGGCCTTGACGGAAGGGCTGGCCACGGCGCCGACGCGTATCGCGGCCGCCGGGCCTGACGTCCTCTATGCGTTCGCGGACGGCGCCTATTGGGCGCTGACAGGCTCAGGCGTGCGAAGGCTCATGGAGACAGGAGCCAACGTCCGCGAGGCGCTTGTGTTCGATCCGATCCTCGGCCGCCGACTGAAGGGCAATGAGGCGCCCCGGCGGAACTGGTCACCCGCGATCGCAGCAGATGGCGAGAGCCTTATCATGGGCGAGAATGGCGCGACCTCCTTCGGGGGGGTGGCAAGTAAGGATGACAGGGTCGTCGCCGTGTCCGCCGAAGGGCTTCTTATGCTGCGGTCTGAGGGTTTGTCGGAGACCCTGATCCGGAGAAGCCTCGCTCCCACCCGGAACCTCGACAATATTAATCAACGTCTTTCGGATGTCGTTCTGACCGAGGCTCAGCCGATCGTACATCTGGATATCAACGGGCGACAGACCACCAGCTGGCTGTTCCTGCCCAGGGGCGCGGCCCGTGACATCCGGGGTGTGATCGTCAAGGTCTATCCCGGCTGGGCCGACAACCTCGCCCGCGTCGATCCGTTGGCCATGACCTACAGCACTCGACCCGAGGTGTTCGTCTCCGCAGGCTATGCTGTTTTGAGTCCATCGATCCCGGGCGACCTTTCCGTCCGGGATCGCGGGGACGCCTACGTCCGGAGCGCCGACCTCGCCGTCGATGCCGCGCGTGCTGCTTTCCCCGAGGCTCCCTTCGACCGCATGGTTCTGTGGGGTCATAGCTTCGGCGGCTATGCGACATTGGAGATCGCCACCCGTTCGGATCGCTACCGGTCTTACATCGCCTCCGCCGGATACAGCGACATGCCGGGTGTATGGGGCGAGTTTGACAGCCAGGGTCGAATCCAGCCGGAAAACGGCATTTTCTTTCGCTTCAACCAAGGCTGGACGGAGGTCGGACAGGGCGGATTGGCGGCCCCCCCGTGGAGCGATCCGGACCCCTATATGTCCTCAAGCCCGTTCCTGCGCGCCGACCGGATCAAGAGGCCAATTCTGTTCCTGACCGCCGATATGGACTTCGCGCCCATGAGCCAATCGGAGCGGATGTTCAGCGCTGTTCTGAGGAACGGTGGCGACGCCCGGATGGTGACCTACTGGGGCGAGAAACATGTGATCTGGAGCCCCGCCAACATTCGCGACTACTACGCGCAGATCTTCGACTGGCTCGACCGAACCCTTTCGGACCCGGATCGGTTCACGCGGCACGCCCCAGGCGATCTTCCCAAAGACGTGTCCATCCCTCCAGCGCCGCGATCCCCAGGATGACAGAATGCTGGCCACGCCAGATCAGCGCTTCCGGTGTCAGTTCGGTCTCTGCGGTCGCGCGATCGATTAGACCGAGGGCGGCGAGGCGGCCGTCGATCAGCCAGGGCCTGAGAATGTCCAGATTGTCGACGATCAAGCGCCCATAAATACGGGTCATCTCTCCCTTGGATCGCCGGTTGACGATTGTGTCCGGAAGCCCCTCTCTGAAGACTTGCCGCGCCAGTCCGCGATCTCGTCCTCCCGCCGTCAACAACGCGGTGGGAAGGGCGAGGCAGGCCTCCACCACAGGTTGGCTGCAAAGCGGATGTCGGACATCGACGGCTCGGGAGAGGACAGACGGCCCATGGTGGGACACGCTGTCGGCGACCCCGGCGATGTGAAAGGCCTTGCTGGGCCCAAAGACGTCGAGATCCTGAAGCCAGGGATGGCCGACGAAAGGCTCGGTGAGCGGGGACAGGATTGGGTGAGCTTTGCGCGGAGGCGTTTGACCTGCTGCCGAGTATCGCACCGCCGTCCGGATCATCGACCAGATCGAAATCTCGTTGCCCGCCGCGAGTTCTGCGAGGTCCGGATGTCCCAGTGCTCGCCAGCCCCGCGACTTCCACAGATCCGTAAAGACATCGGTGGTGGCCGCCTGGAAGAGGATGCTGTCGCCCCCCTTGCCGGTCATCAGAGCGCTTGCGCCCCCATCGACGACGTGGCGCGCCCAGGCGACATCTTGGGGGTGATCGAGCCCGTTCAGTCCCGGACGGAAATCTCCGGCCATCGCCGCGAGCCAGTCCGGTGTCATCCTTCCGGTCACGTGCGGAACCGAAAGAGGCTTGAAGCCGAGCGACTGGCCCAGAATGGCGACGTAGGCGCGCTCATCGGACTCCGGCGTGGAGCCGTAGGCGTTGATCCAGAGCCGCTGACCGTCAGGCTTCTGTCGCACGAGACTCGAGGCGATGATGCTGGAATCCAGCCCTCCCGAGACTTCGGCGGCCAAGGCACCGGGCAGGCTTGCAAATCCAGACACGGCCTCATCGATCGACGAGCGAATAGCTTCCATGGCCGAGTGCGGATCGGGTGAGGTCCAGAGGCTACGGCGAGCGATGTCAGCTGGAGTCCACACGGCCAGGGCCTGCCGCTCAAGCGGGAGCGGTTGAACGGTCCCCGGCTCGAGCGCGGTGGGGCCGTCAATGAGAAGCGCGCCCGTCCCCGTAACGACGGCGTGAAGCTCCTGAGCCAGTCGAGCGCTGTTGATGCGCCACGCAGGACGTAGCGCTTTGATCAACCACTCGAAGGCCGTCGAGGCGACGATGGTCAGCCCCTTTTCGGACCAGGCCACGCATTCCAGAGCGCCGGAAGGGTCGCGAAGGAGAGCGGATAGCTGATCTCCCGCGCCGAAGAGAACGCCAACATAGCGGCCCCAGAACCTTGCCACTAACTTCCGTTCGTACCCCCAGGGATCGTCGGGATGCGCATAGGGAATGACGGGTGAGCGACGATCGAAAACGTCCCCGATAAGCGTCCAGCCACCGACCCGGACCGGCGTGGCAGGCGACGAACTGGGGACCGCAAGCCAGGCGCGTGGGTTGAGTGCAGAGACTACAAGTCCTTGCGCTGACGCCTTCTTGGCAAGGTCTTCCGACAGCGCTTGGGAAGGGAGGTCATCGGCAGCGCGGCAAACGAGCAGAAACTCTCTCACCTTCAGGCCCGCAGGATCGGTGCGTACCGTCGCACGCGTTCAAGACGATCGCCGACAACAAGGTCGCCGATCTGCAGCCAGCAATGAGCGCTGAAGGGCCAGGTCCGGACGCCGAAAATCCAGTCCGCTGCCACGCCTCTTGATGCGAGGTAGTACCGGAGCTGAAATGAACGCTGCAGACATTCGCCCTCGAACGGTATCCAGGGCCGCACTCGCCGGGCGGCTCCCGCCAAATCCGCGAGCCACGCTTCGTCCTGTTCCTCCGCCCGACCGCGCAGCGCCTTATGGTAGTCCACAAGGACGGATATCGGCTTTCCCCGGAAGATGAGGGTCGCGACGATCCAGGCGAAGGCGGCGCGAACCATCTCGGAGCGAGGCGGGCGCGACGCTGGCGTGAGTTCACGCGTCGGAGGGACAATGGGCCTGCGTACCGGGTTTGGGGCGAGGTCGCCGGCCAGCCCGGCGGTGCGCAACTCGTCCATGATCGAGACGTCCGCAAGCCCGATCCGTCCGTCTGCTTCTGGCTGGAGGAGTGATGCAGCGCCCAGCAGGCACTCGTAGCGATCGCCCGCCACATCGAGGACGACTACATCTTCGTCCACCACGGTCAAATAGATGTTGGGATGACACCAGAGGTCAGTTGTCATGGCGTTTGCAACAGGGCTTCTTGGTTGTTCAAGCGGGGCGGTGAACGTCAAGGCGGCGGCTAGCGGACGACCGCGTGTATGCGGACGTCCGCCGTACGCTCAGCCCTCGGTCGGGCGAAGGCCGTTCTTGATGCCGGCTTCCTCGAACACGGTCCCCAGCCCGTCACGGGTGAGGGCCTTGGCGCTGCCGAAGCGGACGAGGCGCAGTTTGGTCGTCTTCATCTCAGTCTCCTTTGGTTGATCGCCACGGATGTGGCGCAACCAGTGAGCGCGCAGATCAGCCGGCTGCAAAGCTATATCTGGAGTATATTTGAAACGGTTCGGGTTGGCGGGTTCGCTGTTTCGGTCCTCTTTGCCGGCGGCCCGACGCGTTTCGCACGATCGTCGCGGAGGTCCGACTGCTGCAGGCCACATTCGACGTCAGACGCAGACCGGCGGCTTCAGCCCGATGCTGGAGACACCGCTATTTTGGTTTTGGAGCCCTGCTTGGCGGGATCGTTTCCGATGCGCCCACGTCGCGCCGGCCTCGTTTGTGGTGACGAGGCGTGGACTTCGAACGATCCGATGGAGACAAGCGGACGACCGCCTGTTGTAGCCGTCGTCCGCCCTTCGCTCAGCCCTCGGTCGGATATTGACCGTTCTTGACGCCGGCTTCCTCGAAGATATTGCCCATGCCGTCGCGGGTCAGGGCCTTGGCGCTGCCGAAGCGAACGATGCGCAGTTTGGTCGTCTTCATTCCAGTCTCTCCTTGGTTGATCGCCACGGATGTGGCTCGCCAAAGGAGCGCTAGGATCGGTCAGCGGCAAAGCTATATCTGGAGTATATTTGAGCTCAACGCCCTGGTTTGGGTCGCTTGGCGCGCAGATTGGCCGAGCCTTTCTCGATCCAATCCCGGGCCGGATCTCTTTCGCGCAGCGCCTTGGCGAGCTCCTCGAACATTCGCACGATGGCGGCGATGATGCTCCGGCTGTCGAGGTTGCGGATGTCATCGCCAAGAAGGTGGTCGAACTGTTCGAGCCCGATGGTGTAGATGGAGCCCATCTGGTTCTCTGCGCACCGTCTGGCGTGCTCAGGCGATCCAATCGCCACCGCCATCAGGATCGCTTGGGCGTCGCTTTGCGTCGCGGCGGCGAAGCGGTGGATGTAGTCGAGGTTGAGACGGGTTTCTCCGGCCTCAAAGCGGGCATAGGTCCGGATGGCGATCCGCATGGCCGCAGCCGTCTCGGCTTTGGTCATCTTGCGGTAGCGGCGCAAGGATTTGAGAGTCGCCGAAAGCAGCGCGCCATCGTCTGGAAGTTCCGGGTCGTCTCGACTCATCCGCGCATACCCTTCCGTCTTCCGAAGTAGAATCAGTCCGGCTTCTGATCAACGATCACGTGTGTAGCTGGGAAAGAAAACAGGACAATCGGCCACAAAGCGGCATGTTTTGCGGCGCGTTCTGACCGAGGCTCGGACGATTTGCGACCGAGCCGGATCGGTTGGGGCTGCAACTCATTGGCGAGGCGTAGGCAGGCGCCATAGTGGGCGTTTGCCCTCGGAGGCCGGCTTAATGCGCAAGCATGATCCATTCACCCTAGCCTTGGAGAGCCTGCGCGCCCGGGCCGAACAGGGCTCCTTTACCCCGGGCGCTCCGGTGGTGATCATCGAGGAGGCGCGCCGTCTGAAACTGTCCGCGACGCCGGTTCGTGAGGCCCTCGGCTGGCTCTGCGGGTTCGGCCTCATCGAACGCGCGCCTTTGGGAGGTTTTCTGGCTCCCCGACTTGACGCTGCGCTTGTCCGCGACCGGTTCTCTTTCCGCCTTCTCTGCCTCACGACCAGCCTGAGGGGCGGTGATCCGGCGTCGCGGTCGGTCGTGCGCGGCGGTGGACAGAGGACATGCCGCAGCCTTTCCGATCACATGCTCAGGGCGGTTAGAACCACAGGCAATGCGGCCTTGGTGGACGCCTATGAACGGATGAACAGCACGCTGTTGCAACTGGCCGAGGCGGAACGTCGGCTGTTCGAGGATTTCGACCATGAGGCGGCGGCGCTGGTGGGTCTGTTCAAACGGTCGTCGGGAACAGATTTGGTCGACGCCTTGACCGCCTATCACCACCGTCGAATGGACGCCGCTCCTTCGTTGATCCTCGAAGCTGAGGCTGGCCGGGATGTCCGGCCTCCGGACTCCTGAGGTGTGGGCCAAGCTGACAGGATTGGGGCTCGGCCTCGCCGTGGGCGCCCAGGCCGCGACGGAGATGTTCGCCTGGACTTACCAGTGGGCCGACGCTCTGGGACCCACATGGCGCATCGCCCCCGACCTTGCCGTCTATCCGCCCTGGGCCATCCTGCAATGGCGGTCTGCTTTCGGTGCTGAGGCGCAGGCCGTCATGTCGCGGTGCGCACCGTTGATCCTGGTCGGCGGCGTCGGGGGGTTGGGGTTGGGGACGCTTGCGGGCGATAAGACCCATCGACGGATCCGGGGCTGGGGAGCGCTAAAAGACGCCAAAGGCGCCGGGCTGACAGCCCTCGGCGGATGCATCCTCGGCGTTCTCGGACGACGCGTTCTCGCAACGACCGACCTCCGTCCCAGTCTCGTGACTGGCGGCACCCGGTCGGGCAAGGGGCGCGGCCACGTCATGCCGACGCTGCTGTCATGGAACGCCAGCGTCCTCGTGCATGATCCCAAGCGCGAACTCTGGCGATTGAGCAGTGGCTGGCGGGCCCGGTTCAGCCATGCCCTGTATTTCGATCCGCGCGACCCGGCCTCGGCGTGCTGGAACCCTCTTGCTGAAATCCTGCCAGGACCTGGAGAGCTCGCCCACGTTCAACGCCTGGTCTCGATCCTGTCCGATCCCGGCGGCGCCCGTGACGACGAGGCGATCTGGGACAAGGCGGCGTCGGAAATCCTCGAGGCCGTGATCCTGCATGTCCTCTACACCGCCGACGACGCCGAAAAGACCCTGCTCAAGGTCCGCGAAATGCTCGCCGACCTCGACAGCGCCGCCGACGTCATGACCAAGACTTTGCACCGTCCGGGTCCAAGCGGCGAACCGGAGACCCACCCGTTCATCGCCACGGCGGTCAAGGGCTATGCGGCGATGCACGACCGCTTCCGGACTTCGGTCCAGGGGACGGCCCGGTCCTACCTCAAATGGCTCGCAGGCGAGGACATCGAGCGTTCGCTGTCCCGATCGGATTTCTCCATGGGGGATCTGATGTGCGCCGAAGCGCCCCTGTCTCTCTACGTTCAGGTCGCGCCGGCTGACAGCGCAGCGCTGAGGCCCTTGGTGCGTCTTTTCTTCTACGCCGCAGCCCAGTCCCTGACGGTTCGGGAGACCGAAGCCGCCGATGGGCGGCTCAAGCGCCATAACCTTCTCATGCTGATGGATGAGTTTCCGTTGCTCGGGCGGGTCAGTTTTTTCGAGAAGTCGCTGCGTCTGCTCAGCGGCTACGGGGTGAAGGTGATGTTCGTCGCCCAGTCTCTCAACGATATCGTCGAGACCTACGGCGCCAACAACACCATTCTCGACAACTTGCATATCTATACCGCCTTCAGCGCGCTCGATCCTCTGACGCAGGACAAGGTGTCGAAGCTGACGGGGTCCGTGCTGGAGACCCGGACCAGCCGCAGTTCACCGGCGGCGCTGGCAGCTGGGCGCAGCTCGGTGTCCCGGTCCCAGATCGAGCGGCCGCTGCTGGAGCCGGGCGAGATCCGGGCCCTTCCGGACGACATTCAGTTGGTGTTCGCCGCCGGCGCTCGACCGCTGCGGACGACCAAGCTCCTCTATGACGTCCGCGAACCGTTTCGGACGCGGGCGCTCGACCACGCGCCTGACCAAGAAGAACGGCTGGATGCGCCGCCCGGAACTCCGCACCCATGGGCAGGTCGCCGCAGTCTGGGCGAGGACGCCGACGCGTCCCTGCCGCTGTTCAAGGAGGTCGCGGCGGCGATGGACGACAAGAAGGTCGCAGCGCGTGTGGCCGATATCTACGGGCGGGTGGCGCAGGAGATGGCCGCGCAGGATGCGGCGCTCGATCATTTGCGAGGTCTAGGCGATGGCTAGGAAAGAAGCGGCGAGCGCCCGCGTGCAGGTCTATCTGACCGATCCCAAGGTCGTGTCCGGTCTCAATAGGGAGGCTCGCAGCGGCAAGATGCCTCTCAGTCAGGCGGCAGGTAGGGCCATCGCACGAGGCCTGCAGAAGAGCCCCCAAGCTGATCCAGAGGATCGGCTACTGCAGCTTGAACGGTCCCTTCGCGACCATATGAGATCCACGGCTCGCGACATGCAGATCGTCCAGGAATTGCTGATCGAGGTGGCGAGAGCCTTCTTCGTGCGGCTCCCCGACGCTATCGTCGACGAGGACCCCACGGTCCAGGCGGCCGTTGATCGTCGTATCGAACGACTGCTGGACGCCACTGCCGCCCGCATCGTCGCCGGACGTACTGAACGTCCCGTGCCCGACGAAGGCCGGGCGTTCGGCCAAGCCAACTAATGTCGGGCCATCCGATCATCGCCGAGCGCAAGCTCGAGGCGCTGCGCCATGCATTGGGCGACACCATTCTGGCGGCCCTGGTCGAGCCTGCGGTCGTCGAGATTCTCGTTAATCCCGATGGCCGTCTGATCCTCGACCGCAGCGGCGAAGGGCGTCGGGATACAGGCGCGACCCTGTCGGCCGAGTCGCGGGAGCGGGTCATTCGTCTGATCGCAGACTATGTCGGCGAGACCGTCACGCGCGACGATCCCCGACTCGCTGGAGTCCTGCCCGGGACGGGGGAACGGTTTCAAGGAATGCTGCCGCCAGTCACGAGCGCACCTGCATTCTCGATCCGCAAACGGCCCTCGGTGATCTGGAGCCTGGAGGACTATGTCCGCGACGGCGCCATGAGCCACCAACAGGCAGCCGTGTTGCGTGGCGCTGCGGAGCAGCGACTCAACATCCTCATCTCGGGAGGCACCGGATCCGGCAAGACCACGCTCGCCAACGCCGTTCTTGCGGAGCCGGCCTTCGCACGGGATCGGGTCTTCCTCGTCGAGGATACGCCAGAGCTTCAGTGTTCAGCCTGGGACACCGTGTCGGTGCTGACGCGCCGTCAGCCAATCTCGATCGGCGTGGTCGACCTGGTTCGGGACGCGCTGCGGATGCGACCCGATCGAATCGTCGTCGGTGAAATGCGCGACGGTGCGGCGGCGCTGGAGACTCTCAAGAGCTGGAACACGGGCCATCCCGGCGGCCTGTCGACCCTTCACGCCAACTCGGCCGACGATGTTCTGCGTCGTATGGAGGACCTAATCGCGGAAGTTTCGTCGCGAACACCGCGTCGGGCGATCGCACAGGCCGTCGATCGGATTGTCCACATCCGTCGTACCGCCTCCGGACGGCAGGTCCAGGCCGTACTCGGTGTCGAGCCTTTGGGCGACGACGGCTACGCGATCAGCCTCCTGGCCTGATTTTATTCGAACCAGAAACTACCGACTCAGCCTCTAGGCTGACCTTCGGAAGGTCCGCTCAAAGGGCTCGTCGGCGGCTTGAGTGGGGACATCACTAGGGGTGCGACTAAGGCCCCCCGGGGTGGTTGGCTGGCATTCGCTCAAGTCGGGCTTCTAAGCGGGCCTGTCTAGAAACCTGATCTCTGATTTCTGGCCGTGGCGCGGCTTGCAAGCTAGAGTATTGGCTCCATGTCCAAGCTCGGCCGAAATCAAAAATGCCACTGTGGTAGCGGGCGTAAGTTCAAGCACTGCTGCCTTGGATTTGAGATGGAGCGGACAGCCCCGCCAGAAATGCAGCGCGCCTACGCGGCTCATTTGGCTGACGAGGCGATCCGCCGGCGACAGCAGGGCTTTGGGAAGCCCATCATCGCGGTTCAGCACGGCGATCATCAAGTTGTCGCCGTCAAAAACCGGATCATGTGGAGCAAGAAGTGGCGGACGTTCCCAGATTTCCTGCTCGACTACATCAAGGACAAGCTGACGCTTGAATGGGGTGCGCGGGAGAACGAGAAGGCCCTCGCAGACCGCCACCCCATCATGCAGTGGCATGCCGCGTTCATCGAGTATCAAAAGCGCTTCAAGGCCGAGGCTGGGCCGATCAACAGCGCCCCGGTCACTGGCGTCGTCGTCTGCTATCTGGGCTTGGCCTACAGCCTCTACCTCATGGATCACAATGCCGACCTGCAAGCCAAGATGCTCGCGCGGCTACGGGATCCTGCTCAGTTTCAGGGGGCTTTCTTCGAAATGATGATAGCCAGTGCGCTCATCCGTGCTGGCTATGAGCTGGTGTTGGAAGACGAGGACAGCCGCAGGCAGCGGCACTGCGAGTTCGCCGCCGTAAAAACCGGCTCAGGCAAGCGTTACACGGTCGAAGCCAAGAGCCGGGCGGTGTCTGGCCTGCTTGGTCGAACAGACAATGACGGCGGCAGGGACAACCGACCGTTCAGCAAGCTGAAGACCCATCTGCACGACGCATTGGACAAGCCCAGCGACCACGAACGACTGGTGTTCATCGACATCAACGCCCCTCTGGGACCTGAGGGGGATTTGCCCAACGGTGCCCTGGTGCTCAGAGCGGTTCAAATACTCGAGCAGTATGAGGGGCATCCTGACGCCCCAAAGGAGAGCGCCTATGTCTTCGTCGTCAACATGGCCTTCCACCGCGCCTTAGAGGCCAACGCCGTTCTGGCGTTGGCACCCCTCGGCTTCCGCATCGACGATTTCAACAAGACGGGCGAAATCACCGTCATCGAGCAGTATCGGCGCAATCTCAAACACAGTGACGCGCTTGAGGTCGCTCGCAGCCTAGCCAGCCTTCACGAGTTTCCGATCACCTTCGACGGCTCTCTCGCCAGCGAAACGCTGCTTGGTGGCGAACCGCGGATCAAGATCGGTCAAGCCTACGATTTTGGCGGCCCCGATGAGCCGTTCGTGGGCATCGTGAGAAGCGCCACAGTCCTTGAGAACAGCCGTGAGTGCTACATCGTGGCCGAAACTGCGAAGGGCAATCATATCCTTAGCGAGAAGATGGACGACGCATCTTTCGAGGATTGGCAGGCCAACAAGGCCGCCTATTTCGGTGAGATTCAGGACGTGCCCACAAATGCCCAAACGCCTTACGAAATGTATGAGCGGTTCATGGACATGTTTGCGGATTTCGACCGGAAGGGTCTCGCAACGCAGCTTGGCAAAGCGCCCGACGACCCGTCTCTAGCGCATCTGGATGACAACGAGCTGCGCGAGTACATAAGCGATGGCTTCTTACGCACGTTGCTCGCGAAAAGGCCCGCTGAGACGGTAGTGTCATGACCGATCCCTACCGCGAAAAATACGTCGCATTCGTTGACATGCTTGGCTTCAGCGCCCTCGTGCAGTCGACAGCCGATGATCCGAAAAAACGCGCGAAAATCGTTGCTGCAATGGATCGACTGAGTGTGAGTACCTGCGAAAACCCCGCGCTAGGTATGAATCTAACTTACTTCTCAGACTGCATCGTCATCTCGACAGATCGGACTGAGGCTGGGCTGTACGAGATCCTCGAAAGCCTTACGACGATCGCTGAAAATCTCTTGCAGATCGACATTTTGGTTCGAGGCGGTCTGACCCTCGGAAACATACACCACGACGGTCAATTCATGTTCGGCCCGGCTATGCTGGAGGCCTACGGGATGGAGTGTAGGGAGACGATTTTCCCTACGATTCTGGTGAGTGAGAGCGTCAAGGCGGACTGTGACAGGTACTCATGGGGGGGCTTATGTCTCGTCCATGACAGCGAACAACCGGAACGCCAGTTCGTTCACTATCTGCGCCGCTTTGACGACTACGACCCGACGCCTGTTGCTGGAAAGGTCCTGCTCGACAAGCCTGCGAAGCTCATCCGTCATTACATCGCGAAGAGACTGGCGGGGCCGCCGGGCGCGGTGAGAGATAAGGCTGTGTGGCTGAAAACCTACTGGGACGACACCGCCGGCAAAAGCACAGTCCTAGGGAAGGTCAATCCGGTAGCTGACCTTGCGGAGCAGACCTACGAGGCGTCGGGTTACCGGATCGTGCGACGAATTCTGGGCTGAGCAGTCGCGTTGACCACTTTGCCAAATCGCTAAATCTGGCCCCCGAACGTCAGCTTCAGCAACACCGCATGGTCACAGGCACGGTCTGCAAAATCCCAACAGAGAAGGGGACTGATTGGGCTGCGGCTGTTGTCTGAAGCTCGACCTTCCAGAGCGTCGCTCGGCAGAGATGTAGGCTTGGAAGATGTGCGCCATCGCGTTCTGCCGACGAATGTCGCCTTCTCGGACTAGCGACAATGACCGCTCCTGGTGCGTTTCAGACCCAGGGCACGTCTCAGAGCTCTTGATCCAAGCTCCCACTATCTCACCTTGAAAGGACAGTTCGGGAGCCAGTCGTCCAATGTTTTCATCTGGACGCCTCGCCGCACGATCATCCACGGATCGATTGGATGTCCACATCTGGCGGACCGACACCGGACGGAAGGTCCAGGCTGTGCTCGATGTCGAGCCGTTGGGCGACGACGGCTACGCGATAGCCGTCCTGAACTGAAGCCAATCCTTCACCTGAAATTGAGGCGGTGTCGTTTGGCAACGAGCGCTGTCGGGCACGAAACGCAAGTCGTGCGAAGTCGCCATCGAAGTCGGGGCGACTTTCGGACCGCAAGTCATCACAAGTCGTATTTTGAGTCTTTGTGAGTTGTCGGACAGTCGTTTGTAAGTCGCGTAAAATAATTGATCCACAGAGTTGACAACCTGTGGATATATTTGCTTGCAATGTGGTGCATCGCGCTGAGACGCGCTGAACACAGGAAGCAAGACATGCGTGGAAGACTTGGGCGCCGCCTGTTCGGCGCGATGATGACGTGCGGCCTGATGATGGCCGGGCCGGCCCTAGCCGGAGGTTCAGGGATGCCCTGGGAAGGGCCGCTCCAGCAGGTGGTCCAGTCCATCACCGGGCCCGTGGTCCAGGCCGCCGCGGTCGTTGCGGTGGTCGTCTTCGGGGCCGGAATCGCGATGAGCGAGAACGGATCCTCGATGCGGCGCGGTCTGGGCATCATGTTCGGCCTTTGCATCGCCTTCGCGGCCTCGACCTTCTTCCTCGACTTCTTCGGCTTCGCCGGCGGGGCGGAGATCGGATGATGGCCGGCTCCCTCCAAGACGGCCGACCGGAGGGCTGGGATCTTCCGGTCGCCCAGGCCCTGACCGAGCCGATCCTCATGGCCGGGATGCCTCGGGACTACGCCATCGCCATGGGGACGATCGCGGTGGTGCTCGGCCTGGCTCTGCGGATCTGGTGGCTCGGCCTTCTGTGGTGGGCCGTCGCCCACGCGATCGGCTTGTGGGCGGCCAGAGCGGACCGCCGGTTCTTCGATGTGCTTCGGCGCCACCTCGCCCTGCCTGGCCATCTGGACGCGTGAGGGGCAGATGCGCTTTCTCGAAGAACATCGCAGACGCCCGGCGGCTCTGGCCGACCATCTGCCCTGGTCCGCCCTGGTCGCGCCGGGCGTGATCCTCAACAAGGACGGCTCCTTCACCACGGGCTTCCGGTTCCGGGGACCGGACCTGGAATCCTCGACCGAGGACGAGCTGATGGCCGTCCGGGCGCGTCTGAACAATGCGCTGAAGCGTCTCGGAACAGGCTGGTGCCTGCATATGGAGGCGCGCCGCCGTGAGGCCGCCCCCTATCCGGAGAGCGCGTTCGACCTGGATGTCGCCTGGCTTCTCGACGAGGAACGTCGGAGCCGCTTCGAGGCTGGCGACCCGGCCTTCGAGACGGATTTTCGCCTGGCCCTGACTTGGCTGCCGCCGGCCGACGAGACGCGGAGAATGGAGCGCTGGCTGTTCGACGGCCTGGCCAAGGGCGGCGCGGACTGGCGCCAGGCCGTGGCGGTCTTCACCCGTGAGGCGGCGACCACGCTCGACCTCCTGTCGGACGCCCTGCCCGAGATCGATCCGCTCGACGACACCGACCTGCTGACCTGGTTGCACGACTGCGTGTCGCCGAGGACCTTCCCGGTCGCCGCGCCGGATTCACCGATGTATCTGGACGCCTGGCTGGCGGACGCCGACCTTTCCGGCGGGATCGCGCCGCGTCTTGGCGACCGCTGGCTCAAGGTCGTGTCCGTGCGCGGCCTGCCGTCTATCACCCGGCCCGGCTTGCTCGATGCGCTCGGCGCCCTGCCGTTTCCCTACCGCTGGACGGCCCGCTGGATCGGTCTCGACAAGCCGGAGGCCGAGCGGGAGATCGTCAAGTTGAGGAAGCGCTGGTTCGCCAAGCGCAAGGGCGTGGGTGTTCTTCTACGGGAGGCCATCACCAAGGAGGAGGTTCCTCTCCTCGATACCGACGCGGCCTCCAAGACCGAGGAATGCGACGGCGCCCTGGCCGCTCTCGGCGCTGAGGCCTGCGCCTTCGGCTATCTGACCCTCACGGTAACGGTGCTTGATGCGACGGAAGAGGGCGTTGCCGCCAAAGCACGAGCCGTCGAGGCGGCCTTGAACGCCCAAGGTTTGCTTGCCCGGATTGAGGATTTGAACGCCGTTGAGGCCTGGCTTGGCTCCCTGCCGGGCGAGCCCTATGCCGACGTCCGCAGACCGCTTGTCTCGACGCTGAACCTCGCCGATCTGCTGCCGGTGTCGGCGGTGTGGGCCGGTCCGTCCATGGACCTCAATCTGGACGGCCCGCCGCTGGCGACGGCCCGAACGACAGGGTCCACCCCCTTCCGTCTGGTGCTCCACGTCGGCGATGTCGGCCATGCCATGGTGGTCGGACCAACGGGCTCGGGCAAGAGCGCGCTACTCTCGTTTTTGGCCCTGCAGTGGTTCCGCTATCCCGAAGCGCGGGTGGTTTTCTTCGACAAAGGCCGCTCGGCCCGGGCCGCGACGCTGGCCGCCGGCGGCTGCTGGCGCGCGCTGGAGCCCGGCGCCCGGTTTTCGCTGCAGCCTCTGGCAGGCATCGACCAGGAGATCGAACGGGCCTGGGCGTCGGAATGGATCGCCGAGACCGTCCGGCTCGCGGGGCTGGAGCCTGTTCCAAGGATCCGTGAAGAAATCTGGGCGGCGCTCGCAGCCCTGGCCGACGCCCCCGTGGCGCAGCGCACCCTGACGGTCTTCTGCGCCCTGGTTCAGGACAAGGCTGTCGCCGCCGCGCTGGAGCCTCTGACACTCAAAGGTCCGCACGGCGCCCTGCTCGACGGAGAGGGCGAGGCGCTGGTTCCCAGCCGGTTCGACACCTTCGAGCTCGAAAGCATGATGGCCACGCCCTCGGCTGTAGCTCCGGTTCTGTCGGCCCTCTTCCATCATCTGGAGCGCAGCTTCGACGGTCGACCCACACTGCTGGTGCTCGACGAGGCCTGGCTGTTCCTTGGGGAGACCGCATTCGCGGCCAAGATCCGGGAGTGGCTGAAGACGCTGCGCAAGAAGCGGGTCGCCGTCGTGTTCGCGACCCAGAGCCTGGATGACGTGGCCGCCTCGCCGATCGCGACCAGTCTGATCGAGAGCTGCCCGACTCAGGTCTTCCTGCCCAACCCCCGCGCGCTCGAACCGTCTTCGGCGCGCCTCTATCAGGGGTTCGGCCTGAACCGGCGCCAGCTCGAGCTGATCGCCTTCGCCACGCCCAAGCGGGCCTATTACTGGCGCCAGCCGCGCGGCCGACGCCTGTTCGATCTGCGCCTGACCGGCGTGGCGCTCGCCCTGTGCGGGGCCAGCGCGCCGGAAGACCAGACCCTCATCGACGACATCCTCGCCGCCTCCGGAGAGGCCGGATTCGCGCGGGAATTTCTCACAGCCAAGGGAGTGCACAATGTTGATGCTGTTTTCGACGCCTTCGCCCGACCGCTCGCGGCCGAATAGGCCGGTCCAGATACTGGCCATCGGCCTCGTCGCCGTCAGCCTGCTGGCGACTGCGACGCCCGTCCCTGCACAACAGGTCGTCTTCGACCCTCGAAACCATATCGAAAACGCCCTGCAGGCCGCGCGGCAACTGGAGAGCCTGGCCAACGAGGCCAAGAGCCTTGCGGCCTCGCCTTACAGCCACCTGACCGGCAACAGCCAGTCGTTGCGCGACATGGCCGAACTGGCCCGTACGGCGCGCGGGATCGCCAGCTCGGTCAGCGGCCTGGAGCAGCAGTTCCAGAGCCTCTATCCCGATGACCTGTCCGGTTCGGACATGCTGCGTCTTCTGGAGCAGGGGCAGGCCCGGACCGCCAACGCCCGGCGAACGGCCGAGGATGTGGCTCGCACGGCAGCCGAGCTCGAACGTCTTGGACAGGGACGCAATCAGCGGCTGACGGGCGCCCTCTCGGCCAGCGAGGCCGCTTCAGGCCAGACCGCCGCGATCCAGTCCTCCAACCAGATGCTGGCCGTCCTTGCCGAGGATCTGGCGGCCTTGCGCACCATCATGCTCGCCCAGTCCCGGCTTCTGGCCGAGGCGACGGCGCGCGACGCCGCGACCCAGGCCTCGGGGGACGAGGCCCGTCGCCGCCGCTGGGCGGGCTCGGCCGGAACGCCCGCCGCACCGACCTTCGATCCCCTGTCGCACGCGCGGGACTGAGGAGCGCAAGCGATGTCGGTCGGAGTGGAAACCCCCAATGAGCTGATGGTGGTGTTCTCCAACACCATCTCGGCCGGGTTCGACGCCCTGCAGGGCGCGGTCAACGGCGTCTTCGGGCTCCTGATTGTCCTGGTCGTCGCCCTGACCGGGATCCAGTGGGCGATGTCTTCCAATCGCGAAGTGCTGGCCTCCGGCTTTGGAAAGGTGCTGCTGATCGGAGCCTTCGCTTGGCTGATCAACGACTGGCAACAGCTGTCCGAGACGATCTACGCCGGGTTCATTGAACTGGGTCTGACGGCCGGGGGCGGATCGCTCAGCCGGGCCGACTTCCTCAATCCGGGGGCCATCCTGGCCCAGGGTTGGGAGATCGTGAAGGCGTTGGGCGAGACCCCTGCGCCCGTCGACAATCCGCTCGACGTGGTCGGCAACATGGCAGACGCTCTGATCCTGGGCCTGGCCATGATCGGCATCATGCTGGCCTTCGCCGTGCTGGCGCTGCAGATCATCGTGGCCCTGCTCGAGTTCAAGATCGTCACTCTGGGCGGGTTCATCCTCCTGCCCTTCGGCATCTGGAACAAGTCCGCCTTCCTGGCCGAACGGCCCTTGGGCTACGTCGTGTCGTCGGGCCTGAAGGTGCTCGCCCTGGCCATCGTGATCTCCGGGGCCCGAACCGTCTTCGACCAGCTCCAGCCTTCGGCCAATCCCGACATCTACGAAGCGTTGAGCATCCTCGTCGCCTCGATCCTTCTGGCCATGCTGGCGATGTTCATCCCCAATCTGGCTTCGGCCCTGGTGACGGGCGGGCCGGCCCTGGGCGCCGGGGCCGCCATCACGGCCGGAATCGCCGTCGGCGGCAGCGCCGCTTTGGCCGGAGCCGGGATCGCGGGTGCGGGCACGGCGGTCGCAGGCGGCGCGGCTAAGATGTCTGGCCCGGCCCGGGCCGCGGCCGGCGCTGGAGGCGGCCGATCCCCGACCCCGCCAATGTCGCCTCCGCCCTCGACGCCTCCCAAACCCTCCAATGACAATCCGTCGCCGTCCGGTCCGCGTCGACCATCGGGCGGGGCGATGTCAGCCGCGCCCTCGCCTTCCCCTGGCGGCGTGTCTGAGCCCGCCGTGGCTTGGCAGCCTCGCCAGGCATCGGGTTCGGCTTCGGGCGAAGCCACAGGATCCGGCGGCGCGGCCAACGATGGCGGCGGGGCGCGTCCGGGCCGGCCGGCCGAGAAGATCGCCGCGGAGACCAAGGCCGCCCGGTCCGACTTCCATCAGGCCGCCGCTCGGTCGGCTGCGTCCGGCGGGTCGAAGCCGCCTGCGCGCGCCCAGGCCCTGCAAGCCTTCTTCGTCGCCAACGCCGGGCGCGGCCTCATGCCTGCTGGCGAAACCAGCGGCGTCCTGTCTCCCAACCTGAGAAACGAGGAGTCCTGACCATGCACCCCTTCTTTCGTCCCAAACGCGCCTTGGCCTCGGCGCCCGAGACGACCCCCTATCAGCGCGCCGGCCAGATCTGGGACGACCGGATGGGGCTGTCCCTGGCCCATGCCCGGAACTGGCGCCGTATCGCGGTGGCCAATCTCGTCCTCGCCGGTTTCCTCGGAGCGGGCTGGTGGGTGCAGGCCGACAGGGCCGTCGTCAAACCCTTCGTGGTCGAGGTCTCCGATCTCGGACAGACCCAGAGGATCACAGCGATCGGCGGCCGCTACGAACCGACCGAAGCCCAGATCGGACACGCGCTGGCCGGCTGGGTGCGTGACGTCCGCTCCAAGTCGATCGACCCGATCGTGATCCGGCAGAACTGGCTTCGGGCCTACGACCTGATGATGCCCAAGGCGGCGAGCTTCCTTAACGCCTGGGCGCAGAGCCACGACCCCTTCGCCGAGGTCGGACGCGAAGCCGTCAACGTCGAAGTGCTCAACGTCGTGCGGCGCACCGAGCGGACCTACGATTTGCAATGGCGCGAGACCCGTTTCGTCAACGGCCAGCAGGCCGGCGTCGAGCGCTGGCGCGCCCTGATCACCACAACGACCCAGCCGCCCCGCACCGAGGCCGAGCTGATGAAGAACCCCCTTGGACTGAAAATCGAGGACGTATCATGGACCCCCGACGCTTCCTGATCCTGGCCGGCCTGGGCCTCAGCCTGTCCGGCTGCGCCGTGTTCGGCCGAACATCCGGGCCGCCGCCGATGTCGCCCCTGCCTGTCGTGGAGGCCGAGGCTGCCGTCATCGCCGAAGCCGGAGCCCTGCCGCAATCGACGGTACAAGTCGATGATGCGCTGGTCGCCGATGCGACCCTGGCGCCCGCCGTTCCCGTCGGCACGCCCTATGAAGCCCAGCCGACCGCCGTGGCGCCAGCGACGGGGATGACCGGCCGCCGCGCCATCGTCGCCGCCAACCTCGACGCCCGCGCCGCCTCGCGATCGGACGCCTTCGTCGGCGGGGTCCAGGTGTTCGCCTGGTCTCCGGGTCGGGTGTTCGAGGTCTGGACGGCGCCTCTGCGGGTCACCACCCTGACCCTGGGGGCCGGCGAGATCCTGGTCTCCAAGGCAGCCGGCGACACCGTCCGCTGGCAGATCGGGGAGACCACGTCCGGGGAGGGCGCAGGTCAGCGAACCCACGTCCTCCTCAAGCCGCTGCAACGAGGACTCGAGACCAACCTGGTCCTGACCACCAACCGGCGGGTCTATTTCATCGACCTGAAGAGCGGTGACGCCTCAGGGTTCAACGCGGCGGTCGCCTGGGACACCGGGGCGATGGATCCCCCGGCCATGGCGCCGATCGCCGAGGCGGCGGAAATCCGCGTGTCGGACCCGGTGGCGATGCCGGAGGGGCCTATCGACGCCCGCTATCGGATAGAGCCGCAAGGGCGCCGTGCACGGTGGACGCCGGCCTCGGTCTTCAACGACGGGCAGCGCACCTTCATCGCTTTCGACCCCGATCTTCAGATCGACGAAGCGCCGGCCCTGTTCGTGATCGCCGCCGACGGCGAGACCCAGATGGTCAACTACCGCCAGGCCGGGGGTCTGTTCATCGTCGATCGCGTCTTCGATCGCGCCGAGCTCAGGCTCGGCGATCGTCGCCCCCAGATCGTTCGTATCCGCCGCCTCCAGGGAGCCGCCCGATGAGCTCGTTCCAGGATACCCCCCACAATCCCGACGACGTCGCTTCTTCGGCAGGGTCCGGCGTCGACCCTGAGGTCAGACCCGACCTTACCAGCAAGGCCAAGGCGCCGCCGCCTGGTTTGTCGATGCGGGCGCCGCGTCCGCCGGTCACCCGGCTGCGCAAGTCGGTCGTCCAGACGATCGTGATCGGCGGCGTGATCCTCGTCTCCGGCTCCCTGGCCTGGGCCTTCGTCGTCCAGCCGGAACTGCGCGACAGCGCCCGGCTCCGCGCCGTCGAGGGCCGGGAAGAGCAGGCCCGGGGCTCCGTTCGACCCTCCGAAGCGGTCACCGACCAGCCCGCGACCTATGACCGGCTGCCCGAGCCGCGCCATGGGGCCGAGCCCGAGACGGCTGAGCCTGGTGTTCCCCCGCCGCCGCCCGCGCCGGCCCGGTATAGCGCCGGTTATGCGCCATCGCGGACGAACCGGGCGACCGGGCCAAGTCCGGGCGAACAGGCGGCGCGATCGGGCTTGTTCTTCGAGGGGGCGTCAACCGGGGCCGGTCCTGCCGCGCATGCCGGGGCGGGTCCAGCGACGGCCGGCGCTCGTGCGGACGCTGCGGACGTCGGCGCCACCTATAATGGCCACACCCTGACGGCGCCGCTGTCGCCCTATGAGCTGAAGGCTGGCGCGATCATTCCTGTGGTCCTGTTGACCGGGGTGGACACCGCGCGCGCCGGGCCGGTCGTCGCGACGGTGTCGCAGAATGTCTATGACACCGTCAGCGGCCGCCATCTCGTCCTGCCCCAAGGGACCCGGCTTATCGGCCGTCATGAGGGCGAAAGCGCCTATGGCGACCGGAGGGCCTTCCTGACCTGGGACCGGCTGATCCTGCCCAACGGCAAGAGCTTGGTGCTGACCGGTGAGCCCGGCGTTGATGCGCAAGGCGCCGTGGGCGTGCGCGGCCATGTCGATCGGCGGCTATTCCCCTTGCTGGTCGGAACCCTGTTCGCCGGCGCGATCACCACCCTCGGCCAAATCGCCCGAGACGGAGATGGCGAGGGTTCGGGCGGCCTGCTCGGCGACGCCGGGGACGCCGCCGCCATCGAGGGCTCCCAGGTCGGGGGGCGGCTCGTGGACCGGGAGCTGGACGTCCGGCCGTCGATCCGTCTGCGCGCCGGCGCGCCGGTCCGCGTGATGATCACCCGCGACCTGATCCTGGAGCCTTACCGGCCATGACCTGGACCCCTCTCGATACTGGAAACCGCTGGGCCGTGCTCGGCGTCACCGTCTTCTTCCTGAGCCTGGGCGCTCTGATTGCCGAGCAGACGCCAGCCCTGGCTTTGGTCAACGAGAGCCCCAGCGTGCCGCGTGGCCTCTATCTGCGACAGCCTGGAGGCGCGCCGGAGAGGGGTGCGATGGTCGCTTTGCCCCAGCCTTCCATCGCCCGGCACTACCTGGGCGCGCTCGGCATGCCGGCGGAATTGCTTCTGATCAAACGGGTCGCGGCGGTCGGCGGCGATCTCGTCTGCCGGCAGGGAAGTGCGGTTCGAATGCCCGGCCGCGTGGCTCACGTTCTGGATCGTGATCGGCGCGGCGCGGCTCTGCCCGGCTGGACCGGCTGCCGTCGGCTCGCGCCGGACGAGCTCTTCCTGCTCGGCGACACGCCGGGAAGTTTCGACAGTCGCTATTTTGGCCCCGTCCGGACCCGAGACCTGGAGGGGGTGTTTCGGGAGACCCTGACATGGTGAGACCCTTTCTGGCCGCTCTGGCCCTGGCGCTTGCAGCGGGTAACGCATCCGCTCAAACGGTCGACTGGCGCAACGCCGGCGGCGATCTGTTCGGCCGTCCCCCCGCGCAGTCTGTGTCGGACGTGGCGGGCGTCGACGACCTCACGCCCCGACTTCCGCCCCTGTCCCAGCCGTTCATGGACGCGATCGCCGTCGCCGCCGAGCGCCACGGGATCGACCCCAAGATGCTTCATGCCCTGGTGATCGTGGAATCCGCATACCGGGTCGATGCCGTGTCTCCGGTCGGCGCCGGTGGCCTGACGCAGTTGATGCCTGGAACGGCGGCGGATCTCGCGGTCAGGGACCGGTTCGATCCGATCGAGAACCTCAACGGCGGAGCGGATTATCTGGCCCGGCAGCTGCTCCGCTTCGGGGACGTCCGGCTGGCGTTCGCGGCGTATAATTCGGGACCGGATCGCGTCGCCCGGCTCGGGCGCATACCGAACATAGCGGAGACGCAAGCCTATGTGGCCGCAGCCGTTGACTGCTACCTCGCGCTCTCGGCCGGGAGGGGCGCCCGCAATTCCCGGGAGTGCCGGGCCCCGGAGCCCAGCCGATGATTCCCGCGACAGAACCGGTGGCGGCGGTGACTGACGCCGCCGATGAGGATCTGCTGACCCGCAAGGAAGCGTCCGCCTTCCTGATCCAGTTCGGCATCCGCATGAAGCCCGAGACACTCGCCCGGCTGTGGTCGACGGGCGGCAACGGCCCGCCTTGTCTCCACGTTCGGCACAGGCCCTACTATCCGCGCGGCGTGCTGCGCGCCTGGGCCTTGAACCAGGTCAGCGACCTTCGCGCGTCTGCCCCGCCCGCAGCCAGGGGGCGGCGTCATGGCTGAGGCGGGATTGGAAGGGTTCAGAACGGAGTGGGTGCCCAGCGTGGCGGACCTGCTGATCGACCCGGCGGTCAGCTTCGCCCTGAAGGACGTTCTTCGCAGCTGGGAGGTTCGAGATCCGGTGGATGCGGCGCGAGACGCCCGCTTGCTGGCCGAGGTTCTGGAGCGCCGGGCAGACGAGGCGGTGTCATGGACAGTGTGAGCGAGCCGCCTCCGTTCGACGATTTGGAAGACCGGATTCTCCCCTGGTCGCAGGTGAAGGTGATCTGCGGTCTGAGCCGGACAACGGTCTGGCGCATGCAGAAGACCGGAGATTTCCCGGCCTGCGTCCAGGTCTCGCAAAACCGGGTCGGATGGTGGCAGAGCGAGCTGCTGGCGTGGCGACGGGCGAGGACACCGAGGCGTCTGCCGGAGCCCCGGGCCATAGTGGCGGCGCCGGCACCGGTTAAACCGCCAGTCAGGAGAACCCTGGAAGAGCCGCCTAGATCACCGGCGCTTGAGGTTGCGACCGGTTCGGATCAGCCCGTCCGGAGCCGTCGGAAACGGAAATCTGGTGTTCCGGAGAACCAGGCTGCGTTCGACTTCGGAGGCTAGGGGGCGGACCGGGTCGATTAGACCCGCTTGAAACGGACGCGGTCGGCGCCGGCGATCAGAAAGGCGTCGAAGCCGGCGTCGCCCCAAGCCTTGCGTTGAACGTGGGTCGCGGCCGGGTCGGTTGTGTTCGCCCACCACTGCGGCAGGCTGGCGCTCTTGGGCAGCATATAGCCGATCTTTCGCTCCATCTCGGCGAAAGAGAGCTCGACTTCATCGGTCTTCAGTTTGCGGAGATAGTCCCGAAGCGGATCGTACTTGCCCATGACCTACAAAGCCGGACAGCGCCGCTATTGCCAAGGGACAGACGCGATGAAAACCTATGCGGAGGCGCTGGAGCCCGACGCCCGATACCGGATCGTAATGACGGATGACCCGGTCGACGGCCTGCGCCCGTTGAGCTTCCGCGACCACTACGACATGGTCGCGGATCTGGAGCTGCCTGCGGGCGCGCCGGACGTCGTGGTCAGGATCTACGCGCGCGCCCTGAACGCCTTGATCTACGGCTGGCTCGATTATGAACTGATGGTGGTCGCCACCGGCCAGGCCCTGGCCAGTCTCGAGTTCGCGCTGAAGACCCGACTGGGCGCTGACGCCAAGAAGATGCCCGGCCTCGCAAGGCGTCTGAGCTATGCGGTTGATCGGAACATTTTATCGCCGCCGCAAAAAAGTCAGTGGGGCGACGATCACCAGTTGCTCGTCCAGATTCGCAACGAGATCGCCCACGGGAGCGAGCACGTCTATCCGCCGAACCTGGCAGCGATCATATTCGATCGCTGTCGGGCCCTGATCTGTGAGCTCAACGACCTTCCGGCGTCGAACCTCAGACAGCGATGACGGCGTCGTTCTTCAGGGCCTGGTGAGACCGATATGGACAAGTTCGAGCTTCTGAGGACGTTCTGCGAAAGCGCGATCTCGCGATCGGAACAGAGCAGGCCGGTCGTCATTTCGTGGAGCGACCAGTCTCGGCTGCTCTGGCCGGAGGCGCAGTATTTCGCGCCGTGGCACGACGTCGCCTATGCCCCGGCATCGGAACCCGCAGCCGACGCGGCGATTGAGGATCGCGTGCGCCTCAAGCGCTGGAAACGGGTTTCGCCGGAGGCCGGCCGGGTGCTGGGCTCTCGCCTGACGCAGGCGCTTTCAGTGATCCAGGTCAATGAAATCGCCGGCGAGCGTGCAGGAACGACCTTTCCTTCGGGAATGGACGACAGGGCGCTGACCGAGGCCCTGTTGATCTACTGGTGCTACGCGATGGAGCTGCCCTTGGCGGAGTCAGGCGGCGCGCCGGCCGGACGCGCCTGACTACTCCCGACCCGCGAGCTCTGGAACCGGCGACCCCCGAGTCGATGTCGAACGAACGTCCGAATCTGGCGCACACTCGAGGCAGTCCGTCTTGAACATCCGGATTCCTCGATGACCGCATCCTTCTCACTCGTCATGCCCGACCTCAGAGCGGTTTCCGACGAGGACCTTGAGTCCCTGCTTCCTCAGGCAGACGGCGCCTGGAGCCGGCAAACCAAGGCCCTGATGCTCAGCCTGGGCGCGCAGAAGCTCAATCTGAACAGCAATTGGGCCGAGGTCCGGCGTGACTGGGTCTGTGAGGCCTGTCAGCGCCGCAAGCCCGAGATCGCGCGGGTCAGCGATAACGGTGTCCTTCTGTGCCAGCTGGAATGGCATCACGACCACCTGCGCGATCACGCCAAAAAGATGCTCCGCCCGCTCGTGAACATTGAGGACCGGACCCCGGAAAGCCGGGACCTTCGGCGCGGCGTCGACGCCTGCAAGGACCTCACCATGCGGTTCTTCACCACCCTGATCTGCAACGATTGCAATACGGCCGAGGGGAAGGCCAAGGGCCGGCTCGGCGACCTGATCCCCAGCTATTTCAGCTTCTCGCCCCGCGAGATCATGCGCTTCATCCGGGTTCAGCCCAACCGGATGCATGGGATCGACGACGAGGCGGTCCGTGACGTCTGGAACGAGGTCGAGCGCGACGTCGCGGACCGGCTCGCCTTTCTCGACATTCTTGCGGGGCGTCTGAAAGCGGGAGGCCATCGCATCCAGGGCAATCCCCCGCAGTTCTGGAGCCCACACGTCCTGACGTCGATCGTGCCCCGCCTCGCATCGCAGCAGGGCCACGACGCAGAAAGCCTTTATCGGATACCCGGCATCGTTTCGGAGCGCTCGGTGCGTCACGACGGCTTTGGCGTTTCGCCCCGTCTCAAGCGGACCGCCTCGCGAAGACCGAGCCTCGAAGACCTCGCGGCCTTCAGGACCTCCCAAGGCGTCGAGACACCCTGGCGGCGGGTCGTCCCGGACTGGCGGTGCGAGGTCTGCCGGCGCGATCGGAGCGAGGCACTCCGACTTTCGGGAAAGGGCAAATGGACCGGACGCCTGCATCGTCATATGGTTTTCACGGCCGAGGCCGATCCCCAGGCCTTGTTCTGGCGTGTCGGGGATGAGAGCTGGATGGGGGCGTTCCGATCCTATCGGGTCGTATACATCTGTCAGGACTGCCGCCAGGTCGTGACGGACCTGCGATCGATCGACGCCTCGTATTCGGAGAATGCGCTGAGCATCTCCGATCTTCGTGATCTCGCGACCGATATCGCGCCCAACCGAAAACACGACGTCGACATGCCCGCCGCGCGAGCGCGCGCAGATGAGAACTATGAGTATCTGGGGCTGATCGACGACTACAACCGGCATCGGTCCCAGAGCATCAGCCTGACCATCGAACTGACCACCCTGACGGGGGAGTTCCGGATGGGCCAGGAGGAGGCGCTCATCGAACTGACGCCGCTCGCCTGGGCGCCCGGCTTTTCTGACGATCAACTCCGGGAACGACTCGACTGGCTGCTCCTGGAGGGGCGTCGGCTCAGGCGCGAAGACCTCGAACGTGACGCGGACCTTCTTCCAATGGAGCCCCGAGCCTGACGTTGGCGATTGCAGGCGGACCGGTGGCTGAAACGCCGTCACGACAACAATAATAACATTAGATTGAATGGTAACATTGCCAGTGTTATCGTGCGGCCCAATGTTATCGAACGCGACATCTTTTGGGAGCTTGGGCCGTCTCTTCGACGATGCGGCGGCCTACGTCACGCAGCTGTTCGACATCCGATTGACGTTCAAGGAGGCCGACGTGGGCCTCCTGCCGTTCTTCCTGACGGATCGCTATCGTCTCGCCGAAACGAGCCTGTTTGGACGAAAGCTGCTCATTCTCGCCACGCCCGGCCAGGACGCGGAAACCCCGGCCACGATCGCCAAACATATCCAGACCGCCCGCTCGACATCGGACGCGTTCATGGTCGTCTTCCTCACGGACGCCCTGAGCTCGGCCAACCGACAGCGTCTTATCCAGCAGGGCGTCAACTTCATCGTTCCCGGCAATCAGCTGTTCCTGCCCGAGCTCGGCGCTGATCTGCGCGAGTATTTCCGGTCAGAGGTCCGGCCGGCCGTGGAGCAGTTGACGCCGGCCGCCCAGGTCGTGGTCCTGGCCTCGTTGCTTCGTGAGGACCTCGATGGCCAGACGCCCAAGTCCCTGGCCGAGCGGTTTCAATATTCCGCCATGAGCACTGGGCGGGTGGTTGATGAACTGCAGCGGCACGGCATTCTCGGCATCGATGTTCGCGGCCGGGAGCGTCGCATCGCTTTCAAGCAGGAGGGCGACGACCTCTGGCGGGCGGTCCGTGACTTGCTTCAGTCGCCCGTCCGTGCCCGTCGCTTGGTCAGGCCGTTTCCTGAGGCCCAGGCACTGCCGCTGGCCGGGGAATCCGCTTTGTCGGAGTACACCCTCCTCGGTCCTCCCGTTCATGAAGTCCGGGCGGTCTCCGCACGTCAGTGGAAGGGGCTGGTCTACCAGCACGACCTTCAGCCGGCCGACGATCGGGACCCGGAAGCCATCCGCATCGAAACCTGGTCTTACGATCCCCGTCTGCTTTGCCATCACGGACCCGTCGTGGATCGCCTCTCCCTGTATCTGAGCCTGGAGGATCGTCATGACGAACGCCTCGATCAGGCCGTCGACACCCTCATGGAGCCCTTCGGATGGTCGTAGGCATTGATGTGTTCAAGGCGGCCTTCGCGGGCTTCGAGGACCAGTACACATTGATCGGCGGCGCAGCGGCCGAGATTCACATGACCGGCGCCGGTCTGCCGTTCCGACCGACCAAGGACCTCGACCTGGTCCTCTGTCTCGAGGCCCTGAAGCCGGAGTTCGTCCGATCTTTCTGGGCCTTCATCGACGCCGGCGGCTACCAGACCCGCGAACGCAGCGACGGCGCGAGGAATTTCTTCCGGTTCACCCATCCCTCCGACAAGACCTATCCGGCGATGATCGAGCTGTTCTCGCGGCTGCCCGATGTCATCACCGTGCCGGAGGGCGCGCGCCTCACGCCCATACCGCTGGACGGGACGGTCGAGAGCCTGTCAGCCATGCTGCTCGACGACGCCTATTACGCGTTGCTCAAGGACGGAACGACAGAGATGGACGGCGTCCCTGTCATCGACGTCCAGACCCTCATTCCCTTCAAGGCGTTCGCCTACAACAACCTGGCGCGCGACCGGGCGGACGGCCAGCAGGTCGATAGCCGGAATGTCACCAAGCATCGCAACGATGTGTTCAAGCTCCTTCAGCTCTTGGGGCCGACGATGACCCTGGCGCTCCCGGACGGGATCGCCGCCGATCTGCGGGCCTTTGTCGAAGCGGTCGAGGCGGACAAAACCTTTGATCCGAAGGCGCTGAAACTCACGCCGCCTGACGCGGGGCGACTCGTCGCGCGGCTCAAGGCCGTCTACAACCTCTAGCGAGATCGCGACGGCGAAGCGTGCGACGGATCAACAAACAGCGCGGCGGAACAAAACAGGAAGAGTTTTGGAAATCACGCTATGGTTCCTGAGTGATTCCATCATCCGTGACCTCGCCATCGCCTCAAACGCCCGCCGGACTCGGCCGTCGCCTCGTCTTCATCAGCCATGCCAATCCGGAGGAGAACGATTTCGTCCGATGGCTCGGCGTTCAACTCGCCAGCGCCGGTTATGAAGTCTGGTCGGATGTCACCAAGTTGATCGGTGGTGAGCTGTTCTGGGACGACATCGAAGACGCCATTCGCCATCACACGGCGAAATTCATCCTCGTCGTTTCCGCCGCCGCCTTGAACAAGGAGGGCGTGAAAGACGAAATCCACCTCGCCGTCACGGTGGAGCGCAGCGACAAGATCGCCAATTTCCTCCTGCCGGTCAGGGTGGACGATGTCCCCTTTTCGGACTTCAAAGCCAATATCGCCCGCAAGAACGTCATCGACTTCAAGGCCGGGTGGGCTCCCGCCCTGGCGAGAGTCTTTCAGGTCCTTGAGCGTGACGGCGTGCCGAAGGGTGCAATCGCTCCGGCTGACGTCGCAGCCTGGTGCCTCCGACGGTCCGACGCCGATCAAATGCCCCGGATCGAGCCCGAGCAGCTGTACTCGAACTGGCTCCCGATTGCCGCGCTGCCTCCCAAAGTGTCCCTTTTCTCGCTCGGCGTCGCCGAGACGGCGGTCTCGGGCGTCATGTCCGGAACCCGTCTCCCCTGGTTCAAATACTTCAGGCTGGTGGGGACGTTCGGCACGGAAGTGGACCTGAAGCTCGCGCTGCCGGAACAGGTCATCGAGCGTCGCTACACCTTGCCGCTGGAAGACATGTTAGCCGGGATGCCGGCGGCGATGCCCGGCGTCAAACGCGCGGACGCCCGGCGCATGGTCGTCAATCTCCTGCGGCAATCCTGGAACAACGCCATGGCGGCCAAGGGATTGTCCGCGTTCGAGATGGCCGACAACTCGGTCGCATGGTTCTTCACCAAGGACGTGATCGAAAAGGATACCGCCTATTTTGTCGATCACACCGGCAAACGCAGGCGCAAGGCCATGGTGGGCCGGAGTGAGAAGCGGGGCGTCTATTGGCACCTCGGCTTCATCGCCAAGCCCGTCATGACGGACACGCCCCATTTCGTCATGAAGGCGGCCATCATCTTCTCGCACGACGGCAAGACGCCGCTCGACAGCGTGGAGAAGATGCACAAGCTCCGGCGCGGTTTCTGCCGAAACTGGTGGAACGGACAATGGCGCGACCTGATGCTTGCCTACGTGGCTTGGATCGGTGACGAGGACGGCCGTCTGAAGCTGCCGATGGGCGATTTCGCAGAGGTGGTCGTGGATGCGCGGCCAGTCCTGTTTGAATCGCCGGTCTCTTGCGCCGATCCCGCCGTGAAATCCCGGGCCGTGGTCCCGGACGATGAGGACGAGACGCCTCCGGAGGCGCCTGTGGAACCGGACGAGGCCTTCGAGATCGCGGGCCTGGCGGAGTCCGCAGATGACTGAGCCGATCCAGGGCCTGCAGATCCTGACGGAGCCGCTACTCCAGTTCGGACACGGCCAGATGCTGCCCGACCCTAAGGATGGTCTGTTCCTTTTCGGCCCCATGATCGACGAGGCCAAACCCGCTGAAATGAGAGTCGGCGTCATCGGCACGGACGAAGGGATAGCGCGGTACAAGAAGTGGGTATCCCAGATCACGGGATATATCCCGGCCGCCAAGGCGGAGCAGCATCACCTTGCGTTTCCGGGCTTCGAAGCAGCCTTCAAGACCAAATGGCCCGCCAACCCCGTCGCGACCATCTCGATTTCAGCGGCGGCCTTGTCGAGCACAGTCCGGATCCCGGACGGCCACGAGCGCGTGTACAAGACCGTCGATCTCTTCGACCAGGCCATTCGCAAGTTCCTCCGCGAGGAGGACAGCGTTCCGGCGGTCTGGTTTGTCGTGATACCGGACGACGTACACCGTTTCTGTCGGCCGAAGTCGATCGTTCCCTTGCCCGAACGGACCCGAACCAGCCAGAGGTTCTCCGCCCGTACGGCGAGGAGCTTTGTGCAGGCGCCGTCGATGTTCGCAGAGGACAACGCCGCCGCCGAGCCCTACCGGTACGAGGTCGATTTCCACAACCAGCTCAAGGCGCGGCTGCTCGATCAGAAGGTGGTTCTTCAGATCGTCCGGGAATCGACGATCGATCCGGAGGGCGTCAATGCGCTCGGCGGCAAGCCGCGGATGCTGCAGGATCCCGCCAATATCGCCTGGAACCTGTCGACCACAGCCTTCTTCAAGGCCGGGGGGCGTCCCTGGGCATTAGCGGGTGTCAGAGAGGACGTCTGCTACATCGGTCTCGTCTTCAAGAAGACCGATACCGCCGGATCGCCAGGGAACGCCTGCTGCGGCGCCCAGATGTTTCTCGGATCCGGAGACGGCGTCGTGTTCAAGGGTGCCGTGGGCCCCTGGTATTCGCTGACGACGTCCGAGTTCCACCTCGATGAGGCAAAGGCGAAGGAGATCGCCGGCCTAGTGGTCGAGGCCTACATCGCCAAGCACGGCCGCCCGCCCAAGGAGCTCTTCATTCACGCCAAGCAGCATTTCAACGAGGCTGAATGGCGGGGCTTTTCCAGCGCCGTGGGACCTGACACACGGCTCGTCGGCGTACGGATTCAGACGACGCGCGAGATCAAACTCTTCCGTCAGGGACGGAGCCCTGTCCTGCGGGGAACGGCTCTGACGGTCAGCCCGCGCAAGGGCTATTTGTGGACCGTCGGCTTCGTGCCCGATCTCCAGACCTATCCCGGGCGCGAAGCGCCCAACCCGCTGTCTATCGAAGTGACCAAGGGCGACGCGGATCTGACCCAGGTCATGCAGGACGTCCTCGGTCTCACCAAGCTAAACTTCAACGCCTGCATCTACGGGGACGGCACGCCGGTGACCTTGAGGTTTGCAGACGACGTCGGCGAAATCCTGACCGCCGCGCCAATCGCCAACCTGCCGCCCTTGCCCTTCAAGCACTACATCTGAACGCTGCGCACAGCCGCAGTTCTGGCCCCGCACGTGGGATGGGAGCAAGCCCTTGACGGAAACATCCACTTCGTGGAAGTTAAAACTTCTAGAGAGTGACAGTTTACATGGGCCGCCCTTCGAGATCGACACAGGACTTACTGACCTCGCGCGAAGTGGCGTTGGCGGCGGATATTACGCCGCGCAATTTCGCGCTGCTCCACGATCAGGGACTCGCGCCCAGAGCGCGGGACAGCATTTCGGGCAAGGCGGGCGCGCGGGTCTACGACGGCGTCGGGCTGGCGCATGCCGCGCTGATCGGAGCGCTTCACCTGAGCGGTCTCGAGCTCCTGGTCGCCGGCCGGCTGGCCGGCGCGTTCGCGGACCAGTTCGACGCGAGCTATGGCAAGCTGCCGTCGAACCTTGGGGCCTATATTCACGCGCCGCTCAATCCTCGGTCCGGCTATCGGCCGTGGGTCGATCATCCGGGCGAAGCGCCGATCGATACGGATCAGGACTACTGGCTCCATGAAAGGCTCCGGAACCGGTCGGGCCTCTATCAGCTTGCGACGGCGCTTACCGGCGACTTCATCATCGACATCGCGGACCACAGCTTCGTCACCACGGAGCACAAGGGCCGGGAATCGATCAAGGTCTTCTCGCCCGTCTCGGGCGGACTGCCCGCGAGCCCCGACTTCCGCATCGTCGGCCGGGGCTCGACTGCGCAGATCGTCGCGGTTCATGAGGAACTCAATAGTCTCGACGTCTTTAGCGATGCGCGGGCCGCAGACCAACTGCGCCGCCTCGAACGAGACTATCTCGATGGCCGCGACAATGCGGTGACGCGCCTGCGCATCAATCTGTCTCTGGCGATCCGTAACGCGTTCGATCGCCTCCAAGATCAGCGGGCCCGCGACCCGACGGACTGACAGCGCCATGCGCCTGCTAGTCCTCCGCTTCCCCATGTAATCTTGCGTCACCGCATCGCGGGCCGCTGGAACAGAAGCGTCCCTCTCAGGATTCACCGGCCTCGCCCAGTCGCGTGCGGGCCTCATGCAGGGCGTGGCCCATGACCTGCCAGCGCGCCTGAGGGCCCCGCAGGTGAATGCCGTCCTTGCCGAGGTCGAGCATGACCCCGATCGAGAGCTGCATCTCCCTTCGCCCCGTGGAGGTTTCGAACGTGAGCATTGTTTCCGCACGCGAGCTGCTTGGGGTGTTGTCCTCGAACCGTAGGATGCGGAAATCCGTCAGCTTAAGCCCGCGCGCGTCGCGACGGGCTTCGTAGGCGAGCTTTCCGGCGCTCTTGCCGACGAGGTTGATCGATCGGCTCGACATCAGCATGAAGTTGCCGCTGCCCCAGCCGACCAGATAGTCGTGAAGCGCTTCCTCTGGCGAGCCGGGTTCGAGACTATCTGGCAGGCCGGGGAGGTCTCGGGCCGTCCAGGCGTCGAGCGCCTTTTTCTCCGCGTCTCGACGCGCCGCGCTTGATACGGCCTCGTCGATAATATCGCCAAATGACTGTGAGGCCTTGCGCTTCTGGACCGCGATCCGGTCCGGCTCGGCGGCCTTCTCTTGAGCCCAATCGACCAAGGCCTGGAACAGGTGCCAGGCCTTGGCGCAGGCGATCCGGTTCCCGTAGCCGCTATCACGACCATGCAGGATGCCGTGCCGGTAGGGGATTGAGATCGGGTCCCCCGTCGTTTTGGTGCGTGGCGCCCTGATGAGACCGATCAGGGCGGGCAAGCCGGTCGGGTGACCGACGATGGAATCAAAGGCCGTGAGATCGGCGTGCTCGGAGAAAACGCTGAAGCCGCCGACGTCGTAGGCCAGTCCGTCAGAGGCCATAAGCAGGAGTGGCGTGGCGGCGAGATAGCGGCCCTCAAGGAACAGCGCCTTGGCCTCTTCAAGTTGGGGCTTGCGCTCGTACACCTTGTGGAAGCGATGGGAGCGCATGATCAGGAACCTCAGCGTCGGCTCATCGAAGATGTCGGCCAGTAACTGCTCCGCATCGACCGCCCTGCCTGTAGCCAGCCACGAACCTGCGCGGCGGGTGCCAAGATCGCCGCCCGCGGGCTGCCATCATAAATGACCAGCCCGCGCCACCGCGATGCCCATCTTAGACAATCAGGCCGCTAGGGTAAGCTGGCGGCCTGATCGGTTTCAGGCTCCTGACCTGAGTCTGCGCATGCTTTCTCCGGTCAGTTCCAATCGGAACGAAGAATGCATGATGCGATCCAGTATGGCGTCTGCGAGCGCGGGTTCGTCGATATGGTCGTGCCAGTCCTGGAACGGTAGTTGGCCGGCGATGATGGTGGACTGGGCACCGACGCGGGCATCGAGGATTTCGAGGAGATCCAGCTTGCCGCGAGGAGAGAGGCGGGCGAGGCCGAAGTCGTCCAGAATGAGCAGCTTGGCCTTGGCCAGTGTTGCTCGGAGCTTGGAGATTGATCCATCCTGGTGCGCCAAGACCATGGCTTCGAGCAACAGGCTGATCCGATGGTAGAGCACCGGGAGACCATTACGTGCCGCCTGCATCGCCAGGGCGCATGTGAGCCAGGTCTTACCAGCGCCGCAGGGGCCAGTGATGATACCATTACGCCCGCGTTCGACCCAATCGCAGGTCAGTAAATCCGCGACCATCGTCCGGTCGAGACCCCGCCCGTTGCGGAAGTCGATGTCTTCCGGCATGGCCTGAACCTTGAGCCTGGCCAGTTTCAGGATACGCTTCAGACGCCGATCCTCTCGGGCTGATCTCTCGGCATCGATCAAGGTCGCTAGCCGTTCGTCGAAGCCCAGCCCCATGAAGGTCGGGAGTCCACGCTGACGCTCCAGCGCCGTCGCCATGCCGCTCAAGCCCAAATGATGCAGGCGGTCGCTGTTCTGGCTGGTCATGATTCACCGCCGAAATAGACGGCTCCGCGCACATTCCGGTGCGGACTAAGGGCCAAGGGCTGCGACGACGCCTCGTATATGGGGGCGTCCTCCATATGGGCCTTGAGCATAGAGCGGATCGAGCTGACGGCTCGTGCGCCAACCAGCAATCCTCGTCGGCAAGCCTTGTCCAGCCGCTCATGCCCATGTTCACGCGCAAGGGCTCTGAGCGCGCCCAGCTTCTGCTGTCGGATCAGGGGGTTGGAATTTTCTTCGATATAGGATTCGACCATGGATTTTACGCCTGGCCCGATGCTGGCCGCCCAAACCATGGTGTCGTCGGGGTCACGCTCCGCCCAGGCGCGATGGTTGCGAGGGCGGTGGGCTGCCAGAGTCGTGGGCTCGTAACCTTCAGTCCGGCGGGGATGAACAGCGACCTCCTGCCCCTGATGATAGACCCGAACCAGCCGGTCGCCGAGCCGGATGCGGACGGATTTCCCGATCAAGGTGTGAGGGACGGAATAGGCCCGGCCATCGGCCAGGACATGATAGTCCCGAGGCGTCTTCATGCTGGACCAGGCGCCAAACTCAAACCGGTTCAAAGGCAGGGAGCGCAGTTCCGCACGTTCGACGCTGTCGAACAGCAGACGCCGGCTCTGATCCTTGCGACGCGTGAAGCGGCGGTCGTTATAAGCGTGCAACAACGGTAGGATGGCGGCATTCACCTCGTCCAGCGAATGGAAGGTGCGATTGCGTAGTGCCGCCAGAATCCAGCGTTGAGCCAGTAGAACGGCGCGTTCGACCTGGGCCTTATCCTTGGGTCTACGTGGCCGTGCCGGAATGACGACGGCGCCGTAGTGCGCAGCAACCTCAGCATAGGTCGGATTGATCTCGACCTCGCCCCGCCTCCAACTCGTGACGCCGGACTTCAGGCAGTCGGGAACGAAAATCTTTGGGGTGCCGCCGAAGAACTCCAGCGCTCGGACATGGGCCATGGTCCAATCCGGCAATGTCTGACTGCGCACCGCCTCGACATAGGTATAGCCGGAGGCGCCCAGTGTGGCGACGAAGACTTCGCAGAGGATTTTCCGCCCCTCATCGGTTTGGTAGCCGATCCTCTTTCCGCTGAAGTCCACGAAGAGCTTCTCCCCCGCCTTGTGGACCTGCCGCATGGAGGCGGAGAGGGTTTTCCTGAACGCGTAAAGGCGACGCCCGAACTCGCGTTCGGACAGCATGACTTTCCCCGACGGCGGCAAGGTCGAACGGTACTCCTGAAACAACAGTGTGACGGTCACGCCGGGACGCCGAAGCTCTCGCTCAACCAAGGACCAGTCCGGAACCACGAACGGCTTAGTGAGGCCTTTGATGCCGTCGTTGATCAGGGACAGAAGCGCCGCGTCACTAATGAATTGAACTTGGTCCCACGACATCTGGAGCTCTTCCAGCCGGTGTCGATAACGGCGAACTGTGTTGGGTGCGCATTTGAGAATGCGAGAGATCTGGCGGTTGCCGAACTCGGTCGTGAGGATGAGGCGCGACAGGTCGCGCACGAGATCGATCATTTGAAAGGCCCTGGATGCGTATGGCCGCGACTGCGGCGGTATGGAGTTCGAAGGCATCGGCCGGAGCCCGACGTAGGCGTGATTCATCGCCGCCTCTAGGAGCGCGTTGACTTTCTGCCTGTTCGAAGGGAAGATCAGTAGTCGGCTAGAAACGACATTGATCTCAGGGGCTCTGCGTTTGGCGACGCGAGCCCCTTTTCCTTGGATGCATGGTTTCTGCGGATCAGATCATCGCACCTCCACCGAGTTAGCGTCGTTGTAGCGATCTGGCCAAAGCGCGTCCGGCGTCATGCCGAGCGCGCTGGCGATCGCAGCTTCGATACGCCGAGATCGCCGAATGCCCTTGCTGACGATCGTCACGGTCGTCGGAGCAACGTCCAGCGACCGTGCGACAGCGGAAAGCGAGGAGCCCCGGAGTTTCAGCGCCCCCTTGATACGTTGGTGTTGCCGTTCGGCGATCATCATGGCTATATCCGAAACTAGCAATAACGAGTCTCAGATTAGCAATAATGGTAACATTAGCAACCCACCAGGACAACCGACGTCTCGGTCAGCGCCTCGCGTCGCTTCGCACGCGTCTGGGCAAGACCCAGATCGAGATGGCTCAGGCTTTGAACGTCGCGCCGCGCACCTATCAAAACTACGAGCGGGGTGAGCGGGAAATTGCCGCATCCTCTGTGCGGAATCTTCATCGCCTGTTCGACGTCGATCCCGTTTGGCTGCTGGACGGCCAAGAAGAGGAACCAGAGTTTCGGCGAGACGGCCAGTATCTGGCGCTGATGAGGATTGCGATTGAAGAGGTGGAGAAGAAACTGGTGAAGGCGCGAAAAACGATGACGCCGGCTAAGAAGGCCGATTTGATCCTTCTGATCTACCGCCATTTTGCAGCGCAGGATGGGTCGGATGACACGTTTGTCGATCAGGCTCTCAAGTTGGTGGCTTGACCATGAAAGATGACAACCTAGTCCAACTGCCGCGCAGCAAAGGTGCTTCTGACCGTGCGCCTGACCTTGTAAAGATTCGAGAACAGATGCAGGTGTTGCTGGATGACGCCATGCCGGATGCCGAAACGTTTCCATCGCTCGATTCATTCGCGGATCACCGTCCCAACAAGATCGCTATAGGTGTGTTGACTGGCCTGTCCGTAGTCAGCTTCTTGGCAGCTTACCTGACAACGGTGACTGCCGACGACGGCGTTAAGTTGGACGCTGCAATGGCCATGGTCTTCGGTGTCATCTCGTTGGCTGGCGCTCTGCTGTCTCGATACAGCAGGGAGTTTTGGATGCCTCGACGCGGTTAATAATCGCCCCTCTGATGCTGGCATCGGTCTTCGTGTGGGAGGGGTGATGCGAGGCTCACACCACGTCGCGATTAATTCGCTTTCGTTTGATTTGTGATCGCCATACATCTCTCGCGCGAGTTGAGCGGGGGTTTGGGTGGCGTTAGGCGAAACGGAGGTACAGCCTCCTGATGAGCGGGACACGGGCTTGTCTTGCCTGGCGATGCTGCTGGGTTTTCACCAAATCCCTTCGGATCACAGTCAACTCAGGCATGACCTCGGCCATGCGGCTCCAGCGGATGATTCCGATCTTGTACGGCTCGCCAAGCGTCTCGGCGCCAAGGCCAAGATCGCCACCCTCGATGTCGCCGCGCTTGAGAATTCGCCTCTGCCAGCGATCGTGAAGGATCGGCAGGGGCAGTATCTGATCGTCGGCGCTTTTCGGGATGGGCAGGTCCTCGTGCAGCGCCCGGGCGAAGCTCCGGCGGCGATGACAACAGAGGCGTTCGAGGCTCTATGGTCTGGACGCGCCGTCTTCATCACCACACGCGTCGCGGGTTCGGCCTCGACCAGGTTCGACGTCACCTGGTTCATTCCCGCTCTGGTTAAGTATCGCTGGATGCTCGGCGATGTTCTTGCCGCGTCGCTGGCGCTGCAGCTGTTCGCCCTGGCCACGCCGATGATCTTCCAGGTCGTCATCGACAAGGTGCTGGTGCACCAGGGGCTGACCACGTTGGATGTCTTGGCCATCGGCCTGATCACGGTCGTTGTGTTCGAGAGCTTCCTGGGCGGCCTGCGAGCCTATGTTTTTTCGCACACCACCAGTCGGGTCGATGTCGAGCTGGGCGCGAAGCTCTATCGCCACCTGCTCAACCTACCATTGGCCTATTTCGAATCCCGACGCGTGGGCGACACTATCGCGCGGGTGCGTGAGCTCGAGACGATCCGGGAGTTCCTGACCTCATCGTCGGTGACCCTGTTCGTGGACCTCTTGTTCACCGTCATCTTCCTGGTGGTGATGTGGTTCTATTCGCCGTTCCTGCTGGCGATCGTCGTGGGGACCATCGTCCTCTATGCGATCATCTGCTTCGTCATCACGCCGCCTTTGCGACGCCGGATCGAGGAGCGGTTTCAGCGTGGCGCCGAGAGCCAGGCCTTTCTGGTTGAGAGCGTGACGGGCGTCCAGACGCTGAAAGCGGCCGCGGTCGAGCCGCAGATGCAGGGGCGCTGGGAGAAACTTCTAGCCGCCTACGTCAAGGCCGGGTTCAAGGCCGCCCAGTTGAACATCTGGGGCGGTCAGGCGATCCAGTTGGTCAGCAAGGTTTCGACGGCCCTGATCCTCTATGTCGGCGCCCGGCTGGTGATTGGCGGCAATCTGTCGGTCGGCGAACTGGTGGCCTTCAACATGCTGGCGGGGCGTGTGGCCGAACCGGTGCTGCGCCTTGCCGGGCTGTGGCAGCAATTCCAGGAGGCCCGCGTCGGCGTGGACCGGTTGGGCGATGTGCTGAACGCCCCGACGGAATCTCAGTTCTCGGCCTCGCGCGCCGCCCTGCCGCCGGTCAAGGGCGCGGTGGCCTTCGACGATGTCACCTTCCGCTATCGCCCCGGCGGACGCGAGGTGCTGCGCCGGGTGTCGCTGGACGTGAAGCCGGGCGAGATCATCGGCATCGTCGGTCCGTCGGGTTCCGGCAAGTCGACCCTGACCAAGCTGGTCCAGCGCCTCTATGTGCCCGAGAGCGGCCGGGTCCTGGTGGACGGAACGGATTTGTCTCTGGTCGATCCGGCCTGGCTGCGGCGTCAGGTCGGGGTGGTGCTGCAGGAGAACCTGCTGTTCAACCGCTCGGTCCGTGACAACATCGCCCTGGCGGATCCTGGCATGTCTACCGAACGGGTGATCGCCGCAGCGACCCTGGCGGGAGCGCACGAGTTCATCCTTGAACTGCCCGAGGCCTATGACACCCAGATCGAGGAGCGTGGTTCCAACCTATCGGGCGGCCAGCGCCAGCGCGTCGCCATCGCCCGCGCGCTGGTCACCAACCCCCGCATCCTGATCCTGGACGAGGCGACCTCCGCCCTCGACGCCGAGTCCGAGGCCATCATCCATCGCAACATGCGCGCCATCGCCAAGGGCCGCACGGTGATGATCATCGCCCACCGCCTGTCGGCCATCCGCATGGCCGACCGCATCATCACCATGGAGAACGGCGCCATTACAGAAATGGGCACGCACGACAGCCTGATGTCGGCCGGGGGAAGGTATTCTCAGCTCTGGCGCACCCAGATGTACGGCGACGGCCATGGAGGTGGGGCATGAGTCTGCGACGCCATCTCTCCGTCCTGAAGGACGCCTGGAAAGATGAGAACGCCCGCCGTCGCGCCGGTGTGAAGGACTGGCGCGAGAAGGAGTTCCTGCCCGCCGCGCTTGAGATCGCGGAGACCCCGCCGTCTCCGATCGGCCGGGCTATCCTCTGGACCATCATCGGCGCCGTCGTATGCGCCCTGGCTTGGTCGATTCTCAGCTTTGTCGATGTCGTCGCCGTCGGCGAGGGGCGGCTGGTCCCGACCGGACGGCTGCGCAGCGTTGAGGCGGCGGAAGCCGGTATCGTCCGCGCCATCGATGTCCGTGAAGGTCAGCATGTCACGGCCGGGCAGCCCTTGATCGAACTGGACCCCACCATCGCCGATGCGGACGTGGACAGTGCGCGCTCCGAACTGGCTACGGCTCGTCTGGCGCGCGCGCGATCCGACGCCATTCTCGGCTATCTGGCGACGGGACGTGTCCAGTTCGTCGCGCCGGAAGGGGCTGAGCCTGCCGCCGTCGCCGCCGAGCGTCAGGTGGTTGACGCCCGCATACGCGCCCATCAGGCCAATCTGGCGGCCCTGACCGCTCGTCGTTCCGGCGCCGTGTCCGCCGCCCTGACGTCGGATGAAAACATCGCCCGCTACGAAGAGGTCCAGCCCATCGCGCGCCAGCAGCTGACCGCGCGCCAGGATCTTGAACGCCAAGGCTATGGCGCCCGTCTGCGCGTGCTGGAACAGGAAGAGCGCTACATCGCCGTCAGTCGTGAACTCTCGGCGGAACGGCATCGCGCAGCTGAGGCCCGATCACAGGTCTCGATGATCGATCGCGAGCGAGCCCAGGCCCTGGAGCAGTTCCGCGGCCAGGCGGCGCAGGAGAAGGCCGAGGCCGAGGCCATTGTCGCCACCCGCACGGAAAGCCTGACCAAGGCCGATCAGCGCCAGTCGCTTCAGCGTCTGAAAGCCCCCGTGTCCGGCACAGTGAACGAGGTCTCGGTCACGACCCTGGGCGAGGTGGCCGAGGCGGGACAGACCCTGATCACTGTCGTCCCCGATGGCGAAGACCTGATCGTCGAGGCCCTGATCCTGAACCGCGATGTGGGCTTCGTGCGTCCCGGCATGTCTGTGGTGGTCAAGCTGGAGGCCTACCCCTTCACCCGCCATGGCAGTTTGACTGGCGTCGTCGAGCATATTTCTCCAGACGCCACGGTGGACGAAACGCGCGGACTGGTGTTCCCTGCTCGCATACGTCTGGTTGCGTCGCAACTGCGCACCGGAACGGGGGAGAAAGCCGTGATGCAGCCAGGCATGGCCGCGACTGTTGAGATCGTCACCGGGCGACGTCGGGTGATCGACTATGTGCTGTCGCCGATTGCACGGACAGTGGGGACGGCAGGGAGGGAAAGATGAACATGCCGATATGCAGGTCTGCTAACAGGCGCGGGAGGCGGCCAGCTTACGGCCGAGCCGTAAATGTCGAGGTTTCCTTATGACACCGATTTGGGGCGCAGTTGCTCTGGCAATGATTTCAGCGGGTCTTCAAGACGACGCATTAGATTTGCCGAGATCAGAACCTGTCGTCTGCAAGAGGTCGGAACGTAACCCCGCATCAAACGAGAGGCTGTGGTGCCCGGGAGAACTAAATTTACAGATTCCACGAACAGTTCTGGCCGCAGCTCCGATCCCAGGGGTGGGCAGTGGATGGGCTTTGCTTCAGTGCGAAGTGGGCGAGGCGGGGGCGACAGTCGCGTGCCGCTTGCTAGAGGAATCTGAACCCGGAACGCGTTTTGGACGATGGGCGGTTCGAGCCCAATCGCGAGCAGTCGCTGTCGCGAGGGACGATGGACCGTGGGCTGGTGACCAGTACTACGCCTTTGCGCGCTGGGAATTACGGTGAGATCCTGTGATGTTCCCGCCCGGTGCGGGTTAGCAGACAGTATTAAACAATGCTGCCATACTTGGTTAGATCTAGTGCCAAAAAGTGTTTAGAGCGCTCGTAGTAGCGGTGGCGTTCGCTCTGTATTGGATGCTGTCGAACTTTGGCTATCTGTCTCCGCATGAGCATCACTGGGGCGGCAGTTACAGGGAGGTAACCGGTCAGATCGATTACCATGAAGGCGGAACTTCGTTGACGGTCGAAAATGAAGGAATTCTGTGGTTAAATTGCTCTTCTATCGTTACCATGAGGGAGTGTTTTAGAGGTGATGCACAAAGCTTGCATGGAAGAAAGGTTTCCGTGAGGCTGCTTGTTATTAAAAAATTCCCTGTGGGGGGTATTAATATAGTTCAATCTATTTCATATAATGGAATTATATTTGTTTCTTTCCAGCAGCAGGATCAGACCCTGCAAAAAGTCAAAGTTAGAATAAACATGATTACAGGCCTAATTTTCAGCATTATTGTTATCATGTCCGCTGCGCTGTGTTTAAATCGATCAAGATCTGGAAAAAATTGATATGTCGATCGGTGATAAAGTAATCTTATTCCAAGCTAGTGTAAAAAAGTTCCAGATCTCGGTTCTGACTGTGTTGGTTGCCGCGCGCCAGTTAAAGGCGACGGACAATCCAGATAATCGAGCTGCCTTCGGCCGTGCAGTCGCGTCTATGACGATATCCGGAGCCGCCGTTGGGATTGAGGGCGTTGAACTTGTGAGGTCAACGCCAGCAGGGCGCGTAGCGGCTGACCTTTCCGGTATTGCGGGACTAGCGGACAGTGCCGCGAATCTCGTTGGTGTAGGCATCGAGCTTGAGCAGTTGCTGGATAACCCGTCAGCTACTCAAGCTGCCATCGATGCGAAACTATTGGAGGTTCTGTGGGGTGGGGCGGCCGTGGTCGCGGACACGGCATCGATAGTCGTTCCTCAGCTTCGCATCGCTGGTAAGGCGGGGAAGGTTCTCGGAACCTGGGCCCCTGCGGCCTTAGGGGTGCTGGCGTCGGCGGCGGATGCAATTGGGGAACTGAGTGCGGCTCGAGAAATTCGTCGGGCCATGAATATCACGGAAAGGGGACAATCAGACATAATAGCAGAGCTAGAATTAAGGGCAGTGGTCACTCATCAGCTAGCAGGGGGCGGAGTGATAGCGTGGGATCTAAACCCAGACGACACCTCATACCTAATGAGAGTCCTCAGGGACGGAGAAGCCTTGGTCAGGATATACCTCCCTGAGGGTACTGTGCCTGACTGGAGTCAAAACCTGTCCGGAGGGTACACATACACGCTCAATAACGGAAATGCGGTTTCTGTTTCTGCCGCAGGCACGGTATCCGTAAAAATAAATGGCGTCTCCGTCATCGTCCAGAATGGTCATACAGTTCGGGTCGAGGGTGGCGTTATCAGCGTCGTTCCTTTGAACATAGACGTAGACTTCCTCGACTATGAGAGTAGCAAACTTTCTAGCGCATCGGGATTCGACGTCGCGCGTATCGTTCAAGCTGGCCAGTTCGGATCTGTTTTTGGGTCAAGTCTCGGTCAACACCTTGCCGGATCCAATAAAGTTACGGGGGTTCTCTATTCCTCACTGCTGGGTGAAATCGGTGAACGTATCGCCGTGGCGATTGTTGCAGGAAACTCAGCTGAGCTTGTGTATGGACAGAATGTTCAAGGGGCGCTGGGGGAGTTTTCTCAGCAGGTGGCGGTTCGAGCAGGTCAGGCCGCTATTGGAACCATTAGTAGTTGGATAGCGCTTGAGCTAGGTGAAGCTCTCGGGCTGGAGGGATTTGGGGCTGAGCTCTTCAACGTAGCGGGGTCTTCCGTCACTCAACACATCATCGGAAACCTCCTAAACAGTCCCGCATCGCCCTTTGCCGGATTGAACGTCGGCGGCATAGCGGATGGAATTGGCGGCTCGACCGCCAATCTAGCGTCGGCGCTTAGCAGCGCTGTTGGTGCCTTTATTGGTGCCAAGCTGGGCGCGATGGTGGTCAGTCCTCAGACACAGGCGGCAGTCGCTCTTTCGTCCATCGGCTCAGCCGTGGGAGCTTATGCCGCAGTTTCGTCCACGCTGGCGTGGGCCGGGGGAACCGCCGCAGGCGCGAAGTTGACGTTATTGGGATCATTCGTCGTCCCGGGGGTTGGCGCCTTTGTAGGCTTCGTACTCGGCGCTCTGATCGGCAATCTGTTCGGCCGAAAGAAGCCGAAAACGCCGACGGCCAACGCGGAAGTCTATCTCGACTACACTAGCGACCAGTTCCAGCTCGGTGCGTCCTCGGCGTCGAACGGCGGCAATCTTCAGCTTGTCCGCAACATGGCAGAAACCGCGCGGGATACGCTGAACGGCTTCCTGACAGTCTTGGCGGGCGACATGCCCTATGAGGCGACCAGTTGGGGCAATGGGCTGTGGCGGAACGGTCAGTATTTCTCGATGCCTGCGGGGGTGCAGAGCTTTTATGGTCACACGGGCGGCCAGCTCTGGGTCAAGCTGGGCAGCCCCACCGCCGCGCAGCAGAATGTGAACTCGGCGGACGACGCCGTGTCCAAGGGCGTGATGTGGTCGATCAAGCAGACGCAGGTGATCGGCGGCGACATCTTCGCCAAGCGGGCTCTGGCCAACTCGGCCGCGACCGACCTGACGGCCCTGCTGGGTGATCTTCAGATCGCGTCGGACTATCGCTTCTATGCCAACAACCGCGAACTCATCAACGGCTACATAACCGGCGCCTACAACAGCCTGAACCAGGGCGAGAAGGACTATTACGCCGCGAACAAGGCCGTGATCGACAAGGCCCATACCAAAGGTCTGGACGCCCTCGACGCCAATGAACGCAATTTCTACAACGCCAACAAGGCGACGATCGACAAGATCATCTCGGCTCTGGAAGACCAGGCCATCGCCAACCCCTGGATCATCACGCTTCAACGCATCAACGAACTGAAGCTGGACCAGTGGAGCGCCTCCGACTTCCACGGCGGCCTGCAGGGTTTCCTGACCAGCATGGGGCTGGAAAGCTACGGCGTGTATATGGAGGATATACGCGTCGCGGCGCAGGGGGGCTCCGGAGGGCGTTTGAGCGTAGCCGGAACAACCACCACAACTGACCCGACATCCAGCGCCGCTCAGACTTGGCGCCTTTATGATGCGGCCCATGATCGTGCTGCAGATGTTTCTGGTCTGCATTGGTGGACTGGGCAGTTGGATAGCGGTCGATCGCTGGTCTCCATTGCTGAGGATGCATTGACCAGCGCCGAATTCATGGCTGTGGGTTCGCTGACAAATGCTTAATTTGTCGTATTGTTGTATCAACGCGCTCTCAATCGCACGCCAGCGCAATGGGAAGTGGACGCCAAACTGCTTGAGATTGCAGGGGGACGTTCACGCGCGCAGATACTTGTCGATATTTCCGAAAGTACGGAACACAAGGCCATAACGGCTGCGGCGATTGCTGCAGGCTTATCTGTTGAGCGTGGCCAAGGAGTCTTTTCGCTTCTTTCTCAGGCGGAAGCTGGAGGACGGTCTCTCATTATCGATGATCTAGCCAAGATTGGCTACACCAAGTTGGCTAGCGGAAATACCGCGGGCAAAGACTTCCTGGACTTTTCACAGCGGACGTCCGCGGTTGGTTGGAGCGATTGGAGCGAAACGATCCAGACCAACACCTATTGGGACTCGTGGGCCTATGAGTGGGTGGAGTATACGACCTCTGTCGTAGTGACCGGCGGTGACGACATCGTCATCGGCAGCCGGTTTGGGGATTATCTGGCTGGCGCGGCCGGTTGGGACTGGCTGGACGGAGGCGACGGCGACGACACGCTGGACGGCGGTGATGGCAACGACGTTCTGCTCGGCGGCGCAGGAGCGGATCGCCTGATCGGCGGCGCCGGCGATGACTATCTCGTAGGCGGGGCCGGCGACGACAATCCGTGGGACGGCAATCCCGGAGCGGGCATGTGGGGCGGCACGGGTAATGACACCTTCGTCTTTGCTGGCGGTCGTGACGCAGCGTTCGGTGAGGACGGCGATGACGTCTTCCTGATGGAGCAGGACGGTTACACGCCGGGCCTGGAGGCTAGCGGCAACCACGACTGGTCGAAGATGGACTATGTCGATGGCGGCGCGGGTTCTGACACCATCTCCTACGAGCGATTCAAAACCCCAATCACAGCGCCGCTTGACGCGTTTTGGGTGCATGCCGGTAACGCAAGCATGATGCCTGCGGGCGGCATCAATGGTGTGCGGGTGGCTTTGTGGAACCATCCGGCAAGCTGGAGCAACGGAGATGCCTCTTGGGCGGATGCCAAATACATCATGGGTGATTGGGTCAAGAACGTTGAGAACGTCACTGGAAGCCAGTTCAATGATTATCTATGGGGCGACGCTGGCAGCAATATTCTCAAAGGCGGCGCGGGCGACGACTTCCTCGATGGCCATGATGGGGATGATATTCTTGAGGGCGGGTCTGGTGCGGACTACCTGTTCGGTGCGGGGGGATCCGACACCGCTTCGTATGAGAGTTCAAACGCAGGTGTTTTCATCGATCTGACGACAGGTGAAGCTTTTGGAGGTCATGCGACTGGCGACCGTTTCAACTCGATCGAAAACCTGAAGGGTTCTCGCTTCGCTGATGAGCTTAAGGGCGATGCGGGCGACAACCGAATTGATGGCGGCGCCGGAGATGACTGGATCGTCGCGACCAAGGGCAACGACACCTATATTGGCGGCGATGGAGTAGACACAGTTGATTATTCCGTCGGCTTTGCTTCCGGTACATCCACCTATCAGATCTGGGTCGATGACAGTTACTGGGAGTGGGACGACTGGGAGAAGCAGCACGTCTACGTTGATATGGGCGGTCACTATGAAACGGTCACGAATACACGTTTAGGGCTTCAGGTCTCCGGCGGCATTGCCAACTGGCGGGCCGTTGACGGCTCTGCGGGATCGCACACTTTGATCGGCGTTGAGCACATCATCGGCACCGCAGGTGATGACAACATCGCTATGGGCTCTGGCGACGACTACATCACTGGCGGGAAGGGCAATGACATCCTGTCGGGCGGCGCCGGTGGCGACACCTACTACTTCAATCTCGGTGACGGCGTTGACATCATCAACGAAACCAATGTCGGCACCAATGTCATCTCTTTCGGGGCAGGCATTGGCTTCAATCAACTGACCTTCTCGGCTGCCGACGGTCCTGGCGGTCATTTGACGATCTATTACAGCGCGACCGACTCAGTGCGCATCAACGGCAATATGCCGACGGTGAACCAGGGCAAGCTGGCCTCAGCTGATGATAATCGCATCAAGACGCTCGACATGAACGGATCGGGGCAACTCGATGTGTCGCAGTTCGAGATTTATCGCGGCGGGACGGCCTGGGGCGACACAATCACTGGGATTCGCACGCTGGGTGATTTCATCGCTGGTTTTGGCGGCAATGACATCATCTACGGCATGCAACCCGGTCAGTGGGAGGACCACGGCAACATCATCATCGGTGGGGCCGGCGACGATACGATCTATACGTCCGCGGGAGATGATCAGTTCGCGTTTGAACGTGGATCGGGGCGTGACACGATCAATGATACAGGCGGGGAAGACGTGCTTGTGTTCGGGCCAAACGTGGCGGCCGATGATGTGATCTACAAGGTCGTCGGCAACGACCTCTATATCGGCATCGCCGAGGCGGGAGCGCCGCATCTGGAGGCGCATCAGGTCACGGATTATGTGCGTGTGGTCAACGGCGGCATCAAATGGCAGGACGTTTACAGCGGCGGCGCCGGTTTCAATACGGTGGAGTTCATCAATGCGGGCGGGACCTGGATCGATCTGCGCAAGCTCGATCTGAACTGGACCGTTCAGTACACCTTCAACGGCGGCGTCATGCCGATCGTGTTCGACCTTGGCGGTGATGGGCTCGAACTGACCAGTGTTGAATCCTCAATGGTGGTTTCGCGGCTCTCCTCAGGTGAATACGCGCGGACCTCATGGGTCGGGCCGACCAACGGCATCCTCGCCTATGATCGAAATGGCGACGGCCAGATCAACAACCTGTCAGAGATATCGTTCGTACAGGATCGAGAGGGCGCCAAGACCGACCTTGAAGGCCTTCAGGCCTGGGATACGAATGGCGACGGCAAGCTCAATGCGCTGGATGAGGGGTGGTCGAAGCTCAAGATATGGGTGGACCGCAACCAGAATGGCCGTTCGACTGCGCAAGAACTCCGCACGCTTGAAGAGGCGGGAATCGTCGAGATCGATCTGACCGGTGTTGCGACTGGAAACACGGCGGAAACGACGCGCGACAGCTTTGTGCACAACACCATGTCGTTCACCTGGGCCTCTGGCGAAAAGGGAACGGCCTATGATGTTCAACTTGCGCGTAGATTGCTGGACGAACTGGGCCTGTCGGCAGAAGAGGTTCGCGCGGCATGGGGTGATGGCTCTGCGCAAGGCGAGTTAGGGCGGTTGGCGTCCAATCCGACCGTCGCGGCGGCCGCCAATGCTGTTTTCTCCAGCGAAGCACGTGCTCAGCGTGAGCGACGCAGCGCGCGATTTGACCAGGTAGCTGCGGCCTATTTGAGCGATGATGGCGAAAGTGATCTGGCAGGGGGGGACCTGGCGTTCCCGAATGCCGGGCAACAGGGGAAAACGGTCCCGGTTGTAGACCTCAATGACCATGACGATCTTTACGCGGAAGATGAGGCTCGTTGGTCGGATGTGCTGAATGGCAAGGTGTCCAACACCGGGACCGTTGGTGAAACGGATGCTCATGTCCGTGCGACCCTGAATGATATCCTGCAATCGATTGGACGGGGCGGATACGGTCACGCTTTCGGTCGGCCCGTCATAGAAGATGAGCCGCAGGAGACGTTCGGCCCTGTGACGCAATCCCGTTCAAGCGGTTTCACAGCACCGTCGACGCCTGATGTCCAAGGGGTGTGGTTGGATCCGACTGCGGATCAAGGCGTGCACGGGCGACCGTCGAGCTATGGTCAGCTGTTTGATGTTAATGCTGCGGCGGATCTGCTCAGTGCAGCTCCGCAAGCTGAGGATGTCTGGGCACCGGCAGAGTTCAGCCGCGCCGCTGTCTCAGACGGAAGGGCGTGGTGGCGAAGCGCAGTCGGCTCAGCCGACGATGCGCCCGTATTCATGCCGCTCTCTCAGGGAGATCAGGACGATGAGGTTCAAGGGACGGGATATCAGCCGTCGGCCTCTCAACATCAGCAACTGGTGCAGGCTCTGGCGGCTTTCGGTCCGAAAACGACGGGCGGAAGTTCAGCCATTTGGAAACGGTCAGGTGAAGCCGATGCTGAGGGTCTGGCTGCTGGGGTGACAGATGCGCGCTGGCGGTTCGCCGGACCGTCGCGTATCCATGCTTGAAATCTTACTTGAGTATCTTGATGACTGAAGCCAACCCTTCTCCGAAGACTGTCGCCCAAATGTTAGGTGAGATCACCTGGCTGATGACGCAGTCGCCGATCCACAAACAGCTGTTCATTGGGGATCTGGAATGGTTCGCGATGCCGGCGGTTCTGCTGGAGCAGTTCCGCATCTTCTATGGTCCCAATAGCCCAGCGGCTGTGGCGCTGTGGGCTACGGTGTCTGAGGAAACGGAGAAACGCCTGAAAGAAGGGGCGCATAAGCTGCGGGCTGACGAGTGGCAGGGCGGCGATCGACCCTGGCTCATCGAGCTCGTGGCGCCATTCGGCGGTCAGGATGAAATCCTCGCCGATCTGTCCGCTTCTGTTTTCAATGGCAAGCCGTTCAGCTTCCATACGGCGACGCCGGACGGACAACGTGTCGTGAAGACCTATGAAGCGCCTGAACCTGCGACCCTCAACTAGATCACGGGCTATGGCTGTGTTGGCGGCGGCAGGCATATGTCTTGCCGCCTGCCAGACCTTGGTGACGTCGGCACCATTGGCTGAGTTGCTCGCCCCTCTCGACGTGGCGATGTCGGAACAGCCCGGAACGATTGAAGCCCGCGCCCACAACGGTGATGGTCAGGCGCAGCTCGCCATGGCGATCATCGATGAACATGGTCTGCAAGGTCGGTCGCCAGATAGGGCAAGCGCGGCGCAGTGGCGACTGAGAGCTCTGGAAAACCGGCGTTTCATGCCCATCACCCAATATACCGCCGCCTTCAACGGCCAACCGTCACGGGTGAACATCATCAATGTGCCGGTCCAGTCGATCTCGATTGCCCAATGGCAAGCCGTCGACAAATGCGTGGCGCTCCTGTCCGGCGTTTTAACCGAGGCTTCAGAAGCCTGCGGCGATGCTGAACGGACGCTGCAGCGTCGTGCCGTCTGGAGGCAGGCAGCACAGAGATGAAGCGTCAAGCAGCATCTGTTTAACCGCGAGGGCCACGACGGCTGCGCGATGTGAAAGCTGCGCCGACGTGGCCCTCGCTACATCAGAAAGTGTGCAAGTCGTTGGTGTGGGGTGGGCGCCTTCGCTGGCGACCGGTGGGCATTCGGGTGGCTGACGACACCCTGCCTGCGGTCTTGAGTGCGATCGCGGATTCCATCGCCTCTGTGGGCATGCTTCCGCAAGTGACCCAACCCACGCCCGAGAAGGCGGTGTTGAAGCGGTCGGGCAGGGTCAAGACGCCGGCCTTGTCGACGACGTCCGCCAGCGCTTTGGCGGCGTCTGCCAAAGGGCCATCCGGCGGCACGATCCCGAGGCTCGCGATGAGACGCGCCGCCTCAGCCGCCTGCATCATCTCGGCTGCTGTCGGGTTGTCTGAGATCTTCTTGCCCATGACGGATCGTAGCAGCCGATTCGCTTCGGCAACCGTTTTGTCGGAACGTCGCGGGGCCCGTCAGCCGCCTTGGGGCCCGGCCTCGGCGTCGGCCTTGCCGAGATCAGTAAGCTTCGTTCGCAGCGCCGAAAGGATGTCGTTCGCGTCACGCACCTTCACCAGCGCTGCAAAATAGCGCGTCGTGCGCGCCATGGCGTCGATCGCGAAGAAAAGCGCCTTGGGAATCTCGGTTTCAAACGGTCCCAGTATCGGCCGGACGCCCTTGTCGCCCGTCCGTAGCTTCAGGGCGTCCAGACTATTTTGCGAGAGATGCCCGTAGAAGCCGCTCGCGAGACGATACTGGAGGTAGCCGGGGTCTCCGGGCAGGCTCGCCGCCAACGCCTTCATGGAGATCGGTCGGCGTTTGCCCAGCAGCGCGGCATGAGCCGCTTCTCTTTGCACCGACGCGGAATGGAGCTCGGCGTTTCCTGGGTAGGCCGCCCGGAGGAGCTGTTCCCGATCGACCGCGTGCTTGTGGTGATCGATGTCCAGCTCCTCGAGCGCCTTCTCCGGATTGGTCGCCAGAAGGCTGAGCCAGAACCCGGCTTCGTGGATGGGGCGCACCGCTCCCACGGCCTCTATCGTCATGGCGCGCTCGGCAAGCATGATGCTTGCCGTGTAGGCGTTGAGTGCACGGCCGTAGACGCGGACGGCGGTCGGCGCCGCCGCATTTGCAGGTCCGCCGTCGCCGGCATCCTGATGATCCTGGAATAGGCTCACGGCATACCGGTTCAGCTCGCGCGCGAGCTCGAACCAGTCACGGTAGTTGTCGATGTAGATATGTCGCCACGTCTCGACCTGTGGTGACAGCAGGCCCTCATCGGCCAGCGCCTCGCGAGGGTCTGCCTCTTCTCGTTCCATCATGTTTCCAGCCCGTTCGTTCCAGCTTCGCGAACCTAGCCCGGGCATAGGCGATCCGCACAAGACAGCGCGTTGTCCGATGGCCGTCGCCAGGCAGATGACCCCGACGACCGGTGTGGCGATTAAGAATGACGAATACGACTCCCTTTTCATCGGGGATGGTGAAGGATGGATGGGGCTACTTTCGCGGCGCGTCAGGTCTCAGAAAGGGGGGGAAAGGATACCGCCATGCCGACTTCCTCGCTCTACGACCGCCTCGTGGCCCTGCCGGCCCCAGACCCCGGAATCGATGCTTCCGTCCCACCAGAAATCATCGCGTTCAATGTGTCGGTGACACGAAGACTTCGGTCGTGGAAACAGTCCACGCTCGCGGATATGGCCGGCATTTCTCTCTCCACCCTCGAACGGATCGAACGCGGGGAGAAGGTTCAGCCCGAAGCACTCGACCGGATAGGCGCGGCGTTCGGTTTCGAGCCAGGATATTACACGGCAGCCCGGCGGCCGCTGATGCCCGAGGAGCTGGCAGAGCCGGAAAACAACCCCTAAACGACCGTTTGTGTCAGTTGCTCATAGCGTCCGAACCTCGGAGTCTGTGAGCATGCTGCGGTCTGGCGGTATTGTCAGACTGATTGCGGCCAAGTCTGTCGAAGCCGTTCGACCATGTCCGCGCGCCGGGCGGGCTCCAGGCGGTCGAGGTTTAACTGCTTCCAGCGCACGGCGGGGAGGTCGGCGGCGTCGGGCAGGCCAATGAGGTCCCAGTCAGGCGCGCCGGCTTTGAACCCGATCAGGAAGGTGCGGTGCGCCTCCGGCATGTCATCGACGATGGCGGTGATCAGGGCCGTGCGCGCGACGATGAGGTCGCCAAGGTCCACCGGGTCTTCGGTCATTCCATCGAACCCGCGCTCGAACTCCTGGGTCAGATCCTTGGGATTGGCGCGGAGCACCTCGGCCATGGGCCGGTGGTGGCTGGCCAAATAGATCACAAAGGCCTGTCGCAGTGCCGGCGTGATCCCCTCGTTGGCCAGAAGGTCGCGCACATCGAACAGGTCGCGGGGATGCTGGCGGTCCAGCGCCGCCATGATCTTTCCCGCATAGAGATCGGCGTGGGAGACCATCCGGGCCTCGGCATAGCCGAAGCGCTCTTCCACCGCTGCTGAAACCGGACGGACCTCGGGCTCGAACACCACGCCGCGCAGGACCGGCGTCACCTCCACCTTGATCACCGCGCCGTCCGCGCGGACGAGCAGCTTGTCGATCACGGGCTGGGCTCCACCCTTGCCGCGCACGACGACCGAGCCCGGCAGGGCGTGTTCGATGGCGTCAGCGATCCGCCTCAGCGCCGCGTCGATTGCGGCGAGCGATGTGTCCCGATCCTCGACCGGCAGATAGGTCAGGTCGATGTCCACCGACAGTCGCGGGAGATCGCGGACGAACAGATTGATCGCCGTGCCGCCCTTCAGGGCGAAGCAGGGTTCCTGGAACACGAGGGGAAGGGTTTGGACGAGGAGGCGGACCTGCCGGGCGTAGACGTCACTGACCGGCATCGAGCGACCTCGGCACGGTGATCTTGTAGGTCGGGTCCAGTCTGCCGCCTTTGGCGAGCACGCGGTTGCCGCTGCCCAGATCGATGGCGTCGCGGTCCAGGGCTTTAAGCCACGCATGACCGTGCCGGTCGGCGAAATAGAAGAACAGGCGTTTGACCTTCACGCTCACGCAATCCTCGAGCAGGCGCTGCAGCCGTCGCGGGCTGAGGGTGGCCAGGGCGCCCATCAGCTGATCCACTTGGTCGAAGCTCTCATGATCGGGGAGTTCGTCCAGAAGTTCGAGGATGGCGCGCTCGGGCGTCGACTGGCGCAAGGGCCATTGCCAGTGGCCCAGGGGGGTGTCCACCACTGCGGCGCGGGCCCAGTCCGCCAGGAGGCCGGTCTCGCTGGAGTCCTCGCGGAGCCGGGCGACCTCGAAGTATCGGGCGTTCCGGAAGAGCCTTTGGGACGGGTGATATTTGAACTCTACGTCCAGCGGCAGGTCGGCGAGCCAGGTCGGCGGGGTCTCGTCGCCATAGAGATGAACTTCCTTGCGGGCGGCAGGAAGGTAGTGGGCATAGCCCTGCAACTCGAGCGCGGTGCGGCCTCCGATCACAATGGAATAGTCGAGGAGGGCCTGGAGCGAGAGAACGGCTGTCGGCCAGTCGAGGGTTCCGCGTGGACGGCGATAGACCCGCCGCGCCGTCCGTTCCAGGCGTCCCGACGCGACGTATTTCGCCCGCAGCGAGTTGGGGTAGCCGTTCTCATTCATCCAGCCGGAATCGACCAGGAGGCCTTCAGGGAGGATACGTTCGAGCTTGTTTAGCTTTCCCAGCATTTGAACACTCATAGTGTCCTAATATGAAAATTGTCAAACTAACCAGTTTGACACTCGGCACATTGCAGCACCGTGGGTGTCTTAGAAGCGTTCCCAGTCAAACTAGGCACCTTCCATCCGGAGCTTCGATGGGGCGCCTTTCCCTGATGCTGAGCCTGTTGGAGTGTAGGTCTTCGATCTTACCGATCACCGCCATGAGGATCGCGGCCAACATTTCCCGTCCATAGCTGGCGCCCCCTCCAGCTGACGTCGCGGCCGGAGGCGGTCAGGGTGAGTCGCGTGGCGCCTCGACGGACGGCTGAAACGGGGTGGAACGCCCCGCGCAAGGGTGAAATCGCGCCAGCGCAGCACAACTTGAAATATCAAGGTTTGTTACCCCGGTGTTACCCAGCAAGCAAAAGGGGCTAGCAGTTTCCTGCTAACCCCTTGAAAAATTGGTGGAGCTTAGCGGAGTCGAACCGCTGACCTCTTGCATGCCATGCCCGCCGCGCCCTTCTCCAAGGAAGACGGCGAGGTCGTGATCGACGCCGACGGCAAGCGGGTCGGCGCGTGACCGATCAGGCCTCGCCGCCCCGCCGCCTGTCCTTTCTGGATCGCTGGCTGACGCTGTGGATTTTCGCGGCCATGGCGCTGGGTGTCGCCCTGGGGTCGCTCGTTCCCGGACTGCCGGCCTGGATGGACAGTCTGTCGATCGGATCGACCAACATCCCGATCGCCATCGGCCTCATTCTGATGATGTATCCGCCGCTGGCGCGGGTGAAATACGAGGAACTGCATCGGGTCTTCGCCGACCGCCGCGTGCTCGCTCTGTCCCTGTTCCAGAACTGGGTTCTCGGGCCCGTGCTGATGTTCGGTCTGGCCGTCGTCTTCCTGCGCGACCAGCCGGAATATATGACCGGCGTGATCCTGATCGGCCTGGCGAGGTGCATCGCCATGGTGCTGGTCTGGAACCAGCTTGCGCGGGGCGACAGTCAGTATGTGGCCGGTCTGGTGGCCTTCAACTCGATCTTCCAGATCGTCTTCTTCAGCCTCTATGCCTGGCTGTTCCTGACGGTCCTGCCGCCGCTGTTCGGACTGGAAGGCAGCGTGATCCACGTCAGCGTCGGGACCATCGCCGGCGCGGTTCTGATCTACCTCGGTCTGCCGTTCCTCGGCGGCTTCCTGACTCGACGTATCTTCATCGCCAGGAAAGGCGCCGACTGGTTCGAGACCCGGTTCCTGCCCCGGATCGGGCCGATGACCCTGATCGCCCTGTTGTTCACCATCGTCGCCATGTTTAGCCTAAAGGGCGGCGAGGTCGTCGCCCTGCCGTTCGACGCCCTGCGGATCGCCGTGCCCCTGACGATCTACTTCCTCGTCATGTTCATCGTCAGCTTCGCGATGGGGCGCTGGATCGAGGCGGACTATCCGCGCACCACGGCCCTGGCCTTCACCGCCGCGTCCAACAATTTCGAACTGGCCATCGCCGTCGCCATCTCCGCCTTCGGTCTGGCCTCACCGGTCGCCTTCGCCGCTGTTATCGGGCCGCTGGTCGAGGTCCCGGTGCTGATCCTGCTAGTGTCCGTCGCCCTCTGGCTCGGCCGGCGATGGTTCCCCGCCCTCTAGCGCAGCCGGTCATTGCTGGTCGGCTGTTCTATTATCAAACGCCGGGGCCAAACACCTAGACAACGGCGCCGACCAATCCCCCGACGCCGGCGGTTATCGCCATCGCGAGGCTTCCCCAGAAAACGACTCGTGTCACAGAGTGGACGATACCGGCGCCGCCCGCCATCGCGCCCGCGATCCCCAGTGACGTGAGCGAGACCAAGGTGGCGACGACGACGGCGGGGACGACAAGACCCAGGGGCGCGGCCACCACGGCGAGCAGGGGTAGCGCGGCTCCGACCGAGAACGTCACTGCCGATGCGAAGGCGGCCTGGAGCGGGCGCGCCGTTGTGATTTCCGATATGCCGAGTTCGTCACGCGCATGAGCGCCCAGGGCGTCCTTGTTCATCAATTGCTCGGCGACCTGCCGAGCCAGGTCCGGGGTCAGGCCGCGCGTTTCGTAGATGCCGGCCAGTTCCCTGACTTCAAACGGGTAGTCCTCGGTCAGCTCCTGCTTTTCGCGCGCAAGGTCGGCCTTCTCGGTGTCGGCCTGGGCGCTGACCGACACATATTCGCCAGCGGCCATCGACATGGCTCCTGACACCAGTCCGGCCACGCCCGCGACCAGGATCGCGTCCTTGCCTGATGATGCGGCGGCGACGCCGACGATCAGGCTGGCGGTCGAGACGATCCCGTCGTTGGCGCCCATGACTGCCGCCCGCAGCCATCCGACGCGCGAGGAGAAGTGGGTTTCGGCCTGGGGCTGTCGTCGGCTCATGTTTCTGTCCTTGGGCTGGCGGCGGCTTTCACCGCATCTGGAAGGATTCCTGGTGGAAGCGCGTGGCGGGCAATCCTCGCGCCATCATTGCCCTGCGGATGGCTTGTCCGAAAGGCGCAGGACCGCAGAACCAGATCCCGGCGTCCTTCCAGTCGGAGACCCGGTCTGCGAGGCGGTCGAGCGTGAGCAGGCCGTCTCGCGGCGTGACCAGAAGATGAAATCGGACGCCGGCCCGTTCCGCGAGCCGTCGGATCGTTTCGATGAAGGCTTCGTCCGGGGCGCTGGTGGAATAGACAAGATCCACTGCATCCGCTTCGGTCAAACCCAGGCGCTGGTCCGCCAGCGCCTGCAGGCGGGCGATGAAGGGCGTGATCCCGACGCCACCGGCGATCCAGACCTGGCGGCCCGGCGCATCGCGAAAATCGAAACGGCCGTAAGGACCCTCGACGGTCACGGCCTGGCCCACGAACAGATGGTCCGGCAGTCGCCGCGTATAGTCGCCCAGCCCTTTGATGCTGAACGTCAGTCGGCCGTCACGACGCCAGGCCGAGGCGATGGTGAAGGGGTGAGCGCCTTCGACGCCACCCAGATTGACGAAGGCGAACTGGCCGGCCCTATGTCCCGGCCAAGCCGTTTCGAGGCGGACCTCGACATCCAGGACGGCGTTCCCTTCATAGGGTGTCAGGTTCTCGATCCGTCCGACGGCCTTGCGGGAAACGCCGGTGCGTCGAACGAGCGCCGAGACGGCTGCGACGGCCCCGCCCAACATCAGCAACGCCAGCACCGGGCCGAGCGGTGCGGTCCAGTAGGATCGGTCGATCATGATGATCGCGTGGAACAGCAGCACGAGATAGATCGCCGGCATCAGCCTGTGGGTCTTCAGGAAGGCGCGGTAGGGAAACCGCTTCCACAAGGCCAGGGCCGCCAGCGCCAGCACCAGATAGAGACTCCATTCGGCCAGTTGCACCGCGATCCCCTCCAGGTCGCGGAAAGGATCGAAGCCGGCGGGAATGACGGGTTCGGCGGCAGCTGGCGGCCTTTGGGGACGCGCGATCCAGCCCCTTTGGGCGAGGGACCGCGGCACGACTTCCAGCAGCCAGTGGGTCACGGCGAAAGACAGCGCCGCGATCGCGAACCATTTGTGCAGGCGATAGAATTTGTCGAGGCCGCCCAGCATCCCCTCGATCCAGACCGGCCGCGACGCCAGGATCACGGTGATGGACATCGAACCGAGGGCCAGCACACCCGCGCCATAGATGAGTGTTTCACGCAATGTCCAGAAGCTCGCCGCAAGGGCGCCCGGCGCCAGGCTGACCAGCCACAAGCCGCCGATCGTCAGGAGAACGGCGGCGAAGAATAACGTCAACCTCTGGAAGTCCGTCGTGCGTCTCGACATCAATATCTCCGTTTCATCGTGCTGCCGGGCGCGGCCGGAACCTCCAGGATGGCGCGGAGTCCCCCTGACGGCGCCTTTTCGAGCCAGGCCCGGCCACCGTAGAGCGTGGCGAGGTCGCGGACGATGGCCAGCCCCAAGCCCGAACCCGGCGCGTGCTCGTCCAGCCGCTCGCCGATGTCGAACACGACATCCCAAGCCTCGGGGACCAGGCCGGGACCGTCGTCGTCGATGGTGACGCGCAGGATGTCGGGACGCGGCCGATCGAACGCGACCTCGACCGTTGTCGCGGCCCATTTGCCCGCGTTGTCGAGCAGGTTGGCCAGCATCTCGCTCAGGTCCTGGGCCTCGACGGCGGCCGAGGCGGGCGAGGAGGCGCGAACCCTGTATTCGATGCCGCGCGGCCCGTGCAGGCGGCGCATGGCGCTGAGGATCGGGGTCAGCACAGCCTCGGCGTCGGCGACGGCGCCCGGCGTGCTGCGTGAGGCGGCCGCTCGCGCCCGCGCCATCTGATAGTCGATCTGGCGACGCATCCGTTCGCATTGCGTCAGGATGGTGTGCGCCGCCTCGGCCTGCCCCTGCGCGTTCAGCCGCGCGCCTTCGTCGGCCAGGATCGCCAGCGGCGTCTTCAGAGCATGAGCCAGATTGCCGGCCTGCGCCCGAGCGCGCCGGATCATCTCCGCATTGGCGTCGATCAGCGCATTCAGATCCTGGACCAGGGGGCGAACCTCGCTGGCTGTCGTCGGGCAGGCGAGCGGCGCGCCCAGAACGGACTGCCGCCAGGGCGCTTCGGATCTTGCCAAGCGGGCGCAGTCCGAACGAGATCTGCAGGAAGGCGGCTCCGACCAGTCCCAGGGCGATCATGCTGAGAGACAGAGCCAGGGTTCGGTTGAATTGGGACAGGACGTCGTCGAGTAATCTCTGGTCCGCACCGATGGCGATCCGCAGGCTTTCACCCGTTCCCGTCGGCGTCACCGTGCGTTCCAGCAGCCGCACCTCGCCGGTTGGGCCGGATATGAAGGACTGGCGCGATACGCCCGGACCCGGCGGCGGTCCGACCATGGGCAGGGCGGCCCCACCGAGCGACGACGACCGGGCCAGTTCCCCGCCCTTGCGTCGAATTTGCCAATAATAGCCCGATCCCGGAGGCTGGAAGCGAGGGTCGCTCAACCAACGTTGAAGATAGGGCGCGCCGTCTGGCGGAACGTGAACCAGCACCGCCAGTTCGTCGGCATGGCCTTTAAGCTCCGTGTCGAACTGGGCGGTCACATGCTCCCTGAAGATTTCCGACAAGACGAAGCCGCTCACAGCCACCCCGGCGAAAATCCAGATCACGGAGCCCAGCAACAGGCGAGCGCGGAAACTTCTCCAGAGGGTGCGCATTCCCTATCCGACCCTGTATCCGAGCCCGCGGATCGTGCGGATGCAGTCCTTGCCCAGCTTTTTTCGCAGGCGGCCGACATAGACTTCGATGGTATTGGACTCCCGGATGTCATCCAGGGCGTAGACATGGTCCATGAGTTCGGCCTGGGAGACGATCCGACCTTGGCGATGCATCAGATAGCCGAGGATGCGCAGCTCGCGCGCCGTCAGGTCCACGGGCCGGCCCTCCAGGGTCGCCGCGCCGCCGGTCACGTCCAGGCGGACGTCCTCGTGCACGAGGATGGGAGACGCATCGCCGGCGGAACGGCGCACCAGGGCTCTGAGACGCGCCACGACCTCGGCCGTCTGGAAAGGCTTGCCCAGATAGTCGTCGGCTCCGGCGTTCAGACCATCGACCCGCTCGGTCCAGGCGTCCCGCGCCGTCAGCACCAGGACAGGCATATTGCGCCGCTTCGCACGCCATCGCCGCAACACCTCAAGCCCTGGCAGGCGCGGCAGGCCCAGGTCCAGCACGACCGCGTCGAAGACCTGGGTCTCGCCCAGTTCGACGGCGGTCTCGCCGTCGGCGGCATGGTCCACGGCGAAGCCAGCCTCGCCGAGGCCCAGCTTCAGCCGGCGCGCCAGCTCTTCATCGTCCTCGACCAACAGAATTCGCATCACATCCGATTCCATGGCGACTCTACCCCGCTAGGCTGAATTCAACCTGACAGCCAGGAGGGGGCGGCGCCGGAAGGCCCGGACGAGATCCCTTTCAGCCTGGGTTCAGCCTGGTGTCAGGGGCGTTTCAGCACCGCTTGCGACACCCCCCCGACGCCGCAAGTCGCGGTGTGGAGGGGACCGACCATGGCCAGACCTATTCGCATCACACCCTTGCGCGTTACGGCCGTAGCCTTGTCCGCACTCGTCGTCGCCCTGGCCGCCGGCAAGGTGATGGGCGACCAGACCCTGGTCAGGCTGACGCCGGAACAGTCCCGGGCCATGAGCCTCAAAACCACCGTCGCCGTGGCCGCGACCGACACGCCCCTGGCCAGCCTGCCCGCCACGGTCACGCCGGCGCTGAACGGTCGGGTGGTCGCCGCCGTCCCCTTCGCGGCCGTGGTGGTGCGCGTGGACGTCCTGGAGGGCCAGGCGGTCGGCGCCGGCCAGCCCCTGGCGGTCCTGTTCAGCCAGGACGCGCTGAAGGTCTCGGCCGAGCTGGCCCAGGCCAACGCCGAGGTGCGGATGACCGAGGCGGCGGCGCGGCGCACCCGCACCCTGGCGAGCGAAGGTATTATCGCCGAAGCCCGGTCCGAAGAGGCGTCCACCCGCGCCGAACAGGCGCGCATTATGGCCAATGAACGGGGTCGACTGCTGGCCTCCGCGGGCGGCGCCGGTCGGCGTGCCGGCGAATATGTGCTGAAGGCTCCGATCGCGGGGCGGGTGTCGCAACTGAACCTGCAACCCGGAAGCGGCGTGGAGGCGATGGCGCCGGGCGCCGTCATCGACCGCGACGACCGCCTGTGGGTCGAGGCGCGGCTGCCGGCCGACATCGCCGGGCAGGTCGAGATCGGCTCAATCGTGGAGGTCGCGGGCGCGCGTGGCCGGGTCGTCGCCGTGGGGTCGGCCATCGACCCACGCACCCGTTCGGTCGTGATGCGGGCGGAACTGGCGAGCGGGGCCGATGTTGTCCCCGGCGAGGCGACGATGATCACGGTCACGCGACGCTCGAGCCCCGACGCGGTCGCCGTGCCGCGCGTCAGCCTCATCCAGATCAACGGTCGGGACACGGTGTTCGTTCGACGCGCCAACGGATATCTGCCGGTGGCGGTCACGGTCGAGGGGCGTTCGGACGCCCAGGCCGTCGTCACCGGCCTGAACCCGGGCGACGAGGTCGTGACCTCGGGCGTCAGCCAGCTCAAGACCGCCTCGGAAGGCTGAGCCCATGCTGTCCGCTATCGTCAGGGCGGCGCTGTCCCAGCGTCTGCTGGTCCTGGTCGCCGCCATCGCTCTGTTGCTGTTCGGGGTCAACGCCTATCGGCAGTTGCCGGTGGACGCCTTTCCCGACATCTCGCCGACCCAGGTCAAGATCATCCTCAAGGCGCCGGGCATGACCCCCGAGGAGGTCGAGAGCCAGGTCATCACGCCGCTGGAGATGGAGCTTCTGGGCATCCCCCGCCAGGCGATGCTGCGCTCGACCGCCAAATACGCCATCGCCGACATCACCCTGGATTTCGAGGCGGGAACCGACGTCTATTGGGCGCGTCAGCAGGCCGCCGAGCGGTTGAGCAACGCTCTGGCCAACCTGCCGCCCATCGTGACCGGCGGGCTGTCGCCGATCTCCACGCCTCTTTCCGACGTCTTCATGTTCACCCTCGAAGGGCCGGGCCTGTCGCTGGAGGAGCGCCGCACCCTGCTGGATTGGACCGTGCGGCCGGCGCTGAGGGGATTGCCGGGCGTCGCCGACGTCAATGTGCTGGGCGGCCGGGCCCGCGCCTTCGAGATCGCCCCCGACGCCGGCGCCCTGGCCGCCTCCGGCCTGACTTCGTCCGACTTGCGTCAGGCGATAGAGGCCGCCAACCGCAACGACGGCGCCGGCCGTCTGGTCGAGGGCGAGGAGGCGCTGGTGGTCCGCGTCGTCGGCGCGGCGACGACGCTCGACGACCTCAGACGGACGCCCGTGCCCCTGCCTGCCGGCGGAACGATCCCGCTTGGCTCCGTCGCCACGATCCAGACCGGCGCCCTGACCCGCTATGGCGCGGTCACGGCCGACGGCGCCGGCGAGACGGCGCAAGCCATCGTCATCGCCCTGAAGGGCGCCGACGCCAAGAGGGTGGTCGCGGCCGTCAAGGCCCGGTTGAACGAGGTCCAGGCCAGCCTGCCCAAGGGCGTGATCGTCCGCCCCTTCTACGACCGTTCCGAACTGATCGAAAAGGCGACCGGCACCGTGACCGAGGCGCTGATGGAAGCCACGGTGATCGTGCTGATACTGCTGCTGCTGTTCCTCGGCGAACTGCGAGCCGCCGTCGTGGTGGCGGTGATGCTGCCGTTCGCGGTGCTCGGAGCCTTCATCCTCATGCGGGTCTTCGGCCTGACCGCCAATTTGATGAGCCTGGGCGGCCTGGCCATCGCCATCGGCATGCTGGTGGACGCTTCGATCGTGGTGGTCGAGAACACCGTCGAGCGCCTCAACGCCTCCGCTGCATCGGGCCGCAAGACCTCGCGCCTGCACGAAATCTACGAAGCCTGCCGCGAAGTCGCCACCCCCGTGGTCTCGGGCGTCGTCATCATCTGCCTGGTGTTCACGCCGCTGCTCACCCTTCAGGGACTGGAGGGCAAGATGTTCGCCCCCGTGGCCCTGACCATCGTCTTCGGCCTGGCCTCGTCGCTGATCCTGTCCTTCACCCTGGTGCCCGTGCTGTCGTCCCTGCTGCTCAAGCCGACGGCGCATCAGGAGTCCTGGCTGATGCGCCGGATCGGCCCTGCCTACGGGCGGCTGCTGGACTGGGCGCTGAGACGGCCCGCGCCGGTGGTCATCGCCGCCCTGGTCGGCTTCGGAGCCGCCGCCGGAGGCTACGTCCTGGTCGGCAAGAGCTTCATGCCCACGATGGACGAGGGCACGATCATCATGCAGCTGTTCAAGGCCCCGTCGATCAATCTCGACATCAGCGCGCAGCAGGATCTGGCCATGCAGCGCGCCATCCTGGCGCGGGTTCCGGAGGTGGAGCGGATCGTCGCCCGTGTCGGCTCCGACGAGATCGGGTTGGATCCGATGGGGCTGAACGAGACCGACAGCTTCCTGGTGCTCAAGCCCAAGAAGACATGGCGGCGGCAGGATAACGCCTGGCTGGCCGAGGAATTACGCAAGGTCACAGCCGACTTTCCCGGCATCCAAACCTCCTTCACCCAACCGATCGAGATGCGGATATCCGAGATGCTGACCGGCAGCCGGGGCGATCTGGCGGTCAAGGTGTTCGGACCGGATCTGGCGACCCTGGGCGATCTGGCCCGCGAGATCGAAACGGTCCTGAAGGCGACCCCGGGCGCCTCCGATGTCTACACCGTCGCCGGCGACAGCATGGCCTATCTCCAGCTCGATCTGGACAGGACGGCCGCCGGGCGCGCCGGCCTGTCGATCGCCGAGGTCCAAGATGAACTGCGCGCTCGTATCGACGGCTCGCCCGCGGGCTATGTGTTCGAGCCGGGCCGGCGCACGCCGGTGATCTTGCGTGGTCCCGAGACCCTGCGCGAACAGTCTGAACAGCTTGGACAGTCCGAACTGGCCACGCCCGGCGGCGGCCTGGTGCGGGTGTCGGACCTGGCTCGGGTCTCGCACGTCGACGGCCCGGTCAAGATCGATCGCGAAAAGGCCAGCCGATTCGCCGTGGTCCAGGCCTATGTCACCGGCCGGGACCTGGTCGGCTTCGTCGAGGAGGCCCAGGCGAGCGTGGCCGCCAAGGTGCGCCTGCCACAGGGCTACAGCATCACCTGGGGAGGCCAGTTCGAGAACCAGCAGAGGGCCGCCGCGCGGCTGTCGCTGGTCATTCCCCTGGCCTTGGGGATGATCCTGCTGGTGCTGTTCGTGACGTTGAAATCGTTGCGCCAGTCGGTGCTGATCCTGGCCAACATCCCCTTCGCCATGATCGGCGGTGTGCTGGCCCTATGGGCCTCGGGTGAATATCTCTCGGTGCCGGCCTCGGTGGGATTCATCGCCCTGCTCGGCATCGCGGTGCTGAATGGTCTGGTGCTGGTCTCGCACTTCAACGACCTGATTCAGCAGGGGCTCGACATATCCACGGCCGTGGTCGAAGGCGCGCGCCGGCGTCTGCGGCCCGTGTTGATGACCGCCAGCATCACGGCCCTGGGTCTGACGCCGCTGTTGCTGGCCAGCGGCCCCGGCTCGGAGATCCAGCGTCCTCTGGCCATCGTCGTGGTCGGCGGCCTGATCACCTCGACCCTGCTGACGCTGGTCCTCCTTCCCATCCTCTACCGGCGCTTCGGGCTCGAACGCGGCGCCGCCGCCCTGGAGACGGCTGCATGACGCGGGTCGCTATTCTGCTGGCCTCGGCCAGCCTCATCGTCGCCGTTCCTGCCTGGGGCGCGGAACCCGAAATCGGTCCTGGCGTGACCCGACCCGCCTTCCTCCCGCCGGACATCCTGATCCTCGACGCGCTCGACGCTTCGCCGACGGTCAATGAGGCCCAGGCCAATCTCAGCGGCGCACAGGCTGCATCGCGCCAGCTCGCGGCCGGCGATCATGAGACGGTCGTCTCGGCGACGCTTGACGAACGGGACGTGCGGACGGACGGCCGCTTCACCGAATGGTCATTGCAACTGACCCGGGGCCTGCGCCTGCCGGGCAAGGCGGCGCTGGACCGGGCGGCCGGCGCCGTCGGCGTCCGGGCCGCCAGCGACGGGATCGAGGACGCCCGCCACCAGACCTCGCTGATCTTCGCCGAATACTGGGTCGTGTGGCTGGCGGCGGTCGAGCGGCGCGTCATCGACGAGGCCGAACTGACGACCTATGCGCGCGACGTTCAGGCGCTCTCACGGCGCGTCGACCTGAAGGACGCCGCCCTCGTGGACCTCGAACAGGCCCGCGCGGCCCAGGCCCGGGCCGCAGCCGCCCTGGCCGTTTCCGAAGGCGAGCAATCGAACGCCAGGGCCATGCTCGAAGGCCTGTTCCCCAATCTGGCAGGCGTCGCGCCCGGTGAACTGACGCCGCCGATCGAACCGTCGCGGCCCTATGACCTGTGGGCCGATATTATCATCCAACGCAGCCACGAACTGACGATGGCGCGCGCCCTGGCCGATCAACAGCATCTTTTCGCCCGCCGCTCCGCGCGAGACCGTACGCCCGATCCCAGTGTCGGAGTTCGCCTGTTCAACGAACGCGGCGGCGACGAGACCGGCGTCGGTCTGGTCTTCAGCATGCCGTTCAGCGGCGCAAGGCGCAGCGCCACTGCCGACCGTCAAGCGGCCGAGGCCTCGGCGGCGGAAGCGCGCTTCGCCATGACCGCCCGCGAGGTCCGCTCCAACGCCCAGCGGGATGTGATCTCGGCCGCCGGTTCGCTGCGGGCCTGGCGGGACTCGGAGGCCGCGCGCGCCGCCGCCGAGCAATCCGCCCAGCGGATCACACGCGGCTATGATCTGGGCGAATTCGACCTGGCGGATCGCCTGCTGGCCGAACGCCAGGCCTTCGAGATGCGCCGGCTTGAGCTGGAGGCGCGGGCGCGGGCGCATCTCGCCCTGCTCAAGATGGCGCTCGACGCGCACGAGTTCTGGCTCGCCGAAGATGAGTGAGATCAAGCCGGATTCCCGAGAGCCGGCTTCCAAAGGGACTGTCGTCGACTGCGCGCCCGAAACGCCGAACCTTCGTACAGTTCAGCTCATACGCAAGGTCGCCATTCTGCTCGCCCTACTCCTGCTGGTGGCCTTGGCGGCCGTTAGTCGATCCTCCGACGACATGGACGGTAACAGGCATGAAACCATAGAGACCATCGGACGGGTCGCCATCATCATCGCCATCTTCGGACGCGCCTGGTGCTCGCTCTACATCGGCGGACGCAAGAAGGCCGAAATCGTCGACCGGGGACCCTATTCGATCAGCCGCAATCCGCTCTATGTCTTCAGCTTTCTTGGGGCTTTCGGCGTCGGGGCTCAGAGCGGAACCCTGACTATCGCCACCCTGTTCGTTCTCGCGGCGGTATTGGTGTTCCACTTCACCGTGCGGCGTGAGGAAATTTGGCTGGATAAGGAATTCGGCGAAACCTACCGGCAATACTGTGCACGGACGCCGCGATTCTGGCCAAATTTCACACGGTGGAGCGACGTCGAAGAACTGACAATCCGCCCGAAATTCTTCCTTTTGACGATTCGCGACGGGCTCGTGTTCCTGCTCGCCATTCCAGTATTCGAGATGATCGATTTTGCCCAGATTCTCGGGGTTCTGAATGTCTTTATGAGGCTGCCTTGAAGCGGTCCGGGTGTTTGGTTCCGGAGATTGGCGGCTCGGTTTGATCCTGAATCGTTCGGGTTCCTTTGTCCATGATTTGCAGATGAACTTGAAGGACGGGAGACCGTTCAGGGTCTTGAGGCGTCGGCCGTAGGTTAGGCGTCGATGAAGACGTGGAGGTGGGCATCGAGTTGCTGACAGCTGTCGTCATGGTATCGCGTCGCCCGCGACCACAACGAGCGATATCTCGTCAAACCATGCCTCGATTTGCGTTCGTGTTCGTGGTGCGGTCTCGTCACGACCCTCAATACCTTGGTTGTAAATGCCCGTGATCGCCTCGGGGTCCGACCGCTGCGCGTGGCAGGCCGTCATCATGTGAGTTTTCCCGTGGTCACCAGAAAAATCGACGTTCCCAGCAGAGCCAACGGGTGTGGCTCCTCCACAAAACGCTACCAATTCTCGCTAAAGATGATGCCAATCCGGTGAGACGAACGCCGCTTCGGGTGGCTCGGTATTCTTTCATGTTCTTGTTGCGCGATGTTTTCTGGACGCTCGGGCAAGGAAGGATGGCAGTCCTCGCTGATCCCGGGTGGAGCGGGAAGGTTCCATCGTCCCCACCACCACCGCGCCCTCGACGCCGCAGAGGTGGAGCGTCAGGTCTTATCGCGGTCGGGCGACTGACCGAGGCCGTGTGGTCGAGGTCCTAGTTGCCGCCCTTCCAACCGCCGACGACCCGCAACAGATCGCCGCCACGACGGCCGTTCAGCCGGCACGGTGCGATGACGCGGTCATAGACGATGGCCCGGCCGTTCCGCCCCCGGACGGCGACACAGGCCAGGAACCTGCTTCGCACCAGCCTAGACAGATGATCACGGTCGGTCCGGCCTGTCGGACCGTGAAACTCCGGTGCGTCAAAGTCCGACGGCCGGACCTCAATCCACATGGCCGGATTTGCACTGGGACCGAGGCACGGGCTATCGCCGTCGCCGATGTAGCGGACGACGCCGGAGACGGTCTCACCGTACCGGCTCGGGAGACGTCCCTCACAGGGGGCCGCGTGGGCGACGGCCGGGGCCAAGGATGAGGCTGGCGAGGATCAGGATCAATTTCATCGACGCACGATGGAGCGCGTCTGTCGCTCCGCCAAGCCGCGACCGCAGCAAAGGGGAAAGCGAGGGCGGCGGCGGCGCTCCAACGGGGAGCGCAGACCAGGAGGTCGCCATGAGATCCCTTCCGCGCCACGCAGAGGCCCCCCCGCTGGCCTCGATGCCGCACCGCGCGACGCCGGAGCCCTCGACGCTCACCGCACTCGATGACCAGACCTTGCTCGGCCTGCTGTTGGGCCGGTGTCTGGCCGGGTCGGATGTCGATCCGATCGCCGAGGCCTTGCTGGATCGGTTCGGATCTCTCGGCGACATAGCTGCCGCCGAAGTCTCCGAACTCGGCCGTCTCCCGGGACTGGGTCCGACCGCAATCCTGGATCTCAAGCTTCTGCGCGAGCTTAGCATCCGGCTGGCCCGAAGCGCCGCCTGCGCCCGCCCGGTCCTGTCGTCATGGAACACAGTCCTGGCCTATGCGCGGACAACCTTAGCCTATCTCCCGCGGGAGCAGTTCCGGACGCTCTATCTGGATCGCCGCAACATCCTGCTGTGCGACGAACTCGTCGCCGACGGATCCGCTTATCGGGTCGATGCCGTGTCCCCGGCCGGGGCCGGCGGCCTGACCCAGTTGATGCCGGGGACGGCGGCCGACCTCGCTGTTCGCGACCGATTTGACCCGATCGAGAACTTGAATGGCGGGGCCGACTATCTGGCGCGGCAGTTGCTTCGTTTCGGGGAGGTCCGCCTCGCCCTTGCAGCGTATAACTCGGGACCGGACCGCGTCGCTCGTCTCGGCCGCATCCCGCACATCGCGGAGACCCAGGCCTATGTGGCTTCCGCAGTGGACTGTTACCTCGCGCTCACGGCCGGGCGCGGCGCCCGGAACTCCCGCGAGTGCCGGTCGCCGGAGCCCGGTCGATGATCCCCGCAGCAGAGCCTGTGGTTCCTGCGTCAGAGGCGGCTGACGAGGATCTCCTGACCCGCAAGGAGGCGTCCGCCTTCTTGGTCCAGTACGGCATTCGCATGAAGCCCGAGACCCTTGCGCGACTGTGGTCCACTGGCGGCAATGGGCCTCCCTGTCTGCACGTTCGGCACAGGCCCTACTATCCGCGTGGCGTGCTTCGCGCCTGGGCTCTGACCCAGGTTAGCGACCTTCGCGCGTCTGCGCCGCCCGCGGCCAAGGGGCGGCGTCATGGTTGAGGCGGGACTGGAAGGGTTCAGAACCGAGTGGCCGTCGACGGTAGCGGACCTGCTGATCGACCCGGCGGTCAGCTTCGCTTTGAAAGATGTTCTTCGACTCTGGGAAGTCCGCGATCCGGTCGATGCGGCGCGAGACGCCCGGTTGCTCGCCGAGGTTCTGGAGCGCCGGGCAGACGAGGCGGTGTCATGGATACGGTGACCGTCCCACCCTTCGATGAACTGGAGGATCGCATTTTGCCGTGGTCGCAGGTGAAGATTATCTGCGGGCTGAGCCGGACGACGGTCTGGCGCATGTCGAAGACCGGGGATTTCCCGGCCTGTGTTCAGGTCTCGCAGAACCGGGTCGGATGGTGGCAGAGCGAACTGCTCGCATGGAAACGGGCAAGAACGCCACGGCGTCTCCCGGAGCCCCGGGTCGTTTTGGCAGCCTTGAAGCCGCTCGAGCCGACGCAGGTCAGCCAGACCGTGGAGGAGCAGCTGGATACCTCGGCATCGGTCGTCGCGACTGGCCAGGATCCAACCGCCAAGACCCGCCGGAAACGAAAGCCGGTCGTCCCGGAGAACCAGACGACGTTCGACTTCGGTGGCTGAAGGGATGGTCAGGTCGATCCCGCTCGCCTGAAACGCACGCGGTCGGCGCCGGCGATCAGGACGGCGTCGAAACCGGCATCCGTCCAGGCCTTGTGCTGAACAGGGGCCGTGGCCGGTTCGCTCGGGCTGGCCCACCACTGCGGCAAGCTCGCGCTCTTGGGCAGCATATAGCCGATCTTGCGCTCCATCTCGACGAAAGAGAGTTCGAGATCATCGGCCTTCTGTTTGCGGAGATAGTCCCGAAGCGGATCGTACTTGCCCATGACCTACAAAGCCGGACAGCGCCGCTATTGCCAAGGGACAGACGCGATGAAAACCTATGCGGAGGCGCTGGAGCCCGACGCGCGATACCGGATCGTGATGACGGACGACCCGGTCGACGGCCTGCGCCCATTGAGCTTCCGCGACCACTACGACATGGTCGCCGATCTGGAGCTGCCTGCCGGTGCGCCTGACGTCGTGGTCAGGATCTACGCGCGCGCCCTGAATGCGCTGATCTACGGCTGGCTTGACTACGAACTGATGGTGGTCGCCGCCGGCCAGGCCCTGGCCAGTCTCGAGTTCGCTCTCAAGATCCGCCTGGGCGCTGACGCGAAGAAGATGCCCGGTCTTGCGAGGCGTCTTGGATATGCGGTTGAACGGAACATTCTATCGACCCCGCAGAAAAGTCAGTGGGGCGACGATCATGTGTTGCTGGTCCACATTCGCAACGAGATCGCTCACGGAAGCGAGCACGTCTATCCGCCCAACCTCGCCGCAATCATATTCGACCGTTGTCGGGCGCTGATTTGCGAGCTTAACGACCTTCCGGCGCCGAGCCTCCGAAAACGATGACGGCGTCGCCCTTCCGCGCCTCGTGAGACCGACATGGACAAGTTTGAGCTTCTGAGCACGTTCTGCGAAAGCGCCATTTCGCGGCCGGAAGAGAGCCGGCCGGTCATCATCCCCTGGAGCGACCAGTCCCGGCTTCTCTGGCCGGAGGCGCAGTATTTCGCTCCGTGGCGCGATGTCGCCTATGCCTCGGCATCAGAACGCGCTGCAGATAACGCGATCCAGGACCGCGTCCGCCTCAGGCGCTGGAAACGGGTTTCGCCGGAGATCGGGCGGGTGTTGGGCTCTCGCCTCACGCAGGCGCTGGCCGTTATCCAGGTCAATGAGATGGCCGGTGAGCGTGCAGGAACACCCTTTCCGTCGGGACTGGACGATAAGGCGCTGACCTCGGTCCTGTTGATCTACTGGTGCTACGCAATGGAGCTGCCGCTGGCGGAGTCGGGCGGCGCGACGGCGGGCCGCGCCTGACGAGGCCTGACCCGCGGCCTACGGGATTGGCGACCTCGGAATTGAAGTCGAACGGACGTCCGAATCTGGCGCACACTCAAGGCAGTTCGCCTTGAACTTCCGGATTCCTCGATGACCGCATCCATCTCTCTCGTCATGCCCGACTTCAGAGCGGTGTCCGACGAGGACCTTGAGTCCCTGCTACCCCAGGCGGACGGCGCCTGGAGCCGGCAGACCAGGGCCCTGATGCTCGGCCTGGGAGCGCAGAAACTCAATCTGAACAGCAACTGGGCCGAGGTTCGGCGTGACTGGGTCTGCGAGGCCTGTCAGCGGCGCAAGCCTGAGATCGCGCGGGTCAGCGATCACGGCGTCCTTCTATGCCAGCTGGAATGGCATCACGACCACCTGCGCGACCACGCCAAAAAGATGCTTCGCCCGCTGGTGAACATCGAGGACCGGACCCCGGAAGGCCGGGATCTCCGGCGCGGCGTCGACGCCTGCAAGGACCTCACCATGCGGTTCTTCACAACGCTTATCTGCAATGACTGCAATACCGCCGAGGGGAAGGCCAAGGGCCGGTTGGGCGACCTGATCCCCAGCTATTTCAGCTTCTCGCCCCGCGAGATCACGCGCTTCATACGGGTGCAGCCCAACCGGATGCATGGGATCGACGATGAAGCGGTCCGTGAAGTCTGGAACGAGGTCGAGCGCGACGTGGCGGACCGGCTCGCCTTTCTCGACATCCTCGCGGGGCGTCTGAGAGCGGGAGGCCATCGCATCCAGGGCAATCCCCCGCAGTTCTGGAGCTCACCCGTCCTGACGTCGGTCCTGCCTCACCTCGCGGCGCGACAGGGGCAGGACGCCGAAAGCCTTTATCGGATACCCGGCATCGTTTCGGAGCGTTCGGTTCGTCACGACGGTTTCGGCGTTTCGCCCCGTCTCAAGCGGACCGCCTCGCGTGTGGATCGGCGTGGAAAAGGGACCCCGTTAGCGGTGTGATCGGCGTCGAATAAGGACCCCTCATTCCTGAGGTCTAACGGTGGCGGCTTGGCGGATGTCAGGCGGCGAGTTCGGGATGTTGGTGTTGGAGACGGTGTTGAGGATTCGGCGCGAGTTTGCGTCCGGGAAGGCGATCAAGGCGATCGCGCGTGACCTTCGATTGTCGCGCAAGGTGGTGCGCAAGGCGATCCGGGAGCCGGATGCGGAGTTCGCCTATCGGCGGGCGGTGCAGCCGTTGCCGAGGCTGGCGCCGTTCCAGGCCAGGCTCGATGAGCTGCTGGAAGAGGACGAGGCGCGGCCGCGGCGCGAGAAGCTGCGGATGACGCGGGTTCATGACCTGCTGGTGCGCGAGGGGTTCGACGGGTCGTACGACGCGGTCCGGCGCTACGCGGCGGGGTGGCGGCTGAAGCGACGCCGGGGCGTGGCGGACGCGCCATCGTTCATCCCGCTGATGTTCCGGCCGGGCGAGGCCTACCAGTTCGACTGGAGCCACGAGGACGTGGAGATCGCGGGCAAGCCGATGCGGGTGAAGGTGGCGTACATGCGGCTGTGCGCCTCGCGGGCGATCTATGTTCGGGCCTATCCGCGCGAGACCCAGGAGATGCTGTTCGACGCGCATGCGCGGGCGTTCGCCTTCTTCGGCGGCGTGCCGACGCGCGGGATCTACGACAACATGAAGACGGCGGTGACGACGGTGTTCACGGGCAAGGACCGGGTGTTCAACCGGCGCTTCCTGGTCATGGCGAGCCACTACATGGTGGAGCCGACGGCCTGCTCCCCGGCGGCGGGCTGGGAGAAGGGCCAGGTCGAACACCAGGTCCAGACGGCCCGGGGACGGTTCTTCCAGCCGCGCCTGCGCTTCACCAGCCTGGAGGAGCTGAACGGCTGGCTGGAGGCGGAGTGCCGGCGCTGGGGCGAGCTGCGTCAGCACCCCGAGCAGAAAGAGCTGACGGTTGCTCAGGCCCTGGCCGCCGAGCGGCCGGCGCTGCAGCCGATGCTGGGCCCGTTCGACGGCTTCCACGAGAGCGAGCACGCGGTGACGGGGACCTGCCTGATCAGCTTCGACCGCAACCGCTACTCGGTGATGGCTAGAGCGGGACGCCGTACGGTGCAGGTCCGCGCCTATGCCGACCGGATCGTCGTGCGTTGCGAGGGTGAGGTCGTCGCCGACCATCGCCGGTTCTTCGGTCGAGACCGCACCCTGTATGACCCATGGCACTACCTCCCGGTGCTGGCGACCAAGCCCGGCGCCCTGCGCAATGGCGCGCCGTTCCAGGACTGGGAGTTGCCGCCGGGGCTGGCCCGCCTGAGGCGCAAGCTGGGTGCGGGCGACGAAGCCGATCGCCGGTTCGTGCGGGTTCTGGCGGCGGTGCTGGAAGACGGCCTGGAGCCGGTCGAGGCCGCGGCGCGCGAGGCGCTCGCCGCCGGGACCGTCAGCGACGACGTCATCCTCAACATCCTGGCGCGCCGGCGCGAACCGCCCCGGCCGCTGAGCATCGTCACGCCCGATGACCTGGCGCTGCGGCATCCGCCTCTGGCGGACTGCGACCGCTACGACAGCTTGCGAGGCCTGCATGCAGCGGCATGAGATGATGGCGGCCCTGACCGGCCTGGGCCTCAAGGGCATGGCCGGAGCCTTCGACGAGGCGGTCACCACGGGCCTGCAGCGCAAGCGCACGACCATGGAGATCCTCGCCGACCTGCTGCGCGCCGAGACGACCCACCGGCATGCGGCTTCCATCCGTTACCGGATGGCGGCGGCCAGGCTGCCCGCCGTGAAGGACCTCGACGCCTTCGTGTTCGACGACACGCCGATCAACGAGGGGCTGGTGCGCTCGCTTCACAGCGGCGCCTTCCTGGCGAACCGGCGCAACATCGTGCTGGTCGGCGGGACAGGCACGGGCAAGACCCACCTGGCCACCGCCATCATCGCCAACGTCGTGCGGGCCGGGGCGCGTGGCCGGTACTTCAACACCGTCGACCTGGTGAACCGCCTCGAGGAGGAGACCCGCCTGGGCAAGGCCGGTGCGCTGGCTGCTCACCTCTGCCGCCTCGACGTCGTGGTCCTCGACGAGCTTGGCTACCTGCCGTTCGCCCGCTCGGGCGGCCAGCTGCTGTTCCACCTGATCAGCAAGCTCTACGAGCGGACCTCGGTGATCGTCACGACCAACCTCGCCTTCGGCGAATGGCCGACCGTGTTCGGCGATCCCAAGATGACCACGGCCCTGCTCGACCGCATCACCCACCACTGCGACATCGTCGAGACCGGCAACGACAGCTGGCGCTTCAAACACCGCAGCTAACCCTCCACGAAGAACGCCAGGCGAGGGTTGAGCCTCCGGTCGGGCTACGCCCTCCCTACGCCCCAACCCTCGCAAGCGGTGCGCTCGTGACGTCCATCCCGAACCTCAAAAGGGGGTCCCTATTGCACGCCGATAGGGGGTCCCTTTTAGACGCCGATTGACATTCCTATCATTTGAACACTCATAGTGTCCTAATATGAAGATTGTCAAACATGTTGGTTTGACATTCGGCATATTGGAACACCGCGAGCGTCTTACTACGCTCAAAGTCAAACCATGGCTCCGGATTGATATCGGCCCGTGGACCCGAGTTCAGGCCTTGGGACTGAAACGCTCACCGATCCGCTCTGCAAGCGCGCGAACAGGATCGTCGCTCAGATGGGCATACCGTTCCGTGGCGCGACTGTTGGCGTGTCCCAGCGCCTTGCCGATCATCGGGAGGCTGGCCCCGTCGGCTAGGGCGAAGCTTGCGAAACTGTGGCGCAGGTCGTGGATGCGGACGCCTTCCAGCTTGGCTTTGGGGAGCACCTTGTCCCGCCAGATCTTGGACTCGGAGGTCGCATATCCGTTGTCGCCCTTGGCGGCCGGGAAGACGAATTGGCTTCGACCGCGGGTCTTGTAGAGACGGTGCAGGATTCCGAAGGCCATGTCGTTGAGCGAGATCCGACGATCCCCCGTGCGGCCACCGGCCTTGGTGCGGCTCGGCGGCAGCACGAGCCGACGCCGATCAAAATCGACCTCCGTCCAGCGCAGGCCCGCGATCTCGTTGCGCCTTGCGCCCGTCAGAAGCAGAAGCCGATAGACAGCGCCCTGCCGTTCGGAGATCGTCGCACCCGCTTCCAGGGCGTCCAGCGCTGCGATCAAATCCTGAGCCTGGGACTCGGACAGGAAGCGCTCGACCGCCGGCCTAATCTTGCGTTCGACTTTGGCGCAGGGGTTCGGGCCGGCGAAATGGCCCTTGTCGATCGCCCAGTTGAAGGTCGCCCGCAGGGTGGAATAGGTCCGGTCAGCGATGCCTGCCCCGCCCTTTACGATGGATCGACCACGAAGTTTGGTCTTCACATCCTTGGCGGTCTTCCCGGCCGTGATCGATCGGATCATCCCGGTGATGTGGTCGCGAGTGACCGTATCAAGCGCCATCTTCCCGAGCAGGGGCACGACGTGGCGCTCGAGGTTCGTCCGGTCCATGGCCCATGACGAATCCCGTTTGGTCGGTTTGTCGTCCGGCCCCCTCTCCAGATAGAGCTCAACCAAGCCTTTGACGGTAAGGCCCTCGATGCGCCTGCGGGCTTCGCCGGGATCGATGCCGCGCCGTGCGTCGACCACCACCGATGCGGCCTCCTTGCGAGCGCGGTCCGCGGTGAGCTTGTCCGGACCGTCCCCATGCTCGCCAAGCGTCAGCCAGCGTTGGATCCCGCGGACCCGGTACTTGATGGCGAAGATTCTTCGGACCGGCTTGGCTGCATGGCCCTGTCGGGTCTCGGTCCCTGGATAGATCCGAAGGCAGAAGCCTGCGATCTCGCTGTCCCAGATTCGACCCTCGCCGGTCTCCGGAACGGGCGCGCTCTCAACCACGCGCTTGGTGAGTTTTTGCTTCGTCATGGCGATAGAAATATACGCTCATTTCCGAGCCACCGCTACCACTCCGCTACCAACTCAAGTGAAACCGGCCGAAACGCTCCGCAACCGGATAAACAAGAAACTCTATGCAAAACAACATACAAAGCTGATTTTTGGAACGTCCTGAAAAGCCCGGAAATGCTGATCCCCAACATTGCCAAGGTTGGGGTCGAGAGTTCGAATCTCTTCGCCCGCTCCAAGTCGAGAACACGAAACGGCCCGTCAGAAATGACGGGCCGTTTGTCGTTTCAGGTCTGTTTCTCATCTGGATTTCGGAAGCGGGCGGCCTTTCGTCCTCTCGACCTGTCGGACAGGATTTGCTTGGCTGGGCCGCACCATTCGATGAGGCCGTCCATGATCCGTCACCGCCGCAAACTGGTCGCGTTGGCCGCACTCGCCGTCTCTGGCATCGCGCTGGGCGCCTGCGCCTATAACGAGGCCCTGGGCCGCAGCCAGTTCCTGATCGTCGACAACGCCTCGATGATCCAGCAGTCGAACGCCGCCTGGGCCGAGGCTGTCCGCACCCAGAACGTGACCACGACGGGCGCCCAGGTCGACCGCATCCGCCGGGTGGGGAGCAAGCTGGTGCAGGCGGCCCGTCTCGACAATCGGACCTGGGACTATGCGGTCTTCACCAACACCAGCCCCAACGCCTTCGTCCTGCCGTCCGGCCAGATCGGCGTGACCACGGGTCTGTTGTCGCTGGTGCAGAACGACGACCAGCTGGCCGCCGTCATCGGCCACGAGATCGCGCACGTCGTCGCCAATCATGCGGCGGAGCGTTCCTCGTCCCAGGCCGTGACCTCCATCGGCCTGCAGCTGGGTCAGAGGATCGCGGGCGACTATGGGCAGGCGGTGGGCGCCTATGGCGGTCTGGCGGCCCAGTACGGGGTCCTCCTGCCCTATTCGCGTCGCGACGAACTGGAGGCGGATCGGTTGGGCGTGGACTATGTTCAGGCGGCCGGGTGGCGGCCCAGCCAGTCGGTGGCCCTGTGGCGGCTGATGGCGGCGCAGCGTCAGACGGCGACGCCGCAGTTCGCCTCGACCCACCCGTCCGATGCGACGCGCGTCACGGCGCTGGAGCAGTATATCGCCAGCCGCGGCTGGAGCTGATCAGACCCGAATGTCGAGATAGGTCCCGGGGCGCATGATCCGGGGCTCCTCGCGCTGGGCGCTGGGCGGCGCCTCGGCCGGGCGGGTCGGGCTGACCGTGAGGATCGTGGACATGACGGCGGCGGAAGGCAGGGGCGCCGATGGAGCAGCCGCAGCCTGCGCCTGGTTCATCGCCGCCCGGAAGAAGGCCGCCTGGGCGCTGCGTGCGCTGGGCAGGTCCAACCCCTGCTGGGTCGGCGTCAAAGACATTCCGGGGCGAATCGCGCTCATGCGGACATGGTTAACGCATACCGTCGAGAAATGGTTAATGCGCCGGTGAAGCTTTCAGTGTTTTGCGCTGGGCGGCTGGCGCGGCGGGGCCTGCATCGAGGCGACCAGGCGCTCGATATCCGCATCGTTCAACAGCGGGCCGGAGTGTTTGGCGGTGATCCGGCCCATGGCGTCGACGGCGAAGGTCTCGGGCACGCCTGAAATCCCCAGGTCCAGCCCGGCGCGTCCCTCATGGTCCACCAGAACCAGCGCGAACGGATCGCCCAGTTCATCCAGGAAGGCGCGGGTGGCCACCGGTTCGTCCTTGTAGGCGATGCCGACCACATTGACGCCGCGCGCCTTCAGTTCCAGCAGCTTGGGGTGCTCCACCCGGCACGGCGCGCACCAGGAGGCGAAGACATTGACCAGCATGGGTTTGCCCACCCCGGCGGTCTTCAGGTCCAGATTGCCTGGGCCGGGCTGGTCGCCGGTCAGCATGGGCAGGACCGTCTCGGGGATCTGCTGGCCGACCATGGCGTCAGGCTTGTAGGCGGGGTCACGATTCAACGACCAGCCGACGAACAGTACGGCGAGAGCCGCAAGCACGGCCAGGGGGATCAGCGCCAGCCAGCGGTTCATTGTTCCTGTCCTGCCGCGCGTTGCGCTGCTTGAGAACGCGCTGCCTCATCGGCGTCTGTCAGGTGCTTGAGTTCGCGCTTCCACCGGCGCGAGGCGATGAGGGCGCGGGCGGCCAGAGCGATCAGGACCAGGGCGCTGGCGCCCCAGGCGGGCCAGACGAACAGCGCGTAACGGCCCATGTCGAGGTCCAGCATTCAGGCCTCCATCCTTAAGCTTCCAGCGCCTGTCGGGCGCGCAGGGTGACGACGCGGCGACGCCGGACCTCGGTGCGGATCGCGGTAAGCCACAGGGCCAGGAACAGCACGCCATAGGCCGCCAACATGGTCAGAAAGGGCGGCAGATAGACTGGGTCCAGCCCCGATGATCCGGGCGTCAGAAAACTGGCGGGCTGGTGCAGGGTGTTCCACCAGTCGACCGAGAATTTGACGATCGGCAGATTGATCAGGCCGACCAGACCCAGCACGGCGGCGGCGCGCGCTCCCTTCTGCTCGTCGTCGATGGAGGCTCTCAGCGCCATATAGCCAAGATAGAACAGGAACAGCACCAGCACACTGGTCAGCCGCGCGTCCCACACCCACCAGGTGCCCCACATCGGCTTGCCCCACAGCGAACCAGTGAACAGGGCCAGGGCGGTGAAGGCCGCGCCCGGCAGGGCGGCGGCGCGGGCGGCGGCGTCGGCCAGGGCGTGACGGAAGACCAGGGCAAAAAAGCTGGACACGCCCAGGGCCGCATAGGCGCCCAGCCCCCAGACGGCGGCGGGCACATGGACGAACATGATCCGCACCGTCTCGCCCTGCTGATAATCGGCGGGCACGGTGAAGCTGAGCCAGCTTCCGACCGCCAGCAACACGACGGCCAGCCCCCACAGAATGGGGGTCAGCGGCCCGGTGAAGGCCATGAAGCGCTGCGGGTTTGACAGGCCGAACATCGGTCAGCGCTTACGCGGCGTCGCGGCGAGGGGCAAGCGGCGGTCCTGCATGATCTCTGGCATCATCTCTGGCGTCATTCCTGGGCGTTCCTGACGGCGGCGGCGCTGGCGAAGGCGGTGATGACGGCGGCGAACAGGACATAGGCGCCCAGGAAGGCCAGCGCGGGGACAGGCGACTGGCCGCTGGACGCCCGTTCCAGGGCGCCTGCGCCGAAGACGACGGGCGGAATGAACAGGGGCAGGACGACGACCGCGATCAGCAGGCCGCCGCGCCGTGCGCCCAGCGCCAGGGCGGCGCCCAGCGTCCCGGTCAGGGCGAAACCTGCTCCGCCGATCAGGGCGGACAGGGCCGTCAGGGGGGCGAGCCCAGGCGGCAGGCCCAGCGCCATGGCGGCGATGGGGGCCGTCAGGCCCAGCGGAACGCCGACGGCGATCCACTGGGCCAGGGCCTTGATCATGACCACGGCCTCCATCGGCAGATGACCCAGCGCGAGCAGGTCCAGCGCCCCATCCTCCAGGTCACGTTCGAACAGCCGCTCCAGCGACAGCAGCGACGCCAGGGCCAGGGCCAGCCAGGCGACGCCGCCGGCGACAGGGCCCAGCGTGCGAAAATCCCCGCCGACCGCCAGGGGCAGCACCGCCGTCAGACAGACGAAGAAGCCGCAGGCCAGCAAGGGCCCGCCGCCGCCGCTCCAGGCCAGATCAAGCTCACGCTCCAGCAGCACGCGGGTGGCGCCGCGCAGGCCCGGCGGACGCGGTTCGCGCTGAACGGAGGGGCGGCTCATCCCAGACCTCCCAGATCAAGCGTGCGGACGGGAATGGGCAGCGGATCATGTACGGCGGCGACGATCAGACCGTCAGCGTCCAGATGGCGGCGCATCTGGTCGGCGAAGGCCTCGCGCCAGCGCACATCCAGCGGCGCCATCGGTTCGTCCAGAAGCCACAGGGCGCGTGGCGACCCGATCAGCCGACCCATGGCCAGACGACGGCGCTGACCTGCGGACAGGCGGCGCACCTCCAGGTCCAGCAGGGGCTGCAGGCCGAACGCCTCGGCGGCGTGGTCAAAACCGTGCTGGGTGTGGCCCAGCCAGTCGCACTGGAAGCCCAGTTCTTCCCGCGTCGTCCGTCCCGTCTTCAGCGCGTCCTGATGGCCCAGGAAATGGACCTCGCGCCCGCGCGCCGTGCGCTCGTCCAGCAGATTGCCGTCGCCGTCGCGGAACGCGATGGTCCCGGCGTCGGGCCGCAGCAGACCGGCGATGGCGCGCAACAGGCTGGTCTTGCCGGCGCCGTTCGCCCCTGTCAGCGCCAGGGCCTGGCCTGCCTTCAGTTCCAGGTTCAGGCCTTTAAACAGCCTGCGCTCGCCGCGTATGACGGTCAGGTCGGCCAGGGTCAGGGTGTGGATCATGCGGGCGGGCCGATCTGGGCGATGCCGATCTGGGCGATGCCGATCTGTGCGATAATGTTGCGAACCCTTCTCAATGTCCACGTCAGGGGTGTGGACTCATGGACGGTGGGATCACGCAGGACTATATGCGCGGTTGCCGCAGCAGGCTTTCGCCGCGCGCGCAGGGGTCCTGTGAGCCGCTGCGTCTGTCGCGCGAAGGCGCAACCGGATTGTCGGGCGGCGCTGACCAGAGGAATGCTCCATGCCGTCAATCGACAGCCTCAAGACCCGCCAGGACCTCGCCGTCGGGCGTAAGAAATACGCCTATTACAGCCTTCCCGCCGCTGAGGAAGCCGGTCTGACCGGGATTTCCCGTCTGCCGCGCTCGATGAAGGTGCTTCTCGAGAACCTGCTGCGCAACGAAGACGGCGTCTCCGTCACCGAAGCCGACCTGAAGGCCGTCGCCGCCTGGATCGAGAACAAGGGCGCCGTCGAGCACGAGATCGCCTTCCGTCCGGCCCGCGTGCTGATGCAGGACTTCACCGGCGTTCCCGCCGTGGTCGACCTGGCCGCCATGCGCGACGCCATGTCCGCCCTGGGCGCCGACGCGGCCAAGATCAACCCGCTGGTCCCCGTCGATCTGGTCATCGACCACTCGGTCATGGTCGACAATTTCGGCACCGCCAAGTCGTTCGGCCAGAACGTCGAGCGCGAATATGAGCGCAACATCGAGCGCTACAATTTCCTGCGCTGGGGTTCGTCGGCCTTCAACAACTTCCGCGTCGTTCCCCCCGGCACCGGCATCTGCCACCAGGTGAACCTGGAGAACCTGGCCCAGACCGTCTGGACCATCGACGAGGGCAAGAAGACCGTCGCCTATCCCGACACCGTCGTGGGCACCGACAGCCACACCACCATGATCAACGGCCTGGCCGTCCTGGGTTGGGGCGTGGGCGGCATCGAGGCCGAGGCCGCCATGCTGGGCCAGCCGATCCCGATGCTGATCCCGGAAGTCATCGGCTTCAAGCTGACCGGCCGTCTGCCGGAAGGCGCGACCGCGACCGATCTGGTCCTGACCGTCACCCAGATGCTGCGCAAGAAGGGCGTGGTCGGCAAGTTCGTCGAGTTCTTCGGCGACGCCCTGCCGAACATGACGATCGAAGATCAGGCGACCATCGCCAACATGGCCCCGGAATACGGCGCCACCTGCGGCTTCTTCCCCGTGTCCGCCGCCACCATCGGCTATCTGACCGCCACGGGCCGCGACAAGGCGCGCGTCGCCCTGGTCGAAGCCTATGCCAAGGCCCAGGGCCTGTGGATCGACGAAACCTCGGAAGATCCGGTCTTCACAGATGTGCTGGAACTGGACATCTCAACCGTCGTGCCGTCGCTGGCCGGTCCCAAGCGTCCGCAGGACCGGGTCGAGCTGACCACCGCCGCCCCGTCGTTCGAGACCGCCCTGACCGAAGTCTTCAACCGTCCGTCCGACGCCCCGCGCGCCGATGTCGAGGGCCAGAAGTTCACCGTCGGCGACGGCGACGTGGTCATCGCGGCCATCACGTCCTGCACCAACACCTCCAACCCGTCGGTCCTGATCGCCGCCGGTCTGGTCGCGCGCAAGGCCCATGCCCTGGGCCTGAAGGCCAAGCCCTGGGTCAAGACCTCGCTGGCCCCCGGCTCGCAGGTCGTCACCGACTATCTGAACGACGCCGGTCTGCAGAAGGACCTGGACGCCCTCGGCTTCAACCTGGTCGGCTATGGCTGCACCACCTGCATCGGCAACTCGGGCCCGCTGGACCCGGCCATCTCCAAGGCGATCAACGACAACGCCCTGGTCGCCACCTCGGTCCTGTCGGGCAACCGCAACTTCGAAGGCCGGGTGAACCCGGACGTCCAGGCCAACTATCTGGCCTCGCCGCCGCTGGTCGTGGCCTACGCCATCGCCGGTTCGATGCGGATCGACATCACCAAGGACCCGATCGGCCAGGACAAGAAGGGCAAGGATGTCTTCCTGAAGGACATCTGGCCGACCAGCCAGGAGATCGCCGACATCCAGAAGAAGTCGGTCACCCCGGCCATGTTCGCCAAACGCTACAAGGACGTCTTCAAGGGCGACAAGCACTGGCAGGCGATCAAGGTCACCGGCGGCCAGACCTATGAGTGGGACGACAAGTCGACCTATGTCGCCAACCCGCCCTATTTCGAAGGCCTGTCGATGGAGCTGACCCCGGTTCAGGACATCGTGGAGGCGCGCGTCCTGGCCATCTTCGGTGACAGCATCACCACCGACCACATCAGCCCGGCCGGTTCGATCAAGAAGACCTCGCCCGCCGGCGTCTATCTGACCAACCACGGCGTCGAGGCGGCCGAGTTCAACAGCTACGGCGCCCGCCGCGGCAACCACGAAGTCATGATGCGCGGCACCTTCGCCAACATCCGCATCAAGAACCGCATCACGCCGGAAATCGAAGGCGGCGTGACCAAGCACTTCCCGTCGGGCGACACCATGTCGATCTACGACGCGGCCATGCGCTACCAGTCGGAAGGCCGTCCTCTGGTCGTCTTCGCCGGCAAGGAATACGGCACCGGCTCGTCGCGCGACTGGGCGGCCAAGGGCACGAACCTGCTGGGCGTCCGCGCTGTCATCGCCGAAAGCTTCGAGCGCATCCACCGTTCGAACCTGGTCGGCATGGGCGTGGTGCCGCTGCAGTTCAAGCAAGACGGCTGGCTGAAGCTGGGCCTGACCGGCGAAGAGATCGTCACCATCCGCGGCCTGACCGACGCCAACATCGGCAAGCTGAAGCCGCGTCAGGACCTGTGGGTCGAGCTGTTCCGCCCGTCGGACGGCAAGATGGCCCGCTTCCCGGTCCGCTGCCGCATCGATAACCAGACCGAGCTGGACTACCTGCGCGCAGGCGGCGTCATGCCCTACGTCCTGCGCAACCTCGCAGGCGGCCCGGAAGCCGAAGCCCCCATCGCCGCCGAGTAAGGCGCGGCTTCAGTCGAATACGGCAAAGGCCGGTGGAGCAATCCACCGGCCTTTTTCGTGGGTGATGGGACCGTGATTTGTGGAAACTTTCCGCTGACGTGCATCCGTTCGCCCTGCCGGAAGCCTCCTTGATGCGTGAAGACCGCAGAGAGAGCCTCATGATCCGAACAATTTCCGCTGCCTGCGCGGCCGCGATCACCCTTGCGTTCATTCCTGACGTTTCTGCTGCACAACCGGTGTCGAATGCGGACCCATCCGCCGTGACGATGAGCGCCGCCGATAATCGCGCGGTGGTTCTGTCGCTGGCGCAGGTGCTGAGAGAGCGGTTCGCCTTTCATGATCGGGGCATCGCGGCAGCACGGACGATAGAGGCGATGGAGCGGCGCGGCGCGTTTCGCGAGGCGCGCACCGCCGCCGGATTGTTGGCCCTGATCGACACCCAGATCGCGCCGGTCGTCGATGATCGCCACTTCCGCGTCCGCTATGTGGGGCCAGAGGTCACGGCAGGCTTCAATGAGGCGCCGCCGACAACGGAAGACGTGGCGGCCTTTCAGGAAGAGGTGCGTCTTCGCGGCGGCGAGATTCCCGAGGTCCGCTGGTTGGCCGGCAATGTGGGCTATCTACGTGTTCGAATGTTCCTGGACAGCCCGCCCAGCGCCGAGAAACTGGCCGCCGGATTGAACATGCTGTCGGATGTCAGCGCGCTGATTATCGATGTCCGGGGCGCGCCTGGCGGCGATCCGGCCGGGGTGGCGAATGCAATTGGCCATCTGGTGAGGGAGCGCACCCCTACCGTCAGAACCCAGAACCCGCACGACGCCACGGCCAGTCGAACCTATTACGCCGAACCCAGGACGCCGAACTTCGCGGACAGGCCGGTCTTTGTGCTGATCGACAAGCGAACCGGCTCCGGCGCTGAAGAGTTCGCCTATGACCTGCAGGCCCTGCGCCGGGCGACCCTGATTGGACAGACGACCTATGGCGCGGCCACGCCGGGTGGTTTACGACCCCTGGCCAAGGGTTTCGCCGCCTTCATTCCGATGGAGCAGGTCGCCAACACCCTGACCGGCGCGAACTGGGAAGGCGTCGGCGTAAGCCCTGATGTCGAGGTTCCGAGCGAACAGGCTTTGACCCGCGCCCATCGTCTGGCGCTGGAGGCCGTCCTTAAGGACGCACAAGGCGTCCGCCGCGAGATCGCTGAGGAGGGACTGGCCTCGCTGGATGCGTCGTCGGGGGATCAGCCCTGACTGCGCCCTTGTCGGATCCAGTCTTTGGTTGAGGTCAGGATTTCATCGGACAGGGCCTCGTCCTCCACGGACCGGGCCAGGATGAGGGCGCCGACCATGGCGGACCATGTGCCGATGGCTTCGCGGCGGGCGTCTTCGGCGCCGTCGTGCGTGGACAGGGCGTCGGTGAAGCGTGCGATCTGGGAGGCCACGGCGTCGGACATGACGGTCCGGCCCTCGCCGGACTGGCGCCGGGCGTCGGACGCCAGGGCCGCTGTGGCGCAGCCGCGCCCGAGGTTGTCGCGATGCTGGGAGGACAGATAGTCGTCCACATAGGCGTCCAGACTGGCCGGGCGCCTCTGCAGGCTTTGGTCCGCCAGATGTGACAGGGTTTCGGCGATCAGATCGTCCTTGGACGAGAAATGGCCGTAGAAGCCGCCGTGCGTCAGACCGGCCGCCTTCATCACCTCGGAGACGCTGACGGCCTCGAACCCCCTTTCGCGAAACCGCTCCCCGGCTGCATCGAGGATGCGTCGGCGGTTCGCCTGCATCTGGTCGCGGCTGACCTTCATGGCCTCGTCTCCTGTTCAGGCATTGACGGATACATGATGGGCGTCATATTTGGCAACAATCATGATGCCTGTCATGATTAAACTGGCGACAGGAGCCGACGACATGTCCACCCTTCCTTCCGTTCTCATCACCGGCGCCTCCAGCGGCATCGGGGCGACCTATGCCGACCGGTTCGCGCGGCGCGGGCATGATCTGGTTCTGGTCGCCCGCGACAAGACGCGGATGGAGACCCTGGCTGAACGGCTGCGGGCGGAGACCGGCGTGAAGATCGAGGTGCTGGCCGCCGACCTGACCCGGGTCGAGGATGTGGAGGCGGTCGTGGCGCGTCTGCGGGACGACGAGCGGATCGGGGTTCTGGTCAACAATGCGGGCGCCAGCCTGAGCGGCGGCTTCACCCGACAGGAGGCAGGCGACATCATGCGACTGGTCAGCCTGAACGCCTCGGCCGTCGCCGCCCTGGCCAGCGCGGTCGCGCCGCGCTTCATCAAGGCGGGGCAGGGGGCGATCATCAATATCGGCTCTGTCGTCGGACTGGCGCCGGAACTGGGTTTGTCGGTCTATGGGGCCACCAAGGCCTTCGTCCTGTATCTGTCGCAGGGTCTGGCCAACGAGCTTGGTCCCAAGGGCGTCTATGTCCAGGCGGTGCTGCCGGCGGCCACGCGCACCGAAATCTGGGATCGCTCCGGCGCGGATCTGAGCAGGATCCCGTCGCTGATGGAGGTGGATGATCTGGTCGACGCGGCCCTGATCGGCTTTGACCGGCGCGAACTGGTCACCATACCGCCGCTGGACGACGCGGGGTTGTGGGACAGGCTGCAGACCGCGCGCCAGGCCATGCTGCCCAGCTTCGGCGTCAACCAACTGGCCGACCGCTACCGCAGCGAGGCCTGAAGTCGCGGCGTGTCCCGCCGCTTCCTTCCAGAAGAAAGGGCCGACGGATATTTCCGTCGGCCCTTCGTCATTTCAGACTGTCGTTCCGCCTATTCAGCAGCAAACCGATCCGCATATTCCGGGATCTGGTCGAAGTTCATGTAGCGGTAGACCTCGTCGCGGGCGCCGTCGATGACGCCCATCTCGGCCATGTATTCCGCCACGGTCGGGATGCGGCCCAGCTTGGAGGCGACCGCCGCCAGTTCGGCCGAGGCCAGATAGACGTTCGAACCCTTGCCCAGACGGTTGGGGAAGTTGCGGGTCGAGGTCGAGACGACGGTGGCGCCTTCCTTCACCTGGGCCTGGTTGCCCATGCACAGCGAACAGCCCGGCATCTCCATGCGCGCGCCTGCGCCGCCCAGGGTCGAATAGTGGCCCTCCTTGGTCAGTTCGGCGGCGTCCATCTTGGTCGGCGGGGCGACCCACAGACGGGTCGGGATGTCCTTCTTGCCCTTCAGCAGCAGCGAGGCCGCGCGGAAGTGGCCGATGTTGGTCATGCACGAACCGATGAAGACCTCGTCGATCGGGGTCTCCTGCACCGACGACAGCAGGCGCGCGTCGTCGGGGTCGTTCGGGGCGCACAGGACCGGCTCGGTCACGTCCGCCAGGTCGATCTCGATGACATGGGCGTATTCGGCGTCGGCGTCGGCCTCCAGCAGGGTCGGGGCGGCCAGCCAGGCCTCCATGGCGTCGATGCGGCGCTGAAGCGTGCGGGCGTCGGCGTAGCCATCGGCGATCATGTTCTTCATCAGCACGATGTTGGAGGTCATGTACTCGATGATCGGCTCCTTGTTCAGCTTGACGGTGCAACCCGCCGCCGAACGCTCGGCCGAGGCGTCGGTCAGTTCGAACGCCTGCTCCACCTTCAGGTCCGGCAGACCCTCGATCTCAAGCACGCGGCCCGAGAAGGCGTTGATCTTGCCCGCCTTGGCCACCGTCAGCAGGCCCTGCTTGATGGCGTAATAGGGGATGGCGTGGACCAGATCGCGCAGAGTGATGCCCGGCTGAAGCTCGCCCTTGAAGCGGACCAGGATGGATTCCGGCATGTCCAGCGGCATGACGCCGGTGGCCGCGCCGAACGCCACCAGACCCGAACCGGCGGGGAAGGAGATGCCGATGGGGAAGCGGGTGTGGCTGTCGCCGCCCGTGCCGACGGTGTCGGGCAGCAGCAGGCGGTTCAGCCACGAGTGGATCACGCCGTCGCCCGGACGCAGGGCCACGCCGCCGCGGTTGGAGATGAACTCGGGCAGTTCTCGGTGCGTCTTGACGTCGACCGGCTTGGGATAGGCGGCGGTGTGGCAGAAGGACTGCATCACCATGTCGGCCGAGAAGCCCAGGCAGGCCAGGTCCTTCAGCTCGTCGCGCGTCATCGGGCCGGTGGTGTCCTGCGACCCCACGGTGGTCATGCGCGGCTCGCAATAGGTGCCGGGACGGATGCCCTTGCCTTCCGGCAGACCGCAGGCGCGGCCGACCATCTTCTGGGCCAGGGTGTAGCCCTTGCCGGTGTCCTCAGGCTCGACTGGCAGGCGGAAGACGGTCGAGGCGGCCAGGCCCAGGGTCTCACGCGCACGCGCCGTCAGCGACCGGCCGATGATCAGGTTGATGCGGCCTCCGGCTTGAACTTCGTCCAGCAGGACCTGGTTCTTCAGGGCGAAGGTCTCGACCACGGCGCCGTCGCGCTCGATCTTGCCCTCATACGGATAGATGTCGATCACATCGCCCATGTTCAGCTGGGTGACGTCCACCTCGATCGGCAGGGCGCCGGAATCTTCCTGGGTGTTGAAGAAGATCGGGGCGATCTTGCCGCCCAGGGTCACGCCGCCGAAACGCTTGTTCGGAACATACGGGATGTCCTGGCCGGTGGCCCAGATCACGCTGTTGGTCGCCGACTTGCGCGACGAGCCGGTGCCGACCACGTCGCCGACATAGGCGACCAGATGGCCCTTGGCCTTCAGGTCTTCGATGAACTGCATCGGCCCGCGCACGCCGTCCTGCTCGGGCGTGATGCCGGGGCGGGCGTTCTTCAGCATGGCCAGATAGTGCAGCGGAATGTCGGGGCGCGACCAGGCGTCGGGCGCGGGCGACAGGTCGTCGGTGTTGGTTTCGCCCGTCACCTTGAACACCGTGACGGTGATCTTGTCGGCGACCTTTTCGCGGCTGGTGAACCACTCGGCCTCGGCCCAGGATTCCAGCACGGACTGGGCGTTGGCGGCGCCGGGCTGCTTGCCGCTCTTGGCCAGTTCGGAGACGTCGTGGAAGAAGTCGAACATCAAAAGGGTCTTCTTCAGACCCTCGGCGGCGGTCTGACCGACGGCGGCGTCGTTCAGCAGGTCGATCAGCGGTTTGACGTTATAGCCGCCGACCATGGTGCCCAGCAGTTCGGTGGCGCGTTCGCGCGACAGCGACGGCACGGCGAAGTCGCCATGCGCCACGGCGGACAGGAAGGAGGCCTTGACCTTGGCCGCGTCGTCCACGCCGGGCGGCACGCGATGGGCCAGCAGGTTCAGCAGCTCCTGCTCGGATTCTCCGGCGGGCGGGGCCTTGATCAGCTCGATCAGATCGGCGGTCTGCTGCGCCGAGAGCGGAAGCGGCGGAATGCCGAGGGCCGCGCGTTCGGCGACGTGAGTGCGATATGATTCCAGCATGTGCGGCCTTCCTTGATCCGGTCCGCGATCAGGCGCGCCCGCTGGCCCGCCAAACCGCGCGGGGCCTTTCCCACATAAGGAATGGGGTCGCAATAGAAGCAGGGCTGATGCAGCCTCGACCTCCGTCGTAGGTGGAGCCCCTCAGAGGTGACGGCGGTGGTCATTTCTCCTCTTATCGAGCACTGTTCGCCTGCGCGGGCGGTCATCCAAACCTTGATGACCCGACGCTTCACGCGGTTCGGGGGAAATATGAGGCAGCTATGGGGCGCAGCATTCACCTTGCCGCTGTTGTTTGGCGGCATCGCATCTGCAACTGAGGCGACTGACCCTCGACGCATTGTGGAAGAGGTCGCACTTACGATTGAGGTTAACTATTTCGACGCTGCGGAGGCCCGGAGCCTGGCGGCCTCCTTGCGGGCGGAAGTGCAGGCGGGCGCTTACGACCGATATCCAGACGGCGAGCAGTTAGCGGGCGCATTGACTCGCAGGCTAAAGCCAGTGGACGGACATTTTGGTGTTGCCGGGCCGCAGGTGCTGTCGGCTGGTCCGGAAGAGCCCGGCCTGAATATCGATTATGAAGATCAGGTTCGGCGTATCAATTACGGGTTTCGCACGACGGAAATTCTTCCAGGCAACATCGGCTATATCGACCTCAGGTTCTTTCCCGATATCGATTTCGAGACGCCGGACAGTCCTGAAAAGCTGGCGGCCGATGCGGCGCTCCAGACCCTGGCGCATACCGATGCCGTGATCGTTGATTTACGCGACAATGGCGGGGGATCACCCGAAATGGCCATGTATCTGGCCAGCGCCTTCCTGCCTCCCGACAGCAACGCCTATATGTACGAGCGAGACGAAAGCGGTGCCGAAACAAGTCTTCGGCCGGTCCGGTCTTATTCGCGGCCCCGCCTCGATACGCCCTTGATCATACTGATCAGCGCACGCTCCGCCTCGGCTGCCGAAGCCTTCCCCTATATGCTGCAATCCGCTGGGCGGGCGACCATCGTCGGTCAACCGAGCATGGGTGCGGCCAGTATGGCGCGTCCGGTTGCTACGCCGTCCGGTTTTTCGGTCTTCCTGCCCTTCGCCGTGACGCTCAGCCCGGTGACCCGGACCAACTGGGAGCGAACAGGCGTGCAGCCGGATGTCGTGGGGCCTGTGGAAGGCGCCAAAGACCATGCCTGGGCCTTGGCCTTGCGCAAGGTGCTGGAGCGGGGTGCTCCGCGCGCGATTGCCGCTGAAGATCGCTGGATTATCGAGACGTTAGAGACGGCGGAGTATGCGACGTCGCTTCAACCCTATGTCGGTCAATACGGCGAGGTGCAGGTGTTTCTAGAGAAGGGCCTGCTGCAGTATCGCCAAGGTCAACGGCCGCCGTGGACCCTGCGTGGGCTATCGGCGGACCTGTTCACGGTCGTGGGCGAACCGACCCAACGGGTGCGTTTCAATCGGGACGAGCGAGGGGGGATCAGTGGGCTGAATGTCCTGTGGTCGGAAGGTTCGACGTCCCCGACTGCTTTGCGACAGGACTAAGCAAAGGTCACTCCAACTTCAGGGCTTCGGCCAGCAGGCGGGCTTCGGCGGCGCGGCTGGAGCCGGCGCGCCAGGCGACGACGATTTCGCGGTGGGGCGGGGCGCCGTCGGCCTGGTTCTCGAAGGCGCGGATGGCGACGGACGGATTGTCGGCCAGGCCCGCCTGAACCGCCATCTTGGGCAGGAAGGAGACGCCCAGGCCCGAGCCGACCATCTGCACCAGCGTATGCAGGCTGGTGGCGGCGAAGACGTCGTCGCCGCGCGGGGCCTCGATATCCAGCGCCGCCAGGGCGTGGTCGCGCAGGCAGTGGCCGTCTTCCAGCAGGATCAGGTCTTCGGCGCGCAGCGAGCCGGGGCGGATCGGCCCGGGCGCGGCCAGCGGGTGGTCGTGCGGAGCGGCGGCCATGATCTCGTCGTCGCCGATGCGCGCGTGTTCGATGCCCGGCGCATCATAGGGCAGGGCGATGACGGCGGCGTCGATCTGTCCGGCCTTGAGCGCGGCGATCAGGCGCGGCGTCAGATCCTCGCGGATGAACAGCTTCAGGTTCGGATAGGCGGCCTTCACCGACGGCAGTTTGCGCGGCAGCAGGAAGGGAGCCACGGTCGGGATGACGCCCAGCCGGAAGCGTCCCGACAGGGGGCGGCCCGCGTTCTTGGCGGCCTCGACCAGATCTTCGGTGCGGGCCAGGACGTCTTCGGCGCGGCGAACGGCCTCTGCGCCCACGGCGGTCAGCAGGACGGCGCCGCGCGTGCGTTCGACCACGGGGGTGCCCAGGATCCGCTCAAGCTCCTGCACCCCGGCGCTGAGGGCGGGCTGGCTGACATGGGCGGCCTCGGCGGCGCGCGAGAAGCTGCCGTGCTCGGCCAGAAGCTTGAGATACTGGAGCTGTCGCAGGGTGGGGAGCATGGCTGATGGATAGGTGAAATCTATGAAGGTGGCAAAGATAATCGATTGGCCTTATCGCACCAAGCGGTGCTGAATGGCCTCGTCTTCAAAGAGGTCTTCGCCATGTCCGACACCAAAACGCCCCCGACCCTGACCACCAGCGCAGGCGCGCCGGTCGCCGACAACCAGAACAGCCTGACGGCGGGGCCGCGCGGCCCGGTGCTGATGCAGGACTGGCAACTGTTGGAGAAGCTGGCGCACCAGAACCGCGAACGCATTCCCGAACGGGTTGTCCATGCCAAGGGCTGGGGCGCGCACGGGACGCTGCGGATCACGGGCGACATCTCGAAATACACCCGCGCCAAGGTGCTGCAGCCGGGCGCCGAGACGCCGATGCTGGCCCGGTTCTCGACCGTGGCGGGAGAGATGGGCGCGGCGGACCATGAACGCGACGTGCGCGGCTTCTCGCTGAAATTCTACACCGAGGAAGGCAACTGGGATCTGGTGGGCAACAATACGCCGGTCTTCTTCGTGCGCGATCCGCTGAAGTTCCCTGACTTCATCCATACGCAGAAGCGCCACCCCCGGACCAATCTGCGCAGCCCCACAGCCATGTGGGACTTCTGGTCCCAGTCGCCGGAGAGCCTGCATCAGGTGACGACCCTGTTCTCGGATCGGGGTCTGCCGGTCACGCCGATGCATATGAACGGCTATGGCTCGCACACCTACAGCCTGATCAATGCGGCGGGCGAGCGCCACTGGGTCAAGTTCCACTTCAAGACCCGCCAGGGCCACAAACACTACACCAACGCCGAGGGCGAACAGGTGATCGGCCAGTCGCGAGAGGGCTATCAGGAGGCGCTGTTCGGCGCCATCGAGAGCGGCGCCTTCCCGCAATGGACGGTGCAGGTCCAGATCATGAGCGAGGCCGAGGCGGAGCGGACATCCTACAACCCGTTCGACCTGACCAAGGTCTGGCCGCATGGCGAGTTCCCGCCCATCGAGATCGGGGTGCTGGAGCTGAACCGCAACGCCGACAACTATTTCGCCGAGATCGAACAGGCCGCTTTCAGCCCGTCCAACATCGTGCCCGGCATCGGTCATTCGCCGGACAAGATGCTGCAGGCGCGGGTGTTCTCCTATGCCGACGCCCACCGCTATCGGCTGGGCACCCACTATGAGGCCCTGCCCGTGAATGCGCCCAGATGCCCGGTGCATCACTATCACAAGGACGGGGCGATGCGGTTCTTCGCCAACAACCCGAACCCGGACGCCTATTACGAGCCGAACAGCTTCGGCGGGCCGGTCCAGGCGCCGGAGTACCGCGAGCCGCCGCTGAAGATCACCGGGGATGCTGACCGCTGGGACCATCGCGACGGCAATGACGACTACAGCCAGCCGCGCGCCCTGTTTGAGCTGTTCGATGCGGGTGAACGCCAGCGGCTGTTCTCCAACATGGCGGCGGCCATGCAGGGGGTGCCGGACTTCATTCTGGAGCGCCAGTTCGCCCATCTGGAGAAGGTGCATCCCGACTATGCCGCAGGCGTCCGCGCGGCGGTCGAGGCGGACAAGGCCAAGCCCGCGGAAGATCCGACCACCCTGCCGATGCATCTGCGCGCCGCACGCGGGTTGGAGATCGCCGAATAGTCTGCGGCGAAAAAGGTTGGGAGACCTGAAGCTGACTTGGGCCGGGCGTCGAAAGGCGCCCGGCCTTTCTGCTAGAAAGGCCGCAGGAGACGCCGCCCATGACCCAGATCGCCCTGCCCCCTCTGGCCGCCCTGATCGACGCCATCCCGGACTATGGACGGGAGGTCGCGCGCAATCTTCAGGTTCTGGCCGAGGATGCGACCCTGACGGACCAGCAGAAGTGGGGCTGTTTCCTGGCCTGCGCGCACGGAATCGGCGTCGCCTCGGTGGTGCGGACCTTTGAAGCCGAGGCGCAGGTGCGGTTGTCGCCAGAGGTTGCCGATGCTGCGCGGTCTGCGGCGGCGCGGATGGGCATGACCAACATCTATTATCGGGCGCTGCACCTGATGCAGAACCACGTATATGAGGCCCTGCCGACGCGGCTGCGGATGAACCTGGCGGCGCCGGTCGGTGTGGACCGGCTGGACTTCGAGCTGTGGGCGCTGGCGGTGTCGGCGATCAACGGCTGCAGCGCCTGCCTGGACGCGCATGAGGGCGAGTTGAAAAAGCACGGCGTAGAGCCTGCCGTCGTCCAGACCGCGCTTCGCATCTCCGCCGTGGTTCATGCCGCCAGCCGGGTGACGGCTTCTGCTGAGGCGGCCGCTTCGTTTTAGGATAAGCGGTCAGTCAGTGTCGTCATTCCGGGGCGACCGAAGGTCGAGCCCGGAACCCAGGAGACGTACATCCGGGGCTGAATACGTCCAATACCACAGTCGCACCCCTGGGTTCCGGGTTCTTCGCTACGCTCAGCCCCGGAATGACGAGAGGAGGGGCTGCGAAAGGCGGCTGAACCTAGCCCAGCGGATTCAGTCTGATCTCGAACAGTTGCGGCCAGCGTTTGCCGGTGACGAACAGCCGCTTGCCCGCCGCATCCCAGGCGATGCCGTTTAGCACATCGTCGTTGGGGTCAATGTCCGGGCCACTGGGAACAAGGCTGCTGAGGTCGATAAAGGCCTTCACATGGCCCGTCGCCGGATCGATGCGGGCGATCCGGCTGTCCTGCCAGATGTTGGCCAGCAGTTCGCCGTCGACCCATTCCAGTTCGTTGATCTGATCCAGCGGCTGGCCGTCGGCGGTGACGCGGATGCGCCCGGTCTCGGCCAGGGTCGCGGGGTCGAGGAAGCGGATCTGGTCGGTGCCGTCGCTCATGATCAGGCGGGCGCCGTCATTGGTCATGCCCCAGCCTTCGCCCGTATAGGAAAAGCCGCCAAGAGGCGCGAAGTCGTCCAGCTTCCAGATGAAGCCGATCTGGTTGCGCCAGGTCAGGCTGTAGAGCCTGCCGTTCAGCGCCGTGGACCCTTCGCCGAAATAGATGGTCGGCAGGTTGCGCTGGCGCAGCACCTCGCCCGTCTCCAGCCGAATCTGCCGGATGAAGGACGGATACAGGCCGGTGCTCTCGTACAGGTCGCCGTCATGGAAGAAGAGGCCCTCGGTGAAGGCCTCGTCATCATGGGGATAGGCCTTGACCACCTCGAAGCCCTGAACCGGGACTTCAGCTTGCGTCCTCAGGCCCGCGCCCGTCGCCAGCATGAGGCCGAGGCAAAGCGCGGCCAGAAGCGACGATGGACGGGGCATGGGCGTCAGACCTTTTCTGCAGCTTCCGCCTCGGCCTTGAGGGCGCGGGCTTCGGCCTGATCAGCCTCGGCGCGGGCACGCTCGGCCAGCTCCTTCTTGGAGGAGGAGCGGCGGCTCAGCATGTTCAGCGCCTCGACACCGGCCGAGAAGGCCATGGCGGCGTAGATGTAGCCCTTCGGCACGTGGAAACCAAAGCCGTCCGCGATCAGAACCATGCCGATCATCAGAAGGAAGCCCAGGGCCAGCATGACCACGGTCGGGTTCTTGTTGATGAAGTTGGCCAGAGGATCGGCGGCCAGCAGCATCACGGTCACGGCGACCAGGACCGCCACCACCATGATCGGCAGGTGCTCGGTCATGCCCACGGCCGTCAGGATCGAGTCGATCGAGAAGACGATGTCCAGAATGATGATCTGGAAGATGGCCGCGCCGGCGTTGGTGATCATCACGTCCTTCTTGTCCAGGACAGCGGGCGAGGGCGTCGGATCGACGGTGTGGTGGATCTCCTTGGTGGCCTTCCAGACCAGGAACAGGCCGCCCGCGATCAGGATCAGGTCCTTCCACGAGAAGGAATTGCCCATGACGGTGAAGACCGGCTGAACCAGACCCACCAGCCAGGCGATGATGGACAGCAGCGCCAGACGCATGATCAGCGCCAGGCCGATGCCGATGCGCCGCACCTTGGAGCGTTGATGTTCGGGCAGTTTGTTCGAAAGGATCGAGATGAAGATGAGGTTGTCGATCCCCAGCACCACCTCCATCACAATGAGGGTCACCAACGCGGCCCAGGCGGCCGGGTCGGAGAACAGGGGGATGATGCTGTCGAGCATTGAGGTTGGGGGTCCTAGGGAAAAACGTGAACCGAAATCGCTAGGGCCGCGCATGGTTCCGATCAAGCGGGCGGGTGCGGCGTTATGGTCGCACCCAGGCGGCCGATGCAGGCGCACAGCCATGACGCGCGGCGTTATCGCGCAGGCCTCGACCTTGGTGGGCCATCACACAATGTTGCGAGCAGCAAAACCCCGTGCTATCAGGCGCCCGGCTTGAAGGGGGCGTATTCACGGATACGGCCTCTGTCGTGCTTTTCCTAAGCATTTCAAGCTTCTGACCGGTGTGATCCTCACAATCGGTCGCGACCCTGACACAACGACCTCGGACCCTAATCAGTGGCTGATGATTTCAGAACGACGGAAGTCGGCGATCGATACGCACAGGCGCTGTTTGATCTGGCGTTGGAAACTGGCCGTCTGGACGCCGTCCGCGCCGACCTGCAGTCGCTGAAGGCGGCCTGGATCGACAGCGCAGACCTGCGCCGCCTGGCCACCTCGCCGGTGGTCTCGGCCGAGGATCAGGCCAAGGGGTTGGTCGCCATCGCCGCCAAGGCCAAGTTCGAAAAGACCACGTCCAACTTCCTGGGCCTGCTGGCGCAGAACCATCGCGCCAAGGACCTGCCGGGCGTGATCGCCGGTTTCGAGACCCGCTACGCCAAACACGCCGGCATCGTCGCCGCTGAGGTCGTGTCCGCCCAGGCGCTGGACGCCAAGCAGGTCGCCGCCATCACCGCCGCCCTGTCCAAGGCCCTAGGCAAGGCGCCGGAACTGACCGCCCGCGTCGATCCGTCGATCCTGGGCGGCCTGAAGGTCAAGGTCGGTTCGAAGCTGTTCGACGCCTCGCTGAAGACCAAGCTCGACCAGATGAAGTTCGCCCTCAAGCGGGCTTAAGGCCTGCCCCGATCCACAAGAATGTAGCGCGCCTGAACGGCGCAACCGCAAAGACTGAAGAACAGAGAGCCCGTCATGGACATCCGCGCCGCTGAAATCTCGGCCATCCTCAAGTCGCAGATCGCCAACTTCGGCGTCGAAGCCGACGTTTCCGACGTCGGCAGCGTGCTGTCGGTCGGTGACGGCATCGCCCGCATCCACGGTCTGGACAATGTCCAGGCTGGTGAAATGGTCGAGTTCCCCAAGGCCGGCGTGAAGGGCATGGCCCTGAACCTGGAGCGCGACAACGTCGGCGCCGTGATCTTCGGCGCCGACGCCGCGATCGCTGAAGGCGACGACGTGCGCCGCCTGGGCGAAATCGTGGACGTGCCGGTCGGCAAGGGTCTGCTGGGCCGCGTGGTCAACCCGCTGGGCGAGCCGATCGACGGCAAGGGCCCGATCGAGTTCACCGAGCGCCGCCGCGTGGACGTCAAGGCGCCCGGCATCATCCCGCGCAAGTCGGTTCACGAGCCGATGCAGACGGGCATGAAGGCCATCGACACCCTGATCCCGGTCGGCCGCGGCCAGCGCGAACTGATCATCGGCGACCGTCAGGTCGGCAAGACGGCTGTCGCCGTCGACACCATCTTGAACCAGAAGGCCGTCAACAAGACCGACGACGAGCAGGCCAAGCTGTACTGCATCTACGTCGCCATCGGTCAGAAGCGTTCGACCGTCGCCCAGATCGTCAAGACCCTCGAAGAGTCCGGCGCCCTGGAATATACGATCGTCGTCGCCGCCACGGCTTCGGAACCGGCCCCGCTGCAGTTCCTGGCGCCGTTCGCCGGCACCGCCATGGGCGAGTATTTCCGCGACAACGGCATGCACGGCCTGATCATCTATGATGACCTTTCCAAGCAGGCTGTGGCCTATCGCCAGATGTCCCTGCTGCTGCGCCGTCCGCCCGGCCGTGAAGCCTACCCGGGCGACGTCTTCTACCTGCACAGCCGCCTGCTGGAGCGTTCGGCCAAGCTGAACGAAGACTACGGCTCGGGCTCGCTGACCGCCCTGCCGATCATCGAAACCCAGGCGAACGACGTTTCGGCCTACATCCCGACCAACGTGATCTCGATCACCGACGGCCAGATTTTCCTGGAATCGGACCTGTTCTATCAGGGCATCCGCCCGGCCGTGAACGTCGGCATCTCGGTGTCGCGCGTGGGTTCGTCGGCTCAGACCAAGGCGATGAAGAAGGTCGCCGGCACCATCAAGGGCGAGCTGGCCCAGTATCGTGAAATGGCCGCCTTCGCCAAGTTCGGCTCGGACCTGGACGCTTCGACCCAGAAGCTGCTGGCGCGCGGCGCCCGTCTGACCGAGCTGCTGAAGCAGCCGCAATACTCGCCGCTGGCGATGGAAGAGCAGGTTGTGTCGGTTTACGCCGGTACGCGCGGTTACATCGACGGCATCGCTGTCGGCGACGTGGGTCGCTTCGAGAAGGAGCTGCTGGCGCGCATCCATGCGAACCACGCCTCGCTGCTCGAAGGCATCCGCACCAAGAAGGACCTGACCTCGGACCTCGAAGCCGAGCTGAAGGACATCCTGGCCGCCTTCGTCAAGACCTTCGCCTGAGCCCCTCCGGAAAGCTGAGAGAGTAAAGCCGGATGGCCAGCCTCAAGGAAATGCGCAATCGGATCGGAAGCGTGAAAGCCACGCAGAAGATCACGAAAGCCATGCAGATGGTCGCCGCGGCCAAGCTGAAGCGCGCCCAGGATCAGGCCGAAAGCGCCCGTCCCTATGCGCAGAAGATGGCCTCGGTCATCGCCAACCTGGCCGCCGGCGTCTCGGGCGCCGATGCGCCCAGGCTGCTGGCCGGCACGGGCGACGACCAGCGCCACCTGATCGTGGTGGCTACGGCGGACAAGGGTCTGGCGGGCGGTTTCTCGACCAACGTCATCCGCGCCGCGCGTGAACGGATCAACAGCCTGATCGCGTCCGGCAAGGACGTGAAGATCATCGCTGTGGGCCGCAAGTCGCGCGACCAGCTGTCGCGTCTGTACGGCGACAAGGTGATCCACACCTTCGAACTGTCGGCGAACAAGACCATCGGTCTGCCTTCGGCCCAGCCGGTCGCGGAAATGATCGCCACGGCGTTCGAGGACGGTCAGGCCGACGTGGTCACCCTGTTCTACAGCCAGTTCAAGTCGGTGATCCAACAGGTCCCGACCGGCAAGCAACTGATCCCGGCCGTGGTCGAGGGCGATGCGCAGCCGATCGATCTGAACGGCGCGGTCTATGAGTATGAGCCGTCGGAAGAGGAAATCCTCGAAACCCTGCTTCCGCGCAACCTGACGACCCAGATCCTGGCCGCTCTGTACGAGAACCAGGCGGGCTTCTTCGGTTCGCAGATGGCGGCGATGGATAACGCCACGCGTAACGCGGGCGACCTCATCAATGCCTTGACGCTGCAATACAACCGCAAGCGCCAAGCCCAGATCACCACCGAACTGATCGAGATCATCGCCGGCGCCGAAGCCCTCTGATCCCGACCGCACAGACATTCCGATACGGACCCCAGCCATGACCGACACCGTCGCCCCTCCCGCCGCCAAGAAACCCGCAGCCAAGAAACCCGCCGCCAAGAAGGCGCCCGCCGCCTCGGCTGCGACCGGCGCCGCCGCAACCGGCCGCATCGCCCAGGTCATCGGCGCTGTCGTCGACGTTGAGTTCACCGGCGCCCTGCCGGCGATCCTGAACGCCCTGCACACCCAGAACGTCGACCAGAAGACGGGCGAGCCCTTCACCCTGGTGCTGGAAGTCGCCCAGCACCTCGGCGAGAACATGGTCCGCACCATCTCGATGGACACGACCGAAGGTCTGACGCGCGGCCAGGCCGTGACGGACACCGGCACCTCGATCCAGACCCCGGTCGGTCCGGGCGTGCTGGGCCGCATCATGAACGTCGTCGGCCAGCCGATCGACGAAGCCGGTCCGATCCAGACCACGGAATACCGCCCGATCCACCGCGAGGCGCCGACCTTCGAGGAACAGACGACCTCGTCTGAAATCCTGGTCACGGGCATCAAGGTGATCGACCTGATCTGCCCCTACACCAAGGGCGGCAAGATCGGCCTGTTCGGCGGCGCCGGCGTCGGCAAGACCGTCACCATGCAGGAACTGATCAACAACATCGCCAAGGCTTACGGGGGTTACTCGGTTCTGGCTGGCGTGGGTGAGCGCACCCGCGAAGGCAACGACCTGTATCACGAGATGATCGAGTCCAACGTGAACGTGGACCCGACCAAGAACAACGGCTCGACCGAAGGCTCCAAGTGCGCCCTGGTTTACGGCCAGATGAACGAGCCTCCCGGCGCCCGCGCCCGCGTCGCCCTGACCGGCCTGGCCCAGGCCGAGTATTTCCGCGACGAAGAAGGCAAGGACGTTCTGCTGTTCGTCGACAACATCTTCCGCTTCACCCAAGCCGGTTCGGAAGTGTCGGCTCTGCTGGGCCGCATCCCGTCCGCCGTGGGCTATCAGCCGACGCTGGCCACCGAGATGGGCAACCTGCAAGAGCGCATCACCTCGACCAAGAAGGGCTCGATCACCTCGGTCCAGGCCATCTACGTCCCGGCCGATGACCCCACCGACCCCGCGCCTGCCGCCTCGTTCGCCCACCTGGACGCAACGACCATGCTGTCGCGTGACATCGCCGCCCAGGCCATCTTCCCGGCCGTTGACCCGCTGGACTCGACCTCGCGGATCATGGACCCGCTGGTCATCGGCGAGGAGCACTACCAGGTCGCCCGTTCGGTCCAGGAAGTGCTGCAGCAGTACAAGGGCCTGAAGGACATCATCGCCATCCTGGGCATGGATGAGCTGTCGGAAGAGGACAAGCTGGTCGTTTCGCGCGCCCGCAAGATCCAGCGCTTCCTGTCGCAGCCCTTCTTCGTGGCTGAACAGTTCACCAACTCGCCCGGCAAGTTCGTCGAGCTGGCCGACACGATCCGCTCGTTCAAGGGCATCGTGGCTGGCGAGTACGACCACCTGCCGGAAGCCGCCTTCTACATGGTCGGCGCCATCGAAGAGGCCGTCGCCAAGGCCGAGAAGATGGCTTCGGAAGCCTGATCATGGCCGGCAAGCTGAACTTCTCTCTCGTCTCGCCGGAACGCGAGGTCTTCTCGGGCCTCGTGGACCAGGTCGATGCACCGGGCGTCGAGGGCGACTTCGGCGTTCTGCCGGACCACGCCCCCTTCATGACCGCGCTGCGCGAAGGTCTGGTCACTGTCTATAACGGCGGCGCCAAGACCCAGTACGACGTCAAGGGCGGCTTCGCCGACGTCAACGGCGAAGGCCTGACCATCCTGGCCGAACAGGCGACCGAGGTCGTCGCGGCCTGATCCTGATTTAAGGATCGAAACGATTTGAGGCCCTGTGCTCCGGCGCAGGGCCTTTTTCGTGCGCGCTTGCCGGGTTAGGACCGGGGCATGACCGACGCCATCGAAATCCACGGCCAGAACGATCCGCGCTTTGATGCGGTGCGCGAGGCCTTCGCCGCCAACTTCACCGATGCGCCTGAGGGGCTGAACGAGCAGGCGGCGCGCTTCAGCGTGCTGATCGAGGGGGAGGCGGTCGTGGACCTGTGGGCCGGCCATGCGGATACGGCGAAGACGACGCCGTTCACGGACACGACCCTGACCTCGGTCTTCTCGACCGGCAAGGCGGTGATGGCCCTGTTGATGGCGACGGCGGTCGAGGCGGGTCAGGTCGACTATGATCAGACGGTCGCCTCGTTGTGGCCCGAGTTCGGGGCGGCGGGAAAACAGGAGGTGACGGTAGCCCAGCTTCTGAGCCACCAGTCGGGCCTGCCGGGCTTTTCCGAGGCGGTTGATCCGGCCATCTGGTTCGATATCCCCGCCGTGCTGGAGCGGCTGGCGGCGCAGGCGCCGATGTGGGCGCCGGGAACGGCGTCCGGCTATCACCCGATCACGGTCGGCTATCTGGCCAATGAGGTGTTCCGCCGTGCGACGGGCCGAACCATGGGCCAGACCCTGCGTGAGGATTTCCCCGATCTGGATCTGTGGATCGGCCTGCCCGACAGCGAACACGGGCGCGTGGCGCAGATGAGAAAGCCTACGGCGGCGCCCAGTCTGGGGACCATCGACCCGATCAAACAGGCGGCCTTCCTGGATCGCGGCTCGGCGCCGGGCGGGCGTGGTTCGGCGGAATGGCGCAAGATGGAAATCCCGTCGGCCAATCTGCACGGCACGGCCCTGGGTCTGGCCACGCTGCTGGGCGTGGTCGCCAATGAAGGGCGTCTGGGCGCGCGCACGGTGCTGTCGGGCCAGACGCTGGAGCAACTGACCCGCGAGCGCATCCACGGTCAGGACAAGGTGTTGCCCTATGTCATCAGCTGGGCGGCGGGATTGATGCGCAACGACGGCCTGAACGTCTTCGGCCCGAATGAAGCCTGGGGCCATTACGGCTGGGGCGGGTCGATGGCCATGGCGGACCCGTCACAGCGCTTGTCAGCGGCCTATGTGATGACGCGCCAGTCGCCGCACCTGATCGGCGATCCCCGCCCCCGGCGCCTGCTGGAGGCGGTTTACGCGGCCCCCTAGACCGTCTCGACGGCGCGGATGGCCTCGCGGGCGGCGCGGCTGCGGCGGAAGGCGGCCGCGGCGAAGACGCCCGCCCCGGCCCAGATGAAGGCGAAGGAGATGATCCGCAGCAGGGTCAGCTTCTCGCCCGCCCAGACGCCGCAGGCGAACTGAAGCGTCGGCGCCAGAAACTGGATGAAGCCCACCGTCGACAGCGGCAGGCGACGCGCCGACCAGGCGAACAGGGCCAGAGGAACAACGGTCGCAGGACCGCTGAACAAGGCCCAGGCCAGACCTGTCGGCGACGAGAAGCCGACCGCCTGACCGTGGGTGACCAGCCAGCCCAGGAAGGTCGCGCCGATGGGCAGAAGCACGAGACATTCGACGAACAGGCCCGTCTGGGCCGAGGCCTGAACCCGCTTCCTGATCACCGCATAGGCGCAGAAGGTCAGGGCCAGGGTCAGGCCGATGATCGGCACATGGCCCAGGGCGATGGTCTGGATCACCACGCCCACAGCCGCCAGGCCAATGGCCAGGCCGCTGAGCCGGTCGATCTTCTCGCGGAACAGCACCGCCCCCGCCGCCATGTTGAGCAGGGGATTGATGTAATAGCCCAGGCTGGCTTCCAGCGTCGCGTGATGGGTGGTGGCGACGACGTAAAGGCTCCAGTTGGTGCCGATCAGCAGGGCCGACACGATCAGCCAGCCGAAGATGCGCGGGTTGGACAGGGCCTGGCGCGCCTCCGCCGACTGGCCCGCCAGCAACAGAACGATGGCGGCGATGAACACGGACCAGACGGCGCGGTGCGCCAGGATCTCAGGCGCCGTGAACCCATGCGCCGCCATGGCCATGAACAGCAGCGGCAGCAGGCCCCACAGGGTGTAGCAGGCGATGGCGGTGCCGACGGCGCGACCGTCTGTAGGCGTGGCTGTGGCGGTTGCGCTCATGGCGGCGGGCTTTCGGTTCGTCCGGGGCGGGACGGAGAGCGGGCAACAGGCTCGTCATCCTCCGCGCCGCGCTGGCGCTGCGGGAGGATGACGAAGGCCGGGATCAGATGGTGATGGAGCGATAGCCGGACGAGGACTTGATGACGCCCGTCTCGTCCAGAAGCTGGGCGATCTGGATGGCGTTCAGGGCGGCGCCCTTGCGCAGGTTGTCGGACACCACCCACAGGTTCAGGCCGTTCTCGACCGTCGGGTCCTTGCGGATGCGCGACACATAGACGGCGTGCTCGCCCGCGGCGTCGACCGGGGTGATATAGCCGTCGTGCTCCTGCTTATCGATCACCAGCACCCCCGGCGCCTCGCGCAGGATGGCGCGGGCTTCGTCAGGCGCGATCGGACGGTCGAACTCGACGTTCACGGCCTCTGAGTGACCCACGAAGACCGGCACGCGCACGCAGGTGACGGTGACCTGGATGTTTGGGTCCAGCATCTTGTGCGTCTCGTCCGACATCTTCTGCTCTTCGTCGGTCGCGCCGTCTTCGAGGAACGAGCCGATGTAGGGGATGACGTTGAAGGCGATCTGTTTGGGGAACTTCTTGGGACGCGCGTCACCCAGGCCGTAGATGGCCTTGGTCTGGTTCCACAGCTCGTCCATGCCTTCCTTGCCGGCGCCGGACACCGACTGATAGGTCGAGACCACCACCCGCTTGATCTTGGCCGCGTCATGCAGGGGCTTCAGCGCCGTGACCAGCTGGATGGTCGAGCAGTTGGGGTTGGCGATGATGTTCTTCTTGGTCGCGTCCTTGATGGCGTCCGGGTTCACCTCGGGCACGATCAGCGGCACGTCGGCGTCCTTGCGGAAGGCCGAGGAGTTGTCGATCACGATGGGACCGGCCTTGCCGATCTTCTCCGACCATTCCTTGGACACCGCGCCGCCGGCGGACATCAGGACGATGTCGACCGACGAAAAGTCGAACTGTTCGATGTCCTGGCATTTGATGGTCTTGTCGCCGAAGGAGACCTCCACGCCCTTGGACTTGCGCGAGGCGATGGCGTGAATCTCATCCACGGGGAATTCGACTTCCTCCAGGATGTTCAGCATTTCGCGGCCCACATTGCCCGTGGCTCCGACGATGGCGACGCGATAACCCATGATGCTTGGTCCTTCGGACGCGCTAACGCTCGGCTCAGCGGAGCCTCGCTGCTTGAGCGCGATTTATGGTGTGATGTGCATTTAGGCGTTCGCAGCCGCGAAGCAATCGCTTTTCGGGGCAGACGGCTCTAAGCAGGGCCGCCATGACCTCCCGTATCCGCAACGCCTACGATATCCGCGTGGAAGAGGGCGTTCTGACGCCCGACCCGGCCCAGGCCGATGTGATCACCGCCCTGGAGCGGCTGGAGACCGATCTGGGCAAGCGGGGCCTGTTCGGAAAGGCACCCGAGGTGCGCGGCGTCTATCTTTACGGCCCGCCCGGACGGGGCAAGTCGATGCTGATGGACCTGTTCTATTCGGCGACGCCCGAGCCGCGAAAGACGCGCGCCCACTTCCACGCCTTCATGGCCCGCATCCACGATCTGGTGAAACAGTGGCGCGAGGGCGACGCCCGGACGCGCAAGGCCGTGTTCGGGACCCACAAGGGCGACGATCCGATCCCGCCGATCGCCAAGCTGATCGCCTCGGAAGCCCGGCTGCTGTGCTTCGATGAGTTGCAGGTCACCGACATCGCCGACGCCATGATCCTGGGGCGGCTGTTCGAGGCCCTGTTCGAGGACCGGGTGGTGCTGGCCATCACCTCGAACCGCGCGCCGGAAGACCTCTACAAGAACGGAATCAACCGCCAGCTCTTCCTGCCCTTCATCGACATCATCCGTCAGCGTTGCGAGGTTGTGCAGACGGCGGGCGCGCGCGACTGGCGACTGGACCGGATGAGCTCGGCCCAGGTCTGGCACACGCCGGACGACCGCGCCGGGTTCGAGGATTTGTGGCGCGAGCTGAAGGGCGGCGAGCCGGAGGAGCCCACGCAACTGAAGGTGCTGGGCCGCGACGTGGTGATCAAACGCACCGTGGGCTCGATGGCGCGGGCGACGTTCAACGACCTTTGCGCCAGGCCGCTGGGGCCGCAGGACTATCTGGCCATCGCCGAACGGTTCCACACCCTGTTCCTTGAGGACGTGCCGATCCTGAGCTCGGCCAACCACCATGAGGCGCGGCGCCTGGTGACGTTGGTGGACGCCCTGTACGAGGCCAAGACCAAGCTGATCGTGCTGGCGGCGGCCAGGCCCGAGGCCCTCTATACCGAAGGGGTCGGCGCCTTCGAGTTCGAACGCACCGTGTCACGCTTCAATGAAATGCAGAGCAAGGACTGGCTGGCGCACGTGCGCGAGTGACGGCTAGTGTGGCGCCACAACCGGAGAGTTCCCGATGCGCCGCCTCGCCCTGACCGCCGCCCTTTTGATGATAGCCGCCCCGCTGGCGACAGGGCCTGCGATGGCCCAGACTCCAGCCGCCGCGCCTGCATCCAGCGGTCTGCGCGCCGCAGACGTCAGCGCCTGGCTGACGGGATTGGGCGGCCAGGTCGGGCCGCTGCAGACGGCGGACGGCCAGACCTATTTTGCGGTCAATAATGCGGGCCTGACCTGGGCCGTCTTCTTCCAGAGCTGCCAGGGCGACCTGTGTCAGGACGTGCAGTTCAGCGCTGTCGTGGCCAGCGCAGGCGCGACGCCGGACCTGATCAACACCTGGAACCGGGACAACCGCTTCCTGAAGGCCTTCTACACGCCGGGCGCGGATGGAAAGACGCCGACCGGGACGGTGCAATATGATGTCCTGACCGTGCCGGGGCAGGGCGTGGAGCAACTGACGGATCCGCTGGCGGTGTGGCTGCAACTGCTGCCGCTGTTCGCCACCCATGTCGGCCTGACGCCGCAGTAGGCGTCATCTCCTCGGGCTCGGTACGAAAAAAGGGCCACAGATCACTCTGTGGCCCTTTCTCATAGGCATCAGGCGCTCAAGCAGCGCGGCTCCGCGAGCCGCGCGTTAGCGCCCGCTGGCGAGTTAAGCCAGCGAAGCGTCGATGTCCTTGCAGGCCTGGAGCAGGCCCTGGACCGAGGCGACGGACTTCTCGAACATCGCCTTTTCTTCGTCGTTGGTGGTGAACTCGACCACCTTCTCGACGCCGTTCGCGCCGATCAGGGCCGGGACGCCGACGTAGAGGTCCGACAGGCCGTATTCGCCCGACAGCCAGACGGCGCAAGGCAGGACGCGCTTCTGGTCCAGCAGATAGGACTTGGCCATGGCGATGGCGGATTCAGCCGGGGCGTAGAAGGCCGAGCCGGTCTTCAGCAGGGCCACGATCTCGCCGCCGCCCTTGCGGGTGCGGTCGACGATGGCGTCTAGATCGGCTTGCGACAGCAGGCCAGCAGCGACGGCGTCCGGCAGCGGCAGGCCGCCAACCGTCGAGTGACGCACCATCGGCACCATGTCGTCGCCGTGGCCGCCCAGGGTCCAGGCGTGGATGTCCTGCACCGACACGCCGGTCTTTTCAGCCAGGAAGTAGGCGAAGCGGGCCGAGTCCAGCACGCCGGCCATGCCGACGACCTTCTCCTTGGGCAGACCCGAGAACTTCTGCAGGGCCCAGACCATGGCGTCCAGCGGGTTGGTGATGCAGATGACGAAGGCGTTGGGGGCGTGGGCCTTGATGCCTTCGCCGACGGCCTTCATGACCTTCAGGTTGATGCCGATCAGGTCGTCGCGGCTCATGCCCGGCTTGCGCGGCACGCCTGCGGTGACGATGCAGACGTCGGCGCCCGCGATGTCGGCGTAGTCGTTGGCGCCCTTCAGGGCCACGTCCTGGCCGAAGACGGCCGAGGCTTCGGCGATGTCCAGGGCCTTGCCCTGCGGCGTGCCTTCAGCGATGTCGAACAGGATCACGTCGCCAAGGGCTTCGCGGGCGGCCACGTGGGCCAGGGTGCCGCCGATCATGCCGGCGCCGATAAGGGCGATCTTCGCGCGAGCCATGGATGTCTCCGTTTTTTGCGTGTGCGAAAGGATAAATCGTGCGGGCGGTCTAGACCCCTCGGGCGGCTGTCGCAAGAACCTCGCTTTACGCGTTCGATCGGGCCTGCGAAGGTCGGCGTCTCACAGGAGGATTTCGATGCGCGCTTCCCTGACGCGGAGTTTGACCCTTGGTCTGTTGGCGGCCGCCGTCGCCGCGCCCGCCCTGGCCCAGACCCCGCCCGCGACCATCGGCGACCGCTATATCCCCGCGCCCTGGTGGATGCGCGATCCGGTCATCGCCTCGGTCGGCAATGTGCAGGTCGAGTTGCAGGCCAACCGCGCTTTCGTCTCCGCCAGCTTCCAGTCGGTGGAGCGCAGCGTGAACGACGCCTCGCGCGCCGCCGCCGATCAGGTGCGGGCGCTGAGCCAGGCGCTGACTGGCTATGGCGCCGACAAGGTGCGGGTCGAGACCAGCGTCACCACCCGCCCCATCTATGATCAGTATCGTGACGGCGACGGCGTCATGCGCGACAACACCCGCGCCGATCGGATCGCCCGCTATCAGGCCGACGCCGCCGTCCGCGTCTCCGTGCGCGACGTGGCCCTGATCGAGCGGGTGTACGCCACCATCGTCGCCTCGCGTCCTACCTCCATCGGCCAGGTCAGCTTCAGCCTGGACCCTGAAAACAGCTGGAAGGCCAATCTGGCGGCCGAAGCGATGAAGGATGCGCGCCGTCGCGCAGAGGCCGCCGCCGCCAATGCGGGCGCGACCCTGGGCCGGGTGCGGGTCATCGATCCGTCCGGGCGGGTGTGTCAGACGGACGTGCTGGCGGGCTGGCCCTCCTATGCCGCTTCGGGTCCGGCGACCTCGGTGGATGAGGTCGTGGTCACGGGGGCGAAAGCGATGGAGAGGGCGAACTTCGCACCGCCGCCGCCCCCTGCTGCGCCCGCGGGAGGCGGCGCCCCCAGCGAAGATCAGATCGAGGCGGCGCGACTGGCCCTGCAGCCGCCGCTCCAGACCCTGACCGACAGCGCCTGCATCATCTACAGCCTGAACTGACCGGAATGACCTTCTTCGTCGATCCCGCCTTTGAAGCAGGCTCTGTCGCTGCGGGCGAATGGGGTCTGTGCCATGTCCGGCTGCAGGATGATGCGCGCTTTCCCTGGCTGATCCTGATCCCTCGCATCGTGGGGGCGGTGGAGTTGTCCGACCTGACGGCGGATCAGCGGGCGGTTCTGATGGAGGAGACGGTGCGGGCTGGCGAACTGGTCCGGGCGCTGGGCGTCGAAAACGGACGCCCCGTCGACAAGCTGAATGTCGGCGCCATCGGCAATGTCACCGCCCAGCTGCATGTGCATGTGGTCGGGCGCCGCCGCGACGACGGCCTGTGGCCCGATCCGGTCTGGGGCCGGGGACCGGCAGAGCCTTATGGGGGCGACCGGCGGGCGGCGGTTCTGGCGCGGATCACGGGCGCAGCCTAGCCGGGGCGGGTCACCGTCACCGGATGACGGCGGCCGTTCTGGATCAGGGCGCCGGTCCAGCCTGCGCCCGCCTGTTGCAGGTGCAGTTCGCCGCCGGTGATCGGCACGATGACGGTTTGACCGTCCGTCGTCGCGGGACCTGCCGGGCCGCTGTGTTCAACGCCGGGGCGGTCGTCCAGTCTGGTCCAGGCGCCTTCGATCATCCGTCCGCCGCCCCGGTCGGTCAGAGCCAGCGACAGGAACGGCCTGCCGTCGCCCCCCGTCACGCGCCAGCGGCCGTCCAGCGGACCCATCCGGCGGTCGGTGTCCAGTTCGGCCTGGGCCACGCCCTGATCATAGGCGATCTCCATGTCCGACGGACTGACCTCATAACTGGCGGCATAGGCGTCGACGGTCACGGGCCGGGTCAGGGGCGCGCGATGTCGGATCGTCTCGCCGTCACCCTGCGCCGGGGTCCGACCAAAGTCGGAGGGCGGTTCAAAAGGTCGGATGGCCGGCGGCTGATAGGTTTCCGGCGTCGCGTCCAGCGGTCCATAGGTCGCCTGGACGGTCAAGGCTGAGGCGAAGGCGAGCCAGATCATGGGCTTACCCTGCCAAACCCCGGCCCGAGGCGCAAAGTCTCGGATTGCAAAGCGCGCAATCGTGATCGGGTGTGACGGACGGTTCGCGCAGGACACATTGCAACACTTGTTGACGCCGTTTGTTGACACCGCCGCCTTGGGGTCACAAAAGCCTTCGCAACCGCACACGGCGTTTGAATTCATTCGCTTTTGAGAACGATTCGCATGACTCAGCCTAGCCCGACCAAGGGGGGGGCGACAGGCGACCGGACCGGTCGTTTCGTCACCCAGCCGAACGGTCACGTCACCCCGCTGTCCCCGCACATGGAAGTCTGGCGCTGGCACGTCACCATGACGGCCTCGATCCTGTTCCGCGCCACGATCATCGCCGCCAGCGTCGGTCTGGTGATCCTGGTGGGCTGGCTGGGCGTCCTGGCCTTCGGGCCTGAGCACTACGCCTGCTTCCTTGATCTGGCGGGATCGCCGCTGGGTCTGTTCGTCGGCTTCGGTCTCACGGTGGTGCTGTTCTCCTTCATTCTGAACGGCGCGCGCCACCTGACCAATGACACAGGGGCGGGCCTGACGCTGAAGTCGGCCAATCTGTTGTCCAATATCGCGGTCTGGGCGCCTGTGCCCCTGGCCGTGCTGTTCTGGGTCGTTCTGTTCGCTGCCGGGAGGGTCTCGCTGTGAGCGACGCCGCCAAGTTCAAGAACAACGTCAAGGTTTCTGAGCGCCACGGCGCCGGCGAGTGGGCGACCGAACGCGTCGCCCTGCTGGCCCTGATCCCGCTGGGCCTGTGGCTGGCCTCGACGGCCTTCACCCTTGCGGGCGCCTCCTATGAGGTCGTGCTGGCCTGGTTCGCCAACGGCCTGAACGCCGTGCTGCTGGGTCTGACGGCGGTGGTCTTCTTCGGCTTCGCCAGCCTGGCCTGGAAGGTCATCATCGAAGACTACATCCATAAGCCGGGCACCAAGGCGGCGCTGATCGCCGTGCTGAACCTGGTTTGCCTGGTGCTGGCGGCGGCCAGCATCTTCTTCATCACGCGGCTGGCGCTGGGTTCCGCGCCGCTGCCTGCCGGCTTCGGAGCCTGATCTGGTAATGGCTGCTTACGAACTTATCGACCACGAGTACGACGTCGTCGTCGTCGGCGCCGGCGGCTCGGGCCTGCGCGCCGCGCTGGGCGCCGCGCAGCAGGGGCTGAAGGTCGCCTGCGTGACCAAGGTCTTCCCCACACGGAGCCACACCGTCGCGGCGCAAGGCGGCATCTCCGCCTCGCTCGGCAACATGGGCGAGGACAGCTGGCAATGGCACATGTACGACACCGTCAAGGGGTCGGACTGGCTGGGCGACCAGGACTCCATCGAATATCTGGTCCGCAACGCGCCCAAGGCCGTTTACGAGCTGGAGCACTGGGGCGTGCCTTTCAGCCGCACCGATGAAGGCAAGATCTATCAGCGCGCCTTTGGCGGCATGACCCGCAACTTCGGCGAAGGCCCGGTGCAGCGCACCTGCGCCGCCGCCGACCGCACCGGCCATGCCATCCTGCACACCCTGTACGGCCAGTCGGTCCGTCGCGAGGTGAAGTTCTTCGTCGAATATTTCGCGCTGGACCTGATCATGCAGGACGGCGCCTGCACCGGCGTCACCGCGCTTCAGCTCGACACGGGCCAACTGCACCAGTTCCGCGCCAAGATGGTGGTTCTGGCCACGGGCGGTTACGGCCGCGCCTACTTCAGCGCCACCTCGGCCCACACCTGCACCGGCGACGGCAACGCCATGGTGCTGCGCGCCGGTCTGCCGCTGCAGGACATGGAGTTCGTCCAGTTCCACCCGACCGGCATCTACGGCGCCGGCTGCCTGATCACCGAGGGCGCACGCGGTGAAGGCGGATATCTGACCAACTCGGAAGGCGAACGCTTCATGGAGCGCTATGCGCCGACCGTGAAGGACCTGGCCCCGCGCGACATGGTCAGCCGCTCCATGACCATCGAAATCCGCGAAGGCCGCGGCGTGGGCCCGAACAAGGACCACATCTTCCTGCACCTGGATCACCTGGATCCCAAGATCCTGCACGCCCGCCTGCCGGGCATTTCGGAAAGCGCCAAGATCTTCGCCGGGGTCGATGTGACCAAGGAGCCGATCCCGGTCCTGCCGACCGTCCACTACAATATGGGCGGCATCCCGACGAACTATCACGGCGAGGTTCTGACCCTGCGCGACGGCAACCCCGACAGCGTGGTTCCGGGCCTGATGGCCGTGGGCGAAGCGGCCTGCGTCTCGGTTCACGGCGCCAACCGCCTGGGCTCCAACTCCCTGACCGACCTGGTGGTGTTCGGCCGCGCCGTCGGCCTGCGCTGCGGCGAGGTGGTGGACAAGAACTCGGCCGTGCCGTCGGCCTCCAAGGCCCAGACCGACGCCCACCTGGCGCGCCTGGACCGCTTCCGCAACGCCAACGGCTCGACCCCGACCGCTGAACTGCGTCTGTCGATGCAGCAGGCGATGCAGGCCGACGCCGCCGTCTTCCGCACCGGCAAGACGCTGGAGGAAGGCGTCCAGAAGCTGCGCGCCATCGACGCGGCGGGTTCGGACATCAAGACCACGGATCGCGGCCTGATCTGGAACACGGACCTGATGGAGACGCTGGAGTACGACAACCTGATCGCTCAGGCCGTGGTCACCATCGAGGGCGGCCTGAACCGCACGGAATCGCGCGGCGCCCACGCCCGCGAGGACTATCCGGACCGCGACGATGTCAACTGGATGAAGCACACTCTGGCGTGGAAGCGTCCGGGCGAGAACGTCCAGATCGACTATCGCCCCGTGCACAACTACACCATGACCGACGAAGTCTCGTACATCGAGCCCAAGGCGCGGGTTTACTAAGATGGTTCAGCTCACACTCCCCAAGGGCTCCAAGCCCGCCAAGGGCAAGGTCCACAAGGCCGCGCCGGGCTCCAAGGACGTCAAGACCTACAAGGTCTATCGTTACGACCCCGAGGTCGACGCCGATCCGCGCTGGGACACCTATGAGGTGCCGACCAGCGACCACGGCCCGATGTTGCTGGACGCCCTGATCCACATCAAGAACACGATCGACCCGACCCTGTCGTTCCGTCGCTCGTGCCGCGAAGGCATCTGCGGCTCCTGCTCGATGAACATCGACGGGCGCAACACCCTGGCCTGCACCAAGGGCTGGGACGAATGCTCGTCGCACAACATCACCATCGCCCCCCTGCCGCACCAGCCGGTGGTCAAGGACCTGGTGACGGACCTGAGCCTGTTCTACGCCCAGTACGACTCGATCCAGCCCTATCTGCAATCGGATGAGCCGGACCCTGAGAAGGAACGCCTGCAGACCCCGGCCGAGCGCGAGAAGCTGGACGGCCTGTACGAGTGCATCCTGTGCGCCTGCTGCTCGACCTCCTGCCCCAGCTACTGGTGGAACCAGGAAGAATACCTCGGTCCGGCGGCGCTGCTGCAATCCTACCGCTGGATTTCCGACAGCCGCGACGACGCGACCCAGAAGCGCCTCGACGACCTTGAAGACCCCTTCAAGCTCTATCGCTGCCACACGATCATGAACTGCGCCCAGGTCTGCCCCAAGGGTCTGAACCCGGCCAAGGCCATCGCCGAGACCAAGAAGCTGATGGTCGCGCCCAGCCGCAAGAAGCAGGCGGCCTGATCGTTTCACCCGTTTCCTCCGTGCCTGCGGTTCTGTTGTTCTCCTATGGGACGTTGCAGGATCCGGCGGTGCAGACGGCCAATTTTGGTCGCCTGCTGGAGGGAACGGTCGATCAACTTGTCGGGTATGTTAGGTCGCTGGTCGAGATCACAGACCCTGAAGTGGTCGCTGAAAGCGGGCTGACGCACCATCCCATCGTGAGGGCCAGCAACGATCCAGCGGACAGGATCGACGGCACGGTCTTTCGGATAACCGAAGACGAACTGGTCGCCGCTGATGCCTATGAGGTCGACGACTATCGTCGTGTCAGCGTGAAGCTGGCGTCCGGGCTTGAAGCCTGGGTTTATATTGCGGCCTGATCTACGCCGCGCATTCAACCTGTGTTAGCAGCCCGACATGGCCAAGATCACCTACATCGAAAATGACGGGACCCAGCACGCGGTCGAGGTCAAGAACGGCCTTTCCGTCATGGAAGGCGCGATCCGCAACAATGTGCCGGGCATCGACGCCGACTGCGGGGGCGCCTGCGCCTGCGCCACCTGCCATGTCTATGTGGACGAGGCCTGGCGCGAGGCGACGGGCAAGCCCAGCGCCATGGAGGAATCGATGCTGGACTTCGCCGAAGAGGTCGAACCGAACAGCCGCCTGTCGTGCCAGATCCGCGTCTCCGACGCTCTGGACGGCCTGATCGTGCGTCTTCCCGAAAACCAGCACTGACATGACCCGGGTCGATCCCGGGTTAGTCCAGACCATCGGTCGCTGGATCGAACAGGCGGACGCGGATGCGCCGCCGCCCATTCTGGGCATCGCCGGGTCGCAGGGCTCGGGCAAGTCGACCTTGGCTCATGCCATCGCCGAACAGTTCGGCTGCGCGGCCCTGTCGCTGGACGACGTCTATCTGACCAAGGCCGAACGTCAGGCGCTGGCGAGGGATGTCCATCCGCTGTTCGCTACCCGCGGCCCGCCGGGCACCCATGATCTGGGCCTGTTGAACCGGGTGCTGGATCGGTTGCGAAGCGCCGGGCCAGGCGACGCCACGCCCCTGCCGCGCTTTGACAAGCTGGCGGACGACCGGAAACCCGAAGCCGACTGGCCGGTGTGTCAGGGACGTCCCGCTGCGATCATTCTGGAAGGCTGGTGCCTGGGCGCTCAAGCCCAGACGCAGGCGATGTTGGCGTCGCCCGTCAATGAACTGGAGCGGACACGCGACGCCGACGGCCGCTGGCGGCGTGAAATCAATGATGGACTGGCCGGGGCCTATGCGGACCTGACCACGCGTCTGGATAGGTTGATCTTCCTGCGCGCCCCCGACTTCGCCCGCGTGCTGGACTGGCGCAGCGAGCAGGAGGCCGGGCTTTTGGGCGTGCCGACGCTGTCGCCTGAATACCGCGCCGCCATCTCTGATTTCATCCGCTTCTATGAGCGGTTGACCCGGCACATGATGGACGGCGGAATAGCGGCTGATTTCACGGCCACGCTTGACCCTGAACGACATCCGGTCGCCATTACCGGCCGTCTGTAGCGTTTCAGAGTATGTGGTTTGTTCGGGTTGAAATTCGGGCGCGGGAAAACGGCTCGCGCTGATCGGCGTCTAAACCCGCGCAAACTGGTCAATGTCCCAGGCGTGGTGTCTGCGCCAAGCGTGGAGATGGCCTGCATCATCGTTGACCTGTCGGACGGGGGCATGAAGCTGCGTCTGGACCGGGGGACAACCCTGCCGCCCGAGGTCGCCGTCATCGATGTGGCGGACGGCGTGGCCTATTCCGCCGTGGTGGTCTGGCAGAGGCGGCAGGAGGCGGGCCTGCGCCAGACCGGGGCCGTCTCCCTGCGCGGACTGGTTCCGGCGCGCATGGCTGGCGCCCGCGACGCCTGGCTGCGGGCCGGCGGGGTCTAGAAGCCGGCGGGCATGGTCCCGGCATTGATGGCGATGCGGCCGACCAATCCCTTGACGATCAGGTCCAGGGCCGAACCCTCGCGGTAGTCTGCGGCGGCGACGAAGTTCACCCGGTCTTCCGAGATCAGGGAATAGACCTTCTTCTGGTCCTTTTCGTTCGAGCGCGGGTCATAGACGGCGATGGAGAAGCCGCCCTTGGTGTGCATCATCTTCATGGTCGGAACGTCGGTGTCGCCGTCGCCGATGAAGATCATCCGCTCGAACGGCACCGGGCGCTCGTCGTCGGGAATGAAGTGGTTGATCCGCTCATGCTCCCAATGGTTGTTCACGCCCTTGTTGATGCGGAACAGGTACTGGGTCTTGGTGGTGTAGTTGACGCCCACGGCAGGCCAGGCGGCCTCGCCCTGCTCATTATAGACGTAGTGAGAGGCGAAGACGTGCTTCAGGGCGGGGCGGATCGGCGTGCCCTCGATCATCTCCTCCAGCCCGGCGGAGATGATGTAGTGCTCGATCTCCAGGCCGTAGCGGGCGCCGAAGGCGTTGATCCGGTCGAACCAACTGAGGTCTTTCAGGCCCTCGAACAGAGCCACCGCCTCACCGTGCTGGCGCAGCGTCTCGCGCGTCACCGGGGCGCCGTTCTGACGGGCGTGATGCAGCATCAGCTGCATGTACATCAGGATGCCGTCGCCGTCGGCCTGTTTGGTCAGGCGCTCGGCCTCTTCCCAGAAGGCGCCGATGTCCACGCCCACCGAGGGGATGAAGCTGACCTCCTGCATATTGCCGCGCGCCAGCGTTCCGTCGAAATCATAGATCAGGGCGGTCTTCAGCAGCGGGGTCTTGTCGGTGTCGGCCATGCGGGCGGGATCCTTCGTCGAACCCGCCCTGTATATCAGTCGGCGGCGCCCGTCGATTGCGGCCTCTGGCCGAAGGTCGGGGCCGCCGCCTTCTGTTCGGCCCAATAGTCGGCGCCCGTCGTGGGCTTGAACATGGTGCGCGGGGCGCCGTTGCGCGCCACCACGGCGAAGGTGTTGGTCGAGGCCTGATAGATCAGGGTGTCGCCATTGGGCCGTTTGACGGTCTCGGCGTCTCGCGGCGGCCGGGTGGTGAAGGTGGTGACCTTGTCCAGATAGTCTTCGGCGGACTTGGCGTTGAAGTCGGCGCCGTTGCGGGCATAGAGGCGGGCGATCTTGTCGTCCGTCGTCTCGCGCCGATTGGCGGTCAGGACGGGCTTGGCGGCTGGGACGGCGTCCGCCTCGACCGGCGCCGCAGAAGTCAGGGCCTGTGGCTGGGCGTCAGCAGTGCGGTCGCGTGTCTCCACCGCCGAGGGGCGGTCACATCCGGCCAGGCCCATCAGGCCCAGTGCGGCGAGGGCGGCGAGCCCCTTGGTCAGCGTGGTCATCATTCCCCCTGCGAATGCGCGTATGGCGCGAGGTAAACACAACCTTGTGGCCGGGACAATCTCTCGGTCTCACGTCTCGACCGCGTCATGCGACGGGGCTAAACCGAACCCATGGACATACGCCCCCTGAGCAATCGTAAGGTGCTGTTGATCGTCGGCGGCGGCATCGCGGCCTACAAGTCGCTGGAGCTTGTCAGGCTGATCGCCAAGGCGGGCGGTCAGACGCGGGTGATCCTGACGGAATCGGGGGCCGAGTTCGTCACGCCCTTGTCGCTGGCGGCGCTGAGCGGCCATCCGGTGCGGTCGGGCCTGTTCCACCCGGAAGAAGAAACCACCATGGGCCATATCGAGCTGTCGCGCTGGGCCGATCTGGTGGTCGTGGCCCCGGCGACGGCGGGCCTGATCGCCAAGGCGGCGAACGGTCTGGCCGATGATCTGGCCTCCACCACCCTGATCGCCACGGACAAGCGGGTGCTGCTGGCCCCGGCCATGAATGTGCGGATGTGGCTGCATCCGGCCGTGCAGGCCAATGTCGAGCGGCTGAAGGCCTTCGACGGCTTCCACGGCGTCGCGGTCGTGGGGCCGGACGACGGCGAGATGGCCTGTGGCGAATACGGGCCCGGACGCATGGCGGAACCTGCAGCCATTCTGAACGCCATCATCGGCCTGATGGCGGGCGCCGCCGGGCGGCCCCTGGCGGGCAGAAAGGCCGTGGTCACGGCTGGGCCGACCTTCGAGCCCATTGACCCGGTGCGGGGCCTGACCAACCGCTCCAGCGGCAAACAGGGCTACGCCATCGCCGCCGCCCTGGCTGAGTTGGGCGCAGATGTGACCCTGGTGTCCGGCCCGACGGCCCTGGGCGCCCCTCCCGGCGTGACGCGGGTGGATGTGGAAAGCGCGCTGGAGATGCAGGCGGCGACGCAGCAAGCGCTGCCCGCCGACATCGCCGTCCTGTCCGCCGCCGTCGCTGACTGGCGCGTGGACATCATCGCGGGCGGCAAGATCAAGAAGGGGCCGGGCGGCCCGCCGACCCTGGCTCTGATCGAGAACCCCGACATCCTTAAAGGCGTCGCCGCCCCCGGTCCGAACCGCCCCGCCCTGGTGATCGGCTTCGCCGCCGAGACGACCGATCTGGAGGCCAATGCGCGGGCCAAGCTGTCGAGGAAGGGCTGCGACTGGATCCTGGGCAATGACGTGTCCGATGATGTGTTCGGCTCAGACGGCAACGCTGTCCTGCTGGTCACCGCCGACAGGACCGAGACCTGGCCGCGTCAGTCCAAATCCGCCATCGCCCGCGCCGTCGCCGCCCGCATCGCCGATCACTTCAAGAGCCCCGAATGACCGAACCCACCGCCGTCCAGATCCAGCGCCTGCCCCACTCCGAAGGCCTGCCTCTGCCGGCCTATGAGACGGCAGGATCGGCGGGCATGGACCTGCGCGCCGCCGTGCCCGAGGATCAGCCCCTGATCCTGGCGCCCGGCCAGCGGGTTCTGGTGCCCACGGGTCTGAAGATCGCTCTGCCGTTGGGCTATGAGGCTCAGGTCCGCGCCCGTTCGGGTCTGGCGTTGAAGCACGGCATCATCTGCCCCAACGCCCCCGGCACCATCGACAGCGACTATCGCGGCGAGTGCGGCGTGATCCTGGCCAACATCGGCGCCGAACCCTTCGTCATCCGCCGCGGTGAACGCATCGCCCAGCTGGTGATCGCCAAACACGAACGCGCCGACTGGGTCGAGGTCGAGGAACTGGACGAAACCGCGCGCGGCGCGGGCGGGTTCGGCTCGACGGGGCGATAAGCAGAGGCTGAACACTTGCCATTGGCCTGGCGGAGATCGCCTCGCGGAACTAGGGATCCGGCATGCACGATGCGCTGCAGAGCTTGAGCGAGCGGGAAAAGGAGACTTTGAGGCTGCTTGCCAGCGGGCATGACGCCAAATCGGCCGCGAGCCATCTGGCCTTGTCTGTGCATACGGTGAACGAACGACTGCGTTCTGCCCGGCAGAAGCTTGGCGTATCCAGCAGCCGCGCCGCCGCACGGCGACTGATGGACATAGAAGATGAGCGGCCCAAATTTCTTGGAGACATGAAATTGGGGGAAGGCCTGCCCCCTGACGATGTGAGACGAGATACGCATCATCACCAGTCCCAGTCGTTGGTCTGGTGGATAGGAGGGCTTGTCATCATGCTATCGTTTGCCATCGCCGCGTTGATTTTCACGAACGCCGCGAACCCCCACACACCGGCGCCGCAACCGGCTGTTCCGGCACAAGCCGCGCAAGCTGGCTCTGTTTCTCCGGAGGGTCCAGCGTCCGCTCTGGCCTGGGTGACGCTGCTGGATCACGCGCAGTGGAATGAAAGCTGGAGTACGGCGGGACAGTTGTTTCGATCGCAGCTGACGCAGGCCGGATGGGCCACCAGCGTTCAGTCCGTCCGTGCTTCAGTTGGGCCGGTTGTCACCCGTGTTCAGGAAAACGCCACCCGCACCTCGACCTTGCCGGGACTTCCTTCTGGCGACTATCTCATCGTTCAGTATCGGACCACTTTCCGCGACAAGGCTTCAGCATCGGAAACTGTCGTGCTGACGCATGAACGGACGGGCTGGAAGGTTGACGGCTATTTCATCCGTTAGTCGTGGTGAAGCGCCGCCAGGCTAAACCGGCGGCGCGGTGGTCTGCATCAGGGCCTGGCGGCGGCGGATGTGTTCGCGCCAGGCGGTGTAGAGTCCGCTGGCGGCGATGAGGGCGGCGCCGGCCAGGGTGTTGGCGGTGGGCGTGGTCTGCATCAGCCACCAGCCGAAGACGATGGCGCCGACGATCTGCAGATAGTCGAAGGGCGCGACCACGGCGACGGGGGCGGCGCGCAGGGAGGCTGTCATGAACAGTTGCGCCAGACCGCCCGCGACCCCGCCAGCAGCCAGCAGGGCGAAGGTGGTCAGGCTGTGCATCTGCCCCACGAAGGGCAGCAGGATGGCGCCCACGATCGACGAGCCGATGAAGAACCAGAAGACGATGGCGGCGACGTGTTCGGTGTCACGCAACTGGCGCAGGGTGATGGTGACGGCGGCGGTCAGCAGCGCCGCCATCAGACCAAAGGCGATCCCCTCCATCGGCAGGACGTGCTCGCCGCCCGAACCGGGCCGCATGACGATGACAACCCCGACGAAGCCGACGGCGACGGCCGCCCAGCGGCGGGGGCCGACCGCCTCCTTCAGAATCAGGAAGGACAGCAGGGTCGAAAAGATCGGGGCGGTGAAACTGATGGTCGTGGCGTCGGCCAGCGGCAGCAGTGTCAGGGTTTGGAACAGGCACAGGATGGAGACGATGCCCAGGGCGCTGCGGCCCAGGTGCGCCCAGGGTCGCCGCGTGGAAAGGGCGCTGAGGCCGCCCTGGCTGGTCATGACCCAGATCAGCACCACCGGCACGCCGAACAGGGCGCGATAGAACAGCATCTCCGGCGCCACCACCCCGTCCAGCGACGCCAGTTTCAGCACCGCCGACATGACCGAGAAACACCCCGCCGCCGCGATCCGCAGGGCGATGCCGCCCGCGATGTCTTCGGCGCTTGCCTTGGCCGTCATGTCGTCCCTTTGCGATTGCCGCGAACCCATAGGACCGATAGGCAGGCAAGCCCAGCCCTGAGCGCAGGGAGGTCAAGGAGCGGGACGTCAGAAGAACCGCTCTGGCCCTCACCCTTGGGCTCGAGCCGAGGGTCGGGTTTCAGGCGCGATTGTGCAGCCGGGAGAAGGCCCGCCGTTATGTGTAACGGCGCATCTGGTTAGGCGCGCATCGGCGCGCAGGCGTCAGGCCTGACGGAAGCCCAGCACGTCCTGCATGTCGTAGAGGCCCGGACGGCGGGTGCGGACCCAGGCGGCGGCGGCGACGGCGCCCTTGGCGAACAGGCTTCGGTCGATGGCCGAATGGCTGAGGGTCAGGACTTCGGCCTCGGAGGCGAACAGCACGGTGTGCTCGCCGATGATGCCGCCGCCCCGGATCGAGGAGAAGCCGATCTTGCCGGTCTCGCGCGGGCCCTGAACCCCGTCATAGGGCTTGGACTGGACGTCGGCCAAGTCGGTGAAACGGCCTTCGGCCGCGGCCTCGCCCAGCATCAGGGCGGTGCCGGAGGGCGAATCCACCTTGCGGCGATGATGGGCCTCGGTGACCTCGATGTCCCATTCCTGAGCGTCCAGACGCTGGGCCGCGTGCTGGACCAGGCCGACCAGGATGTTCACGCCCAGCGAGAAATTGCCGCTCTTGACGATGGCGATCTTCTCGGCGGCCTTTTCAAGCTCGGCCTCCTGCTCGGGCGTGAAGCCGGTCGAGCCGATGACCAGGGCCGGGCCGCCGATTTCCGCCGACTGCTGGGCCAGGGCGACCGAAGCGTCGGGCGTGGAGAAGTCGATGATGACGTCGCACAGGGTCAGGTCCGCGCTCTCGCCCCAGTCCAGACGGGCGGCGACGACGACGTCCTCGCGCGCATCCAGCACCTGGGCGACCGCACGGCCCATCCGGCCGCGATAGCCGGAAATGCCGGCGTGGAAGATTGCGCTCAAGCCGCGTTCTCTTTCGACCCGTCCGCATCCTGATTGCCCAGGATGTCGGCCCAGAAACGCTTCGCCTTGCCGGCAAAGCTGGAATTCCTCGGGTTTTGCCCTTCGCCGAACGACAGGGCAAGCTCTTCGAGGAGTTCCTTCTGACGGGGCGTCAGGTCCGTGGGGGTTTCAACGAACAGTTCGACCACCAGATCGCCGCGCTGGCGGCCGTTCAGGTGGGGCATGCCCTTGCCCTTGATGCGGACGGTCTTGCCGGTCTGGGCGCCTGCCGGGACGGAGACGCCCGCCTTGCATTTGCCGTCGCAGGCGTCCGAGACCAGGCAGGGGGCGTCGATCTCGCCGCCCAGGGCCGCCACGGTCATGGGCACGGGCACGGTGACCAGAAGGTCCAGGTTGTCCCGTTCGAACAGGTCGTGCGGGGCCACCGACAGGAAGACATAAAGGTCGCCGCGCGGGCCGCCGCGCTGGCCTGCATCGCCTTCGCCCGACAGGCGGATGCGCGAGCCGTCGTCGACGCCGGCCGGAACCTTCAGGTTCAGGTTGCGGGTCTTACGGACCTGGCCATGGCCGTGGCAGGTGGTGCAGGGATCGGCGATCATCTGACCAGCGCCGCCGCAGCGGGGGCAGGTGCGCTCGACCTGGAAGAAGCCGTTGGCCTGGCGCACGCGTCCGGCGCCCTGGCAGGTGGTGCAGGTGACGGGCTTGGTGCCTGGCTTGGCGCCCGAACCCTCGCAGGTCTCGCACGTCAGGGTCGAGGGAATGGCGATCTCGACCTCGGCGCCCTTGTAGGCCTGCTCCAGGGTGATCTCGAGATCATAGCGCAGGTCCGAGCCGCGGCGCGGTCCGCCCTGCTGGCCCCGGCCCTGCTGGCGCCCGCCGAAGGCGTCGCCGAACGCATCGCCGAAGACCTGGGAGAAGATGTCGTTGATGTCCGAAAAGCCCTGGCCGCCGCCTTGGCCGAACGGGTTGCCGCCGCCGCCGCCGCCGCCGTTCAGGCCCGCATGGCCGTAGCGGTCATAGACGGCGCGCTTGTCCGCATCCGACAGGACCGTATAGGCCTCGGAGATCTCCTTGAACTGCGCCATCGACTCTTCCGAGCCGCCATTGCGGTCCGGGTGATGGATCATGGCCAGCTTGCGGTAGGCCGATTTCAGACCGGGCGCGTCGATCGTGCGCTCAACGCCCAGAACCTCGTAGTAATCACGCGCCATCGGGCGTTGGTCCTCATACTTCCCCTGCCGTCTTCGCTGCGCCTCTGCGAGCACTGATCGAAGACGATGTCCCGACTGACATGGGGGCCGGGACAGACGATGCAAGTTTCATGAAAAGACCCCGCCTATCGCAAGACAAGCGGGGTCCTGTCAGTTCACCGATCTGTTACGGATCAGGCGCTCTTCTTTTCGTCGCCGTCGGCGTCCGAGACTTCCTCGAACTCGGCGTCGACAACACCATCGTCGGCCGGTTGGCCTTCTGCGGCGTCGCCCGAACCCTGCTGGGCGGCGTACATGGCCTCACCCAGCTTCATCGAGGCCTGGACCAGGGTGTTGGTCTTGGCGCGGATGTCTTCCGGGTCCGTGCCCTCGCGGGCGGTCTTCAGCTCGGCCAGGCCGGTTTCGATGGCCGTCTTGACGTCGGCCTCGACCTTGTCGCCGTGGTCGGCCAGGGCCTTCTCGGTCGAGTGGATCAGGCTGTCGGCGGCGTTCTGGGCCTCGACCAGATCCTTGCGGGTCTTGTCGGCTGCGGCGTTGGCTTCGGCTTCCTTGACCATGTTCTCGATGTCGGCGTCCGACAGGCCGCCGTTCGCCTGGATGCGGATCGAGTGTTCCTTGTTGGTCGCCTTGTCCTTGGCCGAGACGTTGACGATGCCGTTGGCGTCGATGTCGAAGGCGACCTCGATCTGGGGCATGCCGCGCGGTGCGGGGGGAATGCCCATCAGGTCGAACTGACCCAGGATCTTGTTGTCGGCCGCCATCGGGCGCTCGCCCTGGAAGACGCGGATCGTCACGGCCGACTGGTTGTCGTCAGCGGTCGAGAAGGTCTGGCTCTTCTTGGTCGGGATCGTCGTGTTGCGTTCGATCAGGGGCGTGAAGACGCCGCCCAGGGTTTCGATGCCCAGGGTCAGAGGCGTCACGTCCAGCAGCAGCACGTCCTTGACGTCGCCTTGCAGAACACCGGCCTGAACGGCGGCGCCCAGGGCCACGACCTCGTCAGGGTTCACACCCTTGTGCGGCTCCTTGCCGAAGAATTTCTTCACGGCTTCCTGCACGGCGGGCATGCGAGTCATGCCGCCGACCAGAACGACTTCGTCGATGTCGCCAGCCTTCAGGCCGGCGTCGGCCAGAGCCTTCTTGCAGGGCTCGATCGTGCGGGCGACCAGGTCTTCGACCAGGGCTTCCAGCTTGGCGCGCGACAGTTTGATGTTCAGGTGCAGCGGGCCGGACGCGTTCATGGTGATGAACGGCAGGTTGACCTCGTACTGGGTGGTCGAGGACAGCTCCTTCTTGGCCTTTTCAGCCTCTTCGCGCAGGCGCTGAAGGGCCAGCTTGTCCTGACGCAGGTCGACGCCCTGCTCCTTCTTGAACTCGTCGGCCAGGTAGTCGGCCAGACGGATGTCGAAGTCCTCACCACCCAGGAAGGTGTCGCCGTTGGTCGACTTCACCTCGAAGACGCCGTCGCCGATCTCCAGGATCGAGACGTCGAAGGTGCCGCCGCCCAGGTCATAGACGGCGATCTTCTGGCCGTCGTTCTTCTCCAGGCCATAGGCCAAAGCAGCCGCGGTCGGCTCGTTGATGATGCGCAGGACTTCCAGGCCGGCGATCTTGCCGGCGTCCTTGGTGGCCTGACGCTGGCTGTCGTTGAAGTAGGCCGGGACGGTGATGACGGCCTGCGTCACCTTCTCGCCCAGATAGGCTTCAGCGGCTTCCTTCATCTTGATCAGCGTGAAGGCCGAGACCTGCTGGGGGGAATAGTCCTTGCCGTGGGCGCGGACCCAGGCGTCGCCGTTCGGACCCTTGACGATCTCATAGGGCACCATGCCCTTGTCCTTGGCCACGACGGGGTCGTCGAAGTTGCGGCCGATCAGGCGCTTGATGGCGAAGAAGGTGTTGGCGGGGTTGGTCACAGCCTGGCGCTTGGCGGGCTGGCCCACCAGGGTTTCGCCGCCGTCCTGAAGGGCGACCACGGACGGGGTGGTGCGAGCGCCTTCGGCGTTTTCAATAACCTTGGGGGACTTGCCGTCCATGACGGCGACGCACGAGTTGGTGGTGCCGAGGTCGATACCAATGATCTTGGCCATGAGCGTTCTATTTCTCTCTCGTATCGGCGGGCGATGCGGCGGCCTTCGTCGAAGCACCGCGCGTGACCGCCCCCAGTTGGGTTGGCGTTTGATTTGACTGGATAGCCCCAAGTCTTTCAGGGTTTCTCCGAAGCTGGCCCCGATATGGGAAAGACCCCTGTCCCTGCAAGGGCGAACTGCGATTCAACCAAACCATAGATCGGTGAAATATCGGCTGCGGACCGCGTTCGGGCGCCCCATAGTGAGGCCTGCCGCCCGCAGAGGCGGTGTTTTGGAAAGAGCCGGATGTTGCAAGCCGCCCTGAAAGCCGCCGTCTACGCCGCCGTGATGTTGAGCGCCGCCAGCGCCGCCGCCGCTCCCGCCAAGCCGACCGCGCCTGTCGCACAGTCTCAGGACGGGGCCTCTGCAGACGGTCGGGATCGCCATGTCACCATCAGGAACCGCACCGGCTGGACCATGCTGAGCTTCTATGCGTCGGACGCCAGCACGGACGATTGGGAAGAGGACATCCTGGGCGAAGACGTGCTGGAGAACCGCCAGAACGTCCGCATCAACATCGACGACGGCTCCGGCGCCTGCGAATATGATTTCAAGGCCGAGTTCACCAATGGCGAGGAGCTGACCCGCTTTGGCGTCAACGTCTGTGAAGTCAGCGAATACACCTTCTCCCGCTGAGACGGCGACAGGGATAGAGGGATTCCGGCTATGGCCGGGCGCGCTGGACGCCCAGGCCCAGTCACGGCTGGTCCAGGCGGTGTTTGGGGCGCTGGGGACCGCGCCCCTCTATCGCCCCCAGACGCCGGGCGGTCGGCCCTTCTCGGTGCAGATGAGCAACCTGGGCCCTCTGGGCTGGGTGTCGGACCGAGGCGGTTATCGGTATCAGCCGACCCATCCGGTCACGGGTCAGGCCTGGCCCGCGATCCCGCAGATGCTGCTGGATCTGTGGGCGGCGACGGTCGGCGGGAAACGGGCACCTGACGCCTGTCTGGTCAATCTGTATCGCGAGGGGGCGAAGATGGGACTGCATCAGGATCGGGACGAGGCGGACCTGAGCGCTCCGGTTCTTTCGGTGTCTCTGGGCGATGCGGCCCAGTTCCGCATTGCGGACGGGGAGGGGCGTACGCGGACCCTGCGCCTGACCAGCGGCGACGTCTGCGCCCTGACGGGGCCGGCCCGTCTGGCGCGCCATGGGATCGACCGGGTTCTTGAGGGATCGTCGCGCCTGATCCCCGGCGGAGGACGGCTGAATCTGACGTTGAGAATTGCTCGCTGAACACCGCGATTTCGTGACTGGACGGATCAAGAGACGCGGGGTCACTGTCCGGCCTTATCTTTCCCGACCGGAGCGCCGCCGATGACCGTCCTCACCCGTCCTGAAGGTTCCGCCCCCGAAGACCTGCACCTCAGCCGCCGAACCCTCGGCGCTTTGGGCGGCCTCTTGTTTGCGGGTTATGCGACGGCGGCCCTGGCCAAGGAGGCCAAGCCGATCACGACGGACGCCAACGGCCTGACGACTGAGACGGTGACCTACCGGGCGCCCGACGGCTTCAGCCTGCCGGCCTATGTCGCGCGTCCGGCGGGGGATGGCCCCTTCCCGGTGGTGATCGTGGTGTCGGAGGTGTTCGGCGTGCACGAATATATCCGCGACATCTGCCGCCGTCTGGCCAAGCAGGGCTATGCCGCCATCGCCCCCGCCTTCTTCGTGCGGGTGGCGGACCCGGCGCCCCTGACCGAGTTCCCCAAGATCATGGAGATCGTCTCGGCGGCTTCCTACGAACAGGTGATGGGCGACATCTCGGCGACGCTGGACTGGTCCAGCCAGCAGTTGTGGGCCAAGGACGGCAAGGTCGGGATCACCGGTTATTGCTGGGGCGGAAAGGTGGTCTGGCAGGCCGCCGCCCGTTTCGCCGCCATCGGCGCGGGCGTGGCCTGGTACGGTCGACTGGCTCCCGCGTCCGATGCGACCCCCGCCCAGATTTCGGCAGGTCAGCCCTGGCCAGTCGATCTGGCCGACGATCTGAAAGCCCCCGTCCTGGGACTGTACGGGGGCAAGGATCAGGGCATCCCGCTGGAAAGCGTCCAGCGGATGCGTGACGCCCTGCAGAGCGCGGGCGAAACCACCAGCCAGATCGTGGTCTATGATGACGCGCCGCACGGCTTCCACGCCGATTACCGCGACAGCTATGTCGAGGCGGACGCCAGGGACGGGTGGAGCAAGCTGCTGGCGGTCTTCGATAAAGCGTTAAAACATTGAGCGCCTAATCGCTCATATGGACTGTGGGGACGTCCGAAGACCTTGGGAGGGGTCGAGATGGTCGGCACGCGTTTACAAAAGGCGGCGCTTCTGAGTTTGGGGCTGCTGTTCCTGCCTCTGGCCGCATGTGGCGGCGGTGGGGGTGGCGGCGGCAGCGGCGGGGGTGGCGTCGTGACCCCGCCTCCTCCGCCACCACCTCCGCCACCTCCTCCCCCGCCCCCGCCCCCGCCTCCACCACCGCCGGTGACGACGTCGCGCGAGTATCTGCGAAACTATGGTCTGGCGAACATCAAGGCGGAGGTCGCCTGGAATGCGGGCGCGACGGGGCGGGGCGTCACCGTCGCCGTGGTGGATTCCGGCATCGCCTCGGATCAGGCGGACATGGTGGGCCGTATCTCATCCGCTTCGACCGACGTGGTTGTAGGACGCAACACCCCCTATGTCGCCGCCAACAGTCACGGCACCCTGGTGTCGGGGGTCATCGCCTCGAACTTCAACGGTTTCGGCACGATCGGCGTGGCCTATGAATCGACCATTCTGTCGATCCGGGCCGACATCTCGGACTGCAAGGAGGTGGACAAGGACGTCTGTTTCGCCAGTTCCGATCTGGTGCGGGCGCTGGACTATGCCGTCAGCCACGGCGTGAAAATCATCAATATGTCGCTGGGCGGCGATGGGCGCATGGGCAGCGCGTTCGAGGCGGCGCTGAAGCGGGCGGTGGATTCCGGCGCAGTGATCGTGGCCTCGTCCGGCAATGAGGGCGAGGCCAATCCGGGTTGGCCCGCGCGCTACGCCATCGACCCGGCCTTCCTCGGGGCGGTGGTCGCGGTCGGCTCGCACAATGCGGCGGACCAGATGTCGAGCTTCTCGAACCGGGCCGGGGTGACCCAGACGGCCTATCTGTCTGCGCCCGGCGATCAGATCTACACCGGGTGCGATGCGACCCAGTGCTACATCGCCAGCGGCACCTCCTTCTCTGCGCCTCATGTGGCGGGGGCGCTGGCCCTGCTGATGCAGGCCTTCCCCAATCTGACGGCGCGGCAGGCTCTGGCCATCCTGATGGACACCGCGCGGGAAGCCGGTGATCCCGGGCCGGACATCGTCTATGGCCGCGGCCTGCTGGACCTGGGGCAGGCGTTCAGGCCCGTCGGCGCCAGTTCCGTGATGCTGGCGAACGGCGCCGCCATCACCACGAGGACAGAGCCCGGCAGCTTCATCGGCGGGGCGTTCGGCGACGCCTTCGGACGGCAGGCGGCTCTGAACACCGTATTGTTCGACAGCTATCAACGCATGTTCGCCGTCAATCTGGGCTCGGCCTATCCGACGGCGCCCCGGCGCTCCTATCAGGCTGAACCGTTCGAGCCGTCACGCACGGCCTATCAGACCTTCGCCCTGCCCAACGGCGGGCGGCTGAACCTGATCGCGGCCCAGCCCCAGGCGACGCCTGAGCCGATCGCCCCCCGCTATGATCTGACCCGCCAGCCGTGGATGGGCGACGAGCCGCGTCAGGAAGCGATGATCGGGTTTGAGATGGGGCGTCTGGGCTTTTCCGCCTGGCAGGGACGCGGCGGGGCGTCATCGCCCTTCAGCGGCGGGGCGGGAGACAGTTTCGCCGCCTTGGCTCAAGCCGACCACGCCGTTCGCGGTGTGGTGAAACTGGGCGGCTTCGCCCTGTCGGCGGAGACGGGCGGCGGGGACCGTCGGATGCCGCTGCGCCGTGTCGAGGAGGACGCCTCAACCTACAGCCGCGCCAGTCTGGCCTGGCGTCAGCAGAACGGCGGCCTGAGCCTCAGTCTGGGGTCGTTAGATGAGCGGTTGGGGCCGTTGGGCGCCTTCATGCCGTCCGGGTCTGACTTCGCCCTGCCGTCGCGGACGACCTTCTATGCCGTGGGCGGCGATTTGCGGCTGAACACCTGGGCCAGTCTGGTCGGAGAGGTCGGCATGGCTCGGTCCGAGATCGCAGGCAGTTTTCTGAGCATGGACCGCGCGGCGATCAGTTCGAACTGGAGGGTCGGCCTGTTGGGCGACTGCCGCCTGGTCTGCGACCGGATCAGCTTCACCCTGTCCCAGCCGTTGCGGATCGAGAGCGGCAGCTTCTCCGCCCTGCTGGCCGACGTGCCGCTGGACTATTTCGACGCTCTGACTTGGTCGCGCCGCAGCTTTTCGGCGGCCCCCAGCGGTCGCCAGATCGACTTCACCGTGGGCGCTCAGCGGGCGCTCTCGGACGGGTCGATGCTGACGATCACGGGCGTGGCCAGCCGCGAGCCGGAGCATGTGAAGTCTGCGCCGCCGGCCTTTGCGCTGATCGGCGGCTGGCGGCGCAGTTTCTGATCAGGCCTTGCTGTCGAAGGCGTGCCCATCGGCGGCGGGCGCGGCGTCATAGGGGTTTGCGGCCTTGGGGCCGGAACCCTTGGCGGCGACGACCACCATGGCCGGGCGGATCGTGCGGCCGAACAGTTCAAAGCCGGATTGCATGGTCTGCAGCACTGCGCCGCCGGGGACGGTGTCGGACGGCTGTTCGATCATGGCTTCGTGCAGGTGCGGGTTGAAGGCGTCGCCCGGCTCGGGCTTCACCAGCTTCAGGCCGTTGGTGTCGAACGCCTGCAGCAGGGATTTCTGCGTCAGCTCCAGACCCGTCACCAGACCGGCGGCGGCGCCTTCGGAATCCTTGGGCGCAGCCATCAGGGCGCGCTCCAGATTGTCGGCCACGCCCAGCAGATCCTTGGCGAAGCGCTGGATGGCGAAGGCGCGGGCGTCGTTCTGCTGCGTCTCGGCGCGGCGCTTCAGGTTCTCCATCTCGGCGGCGACGCGCAGGGCGCGGTCCTTCCACTCGTCGCGCTCGGCGATCACAGCGTCCAGCGGGGCCAGATCGTCGCCCCCATCCACGGACGGATGGGCGTCCAGGCCCTGTTCGGCATTGGCCTCGGCCGTTTCGGCGTCCAGTTCGTTGAAGTCGTCGTTAAGGGGCTTGTCGCTCACTTGTCGTTCCCGTCCAGCATTCGGCCCAGCACCCGGGCGGTATAGTCCACCAACGGAATGACACGGGCGTAGTTCAATCGTGCAGGCCCTATCACGCCGATGGCGCCCAGGACCCGTTGTCGGCCGCTCATATAGGGCGCCGCGATCACAGCGGAACCCGAAAGTGAAAACAGTCGTGTTTCGGCGCCGATGAAGATGCGCACACCCTGGGCGGCGTCGACCCCGTCCAGCAGGCCGATCAGCTGTTCCTTCTGCTCCAGATCGTCGAACAGGACGCGCACCCGCTCCAGATCGGCCAGCCCTTCTGTGTCCTGCAGCAGATTGGCGCGGCCACGCACGATCAGGGCGCGCTCTCGATCCTGACCGCCGGACCAGGCGGCAAATCCATCCTCGACCAGACGGGCGGCGGTCTGGTCCAGTTCGCGGCGCGCGATCTCCAGCTCCTGCGTCATTTCGCGCTTGGCGTCGGCGAAGGGACGACCGCGCAGCCGGGCGTTCAGGAAGTTTGAGGCCTCCACCAGGGTGGAGGGGGTGACCCCCGCCGACAGGGTCATGATCCGGTTCTCGACCGTGCCGTCATCGGCGACGATGACGGCCAGGGCCTGATCCCCGCCTAAGGCCACGAACTCGACGTGCTTGACCCCTGAATCGCGAACAGGGCTGGAGACAACGCCCGCCCCGCCCGCCAGACCCGACAACAGGTTGGACGCCTCATCCAGAGCAGATTCAAAGTTCCGACCCCGTCCGGCCAGCCGCCCGTCGATCTCGCGACGTTCCTCCTTGGTCAGGTCGCCGACCTCCAAAAGGCCGTCCACGAACAGGCGCAGGCCTGCGTGGGTCGGTATCCGGCCCGCCGAGGTGTGGGGCGCCGCCAGCAGGCCCGCCAGCGTCAGATCTTGCATGGTGTTGCGGATCGAGGCGGGCGACAGAGCGATCCCGCCCAGCGACAGAGTGCGCGACCCGACCGGCTCGCCCGTCTCCAGATAGCTCTCGACGATGCGGCGGAAGATGTCGCGGGCGCGCGCGTCCAGTCCCGCCAGTCCCGCAAGACCCAGATTCGGGGATGGGCCGCCATCGAACGGCGGGGTTTTGGGGGCATACAGGCTCACGGTTTCAGGATAAGCACCGCCGCCACAGCTTCCAAGGGATCATATCATGCGCCATTCGCAACGCACCGATGACCAACTGCGCACCGTGACCATCGAAACCGGCGTCAACCGCTATGCCGAGGGCTCGTGCCTGATCAGCTTTGGCCACACCAAGGTGCTGGTGACCGCCTCCATCGAGGAGAAGGTGCCGGGCTGGATGCGCAATACGGGCCAGGGTTGGGTGACCGCCGAATACGGCATGCTGCCGCGCGCCACCCATACGCGGGGCCGCCGCGAAGCCGCTGCGGGCAAACAGTCGGGCCGCACCCAGGAAATCCAGCGCCTGATCGGCCGTTCGCTTCGCGCCGTGGTCGACCTGAAGGCGTTGGGCGAGCGTCAGGTGCTGATCGACTGCGACGTCATTCAGGCCGACGGCGGCACGCGCACCGCCTCCATCACCGGCGCCTGGGTCGCCATGAGTTCGGCTCTGAACTATCTGCGCGACGAGGGCGTGCTGAAGGTTGGTCCGATCCTGGACCAGGTGGCGGCGGTGTCTTGCGGCGTCTGCGACGGGGTTCCGGTGCTGGATCTGGACTACGAAGAGGATTCGGAAGCCGAGGCGGATTCCAACTTCGTCCTGACCGGTTCGGGCCAGATCGTCGAGGTTCAGGCCACCGGCGAGAAGCGCGGCTTCTCGCGCGCCGAGTTCGACCGTCTGTTCTCCCTGGCCGAGATCGGCTGCACCGAACTGTTCGCCCTGCAGAAGGCGGCGCTGGAGGCTGTGCGTCGATAAGGGGTTTCGCGCGTTAGTCGGACGGGTCATCGTTCCGATGATCCGTCCCGACGACCCGGAGAGCCCGATGCGCCGATCCCTGTTCGCCTGCTCCGTCCTTGCGCTGGCCCTGGCGGTGTCCGCCTGTCAACGAAGTGGGGAGCATCCCGATGCCGCCCCCGCACCGACCGAAGCGCCTGCTGGACCGGCGATGACGCCGATTCAGACCTCGCCGCCCGTCGCGTCTGAAGATCCTCAGACCAGCATTCCCGAAGGCCCGGACATGACGCCGCGCCCCGTACCGGTCACGGACGAACCGTGTCGTGACGCCATCGGCGAGACGGTCTCCGCGCGTCTGGTGCAACGCTGCATCCAGGTCAGCCCCGCCACCCATCCGCCCTGCAACGCCGCCAATCCCTGCGCCCTGATCCAGGGCGAGATCGACCGCTCCTGCGCCATGTATGGGCCGGGCGAGACCAAGCCGAAGGAATGCGCGGGCTGAGGCCTGCGCTCAAGCAGCCCGCGCCCGCGTCGCGGGCTGCAGCGCCCAAGAAAAAGGCCCCGCTGTCGCCAGCGGGGCCTTCTCGTTTCAGGCGTTATGCCGTGGCTTAGTCGCGACGACGACGTCCGCGATCGCCACCGCGATCACCGCCGCCTTCACGCTTGGGACGACCGCCGGTGTCTTCCGACAGCGGGGCCTCGCCGCGCTCGGCGCGCTCAGCATTGATCTTGTCGGTGATGTCTTCACCGGTTTCCTGATCAACGACCTTCATCGACAGCTTGGTCTTGCCGCGGTCGTCGAAGCCCAGGAACTTGACCTTGACCTCTTGACCTTCCGACAGGACGTCAGCCGGGTTGGCGACGCGTTCCAGGGCGATCTGGGACACGTGGACCAGGCCGTCCTTGGCGCCGAAGAAGTTCACGAAGGCGCCGAAATCAACGACCTTCACGACCTTGCCGGAGTAGATGGTGCCGACTTCCGGCTCCGAGGCGATGGACTGAATCCAGGCCTTGGCGGCGTCGATCTTCTCCTGGTCGTTGGCGGCGACCTTGATGGTGCCGTCATCGCCGATGTCGATCTTGGCGCCGGTCTTCTCGACGATCTCGCGGATCACCTTGCCGCCCGAACCGATCACTTCACGGATCTTGTCGACCGCGATCTTGATGGTTTCGATCTTGGGTGCGTGCTCGCCCAGTTCGGTGCGCGGCGCGTCCATGGCCTTGGACATTTCATCCAGGATGTGGAGGCGACCGGCCGAAGCCTGCGTCAGAGCCTGTTCCATGATCTGCTTGGTGATGCCGGCGACCTTGATGTCCATCTGCAGGCTGGTGATGCCTTGCGACGTGCCGGCGACCTTGAAGTCCATGTCGCCCAGGTGGTCTTCGTCACCCAGGATGTCCGACAGGATGGCGAACTCGCCCGACGGCTCCAGGATCAGACCCATGGCGATGCCCGAGACCGGACGGATCAGCGGAACGCCCGCGTCCATCAGGGCCAGCGACGAACCGCAGACCGTGGCCATCGAGGACGAGCCGTTCGACTCGGTGATCTCGGAGACCAGACGGATGGTGTAGGGGAAGTCTTCCTTCGACGGCAGCATCGGACGGATCGCGCGCCAGGCCAGCTTGCCGTGACCGATTTCGCGACGGCCGGGCGAACCCATGCGGCCTGCTTCCCCCACCGAATAGGGAGGGAAGTTGTAGTGCAGCAGGAAGGATTCCTTGTAGGTGCCCTGCAGGCTGTCGATGTACTGCTCGTCTTCGCCGGTGCCCAGGGTGGCGACGACCAGAGCCTGGGTTTCGCCGCGCGTGAACAGGGCCGAACCGTGGGTGCGCGGCAGGACGCCGACTTCCGACACGATGGCGCGAACCTTGTCCAGGGCGCGGCCGTCGACGCGGTGTGCGTTCTCGATGATGTCGCGACGCAGGACGTCGGCTTCACATTCCTTGAAGGCGGCCGAGAATTTGGACGAATCGACGCCCTCGGGGTTCTCGTCGGTTTTCACCAGGGCGGCGGCGGCGGTCTTCTTGGCCGCATCGACGCCCGAGCGGCGGTCGTACTTGCCGGGATGGGCGTAGGCGGCCTTGATGTCTTCGCCGACCAGCGACTTGATCGAGGCGACGACGTCGGAGTGGTCTTCGGCCTGGAAGTCGAAGGGCTCCTTGGCGGCGTGTTCGGCCAGGTCGATGATGGCGTCGATGACCGGCTGCATGCCCGCGTGCGCGAACATCAGGGCCTCGAGCATCTTCTCTTCCGAAAGCTCCTTGGCTTCGGATTCGACCATCATCAGGGCGTCCTGCGTGCCGGCGACCACCAGGTCCAGGTCCGAGGTCGGGATCTGGTCGATGGTCGGGTTCAGGACCAGCTCACCGTCGATCAGGCCGACGCGCGCAGCGCCGATCGGGCCCATGAAGGGCACGCCCGAGATGGTCAGAGCGGCCGAGGCGGCGACCATGCCCAGAACGTCCGGGTCGTTCTCCATGTCGTGCTGCAGCACGGTCACGACGACCTGCGTCTCGTTCTTGAAGCCCTTGACGAACAGCGGGCGGATCGGACGGTCGATCAGGCGGGAAACCAGGGTTTCCTTCTCCGAAGGACGGCCTTCACGCTTGAAGTAGCCGCCGGGGATCTTGCCGGCTGCGAAGGTCTTTTCCTGGTAGTTGACGGTCAGGGGGAAGAAATCCAGGCCCGGCTTGGGGGCGCGGCCATAGACGACGGTGGCCAGAACCACGGTCTCGCCGTAGGTCGCCAGCACGGCACCGTCAGCCTGGCGGGCGATGCGGCCCGTTTCCAGGGTCAGCGGGCGTCCGGCCCACTCGATCGTCTTGCGTTTGATATCGAACATATTTCGTCTTTCGTATCCCGGCGGGCGTATTCCCGGCGGGGTCCCATCATTGGGTGGAGCGCGGGGCGTTCAGTCCCGAGGTCCGTGGATCGCCGCGCCATCGCGGAAGACCCGGTGAGGGCCGACCTGGCCCTCGCGTCTGCGCCGTTTCAGTCCCGCGGCGCACGGGTCGACAAAGCAACAGCTAGGAACACAACGAGGCGCGGACGTGACCGCCCGCGCCTCGAAATGATCTCTATCGCGGTCCCGCGCCTTAGCGGCGCAGGCCCAGCTTGGCGATGAGCGCCTGGTAGCGGCCGGCGTCGACCTTGTTCAGGTGGTCGAGCAGGCGGCGACGTTGCGACACCATCTTCAGAAGGCCACGACGCGAGTGGTTGTCCTTCTTGTGGGTCTTGAAGTGTTCGGTCAGGTTGGCGATGCGTTCCGACAGGATCGCGACCTGAACCTCGGCCGAGCCGGTGTCGCCAGCAGTGCGGGCGTTATCGGCGATGATCTCGTGCTTGCGTTCAGCAGTAACCGACATCGAAAGAGTCCTTTCTTGGCCTATCGCGCTTCGCGCTACTTGAGGCCGTGGGGTCTCGGCCCTTGCCGGATGGCGTGGGCCTAGAGGTTGAAAACGCGGTCGGGTTCTAACCGGCCGGCCCGCAACTGACAGAGTGCGATGAGGGTCTGGCCCTGAAAGGCTGAAACCGTGCGCGAACCGTCGCGAAGACGATCCTTGAGGGTTTCCACCTGACGGGGGAGCAGAACGATCGGGCGTCCCTGCCGAAGCGAGAAGGCGTCCTGATCCGTCACGGCCAGCTCCGGGATGTCGTCCAGGGCGGTCGCAACGGGAAGCAAGCCTTCCGAGGCGGCGCTCCTATGCACCATTTCCTCCAGAGAATCCAGAGTGACGGCGTTTTCCGTGCTGAACGGCCCGACCTGTTCGCGGCGCAATGCGCTGACGTGGCCTTCGGCGCCCAGAACCGCCGCCAGATCGCGGGCCAGAGAACGCACATAGACGCCCTTGCCGGTGCGGATGGTGATTTCGACGTGATCGGCGTCCGGGGCGTCGGTGACCTCGGCGGAATGGATGGTCACGCGCCGGGCCTGGAGTTCGAACTCCACGCCGTCGCGAGCCAGGTCATAGGCGCGCGCGCCGTCCACCTTGATGGCCGAAAACCGGGGCGGCGTCTGGTCGATTTCGCCCACGAAGCCGGGCAGGGCGGCCTTCACCTGATCCACGGTCGGGCGCACGTCGGAGCGGCCGATGATCTCGCCTTCGCGATCCACGCTGTCGGTCGAGACGCCCCAGTTGATGGTGAAGCGATAGACCTTCTGCGCCTCCATCATCATCGGCACGGTCTTGGTCGCCTCACCCAGCGCAATGGGCAGGATGCCGCTGGCCAGCGGGTCCAGGGTCCCCGCGTGACCGGCCTTCTGGGCGTTGAACAGGCGGCGGATGCGGCTGACGGCCTCCGTCGATCCCATCTCGAACGGCTTGTCCAGGCAGACCCAGCCGTCGACGATGTCGCCCTTCTTCTTACGCCCCATTATGCTTGGCCTATCGCGCGTCGCACTGCTTGAGGCCGGGTCGTCATTGCTCGTTCTCGTCGTCGGAAGCCGCTAGGTCTGCCTGGATGCGCGGGTCGGCGAACAGACGGTCCATGTGACTGGCCGCGTCGAAGCTGTCGTCGTGACGGAAGCGCAGGTCGGGCGTGAACTTCATGTCCAGGCGACGTCCCAGCTGGCCGCGCAGGAATTTGGCGTGGACGTTCAGCGCCTTGATGATCTCGCTCTCGTGGCCGTTTGTCGGCGCCGTCTCCACGCCCGCGCCCAAGGGCTCGACGAAACAGGTGGCGTGCTTCAGGTCCGGCGACAGCCGCACCTCGGTCACGGTGACGGAGACCCCGGCCAGGGCCTCGTCGTGAATCTCTTCTTCACGCAGGATGTCGACCAGGGCGTGACGGATCAGTTCGCCTGCGCGCAGCTGGCGCTGGCTGGGTCCGGCGGGGCCGGAGGCGTTACGGGTATGTTGCTTGTGGGCCATCGGCCGCTCCTTTTCATCGCCCGCCGGGGCTCGGACCCGACCGGATAAGCGAAAGGCGGGCGGTCTAGGCGCGTGGAGCCGCCGTGTCCAGTTTCGCCGCTCTGACGGCGCGCATGACTTCGCTGGAGGCGATGGAGCGGACGGGCCGCACCGACACTCCTCCAGCGTTCAGCACGCCCGCCGTCCAGTGGTTGCACAGGTGCAGGATCGAGAAGGTTTCGCGGCTGGCGAAGAAGCGCGCGTCGTCGCCGGGGCGGGCGGCGGCGACCCGTGGAGCGCCGCTGGACAGGTCCAGAGAGGCCTCGATGCGCGACGCCATCCGGTCGAAGTCGGCCGGGGCCAAGGTCAGGGCCGCCCGCTCATGCTCGGCGTAGCGGCTGCGGGGATCGGCGCCTTGCGGGTTCAGCATGACGACGGACGGATTGCCGGGTCGGAAGAAGGCGCGGGCGCCGTCAGGCAGGCGGGCCGAAATCGGGCTCTGATCCACATAGAATCTGGCGTCGCCCCAGCCGATCAGGACCCAATCGCCGGGCGCCAGGCTTGCAACGGCCTGGGCCAGCGGCCCGCCGTGCCGCATCAAAGCCTGACGCGGCACGGACAGATCGGTGTGAAAACCGTTGTCGAGCACCATGACCGTCACGGCGTTCGTCTGATCCGCGGGGTGAAGGCGCCCCGGCGTCGTCCAGGTCAGCAGGGCTGTGATCAGGCCGAGCAGAACGGCCAGAACCAGGCCGATCCTCAATGTTTGAAGTCCTGCAGGTCGCACAGACGTTCTTCGGCCAGCAGGGCGCCGGGCGGCGGTCCCTGCAGCACCGGCAGCATGACGAAACCGTCCTTGCGGATCGCGAACGCCAGCCAGCCGACGGGCTGACCATCGCACAGGTGCGATCCTTCATCCGACACGACGCGCCGCACCTCGATCTGGGCCTGGGCCGGGACAGCCATCACGCCGGCAAAGGTGGATTGAGTGGTGGCCAGTTCATCGGCGGCGACCAGCCGGTGCGGGGCGGAGACGATGCGTTTGCCGTTGTCCATGACCAGGGCGCCGCCCTCAGCCTCCAGACTGCGACCGCCCTCGGCCGCATCATAATGACCGGACAGCAGGGTTTCGCCGACCACCACCTGACCGCCCATGCCGTGGGGGGCGCCGGTCGGACCGGCGGTCATCAGAGAGTGCAGCGCCGGTTCGACGCCGAAGGCGCCGATCAGCACGGCGGCGAACGCGCCCAGGCCGATGCCGAACGCAGCCCACCGGGGCGGCTGGCCGTGGGTCGAGGGAGCCGTAGTCGTCATGCTCCCATCCTGGAACAGAGTTATGAACGTCCCGAGAATCAGTCGGGAACCGGGGCGGTTGAGCCAGGCGCTGTCGCCCATTCGCCCCGCCATTCATAGCTCAGCGTCGTACAATGTCGGAAGGTTCCATCCGCCCATTGGCCCACGGCCTGCATGGTCAGGGGGCGGGCGGGGCGGATCCGGCTCAGGATCAGCCAGGCGGCGTCGGCGCCTGGGCACAGGGCGCGCGACAGGCCGCGCCCGTCGCCGACGGTCTGGTTGATGGCGTAGATGTCGTTCTCGTTGGCGCCCGCAGGCAGGACGCGCCGCGCCCCGTCGGGACCGCCCCGCGTGAACTCCGCCGATCCGCGCGCCGTGGTCGAGAACAGCCGCTCGACACTGACTGCGCCGAACAGGCCGCGCCGCACCTCCAGCGTGATCCCCTTGGTCATGGCCTGGGTGATCCGGTCATTGGCGTTATAGGCCAGAAACCGGGTGTCGGCGTGCGCAGGCGCAGCCGCCGACACGGCGAGGCCAAAGGCGACGAGGGATGAGGCGACGGGGGCGATGAACGGGCGCATGGCTTCCTGTGTCGGCAGGCTTTGCGGCGAGAACGCGGCTTTATGAGCGGCTTCTAGAGTTCGCCAAGACAGCGCAGGGCGACTTCCAGGTTGCGCAGGCCGTCTTCGCCGGTCACCGCCGCCGTCTCGCCGGTGGTGATGGCGTGGGCGAAGGCCTCGAGTTCCTTCTTCAGCGGCTCCGCCGGCCAGGAGTTCAGCATCCGCGTCGAATATGAGCCATCCGGCTGCTGGCCGAAATACTCGGTGACCTGACGGGTAATCAGATCAGCGACGATGAACTTGGTCTTGGTGGCGACTTGAAGCGTGCGGGTCTTGTAGGGCGTGACCCAGTTGGTGGTGATGTGGGCGATCACCCCATTGTCCAGGCGGAACTGCAGCAGGGCCGTGTCCTCGCGGTCGGCGCGGGTGCGGGCCAGTTGCGGCTGGACCTCAGTGATCTCGGCGCCCGTCAGGTGGCGGATGATGTCGATGTCATGCACGGCCAGATCAATGACCACCCCGACCTCGCCCATGCGCGGCGGGAAGGGGCCGACGCGGGTGATCTGGATGGAGATGATCTCGTCGTCCGCGACGGCGCGCTTGACCGTCTCGACCGCCGGATTGAACCGCTCGACCTGACCGACCATCAGGACGCGGTTATTGGCCTTACCGGCGTCGATCATGCGCTGGGCGTCGGCGACGGTGGCGGCGATGGGCTTTTCGACTAGGACGTGGACGCCCTTTTCCAGCAGGGCCACCCCGACTTCGGCATGGAAGCGGTTGGGCGTGGCGACCACGGCGGCGTCCAGACCGGCATCGACAAAGGCCTGGGCCGTCGTGACCGGCGATGCCCCATAGGCGGCGGCGACCCCCTCGGCCGTCACGGCGTCCGGGTCGAAGATGGTCGTCAGGTCGAACTCACGCATCTCGGCGGCGACCCGTGCATGGTTGCGGCCCATGACGCCTGCGCCAGCGACGCCGATCTTGAGAGGAGCGGTGTTCGGCATTGGCTTAACCCTTGAAGCTGGCGACGGCGGCGATGATCTTGTCCTGCGTGGCGGCGTCCAGATCGGCGTGCATCGGCAGGCTGATGACCACGTCTTTCAGCCGCTCGGTCACCGGCAAACCCTGCGGCCCGCGCGGATAGTGCTCATAGGCGGGCTGAAGGTGCAGCGGGATCGGATAATAGACCGCTGTCGGCACGCCCTGTTCCTTCAGGTGCGCGGCCAGGCCGTCGCGGTTCGGGTGTTCGATCGTATATTGCGCCCAGTTCGAGACATTGCCCGCAGGCGCGTCCGGAACCTTGGCGACATGGGCGCGCAGGCCTTCATTGTAACGGGCGGCGGCGGCGTTGCGCCATTCGATCTCCTGGCCGAAGACCTTCAGCTTCTCGATCAGGACAGCGGCCTGGATGGTGTCCAGGCGGCTGTTCAGGCCGATCCGCATGTTCAGATATTTGGGGTCGTGGTCGAAGGTGCGGTCCTTCAGGTCCACGGCGACGGCCTTGCCGTGGACGCGGATGGAATCCATCAACTGGGCCAGTTCGTCGTCATTGGTCAGCACCGCCCCGCCATCGCCGTAGCAGCCCAGCGGCTTGGCCGGGAAGAAGCTGGTGGTGGTGACGTCGGCCCATTTCAGCGGGTGCTCGCCATTGATGGTGCAGCCGAACCCTTGCGCTGAATCCGAGATCAGCTTCAGCCCGTGCTTGTCGCAGACAGCCTTGATGGCCGCATAGTCGGCAGGCTGGCCGAACAGGTCCACGGCGATGACCACGCGCGGGGTCAGGCGGCCTTCCTTCAGCGTCGCCTCGATGGCGGCTTCCAGATGACCGGGGTCCATATTGTAGGTGTCGGCGTCCACGTCGATGAAGACCGGTTCGGCGTCGAACCAGGGCACGACTTCGGCGGTGGCGGCGAAGGTGAAGCTGGGCACGAACACGGCGTCGCCGCGTCCCACGCCCCAGGCCATCAGCGGCAGGGCCAGGGCGTCGGTGCCGTTGGCGCAGCCCAGGGCGTGCTTGGCCTGCCCGAAGGCGGCCAGATCAGCCTCGAACTGACGGACCTGCGGTCCCATGACCCAGGCGCCGCCGACGACGGCGTCCTGAACGGCGGCTTCGATCTTGCCGCCGAGGCGAAGGCGTTGGGCCTGAAGGTCGATGAAGGGGATCATTGAGGGTCGCTCTCCACGAGGGTCGGGGGCGGCGGTCCGAAGGCTCGGGCCGCGAATGTGGCCGCCCTCCTAGCAAGATCGGCCGCTGTCGCCAAACGGCTGAACCTCACTTCGCGTTGCCCTTTGCAACGTCCGCCCCCCTTGGCGCCCGACAGGTTGCGCCCTAAGCCAGCGGCATGACCAGCCTTTCCGTCGCCAAATCCAGGGTCTCCAACTGGCTGTTTGAGCACGCATTGCCCCTGTGGGCGGATCGCGGGGTTAGCGCCGACGGGCGGTTTTTCGAGCAGTTGGATTTCGAAGGCCGCCCCGTGACGGGCCGTCGCCGCCGCACGCGCGTTCAGGCGCGCCAGGTCTATGTCTTTTGCGAAGCCGCCGCCCTGGGCTGGCAGGCCGGGCGCGCCGTGGCCCAGACGGGGCTGGACCGAATGATCGACCTGTGTCGGCGTGACGACGGCCTGTGGATCAGCGCGACGGATGACGACGGCGCCGTGATTGACGATGCGCCGGACCTCTATGACCTGGCCTTCGTCCTGTTCGCCCTGGCGGCGGGGCATCGGGTGCTGGGCGATCCGCGCGCCCGGCCTCTGGCGCTGGAGACACTGGCGGCGATCCAGAAACTGATGAGTGCGCCGCACGGTGGCTGGCATGACGCCCTGCCGCCGCGCCTACCGCGACGCCAGAACCCGCACATGCATATGCTTGAGGCCATGCTGGCCTGGCAGGCGATTGCACCCGATCCCGCGTTCGAGGCGGCGGCGCGCGTCTCGCTGGATCTGTGCCGCGACCAATTCATCATCGACGGCGCGATCCGCGAATATTTCACTGAGGACTGGGCGGCTGACCCGCAGACGGGCCATGTCATAGAACCGGGCCACCTCGAGGAATGGTCCTGGCTGCTGCGTCAGGCGCACGGGGCGGGACTGGATGCGGGAGCCGCCGCCGAAGGTCTTCATCGCCGGGCGATCGCGCAGGGCCAGACGCCGCTGGGCATGATCCGCGAGATCGATCCGTCAGGCGCGCCTCTGGACGGCGGGCGTCGCCTGTGGGCCCAGACCGAGGCGGTCCGCACGGCCCTGGCGTTTGGCGACGCCAATGTCGGCGATCTGGTCGACGGATTGTTTGCGACCCATCTGGCTACTGATTTGCCGGGCCTGTGGGTCGACAGCTATGACGCAGAGGGACAGTCGCATGAGGCGGCGGCGCCTGCCTCAAGCCTCTATCACCTGATGACCGCCTTTTCCGAATTGCTGAGACATAAGCCATGAGCGGCGTGCCTGCGGCCTTCCTCGACCGTGACGGGGTGCTGATCGAAGACTGCGGCTATCCGCACAGGCCCGAGCATCTGGTCCTGATCCCCGGCGCGGCCGAGGCGGTGCGTCGGTTGAAATCGCTGGGGTATCTGACTGTCATCGTCACCAACCAGTCAGGCGTGGCGCGTGGTCTGTTCACCGAAGAGCAGATGCACGATTTCAACGCCCTGTTGATCGAGCGACTGGCCCAGGACGGCGGAGTGATCGACGCCGTCTATGCTGCGCCCTATCACGCCGATGCCGTGATCGAACGCTATCGTCACCCGGATCATCCCGACCGCAAGCCCAATCCGGGCATGCTGCTGCGCGCGATTGAAGAACATGGGATCGACCCGTCCAAGTCCCTGATGATCGGAGACCAGCCGACGGACGTAGAGGCGGCGCGGCGGGCCGGCGTCGCGGGCCATCTGTTCAAGGGCGACAATCTCGACGCCTTCGTGATGAGCCTGACCGCAGGCTGAACCTCGCCGCCTTTCGCAATTCCTGACACCGTGAATATATGGGCGGGTGCGTATTGCTGAAGGAGTTCCCCGTGGCTTTTGTTGAACGTCGCTGGACGTCGCCGGACGGCCTGAGCCTGTTCGCGCGCGACTATGCGCCCGGTCCCGGCGTGGCGCGGCCCCCGGTCATCGCCATCCACGGCCTGACTCGCAACAGCGCCGATTTCGAAGCCATCGCCCCCCTGTTGGCCCAGAGCGGCCGGCGTGTGTTGGCGGTCGATGTGCGCGGGCGCGGCCTGTCGGACCGGGCGCCGGACCCCATGACCTATACGCCCGAAGTCTATGCCCGGGATGTTCTGACCCTGATGGATCAGGCGGCGATTGATCGGGCGGTCTTCCTCGGCACATCCATGGGCGGACTGATCACCATGGCCCTGACGGCGATCCGGCCGAAGGCTGTGGTCGCCGCCATTCTGAACGACATCGGCCCGGAAGTGGCGACGGAGGGTTTGGCGCGGATCGCCAGCTATAGCGGTCAGCCGGTCGAGATCGAAACCTGGGCGGACGCCGCCGCCTACGCCAAGCGGATCAACGGCGTGGCCTTCCCGCATTATTCCGACGCTGACTGGGACGGGTTCGCGCGCCGCATTTTCCGTCAGCAGCCGGATGGCGAGATCGGCCTGGACTATGATCCTGACATCGCCGTGCCGATCCGGGCGGCGGGCGCCAAGGCGCTGGTTCCGAACCTGTGGCCCGACTTCCGCCGTCTGGCCCGGAAGAAACCGACCCTGCTGGTGCGAGGCGGGAACTCTGACCTGCTCAGCGCCGAGATCGCCGACAAGATGAAGAAGGCCGCGCCGTCGATGGCCTATGTGGAGGTTCCCGGCGTTGGCCATGCGCCGATGCTGGACGAGCCGGAGGCGCGGGCGGCGATCTTCGAGTTTCTGTCAGAGGTGCAGTGACAGGGACTTGCGCCTTGCCCGTCATCCTCGGGCTTGCCACGAGGATCGAGCCGTCCGCCGCTGTGCCTCAACGGAGACGCACAGCTCGATCCGCGCCCGGCCCTCGGGTCAAGCCCGAGGGTGACGGTGGATAAGGAGCGAGGATCGCGTTTGGCCGCTCAGTCCTTCGTTGGATCGACGCGGGACTTGTCGCCATAGGTCAGGGCCAGGAAGACGTCTTCCAGGTCCGGGTCTTCGGTGGTGATGTCGGCGATGGTCACGCCTGCCGCACGCACGGCGTTGATGACCTGTTCGACCGACGATTGGCCTTTTTTGTAGGTCACCGCGAAGGCCCCGCCGGGACGGGCCGTGACGACAAAGCCGTTCAGGACGGGCGGCACATCCTGCGGGGTCTCTGGCGTCACGACCACATTGCGGCTGTCCAGGCGGCGCAGCAGTTGCGGCGTCGGCTCGCAGGCCACCACCTCGCCCCGGTTGACGATGGCGATGGTGTCGCACAGCTCCTGCGCCTCTTCGAGGTAGTGGGTGGTCAGGACGATGGTGACCCCTTCCTCGTTGATGCGGCGGACATAGGCCCACAGCTGACGGCGCAGTTCGACGTCCACGCCCGCCGTCGGCTCGTCCAGGATCAGGATGGGCGGATTATGCACCAGGGCCTTGGCCACCATCAGGCGGCGCTTCATGCCGCCGGACAGGGCGCGGACATAGGCGTTGGCCTTGTCCGACAGACCAAGCGCGGCAAGCAGTTCGTCGGAGCGGCGTTCATTCTTGGGCACGCCGTAAAAGCCTGCCTGGACCTCAAGCGACTCGCGCGGGGTGAAGAAGACGTCGGCGACGATTTCCTGCGGCACCACACCCAGGGCTGCGGCGGCGTCGCGCGGCTCCTTGTCGATGTCGCGGCCCCAGATGGCGACTGTGCCTTCGGACTTCTTCACCACCCCGGCCAGAATGTTGATCAGGGTCGACTTGCCCGCCCCGTTCGGGCCCAGAAGGCCGAACACCGATCCGCGCGGGATCACCAGATCGACGCCGCGTAGCGCCGTCTTGGGCGCCGCCTTCTTGGATCCGGCATAGGTCTTCTTGAGGCCCCGCACCTCGATGGCGTTGTCGGGCAGGGCGTAGGTCTCGGGCATGGTCAGGGCAAACTCGGCGCAGAAAGGCGAGCGCATAGGTAGGGGGCCGGCGACGGTTCGCCAAGTCCGCTGATCGGGCGTGCTCGGCGCGACCGCTGGCGACATCCAAATGAACAGGTATGCGTCAAACGACGGCAGCCCAGGTTTGACCTGACCGTCTGCTCCGCCTAGGAACGGCGCGAGCCTTCCAGACCCGGACCGGACCATGCCTCCCCGCCATCCCGACGCCATCATCCCCCCGCCCGAAGAAGTCGTGGTTTCGACCAAACGCGTCGCGTGCGACGGCGGCGGCGGCGCACTGGGCCATCCGCTGGTCTATATGGACATGGGCGAGGACGACTTCATCGAGTGCGGCTATTGCGACCGCCGCTTTGTCCTGTCGGCCCATCCGCACGACGAGAGCGAATATCTGAGCCCGGCCGCCCGCGCGCCCGAGGCCCACTGAGCCCCTTATCGGGCTTCGTCACCTCAGTTGAATCGCGATCACGCCCGGTCCTGTCTATAGAGGGCGCTGAATTGCGCCCTCCCCGGCACGGAGACTGAACCCTTGCGTTATCTGCACACCATGGTCCGCGTGAAGGACCTCGACGCCTCGCTGCATTTCTATTGCGACCTGCTGGGCCTGCAGGAGGTGCGCCGCACCGAGCATGAGGCGGGACGTTTCAGCCTGATCTTCCTGGCCGCGCCCAAGAATCTGGAGCAGTCGGCGGCGGAACGCTGCCCTGAGCTGGAGCTGACCTTCAACTGGGATGCGGAAGACTATCCGGGCGGCCGCAACTTCGGCCACCTGGCCTATAAGGTCGACGACATCTATGCCGCCTGCCAGCGTCTGGCCGACGGCGGGGTGACCATCAACCGCCCGCCGCGCGACGGCCATATGGCCTTCGTCCGTTCGCCGGACGGCATCTCCATCGAACTGCTGCAGGAAGGCGAGCCGCTGACCCCCGCCGAGCCCTGGGCCTCCATGCCGAACACAGGCGTCTGGTGAGAATGCGGACGGCGCTGACGCTGACTGCGGCGGCCGTGACCCTGGCCGCCTGCGCCTCTACGACCGAGAGCAACATCGGCCGCACGGCCACCGAGCAGCTGCTGCTGGCCCGCGCCTCCGACCATGCCGTCGAGGGGCTGTCGCTTCCTTTGCCCGCAGCCTCCGCCGTCTTTGTCGATGACGCCTATTTCCAGGGCGAAGGCAGCCGCTACGCCGTCAGCGCCATTCGCGCCGCCCTGTCCGACGCCGGTTTCCGCATGGCGCGCACCAAGGATGAAGCGGATGCGGTGTTCGAAATCCGGGCGGGCGCCCTGTCGCTGGAGCAGATGCGCCGCGTCTTCGGCCTGCCCGACATGCGCATCCCGATCAATGAGAGCCTGAATGTCGTCTCCCTGCCGGAGCTGTCGGCTTACAGCTATCGCGACCGGGTCGGCGTCGCCGAGTTTTCCGGCTTCCTCTACGAGGCCAAGACGGGGGCCCCGTTGGGCGCAGTCCTGCCCATGATCGGCGCCTATCGCATCCGCAGCCACAAGGCCTTCATGGTGGTGTCGTGGGGGCAGCAGCAGGCCGTGCCGGGGCAACGTGATCCGGGATCCAGCTGGAAGGAATTCTAGCGGCTGACGCGGAGGCTCCAGCCGCCTATGTTCCGGCCATGACTGACGCCGCCGCTCCCGAGACTGACATCCCCCAAGCACGGGCCATGACCCAGGACGGGCCCCCGCTGCGGCTGTGGATGATCGACGCCTCGGCCTATATCTTCCGCGCCTATCACGCCCTGCCGCCGCTGACGCGCAAGTCCGACGGCCTGCCGGTGGGCGCGGTCCAGGGCTACTGCAACATGTTGTGGAAGCTGCTGAAAGACATGAAGGGCGCGGACGGCCCGACCCATCTGGTCGCCATCTTCGACCACTCGGAAAAGACGTTCCGCAACACTCTGTATGATCAATACAAAGCCCATCGCCCGCCGCCGCCCGAAGACCTGATCCCGCAGTTCCCGCTGGTGCGTGAGGCGACGGCGGCGTTCGGCGTTCACTGTGTCGAACTGCCCGGCTATGAGGCCGACGACCTGATCGCCACCTATGCCTGCAAGGCGCGCGATGCAGGCGGCGAAGCGGTGATCGTGTCGTCCGACAAGGACCTGATGCAGCTGATCGGCGGCGGCGTGGTCATGTGGGACCCGATGAAGGACCGGCGTCTGGCCGAGCCCGAGGTGTTCGAGAAGTTCGGCGTCGGTCCTGAGAAGATGGTCGATCTTCAGGCGCTGATCGGCGACAGCGTCGACAATGTGCCCGGCGCTCCGGGCATCGGTCCCAAGACGGCTGCCCAGTTGCTGGATGAATACGGCGATCTGGACACCCTTCTGGCGCGGGCGGGCGAGATCAGACAGCCGAAACGTCGCGAGACCCTGATCAATTTCGCCGACCAGATCCGCCTATCGCGCGAACTGGTCCGCCTGACCTGCGATGCGCCTGCGCCTGAGGCGATCGACGATTTCGCCGTGCGCGATCCCGATCCCGCGACCCTGTCGGCCTTCCTGGAGATGATGGAGTTCCGCTCGCTGCAGCGCCGGGTCGGCGACGGCAAGGCGGGCCCCAGCGAGGTCTCGGCCTTCGCCCCCAAGCGCGCGCCGAACCTGAGCGCGCCGGTCGCCACCCCCCGCTACGGCCAGGAGGCCGCCGCGCCGACCGAAGTCCAGAGCTTCGACCACGACGCCTATGAATGCGTCCAGACCGAGGAGGCGTTGGACCGCTGGATTGCGCGGGCGGTCGAGGTAGGGGTGGTCGGGTTCGACACCGAGACGGACGCCCTGTCGGCGACCCATGCGGGCCTGTGCGGCGTGTCTCTGGCGGTGGGTCCGAACGAGGCCTGCTACATCCCCCTGACCCACGAACACGAGCCGCAGGCCAATGAAGGCGGTCTGTTCGGCGAACCGGGCGAGGCGCGCCAGCCGATCCATCAACTGGACAAGCCGACGACCCTGGCCAAGCTGAAGACGCTGCTGGAAGATCCTTCGGTCCTGAAGGTTCTGCAGAACGCCAAATACGACATCGCCGTGATGGCGCGTCGGGGCATCCGCGTGGCGCCCTATGACGACACCATGTTGATCTCCTATGTGCTGGAGGGCGGGCTGCACGGCCACGGCATGGACGAACTGGCGCGGCTGCACCTGGGCCACGAACCGATCCCGTTCAAATCGGTGGCGGGCGCGGGCAAGAGCCAGAAATCCTTCAAGCACGTCGGGCTGAAACCGGCGACCGGCTATGCCGCCGAGGACGCGGACGTGACCCTGCGCCTGTGGCGCATCCTGAAGCCGCGCCTGGCCCGCGAAGGCCTGTCGACGGTCTATGAGACGCTGGAGCGCGGGATGCCGACCGTGCTGGCGGACATGGAGCTGAACGGCGTCCGCATCGATCCCGACCGTTTGAAACGCCTGTCCAGCGAGTTCGGCCTGCGCATGGCCGAGTTGGAGGCTCAGGCCCATGAGATCGCCGGGCGGCCCTTCAACATCGGATCGCCCCGCCAGATCGGCGAAATCCTGTTCGGCGAACTGAACCTGCCGGGCGGCAAGAAGACCGCGTCCGGCCAGTGGGGCACCGACGCCAGCGTGCTGGAGGAGCTGGCGCTGACGCACGACCTGCCGCGCGCCATTCTGGACTGGCGCCAGCTGTCAAAGCTGAAGGGCACCTACACCGACGCCCTGATCGCCGCCGCCGATCCAGCGACGGACCGGGTTCACACCAGCTATCAACTGGCCGCCGCCTCGACCGGGCGGCTGGCCTCGTCAGACCCGAACCTGCAGAATATCCCGATCCGCACCGAGACGGGGCGCGAAATCCGTCAGGCCTTCCTCGCCGCGCCCGGCCATGTGCTGATCAGCGCCGACTACAGCCAGATCGAGCTGCGTCTCTTGGCCCATATCGGCGACATCCCTGAGCTGAAACGCGCCTTCAAGGCCGGGCTGGATATTCACGCCGCCACCGCCTCCGAGATGTTCGGCGTGCCGATCGAGGGCATGCCGTCCGAGACGCGCCGCCGCGCCAAGGCCATCAACTTCGGCATCGTCTATGGCATTTCCGCCTTTGGACTGGCGGCCCAGCTGGGCATCGATCAGGGCGAGGCCGGGGCCTATATCAAGACCTATTTCGAACGCTTCCCCGGCATTCGCGGATATATGGACAAGACCAAGGCCGAGGTCCGCGAGGCGGGTTTCGTCTCCACCGTCTTCGGTCGCCGCATCCATATTCCGGCCATCCACTCCAAGTCGGGCGCAGAGCGTCAGTTCGGCGAACGTGCGGCCATCAACGCCCCCATCCAGGGGGCGGCTGCGGACATCATCCGCCGCGCCATGATCCGCATGCCGGGCGCCCTGGCCGACGCCGGTCTGCAGACGCGCATGTTGCTGCAGGTCCACGACGAACTGGTGTTCGAGGCCCCGGAAGCTGAGGCCGAGCGCGCCATCGTGATCATCAAACGGATCATGGAGAAAGCCTCTGATCCGGCGGTCGTCCTGACCGTGCCGCTGGTGGTCGAGGCCCGCGCCGCCGCCAACTGGGATCAGGCCCACTGACGCCCGGAGCCGCCGAATGACCCTGCGCCAGCGCCATCTGTGGATCGCTATCGTCACCACCCTCGGGGTCTGGGGCCTGTATGGCTGGCGGCTGGTCGAACACATCCGGCTGGGTGATCTGGCCCGGTCGGGGTTTGCGGGCAAGATGGGCGGACTGTTCCTGCTGGGGGTGGTGCTGATCGTCGTGACCGAAGGCGTGCTGACCCTGATCGCGCGGCTTCTGCCTCATCCCGACACGCGCGAAGGCGCTGCGGAACGCAAGGCCACCCTTCAGGCCAGCCATATCTCGTTGATGGCCCTGATCGGCCTGGTCACCTTGACGGCGGCGGTCCTGTTCGTTCTGGGCTGGATCGGTCAGCCGGTCCTGTCGCGCCTGATGACGGCCGTGACGCCCGCCAATCTGCTGGTTCTGATCGCAAACGGGCTGATGGCCTGCATCGTCGTGTCCGAGCTGATCCGTTTCTCCATGACCCTCGCCCTGCTGCGGGCGAGGCGTTAGATCACCGTCAAAGAGGAAACATCGCCATGGCCGACGCCTATTCCAACCTGCTGATCGAACGCCACCAAGACGGCTATGCGGTGGTGACCCTGAACCGGCCCGAGGCCCTCAACGCCCTGAATTCGGCCCTGTTCAAGGATCTGGCGGACTTCCTCGACAGCGTCGAACATGACGACAGCGTGCGCTGTCTGATCCTGACCGGATCGGGCGAAAAGGCCTTCGCCGCCGGCGCCGACATCAAGGAGATGGCGGACCAGACCTATGCCCAGATGTATGCAGGCAATTTCTTCGCGCTGGGCCATGACCGGATCACGCGTTTCAGGAAGCCGATCATCGCCGCCGTCAACGGCTTCGCCCTGGGCGGGGGGTGCGAACTGGCCATGCTGTGTGACTTCATCATCGCCAGCGACAAGGCCAAGTTCGGTCAGCCGGAGATCAATCTGGGCGTGGCGCCCGGCATCGGCGGCTCGCAGCGCCTGACCCGTCTGGTGGGCAAGTCCAAGGCCATGGACATGGTCCTGACCGCCCGGATGATGGACGCCGCCGAGGCTGAGCGTGCCGGCCTGGCCTCGCGCGTCTTCCCGCATGACACCCTGCTGGACGAGGTCCGCAAGATCGCCGCCAAGATCGCCGCCCAAAGTCCGCTGGCCGTCATGGCCAACAAGGAGATGGTCAACGCCGCGCTGGAGACGACTCTGACGCAAGGGGTCCAGTTCGAGCGCCGCCTGTTCCACTCCCTGTTCGCGTTTGAGGACCAGAAGGAAGGCATGGCCGCCTTCGTCGAAAAGCGGAAACCCGAATTCAAAGGGCGTTGATCGGTCAACCGATCGCCGTCTTCCGGCGTTAGGGACGGGTCATGATCCGTCTCTTCGCCGTCCTGTTTGCGTCCCTGTTCCTGGTTCTGCCCGCCGCAGCCTGCGCCCAGACCGTGCCGGGCATTCCGTTCACGCCGTCCGCGCCGCCTGTTTTCCAGTCGAACCGGATCATCGTCGAGACGCGGGGAGCCGGGCCGGACATCATTTTCATTCCGGGGCTTGGCTCGACAGCGGACGCCTGGCGCTCCACGGCGGCCCAGCTTCAGGGGCGCTACCGGGTCCATCTGATCACCCTGCGCGGGTTCGGTCAGACCAACATCGGCGGCAATGACAGCGGCGGCCTGGCCGGGCCTGCCGCCTCTGAAATCGAACGTTTCATCCGTACACAGAAGATCGAGCGCCCAGCCGTCATCGGTCACTCGCTGGGCGGCCAGATCGCGATCCGCGTCGCCGCCGACATGGGCGACCGGATCGGGCGTGTGATGGTGGTGGATTCCGCGCCCTTCTTCCCGGCCCTGGTCGATTCCCGCGTCACGTCAGACCAGATCGAGCCGATGGCGCGCCTGGGCTATCAGGCGCTGATGCTGTTCGGCGATCAGGCGCTGAAGTCCCAGGTGGCCAATCTGGGCGGCGATCTGGGGCTGGCCGGAGACATGGTGTTCGGCGGTCTGGGTCTCCAGGGCGGCGACCGGCGCGTGTTGGCCCAGGGCCTATACGAAGCCCTGACCGTCGATCTGCGCCTTCGCCTGCGTCAGGTCACGGCGCCGATGACGGTGGTCTATGGCTGGACGCCAGACACCAACAGCCCCCGCAACCGCCTGGAAGGTCTGTACCGCTACGGCTTCAGCAACCTGCCCCGACCCGCCCGTTTCGAGCGGATCGAAGGCGCCGACCATCAGGTGATGATCGACCAACCCGCCCGGTTCCAGGAAGCGGTCGAGCGGTTTTTGAGCTGATCTAGCGGGCGGCCAAGCCCGCAATCCAGGCGCGCAAAGCTGCGTCATCGGTCATGTCGCCTTCAAACAGGCGATCGGGCCGCTGTGGTTCATTGTTGCCGCGCGCCCGGCCGCGATAGACTTTCATCGGCAGGGCGATCTGCGCCAGACCGCTGGGCAGAACCGGATTGCGGATGTCCATATAGACGGTGTCGGCGGTGGTCTCGCGTCCAACCTGAACAGCGCCAGCGGCCTTCCATAGGTCGACAGCGTCCAGACAGGCCGAGCCGCAGCTTGAATCGGTCAGGACATAGGCCGGACCTGCCATCAATTGGGGCGCGGGTGCGGGGGGCGTGACCGGGGCGCCGGTGTCATCGTTTGCATCGCGCCAATAGACTTGGCCTTCCGCTTGCGCCGCCTTCATGCCTGTCACCACTCTTTCGGCCCAGGCGATCATCTGCGGCTGGCCGTTTGCGGCGCGCAGCTGGTCGAGAAAGTCTGATATCTGGGCCAGATTGCCGTCCGAGGCGCGCCACTCGACAGCCTCAATCGCCGGTTCCGAGTGGGCGGCCATCCAGTCGTCCCCCCACAGAATCTGCGCCATCAGTTCGCTCCAGTGCGAGGAGCCGCCGCCGTTGCCGCGCACGTCAAGCACCACATAAGGGGCCGCGCGCAAGGACGCCTGCCGGACCTGCATTTCTTCGATCAGGGCGGTCAGCTTGGCGTAGGTTTCGCCCGAAGGATCGCCGTTGAAGGAGGGCGTCGAAATCCACAAACCGCCGTCGTCCAGGGTGGTGATGCCGAAGTCGAGTGCTCTGCTCTGAATCAATCGGGTGCGGCGCGCCCCCAGATCATCTGGCGTGGCGCGCCAGTTCAGGCTGTAGGTCTTGGTCGCCCCGTCGGTCTCGAACCGGCAATGGCGCATTTCGCTGATCCACGGGTTTTGGGCGTTGAGGAACATCCAGTCGCCGAAAAGGACGTGCTGCGCTTCCAGGAACCAGCGGCCGCGGAACTGACCGATGCGTTGTTCAGCCAGGGCTTCTGCAGCCACGCCGTCGCAGTCGATCAGCCGGGCGCCCAGCGGCGGGGTCGCGGAATCGGCCTCGTCCCGGTCGGCGACCACCTGATCGGCGTCGCGATAGATCGTTAGAAAGCCGGGCCAGCGGGTGGCGAAGCCGTAGCCCGGCTGCGTCACATTGATGCCGACGTGACCGTCTTCAAAACTGGCGACATAGGCGCGCAGCGCCCACCACCAGCCGCCTGCGTCAGTCGTCGTCTTGGCGCGTTCGAGGGCGAGCTCCAGCCCCCGGTCGAGCCGAGGGCGGAAGGCGGGGTTCAGCGGGTCATGCGTCCCTGGATGGCTGTCCACCATGATGTCGTGAAGGCCCGTTGCGTCCTGGACCAGGGTCGCCGACCAGTCGCGGGGCTGGTCCATCGGCTTGGGTGTTTCAACTGTGGCGGCCTCGGGCTGGCTTTGGTTCTGAGCCTGAACCGCGCTTGTCATCGCCAAGCAGGCTGCGCCCGCCGCCAGAAATTGTTTCACGTTTAGTCCCCTCACTCGTCTCAAATCAAACTAGCAGCGCAACTGAGCCTCGCCAGTTAAGCTTTGGTCATGGATGCCCGTCATCCGAGGGCGGCCAGCGTCTCCAGCACGCCCTTGCCGTAGCGATCCAGTTTCGACTGGCCGACGCCGGGCAGGGCGCCCAGGCTGGCCATGTCGCCGGGCTCGGCGTGGGCGATCTCCAACAGGGTCTTGTCCTGGAAGATGACATAGGGCGGGACGTGCTGTTCAGCTGCGCGGTCGCGGCGCCAGGCGCGCAGGGCCTCGAACCGGGCGCGGACGTCGGCGTCCATCGTCTCCAGCGCGGCGTTGCGGCCTTCGCCCGTGCGGTCGCGGCGACGCGGGGCGATCTCGGCGCGAAGGGGCGCGCGGCGGACCTCGACCTGGCGTTCCGACTTATAGACGGCGCGCACGGCCTCGGCGTCGCCCAGACCCACCAGCGGCTTGCCGTCGTTGGGATCCTCGACCAGCAGGCCGTCGAACAGCAGATGGTCGACAATCTCGCGCCATGAGGTCAGCGAGATCTCACGCCCGATGCCCCAGGTGGACAGCTGTTGCTCCCACGGCTGCACGTCCTTGGTGCGGCCCGTCAGGTGATCGACGACGCGGTTGCGCCCGAACCGTCCGCCCAGCCGCTGCACCGCCGCCAACGCCTTCTGGGCCGGGACCGTGGCGTCATAAAGCTGGGGCGGGTCGCCGCAGATGTCGCAGACGCCGCACGGCGCTGCGTCCTGTTCTCCGAAATAGCGGCGCACGGCCTGCGGGCGGCAGACGCCGCCGTCCAGCATGGCGAACAGCTGGCGCGTCTTTCGGACCTGGACCTGTTTGATCTCTTCGGCCATCGGGCGGCTGTCGAGGCGTCGCAGCGACCAGGCGATGTCGGACGGGCCATACAGGGTGATGCCCTCGGCCGGTTCGCCGTCACGGCCCGCGCGTCCGATCTCCTGCCAGTAGGCTTCCAGAGAACCGGGCGGATCGGCGTGGATGACGAAGCGGACGTCGGCCTTATCCACGCCCATGCCGAAGGCGATGGTGGCGACCATGACCGCGCCGTCCTCGGCCAGGAACCGCTCCAGACGCTTGTCGCGTTCGCGCGTGTCCATGCCGGCGTGATAGGCGATGGCGTTGGTTCCGGCGTCGCGCAGCGCCTGGGCGACGCGGTCGCAGCCGTCGCGGCTGCCGCAATAGACCACGCCCGACTTGCCGCGCCGTTCGCGGACCAGTTCGATGACGCGGGCGTCGGTCTTGGCGCGCGACGCATTCTCCTTGCGCTCGGCCGACAGTTGCAGGTTCGGGCGGGCGAAACTGTCGACGAAGACCCGGGCCTCCTCCAGCCGCAGCGAGCGCAGGATGTCGTCGCGGGTGCGGGCGTCGGCGGTGGCGGTGACGGCGATGCGCGGCACGTCGGGGAACCGCTCGGCCAGCAGGCCCAGATTGCGGTAATCCGGGCGGAAGTCGTGGCCCCATTGGCTGACGCAGTGAGCTTCGTCGATGGCGATCAGGCTGAGGGGCAGTTCCGACAGCCGGTCCAGCATGGCGCCCGCCGCCAGACCTTCGGGCGAGACATACAGAAGGTCCAGTTCGCCCGAGCGGGCCGCGCGCCAGATGGCCGAACGCTCATCCAGCGACACGCCGGAATCCAGACGGGCGGCGGCGACGCCCTGCTGTTTCAGCGCCTCGACCTGATCGGTCATCAGGGCGATCAGCGGCGACACCACCAGACCCAGGCCGGGGCGCAGAATGGCGGGGATCTGATAGCAGACGCTCTTGCCGCCGCCGGTCGGCAGGACCGCCAGCACATCTCGCCCGGCCAGAATTTCCGTCACCACCTGACCCTGCAGCCCCCGGAAGTCGCCGTGGCCCCAGACGCGGGCCAGCAGGGCGCGCGCGTCTTCCAGCGTCTGGCTCTCGGCATAGGTGGGCAGGGTCTGCGTGGCGGTCATCCTTCAGGCGTGCTCTGTTTGTTCCAGCAGCGACATACGCCCGACCGTTTGCACAGCCGGGCGTCGCGACGCCGATCAGGCGAGAATCTCAGTGGGCGGGCGAGGCGGCGAACTGACCGCCGACGCGGTATTTCCACAGATAGGTCGGCGCGGTGGATTCCATGCCGGTCGTGTGGGTGACGCCCAGATCGGCCAGGGTGGCGGCGTTCGGTGAGACGACGTTGTCGTGCTCCAGCATCAGCACCTGATCGCGCGTCAGCGGCGGGGTCACGCCCAGAACGCCGACCAGAGACAGCAGCGAGCCCAGCGGCTTGGCCACGAAGAAGGGCAGGGGCGCCAGCAGGCGATTGCGGCCCGTCTCGCGACGCACCAGCTCCAGAATTTCGCGGAAGCTGTAGGTCGACGGTCCGCCCAGCTCAAAGGTCTTGCCAACCGCGTCGCCGCGGATGACGCCGCGGGCGATGGCCTCGGCGACATCGCCGACATAGACGGGCTGGAACTTCGTCTCGCCGCCGCCGATCAGCGGCAGGACGGGCGAGAAGGTCGCCAGGGCCGCAAAACGGTTCAGGAAGCCGTCGCCCGCGCCGAACACCAGCGACGGACGCAGGATCACCGCATCGGGATAGACGGCGCGGACCTCGGCCTCGGCCTGGGCCTTGGAGCGACCATAGGCGGAGGCGCTATTGGCGTCGGCGCCGATGGCGGAGATCTGGACCAGGCGTTTGACGCCCGCAGCCTTGGCGGCCTCGGCGATGGTCTTGGCGGCCTCGACATGGACGGCCTTGAAGGCGCGCTTGCCGCCGCCTTCGTGCAGGACGCCGACCATATTGACCACGGCGTCGGAGCCGCGCACGGCGGCGGCCACATCAGCAGCATTGGTGACGTCGCAACGCAGGAACTGAATCTGGCCGGGATCGCCCAGCGGCTGGATCTCGATGGCCAGGACGGGGTTGCGCACGGCGATGCGGATGCGCCAGCCGCGACGGGCCAGGGCGCGCACGGCCTGCGACCCGATGAAGCCCGATCCTCCGAAGAGGGTCACGACGCCGGGGGCGAGGTCAGCCATGAGAAATCTCCAGTCGAAATCAGTGTCGGCGGGATAGACGATAGGCCGCCGCGCCGCAACGCACATCCGCCCCTCCATCCAGCGACGAAGGGGCGGATGCGTTGGTCAGGGGCGGCCGACCAGAGCGTCGACCGAACCGGCCGTCACCGGGTGATACAGCGGCCGCGCCTCGGCGTAGATGCGACGCGCCTGGGCGCGGCCCCAGTCGCCCTCGTTCCATAGCGTCTGGAACAGGGGCAGGACGAACTTGCGGCGCCCTTGGCTGGTCAGGAATTTCTCGGCCGTGACGACCGAGGGCTGATAACGGTGGGCCAGGGCGATCTGCAGCCAGGCGAAGATCAGTTCGCTGTTGCCCTCATTGGCCAGGTTCAGGGTCGACTGCAGGTCGCCCAGCTGCGCATCGGTCAGCCAGTCGGCGTTGGCCGCCAGACCTTGCGGACGCCAGCTGAGGAAACGCTGGCGCTGCTGGGTGTTCCAGCCTGACCACGGGATCGCCGAGGCCGGGCCCTTGTTCTGGAAGAAGGCGACGGCGGCGACATCCACCGGCTCGAACGCATGGGACACGGGGGCTACGGCATTGGACGGCAGGCCGGGCTGATAGACCCATTCGTCCAGCTTCAAGGCGGTTTCCAGACGGGCGTCGCCCTTCACCAGATGGGCGCGGATGTCGTCCAGGAACATGGCCGTGGTCATCGGGCGATAGGCGTTGCGGTCGAAATAGCCCCGCATCCAGGCATCGAACTTCTCACGCCCCGCGATGCCCTCGATGGTGCGCAGGAAGGCGGCGCCCTTGTCATAGGCGATGGTGTTCATGCCGTCGTCGGGGTCGCGGCCCGTCAGGTTGAGATGCAGTTTGGTGTCGTCGGCGGGCAGGCTCTTCAGCTCGTCCTGCAGACCGTCCCAGGCCAGGACCTGCTCCTGAACCGCCAGGTCATGACCATAGACGGACTCCATGATCCGGTTCTCGAAATAGGAGGTGAAGCCCTCGTTCAGCCAGAAGTCGTTCCAGGTGGCGTTGGTGACCAGATTGCCCGACCAGGAGTGCGCCAGTTCGTGCGCGACCAGCGACACCAGCGACCGGTCCCCGGCGATGATGGTCGGGGTGGCGAAGGTCAGCTTGGGGTTCTCCATGCCGCCGAACGGGAAGCTGGGCGGCAGGACCAGCAGGTCGTACCGGCCCCAGCGATAAGGGCCGTAGAGCTTCTCGGCGGCGGTGACCATGGCGGCGGTCGGCTCCAGCTCCCACTGGGCGGCGGCCAGGCGGCTGGGCTCGGTCCAGACGCCGGTGCGGTTGTCGAAGGGCGCAAAGGCCAGCTCCCCGACGCCCAGGGCGATCAGATAGGGCGGGATCGGATTGTTCATCCGGAAGCGCCAGGTCTTCTGGCCGTTAGGCGCCGCTTCGCCCTCAGGCGTCAGGTGGTCGGCGCTCATCACCACCGTCAGGTCGGCGGGGGCGGTGATGCGGGCGGAATAGGTCTGGCGGATGCCGGGGCTGTCCTGGGTCGGCACCCAGGTGCGGGTCAGGATCGCCTGACCCTGGCTGAACAGATAGGGTTTCTGCCCGCCCGCCGTCTGGGCCGGGGTCAGCCATTGCAGGGCGGCGGCGTCAGGGCGGGTCGAATAGCGGACGATGATCTTGCGGCGCCCGTCGCCCTCGGCGGCCGGGAAATGAACCGTCAGGGGCTGGCCCTTGATGGCGTCGTCGGGGCCGATGTCGAAGCGCAGAGGCTGGCCCGCCGCATCGCTGACCGACTGGATGTCGAGGTTGCGGATGTCCAAGATCACTTCGCCGGCGTTCGGCGCCGTCAGCAGGTCCAGGGTCGCCGTGCCGGACAGGGTTTTGGCCTGGAAGTTCGCCGTCAGGTCCAGCGCCACATCGACGACGCGGGCGATCTCGGGGCGGCCATAGGTGTGGCTGTCGACAGCCTGCGGGCCGGGCGCGGGGGCGATGGCGGGCGGCGTCATGGAAGCCCCTCCGGTCGTGGTGGAGCAGGCGCTCACGCCCAGCGCGGCGGCGAGGGCGAGGGCGGAGACGAGACCGAAGGCTTTGCGCTTCATCGAGACTTTCCGGGTTCTGACCAGAGGATTGGCCGGAGAACGCGCGGAAACGGCGAAAAGATCAAGTCTTGGGTCGTCGCATCCTTCACGGCCCCTGGGTCAGGCGCCGGGCAGAGGCTTGGCGTGATGGGCCTGGAACAGCCGCCCCCGCTCGGCATACAGGACGCAGGCCAGGGCGATCAGGCCCATGGCCGTGAAGCCGACCGCCATAGGCGTCACCGTGCCATTGAACTGCTGGCCGATGGCGAAGCCCAGCAGGGAGCCGATGATGGTGGAGATGAAGCCCTGGATCGAGGCGGCGGTGCCTGCGATATGGCCCATGGTCTCCATGGCCATGGCTCCGAAATTGCCCGCGATCATGCCGAAACAGAACATAGTCAGGGTCTGAAGAATGGCGAAGGTCCAGATGGATTCATGCCCCGTCAGGGTCACCAGCGCATGGATGCCCGCAATGGAGGTGAAGCCGATCAGGGCCGTGTGCGAAATCTTTCGCGACCCCAGGCTGACGACCAGACGGGCATTCAACAAGGAGGCTGCGGCGATCCCGCCCGCGATCAGGGCGAAGACGGCGGGGAAGATGGCCTCGGCATGGAAGACGTCGGCGAAGATCTGCTGCGATGAGTTGATGAAGCCGAACAGGGCGCCGGTGACGGCCGTCATGGCCAGGGTGTAGCCCATGGCGGTGCGGTCGGTCAGGGCGGTCTTGTAGGCGGAAACCAGACGGCTGAACTGGATGGGCAGACGATCCTCCGGCTTCTGGGTCTCGGGCAGGCGCAGCGACGCCCAGACGATCAGGCTCACCCCAACCAGCCCCAGACCGCCGAAGATCCAGCGCCACGGCCCGACCAGCATGATCAACTGACCGATGGAAGGCGCCAGGATCGGCACGCCCAGGAAGACCAGGAAGCTGAAGGACATGACGCGGGCCATGGTGCGGCCTTCATAGCGGTCGCGCACGATGGAGACGGCCAGAACGCGGGTGCAGGCGCTGCCCAGTCCCTGGCCGATGCGGGCCAGGATCAGCATGTCGAAGGTGGGCGCCATGGTCGCCAGCAGGCTGAACACCACATAGATGCCGACCCCGATCAGCAGCACAGGCTTGCGTCCGAAACGGTCCGCCAGCGGTCCATAGATCAGTTGCGCCCCGCCAAACCCCAGCAGATAGGCGGTGACCACCCACTGGCGGTCATTGTCGTTCACCAGACCCAGGTCTTCGGCGATGTGCGGCAGGGCCGGCAGCATGGCGTCGATGGCCAGGGCGTTCAGCGCCATCATCAGGGCGACGATGCAGACGAACTCGACGAAGCCGAGCTCCTTCTTCGGGGCGGATGACGCGGGGGAAGCGGACATGGGGCTCCAGATGCGCCGCCAAGCCTCGATGCGCAACCGCACAGCCATGACAAGTTGCTGCAACGCAACGAAATCGAGCTTGAACGCGTGGCGCCTCGCCATTGTCATGAAGCTTCGCTAGAGGAAGTCATGACAGAACAAATGACAGCACAGGCGGCGCTGGACCGCCTCGAAACCCTCTACACCCAATCCGTGACCAACCTGCGCGACGCCGTGCGGGATTTCGTCAACACCGGCGAGCGGCCCGATCCGCTGAAACGCGCCGAAGGGGTGTTCGCCTATCCCGAACTTCGCATCCGCTGGGACGGGGATCGCCCCCAGGACCTGGCGCCGCGCGCCTATGCCCGGCTGTCGCGCCAGGGCAGCTATTCGACCACTGTCACGCGGCCGGACCTGTTCCGCCCCTATCTGACCGAGCAGCTGGGCCTGCTTGAGGAAGAATACGGCGCGACCTTCGAGGTCGAGGTCTCGCGTCAGGAAATCCCCTTCCCCTATGTGACCGACGGTCTGGAAGTGGCGCTGGACCGGTCGATGACGGCGGCGCTGGCGCGCTGGTTCCCGACGACGGACCTGGCCCATATCGGCGACGAAATCGCCGATGGCCTGTTCGAGCCGGGCGGCGACTTCCCCCTGTCGCATTTCGACGGCCTGCGGACCGACTTCTCTCTGGCGCGGCTGAAGCACTACACCGGCACGCCGGTCGACGATGTTCAGTCCTATGTCCTGTTCACCAACTATAATCGCTACGTCGATGAGTTCGTGCGCTGGGCCATCGAGCAGCTGCAGACGCCGGGTTCGCCCTACGAAACCCTGTCCTGCGCGGGCGGCATCGTCATCACGCGCGACACGCCCAACCCAGAGGCGGCGATCAGCGACACGGCCTGGAAGAAGCACCAGATGCCGGCCTATCACCTGACGGCGCCGGGCAATCAGGGCGTGACCCTGGTCAACATCGGCGTCGGCCCGTCCAACGCCAAGACCATCACCGACCACCTGGCGGTCGTACGTCCCCATGTGTGGCTGATGATCGGTCACTGCGGCGGCCTGCGCGCCAGCCAGACCATCGGCGACTATGTGCTGGCCCACGCCTATCTGCGTGACGACCATGTGCTGGACGCGGTTCTGCCGCCGGACATCCCCATCCCCTCGATCGCCGAGGTCCAGCGCGCCCTGTACGACGCCACCAAGTCGGTCAGCGGCATGCCGGGCGACGAGGTCAAGCTGCGCCTGCGCACCGGCACCGTCGTCACCACCGACGACCGGAACTGGGAGCTGCGCTATTCCAAGTCGGCGCTGCGTTTCAACCAGAGCCGCGCCGTCGCCATCGACATGGAAAGCGCCACCATCGCCGCCCAGGGTTACCGCTTCCGCGTGCCCTACGGAACGCTGCTGTGCGTGTCGGACAAGCCGCTGCACGGAGAGATCAAGCTGCCGGGCCAGGCCAATCGCTTCTACGAAGGCTCGATCTCCGAACACCTTCAGATCGGCATTCAGGCCGTGGACCTGCTGCGCAACGAAGGCCCGCGCCTGCATTCCCGCAAGCTGCGCGCGTTCGACGAGCCGCCGTTCCGTTAAGCCTTCATCCGCCCGGTCCGTGAGCTGCGGATCGGGCGGATATGATCGCTATAAAAAGAACTTTACAAAATAAAGCAAATGACTGATCCTGAGCTCATCAGGTTCAGGAGGACGCCCCATGGCGCGCGACAATCAGGCTATTCAGGACGACATCGCCTATATGCGGGCGCTGGCGCACGAGGGACGGCACGCCCCGCTGCTGGCAGGGCCGATACTGGTCGCGGCCGCCATCATTTTCGGGATAGCCAGCCTGGGCCAATGGGTCATGCAGGCAGGCTTGGTCGAGGCGGGGCCATGGGCGCCCTTGTGGCTTTGGGTCGGCGCGGGCGTGGTCTTCACAGCCGTCCTGACCGTATTGATCGGACGCATCAAGGCCCGGCCCGGCGCCCACTCCTCGGCCAATCGCGCCGTGGGCGCCGCTTGGTCCGGCGTAGGATATGGCATATTCGCCACCTGGCTGGCCCTGGCCGCCCTGTCAGTGAAGACCGGCAACTGGTCGTGGATGGCGGTCATGCCGACGGTGGTGCTGGTCGCCTATGGCTCGGCCTGGATGATCGGCGCTGCGATGACCCGCACCCGCTGGATGGGCTGGACTGCCCTGCTGGCCTATGTCGGCGGCGTCGCTGTAGCCTGGTTCATCGACAGTCCGGCCATCTATCTGGTTTTCACGGTCGTTCTGATCGCAGTGGCCCTGATCCCGGGCCTGATCCTGATGCGCCAGGAACCGGCTGAGGTCATCTGATGGCGGACGACTTCGACATCAGCCGCATCGACGAGGTCATTCACGGTCGCATCCGACTGGGCATCATGGCCTTCCTGTCGGGCGCAGAGACGGCGGATTTCACCAGCCTGAAGGCCCGGCTGCAGACCACGGACGGCAATCTGTCCGTCCATCTGCGCAAACTGGAAGAGGCGGGCTTCGTCAGGGTCGACAAGAGCTTCAAGGGGCGCAAACCCCTGACGGAAGCCAGTCTGACGGAAACCGGGCGCGCCGCCTTCGTCGCCTATCTGGATGCAATGTCGCAACTGCTGCCAGAACGATGAAGACACGCTAGAAGGCCTGTCTATGAGCAGCCGCCTTCTGACCTTCGACGCCATCGACAACTTCCGCGACTATGGCGATTACGCCGTTGGAGCCGGGCTGCGTCTGCGGCCCGGTCTTCTGCTGCGCTCGGCCCACCATGCCCGGGCCAGCGATGCGGATCTGGAGCGGGTGAAGACCTTGAACATCGGCACGGTGGTCGACCTGCGCCGGGCGGGCGAACGCCGCGACCAGCCCTCGCGCAGGCCCGAAGGTTTCGACGCCCAGGTGATCGCCGGAACGGTCGATGACGGCATGGAGGCGCCGCACATCACTTTTCTCAAGACCGAAGACCTGACGCCGGAATCGGGGCGGCGGTTCATGGAGCGCACCTATCGCCGCCTGCCGTTCGACGTGTCGCATCGGGATGTGTTCAGCCGCTATTTCCGCGCCCTGGCCGAGACGGATCGGCCCGTGTTGATCCATTGCGCGGCGGGCAAGGATCGCACCGGTTTTCTGGCCGCTCTGACGCATCATCTGTTGGGGGTTTCGCGCGACGACCTGATCGAAGACTTCCTGCTGACCAACGCCGCTGTCGATCTGGACCGACGCGCCCCGTCCGTCGCCCGCCAACTGGAGAAGATGACCGGCCGTGTCGCCTCGCATGAGGCGGTGGTCGCCTTCCTGGGGGTGGAGCCGGACTATCTGGACGCCGCCTTCGCCGAAATCGCCAAGCGCAACGGCTCGCTGGACGCCTATCTGGAACAGGTGCTGGGCGTGGATGCGGCCCTGCGCGACCGGATCACGGCGCGTCTGTCGGCGTGAGCCAGGGACTGAACCACGTCGCCACCCGCAGCCACCCATGGGTGGAGCCTCTGCATGTCGTCGCCGGACTGGGCGGCGGCGATGGTGTTCTGGCCCTGTTGTCGGATGGCGGGCCGGGCGGGCGGTGGTCCCATGTCGGGGCTGAGCCGGACCGCATGTCCGTCGGCTCGGTCAATGAGGCGGCCCCGTTCGAAGCCTTGCGCGATCCGACCTTTGGTCCCGGAACGGTCGGCCTGGCCGCCTATGATGCAGGCGCGCGTCCGGCGACGGGGCGGCGGGAGGCGGTCTGGCCTGATTTGATGCTGGCCCGTTATCCGGCGCTGCTGAGCTTTGATCATCATGAGCGATCCGTCCACATCATCGGCCGGGGCGTGACGCAAGCGGATGCCGAAGCCGCCGCCGTTCGTGCGGAAGACTGGCTGGGCGGCGCGAGGCGGCCCCACGCCCGCCCTGCTCCCGCTGAAACCTTCGAGGCGGAGGTATCGGAAGGCGGCTATCAAGATGCGGTCGCCGATGTCGTGTCTCGCATCGCGGCGGGCGAACTGTTTCAGGCCAATATCGCCCGCGCATGGTCCGGCGTTCTGAAGTCCGACGCCGATCCTTTCGACGTCTTCCTGCGCCTGCAGCAGGGGCGGGCGTCACCGTTCGGGGCCTATTGGCGGATCGAGGGTCGGGCCTTGGCGTCGAACTCCCCCGAGTTGTTCCTAGCCTTCGACGCCGCGACGGGCCGCATCGAGGCCCGTCCGATCAAGGGCACGCGCCCCCGCGCCGCCGACCCCGTTCAGGACGCCGCCCAGGCCGCCGATCTTTTGGCCAGCGCCAAGGACCGGGCCGAAAACCTGATGATCGTCGACCTGATGCGCAATGATCTGGCCCGCGCGTCACTGCCCGGTTCGGTGCGTGTCGAAACCCTGTTCGCGGTCGAGAGCCACCCCACGGTCCATCATCTGGTTTCGACGGTGACGGCGCGCGCTGCGCCGGGTGTCACCCCTGCCGATCTGCTGGAGGCGACCTTCCCGCCAGGCTCCATTACGGGTGCGCCGAAGCATCAGGCGATGAAGCTGATCGCCCAGCACGAACCGCCGCGCGGCCCCTGGTGCGGTTCGCTGTTTCTGATCGAAGCGAACGGCGGCCTGACCGCCTCGGTCCTGATCCGCACGGCCTCGTTCGAACTTACCGACAGCGGCTGGCGTTACCGCACCCTGGCCGGAGCTGGGATCGTGGCAGACAGCGATCCTGAGGCCGAATGCGCCGAAACCGACGCCAAGATATCCGCCCTGCGGGACGCCCTGATCTCGACCCGCGACTAGGTGCAGGCGCGTATGCAATCCACCGTGTTGGTGTTGCGTGGCTGAAGATAGGTCGTGTGCTTGAAGTTGGTGAGCGCCGGCATGACGTAGCCCAGGGGCGACCTATAGGCGTAGTAGGCCTCGGTGATGATCACGGTCTGGCCCGGCGCGATCAAGTCGTCCGGCACAGAGGCTTCGCTGAGCGTCATTGGCGACATGCCGTCGCCCTTGCTCCAGTCCAACTGCAGTTTGGTGGCGGAGATACGTGTGACGCTGGTCACGCGCTGTTTCAGCGTCGTCACCGGGAAGGGCGCCATGATCTGACCGCCGATGCCGAAGACATTGGTGAAGCCTGCCTGATCCAGCGAACTGCTCTGGGTCACCAGATCGCCGACCATGGCGGCGACATGGTTGGTGCGCTTCATGGCCATATAGCCTTGGCACACCTCTGCCACGCCGACGTAGATCAGGATCATCACAGGCGCGAGGATGGCGAACTCCACCGCCGCGAGCCCCCTGGTGTCCCGCGCCAGCCTGCTGAGGATATTTCGACCCATCGTCATTTACAGGTTGCGCCGCCAGAGCCGGACTGGGTGAAGGGTTCGTTCTTGAACGCGGTCGTCGCCTGCAGCAGGGCGGTGCGCTGGTTGCCGACGCGGGCAATGGCCTGATCAAGGATGGGCGTGATCACCGGCTGGCGATACCAGACCCGAGCCAGAACCAGACTGCCGGGGCCGCCGCCATTATAACAGTCCTTCAGATCTTCAGGCTTGGAAGGCGCTGGAAGTTCGGTGTTGAACGAGCCGATGACGCGCACATCGACGGTCGCGCGCGTTTGGCAATCGCCAGACCAGACGCTCATGCGGCTGCAGACTTCCTCCTTGAAGCGTGCGGCGTCGAAACCCTGGGCGTCCGCCTGGCCGGTGCGGATCATCCGGCCGGTGTCCATGGTCGCGGCCTCCAGCACGGAATCCAGCACAAAGACCATGGCGAGCTCCATGATCGCGCCCAGAAGCAGAAAGAAGGGAGCGGCGACCAGCGCGAACTCCACCGCCGCAGTACCCTGCGTCGCCTTACTGAATCTGCGAGCGAAACCCATCGGACGAAGGGTCAAGGCGCAGTCGAACGGGCGGCGCCGCTGTCGCCTGCCGTGCGCACGCTGGGCGCGCAACTCGCGCCGCACGCCATTTCCGTCGCCTGGGCGCCGCGCCATACCCGGACAGAGCCGGTCGAACCTGCGGTGACGACGATGTCGCGCTGGAACAGGGTGCGTCCGATGGCGTCGACGGCGACAACCTGGGTAACGCCATAACCCTTGCCCGTGATGAACAGGGTGTTGGCGTCCACGACCGTGACGTCGGCGATCTGCGGATTGCCGACGATCACCGAAGCCGCGCCTCCGGTCAGACGGACGCGGGTGGAACGGTCGATCTCCACATTCATCGTGCTCGCCTGCGCCCAGGACATGGACGGAGTCGTGACGGCGGCGAGGGCGAGAACGAGGCCGAGGGCGGCGGAAGTCCGGGACATGGTGATGCCTGATAAACGGCGCGCACGCGCGTGGTGACGCGCAAGATGCGTCAGTATTTCTCAACAAAGACTGAAGCGGCGAAAACAGAGATCTTGGATATTTTTTTCAAGTAAATATCGGAGTAACCAAACCTCATGACGCGGCTTTAACTCGCGTCGGGCATTTTGATCCTGCGTTTGGGGGTCAAGCGGGCATCCGGCTCCCCCCGCCAAGTTGCTCGCTGATCTATTTGAAAGGGATCCAAAATGACCAAGTTTGTTTCGCGTTTCGTTAAAGACGAGTCCGGCGCCACCGCCATCGAATACGGCCTGATCGCCGCCCTGATCGCCGTCGTCATCATCGGCGCCGTGACCACTCTGGGCACCAAGCTGTCGTCCACTTTCGCTGCTGTGTCGGACAAGCTGGTCGCTGCAAAGTAATAATCAAACGCCTTTTACGCAGAACGGAAGGCCGGAGCGACATCGCTCCGGCCTTTTGCTTTTCGACTTGAGAAACGCGGCCTTAATGTCTTTTGAATAGAGTGCCGTTCATGGACGCCGCCATTTTCATCGCTCTGGGCATCATGCCCGCTCTCGTCATCGTCGGAGGTCTGCACGATCTCTTGACCATGAAGATCCCGAATTGGATTTCATTGGCTCTGGTCATGCTGTTCTTTCCTGCTGCGCTTCTGGCAGGTCTCAGTCCGGCGGCCTTGGCGATCCACGTCGGCGTTGGCTTGGCCGCCCTGTTCGCGGGAATGGGTATGTTCGCCCTGCGCTGGATCGGCGGCGGCGACGCCAAGCTGATGGCTGCGACGTGTCTATGGCTCGGCCTGTCCGGGTCGGGCATGTTCCTGTTGTGGACCGGCGTGGTCGGCGGTGCATTCTGTCTTTTCCTGATGATGGCGCGCCAACATCTTCAAATGGTCACACCCTTTGCGCCCGGATGGGTCACGCGTCTGCTGGAGCCCAAGGGCGATATTCCTTATGGCGTGGCCATCGCCATCGGCGCGCTGCTGGCCTTCCCGGGCGCCGATCTGATGCAGGCGTTCGCGCTCACTCAATAACAGCGCACGTCCAAAGAGCGGCGGTCTTGAAGGTTTAGGGGCGCGTTAACCTACTCGCCTCATGATTGTTAACGGCAGAGTGTTCTTGGACCGAATCCTGGTTCCACTCCCCGCCGGAGACCGCCTGGATGAAGCCCGCTCGCATCGCCGTCATCTGCATCGCCGCCGTGGCCGCTATCGGCTTGGCCCTGGTCGTCCGGGCCATGGGCTCCTCTTCCAGCGCGCCTGCAACGCCTGCGGCCGCCGCCGACACCCAGCCCAAGGCGCGGGTTCTGGTCGCCGCACATGATCTGGCGCCCGGCAAGAAGCTGACGGAGGCTGATCTCGACTGGAAGGAAATGCCGGTCGCAGAGGTCAATCCGCTCTACATCACCGACGGCGCCACGCCCGTTCCGGCCAAGCCGGTCGAGGCCGACGCCAAGGCCGAGCCCGCCAAACCCGCCGCAGGAACCGTCGAGGGCCAGCCCAGCGCCGTCGCCAAGGTGGCGCGCGCCGCCAACGACATCGCCACGGGCGGCGCCAAGGCCGACTATGTCGGTTCGGTCGTCCGTGAACCCATTCTGGCCGGAGAACCCATCGTGGCGCGCAAGATCGTCCGTGCGGGCGACAGCGGCTATATGGCCGCCTATCTGGAGCCCGGCATGCGGGCCATGGCCATCCGCGTCACGGTCGAGACGGCGGCAGGCGGCTTCATCCTGCCTGGCGACCGGGTTGATGTGGTCCTGACCCGTCAACTGGACAACAATAACAACGCGACCGAAGGCGGCGCCTCGGACCGCGCTAAACACGCCACGGGCACGGTGCTTGAGAACCTGAAGGTTCTGGCCGTCGACCAGACCACGCGCGCCGGAGACGATGAACAGTCCGTGGTCGGCGCGACCGCCACGCTGGAGGTCACGCCCAAGGACGCCGAACTTCTGGCCCTGGCCAAGGCGGAGGGCGAACTGTCGCTGGTTCTTCGTTCATACGCCGACACCGCCGGGCCGTCCGGCGCCGTTCGCGGCGCCCAGCGCGCGGCGGTCGCTGCGCGAAACACCTCCGTCCGCGTCTATCGCGGCGGCGCTCCCGAAGTGGTGACGATCCCGTGAGGCTCTCGATGAAACCTGCCACCGTCGTCGCCTGCGCCCTGCTGGCCGCGCTGGGGCCGATCGCTCCGGCCATGGCCCAGACACGCGCCGCCGTGTCGATGGGCGCCGCGCCGCAACTGATCAATCTGCCCCGCGGCACCTCATTCGCCGTGGACCTGCCCGCCGACGCCCGCGATGTGATCGTGTCCAATCCGCAGGTGGCCGAGGCCATGCTGCACTCGCCGCGCCGCATCACCATCATCGGTCTGGGCGCAGGCGAAACCGACGCCGTGTTCCTGGACGCCGCAGGACGCCAGATCCTGACGCTGCGGGTTCGGGTCGATGCAGGCACCGGCGCGCTGCAGGACACGCTGAACCGGCTGATCCCCGGCGGAACGGTTCGCGCGGAAGCCGTCAACGACAGCATCATCCTGACCGGCATGGTCGTCAGTCCGGCCCAGGCCGATCAGGCGCAGCGCATCGCCCGCGCCTTCGTCTCGGCGCCCGAAAAGGTGCTGAACATGGTCAGCGTCGCCGGTTCGGATCAGGTCACCGTCAAGGCCCGCGTCGTCGAGGTGCAACGCACCGCCGTCAAGCAACTGGGACTGGATGTTTCGGCGGTGTTGAACTCGGTCGGCGACGGTCTGTCCTTCGCCAACAGCGCCACCTTCGGCGTGAACGGCAGCATCCTGGGCGGCGGTTCTCTGGGCTATACGGACCAGAGCGGAGACGGCAATCGGCTGAGCACTCGTCTGCGCGCCTTTGAGCGGGCGGGCCTGCTGCGCACCCTGGCCGAACCGAACATCACCGCCGTCAGCGGCGAAAGCGGCGAGTTCCTGGCGGGCGGCGAATTCCCCATCCCGGTGAACCAGACGACCGACAACGGCAGCTCGCGCATCGGCATCGAGTTCAAACCCTATGGGGTGCGTCTGGCGGTGCGGCCGATCGTTCAGTCGGAAGGCCGCATCACGCTGCAGTTGTCGACCGAGGTGTCGGAACTGACCAGTGAAGGCGCCTTCACTATGAACCCGTCAGCGGAAAACTCGCTGGTGATCCCGGCGCTAAGCGTCCGTCGCGCCAACTCCACTGTCGAACTGCCCAGCGGCGGATCGTTGATGATCGCGGGACTGCTTCGGGAATCGACGCGTCAGAACATCGATAAGGTGCCTGCGCTGGGCGACGTGCCGGTGCTCGGCTCTCTGTTCCGTTCGCGCGACTATGTGTCGGGTCAGACGGAACTGGTCATCATCCTGGAAGCCTATGTGGTGTCGCCGACGGCGCCGGGGCGGCTGCAGACGCCAGCGGACGGGCTGCATATCGCCAGCGACGCTCAGAGCATTCTGTTCGGCCAGTTGAGCCAACGTTACGGCAGCCCCGAACCGTCCTCCAATCCTGCGGGCAGCGGCTGGCAGGGCCCCGTGGGCTATGTGATCGAATGAGGCGCGTCATGAAACACACCGCAATCGCCCTGGTGTTCGCCGCGACCGCGCTGGGCGCCTGCGCCACCAGCGTCCCGACGCAGCCGGCCGCTCTGAACAGCCTGTCCAACTATGTGCTGGAGGTCGAGCCGGGCCTGGACCGTATCGCCCTGGCCGTCCACGACAATGGACTGTCGGCCAATCAGCAGGCGGCTCTGTCCGGCCTGGTGCAAAGGTTCGCGGCTGAACAGGCGGAAGTGATCCGCATCGAGGGGCCGTCCGGCGGCGATCCCGTCTCGGCCCAGATCGCCTGGAGCGTGCGCGACGCCCTGACGGGCATGGGCGTGCCGTCGGAACGGGTCGTGGTGATGGCCTATAATGCGCCCCATCCGCGCGCGCCGGTGCTGGCGGGCTTCGAAACCCTGCGGGCGCATATTCCGAACTGCGCAACCGCGCCGACCCAACTGGGCGGATCATGGACCAACCGCACCTCGCCAGACTTCGGCTGCTCGGTCACCGCCAACCTGGCGGCGCAGATCGCCAATCCGCGCGACATTGTTCAGCCGCGCGGCATGACCGGCGCCGATCAGGGCCGCCGATCCAAGGTGTTCGAAATGTATCGCGCGGGAACAGCGACCTCTGCGCCGCAGGAAGAACTGGTCAATGGCAGAATCTCAAAAGCGGTGGACTAGCGGATGAACGCCTACGCTTCCCAGACCCAGGGTTCCTACGCCGACGACGCGTTCGATGTGGACATGGATTTTTCAGAGGCTGCGCCTCAGCCCCAGGCCTCTCCCCTGTCATTCAGCGCGCCCCCGCAACCCCAGACGCCGCCGTCCGCTGGCGCCCCGCAGGGCGGTCATCAGCGCGTAGAGGCGGTCACGGGCTACAACCCCGCTGGCGAACTGGCGCCCCAGGCTCAGACGGGTCTGACGCCGGCCGGCGGCATCGCCGAAGTGTCGGTGCCGCGCATCGCCATCCATGTCTTCGCCGAACGCCAGGACACCCTGAACGCCGCCGAACGTGCGGCCCAGGACCGTCGCATGTCGCGGGCCACGACCCAGATCCGCGTCGGCGGCGTCATGGCGGCGGTCGAAACCTATCAGCACGAACCGACGCCGCCGCTGATCATCGTCGAATGCCTGCGTGACCCTCAGGGGCTGCTGCAGGAAGTGGATCAACTGGCCGAGGTCTGCGACGCAGGCACCAAGGTCGTGGTCATAGGCTCGACCAACGACATCATCCTGTTCCGCGAACTGATGCGGCGCGGGGTCAGCGAATATCTGGTCGCGCCGCTGCAGCCGCTTCAGCTGATCTCGGCCATCGGCGGCCTGTTCAACGACCCGGCCCAGCCGTTCGTCGGCCGCACCATCGCCTTCGTCGGCGCACGCGGGGGCGCAGGCGCCTCAGCCGTGGCCCACAACACCGCCTATGCGATCTCGGAGCGGATCGGCGCCAATACGGTCATGGTCGACTATGATCTGCCGTTCGGCACCGCCGGTCTGGACTTTAATCAGGATCCGCTGAATGGCGTCGCCGACGCCTTGGGCCAGCCGGATCGTCTGGACGCCACCCTGCTGGACCGGATGATGGTCCGCTGCACGGACAAGCTGAGCCTGTTTGCGGCCCCCGCCACCCTGGACGCCGACTGGGACATCTCGACCGAGGCGTTCGAGGAGGTCACCAACCGCATCCGCTCCACCGCGCCGTTCGTGGTGCTGGACCTGCCGCACCTGTGGTCGCCGTGGATGCGCCGCACCCTGATCAGCGCCGACGAGGTGGTGGTGGTGGCGACGCCGGATCTGGCGTCCCTGCGCAACGCCAAGAACATGATCGACCTGATCCGCCACAGCCGCCCGAACGACGCGCCGCCGCGCCTGGTGCTGAACCAGGTCGGGGTGCCGGGACGTCCTGAAATTCCGGCCAAGGATTTTGGCGCGGCGCTTGGCGTTCACCCAAGCCTGATCATTCCGTTCGACGCCAAGACCTTCGGGGCGGCCGCCAACAACGGTCAGATGGTGGTCGATGCAGGCGCCAAGACCAAGGCCGCCGAAGCCTTCCAGACCCTGGCCCAGATCGTGACCCGGCGCGAACTGCCTGCAGCGGGCGCCAAGGGCAAGGCGGCCAAGCCGGCGCGTACCGCCGCCGCCAAGCCCGCGACAGGAGAGTCCAAGTCCGTGATCGCCTCTCTGTTCAAGAAGCGCTGACGCGTGTTCGGCAAGCGCACAGGTCAACCCGGCGCCCCACCCGCGCCCGCGCCTCCCGCAGCCAAGCCGGGCGGCGCTTCCGGCTATGCGGACGCGGCGGTGCTGACGCCTCACTCCGTGTCCGGCGTTCAGCCCGAACCCTTCGCCTTCGGAGAAGAGGGCGCGTTCGAACCCGCGGCCTCATTCGCCGACAATGGCCCGACCCAGACTGGACCCCAGACTGGGCCGCAGACGACCGCCGCAGCGGACCGTCTCGATGCGCTGGCTAATCGGCCAAAGGCGCCGCCTGCGCCCGCGCCCACCCCGCGTCAGGGCGCCGGTCCCAAGCCGACAGCCGGTCTGGAACAGCTGAAGAAGGCGCAGTCGGTCACACAGATCGTCCGTGAACAGAGCGACTATTATCACGCGACGAAGACGACCATCTTCAACGCCTTGATGAACACCATCGACCTGTCCCAGCTGGCCCAGCTGGACCAGAAGGCGGCGTCTGAGGAAATCCGCGACATCGTCTCCGAACTGGTGGCGATCAAGAACGTCTCCATGTCGGTCGCCGAGCAGGAGCATCTGGTTCAGGACATCGTCAATGACGTCCTGGGCTATGGCCCGCTGGAGCCGCTGCTGGCGCGCGACGACATCGCCGACATCATGGTCAATGGCGCGGGCCGGGTCTTCATCGAGGTCGCGGGCAAGGTCCAGCTGACCAATGTCCGTTTCCGCGACAACACCCAGCTGATGAACATCTGTCAGCGGATTGTGTCGCAGGTCGGCCGCCGCGTCGATGAATCCAGCCCCATCTGCGACGCCCGCCTGCCGGACGGATCGCGCGTCAACGTCATCGCCCCGCCTCTGGCGATCGATGGTCCGACCCTGACCATTCGTAAGTTCAAGAAGGACAAGCTGACGATGAAGAATCTGGTGGAGTACGCCTCCATCAGTCCCGAGGGCGCGCGCGTCCTGGGCGTCATCGGCGCGTCGCGATGCAATCTGGTCATCTCGGGCGGCACGGGTTCGGGCAAGACCACGCTGCTGAACACCCTGACGGCCTTCATCGATCCGACCGAGCGGGTCATCACCTGCGAGGACGCCGCCGAGCTGCAACTGCAGCAGCCGCACGTGGTGCGCCTGGAGACCCGCCCGCCGAACCTTGAGGGCCAGGGCACGATAACCATGCGCGATCTGGTCAAGAACTGCCTGCGGATGCGTCCTGAACGGATCATCGTCGGCGAGGTCCGGGGACCGGAGGCGTTCGACCTGCTGCAGGCGATGAACACGGGCCACGACGGCTCCATGGGCACGCTGCACGCCAACAGTCCCCGCGAAGCCATCAGCCGGATGGAATCCATGATCACCATGGGCGGATACGGCCTGCCGTCCCGCACCATCCGCGAGATGATCGTCGGATCGGTCGATGTCATCGTCCAGGCCGCGCGCCTGCGCGACGGTTCGCGCCGCATCACCCACATCACCGAAGTGGTGGGCCTGGAAGGCGACGTGATCGTGACCCAGGACCTGTTCGTCTATGACATCACCGGCGAAGACGAGAACGGCAAGGTCGTGGGTCGTCACCGCTCGACCGGCATCGCCCGTCCCCGCTTCTGGGACCGCGCCCGCTATTATGGGCTGGAACGCGAACTGGCCGACGCCCTGGACGCGGCGGAGTAACCGATGCTTCCGATCCTCGCCGCCATTCTGGCCTTCATCACCATCGGCGGTCTGGGCTGGGCGCTGGTCGGAGGCGATGATTCCAGCAGCCAGGCCCTGAAACGGGCCGAAACGATCACCGGAAAGAAGAGCGCGGCCAGCAGCAAGACGACCGCCGTCGCCAATACGCCCGAAGCGCGCCGCAAGCAGATCATGACGCAGCTGCAGGAGGCCGAGCGGCGCGAACGCAAGGCCCGCATGTCCATGTCGGCCAAACTGGCCCACGCCGGTTTGTCGCTCAAGGTGCAGACCTTCTACATCATATGCGGGGTTCTGGGCGTCCTGGCTCTGGGCCTGACCCTGTTGTTCGGCATGAACATCGTCATCGCCCTGGGCATAAGCCTGATCGTCAGCATTGGCCTGCCGCGCTGGATCATCGGCTTCCTGGCCAAGAAGCGGATGGCGAAGTTTTCACTGGAGTTTCCCAACGCCGTCGACGTCATCGTGCGCGGCATCAAATCGGGCCTGCCGGTCCATGAATGTTTCAAGATCATCGCCCGCGAAAGCCCGGCGCCGCTGGGGCCTGAGTTCCAGCGTCTGGTCGAGGGGCTGGGCGTCGGCATGACGCTGGAGCAGTCGCTGGAACGTATGTATGGCCGCATACCGACCCCGGAACTGCGCTTCTTCGCCATCGTCATCGCCATTCAGCAGAAGACGGGCGGCAACCTGGCCGAGGCCCTGGGCAATCTGTCGAGCGTCCTGCGGGCGCGCCGGATGATGGGCGAAAAGATCAAGGCGCTGTCATCGGAAGCCATCGCTTCGGCCGGCATCATCGGCTCCCTGCCGCCCGTCGTGATGCTGCTGGTCAGCATAACCACCCCGTCCTACATGGGACTGTTGTTCACGGACCCGCGCGGCAACTTCGTGCTGCTGATTGCGGTCATGCTGATGTCGCTCGGCATCTTCGTGATGAAGCGCATGATTTCGTTCAAGTTCTGAGGTGAAGGCATGAACGGCTTCATCCATTTCATCACCCAGCCGCAGAACCTGCTCAGCATCGCCGTCGGCGTGCTGGTCTTTGCATCGGTGATGACGTTGCTGTCCTCGATGGGCGGCGACCGGAACCTGAACAAGCGCATCAAGTCGGTGAACGAACGCCGCGACGAGTTGAAACGCCGCTCGCGCGCCGCCTTGCAGAATCCCGGCTCCGTCGGCCTGCGTCATACGGACGAAGGCTTTCAGAAGCGGGTCGTCGATCGGCTGAACCTGATCAAACTGCTGGAAGATCCCAAGCTTCTGGATCGGCTGGCGGAAGGCGGCTATCGCGGCCCTCGCCCGATCACGACCTTCTATTTCTTCCGCTTTGCGACGCCCTTCATCTTCTTCGCCATCGCGGTCTTCTACGTCTTCATCCTGAATGACTTCGGCCTGGCCTTCACGGTGCGGCTGGTCATTGTCGTCGGGGCGGCGGTGGTGGGCTTCTATGCGCCGAACGTCTTCCTTTCGAACCAGATCACCAAGCGCCGCACCTCGATCATGCAGGCGTTTCCCGATGCCCTGGACCTGCTGCTGATCTGTGTCGAAGCGGGCATGTCGATCGAGGCGGCCATCGCCAAGGTCAGTCAGGAAATGGGCACGACATCGGTCGCCCTGGCCGAGGAGCTCAGCCTTCTGTCGGCGGAGCTGTCCTATCTGCCGGACCGGCGCATGGCCTATGAAAATCTGGGCAAGCGCACCAACCATCCGGGCGTCAAGTCGGTGGCGACCGCCATGACTCAGGCGGAAACCTACGGCACACCCCTGGCCACCGCGCTACGGACCATGGCCAAAGAAAACCGCGACCTGCGTCTGTCGGCGGCGGAGAAGAAGGCGGCAGCCCTTCCGGCCAAGCTGACCGTGCCGATGATCCTGTTCTTCCTGCCGGTTCTGTTCCTGGTCATTCTGGGCCCCGCCATCATCCGCATCCAGGACACGATGGGCGGGGGCGGCGCAGGCGGTTAAGCGGCGTAGGCTTCAGGCGCTCTGAAGCTCCGCCGCTGTCTTCAGACCCTCGACAATGGCTTCCTGGGCGCTGCGGATGCTGGCCCTGTGCTTGTCCAGATGCAGTTCGCCGCGCAGGCCGACAAACCGGATGCCGGAGGTGACGATGCAGCTTCCCTTGTCCAGTTCCTCGATGCCGATGTAGCGGACCGTTGCGAACAGGAAGCCGCGTTTCTCGGTCCAGACCAGGCGCGAATAGGGCTGCCATTCCGCGACCCGGCCGATGGCGCGCCGCTCGGTCATGCCGGGATAGGCCTCGGTCATCGCCAACTGGCCGCCATAGGCGATGGCGCCTTCGACATTCGTGTCGATGGGGTTCCAGTGGTTCCAGGACGGCAGGTCCGAGATCAGCTCCCAGAGCCGATCCGATGTGGCCTTAACGCCAGCGCGCTTGTCGATGCGGGTGTCTTCCATGGCGTGCGATCTGACACGGCTTTTCGCCGGAAGGAAGGCCCGATGCGTTGCTGCGTCGCTTACTCAGGCTGAACCAGTTTCAGCCGCCGCCCGTCATCCAGCCCCAGCCGCGTCTTGACCTCGAACAGGTCGGCGCCGACGGGAATGATCAGCAGCTTCTTAGGCTGGGCCGTATTGACCGCCACCACCGCATCCCTGGGACAGATGTCGAAACAGTCGGCGCCGGTGACGGTCAGCTCGCCCTTGCGGCCCTTCTTACCCTTCTTGAGGTGCAGATATTTCCGCAGGGCCTTCTTCAGCGTCAGGTCGCCGTCGGGGCCGAAGCCGCCATCCAGCTTCTTGGAGCATTTGCGGCAGACCAGAACGACGTCGCGCCACTGGGTGTCTGTGCTCTTGATGGGCTTTGCCATAAAATGATGATCGGCGACCGATGGTGGTTGCACAAGTGGGCGGGGCGCCTTCACCATCGCCGAAAACGAAATTTCACGAGAGCTTCACATGCGCCGTCTGCTCGTCGCCTCCACCCTTGCACTGACGCTGGCGGCGGGCGCCGCTCATGCGCAGGCCGTGCCCATTGCGACTGTGGATGCCGCCGTTCAACGCATCCTGCCGGAAGTCACCGCCTGGCGGCGCGACCTGCACCAGCATCCTGAACTGGGCTTTGCCGAGACCCGCACCGCCGGGGTGGTCGCTGATCATCTGCGGGCCCTGGGGCTGGAGGTCCGCACCGGCGTCGGCAAGACGGGCGTGGTCGGGGTGCTGCGCGGCGCAAAGCCGGGGCGCGTGGTGGCCCTGCGCGCCGACATGGACGCCCTGCCGGTGCAGGAGGCGACCGGCCTGCCCTTCGCCTCGACCGCGACCGGAACCTATATGGGCGCGACCGTGCCGGTGGCCCACGCCTGCGGCCATGACATGCACATCGCCATGCTGATGGGCGCCGCCGAGGTGCTGGCGGGCCTGAAGGACCAGATCAGCGGAACCATCGTCTTCGTCTTCCAGCCCGCTGAGGAAGGCGCCCCTCCGGGAGAGCCCAAGGGCGGCGCCGCCCTGATGATCGAGCAAGGCGCCCTGGCCAATCCCAAGCCGGAGGCGATCTTCGGCCTGCACGTCGTGCCGGGCCGTCCGGGAACTGTCTTCTACCGCCCCGAAGGCTTCATGGCGGCGTCAGACCGGGTCGACATCAGCCTGAAGGGAAAACAGACGCACGGCGCCTGGCCCTGGCGCGGCGTCGACGTGGTGGCGGTCGCGGCCCAGGTGGTCGATACGGTCAACACCCTGACCGCGCGCACGGTCGATCCGACCACCACACCGACCGTCTTCACCATCGCCACGGTCAATGCGGGCGTGCGCTACAACATCATTCCCGACAGTGCGACCCTGTCCGGCACCCTGCGGACCTTCGACGTGGCCCAGCGCGACGCCCTGGTGGCCCGCGCCAACTCGGCCATCGGCCATGTCGCCGAAGCTTACGGCGCGACGGCGGAGTTCAGCGTCAAACAGAACGCGGCCCTGGTCTTCAACGACGTGGGCCTGTCGGCCTGGCTGGCCCCGGTCCTGACCGAGGCGGCCGGGCAGGGCAATGTGAACCCGGCGACACCCCCGACCACCGTGGCCGAGGACTTCAGCTATTTCCAGCAGGTCATCCCCGGCGTCTTCTATCATCTGGGCGCCAGCCCGGACGGCGTCGATCCGTCCCAGTCCGCGCCCAACCACTCGCCCGAATTCTCGCCCAACGAGAAGGTGCTGCCGCTGGGCGTGAAGACCCACGTCCTGACGGCGCTGCGCTTCCTCGAACGCCCCTGATCAGTGGACGCCGCCGGGCGGGGACAGACCCAGTTCGGCGGCGACGCGGGCCAGCTTGTCCGGATTGCGGGTGATGAAGATCTCGACGATCCGTCCATCCTCGATGTTGAGAGCCGTGGTCTGAAGCACCCGCCCGCGCTCCAGGCTGACAAACCCCGGCAGGCCGTCGATCCACAACAGGCGCAGGAAGACGAACGAGTCCATGCCGTATTTGCGATGAAGGCCGGTGTAGAGGCGTTTGATGCGCGCCAGCCCGTCTATCGGATTGCGGAAGGCGATCACCTTGCCGCCGCCGTCCGCGCGCACGACGGCGGTTTCGGACAGCAGGTGGGTCAAGGCATCGACATCGCCGCTGCGGCTGGCGTCAAAAAAGGCGCGGGCGATGCGGTCGCCTTCTTCACGTCCGACGACGTAGCGGGGCCGGGCGTCCTGCACATGGCGGCGGGCGCGGGCGGCCAGCTGGCGCACAGCCGCAGCATCGCGGTCCAGCGTCGTCGCCACTTCATCGAACCCGACGCCGAAGACGTCGTGCAGCAGAAAGGCCGCGCGCTCCAACGGCGATAGTCGCTCCAGCGCCATCATCAGCGTCAGCGTCAGGCTGTCCTGAGCCGGCTCAGCCTCGGCCTCAATCAAGGGTTCGGGCAGCCAGGCACCGAAATAGGTCTCGCGCCGGGCGCGCGCCGACTTCAGCACGTCCAGCGCCAGGCGGCTGGTGGTGCGCGTCAGCCAGGCGCCGGGCTCGCGCACCTGATCCGCGTCGACGGTGCGCCAGCGCAGCCAGGCGTTCTGGACCACATCCTCGGCCTCGGCGACTGAACCCAGCATCCGATAGGCCAGACGCACCAGCCGGGGCCGGTGCGTCTCGAACAGGTCCGTCGCCGGATCAGGCGGCGACACGCGCAGCATCCGCCGGATGGGCCAGCCGCAGGCCGATCGCCAGTCGGTTCCAGGCGTTGATCGTGCCGATGGCGATCGTCAGGTTCACCTGTTCCGCATCGCTGAACTGGGCCTTGACCAGATCATAGTCCGCGTCCGGGGCCTGGGTCTGTTCGATCCGCGTCAGGGCGTCCGTCCAGGCCAGGGCGGCGCGTTCGCGCTCCGAATAGAGGCTGGATTCCCGCCAGGCGCTCAGCATGTAGAGCCGCATCTCCGTCTCGCCCGCCTTGCGCGCGTCGGTCGTGTGCATGTGGATGCAGAAGGCGCAGCCGTTGATCTGGGAGGCGCGCATCTTCACCAGCTCCAGCAGGCTGTGCTCCAGACCGCTGGCGGCGATGGCCGTCTCGACCTTGATCATGGCCTGATAGGCGTCCGGCGCGATCTTGTAGGGGTTGCTGAGGCGTTCGGTCATGGTCGTGTCTCCGTGCGTGGAGTTGCGCGATACAGACATGACGAGACGGGGCGGGCCGTTGTGACACGGCCCCCGGATTTATTTCGCCAGCCGCTCGAACAGGGTGTCGATCACGCGACGATAGACGCGCGTCAGGGCTTCCAGTTCCGCCGTCGGCACGCGCTCGTCGATCTGGTGCATGGTCTGGCCGACCAGGCCCAGCTCCAGCACCGGGCACAGGGCGCGGATGAAGCGGGCGTCGGAAGTGCCGCCGGTGGTCGAGGCCTCGGGGCGGCGGCCCAGTTCAGCCTCGACCGCATCCTGAACGGCGCTGACGAAATCGCCCGGCTCGGTCAGGAAGGCCTCGCCCGAGCACAGGTGCTCCAGCGTGATCTGCAGTCCCGTCTCGGCCTGAACGGCGCCCGCCTCGCGGTTTAGCCACTCGATCAGGCTGTCGCCGGTGTGGCTGGGGTTGAAGCGGATGTTCAGCCGCGCCGTCGCCTGCGCGGGAATGATGTTGGTCGCCGGGTTGCCGATGTCGATGGTCGTGATTTCGAGATTCGACGGGGGAAAAGACGGATAGCCGTCGTCCAGAACATGGTCGTTAAGTCGGGCCATCAGTCTGGTCACCACCGGCGCCGGATTGGCGGCGCGTTCGGGATAGGCGACGTGGCCCTGCTTGCCCTTGACCGTGATCCAGGTGTTCAGCGAGCCGCGACGCCCGACCTTGATCATGTCGCCCAGCTGCTGGGACGAGGACGGTTCGCCGACCACGCAGCCGTCGATGACTTCGCCCTCGGCGGCCAGAGCCTCGACCACTCGCTTGGTGCCGTGCAGGGCCGGGCCTTCCTCGTCGCCGGTGATCAGGAAGGACAGGGAGCCGTTTGGCTCGCCCTGCGCCAACACCTGCGATACGGCGGCGACCCAGGCGGCGATCCCGCCCTTCATGTCCACGGCGCCGCGCCCGTAGAGGACGCCGTCCTTGACCTCGGCGTTGAACGGTTGAGACGTCCACTGATCCGACGGGCCGGTCGGCACCACGTCCGTATGGCCCGCGAAACACAGGTTGGGCGAGGCGGTCCCGCGCCGCGCATACAGGTTCTCGATCCGCGCATCGACGCCGACGCCGCTGGGACCTTCGAACGCCAGACGGCGGCAGGTGAAGCCCAAGTCTATCAGATGGCGTTCCAGCACATCCATCGCCCCTTCGTCGGCAGGCGTGACGGAGGGAATGCGGATCAGGTCGCGGGTCAGTTCGACAGGATCGATTACGGGAGTTGATGCGCGGCTCATGGCGCTATGCTTTAGGGAAATCCCGCAAAGGCGAGAAGGCGTAATGCCCAAGATCGACATCGATATTGCGCCGCGCGGCGACGGCACGACCTACCCGGACGAATTCGCGGGTCCCTGCCTGCCGCGTCAGCGCTGGAAACTGGGTGATGCGGCGGGCCTGAGCCAGTTCGGCGTCAACCTGCTGCGCCTGCCGCACGGCGCCTGGTCGGGCCAGCGTCACTGGCACGCCGCCGAGGACGAGTTTGTCATGATGATCGAGGGCGAGGTCGTGCTGGTCGAGGACGATAGCGAAACCCTGCTGCGCGCTGGCGACTGCGCCGGGTTCAAGGCCGGCGTGCCGAACGGGCACAAGCTTGAGAACCGATCCGGCCGCGACGCCGTTCTGCTGGAAGTCGGCACGCGCAGCCCCACGGTCACCGCCTGCGACTATCCCGATATCGACATGATCCTGCCCGACGGCGCGGACCGCTATTTCCACCGCGACGGCCAACCCTATCCGAAGCATCCCAGACGAACGTGACCGTAGATTCCATAGACACCGGCCCCGCCGCCCCGCCTGTTCCGCCTGCGCCGCCAGACGGTCCGTCCAGCCCCTGGGGCATTCGCGATTTCCGCTTGCTGTGGTTCGGGCGCGTGGTCGCCGTCCTGGCGATCCAGATCCAGTCGTCGGCCCTGTTGTGGCAGGTCTATGAGATCGCCCGCCGCGATCACCCGGTCGCAGAGGCCAGCCTCTATCTGGGTCTGGTCGGTCTGTGTCAGTTTCTGCCGCTCTTGGCCTTTACGCTGCCCGCCGGAGCCATGGCCGACCGACGCGACCGCAAGACGACCGTGTGGATCTCCATCCTGGTCGAGGCGGCCTGCGCCGGGTCGTTCCTGCTGATGGCGCTGCATGGCGCCCCGCCGTTGTGGGGCCTGTTGGCCGTCGCCGCCGTCTTCGGCGCTGCGCGCGCGTTTCTAGCGCCCGCCAGCCAGGCCTTCCTGCCGATGGTGGTGGGACGCAAGGCCTTGCCGCCCGCCATCGCCGCCCAGTCCATCGCCTTCCAGACGGGAGCCATCGCCGGCCCGGCCCTGGGCGGGGTGATCGTGGGCGTGAACGTGCCGCTGGCCTACGCCGTGTCGCTGGGCATGTTCCTGCTGGCCGTCGCCGCATTCATCCTGATCCGCACCAGCGGAAAGCCCGCGCCCCAGGCCAATCCCCTGTCGCCGGTCGAGGCGGTCAAGGAAGGCCTGGCCTATGTCTACAAGACCAAGATCGTGCTGGGGGCCATCTCGCTGGATCTGGTCGTGGTGCTGCTGGCGGGTGTGGCCCTCCTGACACCGATCTTCGCGCGCGACATCCTGCATGTCGGCCCGCAGGGGTTCGGCCTGTTGCGGGCTTCATTCGGCGTGGGGGCCATGGCGGTGGCCATCTATCTCAGCCGCTTCCCCATCGTTCGCCACGGGGGACGGTGGATGTTCGCCGCAGTGGCGGTGTTCGGCCTTTGCACCCTGACGTTCGGCCTGTCCAAGATCGTCTGGCTCAGCGCCCTGGCCCTGCTGATCGGCGGCGGGGCCGACATGATCAGCGTAAACATCCGCCAGACCCTGATCCAGCTGGCCACGCCCGATCACATGCGCGGGCGGGTGTCGTCGGTGTCCATGCTGTTCATCGGCGCCTCCAACGAACTGGGCGAGGCCTATTCCGGCCTGATGGTGCGGATGCTAGGCGCCGTGGGCGCAGCCGTGTTCGGCGGTGTCGGCGCCCTGGCCGCGACCGGCGCCTGGTCCGCCATGTTCCCGGGGCTGAGGAAGGCGGACCGGCTGAGTTGACGCTTGACGGGTGTTTTTGTCGCCTTTAAGTTGCTTTTATTGTGCCCTTGTAGCTCAGGTGGATAGAGCACTCCTTTCGCAAGGAGAGGTCGCTGGTTCGAGTCCAGCCTTGGTTTCGAGAGACGGGTCAGCGCATGACCCGTCTCTCATACCCTTCACCACACCTTGAAATGCTTCGACAGCTTCAGGCCCTGGCTCTGGTAGTGACTGCCGCTTTCGCCATAGAGGCGGCTGGGGCGTTCGGTCAGGGGTTCATAGACCAGACGCGCGACGATCTGGCCGTGCTCCAGCAGGAAGGGCGTGTCGTGGGTGCGCACTTCCAGCACGCCCTTCGAGCCCGCGCCATGCGCCTCGTCGGTGCCGAAGCCGGGGTCGAAGAAGCCGGCGTAGTGGACGCGGAACTCGCCGACAGACGGGTCGATCGGGGTCATTTCGGCGGCCTGATCCACCGGGATCTCCACATCGTCCGACGAGGCCAGGATATAGAACTCGCCCGGATCGAGCAGCAGTTCGCCGCGGCGCAGGCTCAGCGGCTCCCAGAAATCGCGCGGATCATGACCGGCGATATGGTCCAGATCGACCACCCCGGCATGGCGACGCCCGCGGAAGCCGACAATGTCGCCGCCCTGCAGGTCCACGCCGACCGAGCGGGTCTCCAGCTTCGGCGGATCGCCCGCCTTCAGACGCAACTGGTTCAGACGCGTGCCGGGACGGACCAGGATGGAGAAGGTCTGGGGTGCGACCTCCATATAGAGGGGACCGTCATAACCCTCGTCCACGTCGTCGAAGCTGGCGCCGCGATCGGTCAGCAGGCGCACGAAAACGTCGACCCGTCCGGTCGAGCTTTTCGGATTGGCGCGGGCGATCAGGCCCTGGGGCAGTTTCAGCCGCTCCTGCAGGCGCACGATATAGACGCAGCCCTTTTCCAGCACGACGCCCGCGTCGGTGATCTCGATCGCGTGCATGGCCACGTCGGCGATCCGCTCCTCGACCTTGCGCTTGCCGGGCAGGAAGGAGGCGCGCACGCGCCAGGCCTGGTCGGACAGGCGCAGGTCCAGGCTGGCGGGTTGGACCTGATCGGCATCGAAGGGCGTGTCGGAGGTGATCGCGCCTGCGGCGATCAAGGTCTCGATTGACTGGGCGGGCAGGATGCCGGGACGGGGCGCTTGGAAAGTGCTCATGCCATCTGTCTCACACGGATTTCACGACTTGTCTTCAAGTCGCGCTTGCAGCCCGCGCTCGGCGGGGCGAGCATATAGCCCATGCACGATGGTCCTGCCTATAGCGCCGAAACGAACGGCATCCTGATCCGGGTGCGTCCCTCCTATCTGGCGGGGCAGTCTGACCCCGAGGCCGGTCGCTGGGTCTGGGCCTATCAGGTCGAGATCGTGAACCTGAGCGGATCGACGGTGCAGCTCATGGCGCGGCGCTGGACCATCACCGACGCCCACGGCCATGTCGAAGAGGTGCGCGGTCCCGGCGTGATCGGCGAACAGCCTGTGATCGCGCCGGGCGCCAGCTATTCCTACGCCTCGGGCTGTCCGCTTGGGACCGACAGCGGTGCGATGGTGGGCGCCTATATTATGACGGATGCGGAGGGGCGCAGTTTCGAGGCGGATATTCCCGCCTTCTCGCTGGATACGCCCAATGCCCGGCGGGTGCTGAACTAGTGGAAAAGGCGGATTGGGCTGCGTCAACCCGGATGAACCGCAGCCCCGCCCCGAAATCTCGCCGGCCGCTTGCGCAGGTCGGCGAGGGGGAAGGCGGCTCCCTAAGGAGCATCTCTTCTTGGGCGCTAGGTTCGCGACGCGGTTCGCTCACGGCTTGAGCGCGTTCGGTGCGCGAAGCGCCGCGCTCAAGCAGCAAGCCGCCGCGCGGCGAGCGATCGCGCCCTTTAGATGTAGCGACGCAGGCTGCGGGCCAGGTCCGAACCGCTTTCCTTGCCGCGCTTGATCTGCGGCTGGTAGGCGACGCGGGCGTGTTCGATGCAATAGACGCCTTCCGAGGCGCGACGGCCGCAGAAGCTGAACTCACGCGACGACGGGTCGCCGATCGGCCATTTGCACATGTGCGCGCCCAGGGTCATCACCGTGGCGGTGCCGGGCAGGTCGGGGATCGGCGCGGGCGCCGGGGCGACGGGCTGGATCGGCTTGGGCTGCACAGCCTCAAGACGACGCGGAGCCGCCGGTTGGGCCGGGGCGGCCGCAACGGTCGGCGCCGGGCGCGGACGGGTGGTGCGGAAGGTGGTCGCGGCGGTGCGTGCCGGTTGCGACGGCGCGGCGCGGCCCGACAGGCCCAGACGGTGCACCTTGCCGATCACGGCGTTGCGGGTCACGCCGCCGCCCAGCTGCTTGGCGATCTGGCTCGCGGATTGGCCTTCCAGCCAGAGCTTCTTCAGCGCGCCTACGCGGTCGTCGGTCCAGCCTGCGGTCATGGCGTCCTCCAGCGAGTAATTGATTCAATATCTAGGGCCCGGCGCCTCTCAGAGGGGCTTGACCTACAACTAATCGTAAACCAGCCGTTAAGAGACGCAAGATGTGCGAATCATCCTGTCCACAGAAACCAGATATTGAATCATCGTTAAGGTTAAGATGAATTCGCGTGGCGAGTGGCGCGTCCTGAAACCTTCTTCCTCGTCGCTCGCCACTAACCACTCGTCACGCCCTTGCGCAGCAAGGCCTCAAAGCGCATCTGGCGGCCCATGACCGAGACGACGCCTGACCTGATCTCCACCCGTCCCGCTGGATTGCCGCAGCCGCGTCGCTATCCGGGGATCAACTGGATCGGGGTGCAGACCCTGTATCTGCGCGAGGTGCGCCGCTTCTGGAAGGTCGGCGCCCAGACGGTGGCGGCGCCGGTGGTGACGACGCTTCTTTACATGCTGGTCTTTGTTGTGGCCCTGCAGAACGCGCGTCCGCCGCTGCACGGCACGCCCTTCGCCCTGTTCGTTGCGCCCGGCCTGATCATGATGGCCATGCTGAACAACGCCTTCGCCAACGCCTCGTCCAGCCTGATCCAGGCCAAGATCATGGGCACGGCGACGGACTTCCTGACGCCGCCGCTCAGCCCGCTGGAGCTGACGCTGGGCTTTACGCTGGGCGCCGCGACGCGCGGTTTGGCGGTGGGTCTGGTGACGGCGCTGTGCGTCCTGCCGTTCGCGCCGCTGGGCGTGGCCAACATCTTGGCCGTCATCTGGTTCGCTCTGGCGGCCAGCTTCATCATGGGCATGACCGGCGTTCTGGCGGGTCTGTGGAGCGAGAAGTTCGATCACCTGGCGGCGGTCCAGAACTTCATCGTCATGCCGATGACCTTCCTGTCCGGCACCTTCTATCTGGTCGACAACCTGCCCGAGCCGTTCCGCTCGATCAGTCACTACAATCCCTTCTTCTATCTGATCGACGGCTTCCGTTACGGCTTCATCGGCCATGCCGAGAGCAATCTGGCGGTCGGGGTGGTCGGATCGGCGGTGCTGATGGCGGTGATGGGAACGGTTTGCTGGCTGGTCTTCCGTTCAGGCTGGCGTCTGAAGAGCTAGATCGCTACCACGGGCGGATCGCCTTTTCGGAAAGATCCGTCATGCTGTTCCGTTCGCTCGTCGCCGCCACGGTGCTGTTCGCCGCCGCGCCTGCATTGGCTCAGGAGGGCGCCAGCGACCGCGCCGACATCGTCGCCGGCGCACGCCAGTTCATCAAACCCACCAACGCCGAGCGCACCCAGGTTCTGGTCGGCTTCCTGACCACCTTGGGCCTGACGCCGGAGATCCAGGTCTTCCAGGGCGGCAACCGCGCGACGGGGCCGATGGAAGGCGCCAATGTCATCGTCACGGCGGGCGAGGGCGACCAGGACATCGTCCTGACCGCCCACTATGATGCGGTGAAGCTGAAGGACGGAAGTCTGTCGCAGGGCATTGTCGACAATGTCGGCTCGGTCATGGCCATGATGGAGGCCGCCAAGATCCTGGACATGGGTCTGGAAGGTCAGCCGGTCGGCCATCGCTTCGTCTTCGTCTTCACCGATCAGGAAGAACTGGGCCTGCTGGGCGCCAAGGCCTTTCTGGAGCATCACGACAAGGACCGCATCGCGGCCGTGATCAACGCCGACGTCGCCGCCTATGGCGAGACGATCATGTATGGCGAGAACAACGGCGACCAGTCGGACTTCGTGCTGGAGACCCTGCGCAACCTGTGCGCCGAACGCGGCTTCGACTGCGAAGGCTTCCCCGTCTATCCACCCAGCGACGACCGGGTTTTCTCGGAGGCGGGCGTGCCGGTGGTGTCGCTGGGAACCCAGGACGCAATCGGCGCGCGCCAGATGTGGCTGGCTTTCAACGGCGGTCAGGACAACGGTCTGCGCGAGGGTTTCGTCCCGACGGTGTTCCAGCGCATCCATACGACCGAGGACAAGCTGTCCTATCTGAAGGGCGCCGACGTCGCCCGTTTCGGCCTGTTCATCGCGGACCTCGCGCTGAACCTGGACAAGAAGCTGGTGTCGTTGCGCCCGCCTGCCCCCCTGGTGGAGCCGGAGGAGGTCGAACCGGATGAAACCGACGAGCCAGCTGTCGCGCCGGACGGCGAAGCCGAGGCGCCTTCGTCAGAGTAACGCCCGTCCGTGTCGGTGTTGACTAAGCCTGTCACTAATCCGACAACGCCAGTCCGTATCAATCCGGCTCCGTCGCGCTCGCGGCGGGGCCGTCTCGCTTTTGGAGGTCTTAGTCCCGTGTCCACGAACCATCTGATGGGTGTCTACAATCGCGCGCCGCTGGAAGTGGAACGCGGCCGAGGCGCACGCCTGTGGTCGACCGACGGGACCGAGTATCTCGATTGCGTCGCCGGCATCTCGACCAACGGCCTGGGCCACGCCCACCCCGAACTGGTCCAGGCGGTCAAGGATCAGGCCGAAAAGCTGTGGCACGTGTCCAACATCTTCCGCATTCCGGGCCAGGAAGCCCTGGCCGACGCCCTGTGCGAAAGCAGCTTCGCCGACGTGGTCTTCTTCACCAACTCGGGCACCGAGGCGGTGGAGTGCGCGCTGAAGACGGCGCGCAAATATCACTCGGCCAACGGCCAGCCCGAGCGGATCGACATCTACGGCTTTGACGGCTCGTTCCACGGCCGGACCTATGGCGCGATCAACGCCGCCGCCAACCCCAGCTACACCGAGGGCTTCGGCCCGCCGATGCAGGGCTTCCACCAGCTGAAGTGGGGCGACAAGGACGCGCTGAAGGCCGCCTTTGAAAACCCGACCACTGCCGCCGTGATCCTGGAGCCTGTTCAGGGCGAGGGCGGCTGCCGCGAGACGCCGGTCGAGGATCTGCGCTGGATGCGCGAACAGGCCGACGCCAACGGCGTGCTGATCATCTTCGACGAGGTTCAGTGCGGCATGGGCCGGACCGGCAAGCTGTGGGCCCATGAATGGGCCGATATGGCGCCGGACATCATGGCGGTGGCCAAGGCCCTGGGCGGCGGCTTCCCCATCGGCGCCTGCCTGGCGACCAGCAAGGCGGCGTCGGGCATGACGGCGGGCGTCCACGGCTCGACCTTCGGCGGCAATCCGCTGGCCATGGCGGTCGGCCAGAAGGCTCTGTCGCTGATCAACTCAGCCGAGACGCTGAACAATGTCGCCGAGATCGCGGGCTATCTGAAACAGCAGTTGGCGGGCCTTCAGGAACGCTTCCCCGACGTGATCGTGGACGTGCGCGGCAAGGGCCTGCTGATCGGGGTCAAGCTGGTCCCGAACAATCGCGAGTTCATGGCCCTGGCGCGTGACAGCCAGCAGCTTCTGGTCGCGGGCGGCGGCGACAACTGCATCCGCCTGCTGCCGCCGCTGAACCTGACGCTGGACGAAGCGCGCGAGGCCATCACCCGCCTTGAAGGCGCCTGCCTGGCCGCTCGCGAAAAGCTGACGGCCTGACGTCAAGGACACAGGGACCGGCGCCTGCCCGGTCCCGATCTTTCCTCACCCTTCCGCCGTTGGTTGCGGCGGCCCCTCCCTCTCCCGCCGGGAGAGGGGCTGGAGATCGAGATGGTTCGGCACTTTCTGGACATTCACCGGCTCGAAGCCGCTGAGCTTCGCGCCATTCTGGACGACGCCCACGCCCGCAAGGCCGCGCGAAAAGGCTGGCCGCAGGGCCGTCCCGACGCCGACGCGCCGGGCAAGGAGCGTGTCCTGGCCATGGTGTTCGAGAAGAACTCGACCCGCACCCGCTTCAGCTTCGACGCCGCCATCCGCCAGCTGGGCGGCGCCTCGATCATCGCCACCGCCTCCGACATGCAACTGGGCCGGGGCGAGCCGGTCGAGGACACGGCGCGCGTCCTGTCGCGCATGGTCGATGCGGTGATGATCCGCGCCAACAATCACGAGGACGTCGAACGCTTCGCCCGTGTCTCGACCGTGCCGGTGGTCAACGGCCTGACCGACCGTTCGCATCCCTGCCAGATTCTGGCGGACCTGCAGACGATCGAGGAGCATATCGGCCCCATCGCGGGCAAGACCATCGCCTGGGTCGGCGACGGCAACAACGTCTGCCACAGCTTCATGCACGCCGCGCCCAAGTTCGGCTTCCACCTGAACGTCGCGTGCCCCGCGGAATATCATCCCGATCTGCGCGATCTGGAGAAGGGCGGCGCCTCCGTCTCCCTGACCAGCGACCCGCGTGAGGCGGTGCGCGGCGCCGATGTGGTGGTCACCGACACCTGGGTGTCGATGGGCGATCAGGATTATGAAGCGCGTCTGGCGGCGTTCGAGGCCTATGGCGTCGACGAGGCCCTGATGGCCCTGGCCGCCCCTGACGCCGTCTTCCTGCACTGCCTGCCCGCCCACCGCGGCGAGGAAGTCACCGACGCCGTCATCGACGGACCGCGCTCGCTGGTCTGGGACGAGGCCGAAAACCGCATCCACGCCCAGAAGGCCGTGCTGGCCTGGTGTTTCGGGGGGTGACGTCTCCAGCCTCGCCGCCATTTGACGGCGAGGCTGCTAAGGTTGCTGGCTGCGGCGAGCTTGATGGCTACAGGTTCACGTCCGCGACGCCGCCGGCGTCTGGCATTGTCTTGGTCAGATTGGCCTTCAGCACTTCATAGCCAAAGCCTAAAGCGCCCTTGTTCGACACCCAGACCCGGCCGTGTTCGGCGTCGAAGCGGATCAGGGTCAGGTGGGGGTCGTCCTTGCCCTCTGGATACCAGGCGGCGACGACGGGGTTCCAGTATTTGTCGATGCGGGCGCGGTCGGCGTCAATGGACAGGGCGCCGTGGAAACAGGCCTGAACCTTCTGGTCCTTGGCCTGATAGCAGAACATGCCCATCACTCCGCCGCCCCGGCCGCCTGCGGCCACGTCACGCGCGAAATCCGTGTCCGTGCGGGTGAAGAACCAGATGGCGCCGATCTCCGGCTCGCCAAATCCGGTCATCGGTTGGTGGTGATAGCCCGGCTTGTCCAATCCCAGCATGCCGGTGTTGGATTCCTTCAGGCTTTTCCAGAATTCCGTCTCCGCCTCGGCGGGGGTCAGCGTCTCGGCCATGATCGTCTCCTGCTTTTGGGGTGCAGGACCAACTGTTCGCAGCGCCAGGGGTTCCTCAGACCCAGGGCGCGCGGGCGGCGCCGAACAGGGTCGCCAGGTGGATCAGCAGCAGCATGGCCACCGCCGCCGCCCCGATCATCAGGAAGCGCCACGGGATCATGCGCGGTCCCTTGAAGGGATCGGGCGCGCGGGCGCCGCGCCAGCCGCAGAAAACCATGACGGCGACGGCGGCGCCCAGAAGAATGAGGGTGGTTGTCAGGGTCATGAGGCGCAGGTGGCGAAAGGTCGAGGTCTTGGCAAGTCAAACCCTTGCCGAATGGTTAAGCTTCATCATGCGTTAACCATACTGGAGCCACAAGCATCGGGCATCCGTCGTGCTGTCCACAGGATTGACCGACCGTTGCTAGATATTGGGGTTAACCATGAGTTTACACCCCTGATATGGAGAGTATAGCCTCCGACTATGGGCCGGGAGTCGAATCAGTGAGCGCAGCAGCGCCGTGGAGCGTTAAGGGCATCGACCCCAAGGCGCGTGAGGTCGCAAAGGATCTTGCGCGGCGTTCCGGGATGACCCTGGGCGAGTGGCTGAATTCCATGATCATGGAGGACGAGGACGACGGCGTGGTGCCGTTGGCGCGCCGTCCGCACATGGCCGAAACCTATGAACGCCGGGGACGCTCGCGCCGCCTGGACGACGCCTACGACACGACCAGCGAAGACAGTCTGCACCGCATCAGCGCATCGATCGACGTCATCGCCGCGCGCCTTGAGGCGGCCGAACGCCGCTCGACCCTGGCGATCCAGGGCGTGGACCAGGCCGTGTCGGGACTGGTGCGCCGCCTCGATGGGCAGGAGGAAGAAGGCAAGACCTACACCCGCCGCCTGGACGACATCGCCGAGGAATTGCGCGAGGGCCATCGCCGTCTGCGCGCTTTCGAACGGGATACGGGGCCGAGCACCCAGGAAAACTTCAACAAGGTCGAAACCGCGCTGGGTTCGCTGACCGGGCGTCTTTACGACATCGAAGAGCGCCAGCGCGCGAGCGCTGTTGATCTGCGTCAGCGCATGGAAGCAGTCGAGAAGGCCGCCGGTCCGGGCGTCGGCACGGACCTGCTGGCCCAGGTCGGCGCGCGTCTGGACCAGGCGCAGAGCCGCACGACCGAGGCCTTGAAGACGCTGGAGCGCTCGTTCGCCGAACTGGACCAGCGGATGCGCGCCGCCGAGGGTCGGATCGAACCCGAAGGCGTCCGCGACGCCGCCCGTTTCGAGAAGCTGGCCGAGAGCCTGTCGCGTCAGATCGACGCCAACCGCTCTGAAATGATGCAGCGGCTGGACGTGGCCGAAACCGGCGCCCGCATCGACCGGATCGAACGCACGGTGCAGACCTTCGGCGATCAGTTGAAGCTGTCGGAGGAAAAGGGCGCGCACGGAATCGAGGCCATGGGCCGCGAGGTCCTGCGCATCGCCCAGAACCTGAACGCCCGCGTGCAGGGCGTGGAGACCGGAGAGGCCGCCCGCGCCGACGCCGTGACCCGCGCGGTGACGGCCCGGGTCGAAGAGAATTTCGCCCGCCATGTCGAACGCGTCGACCAGAGGCTGACGGCGGCCGACGACCGCAACGCCCTGGCGCTGGAGAAGCTGGGCGGCGAGATCACCCGGATTTCGGATCGCCTCAGCGACCGCATCGCCCAGTCCGAGCGCCGCTCGCAGCAGGCGCTGGAAGACATCGGCCGCCGTCTGGTCGAAAGCTCGGACAAGATCGAGCAGCGCTATGACCGAGCTTCGGGCGAGTTGGCCGAACGGATGCGCCAGAGCGAGGAGCGCACGGCGCGCCTGCTGGCGGAGGCGCGCGAAACTATCGAGGCCCGCGCCGCTGCTCCCGCGCCGGAACGTCCGATGGACAGCCTGGATTCACTGTTCGTCGCCGAGACGCCGCGCGCGGTTGCTGAACGCACGGCGCCTGAGCCTGTGCGGTCGGCGTCCCCCGCCGCGGACTGGCGCGCCGCCGCCTTTCCTGAAGACTCCTTCGAGGCCGACGACTGGTCCGCCGATCCGGTGACGCCGGAGGCTGCGGTCGCCGAACCCTTCCCGGGCGCCGCCTCGGACATCGTCACGCCCCGGTTCGAGGCGTCGCGCGATCTTGAGGACGAGCTTGAACTGCAGGTCCGCGGCCCGGCGTCCGCCCCGACCGCTGCGCCCGAGCGCATCATCCAGCCGTTCGGCGGTTTCGGCGGCGCCGATGTCGACGATGTGCTGGAGGCGATTTCCAGCCCGGCGGATGCGCCCCGCGCCGCGCGCCCCGTGCGGGACGACTTCGACGGTTTCGACGCCGGGGATGTGGATTTCGACGGTGAGACCGACTTCGTCGATCAGCGCCAACTACAGGCCAGCATGAGTGCGGCGGCCGCGGCAGGCCGTGGCGCAAGCACGCGCGGCGCGGTCGACGCCGCCCGCGCCGCCATGGCGGCCTCGGCCGACGAACCGGCGGCGCGCCAGGGCTTCGGCCTCAAGCCGCGCGGCGGCAAGTCCAAACTGCAGGAACGTCTGGACAAACAGGCGGCCCGCGAAGGCTCGACCGTCCGCAAGACCCTGCTTGCCTCTGTCACGGCGGTCGCTCTGACGGGCGGCGGCATGTTCGGCTACAGCGCCCTGACCGGGGGCGCAGGCCTGCCTGACTTCGCCATGCCGGATTTCGGCGCAAAGGCCGACAGCGACGCGGCGGCGCCCATCGCCGCCCTGGCCATGACGTCGGGCGACGCGCGCCTGACGGCTTCGACGAACACGGGCGCCGACGACTACGCCAAGGCGGTTCAGCAGTTGCAGGCGGGCGACGCCGTCGGCATCGACACCCTGAAGCGTGCGGCCAACCAGAACTATGGTCCGGCCCAGGCGCATCTGGCGGCGCTTTATCAGTCCGGCGAGAACGGCGTCGGCGTCAATCTGACCGAGAGCCGTCAGTGGGCGCGCCGCGCCGCCGAGGGCGGCGACGCCAAGGGCATGCATTTCTACGCCATGCAGTTGTATGACGGCGTGGGCGGGGTGAAGAACCGCCCGGAGGCCCTGATCTGGCTGCAGCGCGCGGCGGAGCATGGTCTGGTGGACAGCCAGTTCAATGTCGCCCGTCTGTACGAGAACGGCGCCGACGGCATCGCCCGCAACACGACCGAGGCCCTGAAGTGGTACACGATCGCGGCGCGGGCTGGCGACACGGGTGCGCAGGAGGCCCTGACGCGCCTGACGCCTGCGGCCAGCGCCACGGCCCAGCGCGCCGCCCGCGCCGCCGCCGACGCCTATCAGGCCCAGGCCGCGTCCGCTGCGCCATCGGCTGCTTCGGCGGCCCAGGGCTGACCATTCGCGCGCTGCGGGTGGCCTGACGCCGCCCGGGCCGCTAAGACCGCCACGTCGCCGTCCGGCGCCCTTGTGTCCGCTCCAGCCGAAGGCGCGTCCTTTGGATATCTATCTGCCGATCGCCGAGGTTTCGGTGAACTGGCCGACCCTGGTGATCCTGGGGGCGGTGGTCGGATTCGTGTCCGGTCTGTTCGGCATTGGCGGCGGCTTCCTGATGGCCCCGATCCTGGTCTTCCTGGGCATTCCGCCGACCGTCGCCGTCGCCAGCCAGGCCAGCCACGTCGTCGCCTCCTCGACCTCGGGCGTCATTCGCTACGCTGGGCAGGGATCGGTCGATTTCAAGATGGGCGCGGTCATGGCCGGCGGCGGAGCGTTGGGCGCTCTCGTGGGGGTGGAGCTGTTCCGTTACCTGCGCCTGCTGGGGCAGGCCGACCTGGTGGTGGCCCTGTCCTATCTGGTCTTCCTGGGCGCCATCGGCACATTGATGCTGAACGAAAGCCTGACCGAGATCCTGCGCCGCCGTCGCGGCACGCCCGCCCCGCGCAAGGAACGTCGCCGCCCGATGTGGCTGTACGGCCTGCCGTTCAAGATGAAGTTTCCCAAGTCGGGCCTGTACATCAGCGTCCTGCCGCCTTTCGGCCTGGGCGTGTTTGCGGGCATTCTGTCGGCCATCATGGGGGTGGGCGGCGGCTTCATCCTGGTGCCCGCCATGCTCTATATCCTGCGTATGCGGGCCGGGGCCGTGGTCGGCACCAGCCTGTTCCAGATCATCATCACCACGGCCATCACCACCATCCTGCAGGCGGGGCGCAACCAGACGGTCGACATCGTCCTGTCCACCATCCTGCTGCTGGGCGGGGTGATCGGCGCCCAGGTCGGAGCGCGGTTCGCGGGCCGGTTCCGGGCCGAGGAGCTGCGGGCGGCGCTGGGCCTGATCGTGCTGCTGGTCGGCATCCAGATGGGGCTGGAGCTGTTCGTGCGGCCCAGCGACATCTTCCTGCTGGCGCCGGGGATCGCCGACTGATGTTCCAGGCGCTTCCTCCGCCCCCGCCCGCCATCGCGGCCCCGCCCCCGGATCGGTCAGAGGCCACGACGGACGACCTGCGCGTCGCCGCCGCCCTGACGGACGCCCAGGTTCATGTCGATTCCAGTTTCCGGGGCGCGGCGATCGTCCTGTATGGCGCGGTGTTCAACCCGACGCCTGATCCCGCCGATGTGGTGGTCGTCGTGCGCGGGCCGGACGCGCCGGTTCGACTGGTCAAGAAGACCCGCAACATGGGCGTCTGGCTGAACAGCCGCCCGGTCCTGTTCCAGGGGGCGCCCGGATTCTACATGACGGCCTCGACGCGGCCCCTGTCGGACATCGCCGACTTCGGCCAGTTGCGGCGCCTGGGCGTGGGGGTCGACCACCTGCGCATCGACGCGCCGGAAGAGGCCTCGACCGTCACCCGCTACGGCGTGCGCGACGTGGTCGTCAGTCGTCTGGGCGAGGATTATCTGGAATGGCGCCGCGCGGTGATCCGGCTGAAAGAGGCGGCCCAACTGTATGACACCGACCCCAAGGGGGTGGAGTTCGTCGATCGCGGCCTGTTCCGCGCCGAGGTCAAACTTCCCACCGTCGCCCCGACCGGCAAATACTACGCCGAGGTCTGGCTGTTCCAGGACGGCGAGCCGAAGTCGGTGTCCAACCTGACCCTGACGGTCGAGAAGGTGGGGCTGGAGCGCGACATCTATGAGTTCGCCCATCGCCGCCCATGGCTGTACGGGGTGCTGTGCGTCATCCTGGCGGCCCTGACCGGATATGGCGCCTCGCGCATCTTCAGCCGCCGGAGCTGAAGCCCAACTCCGCGCGCAGGGCCTGGGGCGTCAGGCCGCCCGCCCGCAGTTCAGCCAGCGTCACCGACTGGTCGCGCTTGGCGTAACGCCGCCCGTCCGGCCCCGTGATCAGCCGATGATGGCGATAGGTCGGGGCGGGCCAGCCCATCAGGGTCTGAATCAGCCGCTGGACGTGGGTGGCCTCGAACAGGTCAACACCCCGGATGACATGGCTGATCCCCTGCAAGGCGTCGTCGTGGGTGACGGCCAGATGATAGGCGACGCCCGTGTCTTTCCGGGCCAGGACCACGTCGCCCGCCGCATCGGGGCGAACCGAGACGACGCCGGTTTCACCGTTCGGGCCTTCGCCTTCTTCGATGAAGCTGAGGCTGTTCCACTGATCCTCACCCAGGGCCGCGCGCGCGCGGTCCAGCGACAGACGCCAGGCGAAGGCGCGGCCTTCGTGCAGCAGGCGGGCTTCTTCCTGTGGCGAGTGCGGTCCCGGACGCGCCGCCTCCATCGCGCCGTGGGGGGCGTCGCCGATGGCGTCGAGAATTTCCTTCCGCGTACGGAAGCAGCGATAGAGCAGTCCGCGCTGGTTCAGGTTCTCGATCACGGCGGCGTAGTCGGCCAGATGGTCCGATTGCCGCCGCACGGGCATTTCCCAGTCCAGCCCCAGCCAGGCCAGATCTTTAGAAATCACCGTCTCGAACTCGGACTTGCAGCGGGTCGGGTCGATGTCCTCGATCCGCAGGATGAAACGGCCCCCTGTTGCCTTCGCCGCTGTCCAGGCGGTCAGCACCGAGAAAGCGTGGCCCTTGTGCAGGCGTCCGGTAGGCGAGGGGGCGAAGCGGGTGGCGAACATGGTGCTAGACTAGCGGTTTCCGGACGTGGACAGCAGTCCCTGCTTCTCGCCCCATCAGCCGGGTCGTATGAGGCGGCATGAACCCGGTTCCAACGCCTGATCAGATCGCGACCGCACGGCAAGCTCTGGCCGCCGCCGATCCGACCCTGGCGCGCGCCCACGCCCATACGCCCGTGTTCGAATGGCGCGCCCGGCCCGGCGGCTATGAGGGCCTGTTCCGCATGATCGTGGAGCAGCAGGTGTCGGTGGCCTCCGCCGCCGCCATCTGGGCGCGGACCGTGGCGGGGCTGGGCGGCGTGGTGACGCCGCAAGCCGTGCTGGCGCTGGACATCGAAGGCCTGCGGGCGCTGGGCCTGTCGCGCCCCAAGGCCAGCTATGGCCGCGAGATCGCCCTGGCTCAGGTCGAGGGGCGGATCGACCTGACCCATATGGCGGCCCTATCGGATGAAGACGCCATCGCCGCCCTGACCGCGATCAAGGGCGTCGGTCGCTGGACGGCAGAAACCTATCTGATGTTCTGCGAAAACCGGCTGGACGTCTTTCCGGGCGCGGACATCGCCCTGCAGGAGGCGATACGCTGGGCGGACGGCGTCGAGGCGCGCCCGAACGAGAAACAGGCCTATGTCCGCGCGGAAATCTGGCGTCCGCATCGCGCGGTGGCGGCGCATCTGCTCTGGGGATGGTATGGCGGTGTCAGGCGCGGCGAAATCGCGCTCTGAGGAGACGACCCGTGACGCCCATCGACCCGGTCCTGACCGAGCCCCTGCGCGATCCCCAGACTGTGCTCAGCGCGCTTGATTTCGCAGGCGTCGCCGTCTTCGCCGCGACCGGCGCCCTGGCGGCTGCGCGCGAGAAGCATGACGTGGTCACCTTCGCCTTCTTCGGCGCCATCACCGGCGTGGGCGGGGGGACGCTGCGCGACCTGTTGCTGGGCCTGCCGGTCTTCTGGGTGAAGGACTGGCGCTATATCGCCGTCTGCCTGATCGCGGCGGTCGTCATCTGGCTGCTGGGCCAGAGGGACTGGCGGTTCCGCGCCCTGTTGTGGCTCGATGCGGCGGGTCTGGCGGCTTACGGGGTGCTGGGCGCTGCCAAGGCCGAGGCGGTCAATGCGCCGCCGCTGATCTGCATCGTCATGGGGGCGCTGACGGCCTGTTTCGGCGGGGTGGTGCGCGACACATTGGCGGGCCAGCCGTCGATCCTGTTGCGGCGAGAGATCAACGTCACGGCGGCCATTCTGGCGGCGACCGTCTATATGATCCTGCGCGCATTCGAGCTTCCTCTGTGGCCGTGCGCCATCGCGGCGGCTTTGGCGGGCTTCACCCTGCGCGCGGCGGCCCTGCGCTGGGGCTGGACCCTGCCCGCCTTCCCCAGTCGGGCCTGATTGCATTTTATGGGGGCGCGTCACGAAAACGCTGCACTCTGGTCATGGCGATGAGCGGGAATCACGCGTAGGCTGATCGCCTAAGACTAGGGAAGGAGACGTGTCCTCACTCCTGTCGCCTCGATATCCCCCCGTCCGCGCGGGAGGGCCTGATGCAGGTTCTCCATCGACCGCCCTCCGGGTTTCCCGCCCTGGTCCTGAACGCTGATTTCAGGCCGCTGTCCTATTATCCGCTGTCCCTCTGGCCATGGGAGGAGGCGGTCAAGGCGGTCTATCAGGACCGCGTCGATGTGGTGTCCCTGTACGACAAGGTGGTGCGTTCGCCGTCGATGGAGATGCAGCTTCCCAGCGTGATTGCGCTGAAATCCTATGTCGATCAAGACCGGCATCCGGCCTTCACCCGCTTCAATGTCTTCCTGCGCGACGGCTTCGCCTGCCAGTATTGCGGCGAGTCCGTGGAGCTGACCTTCGACCACGTCATCCCCCGCTCGCACGGCGGGCGTACGACCTGGGAGAACATCGTCGCCGCCTGCGGACCCTGCAATCTGCGCAAGGGCGGCCGCACCCCGCGCCAGGCTCTGATGCCGATCCGTCGCGAACCCTACCGGCCCAACGCCTGGCAACTTCAGGAAGCCGGCCGCCGCTTCCCGCCCCACTACCTGCACAAAAGCTGGCTGGACTACCTCTACTGGGACATTGAGCTCGAACCTTAGGGCTCGCCGGTGTTCTTCGGTGTTCCCATTGATGTTTTGGAAGCCAGGGTTCGCGGTGAACTGACGTGCCAAGGCGCAGCGTTCTTTGAGGCTGCGGCGATGGTGCAGCAGACGCGTTGATGACAATCGTTTATCCGCGTCCGCCACGCAGGCTGATCGGCGCCTGACAGCAGCAAGTCTTGCTGACGGGTGTGCGGATGTGCGCCACCGGATCGCGTTCTCAGGGAAAGTCGCCATGCTCGCCATTCTTGCTTTCAGCGCACTCTTGGCCGGTCAGGCGACGCCCATAACCGTCGCGGCCGAGGCGCCTGAAACGGTCGCTGGGCGTGGCGCCGAAGTGTCATTCTTGGAGGTGGAAGCCGAGAATAGCGTGACGAACGGGCTTGTGATCGGGCCCGACCTGGCTTTCGGTTCGATGGCGGCCGAAGCCTCTGGCCGACGAGCGGTGCAACTGGCGCCAGGGCAATATGTCGAGGTGGTTCTGGCTGCGGCAGCGGATGGATTGACCATTCGTTACGTCTTGCCGGATGCGCCAGGCGGCGGCGGGGTGGACGCGGATCTGACGGTGTCCGTCGATGGCGTGCCTGTCGATCGAGCGCCGATTTCGTCGCGTTTTAACTGGTATTACGGCCGTTATCCCTTCACCCGGAATCCGGCGGATGCCCACGAGGGCAGGGGGCATCATGTGTTCAGCCATGTGCGCTTGCATCTGGCGCAGATTATTCCGATCGGCGGGCGGCTAAGGCTGACCCTTCCCGAAGATGCGGGCGTCGAGTGGGCGGCGATCGACCTGATCGACTATGAGCGGGTTCCAGAGCCTGTTCCGGCGCCGGAAAACGCCTTGTCGGTGCTGGATTTCGGCGCCGATCCTACGGGAGCGGTTTCATCCGCCAATGCATTCGACGCGGCGATCGCAGCAGGCAGGGCGGCCGACCGCCCCGTTTTTGCACCCGAGGGGGAGTACAGGATCGAACGGCACATTTTGATGGACCGAGTGTCTTTGCGTGGGGCTGGCCAGTGGCGCACCGTTCTGACAGGCGACGGTGTTGGTCTGTATGGCGAGCGTGAAGGCGGCGGGCCTGGACGCGCCGTGACAATCCGCGACCTGGCGATCTTTGGCCGGGTCGATCACCGCGACGATCATGCCCAGGTCAATGCATTGGGCGGCGGGTACGGCGACGGATCGCTGATCGAGAACCTCTGGCTGCAGCACGTCAAGGTCGGGGCCTGGCTGGATGGGCCGTTCGACGGCCTGACGATGCGTCATCTGCGGATTTTTGATGTGGCGGCGGACGGGATCAACCTGCGCAACGGCGTGAGCAACGCACTGGTCGAGCACGTGTTTGTGCGCGGAGCAGGGGATGACGGCCTGGCGCTATGGTCTAACCCGGGCGAGGACCGGGACATCGTGTATCGCCGCAATACCGTGATCGCGCCGACCCTGGCCAACGGCATCGCCGTCTATGGCGGGCGTGACATCACGGTCGAAGGCAATCTGCTGGCGGACACCCTGAGCGGCGGCGGCATTCATCTGGGCGCACGATTCGAGGCGACGCCGTTCCAGGGGGTGATCCGGGTGTCGAACAACGCCATCCTGCGCAGCGGCGTGCTGGATCCGAACTGGCGTCATGGCGTCGGCGCCCTGTGGCTGTTCGCGTTGGACAAGCCTATCGCCGCTGACATCCGCTTCACGAACAATCGCATCGTCAATAGCGCCTACCCGGCGTTGCACGTCGTGGGCCAGCATTCGATCACCGGATTGCGGTTCGACGGCCTCGATATTGATGGTGCGGGGGATGTCGCATTTCAGGTGCAGGCGCCGGGCGAGGCGCGTTTCGACAACGTCACAGCGCGCGGCGTGAGAGACCCTGGCGTGCATATTTGCGGCGCAGACTTCGTCATCCGACTGGGGGCGGGCGATCACGGTTGGGCTCAGCCTCGGCAATGCAAGAACTTGCATAAAGAGTGACCTTCGGGACACGCATTGTTACGTTTGATTGCGCTAACTTGACATGAGAGCCTTATAGCGTCAGCCCTAAGGGTAAGTGCGCCGGTCATTATCAGAGCGCAAAATCTTGCGGAGGATGCATGCAAAGACTGTTGGGATGCCTGATGGCGGGCGCTGCGATGAGCAGTGTTTTGGCTTTCTCCGGGCAGGCTGTTGCGGCGGATGACAGCGCCTGTGTGTCGTCGCCCAATCAGGCCCTGACATTCTGCGTCCAAACCGGCGCTGACGGCGCGCACTATGTCGTGTCGCGCAATGGTCAGCCCTTGATCGCGCCCTCAGCTCTGGGTTTGACGCTGCGCGACCGTTCGACGACGCCGGTCAACCGCATCGTGCGCGTGACCCGCGATTCCAAGGATGCGACCTGGGAGCAGCCGTGGGGCGAGCAGCGCGTTATTCGCGATCACCACAACGAGGCGCGGGTGTCGCTGGCGGGGCGCCGGGGAGCGACGCCCTATGATCTGGTCGTCCGCGTGTTCGATGACGGCTTCGGCTTCCGCTACGACTACAAGTCTTTGGGCGCGCAAGAGGCTGTCGCCATCACGGATGAGGCGACGCAGTTCAATCTGATCGGTTCGTATGACGCCTGGTGGTATCCGGCGCGTGGTCCCGAGCGGGACGAATATCTGTATCAAAAGAGTCCGCTGAACGAGGTGGGCCTGGCTGAGACGCCCTTCACCCTTGAGGGGGCCGGCGGAACCTATCTGTCGATCCACGAGGCCGCGCTGACGCATTACGCCAGCATGAATCTGAAGCGGACCGGGGAGAACCAGTTCAAGGCCGACCTGATGCCGTGGTCGGACGGCACGCTCGTATATCGCACCGGTCCGTTCGAAACCCCGTGGCGCATGGTTCTGGTGGGGGATTCGCCAGCGGCCCTGGCGGATTCGCGCATCGAACTGAACCTGAACGAGCCGAACAAGCTGGGCGACATCTCCTGGTTCCAGCCCGGTAAATATGTCGGCGTCTGGTGGGAGATGCATCTGAACAAGTCGACTTGGGGCTCGGGCGAGATGCACGGCGCCAATAACGCCAACGTGCGCCGCTACATCGACTTCGCCGCCGCCAACGGCTTCAACGGGGTGCTGGTCGAGGGCTGGAACCTGGGTTGGGACGGCGACTGGGTCGCCAATGGCGACAAGTTCAACTTCACCCAATCCTATCCCGATTTCGACCTGCCCGGACTGGCCGCCTACGCCCAGTCCAAAGGCACGAACATCATCGGCCACCATGAGACGGGCGGCGCTGTGCCGAACTATGAGGCGCAGATGGAGGCGGGCTACGACCTGTACCAAAGCGTCGGCGTTCATGTGATCAAGACCGGCTATGTGCGGCCCAGCGGCACGATCGTGCGCGGCTTCAACGCCGACGGCACGCCGCAGCATGAATGGTTCGCGGGCCAGTACCGTGTCGAGCACGAACTGCGCGCCGCCCTTGAGGCCGCTCAGCGCAATATCGCCCTGAACGCGCATGAGCCGGTCAAGGATACGGGCATGCGTCGCACCTATCCGACCATGATCAGCCGTGAAGGCGCTCGCGGGCAGGAGTTCAACGCCTGGGGGCGTCCGACCAATCCGCCGGAACACGTCACCATCCTGCCGTTCACGCGGATGCTGGCTGGTCCGATGGACTATACGCCGGGCATCTTCGACCTGACCTTCGGCAAGACGGATGTGAACGAGCGGGTTCAGTCGACGCTGGCGACCCAACTAGCTCTGTATGTGGTGCTTTACAGCCCGGTGCAGATGGCCGCTGACCTGCCCGAAAACTACGCCAAGCATCCGGACGCCTTCCAGTTCATCCTGGACGTGCCGACGGATTGGGAAACGACCCGAACCCTGGACTCCAAGATTGGCGACTACACCGTGATCGCGCGTCAGCAGCGCGGGGGTTCGGACTGGTTCCTGGGGGCCGTCACCGACGAACAGGCGCGCACTCTGCCGGTCAAGCTGGACTTCCTGGATCCGGCCAAGCGTTACGAGGCGCAGATCTATCGCGACGGTCCTGGAGCGAACTATCTGACCAACCCCTACGCCTTTGAAACGGCCAAGCAGATCGTGACTGCGCGTGATGTGCTGAACGTGGCGATGGGGCCGGGCGGTGGTCAGGCGATCCGTTTCCGTGCGCTGAACGAGTAGTCTTATCTGGTTTTGTTTCTCTGCATTAAAGGGAGGTCGATATTTGGTTTGCACTTCCCGTAAGGGCAAGAACCTCGCCCTGCGGCGCCGGTAGATCGAGTTTCCTCGCACGTATTTGCGCGGATTCAGCTCAGTAATGAGATGAGTAGGGGCGCTGTGCGGTCGATTGGCCGCTCAGCACAATCACGTTCAACATAAGCAAAAAACTAAGGGTCGGCTTTGCCGCTGACCCTCTTAGGGAGGGATAGATATGTCCAACATGGTTGGAAAAAGAATGTCGAGCGGGCGTTCGCGTTCGCTGAAGCACGGCGTGTCCGTGCTGGTGCTCGGCGCATTCGCCGCTGTCGCTGCGCCGTCGCTGGCCATGGCGCAGCAGGCCGCCGCGACTGATCAGGATGATGCGGCTGAAGTCGGCGAAGTCCTGGTCACGGGCACGCGTCGCGCGCTGCAAACCTCGCAAGAGGCGCGTCGTAACGCGGACACTGTGGTGGACACCATCACCGCAACTGATATCGGCGCCTTCCCCGACAAGTCGGTGGCAGAGGCCCTGCAGCGCGTTCCCGGCGTGACCGTCAACCGTTTCACCGCCACCGATGACGCCTCCCACTATGGCGCCGAGCCGTCGGGCGTGATCGTGCGCGGCCTGTCTCAGGTGCGTTCGGAATATAACGGCCGCGACAGCTTCAGCGCCAACTCGTCGCGCGGTCTGAGCTGGGGCGACATCTCGCCTGAGCTGATGCAGGGCGTCGACACCTACAAGAACCAGACGGCAGAACTGATCGAAGGCGGCATCGCCGGCACGATCAACCTGCGCACCCGCACGCCGTTCGATTCTTCGGGCCGCCTGCTGCAGGTTTCCGGCACGGTGAACTATGGCGACCTGTCGCAGAAATACACGCCGGAAGTCTCGGGCATCTACAGCGACCGTTGGGAGACCCAGTACGGACAGTTCGGCTTCCTGGTGAATCTGGCCCACTCGGAAGTGACGACCCAGTCGGAAGTGATCCAGTACGGCCGCATGGGCATCTTCGACAACGTCTTCGGTCCGGGCCGGAAGTATATCCCGTCCAGCGTCAGCAACCGTCAGACCGAATACAAGCGTCAGCGCGACGGCATCGCCCTGGCCGGTCAGTGGCGCAGCAATGACGGTCAATTCGAGCTGACGGGCCAATACAACCGCTCAGAATACACCAACGAGTGGCGCGAGCGCGGCATCGTCTCACTGGGCGCCGACATGTGGGCTGTGCCGGTCGACTTCGTCTACACGCCAGGCGGCGCGCGTTCGCCGCACATCCCGACCCCTGGCCTGAACGGCGCCCCCTTCACGTTCGGCGCTGACGGCCTGTTCCAGAACGGCACCTTGCTGCTTCAGCAGGTCGATACAGGCTACTGGGGGGCTGACAACGCCGCCTCGATGAACATTGCACGCAACAGCGCCGGTCAGCCGATGTTGAATGTCTGCTATTGGTACACGGGCTGCGAGAACTCCTTCAAGGCGGGCGAACTGAATGCGGTGACGCGCTTCAACCGCCAGGAGAACATGACGCAGGATCTGGCGCTGAACCTGAAGTGGCGCATCAGCGACAAACTGCACGCCAGCTTCGATGCGCAATACGTCGACTCCACGGTCAAAGCTTACGACATCGAAGTCGCCCAGTATTCCTTCGCCAATCTGACGCTTGACGCCTCGGGCAGCCGTCCGAAGATCAGCTTCAGTGCGCCGACCAACATCAATCAGTCGCCGGGCGGCCTGACCAACCCGAACAACTATCGCTACAACCACGTGATGGACCACATCGAAGACGACGAGGGCCATGAACTGGCTCTGCGCGCGGACGTTCGGTACGATTTCGACAATCCCTGGTTCAACGCGATTTCGGCGGGCGTGCGTTATGCCGACCGCAACCAGACGGTCCGTTTCAGCGGATTCAACTGGGGCAATATCGCCAACACCTATAATTTCTGGGAAGAACAGTACCGCTTCTGGAACATCGACAAGCATGCGCCGGACGGAAACTTCAAGGGTTATCCGACGGGCCTCTATGAGACCCGCCAGTTCGGCAACAGCTTCCTGGGGTCGAACGGCGAATACGTCTTCTTCAACCTGGATCGACTGGCTGAAGGCGCCGCGAACCAACTGAGCTATGCGAACCTCGGCGCGGGTCAGGATCAGTGGGCCCCGATCTGCGAGCGCACGGGTCGTGTCGATGGCTGCTTCCGTGCGGAAGAGTTGAACAAGGTTCAGGAAGAAAGCTACGCCGCCTACGCCATGCTGCGCTTCGGCGGTCCGGAGGCCCTGATCGGCGGCGTGCCGGTGTCGGGCAACATCGGCGTCCGCTATGTGGAGACCAAGAACTCCAGCACCGGTTCCATCGCCTATCCGATCGCCTTCACGACAGGCGACCTGGAATGCCGCGACATCGTGCCGGTGCCGGGCGTTCCCAGCGTTCCCAAGACGATCGGCTGCTATCTGTCGCCGGAGGAAATCGCGTTCAACTCGGGCGGCGGCACGGCCAGCACGGCCAACGCCACGCACCGCAACTGGCTGCCGAGCTTCAACCTGAAGATCGACGTCGCGCCGCAGTGGGTGGTTCGCTTCGCCGCTTCGCGCGCCATGTCCCGTCCGGACATCGGGCTGATGAAGAACTACGTCAGCCTGGGCCGCAGCCTTCCGGGCAGCGACCCGACCGATCCGCGCTGGATCAAGAACTCGGCCGGCGTCATCACCGGCGTCAATCCGACCTACCAGGCCAGCGCCTACAACCCGTATCTGAAGCCGATAACGGCGGATCAGTTCGACCTGGCGATCGAGCACTACTTCGCCAACGCCGGCTCGTTCACCGCCACCGCCTTCTACAAGAAGTTCGACAACTATATTCAGTACGGCGGCTATACGCTGGACGTCACCAACAACGGCGTGACGCGCAGCGTCGACTTCCGTGGTCCGATGAACGGTGCAGGCGCCAAGGTCGCCGGCTTCGAGTTCGCCTACCAGCAGTTCTTCGACTTCCTGCCGGGACCGTGGGCGGGGCTGGGCATCCAGGCCAACTACACCTGGATCGACAACAGCGGCGTGACCAACACCAACGTCAAGTCGGTGACGGGCGGTTCTGACGGCACGACGGCCCAACCGGGTTCGGGCGGCACTGTTCTGGGTGTTGACCGCCTGGAAGGCCTGTCGGAGCACCAGTACAACCTGGTCGGCATGTACGAGCGCGGTCCCTGGGCGGCGCGTCTGGCCTACAACTGGCGTTCGGACTATCTGGTCAACGCGGTCGACTGCTGCGTCTTCTTGCCGATCTGGCAGGACGACACCGGCTTCCTGGATGGTTCGATCCGCTACAACCTGAACGACCGTCTGGAAATCAGCCTGCAGGGCAGCAATCTGCTGTCGACCGAAACCAAGCTGTTCCAGCAGGTCACGGACGCAGCACAAGGCGGCACCCTGATGCCGAACGCCTGGCTGCGCTCCGACCGCCGCTTCGTTCTGGGCGTTCGTTTCCGTTACTGAGCAACTGGCGGGGCTTCGGCCTCGCCGACGCGCCGTCCTTCGGGACGGCGCGTTCTTTTTTCCGGATAGGGCGTCGCGCCGCCTCCGGTCAGATCAGCGCGCAGTTTCCTTCGGGCGGTTCCGTTTCCGGGTCGCCGTTCGAACCCTCCCCAAGATGCGACTTAGAGAGAGTTCCATGACCCGACGCCATCAATCGACCCGCCGCGCCCTGCGCATCCATGCCGCTGCCGCCGTGCTGGCCCTGGCCGCCTTTGGACTGGCGCAAACCGCCGTCGCCCAGACCATGCCGACGCCGGACAGCCCGCCGCTGGCGGCGCGCGTCAACGACCCGGTCTGGGACCGCGCCGACGCCCTGGTCAAGCAGATGACCGAGGCCGAGAAACTGCTGATGGTCCACGGCTATTTCCCGCCGTTCGCCGACCGGACGCCGGGCGCGCCTCTGGACGACATGATCCCCTCGGCAGGCTATGTGACCGGGGTGCCGCGCCTGGGCATCCCCAATCTTCGCGAGAGCGACGCCAGCCTGGGCGTCGCCAATCAGGTCGAACAGCGCAAGGGCGACACGGCGACAGCGCTGCCTTCCGGCCTGGCGCTGGCCGCCACTTTCGATCCGCAACTGGCCTATCGTGGCGGCGCGATGATCGGCGCCGAGGCGCGCGCCAAGACCTTCAACGTGCTGCTGGCGGGCGGCGTGAACCTGACCCGCGATCCGTGGGCGGGCCGCAATTTCGAATACCTGGGCGAAGACCCCTGGCTGGCGGCCCTGATGGCCGCCGAACAGATCCGCGGCGTTCAGTCCAACCACATCATCTCGACCATCAAACACTTCAGCCTGAATCCGCAGGAGACGGGGCGTCACATCATCGACGGTGTGATCGACGAAGCGGCGCATCGCGAAAGCGATCTGCTGGCTTTCCAGATCGCCATTGAGCGCAGCCACCCAGCCTCGGTGATGTGCGCCTACAACAAGGTCAACGGCGACTGGGCGTGCGAGAACGACCATCTGCTGAACCAGGTGCTGAAGCGCGACTGGAACTATCCGGGCTTTGTCATGTCCGACTGGGGCGCGGTCCATTCTACGGTCAAGGCGGCCAACGCCGGTCTGGACCAGCAGTCGGGACAGGAACTGGATCGCCAGATCTATTTCGGCGACGACCTGCGCGCGGCCATTGACGCCGGCGAGGTCAAGAAGGCGCGGCTGGACGACATGGTGCGACGCATCCTGTACGGCGTGATCCAGACCGGCCTGATCGACCATCCGACGCCAGCGACCGAGCAACCTATCGACTACGAGGCCAACGCCGACGTGGCCCAGACCATGGCCGAGGCGGGCATCGTGCTGCTGAAGAATGATGGCGGGGCCTTGCCGCTGCTGGCCACGGCCCGCAAGATCGCCGTCATCGGCGGTCGCGCCGACTATGGCGTCATGTCCGGCGGCGGCTCCTCGCAGGTTCGTTCCGTCGGCGGGGTTCAGGAATATGCGTTCGAGGTCGGGGAGTCCCACGGCTTCGTGCGAATGACCTGGCACAAATCCTCGCCGCTGGACGCCATCCGCGCCGCAGCGCCAAGCGCTGAGGTGGTCTATCTGGACGGCAAGGATCGCGCCGCAGCCGCCCGCGCCGCCGCCGAGGCCGACGTCGCCATCGTCTTCGCCTGGCATTGGCAGACGGAGGCCGAGGATTCCGAGACCATCGACCTGCCGGACAATCAGGACGACCTGATCAACGCCGTCTCGGCCTCGGGCAAGAAGACAGTCGTGGTTCTGGAGACCGGCGGCCCGGTGCTGATGCCGTGGTTGAACCAGGTCAACGCCGTGGTCCAGGCCTGGTACTCCGGCCAGCGCGGCGGACCGGCGATCGCCAATGTCCTGTTCGGCAAGGTGAACCCGTCGGGCCGCCTGCCCATGACCTTCCCCGCCAGAATTGATCAGGCCCCGCGTCCCGAAGTGCCGGGCATCCAGCTTCAGAAGGCGGTCGAGGCCGCGCGCTTCGATCAGCGACAGCCGCCTGCATTCGACAGCTGGGAGCAGCCTTACGTCGAGGGCGCAGCCGTCGGCTATCGCTGGTACGACCAGCAGGGGCATCGCCCGCTGTTCCCGTTCGGCTACGGCCTGTCCTACACCGATTTCCGTTACTCCAACCTGCGGGTCGAGGACGGCGACCGTCTGACGGTCAGCTTCGATGTCACCAACACCGGCCGCCGCGCAGGCGCCGATGCGCCTCAGGTCTATCTCCGTGCGGGGCAGGCGCGCCCGACGCTGCGTCTGATCGGTTTTGAGAAGGTTGAACTGCAACCAGGCCAGACGCGTCGCGTCACGGTGACCGCCGAGCCGCGCATCATCGCCGACTATGACGCGGCCAATCCGGGCTGGCGCATCGCGGCCGGATCCTATCCCCTGTATGTCGGCCGCCATGTGGGAGACGAGGCGTTGAAGGGTTCGGCCCATCTGAACGCCTGGACGCGTCAACCGTAACGACAGAGCGGGCGTCGGAGCATCGTCAGCGCTGTTCCGACGCCTTTGCCGGGGTTCTATTCCTTGGGGCTTCTATTCCCTGGAGCGAGTTGATCAACGACCTCAATCCGTGCGGATGAGGCTTGCCGCATTCGCGACTCTACCTAGGTCGCCTGCGATCAACCGTTCTCTCCGCCTGCCATGAGCATGATGATCACCATAGGCGATCTCAGCCAAGCAGGACGCTCTCTGGTTGTCGCCTACGCAATGGATTGCCGCCCTCCGCTGCTACGGATATCAGACATGTAACGACGGTTTTCGGTGACAAGAATGTCCAACAAATTCTGGCTTCGCGCCTTCAGTGTCTTTGGCGGTGCGGGGCTTTGCAGTCTGGCGGGCGGTTCTCTGGCCGGAGAGGTTATATTGCGGGGAGAGGCGCCGGCCTGGGTGGTCGCCTCGGCCGAACCGCCGTCTGCTGGCGCGGGCGCTGTGAATGACGGCCTGCGAGTGCTCTTGTTCGATGTCCAGCAGCGCGCCGACAAAGGTGTCCAGTCGGGCTTTGTGCATCTGCGACGTCAGGCCCTGTCGCCGCAGGCTTTGCCCATGGTCGGCAATGTCGGGCTGACATGGAATCCGGCCAGCCAAGACGTCACCGTGCATCAGGTCAGCATCATTCGGGACGGGCAGGTCCTGGACGTTCTGGAGACCCAGACCTTCGAGACCTTGCGGCGCGAGGCGAACCTCGAACAAGCCATGCTGGACGGGCAACTGACCGCAGTGCTGCAGCCCGCCGGATTGCGGGTCGGAGACATTCTCGACGTCGCCTACACCGTCACATCGCGGGATCCGGTGACTGCTGACCATGCTGAGCAGGCTCTGGACCTCAACCTGCCGCTGGTGGTGGACCAGGTCCGCTATCGCGCCTCCTGGCCTTCGGATCGGTCCATGCGCCTTAGGGCGGAGAAGGACTGGACCCCGCTGACGGTCAAACAGCGCGACGGCTATTCCTACATTGATCTGTCCTTCCAGAATCTCCAACCCATCATCGTACCGGCGGACACGCCGGTCAGGTTCCATTTCCCACGGCGGATCGAGCTCAGCGAATATCGAGACTGGGCGGAGATCGCCGTTGCTCTCAAGCCGCTCTATGACAAGGCGCGGGCTCTGCCTTCAGATTCACCGCTCCAGGCTGAGGTCACGCGCATCCGCGCCCTTTCCAACGATCCTATGATCCAGACAGCGGCGGCGCTGAGGTTGGTTCAGGACGAGATTCGATACGTCGCCTTGATGATGGGGGAAGGCGCCCTGACGCCAGCGGCGGCTGACGAAACATGGCGGCGGCGCTACGGAGACTGCAAGGCCAAGACCGCCTTGTTGCTCGCCTTGCTGGACGAATTGGGGATTGAGGCCGTTCCAGCGGCCGTGAGCTTGCGAAGCGGCGACGGCTTGCCGGATCGCCTTCCCATGATTTCAGCGTTCGACCATGTCCTGGTGCGGGCGGTCGTCGACGGAAAGGTCTATTGGCTGGACGGAACCCGGACCGGGGATCGGCGGCTGGAGGAAATCGTAACGCCGCCCCTGAACTGGGCCTTGCCCCTGTCAGGTCCGCAAGCGCGCCTGGAACGTCTGGAGGCGGCGCTTCCAGCGGCCCCGACCACCGAAACTCTTCTCACGCTCGACGCCAGCGCAGGCCTGTACGCCCCAGTCGGGGTCGAGGGTGAAATGATCCTGCGCGACGACGAGGCCGCCGCTTTCGGCCAGGCCGTCTCGCTCATTTCAGAGACGCAGAAAAACGAGGCGCTGCGCAGCCTTTGGGGCTGGATCTCCGATTTGAAAATCAGCGAAGTCGGATCAGTCTATGATCCGCAGGGCAATGTCGTGCGCATGACGATGAAGGGATCGACGTCGCTGACCTGGAGCGACAGCGGCCTTACTCCGCCTGGCGCCGCCTATATGAGTTATTCCCTGGCTCGGCGCCCGGATGGTCCGTTTAAAACTGCGCCCTTTGCGATCAGCCACCCTGTCTATACTCGCCAGCATCTGACCTTGCGGCTGCCAGAAGGCGGAGTTGGTTTTCGCGTGTCGGGCGGCCAGGTTGATCGGGTCGAACTGGGTCACCAACTGCGCCGCACTGTTGCTTTGACGGGCGACCTGATGACTGTGGACTTCACCCGCCAAAGTCAGACGGCCGAAATCACTGCCGCTGAGGCTGAGCAGTCCGTGGCGGCGGGCAAGGCGCAACCTTATGATCCGCCACGTATCTTTGCGCCCGCCTCCTATCGCCTGAGCGAAGCCGACAGAACGGCCCTGGCTGCCGATGCGCCGACTACTGCGAGCCAATGGCTGGATCGCGCCTGGGCCCTGTCTCAGGCCGATGAGAACGACCAGGCCGTTGAGGCCGCAGCCCGGGCCATCGCTCTTGAACCCGAAAACAGCAACGCCTGGGCCAATCGCGGCGTCTATCGCTTCCACGCCGGCGACCGCGCGGGGGCGCAAGCCGATCTGGAGAAGGCTGTCGATCTGGACCCGTCAGAGCGTATCGCCATGAACGGCGCGGCTTTGATCGCCATGAGCGACGGTCGCTATGGCGATGCTGTCATTGAGTTGTCGCGGGCCTTGCGCCAAGCGCCCGGCGACACCTTCGCCTTGAAAAGGCGCGCCCAGGCCTATGTGGCGCTGGAGCAATATGATCGTGCGCTCCGCGACATCGACACCCTGATCGCCGGGGGAGAAGATGGCTATGAACTCAAGGTCGTGCGGGTTGGTCTGCTGGAGCGCGCCGACCGCATCGAAGAAGCCGACGCCGCGATGGCCGCCGTTGTCGCGGCCCGTCCCGATGACATCGAGCTCAAACTGCAACGGATCGGCTTCCTAAATCGGGTCGGGCGCAAAGAGCAGGCGGAGACGGAAATGGACGCCTTGGCCGCCGCCATGCCGTCTGACGGCAGGATTTTGCTGAATCAGGCGGCGCTCAAGCTTGAAAGGGGCAGGCCGCAGATCGCCATGGCCCTATTGGACAAGCTGCTGCCCCTGGATGAGGAGCGGTCGCAAAGCATTCTGATCTATCGCGCGAAGGCCGCCATCCAACTGGAGCGACTGGACCTCGCTGTGCAGGATTTTGCTACGGCCCGGGCCAAGGCCGTCGATGACGCCGAAGTCCTCAACAACCTGTGCTGGACCGCTGCGACCACAGGCGTCCTGCTGGATCAGGCGATCAAGGACTGTGATGCAGCCTTGGCCATTTCGCCGGAGGCGCCGCACATTCAGGACAGCCGCGCGCGAGTGCTGCTTCAAATGGGTGATGCGGCGGCGGCCCTGACGGCCTACGACGCTGTATTGGCCGCCAGTTCCGAATACGTGGGGGCCCGGTACGGGCGGGGGTTGGCGTTGGAAGCTCTGGGGCGGACCGAAGAAGGGCGAGCCGAGAAAGCCGCCGCCATCGCCAAGTTTTCGCATGTCGTCGATGATTTTGCGGCCTATTCGCCTCCGACGATCCAGCCGTAGCCTATAGGTGCGGTGTTTCCCTTAGGCGGGGCGTCGATCTGAAGTCAAAAGGCGGCGTTCAGGACCCGCAGGATTCGCGGACGATCAGTTCGGTCGGCAGGACGCCTCGGCCCTTGAACAGCTTGGGATCAAGCAGGCTGGCGACCATCAGCCGGCCGGCTTCATAGGTGTCCTGGCGGATCGTGGTCAGGGTCGGGGTGCTGAGGCGGGCCAGCAGCATGTCGTCGTAGCCGACGACCGAAACATCTTCCGGCACCGACAGGCCGGCCCGCCGGATGGCCTTGATGGCGCCCAGCGCCATCAGGTCGCTGGTGGCGAACAGGCCGTCGAACTTGACGCCGCCTTCGATCAACTGGGCCACGGCCCGTTCGGCGGATTCCAGTTCGAACTCGACCTGGACCATCAGTCGATTGTCCACCGCGATGTTTGAGGCGGCCAGGGCTTCCAGATAGCCCCGGCGACGCTGGTCGGCTTCCGGGTCCGTGCCGCCCAGGAACAGGATGCGTCTGCGCCCGCCGCGCGCGATATGCTGGGTCGCGCGGCGTCCGCCGACGACATTGTCCGATCCGACCGAGCGATAGCGTTGTCCGGGCAGGTGGGCGCCCCAGACGACGAAACGGGCCTTGGTGTCGGCCAGTTCGTTGAAGGCGTCGTGCAGGGCCGCCTGACCCAGGAAGATGACGCCGCTGGTCGTGCCGGTGTTGGTGGCGTCCTTCAGGTCCTGCAAGGATCCGGCGGCCGCATGGCTGACGGTGAAATCGCAGTCGCGCGCGCGCGCCGCCTCTCCGATGCTGGCGAGCAGCTCCAGGAAGAAGGGGTGCGACAGGGGCAGGGGGCGCCCGCGATTATAGGGGGTGACGATCGAGATCGATCCCCCGCCGCTGAGCGCCGGTCGCGGCAGGGTCGATTTGAACGCATAGTCGTGTTCGCGCGCCAGGGCCCAGATGCGCTGCTTGGTCGGGACGCTGATCAGGGCGTGATCGTTCAGCGCGCGTGAGACGGTCGATGGAGACACCCCTGCAAGACGTGCAAGATCGTCGAGGGTCGTTTTTCGGTTGCCGCCGCTGGTCATCACAATCAACCTACACGGAGCGACGCGGGCGGGACAGTCCGCTTGCAAGGCCTGGGGAGGCGAAGGGTTGACGGACCGGAAGCGGGATCGAGGGGGGATCAATTCCAAGGCCCTGGCCCTGGTTGCGAACGCCAGCGCAGGTCTGTTCGGCGTCCAGATCGTCTGGGGTCTGCAGGGCGTCGCGACCAGTCGTGTTTTCCAGTCTCTGGGCGCGGAGATGGCGGACCTGCCTTTGCTCTGGATCGCCGCGCCGGTGACGGGGCTGCTGGTGCATCCGGTCGTGGGTTGGCTGAGCGACCGAACCCGCGGGCGGTTCGGACGACGACGACCTTATATTGCGCTCGGTGCGCTCATGACCGCCGCCGCCATGGTGCTGATGGGCTGCGCGGACAGCCTGTCCACGGCCGTGCTGGCCCTGTGGTTGCTGACCCTGTCGGTGAATGTCGCGATGCAGCCGATGCGGGCCCTGGTCGCCGATCTTGTCGGCAAGGAGGATCTGAACCGCGCCTACGCCTTGCAGGTGCTGTTCATCGGCGCGGGGGCGATCTTCGCCTCCTGTCTGCCATGGCTGTTGACCCGGCTGACGTCCAGCAGCGCGCAGGGGCTTGATGTCGGTCCCAGCTGGCGCCTGGCCTTTCTGGTCGGGGCCGTCGTCTTTCTGATGGCCGTGGCGTGGACCCTGGCCAGAACCCGTGAGACAGGCTCGTCGCACGCCGATGTCGTGCAGGGCGTGACGATTGAGGAGTGCCGCCTCAGGCCGGGCCTGTGGGTGGCGGCGGGCGTCGCCGTCGCCGCCGTCGCCGCCATTCTTGACGTACGTCGCGAGGTCTATCTGCTGGCGGGCGTGCTTGCCCTGTATGGCGTATTGCAGAGGGCGGTCTTCATTCGCGGACGGCGTGACCCCTTGCGTCCCTTGACGGGCGTGCTGGGGATCGTGGCGTCCATTGCGGCCATGCCGACGATCATGCGCCGCCTGGCCCTGGTGCAGTTCTTCACCTGGTTCGCGCTCTTCACCCTGTGGGTCTATGCGGTGCCCAGCATCGCCGCGCATCAGTATGGAAACGCCAGGCCCGGATCGCCCGTTTATGAAGCCGCTGCGGACTGGGTCGGGGTGCTGTTCGGGGTTCAGGATGCGGTGGCGATCGGGGCGGCTATGTTCCTGCCGTGGTTCGTCAGGAAGATCGGGGTCGCGCGCTGCCACGCCGCCTGTCTGGCGATCGGCGCCCTGTGTTTCGCCTCGATGAGCCTGGTTCCAGGCGGAGGGATGCTGGTCCTGCCCTGGGCGGGCGTCGGCCTGGCCTGGGCGTCCATTCTGTCCGCCCCCTATGCGATTGTCGCAGCCGCCAGCCCGGCCGACAGGGTCGGCGTCAATCTGGGGGTGCATAATATCTTCCTGGTTCTGCCTCAGCTTGTCGGCGCCAGTCTGCTTGGCGTCGTGGTCCAGCGCGTGTTCGAAGGACGCATGCATCTGGTTCTGCCGTTGGCCGGGTTGTCGTTCTTCATCGCCGCGGTTCTGGCGCTGCGCTTGCGAAGCGACAGCTTGGCGGTGCGTTTCCGCGTCCTGCCTTAAGGGCTGAGCCGCCTGACCCGGACGACGGTTCGCGCCGTCGTCCGGGTCTTTTTTATTCTGCGCTTGCTGCGGCGGAGGCTGTCCTGTCCGCGCCTGACAGCTTGGTCTTCATCTGGCGCAGCAGGAACAGGATGACGACGGCGGCCTGGGCGGCCGAGGCGACGGCGGCGGCCCACCAGAAATGCTCGAGCCTGCTCCACGGCTGGGCGACCAGGAAGACCATTGATCCCGCATAGACCGCCAGCCGAACCACGCCGCCGACCAGCGATGGGCGGGTGTCGCCCAGGGCCTGAAAGGCGCCGGATGCGGTGAAGGCCAGTCCCGAGGCCACGAAGACCAGAGAGACGATTTTCAGATAGTGGGCGGCGATCGCGGCGGTGGCGGCGTCGGCGGCGAAGGGCGCGACCAGCAGGGGGGCGTTCCATTGGCAGACCAGGGTCAGGGTCAGCATGATGCCCGAGCCGATCGCCGCCGCGTCGCGCACGGTGCGGACGACGCGGCTGAACTGGCCCGCGCCATAGTTCTGACCGGCGATGGGGCCGACCGCAAAGGCGATGGCCATGGCGGGCAGGAAGACGGCCTGCATGACCCGCGATCCTACGCCGAACCCGGCCTGGGCCTCGGCGCCGAAATGCTGGATGAAGCCGTAGGTCAGGCTCATCGAGACGAACAGCAGCAGGAACTCCGCGCCCGCCGGGAAACCGATGCCGACGATGCGGCGCAGGACCGCGCTATCGGGCGGCGTCAGGCGCATGGGCTGGGCGATCAGCGTCTGGACGCGGCTGAAGATCACGACCGCGCCGACGAAGCCCGCCAGCGCCGCAATCGCGCTGGCCAGACCGGCGCCGAAGGCTCCCAGCGGCAGTCCCAGGCCCCAGCCCGCGATCAGCACGGGGGCGAGCACGACGTTCAGCAGGACGGTGGCCGACTGGACCATCATGGTCGGACGCACGACGCCTGCGGCGCGCAGGGCGGCGCCCATGGTTCCGGTCGGGAACATCAGGGCCAGAGCGGGCAGGAAGCCGTGCAGATAGGCCGCGCCTTCCTTCGCCGTCAGCGGGTCGGCCGAAAGGCTGCGCATCGCCATGCCGCCAAAGGCGTATCCCGCGATCAGGGTTACGACGGCCAGCACGACCGACAACAACATGGCCTGGCGATAGACCGCCTCGGCGCCCGCATGATCCTCGGCGCCGATGGCGCGGGCCATCAGGGACATGGTTCCGACCGTCACCATCTGCGACGCGGCCATGACCAGGAAGAAGACCACGCCCGCCAGGCCGACTCCCGCCAGGGCCGCCGGTCCGATCCGCCCCACGAAATAGAGGTCGATCAGATAATAGAGCGTCTGGAACAACAGTCCCAGCCCGATGAAGAACGCCATCCCGAGCAGGCGCCGGGTGATAGAGCCCTGTGTGAGATCGTGTTGCATTCGACGTGTCCTGAACGCGCGGCGATCCGCAGCGTGGATGCGCCCCTTAGCGGCAGCTTACGTCCAAATCAATATCACCCGGGTCTTATTGTCGGTCGCCGGACAGCTTCTCCCAGGCCAGGGCGTGGACCCGGCCGCGGCCCAGGGCGGCGATCAGGGGTTCGCGGGCGAACAGGTCGGCGATGGCGGGGTCACGCACGCTGAGCCCTCCGGTGAAGGCGCCGAAGGCGGGCAGGATCAGGCGCGATCCGTCCGTGATGAAACAGGGGCGGCGCACGCCTCGGCCATAGGCGACGACGCGGGCCGAGGGGTGCAGGTGCCCGGCGACCTCGCCATGGCGGTTGTCAGCGGCGGACAGAGGTTCCGGCTCGTGGGTGAGGCGCAGCGCACCCAGGCTGATGTCACCGACGACGGCGCCGGGCAGACGTACGTCGGCCCCCATCTGCGCCAGGGCCTCGCGGTCGTGGTTGCCCTCCAGCCACAGCCAGTCGCGACCCGCCGCCAGCCGGTCCAGCCGCGCTCGGTCGGCGGCGGCCATGCGGGCGATGGCCCGGGCGTCATGGAAGCTGTCGCCCAGCAGGATGACCGTGTCAGGATTCAACTCGGCGATCTCGGCCTCCAGCCGGTCCAGGGTGGCGCGGCTGTCATAGGGGGGCAGCAACTGGCCGCGTGCGGCGAAGGCCGAGCCCTTCTCCAGATGCAGGTCGGCGGCGATCAGGGTCCGATAGGTCGGCAGCCACAGGGCCCCGGAGCAACGCAGGTCGCAGGTCTCGCCCGCGATCAGCACGCGCAGGGCGCCGCAGGGCTTGCGGGCGGGCGACAGGGTCTGGCGCAGGGCGGCGTTCACGCGGCGTCTTCCATCACTTCGGCGATCAGCGCGTCGGCGCTTTCGTCCAGGATCATTTCGGCGGCGTCCCCGCCCACGCGCTCGCGCCCGATCTGCACCAAGACCGGCACGCTGAACGGCGACGGGCGGGACAGGGCGATGGGGCGTATGCGGCCCTCGATTCGCGTCAGCATCTGACCCAGGCGCGCCACGTCCAGCAGGCCCGACGCCGCATCGGCGCGGGCGGTCTTCAGCAGCAGATGATCGGGCTGGTGGCGGCGCAGCACGTCATAGATCAGGTCGGTGGAGAAGGTGACCTGACGCCCCGTCTTCTCCGCGCCCGGCAGGCGACGCTCGATCAGGCCCGAGATCAGGGCGCAGTTGCGGAAGGACCGCTTCATCATGAAGCTTTCCTCCAGCCAGGCCTCCAGGTCGTCGCCCAGAATGTCGGGCTGGAACAGGGCGTCCAGATCGATCCGGTCCATCGGCTTGATCGACCAGATGGCGAATGAATAGTCCGTGACGACAAAGCCCAATGGGCCGACGCCCAGCCGGTCCAGCCGCCGCGTCAGCAGCATGCACAGTGTGGTGTGGGCCAGCCGCCCCTCGAACGGATAGGCGACCATGAAGTGGCGATTGCCGCGCGGAAAGGTCTCGACCAGCATGGATTCCGCATCGGGAATGACCGAGCGCGTCTCCTGAAGCTCCAGCCATTCCTGAACATCGGGCGGCAGGACGCGCCAGTGGTCGCGGTCTTGCACCATGGTGCGCACCCGGTCGGCCAGCGAGGTCGACAGCGGGAATTTGGCCCCGCCCCAGGAGGGGATCTTCGGGTCCTTGTCATTGGCGTGGGTGACCAGGGCGTCTGTGCCGGTGATGCCCTGAAAGGCCCAGACCTGACCGGCGAACAGGAAGGTGTCGCCTGGCGTCAGCTGTTCGAAATACCATTCCTCGGCCTCGCCCACCTTGCGCCCGCCCACCCAGGCGCGGGTTCCGCCGCCGCCCCGCCGCGACGCTACGCGCACGTTCAGATTACCGGCGGAGACGATGGCGCCGACGTTCATGCGGTGGCGCTGGGCGATGTGCTGGTTGCGGACCTTCCACTGGCCGTTCTGTGTACGGACGATACGGGCGAACCGGTCGTAGGTCCGCAGGGCGTATCCGCCTGTGGCCACGAAATCCACGACATCCTCGAACTGCTCCCAGGTCAGGTCGCGATAGGGGCCGGAGGTGCGGATTTCGTCATAGAGCGCCTGCATGTCGAACGGCTCGGAACAGGCCACGCCCATGACGTGCTGGGCCAGGGTGTCCAGTGTGCCGATATGAACCGGCTCCCAGTCGAAGGCGTTGTCGGCGACGGCCTCGCGCGCGGCCTGGCATTCCAGCATTTCGAACCGGCTGGCGGGCACCAAGAGGGCGCGGGACGGCTCGTCCAGCCGGTGGTTGGCGCGGCCGATGCGCTGGACCAGACGGCTGGAGCCCTTGGGCGCCGCCATCTGGATGACCAGGTCCACGTCGCCCCAGTCGATCCCCAGGTCCAGCGTCGAGGTGCAGACCACGGCCCGCAGGTCGCCCCGAGCCATGGCCGCCTCGATCTTGCGCCTCTGTTCGGCGGCCAGGGATCCGTGGTGCAGCCCGATGGGCAGATTGTCGTCATTGACGGCCCACAGCTGCTGGAAGACGAACTCGGACTGCCAGCGCGTATTGACGAATATTAGGGCGAGGCGCGCGCGCTGGATGGCGGCATAGACCTCGGGGATGGCGTGCTGGCCGGTGTGGCCCGCCCACGGCACCTTGCCCTCCGAAATCAGCACATCGATCACCGCAGGGGCGCCGGGATCGCCGCGCACCAGCGTCACGCCGTCTTCTCCCGTTAGCGCAGACGGGCTGAGCCATTCCCGGATCAGGTCGGGATCTTCGATGGTGGCGCTCAATCCCACGCGGCGCATCGCGGGTGCGAAACTCTGCAGCCGCGCCAGCCCCAGGGCCAGCAGATCGCCGCGCTTGCCGCTCCAGATCGCGTGCACCTCGTCCAGCACGACGCATTTCAGATCGGCGAAATAGGATCGCGCGCCTTCCCAGGCGCAGAACAGGGCCAGTTGTTCGGGCGTGGTCAGCAGGATGTCGGGCGGGAAATCGCGCTGGCGTTGGCGCTTGGACTGTTTGGTGTCGCCGGTGCGGGTTTCGACATGGATGTTCAGACCGATCTCGCGGATCGGCGTCATCAGGTTGCGTTCGACGTCGGTGGTCAGGGCCTTCAGCGGCGACAGATACAGGGTGTGGACCCCAGACCCCGGCCCGGTCGCGGGGCGCGGTCCACGTTCCGCCAGATCGATCAGGCTGGGCAGAAACCCCGCCAGCGTCTTGCCGCCGCCGGTCGGGGCGACCAGCAGGGCGTGCGAACCGGCCTCGGCCGCGGCGACCATCTCCAGCTGATGCCGCCGGGGCGACCAGCCGCGGCTGGCGAACCAGTCGGCGAAAAGCGGGGGAAGCGGCGTCACCCCAACCGAGCGCCCACACAGGCCTGACCGTTCCATGCCCCGCCCGCATCGAGGCAGGAATCCTGAGCCAGAGCGGCGCTGAGCATCGGCCAGACGGCGAACCCGATCAGGATGACAAGCGCCGCCGCCAGCAGGATCACGGCCAACAGGCCCGTGGGTGTCAGAAGCTTCGTCTTGGCGGCCATGGTCTACAATTAGCGCGCCGGAGCGTCGGTCGCTAGATGTTCCCGTTCCGTTTCGGTCTCAGGCTCGCTATCTATCGGCTGTGTCAGACGAATCCGTCATTGCAGAAACGACCCGGCCTGGGCCCGAACTTCGGCTGGACCTGCCGCCTGCGCTGGCGACGCCGCCGGGGGCGGGGGCCGTCTGCGATGAGGCGGGCGCGCGAAAGATCGGGCGCGGCGCGGCGGAAGGTTTCTTCACCGCCGGCCCGGTTCTGGTCGCCCATGCGTCCCTGACGGCGCGACGCCTGGGCCTGACGCCGCCGCCCCGGTCGTCCGATCTGATGGATGTGCTGGAGCTGTACGCCTTCGTGCGCCCGGCGCGGTTCTGCGCTCCGTCGCCGACGGGACTGGCCCTGGCGCTGGGGCGGGCGGAGCCGAAGTCGCCCGAGGAACAGGCCACGGCCCTGCGTGAGGCCGCCGCAGCCCTGCTGGGCGAACTGGCCGCGCCCGCCTATCCGGAACGTGAGGCCGCCTATGTTCTGGCCCTGACGATGCAACGCGCGGGCTGGGCCTGGGGCGAACGGGTGGTGCAGACGCTGGAGGCGGGCGGGGTGCGTGCGCGTCAGCATCGCGGCTCAGGTCTGGATGTCTGGACCCGCCTGACCGAATGGGAGGACGAGGCCCCGCGCGGCGAGGCCGGGTCCGCCCCGGTCGACAGCGAGAGCGCCCGCATCCGGCTGGAGAAACTGCTGCAGGCCTCAGGGTTGGACGAGACGCGCCCGACCCAGTCCGACTACGCCGCCGAGGCCGCCTTCGCCTTTTCGCCGCGTAACGAAGAGGGGCGGCCCCGCGTTCTGCTGGCTGAGGCGGGGACGGGCACGGGCAAGACCCTGGGCTATCTGGCGCCCGCCTCCCTGTGGGCCGAGCGGAACCAGGGGGCGGCGTGGATTTCGACCTACACCCGCGCCCTGCAACGCCAGATCGACCGCGAAAGCCATTCGCTGTGGCCCGATCCGGCCGAGCGCAGGAAGAAGGCGGTGATCCGCAAGGGCCGCGAGAACTACCTGTGCGTCCTGAACCTGCAGGACATGGTGCAGGCGGCCCAGCTGGGTAACGGCGACCTGATCGGGCTGGCCCTGGCCGGTCGCTGGGCGGTGCATACGCGCGACGGGGACATGACGGGCGGGGACTTCCCCGGCTGGCTTCCCGGCCTGTTCGCCCTGCCTGCGGCCCATGCGGCGGGGGCGGCCAATCTGGTGGATCGGCGCGGCGAATGCGTCCACGCCGCCTGCCCGCACTACCGCACCTGTTTCGTCGAAAAGACCATCCGCGCCAGCCGCAAGGCCGACATCGTGGTGGCCAATCACGCCCTGGTCCTGACTCAGGCCGCGTTCGACGGCGCGCGTTCGGCGCGAGGCCAGAAACAGGACGGCGAGACGGCGGCCCTGAAACGGATCGTTTTCGACGAGGGTCACCACCTGTTCGACGCCGCCGACAGCGCCTTTTCCGCCTGTCTGTCCGGGCAAGAGGCGGCTGAACTGCGCCGCTGGATACGCGGGCCGGAGGGCAAGGGCCGTCGCGGGCGCGGGCTGGAACAGCGTTTGGGCGACATGGTCAATGACAATGAGACGGCGCTGAAATCGCTGCAGGACGCCGTGCGCGCCGCCGCCAGCCTGCCGGGCGAGGGCGTGTCGGGCCGGGTCGCGCCCGCCTCGGGCGAGGTGAACCCCATCGGGCCGATCGAGGCGTTTCTGGCCGCCGCTCTGAACCAGCTCAGGGCGCGCACCGCCGAGACCAATCCTTATGGCGGCGCCGAGTTCGGCATGGAATGCGCGCTGAAGCCGGTGACCGAGCCGGTGGCGGAGGCCGCGCGCGCGGCGGCTCAGGCGCTGGCGGCGATCGAGACGCCGCTTCTGGCCCTGTCGCGGCATCTGGAAGACATTCTGGACGATGAGGCCGCCGAACTGGACGGTTCGCAGCGGTCGCGGATCGAAGGGGCCTTGCGCGGTCTGGACCGGCGCGCCCGCATGACCCTGCCGGGCTGGCGCTCCATGCTGGCGGCGCTGGAGGACGGCGGGGACCAGCCGGACCCCGATTTCGTCGACTGGCTGTCGGCGGAGACCGCGTTTGGCCGCATCCACGACGTGGCCCTGCGTCGCCACTGGATCGACCCGACCGTGCCCTTGGAGGCCGCCGTGATCGTGCCGTCGCACGGGGTGCTGGTGACCTCGGCGACCCTGTCCGATCCCTTGCAGGATGATCCGTTCGATCTGGCGCGGATGCGGACCGGATCGGCGCGCCTGATCGATCCGCCCCGCACCCTGAAGGTCGAAAGCCCGTTCGACTACGCCGCCAACAGCCGGGTCATCGTCGTCAATGATCTGGTCAAGGATGATCCGCGCCAGACGGCGGCGGCGATGCGCGAACTGTTCCTGGCGGCGGGCGGCGGGGGGCTGGGCCTGTTCACCGCCATCCGTCGTCTGAAGGCGGTCTATGAGCGGCTGGGGCCGGATCTGGCGAAATCGGGCCTGCCGCTTTACGCCCAGCACGTCGATCCGCTGGAGGTCGGGGCGCTGGTGGACATGTTCCGGGTGGAAGAGAACTCATGCCTGCTGGGCACCGACGCCGTGCGCGACGGAGTCGATGTGCCGGGGCGGTCTTTGCGGGTTCTGGCCTTCGACCGCGTGCCATGGCCGCGCCCGGACCTTCTGCACAAGGCGCGTCGAGAACGTCTGGGCGGGAAAGGCTATGACGACGCCATCGCCCGCGCCCGCATCGCCCAGGCCTTCGGGCGGCTGATCCGGCGCGGCGACGACAAGGGGGTGTTCCTGATGCTGGACGCCGCCACCCCCACCCGCCTGTTCGCCAGCCTGCCGCCGGGAACCGAGGTGCAGCGCATGGGCTTGGCCGATGCGGTCGAGCTGACCAAGACCTTCCTCAATCCCGAGACGACCTGAAATGTCGAAGACCACGCCCGCGACCCTGGCCCTGACCAAGGCCGGGATCGCATTTGAGCTGTTCCCCTATGACTATGATCCCGACGCGCCGCGCGTGGGACTGCAGGCGGCGCAGGCCTTGGGCAAGGCGCCGGAACAGGTGTTCAAGACGCTGATGACCTTGGCCGACGGCAAGCCCGCCTGCGTCATCGTTCCCTCGGACTGCGAGGTCAGCATGAAGAAGCTGGCGGCGGCTCTGAGGGCCAAGTCGGCCCAGATGATGAAGCCCGCCGACGCCGAACGCCTGACCGGCTACAAGGTCGGGGGCGTCAGTCCCTTCGGCCAGCGCAAGTCCGTGCCGATGGTGATGGACGAGACGGCCATCCTGTTCGACCAGGTGCTGATCAACGGCGGCCAGCGTGGTCTGCTGCTGGGGATCGCGCCGGACGATGCGGTGCGGGCTGCGGGCGCCAGCCTGGCGGACCTGACCGCCTGAACCGCCCTTATGTCGGCGCCGATCCTTGCGCTATAGGGCGTTGAACCCGGAGATCGCATGTCTGACGCCCCGACCAAGCCGCACAGCCGCAAGGGCCTGTATGCGCCCTTCATCATCGTGTTGCTGGCCTTGGCGGCGTGGACGGGCTGGTGGTTCTATCTGACGCATCAGATCGACAGACAGATCGAGACCCAGGCGGCCGCCATGCGTCAGGCGGGCTGGGATGTCCGCTTTTCCGAGAAGACCATATCCGGTTGGCCCTTCCGCGCCCGCGTGGGCCTGCGCGACGTGACCATCGGCGCGCCGTCGCACCATGCGGTGTCGGCGCTGGAGCTGGCGGCCGAGGCCAACGCCTATCAGCCGACCAAATGGGTGATCGTCGCGCCGCAGGGATTGGTGTTGACCCGTGCAGGCAAGGGCGAGGTGGCGGTCGCGGGCGACGCCATCCGCATGAGCACCAGCGGCATCGACCAGCGCTGGCCCAATCTGGCGCTCGAGATGGTCAATCCGGTCTTCACCGTGGCGCCGCAGGGCGAGCCCTTCCCCATAGCCCGCGCCGCGCGGATCGAATTCTACACCCGCCCACATCTGGCCGCCTCGACCACGCCGGGTGACGACATCGATGTCATGTTCCGTCTGGTGGACGGCCAGGGCCGCGCCAATGGTCCTGTCGAGGGCTTCGCTCAGGACGGGATGCTGACCCTGCAGCTTGAGGCCACCATCGGCCAGGCCAGTCTGCTGAAGGGCGGCGATGCGGCAGGGGTCTTTTCGGCCTGGACGCGGGGGGGCGGAACCTTCCGCAATCTGCGCGGCGATATTCAGGCCGGGGCCAGTCGCGCCACCCTGAGCAGCGATGTCCTGCGCGCCGACGCGGACGGGCGGCTGATCGGGCAGGTGGCGCTGCAGTCGCAAAAGCCGCTGCCCGCCCTGTCCGGCCTGCTGGAATCGCGCGGCGGCGTCGCCAACCGGATCGGGGCGGCGGGCGCCGCAGCGGCGGCGGGCGCGACCCAGGCGGCAGGCAAGGACGACATGGCCCTGACCCTGGTGTTCCGCGATGGGCGCGCCTGGCTGGGCCCGTTCTCATTGGCCCCTGCGCCCAAGCTGTTCTGATGGGCCTGCTCGACGAACCCCAGCCTGACGAAGCCCTGCTGGCGCTGGACCGGGCGGTAGTTGAGGCCGTGCGCGCCCGTGTCGCCGCTGGGCCGCGTGATCGCGCGGATGCGGGCGCCATCGCCTTGCGCCAACTGCTGAACGGCGTCTCGCCTGCAGAGGCTGCGGCGCTGAAAGCCCTGTGGGGACGGATCGAGGCGGCGGGCGGTCCCGTGATGGCCGCCAGCGGCGGTCTGGCCAATGTGCTGGCGGCGGATCGCTACGGCCTGTCCGCCCGACCCATGGCGGCGGATGAGGTGCTGAAGGCGGTCGATGCCGGCGCGCGCGGCCTGCTGGACCTGTCGTCGGATCGCCCATGGTGGGGGCGACTTCTGGCGCGGCCTGACCTGCGGATCATCGCCGCCCTGCCGGATGACCGGCGCGCGCGGCCGCAGGCCTTTCTGGTGTCCAGGGAGCAGTCCGGCCCGACCGGCGACGACCGCAGCTTCTGGGTCACGGACAGCGGCCTGCCCGACGCCCGCATTGTCGACACCCTGGGCCAGTCCGGCCTGATCGCGGACCCGCTGGCGGCGGCAGGCGGCTTGAAGCTGTTTGTGCTGACGGGCTATGTGCAACCCGAGGACGGACGGCTGAGCGACGCCCCCGGCCGCCTGACCGGCGTCATCGGCGCTGCCCCCATCTTCTGACTCAAGGCATTTCATGACCGACGCGACCGCACCCAAAGGCCCCGTAGCGAAGCCCGGCATCCTCGACATCGCGCCCTATGTCGGCGGCAAGTCGTCCATCGCCGGTGTCGCCGAGCCGATGAAGCTGTCCTCGAACGAGAACATGCTGGGTGCGGGTGAAAAGGCGCGCGCCGCCTATGAGGCCGCCGTCAAGAACATCCACATCTATCCCGATGGCCGGGCGACCAAGCTGCGCGCCGCCGTCGCCGAACTGCACGGACTGGAGCCCGAGCGCCTGATCTTCGGCAATGGCTCGGACGAGGTCTTCGCCCTGCTGAACCAGACCTATCTGACGGCGGGCGACAATATCGTCTGCGGTCAGTACGGCTTCCTGGCTTACCGCATCAGCGCCCTGGGCTGCGAAGCCCAGGTCAAGCTGGCGCCCGAGCCGGACTACAAGGCCGAGGTCGACGCCCTGCTGGCCCAGGTCGATGACCGCACCAAGATCGTCTATGTCTCCAACCCGTCGAACCCGACCGGCAGCTACAATACGGGCGAGGAGATCCGCCGCCTGCACGCCGCCCTGCCGTCCCATGTCATTCTGGTCGTCGATGAGGCCTATGCCGAATATGTGACCGAGGCCGACTGGGAGACGTCCTTCCCGCTGGCCAAGGCGGCGTCGAACATGGTCGTCACCCGCACCTTCTCCAAGATCCACGGTCTGGGCGGTTTGCGCATCGGCTTCGGCTATGCGCCGCTGGCGGTGGCGGAGGCCATCGACCGCATCCGCCTGCCGTTCAACGTGTCCGTGCCGGGGCTGGAGGCGGCGACCGCGGCCCTGTCCGATACCGCGCACCAGACGGCGTCGCGTGATCTGGTGACCAACTGGAAGCCGCGCCTGACCCAGGCCCTGCGCGGCTTCGGCTTTGAGGTCTTGCCCAGCGCGGGCAACTTCGTGCTGGTCATATTTGACAGCCCCGACCGCGCCGCCGCAGCCAACGACTATCTGAACACCAAGGGCATCATCGTCCGCCCCGTCGGCGGCTATGGCCTGCCGCAGGCCCTGCGCATCACCATCGGCACGGAAGACCAGAACCGCGCAGTGATCGATGCGTTGAGCGAGTTCGCGGCGCAGTAGGTCGTGATTGTGCGCCGCTTGCGTCCGGCCTGGCGCGAGCGGCGCACAAAGGGTGTTTGAGGCTCAATCCAGCTTGGAAAAGCGCACCATGCCGGTCAGTCCTGCTTAGCCAGCGACGGCGCTGTCGTGAGGGCATAGGCCAGAGGCGTGGTCAGCGGTGTCTTGCACAGGGCCTCGCGCACTGTGGTCTGGCCGCGTGCGGTGAAGCGGACGGGTTCGCCGGCTGCGCACCGGGTCTGAACCGCTTCGAACATCGGCCGGGCGTCGGCCATGGGATCGAAGCCTTCGATCTTGTCCAACTCAAGATCGCCCGCCAAGGCGCCGCAGGCCGCATCATTGTCCATCTGGACATAGCCGTCGCGCAGATAATAGCCCTTGCTCACCCCCGGCGCGCAGTTGCTGGCGTTCAGGTGCGACAGAGCCGCCATCAGATAGGTCTGGCGCGAGGGCCGGTTCTCCCAACGGACTCCAAGGGCGGTCAGGCGCGCCTCAAGCGCAGACCAGCGCTGATCTGCGGGGGCGTCGAACAATGCCGGGACCGCCGACCCGGCGGGCAGGGCGCTCACGAAGTCGGCGGGACCATAATCGGGGCGTCCCGCACGGGCCTGGGCGATCAGGTCGCGCCAAACGTCGATGACGCCGCGCTGGCCGTTTGAGGCATGGCGCAACTCCAGATCTGCCAGCCACTGGATCGTCACGCCGCAGTCGTACATGGCCGGGCCGCCCGCGATGCGTTCGGCAAGGCTGCGGCTCTGCCCCACAGCACGGCGACAGTTGGTCAGGCTGGCGCTGATCGCGTCCAGGCCGTCGTCGTGGTTCAGCACGCCGGTCGAAGAGGCGGCGACCAGGGCCAGATACTGCGCCCCTCCTTCATGCAGCCAGGGCGAGCCCTCGGCGGGGACGGCGAAATGGCTGTTCCACAGATGGACGGATTCATGGAAGACCAGCAGGCGGATGTCCGAAAGGGCGCTGTCCGTCGGCTCGGCCCAGTCGTCGCCGTGCAGACGGGCGGAGATGACCTCTGTGTCGGTCACGTCGGCGCGGAAGGATATGGGGCCCGCGCCCTGATCCGTGAACACCAGAGTCGGCGGCTTGGGCGGTGCGCCGAACCTGTGGCCGAAGAAGTTGACGGCCGTGTCGAAGGTGTCCAGCGCGGTTGTCCGCACCTGAGGCGACAGGCCGGGCGCCATGATCGCGGCCCCGCCCACGCGTTGTTCGATCCGGGCGGCGGGACCGACATAGACATAGCCGCTGACGTCGTTCGCGGGCCACAGGGTCCAGCCCTGGGGCGCGTCGAGGGTGAGTTGCAGCGTATCGTCCGCACCGGTCAGGGCCGGGGCGAAGAGCAGATAGCCGTCGCCCACGCGGGTCACGGCGATATAGCCGCGCCCTTCTTCGGTGGTGTCTGGCTTCAACAGCAGGGTGAACCGATCGAAGGCGTCGCCTGCGCCTTCAACTGCGTCGCCGCTCAGCCGGGCGTCCCGTGTCTGGGCGTCCCGTGTCGGGGCGGTCCAGTCGTCGCGCGCCACACCGGCGTCCTGAAACCTGAACCGGGTGGTCGGCGTCGTCAGGCGTATGCTCGCGCTCAGTCCGTCTGTGGTTGGCTTCAGCGTGACGGACTGCGCCTGTGCTGACATAGGGGCGGCCAGCGGGGCCGCGCCCATCAGGGCTGCGGTCGCCAAGGTGCAGGCCAGCCTGGTTTTGAAGCTCATGATCTCACTGCGTCGGTCATCCGTATCGACCGGGTGTTTCAGCCAGCACACACCGATTGGCGAGTGAAATATCGGTAAGCGTCTTCAGTCCGCGCTGGAGAACCGCACCACGCCGATCAGGCCTGCGCGCCAGACGTGGTCGTCGTCGACCAGCGGGCTGTTCTTGGTGTCGCCCAGGCGCTGTTCGTAGTTGACGAAGCCGCCGACGCCGAAGCGCGTGCCGACCGGGATGGCGAGGAAGGCCACGGCCCCGGCGCCCGACAGGCCGCCCGACGCTTGGTAGGGTTGATAGCCGCTGCCCGGCACCTGTTCCGGGGTGATGCCGAAGTAGCGTTGCAGGCGCTCGTCGTTGCCGCCGGTGACATAGCCGCTGACACGCAGCAGACCGACCGGGGTCACGTGCTGATGGCCGACCGAGGCGAAATACTGCATTCCCGCGTCGTCGCCGCTGACGTCCTGGGCCACATGGCCGCCGACCACGATCCCGCCGAAACGCTTGTAGGCGTACAGGGCGGCGTCGGCACCCAGGCCGGGGCGATCCAGGCTGGAGCCCTCGATCTTGCCCGCCGAGAAGCGGGGACGCAGCTGGACCCCGGCGTTGAAGTCGTCGGTCTTGATCGCATTCCAGCCCAGGCCGTCCAGGCCGTTGGCGTAGAAGATGTTCTTGTAGTTGGCTGAACCCCAGGCGGTGTAGTTGATGTCGTCGCCGGTATTGCCGGTGGGGCTGAAGCCGTGGGTGATCCCCCCGCCGACCTCGACCCGCCAGGTCTTGGGCACCTCGACGTCCTCATAGGGTTGCGACTGGGCCAGGGCCGATCCGGCGACGGCGGCGAATGCGGCGGTGAGAATCAGGGTGCGGATCATCGGGCGTTTCCATTGCGGCGCCCGAACGCGGGGAGGATCAGGCCGGTGCGGAATGCACTAGCGCGGTTTTTGGCTCCAATAAGGCGGTCGAAGCCGTCTCGATGCGGCTTTCCAGCAACGCCATCATGGCGCCCCGCTTCAACTGGGCCGGAATGGGCTCCAGAAACTCGAACACCACGGTGCCCGGATAACGACGGAAACCGTGGGCGGGCCAGTGGACGCCGGAGTTGGTGGCGACGGGCCAGCAGGGGCCTTCCAGATCGCGATAGATGGCGGCGACGCCGGGCTTGTAGTCGCCGGGAACGCCTGGCGCGTTGCGCGTGCCTTCCGGGAAGATGACGATCTGGCGGCCTTCGGCCAGGCGGTCCTTGGCCTGACGTGTCATGTCCTTCAGCGCCTTGGCGTGGCCGGCGCGGTCCACGGCGATCATCTTGGCCTTCCAGGCGAACCAGCCGAAGAAGGGCAGGGGCATCAGCTCCTTCTTCATTACGAAGCAGGCGTCCGGCAGCACCGCCAGCAGGGCGACAATGTCCAGCATTCCCTGGTGCTTGGACGCCACCAAGGCGGCGCCTGACGGGCGGTTCTCAAGCCCGCGGAATTCGACCTTCACGCCCGCGATCCAGCGCAGGCCGAACAGAACGCTCCTCGCCCACAGTTTGATGACGCCGCGAACGACGCTGTGCGGCATCAAGAGAGCGGGCGACAGGCCGATGGCGACGACGGGCATCGATAGATAGAGCCAGGCCGTGAAGAGGAGGGAGCGCAGGGTGTTCACTTAGGCGGGCGCCTTTTCTGGTGTGTCCGCATCGGCGGCGACGGCCCGGACGGTGGAGCGGTCGCGCGTCAGGCGACGCACCCCCTCGCGGCCCAGCGCGGTCAGATATTTCATGTATTCCAGCGTCATGCGCCGCGCGGAAACCACGGCCCGCCACCAGCGCGCATTGTCCAGCGACGGCGTCGAAACAGCATAGGGCGTCAGATCCACGCCCGGCAGCTGGCCGCGCAGCTCAACCAGCGAGCGCGGCATATGATAGTCCGAGGTGACCACGATCAGGTGGGTGTAGCCCTTGGCCCGGGCCCATGAGGCGATCTCCTGGGCATTGCCGACCGTGTCCTCGGCCTCGAAGCCCAGGTCGACGCAGCAGTTGAACAATTTGGTCGAGCCGGGGGTCAGTTCGCGCAGCTCCTGGCGGCGGACCTCGCGGTTGACGCCCGAGATCAGCACCCGCTCGCCCTTGCCCTGCTCCAGCAGGCGGATGGCGGCGTTGACCCGTTCGGCCGAGGGGCCGGTCAGGGCCACGATGGCGTCGGCGCGCGCGGGATCGTCGGCGGGCGTCAGCTCGCGCACCCGATGCGCAAAGGCGAACAGGCCGACCAGCCAGATCAGGGCGACGACGCCGATGACGGTCAGCAGCCTCATCCCTTGCCTCTTGCCGATCCCAATACCTGCATGGCGGCGAATCTGGCCGCGAGAAGCGCCACCGTAGCGGCCAGCAGCGGGCATGGCGAGAGCAGCAGCAGATCGCCCCAGGCGATGGGCAGGGCCTGGCTCAGGCCGCCCGACCCGCCCAGGAAACGCAGGAAGCCCAGCAGAAGCGCCGCCAGCAGGGCGCCGATGGCCCCTGCGCCCGCCGCCAGCAGGGCGAAACGGCGCTGGAACAGCCAGGCGATCCGGCCGTCGGTGGCGCCGTTCAGGCTCAGGGTCTCGATCACGCCGCGACCGGCGGCCAGGCCCGCTCGGGTGGCGTAGGCGATGGCGGCGGCGGCGGCGAAAGCGGTGGCCAGGAAGGCGGCCCCGGCCAGGGTGGTGATCAGTGCGGCCGAGCGTTCCACCTCGCCGCGCCAAAGACTGTGGTCGTCGACGGTGGCGTCCAGTCCGGCGGCGGCCAGGGCGCGGCTCAGGGTGACGGCGCTGGCGGGCGCATCCGCCTTCAGACGCACGGTCACCAGATGCGGCAGGGGCAGGTCCGGCAGGACGGCGTCGCCCAGCCAGGGGCGCAGCAGATCCTCGGCGTCCTTGCGCGACAGGGCGGCGGCCTCCTCGACCCCGTCGACCCCGGCCAGGGTCTCGGCGGCGCGGGCGGCGGCGGTGTCGCCGGTCTCGCCCACGCGGGGGCGGACCTGGACCGTGGCCTCCGATCCCAGTTGCCGGGCCCAGCCGTGGGCGGCGCGGTCGGCGGCGGAGGCGGCGACCGCGGCCAGACAGGCCAGGAAGCACAGCACGGCGATGACCGTCATCAGCCACGGCTCGCCCGCCGCGGCGGGGGGCAGCAGGCCGGGACGGCCGGAGGGCAGGCGCAAGCCCGAAAGGCCCAGACTCGAAAGGCGCAGAGAAGGCAGGCGCAGGACAGACAGACGGATCATGCGGCGGCGCGCTCCGTCGGCGCCAGCCGCCCCCGGTCCAGCCGCAGCACGCGCGCGCCGGAACGTTCGGCCAGGGCCTGGTCGTGGCTGGCGATCAGGACCGTGGCGCCCAGCCGGTTCAGCGACTGGAACAGGCGCAGCAGCTTTTCGGCCATCACGCCGTCCACGCTGCCGGTCGGCTCGTCGGCGACGATCAGGCCGGGGCGGGTGATGACGGCGCGGGCGATGGCCAGTCGTTGTTTCTCGCCGCCGGACAGGGCGGGCGGCAGGGCGTCCATGCGGTCGCCCAGGCCCACCCACTTCAGCATCTCGGCCACATCGGCGGCATAGGCCGCCTCGCGCTGATGCGTCAGCCGCAGCGGCAGGGCTGCGTTTTCAAAGGCTGACAGGTGGTCGAGCAGGTGAAACTCCTGGAAGACGACGCCCATGCGGCGGCGGAAGGCGGGAATATCACGCCGTTCGATCTGCGTGACATCTGCGCCGAACAGGCGGATTGTGCCCTTTCGCGGCCGTTCGGCCAGGGTCAGAAGCCGCAGCAGCGACGACTTTCCCGCCCCCGACGGCCCGGTAAGGAAGTGGAAAGAGCCTCGCGGCAAAATGAGGTTAACGTCTCGCAGAACGTCAGGCGCGCCCGCATAGCCGAAACCAACGCCCGACAGGCGGACGGTCTCGGGCGTGGCGGTGGTTTCGACGGCGCTTGCGGGCGAGGACGGCATGGGCTTGGTTTCAGGGACGGGGTGCGAGATCGCGCCTCTCGGGAGGGGGCGCAAGCCTCGCAGTCAGACGACATGATACTGACCTGCCCGTCCTGCGCCACCAGCTATTTCATTGCGGACGACACTGTCGGTCCAAATGGCCGCAAGGTGCGCTGCCAATCGTGCGGCGAAGTCTGGCGCGCGACCAATGACGAGCCGCTGGAATTGACCGTCGCGCCTGAACCCAGCGTCATTCACAGGACTGAACCCGAGGCTGAACCGGCCAGCCTGGCCGAGACCCCGGCGCCCGAACTGCCCCGGGCTTTCCGCGCCCGCGCCGAACAGCAGCGCCGCCTGCGCCGGGCGGCGACCCATGGCGCCGTCTGGGCCGGACTGGCCAGCGTCTTCGCCGCCCTGATCATTTCCGCCTTCCTGTTCCGCGTGGAGGTGGTCGAGATTTTCCCGCGCGCCGCCGCCGCCTACGCCAATGTCGGCGCGCCGGTGAATGCGGTGGGTCTGGATTTTGAAGCCCTGAGCGCCAAGGACGTGCCCAGCAGCCCCGGCATGGTGGTAGTGTCCGGCGCCCTGAGGAATGTGCGCGACCGGGAAATCGTCGCCCCGCCGATCCGCGTCTCCCTGCTGGACGAGCACGGGGCCGAGATCGGCTTCAAGGTGGTGCAGATCGACGCCGCGCCGGTCCTGCCCGGCAAGGTTCAGGGTTTCGCCGCCCTCATCGCCGATCCGGGCCAGGCGACCGCCGACATCGGGGTGAATTTCCTCGCCGTCGCCCCTGCGTCCAAGGCTCGCGCGAATCAGCCCGCGTCGCAGCGTCAGGCCGACGCCAACGGCCTGTCGGTGGTGTCGCGTGCGCCGGTCCTCAACGCCGATGTCTCGCGCGGGCCTGCGCCCTTCCCTCCGACGGAGGTGGCTCCGGCGCCGGGTTCGGCGGCGGCCAACGGCCTGCGTCCGGCGACGGCGCCCGGCGTCGGCGGCCAGAGCGTGACGCCTCCGGTTGAGGCCAAACCGATTCACATGGTGGACACGGGCCACGGCTAGGCGGTATCGCCTCGCATCATGGCTGACACCTCCCCGACGCCGACGGTCCTTCTGCCCGAGGCCGACATCGCCCGCATCGTCGCCGAACTGGCGGACCGCATCGCACCTGTCATCGACGATGATACGGTGGCGACCGTGCTGCTGACCGGCGGTCTGTGGTTCGCCGCCGACCTGACCCGCGCCCTGTCGCGCGCGGGCCGCAATGTCCGTTTCGACGCCCTTTGGCTGTCGTCCTATGGCGATGACAAGACCAGCCGGGGGCAGATCAACGTCTATGCGCCTTTCCAGCGTCCGATCGCCGGTCGCCGGGTGCTGATCCTGGATGATGTGTTCGACACCGGCCTGTCGCTGGCCGAGGCTGTGCGCATCGCCAAGGAAGGCGGGGCGTCAGAGGTTTTGACCTGCGTCTTCGCCCGCAAGCCCTGGCCCAAGCCCCGCGCGCCTGAGCCGGACTTCGTCGGCTGGGAGGCGCCGAACCGCTTCCTGGTCGGCTACGGGCTGGACCACGCCGGATCGCTGCGCGGCCTGCCCGACATCTGCGCGATGGATTGATCCTCAGCGGCGAGTAGAGAGCGGCGAGTGACGAGGTCGGACAGACGTCCAGCAGCCTCTACTCACCACTCGCCGCTAATCACTCGCCACACGACTAGAGCCAATCCGCGAAAGGCTCGCGGTCCAGCATTTCCTCATAGGTCGGGCGGGCGCGGATGATCGCCCACTTGTCCCCGTCGACCAGGACTTCCGGCACCAGAGGCCGGCTGTTGTATTCGCTGGCCATGACCGCGCCGTAAGCGCCGGCGCCGGTCATGACGACCAGATCCTCGGCCTCCAGCGGCGGCAGGGAGCGGTCGCGGGCGAAGGTGTCGCCGGTCTCGCAGACAGGGCCGACCACATCATAGTCCATGGCCGCGCCCTCGCGGGGGCGCACCGGCGCGATGTCGTGGAAGGCGTCATAGAGGGCTGGGCGCATCAGGTCGTTCATCGCCGCGTCCAGCACCAGGAAGCGCCGTCCGTCAGACCGCTCGTTGACCTGAACCACCTCGGTCAGAAGAATGCCGGCATTGGCGGCCAGCAGACGGCCCGGCTCGAACGCCGCCTCGACCTCCAGACCTTCCAGCACGCGCGCGGCCATGGCCACATATTCGGCAGGCGAGGGTGGGTTCACCCCGCCGGAATAGGGCACGCCCAGACCGCCGCCCAGGTCCAGCCGGGTCACGGCATGACCATCGGCCCGCAGCTTGTGCGTCATCTGCGCCAGCACGCGGAAGGCGGCCTCCAGCGGGGTCAGGTCGGTGATCTGGCTGCCGATGTGGCAGGCCAGGCCCACGGGCGTGACATGGGGCGAGGCCGAGGCGCGGGCGTAGAGTTCATACGCCTCCTCCACCGGCACGCCGAACTTGTCGCCCTTGCCGCCTGTGGTGATCTTGGCGTGGCCGCCTGCGCCGATGTTCGGATTGACGCGCACGGCGATGGCCGGGCTGGCGTTCATCATGGCGGCGACCTGGATCAGGCGATCCAGCTCCGCGCCGGATTCAATATTGATCTGACGCACACCGACAGCAATGGCGAAGGCCAGTTCGGGATCGGTCTTGCCCACGCCGGAGAAGATGATCCGTTCCGCCGGAATGCCCGCCGCCAGGGCGCGACGGATCTCACCTTCCGACACCGTGTCCGCGCCCGAGCCCAGCTTGGCCAGGGTCGCCAGCACCGACAGGTTGGAGTTGGCCTTGACCGCAAAGGCGATCAGGGCCTCGCCCAGCGCGTCCGTATGGGCGTCGGCGGCGGTGCGTAGCAGGCTGTAGTGCCGCTTCAGCGTGGCGGTGGAATAGACATAGACGGGCGTCCCCACCTCGTCGGCCAGGGTGTCCAGCGGCACGCCCTCGGCATGCAGGGCGCCGTCCTTGAGATCGAAATGGTGCAAGGTTTAACGTGGATCGTTCTGTGCGGCGCCGGCGCCGATCGGGTTGGAGGGGCCGCCGTCGATGGGGATGCTGCTGGACGGGCGGTTGACGGTGGCGGGTTCGGGCAGGTGACCGGCCCAGCGGTCGCGCGTGGCGCGTTCCGGCGCCGGACGCGGCGATTCCAGATCGGCCATGCGCCCGCAGGCGGAGGCCATGAGAGCCAGAGCGCCGACGGCGATCAGGCTGGTCTTGCGAAGAAGGGTCACAGACGGTTCCTCCAGTCGGCGATGCGCGCACGGACCTGTTCCGGCGCGGTGCCTCCATAGCTTTGGCGGCTTTGGCACGAAGCCTCGGCGGTCAGCACCTTGTAGACCGCTTCGGTGACGCCTGGCTCCAGTTTCTGCAGTTCGGCCAGCGGCAATTGCGACAGGTCCACGCCCAGGCTTTCCGCCTGTTTCACTGCGGCGCCGGTGACATGGTGCGCCTTGCGGAACGGCAGGTTCAGTTCGCGCACCAGCCAGTCGGCCAGATCGGTGGCGGTCGAGAAGCCCGCGCCTGCGGCTGCGGCCATCCGCTCGGTGTTGGGACGAAGCGCCGCGACCATGGCGGTCATGGCGTTCAGGGCCAGGTCCAGGGCGTCGAAGGCCTCGAACACCGGCGGCTTGTCCTCCTGCATGTCCTTGGAATAGGCCAGCGGCAGGCCCTTCATCACCGTGGACAGGGCGACCAGCGAACCCATGATCCGGCCCGTCTTGGCGCGCACCAGTTCGGCGGCGTCGGGGTTGCGCTTCTGCGGCATGATCGACGAGCCGGTGGTCAGGTCGTCGGGAAGGGTGGCGAAACCGAACATCGGCGTCATCCAGACCACGATCTCTTCGGCCAGACGCGACAGGTGGCCCGCCGTGATCGAGGCGGCGGCCAGGCTTTCCAGTGCGAAGTCGCGGTCCGACACGGCGTCCAGGCTGTTGGCCATCGGTCGGTCGAAGCCCAGTTCCTGGGCCGTCATGTGGCGGTCGATGGGGAAGGGCGAACCGGCCAGGGCCGCCGCGCCCAGCGGGCTTTCGTTCATGCGGGTGCGGGCGTCGGCGAACCGGCCTGCGTCACGGCCGAACATCTCGACATAGGCCATCAGATGATGGCCCAGGGTCACGGGCTGGGCGGTCTGAAGATGGGTGAAGCCCGGCATCAGGTCGCCTGCGTGCTGTTCGGCGCGGTCCAACAGGGCGGCCTGCAGGCCCTTGAGCTGGGCGACGGAGCGGTCGCAGGCGTCGCGGACCCACAGGCGGAAGTCCAGCGCCACCTGATCATTGCGGCTGCGGGCCGTGTGCAGGCGGCCCGACGGTTCGCCGATCAGCTCGTTCAGGCGCGCCTCCACATTCATGTGTATGTCCTCGAACTGGTCGCGGAAGGGGAAGGTCCCGCCCGTGATCTCGGATTCGATGGCGTCCAGTCCGCCCAGAATGGCGTCGGCGTCGGCCTGTTGCAGGATGCCCTGTTTGGCCAGCATCCGGCAGTGGGCGCGCGAACCGGCCAGATCCTGACGCCACAGGCGCTGGTCCACGCCGATTGAGACATTGATCGCCTGCATGATTTCGGCGGGGCGCGACGAAAAGCGTCCGCCCCACATGTCTTGACCCGCAGGCCGGACCGGCGCAGTCGATCCGCCTTGTTGTTTGGCGTCGGCAGAGGTGGATTCAGTCATGAGCGGCTCGAGAAAGGCGATCTGGGCAGGCATCGGCGCGATCGTGCTGATCAGCACGCTCGCCGGCGCCTGGGGCATGGCGATGTCGCTATACGCCAATCATCGGCAGGACACGCAAGCCTCTGAGGCCGCAAAGACGTCCGAAGCGCCGAAAAGCGAGCTGTCGCGCTACGCTGTGGGGCCTTTGGCCGCGTTGCAGACCCCGGCTGAGCTGAAACCGGCGCCGGAATATATGTTCCGCGACCGCAATGACACGGCGGTGCGGTTCGACGCCTTCCGGGGCAAGGTGGTGGTGGTCAATCTGTGGGCCATGTGGTGCGCCCCCTGCCGTGAGGAAATGCCGACCCTGGCGGCCCTGGCCAAGACCTATCGGGCGGACACGGACCTGATCGTCCTGCCCATCAATGTCGATGCGACGCCGGAGGCGGCGACCGAGGCCAAGGGCTTCATGGCCGACCATGCGCCTCTGCCCTTCTACAGCGACATGCGTTTCCAGCTGCCGTTCGAGTTCCCGGGCAAGGGCGCGATGCCCAGCACCATCTTCCTGGACCGCGAAGGCCGCATCCGCGCGGTCTTCTCAGGCGGCGCCGATTGGGACAGCGCCGAGGCGCACGCCCTGATCGACGCCCTGCTGGCCGAGGGCCGTCCGGCGCAAGGCGCCGAAGCGCCCGCCGCCTGAAATCAGCCTCTTCAGTTCTTGGCGGGCACGCGCTGGTTGGTTGCGGGGTCGACCGCGCCGGGGCGGCCTTCTGCGGCGGCCTTGGCCTGATTGTCCTCCAGCTTGTCGGCGACCTTGCCGGCGCCTGTCTCGACCGCCTGAGCGGCCTTCATGGCGCCGGACTCGACCACTTCACCGGCTTGAGCAGCGGCGGATTTGGTTTCGGCGGCCGCCGTATGGGCCTGGCGTTCGGCCTTGTTCTGCTCGGCCGGGGTGCAGGCGGCGGCGCCCAGGGCCAGGGCGGCGAGGGCGGCGATCATTGCGGGGGTGCGCAGGGGCATCTTCGACTCTCCGGGCGGAATTCTGGTCTGCGCCGGATAACGCGGTGTGACGGCGCCGGTTGCGTGGCTCAGCTGTCAGGGCTGAACAGCTCCGGTCTGCGCAGACGCAGGTGCAGCGTCAGGGCCAGGGTCTTCAGGTCCGCCAGTTCGCCCGCATCGGCCACGCGCGCCAGTTCCGCCAGCGGCAGTTCGACCACCTCGATATTCTCATGCTCCGAAGCCAGCCCGCCGCCTTCGGAAACACGATCCGTCTGGCCATACTGACCCAGATAAAGGCTGATCCGCTCGGTCGAGACGCCGGGACAGGAGAAGGTGACGCCCAGCGACTCCAGTTCGCCGATCTCGACGCCGACTTCCTCTATGGCTTCGCGCCGCCCGGCGGCGGCCGCGTCCTCGCCCGGATCGATCAGTCCGGCGGGGGCTTCCAGCAGGCGGGGCTCGTCGACGCCCGCCACCAGCGGCCCATTGCGCAACTGGCGCACCAGCAGGGCGACGCGCCGCTCCGGGTCATAGGGCAGGACAGCGACCGCTGCCCCATGATCCTCGACCTCGCGCGCCAGACGCAAGCCGTCGTCCAGCTCGATGGTCGCCCGATACAGGGTGGACCAGCCTTTATAGAGGATGTCGGTGGAGATCAGTTTGGCCATGCGCTGCGCCTTAGCACGAATGGCGAAAAGGGGGAGGTGGTGGTTGGAGGCGGGATCGAACCGCCGACCTGTGGGTTATGAATCCACCGCTCTAACCATCTGAGCTACCCAACCAAGGGTCCCGCCGCCGGACAGGTCCGCGCGGAAGAGGCGTGCCTATATCGCCGCCGCGCGTCCGGTTCAAGTCGTGTTCCGCGCCATTGTGCGGCGATTGAGCGCAAGACGGGCTCTATCAGGAACGCTAACCCTGAAGCTTCTGTTTTCTGACGAACCCGAAATTCAGACCGGAGCCCTGTCATGCGCCTGATCGCCGTCGCCGCCTCGACCTCTCTGCTTGTCCTTGCCGCCGCCTGCGGCGCCAATGGCGAATCGTCCGGCGCGCCGGTCCAGACCGGCGCGCCGCTGGAGACGCGCCCGGCCAATAACTCGGACCAGAAGCCCGCTTTCGCCGGCCAGACCCGCGCGCCCGGCGTGGTGACCCAGGCGCGGCTGATGCACACGGTGGTGGCCGAGGGGTTGCAGAACCCATGGGGCCTGGCCCTGCTGCCGGACGGGCGCTGGCTGGTGACGGAAAAGCCGGGGCGTCTGCGCGTGGTGACGGCTGAAGGTCAGATCAGCGATCCGGTTCAGGGCCTGCCCGCCGTGGATGCGCGCGGTCAGGGCGGTCTTCTGGATGTGATCACCAGCCCGACCTTCGGTCAGGACCGCCTGATCTACTGGAGCTACGCCGAGCCGCGTCAGGGTGGAAACGGCACGGCGGTGGCGCGGGCGCGGCTGTCTGATGATCTGAGCCGGGTCGAGAATGTCCAGGTCATCTTCCGCGTCCAACCGACCTATGACGGCGACAAGCATTTCGGCTCGTCCCTGGCCTTTGCCCCGGACGGCACGCTGTTCATCACCGTGGGCGAGCGCTCCGACAAGCCGATGCGGCCCCAGGCCCAGGATCTGAGCTCGCACCTGGGCAAGACGATCCGCATCAACGCCGACGGCTCCGTGCCGCAGGACAATCCTTTCGTCGGGCAGGCGGGCGCGCGGCCTGAAATCTGGAGTTTCGGCCACCGCAATGCGCAGGGCGTCGCCATTCAGCCCGGCACAGGCGCGGTCTGGACCGTGGAACACGGGGCTCAGGGTGGCGATGAGGTCAATCTGGATAAGCCGGGCCTGAACTACGGCTGGCCGGACGCCGCCTATGGCGTCGAATACGGTGGCGCGCAGATCGGCGAGGGCGCGACCCAGCATCCGGGAACCGAGCAGCCGGTCTATTACTGGGATCCCGTCATCGCGCCGGGCGGAGCCGTCTTCTATGAAGGGCCGATGTTCCCCAACTGGAACGGCAATCTGCTGGTTGCGGGTCTGAGAGAGAAACACATCGCCCGTCTGGTGATCCAGAACGACCGCGTCGTGGGCGAAGAGCGGCTGCTGAGTGATCTGGGCGAGCGTATCCGCGATGTGGCTGTCGGACCGGACGGATCTGTCTGGGCAATCTCGGATGAGCGCAACGGCAAGCTGGTCAGGCTGTCTCTGGCGCAGTAACCTGGCGTCGCCGGGGGGTGTTGGAACGCATCGCGTTTCAGGAAACAGGAGCAGCCATGCGTATCCTAATTCTGTCCGCCATGATCGCCATGCCCTTGCTGGCGGCGTGCGGCACTGCGGGCGGCGTCAGCCAGTACCAGAAAGACATGAACGCCCTTGAGAAGACCTGCACCGAGCGTCAGGGCATCCTGACGCCGACGGGTCTGCAGACGGGCAGGCCGGAAACCGAATACGCCTGCACCATCACCGGCGGCGCTTCTCGCCTCTCACAGCCGCGCTGACGGAAGGGCGCGTCCCCCGAAAGTCTGCTCTTTAAACTTACGAACAACATGACCCGCCGCGCGTTTCCGCGTGGCGGGTTTTTCGCGTCTGGAAACCATCCGGCGCCATGGCGCCGCATCACGCGGCTTATTACTTGACGTTGACGTAAACGTAGGGTTCTTGGCGTCCGAGCTTAGACCCGTCCTTTATTGGAGACGCATTCTCATGGCTGACGCCTATATCTATGACGCCGTCCGCACCCCGCGCGGCAAGGGTAAGAAGGACGGCTCGCTGCACGAGATCACCGGCCTGTCGCTGGCTTCTCAGGTTCTGGAAGCCCTGCGCGACCGCAACGATCTGGACACCTCCAAGGTCGATGACGTGATCCTGGGCTGCGTGACTCCGGTGGGCGAACTGGGCGCCGACATCGCCCGCACCGCCGTTCTGACCGCAGGCTGGTCGCAATATACGGCGGGCGTTCAGATCAACCGCTTCTGCGCCTCGGGCCTGGAAGCCGTGAACATGGCCACCGCCAAGGTGAAGTCCGGCGAGGCTGATTTCGCCGTCGGCGGCGGTGTCGAGGTCATGAGCCGCGTGCCGATGGGTTCGGACATGGGCGCCTGGCCGACCGATCCGTCCTCGGCCTTCCCGACCTATTTCGTGCCGCAGGGCGTGTCGGCGGACATGATCGCCACGAAATACGGCTTCAGCCGCGCCGACGTGGACGCCTATTCGGTCGAAAGCCACAAGCGCGCCGCCAAGGCCTGGGCCGAGGGCCGCTTCAAGAATTCGGTCATCGCGGTCAAGGACCAGCTGGGCCTGACCATTCTGGACCACGACGAAACCGTGCGTCCGAACTCGGACATGCAGGCCCTGGGCGCATTGAACCCCTCCTTCGCCATGATGGGCGAAATGGCCTTCGACGGCGTGATCGGCCAGCGCTACCCCGAGGTCGAGCGCGTCAACCACGTCCACACCCCCGGCAACTCGTCGGGCATCGTCGATGGTTCGGCGGGCGTGCTGATCGGTTCGCTGGAAGCCGGCAAGGCCCTGGGCCTGAAGCCGCGCGCCAAGATCCTGGGCGGCGCCTCGATCGGTTCTGAGCCGTCGATCATGCTGACCGGCCCTGAGTATGTGACCCGCAAACTGCTGGGCAAGCTGGGCATGACGCCCGACGACATCGACCTGTGGGAGCTGAACGAAGCCTTTGCGGCCGTCGTCCTGCGCTACATGCAGGCCCTGAACATCGACCACGCCAAGATGAATGTGAACGGCGGCGGCATCTCAATGGGCCACCCGCTGGGCGCCACCGGCGCCATGATCACCGGCATCGCCCTGGACGAGCTGGAACGCTCGAACAAGTCGACCGCTCTGGTCACCCTCTGCATCGGCGGCGGCATGGGCACCGCCACCGTCATCGAACGCGTCTGATCCGGGAGCGATAGACTATGGAAAACTTCAAGATCGACGTCGACGCCGACGGTATCGCGCTCGTCACCTTCGACGTGCCGGGCCGTTCGATGAACACCCTGACCAGCTCGGTCATGGCGGAAATCCCTGAACTGGTTGAACGCATCAAGACCGACGACGCCATCAAGGGCGCGGTCATTACGTCGGGCAAGGCTTCGGGCTTCTGCGCGGGCGCCGACCTGGGCGACATGGCCGGCGGCGTCCTGTCGGGCGGCGGCGACCTGCAAAAGGCGTTTGACGCCGGATGGAAGCTGAACGGCGCCTTCCGCGCGCTGGAGACCCTGGGCAAGCCCATCGCCACGGCCATCAATGGTCTGGCCCTGGGCGGCGGCCTGGAGTTCACCCTGGCGACCCACTACCGCGTGGTCGAGAACGACAACAAGATCCAGCTGGGCCTACCCGAGATCAAGGTCGGCCTGTTCCCCGGCGGCGGCGGCACCCAGCGCTTGACGCGCCTGATCGGCGTGCAGAACGCCATGATGGCCATGAGCGAAGGCAAGTCCTTCCGCCCCAACGACGCCAAGGGCGCAGGCATCGTCCATGAGGTCGTTGAAAAAGGTCAGTCGGTCGAGGCCGCCAAGACCTGGATCAAGAACGGCGGCAAGGCCGTGCAGCCGTGGGACGAGAAGTCCTTCAAACTGCCCGGCGGCGGCCCCTTCCATCCGGCCGGCATCCAGAACTTCATGGTCGGCAACGCCATGTTGCGCAAACAGTCCTACGGCAACTATCCGGCCGTGGTGAACCTGATGAAGGCCGTGTTCGAAGGCACTCAGGTGCCGATCGACGCCGCGCTGCGCATCGAGACCCGCTACTTCATCAAGACCCTGATGACGCCGCAGGCCCAGGCCATGATCCGCTCGCTGTTCCTGTCCAAGCAGGAACTGGACAAGGGCGCCGTGCGTCCGGTCGGCGTGCCCAAGTCTGATCCCAAGAAGGTCACCGTCATCGGCGCGGGCATGATGGGCGCAGGCATCGCCTATGTTCAGGTCATGGCCGGCATCGAGACCGTGCTGATCGACCAGAGCCAGGAAGCCGCCGACAAGGGCAAGGCCCACGTCGAGGAACTGCTGAAGAAGCGCCTGTCGCGCGGTCAGATGACCCAGGACAAGTATGACGCCACCCTGGCCCTGGTCACGGCGACGACAGACTACGACCTGATCAAGGGTTCCGACCTGGTGGTCGAGGCCGTGTTCGAAAGCCGCGAGATCAAGGCCGACGTGACCAAGCGCGCCGAGGCGCAACTGGCTGAGGGCGCCGTCTTCGGCTCCAACACCTCGACCCTGCCGATCACCGGCCTGGCCGAAGCCTCGGTGCGTCCGGAAGACTTCATCGGCATTCACTTCTTCTCGCCTGTCGACAAGATGATGCTGGTCGAGATCATCCTGGGCGAAAAGACCGGCGACGCCGCCATCGCCAAGGCGCTGGACTATGTGCTGAAGATCAAGAAGACGCCGATCGTCGTCAACGACAGCCGCGGCTTCTACACCTCGCGCTGCTTCTCCACCTTCCTGATGGAAGGCATGGCGTTGCTGGAAGAGGGTTACGGCCCGGCCCTGATCGACAACGTCGGCCGCATGACCGGCATGCCGCGCGGTCCGCTGGAAATGCACGACGATGTGGCGCTGGACCTCAGCTACAAGATCGCCAAACAGACCCGCGAAGACCTGGGCGACAAATACGTGCCCAACGAAGGCGAGAAGATCGTCGCCACCATGGTCGAGGGCGGGCGCTACGGCCGCAAGAACGGCAAGGGCTTCTACGACTATGACACCAAGCCCAAGACGATCTGGGCCGGTCTGTCCGAACTGGCGCCGACCACCAAGGGCATCGACAAGCCCGAGGAGCCGACCGCCCTGGCGCAGATCGATGAGCTGAAGACGCGCCTGCTGTACCGTCAGGCCGTCGAAGTGGCCCGCTGCTGGGAAGAGGGCGTCATCGACGACCCGCGCGAGGCCGATCTGGGCGCCATCCTGGGCTGGGGCTTCGCGCCCTGGACCGGCGGTCCGATCAGCTTCATCGACGGCATCGGCCTGGCCAAGTTCGTCGAAACGGCGGATCGCCTGGCCGCGTCCTACGGCGACCGCTTCAAGGTCCCGCAGCTGCTGCGCGACATGGCCGCCAAGAACGAGACCTTCTACGGCAAGTTCGCGCCGGAGAAGAAGGTGGCCTAAGAGCCTGATTCCCTTCTCCCCTTGCGGGAGAAGGTGGATCGCGAAGCGAGACGGATGAGGGGTTGGCCAATGCATGGCCAACCCCTCAATCAATTGCGGAGCGACCCCTCATCCGAGCCCTACGGGCCACCTTCTCCCGCAAGGGGAGAAGGACAGAAGAAGTCAGATTATCTCCAGCGGGGTTTCCTGCGTCCGCGGGGGGAAGGCCTGATCCAGCCGTTCCAGATCCTCGATGTCGAACTGGATCTCCAGCGCATCGGCGTTGGCCTCGACGTGCTCCACGCTGCTGGCCTTGGGAATGGCGATGATCCCGTCGTTTCTCAGTACGGCGGCCAGGGCCACCTGGGCCGGTTCGGCGCTGTGGCGGTCGGCGATGTCCACGATCAGCGGATGCTCCAGCAAGCCGCCGCGCCCCAGCGGCGAATAAGCCATCATCGGCATATCGCGCGACTGCATCCACGGCAGCAGGTCGTACTCGATCCCGCGCGAACCCAGATTATAGAGCAGTTGGTTCGAGGCGCAGTCCTCGGCGCCGTCGATCTGCATCAGCCGCTCCATCGTGCGCAGGTCCAGGTTGGACACGCCCCAGCGGGCGATCATCCCCTCGTCCACCAGTTCGCGGAAGGCGTCGACCGTCTCCTCCAGCGGCACCCGGCCCTCCCAGTGCAGCAGATAGAGGTCGATCCGGTCGATCCCCAGCCGCTCCAGCGACTTCTCGCACGACAGCATCATCTTCATTTCCGAGGCGTTCTCGGGCCGCACCTTGGAGACGATGAAGACCTCGTCGCGGCGCCCCGCGATGACCTCGCCCACCAGACGCTCCGAGCGTCCGTCGCCGTACAGTTCAGCCGTGTCGATCAGGGTCATGCCTAGGTCGATGCCGCGCTCCAGCGCCTGCTGTTCGGCGTCGCGCCAGGCGGGATCGTCGCCCATCTCCCATGTGCCTTGGCCCAGGGCCGGAACGGTCGTACCGTCTGCAAAAGTAACGAGGCGGGTCATGTCCGTCCTGATTTATGAGGCGGCGAAACAGCCGTCCGGAGGTTGGAATGCGCACGCGGCTTATCAAGACCGACGGCTTGATCCAACAGGTGCTGGAGGCGGGCCACGACAAGGCCGATGCGCCGCTGGTCTTGCTGATCCACGGGTTTCCTGAACTGGGCGTCAGTTGGTTGGCGCAGGTTCAGGCGCTTTCGCAGGCAGGATACCACGTCGCGGCCCCGGACATGCGCGGATATGGCGGGACCGAAAAACCGCAGCAAGCATCGGACTATTCGATCCTGAATCTGGTCGGGGACATGGTCGATCTGGTTCGGGCGCTGGGCAAGCAAAACTGCGTGGTGGTGGGCCATGACTGGGGCGCGCCCGTGGCCTGGCACTGCGCCCTGCTTCGGCCCGACCTGTTCACGGCGGTTGCGGGTCTGTCGGTGCCGTTCCAGCCGCGCCGTTCCAACGGCCCCCCGACCCCCGCCATGGCCGCCATCTCGAAACGCGCCGGGCTGGGCGATCTCTACATTAGCCGTTTCCAGGCGCGCGACGCCCATCTGGCCCTGCAGGCCGATCCGGCGACGACATTGAGGAAGCTGTTCTGGGCCTATGACGGGGCCACGCCCGCCGACAAACGCTCGACCGGCTTCATGCCCGAGGGCGTGGACCTGCTGGAGACCGTCGATGACGCCGCCACCCTGCCGCCGTGGATGAGCGAGGACCATTTCGAGGACTATGTCTCGGCCTTTGCCGCGGGCGGGTTTGACGGGCCGTTGAACTGGTATCGCGCGCTGGACCTGAACTGGTCGCTGACAGCCTTTGTGCAGGGTCAGAAGATCCTCCCGCCCGCCCTGTTCGTGGTCGGCACCGACGACCCGGTCCGTCACTACGCCGGGGCGGCCGAGGCGGGGCTGAAGGACTGGGCGCCCAACCTGATACGCACCGTGGTCGTTCCGGGCGCGGGCCACTGGATCCAACAGGAGCGGGCGGACGAGGTGAACGCCCTGCTGCTGGAGTTTCTGACTTCGCTACCCCTCTCCCGTCGGGAGAGGGCTTGAGCGCACGGCGGCTTCGCCGCCGTTCTCGCGCGAAAGGGTGAGGGAGAGCGGACCCTCATCCGTCTCGCTGCGCGAGCCACCTTCTCCCACCGGGAGAAGGAAGATCAGGTCGCCTTCTCCAACCGCTCACGCACGTCAGCGACGATCTCCAGGCCGCGAATCCGGGCGGCGTTGTCGAACATCATGCCGGTGACCATCAGCTCGTCCACCTGCGTCAGGGCGATGAAGTCGGCGATCTGTTTCTGGACCGTCTCCGGCCCGCCCACGGCGGAATAGATCAGGCGGCTCCTGGCGCCCGCGATCTGCTGCGGGGTCAGGATGGCCTCGATGTCGTCGACGGGCGGCGGCAGCTTGCCGGGTTTGCCCGAGGTCAGGCGTGCAAAGCTCTGCTGCATCGAGGTGGACAGGCGCTTGCCCTCTTCGTCGGTGTCGGCGGCGAAGACATTGATAGCGGCCATGGCGTGGGGCTTGGCCAGACGGTCGGAAGGAACGAACTCGCGTCGATAAAGCGCCAGAGCCTCCAGCAGCAGCTCAGGCGCAAAATGGCTGGCGAAGGCGTAGGGCAGGCCCAGCTGACCGGCTAGCTTCGCGCTGAACAGGCTGGAGCCCAGAAGCCAGATCGGCACCCGCAGGCCAGCGCCGGGGACGGCGCGGACGGGCTGGTTCTCAGATGCAGGCTCGAACCACTGGATCAGTTCGACCACGTCGCGCGGAAACTGGTCAGCGCCTTCGAAATAGCGGCGCAGGGCGCGGGCCGTGGCGCCGTCCGTGCCGGGCGCGCGGCCCAGGCCCAGGTCGATGCGGTCGGGATACAGGGTCTCCAGCGTGCCGAACTGTTCGGCGACGACCAGAGGGGCGTGGTTGGGCAGCATGACGCCGCCCGACCCGACGCGGATTCGCTCGGTTCCCGCCGCCACATGGCCGATGACCAGGGCGGTCGCGGCGCTGGCGATGCCGGGCATATTGTGGTGCTCGGCCAGCCAGAACCGCTGGTAGCCCAGACGGTCTGCGGCCTGGGCCAGGGCAAGGGTTTCATCGAGCGCGCGGCGGGCGTCGCCGCCTTCGACGATGGGGGACAGGTCGAGGACTGAGAACGGGATCATGGCCGTTAGATCGGAACTGGCTTCGCCGGTTCAAGGGGAACCGCAACAGAGGCGGCGACTTTAAACTGAGACCCCTTACTCAGACCGACAAGGAGCGCCGTGATGACCGATCAACCCCCGCCGACCGACCGTGAGGGCCAGGATGCGCTGGAAGCCGCCGAGATGGGCGAGAAGCCGGACCGAGGCCACAAGGCCGATACGCTGATCGACGCGCTGGACGGCTCGGACTCGGGTTCCGACACCCGTGCGGGATCCTTGCGCGGCGGGTCGGCCAGCGGATCGGACGATGATCCTGATTCGGCGGCGATCAACGCCAGACTGGCCGAAGAGGGCCGCGAATCCGCTGATCCTGACTCGCCGTCCAACGCCGGACCGGATGCGGTCGAAGGCTCAGGACGCCGGTTTGACGGCGACGGCGGCGATCCGGCGGAGGGCGCCAGAGGCGAGGACTGACGTTCGCGCCTTGCTGCCGCCGCATGGAGGCGCCACGGTGCGCCTTCGACTATCGAGCCCAAGGGAAATCACCCCCGATGATACGCCGTCTGGCGGTTTCGACCGCCGCAGTTCTGTTTTGCCTGGCGGGTTGCAGCGACCGTGCGGAAAAGCCTGAAGCGTCTTCCGACATTGGTCTGAACGCCCCGACCGCCGCGCCTGCGGCCTCGGACGCGGCGGCGCAGCCAGCGACGGGGGCTGGCGCGGCCGCGGCATCGACGACGGCGGCGACGGTGATTCCGGCCCTTCCGGGCGCGCCGGCCTATGCGGCCCTGTATCCGGGCGCCGAACTGGATGGACGTCCCACCATCGGCGCGGGCGACGCAGGCGCGGGCGGCCTGGTCACCTTCCGCACGTCCGCCAGCCCTGACGAGATCGTGGCCTTTTACAAGGAGCGCGCCGAGGCGGCGGGCATGCGTTCGGTCATGGGGCTGAATCAGGGCGACGCCCGGGCCTATGGCGCGGCGGGCGAGGCCAATGACGGACCACGGCTTCAGGTCGTGGCTGCGCCGGGCGACGGCGGCGCCACCTCGGTTCAACTGACCTGGAGCGAAGGCCAGTGAGCCGTAGCGGTCCGGTCGGCGTCTTCGGCGCGGCGGGGCTGCTGATGGTCCTGGTTGCCTGTGCGCCCACCGAGAACCGCGCGCCCAAGCTGACTGAGGTTTCGACCGGCTATCTGACGGCGGGCGATCTGGCGCGGCTGGCCGATGCGGTTCCGCCGCCGCCTCTCCCGGCCTCTGAGGCCGATCTGGCCGACAAGGCGACATCGGCCCGGTATCGGGCGTTCGAAGACAGCGATCGCTGGCTGCTGGCGACATCCCATGCCGAACTGCGGCCGCCGCTGGCCCTGCAGCATTTTGACTGTGCGCTGGGCGTGCGGTTCGGCTCGACCGAGACGCCCAATCTGGACCGGGTGATGGCGCGCGTTTTCCATGACGCCGAGAGCGTGGCCGAACAGGTCAAGCGTCGCGCGGCGCGGCCCCGCCCCGTCGGCGATGATCCGCAGCGCCGCGCCTGTCAGGTCGTCAGCGAGGCCGGTCGCAAGTCCGCCTCCTATCCATCCGGCAGCGCCGCCGTCGGCGCCGCCTATGGCGAAGCCTTCGCCGCAATCGACCCATCGCGGGCCGAGGCGGTGCGCCGCATCGGCCATGAGATCGGCGTCAGCCGCCTGGTCTGCGCCATGCACTATCCCAGCGACGTGGCGACGGGTGAAGCCATCGGCAGGGCGGCTGCAGCACAGGCTGTCGCCACACCGGCCTTCCAGGCCGACTTGGCTGCGGCGCGGGTTGAACTGGCCGCCGCGCGCGCCAAAGGCCTGACCAATCCCGGTTGCGCCGCCGAGCGAGCCGTCTTGCCGACCGTCCTGCCCTAGAATGATCGCGCTGCTGGCGGCTCTGGCCATGCAGGTTGCTGAACCGGCCCCGGCCGCCCGGGCCTGCACGGCGGCTGAAGTCCGGGACCTGACGACGCCGTCCCCCCAGCCCTATCGCCTGACCTGTCGGGCCGTCTTGTCGGGAGCGACGGTGCCTCGGCGCGTGCTGATCGAGGGACCGGAAGCCTCGGGCGCGGGCCTGGACTGCGGCGGCGGACGCATCGCTCCGTCGGGCGAGGCGGGACCGCGCACCCCCACAGTGGCCATCTGGTCGCGCAACGACGACGGCGTCTGGCGCAGGCCTGCGGGCGTGAGCCTCAGCAACTGCACCATCGTCGGCAATGTCCGCATCTGGGGCATGGGGGCGGGCGGATCGATGCGTGATCTTCTGGCCTCATCGCGCACGGCGGATCACACCCACGCAGCCCAGGCGGCGGCGCCTTTGAACGTGACGCTGAGCCGCATCCGGTTCGAGGCGACCGGGACCATTCCCCTCTATGTCGGGCCGGGGGCGTCGGGGACGCAGCTGATCGGATCGACCTTCACGGGCCGCTCAACCTCCACCGCCGTCTATCTGGACGCCGAGAGCCGGGGCGCCGACATCCGCGACAACCGTTTCGACATCCGCACGGGCCGCGAACAGATCGCCGTGGATGGCTCCGCCTATAATCAGATCACCGGCAACCGCTTCGCCCTGGGCGGGCGTGGCGGCATCTTCCTGTACCGCAACTGCGGCGAGGACGGAGTGATCCGGCATCAGACGCCGTCCTACAACCAGATCACCGGCAATATCTTCAGCGGGGCCAACTGGCTGCGGCCCCGCACGGTCGTGGTCGGGGCGCGCGAAGGGCGGCGACCCTATTGCGCAGCGGATGCGGGCTATCCGTTCGGATCCAGTGTCGATGACGGCGACGGGGCGGCCCACAACCGGGTCGCCGACAACCGCACCGAATAGCCGTCCGGGCAGGCTCAGCCCGCCGCCCGCACCGCCGCAGACACATCTGAAACCACGCGCCGCACCAGTCCCTCGTCGTCGCCCTCGGCCATGACGCGGATCAGTTTTTCCGTGCCAGAGGGGCGGACCAGCAGGCGGCCCGAGCCGTTCAGCGCCGCTTCCGCCTCGGCGATGGCGGCCTTGACCGCGTCATTCTCCAACGGCTTGCCGGCGTTGAAGCGGATGTTCTCCAGCAACTGGGGCACGGCGTCGAACTGATGGGCCAGTTCGCTCATCGGCTTTCCGGATTCGACCAGGACGGCCAGCACCTGCAACGCCGCCATCAGGCCGTCCCCGGTCGTCGCGTGATCGCGCAGGATGATGTGGCCCGACTGTTCGCCGCCGATGTTGAAGCCGCCTTCGCGCATCCGCGCCATGACATAGCGGTCGCCGACCTTGGTGCGCTCCAGCGACAGGCCTTCAGACTTCAGACGCCGCTCCAGGCCCAGGTTGGACATGACGGTGGCGACCACGCCGCCGCCGGTCAGCAGGCCGCGTTTGGCCCAGTCCAGACCGACCAGAGCCATGATCTGGTCGCCGTCCACCACCTGGCCCTTCTCGTCGCAGATGATCAGCCGGTCCGCATCCCCGTCCAGGGCGATGCCGATGTCGGCGCGGTAGCGTTTGACCGCCTCGGAGAGGGTGGCCGGATGGGTCGATCCGCACTCGGCGTTGATGTTGATTCCGTTTGGCTCGACCCCGACGGGGAAGACCTCGGCGCCCAGTTCGAACAGGGTGGTGGGCGCGACCTTGTAGCCTGCGCCATTGGCGCAATCGACGGCGATGCGCAGACCCTGCAGGCTGAGCCGCTTGGGGAAGGCCTGTTTGGCGATCTCGATATAGCGGGCCTGGGCGTCGTCGATGCGCTTGACCCGGCCCAGCTTGTTCGACGGCGCCAGATCCTGGTCCAGACCGGCGTCCATCAGGGCTTCGATCTTCAGCTCGATCTCGTCGGACAGCTTATAGCCGTCCGGGCCGAACAGCTTGATGCCGTTGTCCGCATAGTCGTTGTGGGAGGCCGAGATCATCACGCCCAGATCGGCCCGCATCGACCGCGTCAGCATGGCCACGCCCGGCGTCGGCACGGGGCCGAAGGTGCGCACATCCATGCCCACCGAGGCGAAGCCCGCCACCAGGGCCGGTTCGATCATATAGCCCGACAAACGGGTGTCCTTGCCGATCACCACCAGATGACGCCGGTCATCGCTGGTGCGGAACAGCTTGCCCGCCGCCAGACCGACGCGCAGGGCGACTTCCGCCGTCATCGGATAGGTGTTGGCCCGACCGCGCATGCCGTCGGTGCCGAAGTATTTTCTGTCGCCCAAGGTGCGGTCCTTTTGTTTCGGGTAACGTTCCGAAACCCCTTTTTTGATGCGGCGCGCCTTAAGATTGCATAGACGGCCAATGGGGCTTGGTCTGTGGCTTAACCCCGGATCGCCCTCAGTGCAAAGCGGCGACCCTTTTGCGTTGTTACGGAGCCTTCCAGACATGTGCGGCATTATCGGCGTCATCGGCAACGGCCCAGTTGTTCCCCGCCTGATCGACAGCCTGAAACGGCTGGAGTACCGGGGCTATGATTCCGCCGGGGTCGCGGCCATGGTCGACGGCTCGGTCGAGCGCCGTCGCGCCCAGGGCAAGATCCGTAATCTGGAGGCTGTTCTGGCCGAGGAGCCGCTGAAGGCGACCATCGGCATCGGTCACACCCGCTGGGCCACTCACGGCGCGCCGACCACGGTGAACGCCCACCCGCACAAGGCCGGGCGCGTGACCCTGGTCCACAACGGCATCATCGAGAATTTTGCCGAACTGAAGGCTGAACTGGCCGCTGAAGGCCACATCTTCGAAAGTCAGACCGACACCGAGGTCATCGCCCACCTGCTGGACGCCGAACTGAAGACGGGCCGCAAGCCGCTGGAGGCCTTCAAGGTCACGCTGGATCGTCTGACCGGCGCCTATGCCCTGGCCGTTCTGATCGACGGCGAGGACGGCCTGATCCTGGGCGCCCGTCGCGGCAGCCCGCTGGTCGTCGGTTGGGGCGAAGGCGAGATGTATCTGGGGTCTGACGCCCTGGCGGTCGGCCCCTTCACGCAGCAGATCTCCTATCTGGAAGAGGGCGACTATGTCGCCGTGACCCGCGACGGCGCCGAAATGTTCGACGCATCGGGCCAGCCGGTCGATCGGGCCGTGGTTCAGGTGTCCGCGTCCTCGGCCATGGTCGAAAAGGGCGAGTACCGTCACTTCATGGAGAAAGAAATCCATGAGCAGCCCGACAGCGTCCAGCACACCCTGTCGGAATATCTCGATCTGGTCACCGGTAAGGTGAAGCCGCAGGGCGTCGATTTCGCCGCCATCGACCGCATCCAGATCGTCGCCTGCGGCACCGCCTTCTACGCCGGTCAGATCGGCCGTTATGCGTTCGAGAAGCTGGCGGGCCTGCCCTGCGACGTGGAGATCGCATCCGAGTTCCGCTACCGCTCACCCGCCGTCTCGAAGACGACGCTGGCGGTCGCCGTCAGCCAGTCGGGCGAAACCGCCGACACCCTGGCCAGCCTGACCTGGTGCAAGGCCCAGGGTCTGCCGACGGCGGCGGTGGTCAATGTCCATACCTCCTCGATGGCGCGCGAGGCGTCGGTGCTGTGGCCGACCCACGCCGGGCCGGAGATCGGCGTCGCTTCGACCAAGGCCTTCACCGCCCAGGTCGCCGCCCTGCTGGCCTTGGCCGTTGCCGCGGGCGTCGCGCGCGGCCGGATCAATGCGGCTGCCGAGGCGGAACTGGTCAAGGCCCTGTTCGAAAGCCCGCGCGTGATCGCCGAAGCCCTGCGGATGGACGAAACCATCCGCGCGGTGACCCAGGAGTTGTCAAAGGCGACCGACGTTCTGTTCCTGGGCCGTGGCCCCATGTTCCCGCTGGCCATGGAAGGCGCGCTGAAGCTGAAGGAGATCAGTTACATCCACGCCGAGGGTTATGCCGCCGGCGAACTGAAGCACGGCCCCATCGCCCTGATTGACGAAGAAACCCCGACCATCGCTCTGGCCCCCCTGGACGATGTCTTCGACAAAACCGCGTCGAACCTTCAGGAAATCGCAGCGCGTGGTGGCCCGGTCATCATGATCACGCCCGAGAACGCGCCCGATCCGCACGGCGTCGGCATCCGCCGCATCGACGCCCCCGACTGCCACCCCCTGATCGCGCCGCTGGTCTACGCCGTGCCGATGCAGCTTCTGGCCTATTACACCGCCGTCCAGAAAGGCACCGACGTCGACCAGCCCCGCAACCTGGCCAAGTCCGTCACGGTGGAGTGAGGGACCTCGACGGCCTGAATCTCTGTGGGCTCTAGGCCGCCGCCCGCTTACGGATGCGGGCGATGCGGCGCAGGCGGCGCCAGAAGCGACCGCGCTCGGGCTCGGGATAGGGCTGCAGGTTCTCGACGAACTGCTCGGCGGACGCGCGCCAGCTGAACTTCTCGGCGTAGGCGCGCACGTCCTTGCGGTCGAGCTTCAGGCATTCCAGGCAGGCGGTCTTCAGATCCTTGTCGATCGCGCCGGCGTTGGAGCCGGGGATGATGTCGATCGGGCCGTGGGCCGGATAGGCGGCGACCGGCGTGCCGGTGGCCATGGCCTCCAGAATCACCAGGCCGAAGGTGTCGGTCCAACTGGGGAAGACGAAGACATCGGCATCCCGGAAGCAGCGGGCCAGGTCGTCGCCGAACTTGGCCCCCAGGAATTTGGCCTCCGGATATTTCTCCTGCAGGTCGGCGCGGGCGGGGCCGTCGCCGACGATGATCTTGGTGCCGGGCAGGTCCAGCTGGAGGAAGGATTCGATGTTTTTCTCGACCGCCACGCGGCCGACGTTCAGGAAGAAGGGGCGGGGCCAGTTTTTTCCGCCCATCTCGTCATAGATGCGCTCCAGGTCGGGATTGAACACCTCGGTGTCCACGCCGCGCGACCAGGGCGAGACATTTTTGAAGCCGTGCTCGACCAGTTCGTCGCGCAGGGTCGGGGTCGCCACCATCAGACGGCCCGACGGTTTGTGGAACCACTTCATATAGGCGTAGCCGACCTGCACCGGGATCGGGAAACGGGCCGACACATATTCCGGGAATTTGGTGTGATAGCTGGTCGTGAACGGCAGCTTCCACTCTACGCAGATGCGACGCGTGGCGATGCCGATGGGGCCTTCGGTGGCGATGTGCACGGCCTCGGGCTCGAAGGCGCGCAGCATTTCGCGAATCTCTTCCTCGGCGCCCAGCGCCAATCGAATTTCCGGATAGGTGGGGCAGGGAATGGTCTTGAACAGGCTGGGCTCGATGACCTCGACCTCATGCCCCATGGCGCGGCATTCCGCGATGGTGCGGGTCAGGGTGCGGACGACGCCGTTGACCTGGGGCTCCCAGGCGTCGGTGGCCAGAACGATGCGCATTGAGGCGGGCGGACCCTGAGCCGTTAATCAAGAGCGGAACTTCTAGCCGGTTCGGATGACGATGGCGAGACGGATGCTAGATCGGCAGCACGGTCGTCGACTTCACCTCTTCGAGAACCGCATAGGTTCGGGTTTCGCGCACCCCCGGCATCCGCACCAGAACATCGCCCAGGAAGGCGCGGTAGGCGTCCATGTCGCCGACGCGGGCCTTGATCAGATAGTCGAAGCCACCGGCGACCATGTGGCATTCCAGAACCTCGGGCTGGGTGCGGACGGCCTCGGCGAAGGCGTCGAAGACGTCGCCGGTGGTGCGGTCCAGCAGAACCTCGACGAAGATCAACAGGTCGCGCCCGACCTGGGCCGGGTCGATCATGGCGGCATAGCCGGTGATGATCTTCTTTTCGCGCAAGCGTTTGACCCGCTCGAAACAGGCTGCGGGCGACAGGTTGCAGCGCCGGGCCAGTTCGGCGTTGGAGATGCGGGCGTCGGTTTGCAGCACCCGCAGGATGCGGCGGTCGACGGCGTCGATTTCAATCATCGGAAAATCGCCCCTGAATACGAATGATCATCGGCTCGTTGATCTATCATACGAAGCACCTTCAATGAACTCCGGCATATAGGGCTTAAATCCACAGGATTTGCCGCGCCATGACTACTGCCCCCTTCACGCCTTCGAGCCTGGCCGCATGGGACGGTCTGGATGCGCGCAAGTTTCAGAATGAGCGCGAGGCCGTCGCCGCCAATCTGGCGCGGATTCCGCTGAACTCCGCTGAGCGCGCTGCGGTGGTGGATGAGGCGGTCGCCCTGGTCGAGCACGCCCGCCGCAGTCAGAAGAAACAGGGGGTGGTCGAAAGCTTCCTGCAGCAGTTCTCGCTGGGCACCCGTGAAGGCCTGGCCCTTATGTGCCTGGCCGAGGCCCTGCTGCGCGTGCCGGACGAAGAGACGCGCGACCGTCTGATTGCGGAAAAGATCGGTTCCGCCGACTGGGCGTCGCACCTTGGCCAATCCGACAGTCTGTTCGTCAACGCCTCGACCTGGGGTCTGATGCTGACCGGCAAGCTGGTCGATGTGGATGATGAGGCCAAGACTGACCTGTCGGGCTTCCTGAAGTGGATCGCGGGCCGGATCGGCGAGCCGGTCATCCGCCAGGCCGTCGCCACCGCCGTCAAGATCATGGGTGAGCAGTTCGTGGTCGGGCGCACCATCCAGTCGGCGCTGAAACGCTCGAACAAGGAAGGTTGGCTGTGCAGCTTCGACATGCTGGGCGAGGGCGCCCGCACCGTCGCCGACGCCGACCGCTACGAAAAGATCTACGCCGACGCCATCGAGGCGGTGGGCAGGACGTCAAAGGGGCAGGGGCCGGAACACGGCCACGGCGTGTCGGTGAAGCTGTCGGCCCTGTCGCCCCGCTATGAGGCGACGCACGAGGACGACATCTGGGCGACCCTGTATCCCCGCATCCTTCGTCTGGCCCAGATCGCGGCCAAATACGACATCAACTACACGATGGACGCCGAAGAGGCGGACCGTCTGGCCCTGTCGCTGAAGCTGCTGGATCGGCTGGCGCACGAGCCGTCGCTGGGCGGCTGGACCGGTCTGGGCCTGGCGGTTCAGGCCTATCAGAAGCGGGGTCTGGAGACGATCCAGCGGGTCGCCGACCTGGCCCGCCGCTCAAACCGTCGCCTGATGGTGCGTCTGGTCAAGGGCGCCTATTGGGACACGGAGATCAAGCGCGCCCAGGTCTTCGGCCGCACCGATTATCCGGTCTTCACCACCAAGGCGGCGACCGATCTGAACTATCTGGTCTGCGCGCGCGCCATGATCGAGGCCTCGCCCGACATCTATTCCCAGTTCGCCAGCCACAACGCCCACACCCTGGCCGCCGTGCGCCGCATGGCGCGCGATCGCGGGGTCACCGTCGAGCATCAGCGCCTGCACGGCATGGGCGAGGCCCTGTACGACGCCGCCATCGAGAAATGGTCGGATGAGACGGTGATCGTGCGCGCCTACGCCCCCGTCGGCGGGCATGAAGAACTGCTGCCCTATCTGGTGCGCCGCCTGCTGGAGAACGGCGCCAACTCCTCCTTCGTCCACGCCTTGCTGGACGAGCGTGTTCCCGCCTCGGCCGTTGCGGCTGATCCCATTTCCCTGGTCGAGCAGGCGCCCGACCGTCACCCCAAGATTCCGGTTCCGCAAGATATGTACGGCGATCGTCAGAACTCCCTCGGCCGCGACTATTCCCAGGCCGCCGACCGCGAAGCCCACGCCAAGGCGCTGCAGCTGGTCGATCGTGAAAAACTGACCTCCGGCCCCCTGATCGGCGGCAAGTTGCGCGCCGGGATCAACGCCCAGGACGTGACCAATCCGTTCGACCGCACGCAGGTGCTGGGTCATGTGTCGGAGGCGACCGAGGCCGACATCGGCGCCGCCGTCGAAGCTGCCGCCAACGCCCAGGTTCAGTGGGACCGTCAGGGCGGCGCCAAACGCGCCGTGATCCTGCGCGCCATGGCCGACGCGCTGGAGGCGGACATGGACCGTCTGGTCGCCCTGCTCAGCCGCGAGGCGGGCAAGACGCTGAACGACGGCGTCGCCGAGGTGCGCGAGGCCGCCGACTTCTGCCGCTACTATGCGCTGTTGGCTGAACGCGACTTCTCCGCGCCCGAGACGCTGAAAGGCCCGACTGGCGAAACCAACCAACTGATCCTGCACGGGCGCGGCGTCTTCGCCTGCATCTCGCCGTGGAACTTCCCGCTGGCCATCTTCACCGGCCAGATCGCCGCTGCGCTTGCCGCCGGCAATGCCGTGCTGGCCAAGCCTGCCGAACAGACGCCCTTGATCGCCGCCGAGGCCGTGCGTCTGTATCACAAGGCGGGTCTGAACCCCGACCTGCTGGCTCTGGTTCCCGGTCGTGGCGAGACGGTCGGCGCGGCCTTGGTCACGCATCCGGGCATCGACGGGGTCGCCTTCACCGGCGGCACCGACACGGCCGCGGCCATCAACCGCTCCATCGCCGCGCGCCCCGGCGCCATCATCCCCTTCATCGCCGAGACCGGTGGTTTGAACGGCATGTTCATCGACACCACGGCGCTGAAGGAGCAGGTGATCGACGACGTCATCCTGTCCGCCTTCGGTTCTGCGGGGCAACGCTGCTCGGCCCTGCGCGTCCTCTATGTGCCCAAGGATTCCGCCGACGCCCTGATCGAGGGGCTGAAGGGGGCGTTGGCCGTCCAGACCGTCGCCGACCCCGCCGACCCCAAGACCGACATCGGCCCCGTCATCGACCCGGAGTCGCGCCGCGCCCTGGAAGCCCACGTCAGACGCCTGTCGAAAGAAGCAAAAATCATCGCCCGCGCCAACCTGCCGCTGGGCGCCGAAAAGGGCGACCTGTTCGCCCCGACCATCGCCGAAATCCCAACGCCCGACTTCCTGGAGCGCGAGGTGTTCGGCCCGATCCTGCACCTCTATCGCTACGCCCCGTCTGACCTGAAGGCGGTCGCGGGCAAGCTGGCCGCGCGCGGCTACGGCCTGACCCTGGGCGTCCACAGCCGCATCGAGGCTTTTGCCGATGAAGTCGTCTCCCTGGTCCCCGCCGGCAACGTCTACGTCAACCGCTCCATCACCGGCGCCGTCGTCGGCGTCCAACCCTTCGGCGGCGAAGGCCTGTCAGGCACTGGCCCCAAGGCCGGCGGCCCCAACAGCCTGATCCGTTACGCGGCCGAGAAGGCGATCAGCGTGAATATCGCGGCGCAGGGAGGGGATCCGGCGCTGTTGAATTTGTGAGTTTATGAAGGTGGCGCGTTGCGAGGCCGCGAGAAGATTGTTTTCTTGAGGCCAGTTCCGCGCCATACGTCATGCTAAATCGTCGCGGCCAGGACCTGAACGGGTTGGAAGTGCGCGTCGTTTCTCGCATTTCGAAGGATGTCGATGGTCGTCGCGGAATTTCGGCAGCATAGTCGAGTTATCGGCGCGCTTCTGATGCGCGAGATGACCACGCGGTTTGGTCGCGAGGGGATCGGCTTTTTATGGCTGGTTGGCGAGCCAATGCTGTTCTGCGGCGGCGTCATTGCGCTGTGGAGTCTCGTTAAGCCGACGTTTGCTAGTGAGCACGGCCTTCGTCTCGCGCCGTTCGTCATGACCGGCTATATGTGCCTCATCCTTATGAGGCACCTTATAAGTCTGCTTACCCCTGCCGTTCAGTCCAATGTCGGTCTTCTATATCATCGGTTCGTAACGCCGACTCATATATTGGCGACGCGAATTCTGCTGGAGATCGCCGGCGGTACGCTGGCATTCGTCATTCTTTATGCGTTTCTCGGTCTGATCCAGCAGGTTCAGCCACCTGAAAACTACCCGTTACTTTATGCAGGTTGGGGCGTGATTGCATTCTGCTCTACAGGCCTGGGTCTCATAATGACTGGATTGGTGATGAGGTATGAGATCATAGAACGCGTTGTTGGATTGGTCAGTTATTTGTTGATGCCGGTTTCTGGAGCGTTCTTTATGGTGGCGTGGCTGCCGCCATCGGCTCAGAAGGTGATGATGTATATTCCTTTTGTTCATGGGACAGAGGCTATTCGTGGTGCGATCTTCGGTGAGTTCGTTGAGACGCATTATGATCTTGGTTATGCACTCGTGGTCGGTGCAATCATGAATATCATAGGCCTGTTGATCATATATTCTTCATTAGATCGCATCGAGGTCGAATAATGTGCTTGGTGTTTCGGTCAAAGATTCCTGGTCTGTGCTGATATGAATGAAACGCAGTTTAAGTATCTGGGCGCTCTCAAGAATGAGGGATCTGACAGATCTGCCGAACATCTGTGGTTGAAACGGCTGCCTCTAGGATTTCTCCTGGTAGTTGCGCTGCCCACTGCATTGGCGATGATCTATTATCTAGTCATCGCTTCGCCGCTTTACGTCTCTGAGGCGCGTTTCGTCGTTCGCAGCCCTAATCAGCAGCAACCCTCGAATCTCGGCATGGCCCTTCAGGGCGTGGGGATTCAGAGCGCGATGAACGATTCTTTCGCCGTGCATGAATACGTCACTTCGCGCGACGGGCTTGCCTATGCTCAGGAGGCCGTTGATGTGCGGGGCAAGATTGGGCGACCTGGCGCAGACTTCTTCGTGCGTTATCCGCGCTTCGGTGAAGATGACAGTTCGGAGGGGCTTTATAAAGGCTATAAGCGCTTCGTGACGGTCGGTTATGAAGGCCGCACAGGTATCAGCACGCTGCGCGTTAAGGCTTTCCGAGGGGAGGATGCACAGGCAATAGCAAACGCCCTCCTGTCCGGGGGGGAGGCTCTGGTGAACCGCCTGAATGAACGGGCGGCTAGAGATGCGGTCCAGGGGGCGGAGCGTGCTGAAGAAGAGGCGCGGGCGGATCTGGTTCTGGTGCGCCAGCGTCTGACGGCTTTCCGCAATACTCAAGGTTATGTCGATCCGGAGCTTTCTGCGCGTGAAAGCTCTGCTGTCTCGTCGGATCTGCTGGTGGCGATCGCCCGTTTGAAGGCCGAACGCGACCAACTGCAGGCGGGCGCGCCTCAAAGCCCTCAGCTCGCCAGCCTGAATGGCCGCATTACGGCGCTTGAGCGCCAGTTGACCGCAGAGCGGGCGAGAATGGCGGGCGCGGCAGGTTCGTTGGCGTCTTCCGTCGCCGGTTATCAGCAGCTTCTCGTCGAGCAGGAGATTGCTGACAAGCGCCTAGCACAATCCACGGCCGCCGTAATTACAGCACGCAACGAGGCGCGCCGCCAAAATCTCTATTTAGAGCGGATTGTGAATCCTAATCTGGCGGATCAGCCTACATTGCCGCGGCGTTGGTTCGGGATATTCAGCGTGCTGCTTTCGAGCCTGTTGGTCTATAGTCTGGGCTGGTTGGTTTACGCGGGCATTAGGGAACACAAGCAGTTCTAATGGACGATGGAATCGGGCTCCGTGTCAGGGAGCTAAGCAAAATCTATACGTCCGCGTCGGCGCCTCTTTTTCGAGGGTTGTCGTTTGACGTCGCGCGCGATGGAAGATTGGCGATACTTGGCCGTAATGGCCAGGGGAAATCGACCCTTATCAAGATGCTTGGCGGAATTCTAAAGCCCACCGCTGGCGCTATTGATTGGCGCATGACTTCTTCCTGGCCCATCGGTTTCGGCGGCGGGTTTCAGGGAAGTCTTTCTGGTCTGGATAATATCCGGTTTTTGTCGAGGCTCTACAATCGAAACTACCAGGACATTCTTTTAAGAGTCGATCAGTTCGCTGAATTGGGTGAGGCGCTGAAAAGACCCGTGAAGCATTATTCTTCAGGGATGCGCGCTCGTTTGGCTTTTGGCCTTTCATTAGCCATCGAGTTTGACTGCTATCTTATCGATGAACTTGTTGCTGTGGGCGATGCTCGTTTTCAAAGAAAATGTGAAGAGGAGCTTTTTCAGCATCGTGCCGGGCGTGCCTATCTGATGGCGTCGCACGATATGAATTTGATCGCTCAACATTGTGACTGCGCCTTGATTATTGAGTCAGGCAAGGTGAAGAGTTTCAATGATATAGAAGAAGCTATTGAAATCTATTCTTGGCTCAGGGCGGCGTAATAATGCAGTTCGCTTTGAATGCCGGGCCTTCACTTGCAGCCTGGAATTGGGGCAATCAGATTGTCGCGCAAGCGGTATTGAGGGGGTGGCGTGTCCATGATCGTGATTCAGCAGAGTCACTTCTGCTAGGGCAGCCCGATTGGCTTCTCTGCGGACCGCCAGAGACTGGCGCTGATGAGGCTGTGGACGTGGTTGTGCTTGGGCCCGACTTCAAGGCTGCCGACCTTGGGGGGCTTGATGTTGCGCAACTGAGTGAGCGATTTGCCGCTCGGGTCTTGCCGGATGTCGAAGGGACGCGCTGGTTCTCGAGCGCTTTTGTCGCTGCTGTTGCAGCGCGACGCATGCATCTAATCGATTCCGAAGTTAGTGTTATCGAAATCGATGGACTGGGCTCCTTGAAACGCCCCGATGATCTCGGGGAATTGCGGTCAGGTGACCCTGCATTAGGCATTTACCGGAACCCCCTTTTCGTGGGCGCCAGGGCATTTTGGAGTTCTGATCTGTTCGCTGCGGCGAAGCATCCGATCTTGAGCGGGCCCGCTTGGCTCGACGTTACGGGGCGCGCAAAGTCTGTCGCCGAAGAGCCTGGAATGCAGGTGCTGGCAGGGCTTTGGTCTATTGATTGGCTTATCGAGGTCGATCCGGAAGGTGGTTTCGTTGAACTTGTGTTCCAGTGGGGAGATCAAGTGTTCACCAAGGCCATTGACCGTCCGGGTTTGTATTCGGTCACTCAATCTGCCGCGTGGCCGGATGGCGGTCCCGCGGTGGCGCGGATTGCGTCCTCTAGGCCGCATTTTCAAGGTAAAGTCAGGTTCGCAGGTGCCGCTGTCACTTACCTCGGAGCGGTTTTGCCTCAAAACCGTGAGACTTTAGAACCTCTAGAAGAGTCGTGACGCTGTCTTCCCAGGTTATGGGTTGGACGCCAGTGACATCAGCGGTTCCGACTGCGGCCTCATCCATCCAACTCAAAATGCGATCGGCGAAAGTCTGTGGTGACGAATAGGCTGGGAAATAACGCACGCCTGCGTTCTCATGCACTCGAAACACCTCAATATCGCGAGCTAGAACAGGCTTTCCATATCCTAGGGCCTCTATGAGAGGCAGGCCGTAACCTTCAGCAAGCGATGGGATGATGACGCCATCACAGGCCTCGTACAATCGCATGAGAGCTTCGTCGCTTGCCTTGTCGAAATAGAACAGCCTGTGACCAAGCTCTGGGTGCGATCGAATGCGCGCCATCAAGCCTTCGACGCTCCATCCTTCTCGACCGACGAGAACAAGTTTGGTGCTGCCGTTGCGCGACCATATTTCAGCAAACGCGTCGAGAAGCTCATTATGGCCCTTGCGCGGCTCAAGGGTGCCGACAGTCAAAACCATCGGGCCGTCCAGTCGTTCTAACCACGATTCAAAACCATCTGGCAGACCTGTGGTGTGAAGGCTGTTCTTTATGTCGGTGCCCATGGGCAAGACGTGCGAAACGTAGCCATCCTTTACACCAAAGAGTTCGCTAAGGCTGTGCTTCAGGTCGGATTCGGTTTGATTGGAGTTACAGAAATATCCATCGCTGACGGAGGCCAGCACGCGCAGCCATTTATGAAATCGTAAGCTGGCGCTTGGCGGGAACCAATCGGGTCTTTGCAGAGGCAGGAGATCGTGAACGAGGTACCATTGAAGCACGCCTTTCTGCGCGAGGTGTCGCAACTGGCGCTCCTGGAAGCGTACCGTGTCGAGAGCGTAATCCAGTCCAAGAAACACGTCTCCGATCTGACCTTGGATCGGGGTGAGGTCGATATTGTCCGAGTGCGGCCAGTTGATGCGATGGTATGGGCGTTTGCGGGTCGCGCATACAAACCAGACATCCCACCCTGCATGGCGAAGCTGTTCTTCTCGCAAGGCTATGCCGCGCACCACGCGCTGAATGCCGGTGCCGGCATCGTTCTTGGCAATGACCGAAATGTCTATAAAGAGCCGACGAGAACCATGAGCATGGCTGGTTCGCCTGCTAGCCGTTATGGCGTGGCGGCTCCATTGGATTTTTGCTCGTTCTAGCCAGCGCGGCGCAGGGCACCGTTCGAGCGTATTGCGTGTTTTTGTCCAAATGCCCACCAAGGCCCCTCAGATTTTAGATAGAGCAATGGGCGGCAACCGTATGACGCCACTTGCGTACGGGTCCTATTATTGAGGCCGGTCCGTATCTGGTCACTCGACCAAGCGCCACTCTGGCGCTTCTATTTTTTCTATGACCGCCGTTATTTCGTAATTTCCGTACGGCGGCATTGTGGGGTTGAGATTGTAGTCGAACAGATCGTCATTTTCGGAAAGGTGTCGAATCTTGAACGTGTTAGGGGCTAAGGCGGCTTCTATTTCCGCCAGCAAGGAGGCGCATGTGTACATGCGAAGGTGTTCCGTGTTCCAGGAAGATGGGGGGCGGCGGCGACGTTCGAAAAGATCGCGACTGGGGACGGCGATAATGATGTGGCCCCCAACCTTGGTGACCCGGTGCCAGTCTTGAATGATGCCAAGGTGGTCTGGAATATGCTCAAGGCAGTGACTGGAGTAAACGGCGTCCTGACTGCAGTCCCCAAAAGGTAAATATTTTCCGTCGTATCCCGGATAGTCAATGTCGACGCCAATAGCATCTTCCATGATGGGCACTACGCGAGGATCTCCGTAGCTTGAAAATCCCACGTCAAGTACCTTTGGGCCCGTGATGTAGCTTTTCCAAAATCCAGTCAGATGTTTGTGATCCCAGGTTTTTCTTGATTCCGTGCCAACATAACGAGATCCGATAATGTTGAGCGTCGATGATACATTGGCCGGGTCATTTATATTTCCAACCCAAATTCGGTTAATGCCGATGCCAAGTTTTCGGTCATCATCACTGCCTCCAAATTTTTTGGGGCTCTCAGCGTCTGGAATCTCGATATCCAGTTCGATGTGTTCGTCCGTAGACAATGCACTGAAGGGTATCAAAAGGCCTTTTAAGCGGTACCATTTATCGGGAATATTCCACTCAGAAATGACACGGCCACCATGAAATATGGTGACATTCTGCGATTCTAGTGCCTTCCCATGAGTATGGGCCATCAGCTCTATTATTATAGCCACGTCACCATCATAAGTGGGGTCTCTAGGCTCAGGACCCATTGATGTGAGGCGCGCGATCTGATTCAGGCTCCTGAGGAGTCTGGATCATGAGTGACCTGTATTGGCTGACGGACGAGC